>NZ_RKHO01000001.1:0-1353336 GCF_003752505.1 Nocardioides aurantiacus | reverse complement strand
GGCGAGGGCGACGACGAGGCCGGCACGGCCGACCGGGCCGCCTCGACGCTGCTGTTCCTGCCGCTGGCGCACGTGTTCGCCCGGGTGATCCAGGTCGGCTGCGTCCGCGCCGGGGTCCGCCTGGGCCACTCCGCCGACATCAAGCACCTCGTCGACGACCTCGGGGCCTTCCGACCCAGCTTCGTGCTGGCGGTCCCCCGGGTCTTCGAGAAGGTCTTCAACACCGCCTCGCAGCGGGCCGTCGCGGACGGTCGCGGCGGCATCTTCGACCGCGCCGCCGAGACCGCCATCGCCTGGTCGCGCGCGCAGGACGGCGGTCGCGTGCCGCTGGCGCTCCGGCTGCGTCACCGGCTCTTCGACCGGCTCGTCTACGGCCGGCTGCGCGAGGCGCTGGGCGGCCGGTGCGCCTACGCCGTGAGCGGCGGGGCACCCCTGGGCGAGCGGCTCGGCCACTTCTACCGGGGCATCGGCGTGACGGTGCTCGAGGGCTACGGGCTGACCGAGACCACCGCCGCGCTCACGGTCAACACCCCCGACGCGCAGAAGATCGGCACCGTCGGTCGGCCCCTCCCCGGAGCGAGCGTGCGGGTCGCCGACGACGGCGAGCTGCTCTTCCGCGGCGGCCAGGTGTTCGCCGGCTACTGGCAGAGCGAGGACCCCGGCTCCCAGGGCTCCGAGGGCTCCGAGGGCGCCCCGGAGCCGGTCGTGGACGAGCACGGCTGGTTCCACACCGGCGACATCGGCGAGATCGACGACGAGGGCTTCGTCCGCATCACCGGTCGCAAGAAGGAGATCCTGGTGACCGCGGGCGGCAAGAACGTCTCCCCCACCGTGCTGGAGGACCTCGTCCGGGCCCACCCGCTGGTCGACCAGTGCCTCGTGGTGGGCGACGGCCGACCCTTCATCGGTGCGCTCGTCACCCTCGACGAGGAGACCCTCCCCGGCTGGGCCGAGCAGCACGACAAGACCTCGCGCGTCGCCGACCTGCTCGACGACGCCGACCTGCTCGCCGACCTGCAGCGCGGCGTGGACACCGCCAACGAGGCGGTCTCGCGCGCCGAGTCGATCCGCGCGTTCCGGGTGCTGCCCGACACCTGGACCGAGGAGGGCGGGCAGCTCACGCCGAGCCTGAAGCTGCGTCGGGCGGTCGTCACGCGCGAGCACGGCGACGACATCGACGCCCTCTACCGGCGCTGACGGCGGGGCTCGCGACCCACTGGTCTAGTCGTCCAGCGGCTTCCATCTGCGGAGTCCGTATTTCACGGACAAAACGGACTCAACTCGGGCACGCTGTCTCGTGTCGGCGCGACCCCCGCGCCCGGCGTACGAGCAGGGCCGGTGAGGCCTGCTCCTCCCCGGCACCACGAGGCAGGTCGAAGTCATGGATCGCAGGAAAGTGCTGCTGCTGGTGGCGGCCTTCGTCGCCGCCCTCGGCACGTTGCTGGTCTTCCTCTACGTCAAGGGCGCCGACAGCCGCGCCGACGAGCGCTACGCGGCCGTGAACGTGCTGCGGGCGACCAAGCCGATCGCCGTGGGCGAGACGGTCGAGGCCGCCCAGGCGGCCGGCAAGATCGCGACCGGCCAGGTGTCCTCGCAGGACGTGCTGCCCGGCGCGCTCACCACGCTCGAGAGCGTCCAGGAGATGGCCGCCACGGTCGAGATCCTCCCCGGCGAGCAGATCGTCGAGACCAAGTTCGGCGTCGCGGCGGAGGGCACCGCGACCACCCTGGGCATCCCCGAGGGCAAGATCGCGATCTCGGTCAACCTCGACGACCCGTCCCGCGTCGCGGGCTTCCTGCAGCCCGGCAACCGGGTCGCGGTCTTCATGGCCGGCAACGACGCCAAGGGGCCCTTCAGCCGACTGCTGCTGCCCAACGTGCAGGTGCTCGGGCTGGGCGACACCTCGACCGAGCCCGTCGCCGCCCCCGTCGAGGCGGAGGGCGAGGACGCCGCGGCCGCCGCGCCCGAGGTGCTCCCCAAGACGCTGCTGACCCTCGCGGTGACCCAGCGCGAGGCCGAGCGGGTCATGTACGCCACCCAGAACGGCACCCTGGCCCTCGGCCTGCTCAACGACGACTCCGAGGTCGCTCCCTCGCAGGGCGTCGACCTCGACAACCTGTTCCGCTGACCGTGCCCCCGTCCGTGCCCGTTCCCCCCGAGGACACCCGATGACCCTCCTGCTGGAGCTCGACACCGCCGTCGCCGGCGTCATGGCGACCGCGCTGGGCAGCGGTGCGCAGGTCCTGACCCGCGCCGACGAGGTCGACGCCTGCCTGGCGCGGCGCGCCGACCCGGCCGTCGTGCTCGGCCCCAGCATCGCGATGGGCGAGGCCGCCCTGGTCGCCGAGCGCGTGCGCCGTACGCACCCCGCCACGAGCGTGGTCCTGGTCCGCCACGACCTGCAGCCCGAGCTCTACGCCCAGGCGCTGCAGGCCGGCATCGGCGCCGTCGTCGCCGCCGACGACCCCGAGGCGCTCGGGGCCGCCCTCACGCGCGCCAAGCAGACCTGGCAGGCCATCCACGGCGGCCAGGGCGCCGAGCACGAGGGCCGCGTCCTCACCGTCTTCTCCCCCAAGGGCGGCGTCGGCAAGACCACGATGACCGTCAACCTCGCGCTCGCGCTCACGCAGCTGGGCTCGCGGGTCTGCGTCGTCGACCTCGACCTCGCCTTCGGCGACGTCGCCATCACGGTGCAGGTCATCCCGCAGCACACCATCGCCGACGCGGCGGGGTTCGAGGACCGGCTCGACTGGGCGCTGCTCGAGGGCCTGCTGACCTCCCACCCGAGCGGCCTGCAGCTGCTCGCCGCGCCCACCCAGCCCGAGGGCCGCGACCGCATCACCCCCGCGCTCGTGCGCCGGATCATCAGCACCCTGCGGCACCGCTTCGACCACGTGCTCATCGACACGCCCCCCGGGTTCGACGACCAGGTGCTCGGCGCCTTCGACGAGACCGACGAGTGCATCATCGTGGCCACCCTCGACGTGCCGACCGTCAAGAACGCCAAGGTGGCGCTGGAGACGCTCGACCTGCTGCACCTCGTCGAGCGCCGCCACCTCGTGCTCAACCGCGCCGACGACGAGGTCGGCCTGACCGCCTCCGACGTCGAGGGCATCCTCGGCATGCCGGTCGCGCTGACCCTGCCCAGCGCCACGGCGGTGGCCAGCGCCACCAACCACGGCGACCCGATCGTGCACGCCAAGCCCGACCACCCCGTCTCCCGGGCCATCACGGGCTTCGTGCCGACCGTGGCCGGGCAGCTCGCCCTCGCCTCCGCACCGGGGGCCCAGGGACGTCGCGGCCTGTTCGGCCGCCGTCGCAAGGAGACCTCGTGAGCAGCCTCAGCGACCGCATCGCCGCCCTCGGCCGGGCCGGTGGAGCCACGGCCGACACCGCCGCCGGGCCGACCGCCGCGGCACCCCCGCCGGCCGCTCCGACGCGGCACGCCGACGCCGACCGGGCGGCCTCCGAGGGCAGCGCCGTCACCGCTCCCGCGGCCCCCACCCCGTCCCGCCTCACCGCGATGGCCGAGGCCAACGGGGCCCGCAACGGTGCCGAGAACCGCTTCCAGGACCTCAAGGAGCACGTCCACTCCGAGCTGCTGCAGGAGCTCGGACCGCAGCTCTACGACAGCGACATGACGGCCGCCGACCTCGCCGCCAAGGTCAACGTGGTGCTCGCCGACGTGCTGGCCGCCACCAACCGGCCGCTGACGCGCGCCGACCGCGACCGGATCACGCTGGACATCTCCGACGACATCCTCGGGCACGGCCCCATCGAGGCCTACCTGCGCGACGAGGACGTCGCGGAGGTCATGGTCAACGGGCCCTACGACATCTGGGTGGAGCGCAAGGGCAAGCTCACCAAGACCGACGGCACGTTCAAGGACGAGGCCCACCTGCGCCGCACGATCGACAAGATCGTCTCCCGCATCGGACGTCGCGTCGACGAGGCCTCCCCCATGGTCGACGCACGGCTCCAGGACGGCAGCCGCGTCAACGCCGTGGTGCCGCCCCTGGCCATCGACGGCAGCTCGCTGACGATCCGCAAGTTCGCCACCGACCCGCTCACGGTCAACGACCTGATCCGCTTCGGCTCGCTCACCGAGAGCACGGCCGACTTCCTCGACGCCTGCGTCCGGGGGCGGCTCAACGTCGTGGTCTCGGGCGGCACCGGCGCGGGCAAGACCACCACCCTCAACGTGCTGTCCTCCTTCATCCCCTCCGACGAGCGCATCGTCACCATCGAGGACGCCGCGGAGCTGCAGCTCAAGCAGGACCACGTCGTGCGGCTCGAGTCGCGCCCGTCCAACATCGAGGGCAAGGGCGCGGTCACCATCCGCGACCTCGTCCGCAACTCGCTGCGGATGCGGCCCGACCGCATCGTCGTCGGCGAGGTCCGCGACGCCTCCGCGCTCGACATGCTCCAGGCGATGAACACCGGCCACGACGGCTCCATCTGCACCGTCCACTCCAACGGTCCCCGCGACACCTGCTCCCGCCTCGAGACCCTCGTGCTGATGGCGGGCATGGACCTGCCGGTGCGCGCCATCCGCGAGCAGATCGCGTCGGCGGTCGACCTCGTCGTGCACCAGGCCCGCCTCAAGGACGGCACCCGCCGGATCACCCACGTCACCGAGGTCGAGCGGATGGAGGGCGACGTGATCACGCTCCAGGACGTCTTCCTGTTCGACAACTCCGCGGGCTTCGACTCCGAGGGCAAGTCGCTCGGCACGCTGCGCAGCACCGGCCTGCGCCCGAAGTTCCTCGAGAAGATGGCCCACAACAACGTCACCGTCGACCCCCGGGTCTTCTCCACCGGCGGTGGGTTCCGGTGAGGCGCCTGCGCCCCGGCCTCGCTGCTGCGGCGCTCGGCTCCCTGCTGGCGCTGGCGGTCGTCGCTCCCGCCTCGGCCGCGGACCCGTCCGGGCCCGCGGGGGCGAGCATCGACCACGCCGAGGTCCGCGACGGCGGGGTCAGGCTGCTCGTCTCGGTGCCCGCCAGCGGCACCGTCGACGTCGGCGGCGTCGACGTCGAGGTCGCCGGGAAGGCGGCCCGGTCGACGACCGCGGCGGCGACCGGCAACGCCGACGTGCGGCGTACGACGGTCCTGGCCATCGACACCAGCAACAGCATGCGGGGCGAGCGCATCGCCGCCGCGAAGCGTGCCGCCGCCCTCTTCCTGGACACCGCCCCGCCCGACGTCGCCGTCGGGCTGGTCTCCTTCGACGACGACGTGCAGGTCCTCGTGGAGCCCTCCCGCGACCGGGCCGCCCTGCGTCGCGCCGTCGCCGGCCTCACCCTGACCCGCGACACCGCGCTCTACGACGGCGTGCTGGGCGCGGTCGAGGCCAGCGGCGGCCAGGGCGCCCGCAGCCTGCTGGTCCTCTCCGACGGCAAGGACACGACCGACACGCCGCTCTCGGAGGTCCTCAGGACCCTCGAGCAGGAGGACGTCTCCGTCGACGTCGTCTCGCTCGACCAGGGCGACGCCGCCAGCCAGCCGCTGCAGCTGATCGCCCGGGCCGGCGGCGGCCAGGTCATGGACGCCGACCCGGCCTCGCTGAGCGCCACCTTCGCCGGCGAGGCCGACGCGCTGCGTCGCCAGCTCGCCGTCGACGTCACCCTCCCGCAGGGCACCGAGCCGCAGGCCGACGTCACGGTCACCCTCCCCGTCGACGGGCGGGCCGTGACCGCGAGCGCGTTCCTGACGGTGGGGTCGGCCGAGCCCGCGGCCGAGCCCGTCCAGGCCCCCGCGGCCACCGGTCCGGTCGCCGCCGCCGGCCCGCGCATCGACCTCCCCCCGGCCGCCGTCGCCGTCGGTGTGGGCGCCATCGGGCTCGGGCTCCTCGGCATGGTCGTGGCGCTGTTCGTGGTGCGTCCCGGCGCGTCGAAGGACGAGAAGCTGCGCAAGCAGCTCGAGGCCTACGGCGTGTACGGCGCGCCGCAGAGCCGCGACCAGGCCCCCGCCGACCAGGGGCTCGGCGCCCAGGCCCGCCAGGTCGCCGAGAAGGCGCTGGCCGGCAACCAGGGCCTCGAGGCCAGGATCGCGGCCCGCCTCGACAAGGCGGGGATGTCGCTCAAGCCGGCCGAGTGGCTGCTCGTGCACGCGGGCGTGACCGTGCTCGCCGCCGTGCTGGGCATGCTGCTGAGCCGAGGCAACATCCTGCTCGCCCTCGTGTTCCTGGCGCTCGGCGCCGCCGGCGGGTGGGTCTACCTCGGGCTGCGGAAGTCGCGGCGGCTCAAGGCCTTCGCCTCCGGCCTCGCCGACACCCTCCAGCTGATGTCGGGCTCCCTGTCGGCCGGTCTCTCGCTGGCCCAGTCGGTGGACACCATCGTCAAGGAGGGCTCCGACCCGATCGCCGGGGAGTTCCGCCGGGTGATCGTGGAGAGCCGCCTCGGCGTACCGCTGGAGGAGTCGTTGGGCGGCGTCGCCGAGCGCATGGAGAGCAAGGACTTCGAGTGGGTCGTCATGGCGATCAAGATCCAGCGCCAGGTCGGCGGCAACCTCGCCGAGCTGCTCCTGCAGGTCGCGGCCACGCTGCGTGAGCGGGAGTACCTCCGCCGGCAGGTGCTCGCCCTCAGCGCGGAGGGCCGCCTCTCGGCGTACATCCTCGGCGCGCTGCCGCCCGTGTTCCTGCTCTACCTCTCGGTGAGCAACCCCGACTACGTGAGCGTCTTCTTCACCACCACGATCGGCTACTTCCTGCTCGGGGTGATGGCCGTCCTGCTCGTGGTCGGCTTCACCTGGATGCTGAAGGTCGCGAAGGTGGACGTGTGACGACCCTCGTGCTGGTCGGCGGCATCGGCCTGATCTTCCTCAGCCTGTTCCTGGTGCTCGGGGCGGTCGGCGGCCTGACCAAGGAGGCCACCGGCGTCGGTCGGTCGCTGCAGGTGCTCGAGGCGATGACCTCGCTCCCCGAGGACATGCGCGCCGAGAGCGAGGCCTCCTTCGCCGAGCGGGTGCTGGTGCCGCTGCTGGCCCGCACCCAGGGCCTGGGGCGCCGGATGAGCCCGGCCGACGCCCACCTGCGGGTGCGCGAGAAGCTCGAGAAGGCCGGCAACCCGCCCGGCTGGACCGTCGACCGGGTGATCGCCGGCAAGGTGGTCGGGTTCCTCGTCTTCCTCGTCGCCTCGCTGCTGCTGCTGGTCCTCATGGGCGTGTCCTTCCCGGTGACCCTGGGACTGGTGGTCGTCTTCGCCCTGGTCGGCTACAGCGCGCCGGACCTCTACCTCTACCAGCGGGCGCACGACCGCAACGAGCTGATGCAGAAGGCGCTGGCCGACGCCATCGACCTGCTCACCATCTCGGTGGAGTCGGGCCTCGGCTTCGACGCCGCCGTGGCCCAGGTCGCCAAGAACACCGAGGGTCCGCTGTCCGACGAGTTCGCGCGGATGCTGCAGGAGATGCAGATCGGGCGGGGTCGTGCCGAGGCGCTGCGCTCGGTCGGCGAGCGCACCGACCTGCCCGACGTGCGCACCTTCGTCGGCGCGATGGTGCAGGCCGACGCCTTCGGCATCCCGGTCGGCCAGGTGCTGCGCGTGCAGTCCTCGGAGATGCGGGTCAAGCGCCGGCAGTGGGCCGAGGCCGCGGCCCAGAAGGTGCCGGTCAAGATCCTGGTGCCGCTGATCTTCTGCATCCTGCCCTGCCTGTTCATCGCGGTCCTCGGGCCGGCGGGCATCTCCATGATGGGACAGTTCTCGGGCAGGATCTGACCCGTGGAGCAGCTGTCGGGCAGGATCTGCCCGTGACCGACATCGGCCGCGTGGCGCTCGCCGCTCGCGTCTTCACCCTGGCAGCGCTGATCCCCCTGACGGTGCTCGCCGGTGCCGACGACCTGCTCGGCGTCGCCGTGGTGGCGGTCACGGCGCTGCTCGCCCTCCTCGCCGGAGCGCGCACGGGCTGGTCCCAGACCGTGGTCGCCCTGCTCGAGGCCACCGTGGTCGCGGTCACGGCCGCGCTCGTCTACCCCGACCACGCCACGGTCACGCCCTACCTCGTCGTCCCCGTCCTGGTCGCCGCGCTCGACAGCGGCCGGCTGGGCCTGGCCCGGGTGGTGGTCCTCGAGCTCGCCGTCATGGTCCTCGTCCGGCTCGGGCTGGTCCGCGACTGGGACACCGAGTTCGCGACCAACGCGCTGCTGTGGCTCGTCACCGGCATCGGGCTCGGCCTGCTGGGCAGCACCCTGCGCACGGCCCAGGCGACGACCGACACCGACTCCTCCTACCGCAGCGCCGTCGGGCTGATCCGCCGTCTCGAGGCGCTGGCCGGCAAGCTCAGCGGCGGCCTGGACGCGGTGGGCATCGCCGAGCAGGTGATGGAGGAGGCCGACGAGACCGTCCCGCTGCGGGCGGCCGGCGTCTTCACCCGCTCCCCCACCGGCGCGATGGTGCCGCTGCGCTACACCGCCGGCACCGAGCCCGGCGCGATGATGTGGGCCGAGGAGCTCTCGGCGCGCTGCTGGGAGTACGAGGCGATGATGCTGCGGGAGCGACGCCTCGCGCTGCCGCTGGTGGCCAACGACGAGACCATCGCGGTCCTCGTGGTGGAGGCGCTGCGGCCCGTGGAGTCCGCCAACGCCCTGGAGCTGCGCACCCGGCTCTCCCGGCTCGCCGTGCAGCTGCAGGCCGCGCTCCTGTTCGGTCGGGTGCGCGACAGCGCCACCGCCCAGGAACGTCAGCGCATCGCCCGCGAGGTCCACGACGGGGTGGCCCAGGACGTCGCCGGGCTCGGCTACCTCGTCGACAACCTCGCCTCGGGCACCCGCGACCCCGACCAGCTGGGCCGGATCGTGGAGCTGCGCGAGGAGGTGACCCGCGTGGTGGCCGAGCTGCGGCACTCGATCTTCGACCTGCGTCACGAGCTGGCGGCCAGCTCCGGGCTGGGCGAGAGCCTCTCGGCGTACGCCAACCAGGTCGGCACGACCTCGACGATGACCGTGCACGTCACCCTCGACGAGGAGGGCCCCCGGCTGCCCCGCGACCAGGAGTTCGAGCTGATGCGCATCGCCCAGGAGGCGATGAACAACGCGCGCAAGCACTCCGGCGCCGCCAACCTCTGGCTCCGGTGCACCGTCCGGGCGCCCTTCGCCGAGCTCGAGGTGCGCGACGACGGCACGCGCGGGCACCGGCCGCGGGCGGACTCCCAGGGCCTGAAGATCATGCGGGAGCGCTCGGTGGCCATCGGGGCCGAGCTCGGCATCGAGGCACCGACCCCCGAGCGGCCCGGCACCCGTGTCCAGGTCCGGGTCGGGGCCCCGGCGCGGTAGCGTCGCGTCCGGAGGCCGGGCTCCCGTGCCCGCGTGAGCGATGACCACCGTGCTGCTGATCGACGACCACGAGCTGATCCGTCAGGGTCTGGCCGGCGCCTTCGCCCAGGACGAGCGGTTCGAGGTGGTGGGCCAGGCCGGCTCGGTCGCCGACGGCCTCGCCCAGGTCGCGCGCCTGCAGCCCGACGTCGTCGTCACCGACGTGCGCCTCCCCGACGGCTCCGGTCTCGACGTGGTGCGCACGCTGCGCAAGGACGACAAGCAGATCGGGCTCGTGGTGCTGACGATGTACGCCGGCGACGAGCAGCTGTTCGCGGCCATGGACGCCGGGGCGTCGGCCTTCGTCGGCAAGGACGCCCCCACCTCCACCGTCGTCTCCGCCGCCAAGCAGGCCTCGGTGGCCCCGCTCACCTTCACCTGCACCGGCCTCGCCGAGGCGATGATGCGGCGGATGCGCTCGGGTGCCCCGCGCCTGACCGACCGCGAGCGCCAGGTGCTCGACCTCCTCGCCGAGGGGCTGGGCGTCAGCCAGATCGCCGCCAAGCTCTACCTCAGCGAGTCGACGGCCAAGAGCCACATCGGCCGCATCTACGACAAGCTCGGGGCCGCCAACCGGGCCCAGGCCCTGGTCACCGCCATGCGGATGGGGCTCATCGCGGACGCCACCCCGCCCCGCTGACCGAACGGCCACCCCGGCGCAGGTCCGGGTAGTCCGTCCGGACTACTTCCGAAATGACCCGTATTGGTCACCCCGAAGGGACCGGGAGCACGATGTCCCGTTCTGTCCGATTTGGGAGAGTTATCCCACTGGCCCTCCCGGCCACGGAACCACTCCCATCGCTCAGGAAAAGAGATCGTCATGATCAAGCTCTACGTCGCCCTGCAGATGCTCCAGACCCGCCGTGACGAGGAGGGCGCCTCCGCGGTCGAGTACGGCCTGCTCGTCGCCGCCATCGCCGCCATCGTGGTCGCCATCGTCTTCCTCCTCGGCGACGTCGTCACCGAGGTCTTCCAGGACACCTGCGACAGCGTCCAGGCTGAGGCCGCCACCACCGCTCAGTGCTGACCCCCTGCCTGACCCGCCCGGGTCAGGCATCGGACGATCCCGACACCTGAGGACACCTGACGTCCCACGCGACCACGCGCGTGGGCCCGACGGCGGCTTCTCAGCGGGTGCGCCCGAGCAACGCACCCGCACTGCCGGGGGGTGGTGAGCCGCCGTCACGCGCGCCCGATCCGGTCACTCGCTGACCGGGTCGGGCGCGTGCTCGCGTTCCGGCCCTCCCGATCACCGCGCCCGCTCCAGGCCCCGGGCCAGGCCGATCCGCTGCAGTGCCGTGGGGTGCGAGCCGAACCAGAACCTGCTCCACGCCGGCGGCTCCGGGTCGGCCAGCGCCCGCACCGCCAGCCGCTCGTGGATCCGCTCGAAGGCCGCCCGGTCCCCCGTGGCGGCCAACGACTCCCGGTCGGCCCTGGCCTCGACGGCGCGACTCAGGGTGTTCTCGACCGGGCTCGCCAGCAGCGTGCCGACCGTGACCAGGGCCAGCACCAGCGGCACCACCTCGGGGACGCCGACGGAGCCCGCCCCCGACCGGCGCAGCAGCGCCGGCCCCACGACGAGACCCAGCAGGCCCACCCCGGCAGCGACACCCAGGGCCGAGAGGGTGGTCCCCACCGCCACGTCGTGGTTCTTCGCGTGGCCCAGCTCGTGCGCCACGATCACCAGCGTCTCGCGTCGCGGCACGTCATCGACGAGGTTGTCGTAGAGCACGACCCGGCGGGTGCTGCCCAGCCCCGAGACGTAGGCGTTCAGCGTGGTCGTACGCCGGGACGCGTCCGCCACGAGCACGTCGGAGACGGGCACCCCCTCCTCGCGCGCCAGCGCCAGCACGCTGGAACGCAGTGGCCCGTCGGGCAGCGAGGTGAACCGGTTGAACAACGGCTCCACGACCACGGGGTAGACCCACGAGCCGACCACGACGAGCAGCGCCGCCACCGCCCCGACGACCAGCGGCCACCGCCGCGGCGCCCGGCGGGCGACCCCGACGACGAGCAGCACCACGAGGCCGGCGTACACCCAGGAGAGCCCGAGCGAGACCACCTGGTCCCGGAGCCAGCCCGACCACGGCTGGGTGCTCAGCCCCGCCTCCAGCGCGTTGCGACGCACCAGCACCGTCAACGGCGCGGTCGCGAGCACGCCCACGACGAGCACGAGCAGGGTCGCCAGCAGGGCACGCCACCACCACCATCCCCGCAGTCGGCGCACCACACGGGCTCCCAGCGGCGTCAGCCCGAGCAGCAGGCCGACCAGCACGGACACGGCGAGCGACCCCCAGCCCAGGTGCCGCTGCGCTGAGGAGTACGCCGTGGCGCGCTCGATCTCCCGGGCCGTGAACACCTCGTCGGCCCGCACGGGCAGCACCCGGCCACCGGGGACCCAGTCCCACGGCACCAGCAGCACGGCCAGCACCGCGAAGGCGACGACCGAGACGAGCAGCAGGACCGCAGCGGTACGACGGGCCGACGTCACCGCCTCAGCCTGCCACGCGGGCCAACCGTCGCAGGTCCGCGCGCCAGGCCCCCACGAAGGCACCCTGCGTGGTGCCGAGGACGTCGCGGAACGCGGCCGCCGCCGGGGTGCCGTCGGCCACGGAGCCGTAGAGCCGGACCAGCCGGTCGGTGCCGTACTCCTGACCCAGGAAGCGGCACGCCAGCCAGGCCAGCTCGTAGGTCGCACCGAGCCCGGTCGCCGTCGGGTCGAGGTCGGCGGGCGTGGGCAACCGGTCGGGCGGCCCGTCGCGCCGGATCTGACGCAGCGCCTGGGCGGCAGCGCGGTCGACCGGGACGCCGGCGTCGTCGAGCGCGACGTAGTCGGCGAAGCCCTCCAGCAGCCAGGTGGGTACCGAGGTGAAGCTGGAGCCGGTCGCGACGTGCACCGCCTCGTGGCTGGCCACGACCTGGGCCCCGGCGGCGGAGAGGTCGGCGAAGACCTCGGGGTTGAGGTAGACCCGCACCGGCGCGCCCCGCGTCGTGGACCCGTCGACGGAGGTGGTCACGCCGGCGATCTCGTCGTAGCGGTCCGCCGGGGCGTCGAGCGTGGCGTCGAGCTCGGCGCGGGTCCGGGGGACCTCGACGACCAACGGCCCGCGCCACCGCGGCAGCACCCGACGCACCTGGGTGACCGCACGCTCGGTCAGCCGCGGGTAGCGGCCGAGCGGCCCCGCGACCACGGTCAACGTCTCCGCCGTGCGTACGACGCGCAGCGGCTCCACCAGCCACAGCGGCGTCCGGCCGGCCCCGCCGAACCCGGCGACCCTCACGGACCCGTCCCCGGGCACCAGGGCGACCCGGGTCTCGACCTCCGCCGGGTCGGTGTCGAACCCGCCGTAGGCGAAGGTCAGCCGCACCGTGACCGGGACGGCGGTCCTCCCCCAGCGCTGCCGCTCCACGGCGGTGGGCGGGGCCGCGGTGTCGACGTAGCGCATCGCGAGGTCCTGCAGGCGCAGCGCCTGGGCGTTGTCCCAGGCGGCACCCACGACCTCGGCGCCCGACGGGGCCGCGAGGGCCGTGGCGGCACCCCGTCGGTCGCCGTCGAGGGCGGCGACGAGTCCGTCCAGGGCGCGCTGCGCCTGGTCGGCGCTCAGCGAGGCACCCTGCTGGGCGCGAGGCGGCTCCAGGTCCACCTCCTGCTCGCAGGCGCTCAGCGAGAGGGCTCCGAGGACGGCGACCAGCACCGCGGCGACCAGGGTGCGCCACCGGCGCGGTGGGTTCCGCACGCCGCCGGAGCGCACGACGCCGCCCGCCCCACGAGGGGGACGGGCGGCGTCGGCGTGGCGTCGGTCAGCCAGGGCGGACCGCGCCGGAGTAGGGCATGTCGTGCAGACCCGAGACCTGGACACCGGAACCGGGGTTCAGCGCGTTGACGACCTGGCCGTTGCCGACGTAGAGGCCGACGTGGCTGATCGGGCTGTAGTAGAAGACGAGGTCACCGGGCTGCAGCTCACTCTCGGAGACGGGCGTGCCCGCAGCGTACTGGGCTCCCGAGTTGTGCGGCAGCGAGACGCCCTGCGTCGCCCACGCGGCCATGGTGAGCCCCGAGCAGTCGAAGGAGCTGGGACCGGAGGCACCCCAGACGTAGGCCTTGCCGACCTGCGCCATGGCGTAGGAGACCGCGGAGCTCGCGGACCCGTCGGGCGCCGCCGGAGCCGCCGGAGCAGCCGCTGCCTGCTCGGCCTCGCGCTCCTCCCGGCGCTCGGCGAGCTCGGCCTCGAGGGCGTCGACCTTGCCCTGGGCCCGGTCGACCGCACCGGCGGCCGTGGCCTCCCGGGCGGCGAGCTTCTTGGCGGTGGCCCGCTGGTCCACGAGGGCCTGGCGGACCTGCGCGCGACGCTGGGTGAGCTGCTGGGCGGTGGCCTGGGACCGCGCCACCTGCTCGATGCGACCGTCGGTGTCCTCGGACACGACGCTCACGTTGCTGAGCAGCACCTCGGAGTCGGCCGGGAGCGAGGTCGCGCTCGGGGCGGTGCTGCCGCCGGAGACCTGGTGCTCGGCGAGCACGTCGGTCGCCACCTGCTCGCGCACGGTCTCCGCGAGGGTCTTCGCGCGCACGATGCGCTTGGTGAGGGTCTTGACGCGCTTGGTGCTGGTCGTCACCCGGGTCTGTGCCCGGTCGTGACGTCGATCGGCGGCGGCTGCCGCCGGGGCCACGTCGTCGACCGCGGCCTGCGCGGCGTCGATGCGGGACTTGAGCCTGTCGTCGGGGGCCGCGGTGGCGGGAGCGGCCTGGACGACGCCGAGGCCGGTGAGGCCCAGGGCGAGGGCCGCTCCTACTGTTGCGCGGGCATGGGGGTACTTCCAACCGTCGTTCACGAGCGGCCGGTCTCCTCTTTGTCTCAACGCCTACCAGGTGAGCTGACGGGTTCGGGCCCAAAGAACGCCCTACCAGGTGCGTGACGGCACGATCGGTGCTGTCGGCGCCTGGATTCACCCCAGGAACATGGGTCCCCGGCTCCGGCCACCCCTCTCCCCCCAGGAGACGAGTCCGGACTCGGCGCGGCCGGCGTGGGCACCCGGTCGGTGCCCGCTGACGACGGCCAACAGCGCTCGACACTAGGTCAGGCCCGCTGGCACTCCAAGTCGAGACCGTGGACGGACGGTGTGGCGTTGTTCACGCGGACTCGATCTCGGGGCCGCTCACGGGCGTCACCATCCGCAGCGGCGGCACGAGCCCGGATCCCGCCAGGACCTCGAGCGCGTGGGCCTCCTCGGCGTCGAAGCCGAGCTCGGGAGGCGGGCCCAGGAGCACCGTCACCACGCAGTCGTGGCAGGCCAGGCCACGCACCAGGCAGGTGTCGCAGTCGATGTGGACGCTCATCGGGGTCTCCTTGCAGAGCGGGGGAAGGCCGGTCACGAGCACTCCAGCACCCGCCACCGACAACCCGGGCCGGCACACCTCCGCCCGTCCCGTCGGCACGCTCCGACCGTCCGTCGCGACGCCACGCCGGGCCGGCCCTCCACGGCCTTGTCGGTGCCCCCGCCTAGCGTCCCTCCCATGAGCAGGTGGGACAGCCAGATGAGCTTCGACGAGCTCGGTCGTCCCCTGCGCGAGACCACCTTCTGCGTCGTCGACCTCGAGACCACCGGCGGGTCCGCCAAGCAGGGGTCGATGATCACCGAGATCGGCGCGGTCAAGGTCCGCGGGGGCGAGGTGCTCGGCGAGTTCCAGACCCTGGTCAACCCGCACGCCGCCATCCCTCCGTTCATCGCGGTCCTCACCGGCATCACCAACTCGATGGTGGCCACCGCGCCGTCCATCGAGTCGGCGCTGCCGTCGTTCCTGGAGTTCGCGCACGGCTGCGTCCTCGTCGCGCACAACGCGCCCTTCGACGTGGGCTTCCTCCAGCACTTCGCGGCCCAGCAGGGGCGTCCGTGGCCACGCTTCGAGGTGCTGGACACCGCGCGCCTCGCACGCCGGGTGATCACCCGTGACGACGCCCCCAACTGCAAGCTCAGCTCGCTCGCGGTGGCCTTCGGGTCCGCCACCACGCCCGACCACCGGGCCCTGTCCGACGCCCGGGCCACCGTCGACGTCCTGCACGGCCTGATGGAGCGCCTCGGGGGGCTGGGCGTGCACACGCTGGAGGAGCTGAGCACGTTCAGCTCCCGCGTCAGCCCCACGGTGCGCCGCAAGCGTCACCTGGCCGAGCACCTGCCGCACGCCCCCGGTGTCTACCTGTTCCGCGACGACCGCGACGAGGTCCTCTACGTCGGCACCTCCCGCGACCTCCGCACCCGGGTGCGGTCCTACTTCACCGCCTCGGAGTCCCGGGCGCGGATGGGCGAGATGGTCAACCTGGCCGGCTCGGTCGACCACGTCGAGTGCGCCACGCCGCTCGAGGCGGGGGTCCGCGAGCTCCGCCTGATCGCCGCCCACCGGCCGCGCTACAACCGTCGCAGCCGTCGCCCCGACAAGGTCACCTGGCTCAAGCTCACCGTGGAGCCGTGGCCCCGGCTGTCCCTGGTCCGCAAGGTCGCCGACGACGGCGCCGACTACCTCGGCCCCTTCTCCTCGCGCCGGACCGCCGAGCGCTGCCTGGCCGCGCTCCACGAGAGCTTCCCGGTGCGGCAGTGCACCGACCGGCTGCCCCTGACGCCGACGCGCACCCCGTGCGTGCTGGCCGAGATGCAGCGCTGCCTGTCCCCCTGCGACGGCAGCGTCGACGTGGACACCTACGCCCACGAGGTGGCCCGGCTGCGCGACGCGCTGCGGCAGGACGCCGACCGGGTGGTCGAGACCCTGACCCAGCGGATGGCGACGCTGGCCGAGGGCGAGCGCTTCGAGGAGGCGGGCGTGCACCGCGACCGGCTCTCCGCGTTCGTGCGCGCCGCGTCGCGCACGCAACGGCTGGGGTCCCTCGCCGGCTGCAGCGAGCTGGTCGCGGCGCGGCGCGAGGACGACCGCCGCTGGGCCGTCCACGTCGTGCGCCACGGACGGCTGGCCGCAGCCGGCATCATCCCGCTCGACGCCCACGCGGGCGACTGGGTGCGCGGGCTGCGCGAGTCGGCCGACACGGTCCTCGGCGGCCCCGGCCCGACGCCGGCGGCGACGGCCGAGGAGTCCGAGCTGATCCTGCGCTGGCTCGAGCAGCCGGGGGTCCGCCTGGTCCACGTCGAGGGCGAGTGGACCTGCCCGCTCCACGGTGCGGGTCGCCACCTCGAGCTGCACGACGCGGTCGCCACCTCGCGGTCCGAGCTGGTCCCGTTCGACGAGCGTCGTCAGCTGGCGACGGTGCACCAGCCGACGCGCTGACCCCCTGCCGCCCCGCCCCGGCGGTACGTTGACCCCATGATCACCGCCATCGTGTTCGTGAAGGCCGACGTCGCGCGCATCCCCGAGGTGGCCGAGGCCATCGCCGCGCTCGACGGCATCAGCGAGGTCTACAGCGTCACCGGCCAGATCGACCTGATCGCCATGGTCCGCGTGGCCGGCCACGACGACGTCGCCCGGGTCGTGGCCGACCAGCTCAACAAGGTGCCCGGCGTCCAGGAGACCGAGACCCACATCGCGTTCCGCACCTACTCGCGCCACGACCTCGAGTCCGCGTTCTCCCTCGGCCTGGACTGACGTCCACGCTGGGCTGGTCCACCCGAGCCGAAAGTCTCAAAACGGACTTACGCCGTTAAACCGACCCCTACCGTGATCAGGATCGAGATCACTTGGGGGTCACATGCGTTCGTCGTCCATCCGCGGTCCACGCCGCCTGCTCACCGTGCTCCTGGTGGGCATCCTGGCTGCCAGCGGGTGGGGGCTCGCCCCGACGTCGGCCAGCGCCGCGGTCGCAGCGCCGTACGGGCTGTCGCCCGCCGGGACCACGGTCCAGCAGATCCCCGTCCTGTCGTGGACCCGCGTCGAGGGCGCGAGCAGCTACGACGTGCAGGTGAGCACGTCCTCCGACCTGTCGAGCCCGCTCGTCAACACCTCGACGACCAACGCGGCCTACGTGCCGACCACGCAGCTGCCGGGTGACACCGACATCTTCTGGCAGGTCCGCGCGCGCTTCTCCACGACGAGCACCAGCGACTGGGTGCAGGCGAGCTTCCGACGCGGCGCCCTCGACCGTCCCGTCCCGGTCGGCCCGAGCGACGGCACCGACCTGCAGCCCCCCGTCGACCCGGCCACGTTCACGTGGTCGGCCGTGCCCGGCGCGACGGGGTACGACGTCCAGGTCGGCACCGACCCCCAGTTCACCGACCCCGCGCTCTACGCGACCCGTTCGGTCAGGAGCACCTCGCTGACCGACACCACCCAGCAGGCACCCGGCACCTACTACTGGCGGGTGCGGGCCCAGATGGCCCCCGGCACCGTCACGCCCTGGTCCTCCGAGGCTCCCGGCAACCCGTGGTCCTACCGCGTGCTCCCGCTGCCGGCCGTGTCCCTGGCGTCCCCGCCCCACGACCCCGGCGGCCTGTCGCCCATCACCGAGGTCGCGCTCGACTGGGACCCCGTCCCGGGTGCCGCGACGTACGACCTCCAGCTCAGCACCGACGAGAACTTCCAGAACGACACCGCCGCCGTCACCCGCACCGTCACCCGCATCACCGGCACGCGCTACTCACCTCCTTCGACGCTCGACAACGACGAGTACTACTGGCGGGTGCGGCCCGTCGACCTGGCGGGCAACGCCCCCTCGTGGGGCTCGGACCAGGCCGTGTGGCAGTTCCGCCGCAACTGGCCCGACCAGCCGGAGCTCGTGCACCCGGTGGACGGCAGCACCCTGGGCGACCCGCTCTTCCTCGAGTGGGAACCCGTCGAGCTCGCCGGCTACTACCAGGTGCAGATCAGCACGCAGAGGTCGTTCCCCGACGACAACAAGCTGACGACCCGGTGCACCACGACCCAGACCACCTTCACACCTGCGAGCGCTCGCGAGCGCGCCTGCATGCCCAGCGCCGGCGGCCAGTTCTACTGGCGCGTCCTGGCCTTCGACCGGACGCCGACCGGGACTCCGGTGCCCATCACCCAGGGCATCAACGCCGAGATCGGCGAGTTCACCTACGACCCGGCGGCGGTCACGCCCACCTCACCTGTCGGTGGCGCCGAGGTGACGGTGCCGACCCTGCGTTGGTCAGCGGCCCGGGACGCGGCGGGCTACCGGGTGACCATCACCCCGATCGACGGTGGCAGCACCGTCTCTCCCACCACGACGTCCGCGACCTCCTTCACTCCCCGCAGCACCCTCAAGCCCGGCTCCTACCGCTGGACGGTGCAGACCGTCTCCGAGGACGGTCGGCTCGGCACCTCGCTGCTCGTGAGCGCGCAGCCGACCTTCGAGGTGCTCGAGCCCCCGGCACCGACTGCCACGTCCCCGCACCCGACCTCGGCAGAGACCTCCACGACACGGTTCCCCACGCTGACCTGGGATCCCGTCACGGAGGCGACGAAGTACGTCGTCCGGCTGCGCAAGGCCGGCGCGACAGCGTGGAACGGCACCACCATCACCACGACGAACCCCGCGACCGAGGACGTCGGCGACGGCTACCTCGCACCCGGGCGCTACGAGTTCCAGGTCGAGGCCTACCGGTCCACGGTGTTCCTCGGTGAAGGCCGCATCGGGGCCTTCCGGATCACCGAGCTGGACGAGGTCGGAGGTCAGCGCGCAGCCCTCGTGGGCACCGAGCTGGCCGACGCGGCGACCTCGTGCACCAAGACCGCTCCGGCCTCCTGCCAGAACCTGCGGCAGTCCCCCGTGCTGGCCTGGGACAGCGTCCCCGGTGCTGCGTACTACAAGCTGTACGTCTCGCGCGACGCCGAGATGACGAACCTCGTCGACCTCACCTACCCGCGGATCGTCTACAGCACGGTGTGGGCACCGACGGCCGCCTTCGCCGACAGCAACGCTGGCTCGGCGTACTACTGGCAGGTGGTGCCCTGCAGCGCGGCGACGGGCTGCGCCCCCCTGAAGGCGGCACGGCACCAGTTCAACCTGCTGAGCAACGCCGTCGCCCTCGTCTCCCCGGACGACGAGGCAGTGCTCTCCGACGACATCACCCTCGACTGGTCCGACTACCTGAAGGCGCCGGCGCCGAGCACGTCGGGATCCTCCGACCTGCCCAACGTGTCACGCACCGAGGCGTCCTACTACCGCGTGCAGACCTCGACCAGCGCCCAGTTCCTCTCCACCACGCTCCTCGACAACGTGCTCGTCGACCAGACCACGTTCACCTCCCCGTCGACGACCTACCCCGAGGGCACCGTCTACTGGCGCGTCCAGGCCGTCGACGGCTCCCAGAACAACCTCTCCTGGAGCCGCACCGGCCGCTTCGACAAGCGCTCCCCGGTGCCGGAGCAGGTGAGCCCCGGCGACGGGGGCACGCTGGACGAGAGCCAGGTGCTGACCTGGGAGCCCCTGCCGTTCGCCGCGTCCTACAACCTCGAGGTCTACCGCAACGACGACACCGTCCCCAGCCAGGGCAACCGGGTCCTCGCGCTGAACACCAAGCAGACCAGCCACGCACCGGTCAACCCGCTCCCCGCGGCGGCCTCGAGCTACCGCTGGCGCGTCCAGCGGGTCGACGCGAAGGGCCGCGTGGGTGCGTGGAGCCGACTGGCCCCGTTCGTCGTCGTGGGGACGGGCCCGGGCCTGCAGTCCCCGGCGGACGGCACCCGACAGGACCCCAACGGAGCCCTCTTCGCGTGGGGCGCGGTCAAGCGCGCCAGCACCTACCGGTTCGAGCGTCGCGCGACGGGCTCGACCAGCACCATCGAGACCCGCACCACCGCGGCCCAGGCCTGGGCGCCCCTCACGGCCGTCGCCGCGGGCAGCTGGGAGTGGCGAGTCGTCGCCGTGGACCCGGCCGGAGCCGACCTCGGCAGCTCGGCCTGGCGGGGGTTCACGGTGATCGACCGGCCGGCCACCGTCGCCCCGCAGATCACCGGGGCGGGCCAGGTCGGCACGGCCCTCACGTCGACCTTGCCCAGCTGGAACCTGCCCGACGTGGTGACCTCCTACCAGTGGTACCGCGGCACCACCGCGATCCCCGGCGCCACCACCCGCGTCTACGAGCTGACCCAGACCGACCTGAACCAGTCGATCAAGGTCCGGGTCACCGGGACCAGGGCGGGCTACCCCGCCGGCACCGCGGACAGCAACATCGTCAAGGGCGGTCTCGGGACGGGTCCCTCGCTGCTCCGCGAGCTGGTGCTGCAGGGCACCGCCACGGTGGGGACCACCGTCTCGGGATCAGCCACCTGGCAGGAGACCGGTGTCACCACCGCCTACCAGTGGCTGGTCGGCGGCGTGGCGGTCAGCGGGGCCACGACGCCCAGCTTCGTGGTCCGCACGGCCGACGCCGGCAAGACGGTCCAGCTGCGGGCCACCGGCACCAGGGCCGGCTACTCCCCCACGACGGTGACCAGCAACGCCCTCACCGCCACCGGCAACGAGCGGCTCGTCGCCACCGGCGCGGCCAAGGTCTCCGGCATCGCCAAGGTGGGCTACCGCCTGACCGCCAACCCCGGCACCTGGACGCGGTCGCCGTCCTTCACCTACCAGTGGCTGCGCGACGGCGTCGCCGTCACCGGCGCCACGTCGACGTCCTACCTCCTCGGAGGCGCCGACGCCGGTCGTCTGATCAGCGTCCGCGTCACCGCCAAGCGCGTCGGGTACCTCGACGGCACCAGCACGTCGACGGGGATGCGGGTCGCCAAGGCGGCGTCCAGGTCGACGTTCACCCTCGCCGACCGCACCATCCGTCGTACGACGTACCCGCGCGCCTACGTCACCGTGACCGCACCCACCGGGGCCGCGATCAGCGGCACCGTCTCGGTGTACGACGGCACCCGGCGCATCAAGTACGTCTCGATCGCCTCCTCCGCCCGCGGCAAGGTCACCATCACGGTGCCGCGGCTGAGCCGGGGGACGCACTACCTCTCGGTCGGCTACGGCGGCAACGCCCAGCTGACGAGCTCGCGGTCGGCCAAGCTGAGCATCAAGGTCAGCTGAGCCCGGCGGGGTGAGCCGCGGCCCTCAGCGGGTCGCGGCCACCCAGCGGTCCAGAGCAGCCCGGGCGGCACCGGAGTCGACGGCCTCGGTGGCGCGGGCGAGGCCGGCGGCGACCTGCTCCTCGAGGCTGCCGTCGCCTCGCGCGTGCACCGCCAGCGCGGCACCGGCGTTGAGCAGCACGGCGTCGCGCACCGGTCCCTGCTCGCCGTCGAGGGTCCGCAGCACCACCTCGGCGTTGTACGCCGCGTCGGCACCGCGCAACCCCTCGGCGGTCCCGCGGGCCAGGCCCAGCGACTCGGGGTCGAGGACCTGCTCGGTCACCTCGCCGTCGCGGACGAGCCACACGCGTGAGGTCGTCGTGGTGGTCAGCTCGTCGAGGCCGTCGTCGCCGCGGAAGACCCACGCGTCGACGCCCCGCCGGGCGAAGACCCCGGCCATGACCGGCGCCATCCGCACGTCGGCGCACCCGATCGCCTGGGCGGCCGGCTTGGCCGGGTTGGCGATCGGGCCGAGGAAGTTGAAGGTGGTGCCGATGCCGAGCTCGCTGCGCGCGGTGGCGGCGTGACGCAGGGCGGGGTGGAAGGCCGCGGCGAAGCAGAACGTGATGCCGGCCTCCTCCGCGACCCGGGCGACGTCGGCCGCCGGGAGGTCGAGACGGATGCCGAGCCGCTCGAGCACGTCGGCGCTGCCGGCCTTGGAGGAGGCCGAGCGGTTGCCGTGCTTGACCACGGTCGCGCCCGCGCCGGCCGCCACGATCGCGGCCATGGTGGAGATGTTCACCGAGAACGAGCGGTCACCGCCCGTCCCGACCACGTCGAGCAGGCGACCGGGCACCGAGAGCGGGGTCGCGGCGTCGTACATCGCGGCGACCAGGCCCTCCATCTCGGCCACGGTCTCGCCCTTGGCGCGCAACGCCACCGCGAAGCCGGCGACCTGCGCGGGGGTGGCAGCACCGGCGAGGACCTCGCCCATCGCCCAGGCGGTCTCCCCCGCGTCCAGGTCGCGCCCGGCGACGAGGCCGCCGAGCACCGACGGCCAGCTGGGTGCGGTCCCGCCGGTCGGGACCGGGCTCACGTCGTGGCCGGGACCCGCGAGCGCAGCAGCCGGATGACGGCCTCGGCCAGCTCGATCGGGTCCAGCGGGTGGGACACCGCGGCGTCGGCACGCGACCAGGTCGCGAGCCAGTTGTCCTGGACCCGCCCGGTGAGCACCAGCACCGGCGGGCATCGGTAGATCTCGTCCTTGAGCTGCTTGGCGATGCCCATGCCCCCGGCCGGGGCGGCCTCGCCGTCCAGGATGGCCAGGTCGACGCCGCCGGCGTCCATCTGCTGGATCACCACGGGCTCGGTCGCCACCTCGACGTACTCCACCTCGGGCAGGTCCGGGTGCGGCCGACGGCCGAGCGCCAGGATCACCTGCTCCCGCGTGTCGACGTCGTCGCTGTAGACGAGCACCCTCAGGGTCTTGCCGGCGCTGGAGGAGGCGGAGGTCACGTCGCGGATGCTACCGCCTGGGGGCACCCGGGACGGTGGTCGCCTGCTCCCGCTCCTGCGCGCCGTCCCGGTCGCGCGTCCGCTCCTCGGCCCGGGCGAGCCGGTCGAGCCGTCGGTCCTCGCGGCGGGCCTCCTGCTGCGAGGCCCGGACCCACTGCACGAACAGCGTGACGAACATCATGAGCGCGATCAGGTCGCCCGACCCCCACAGGATCCCGCCGGCCAGGTGCTGGTCGGCCATCGGGTCGGGGAGCCACGGCAGCTGCGCCTTGAGCGAGGGGTACCAGTCGCCGCCGATGAGGGTGGTCTGGCCCATCACGGTGACGCCGAGGAAGGCGTGGAAGGGCAGCGTCAGCATCAGCATCAGCAGGCGGAACGGGTGGCTGACGCGACCGGGGACGGGGTCGACGCCCAGGATCGGTGTGAAGAACAACGCACCCACGGCCACCAGGTGCACGTGCATCAGCTCGTGCAGCAGGTCCGAGCGCAAGGTGGCGTCGTACCAGCCGGTGAAGTAGAGCGCCCACGGACTGATCACGTAGACGGCCAGGGTCAGGGGCGCGAAGGTGAGCACCTTCGCGACCCGGGAGTGCAGCACCGCGAGCAGCACGCGGCGGGGCCGGGCGGGCAGCGTGCGCAGCGCCAGCGTCACCGGGGCGCCCAGGGCGCACATCACCGGCACGACCATCGAGAGCAGCATGTGCTGGACCATGTGCACGCTCAGCAGCGTCGTGTCGTACGCCGCGAGGCCCGAGCTGGTGGCGAAGAAGAACGTCCCCAGGCCACCCCCGACGAAGGCGAGCGTGCGCCCCACGGGCCACCGATCACCGCGGTCGCGCAGCCGCCACACGGCGTACAGGTAGAGCCCCGCGGCCCACACGACGAGCACGAACAGCACGGGCGAGAGGCCCCACTCGGTGAAGACGGCGGACGGGGAGAAGGGCGGCACACCTCCAGGTTAGGTGGTGCTTCTCAGCAAAACACCGGGGTCAGGGATGGCCGATTCACAGGGTGGGGCAATAATGATCGGGTGGCGACAGCAACGGCTATCCCGGCATCCCGACTCCACGGGCACCACGACCGACCCAGCATGGTCAGCGTGGGCACGATCGTGTGGCTCTCGAGCGAGCTCATGTTCTTCGCGGCTCTCTTCGCCGCCTACTTCACGATCCGCTCCGTGAGCCCCGAGCTGTGGGCCCAGGAGACCGAGCTGCTCAACGTGCCGTTCTCCACGGTCAACACGATCATCCTCGTGGCCTCCTCGGTGACCTGCCAGCTCGGCGTCTTCAAGGCCGAGGACGGCATCGTCGGTCGCACCGGCAAGCTGTGGCAGTTCAAGCAGTGGGGCCTGCGGGAGTGGTTCATCCTCACCTACTGCATGGGCGCCGTCTTCATCGGCGGCCAGGCCTTCGAGTACGCCGAGCTGGTCCACGAGGGCCTGACGATCCCGTCCTCGGCGTACGGCACGGTGTTCTACCTCGCGACCGGCTTCCACGGCATCCACGTCATCGGTGGCCTCGTCGCGTTCCTGTTCGTGCTCGGGCGCACCTACCTCGCCCGCAAGTTCACCCACGAGCAGGCGGTCACGGCCATCGTCGTGTCGTACTACTGGCACTTCGTCGACGTGGTCTGGGTCGGTCTGTTCGCGACCGTCTACCTGATCAAGTAGTCCCCCGCAGTCCTGACTTTCCCGAAGGGTTCCCTGGTGCGACTCACGCAGAAGCTCGGCAGCCGGATCACCGGCCGCCTCTCGGCACACCGCCGCAGCCGCCTCGCCGGCCCCGTGGTGGTGCTGCTGGCGCTCATCCTCACCGGCGGGGTGTTCGCCTTCCTCTCCCCCGCCTCGGCGGAGCAGAAGACCGCCGACGAGGACCTCGTGGCCAAGGGCCGCGCGCTGTTCCTGGTCGGCTGCTCGTCCTGCCACGGCAAGAACGGTGAGGGCGTCCCCACCGAGCAGGGCAACCAGTACGGCCCCAGCCTGGTCGGCGTCGGCGCCGCCTCGGTCGACTTCCAGGTCGGCACCGGCCGCATGCCGATGGCCCAGCCCGGCACCCAGGCGCTGCGCAAGCCCCCCGTCTACTCCGAGGAGGAGACCGAGGCGCTGGCGGCGTACGTCGCGACGCTCGGCCCCGGCCCGTCCGTGCCCTCCGAGGCCGAGACCAGCACCGAGGACGTCGACGAGGAGGGCGTGGTCGAGGGCGGCGAGTTCTTCCGCACCAACTGCACCGCCTGCCACAACTTCGCCGGCGCCGGCGGCGCGCTCCCCCGCGGCCGCTTCGCCCCGTCGCTGGACGGCGTCTCCAACAAGCACATCTACGAGGCCATGCTGACCGGCCCGCAGCAGATGCCGGTGTTCTCCGACGAGGTCCTCACCCCCGAGGACAAGCGCCACATCATCGCCTACCTCAACGAGCGTGAGGAGGCGCCCAAGTACGGCGGCTTCCAGCTCGGCTCCCTGGGCCCGGTCACCGAGGGCCTCGTGGCCTGGCTGGTCGGCATGGGCGTCCTGGTCGGCTTCGCGGTGTGGATCGCCGCACACTCCACGCGTTCGACCAAGAAGAAGGGCGGCACGGCATGACGGCCAAGGGCGAGCTCGAGCGGGTCGAGAACGACCTGTTCGACGACCCGGGTCTGCCGGCCCACGAGCCGCGGCCCACCGACGTCGACGAGCACCTCGAGAAGCGCGCCGAGCGCCAGGTCGCCCTGCTGTTCGGCCTCTCGGCCGTCTGCACGGTGCTGTTCTGCGTCTCGTACTTCGTCTTCGAGATCGGCGACAACCCCTCCGAGCTGCTCGGCTTCGGTGCCTCCAACCTCACCATGGGCCTGTTCCTGGGCCTCGCACTGACCCTCATCGGTGTCGGCACGATCCAGTGGGCCCGCAAGCTCATGGCCGACACCGAGATCGTCGAGTACCGCCACGCGGCCTCGTCCTCGGAGGAGGACAAGGTCGAGACGCTCGCGGCGCTGCGCCAGGGCACCGAGGAGTCGGGCATCGCCCGGCGTCCGCTGATCCGCAACAGCCTCCTGGGCTCCGTGCTGCTGCTCGGCGCCCCGGCCGTCATCATGCTCCGCGACCTCGGTCCGCTGCCCGGTGACAAGCTCTACACGACGGTCTGGAAGCGCGGCATGCGCGTCGTCCAGGACGTCAGCGGGACCCCGATCCGCCCCCAGGACATGGAGGTGGGTCAGCTCGTCAACGGCGAGCCCGCGATCTTCTTCGAGGACGATGCCGAGGGCGAGCCCCTCTACGAAGGCATCGAGCTCCAGCAGGAGAAGGCCAAGGCCGCCGTCGTGATCGTCCGCATGCAGCCCGACGACATCAAGCCCTGGCCCGGTCGGGAGAACTGGGGCGTCGACGGCATCCTGTGCTACTCCAAGATCTGCACCCACGTCGGGTGCCCGATCTCCCTGTGGGAGCAGCAGACGCACCACCTGCTGTGCCCCTGCCACCAGTCCACGTTCGACCTCGCCGACAACGGCAAGGTCATCTTCGGCCCCGCGGCGCGTCACCTGCCGCAGCTACCCTTGGCCGTGGACGACGAGGGCTACCTAGTCGCCACCCGTGACTTCACCGAGGCCGTGGGCCCGTCATTCTGGGAGCGCAACAACGATGAGCCTGGAGATGAGTGACCGAGATGAGCGCTGACACCGTCGCTCGCACGAACGGCAAGACTGCCGCCAAGCCCGAGAAGCCCTCCAAGGTCGGCGCCGCCGCCACCTGGGCCGACGACCGGCTCGGCCTCGCCGGGCTGGCCAAGAAGAACCTCCGCAAGGTCTTCCCCGACCACTGGTCCTTCATGCTCGGCGAGATCGCCCTGTGGTCCTTCGTCGTGCTGCTGCTCACGGGCGTCTTCCTGACCCTGTGGTACCGCCCCAGCATGGCCGAGGTCGTCTACGACGGGTCCTACTCGCCGCTGCGCGGGCTCGAGATGTCCGAGGCCTACATGTCGGCCCTGCACATCTCCTTCGACATCCGTGGCGGCCTGCTGATGCGTCAGGTCCACCACTGGGCCGCGATGATCTTCATCGCCTCGATGTTCGTGCACATGATGCGCGTCTACTTCACCGGCGCCTTCCGCAAGCCCCGCGAGCTCAACTGGGTGATCGGCTGCCTGCTGCTCATCCTCGGCACGCTCGAGGGCTTCACCGGCTACTCCCTCCCGGACGACCTACTCTCGGGCACCGGCATCCGGGCCGCCGACGGGTTCATGAAGTCGATCCCCGTCATCGGCACCTACGCCTCGTTCTTCCTCTTCGGCGGCGAGTTCCCCGGTGACTCGATCATCCCGCGGCTCTACACCGTCCACGTGCTGCTGATCCCGGGCGTGCTGCTGGCGCTGATCGCGGCCCACATGCTGCTGCTCGTCTACCACAAGCACACGCAGTGGCCCGGCCCCGGCCGCACCGAGGGCAACGTCGTCGGTTTCCCGATGCTCCCCGTGTACGCCGCCAAGGCCGGCGGGTTCTTCTTCATCGTCTTCGGCGTGCTGACCCTCATGGGCGGCATCATCACCATCAACCCGGTCTGGGCCTACGGCCCCTACAACCCGGCGGAGGTGACGGCCGGCTCCCAGCCCGACTGGTACATGGGCTGGCCCGACGGCGCGCTGCGCATCATGCCCGGCATCGAGTCGCACTTCTTCGGCCTCACGCTGTCGTGGAACGTGCTGCTGCCGATCATCGTGCTCCCCGGCGTGATGTTCACGATCCTGCTGATGCTGCCGTTCATCGAGTCCTGGATCACCCAGGACAAGCGGGACCACCACCTGCTGCAGCGCCCCCGCAACGCCCCGACGCGCACGGCCACGATGGTCGCGCTGATGACCTTCATCGGTCTGCTCTGGGCCGCCGGCGGCAACGACATCATCGCCATCAAGATGAACCTCAGCATCAACCAGATCACCTACTTCATCAGGGCCGCCGTGTTCATCGGCCCGGTGATCGCGTTCATCATCACGCGCCGCTGGTGCATCTCGCTCCAGCGTCACGACAACGAGAAGCTGCTGCACGGCTACGAGAGCGGCATCATCATGCGGGACGCCCAGGGCGGCTACAGCGAGCGTCACCTGCCGCTGCCCCTGGAGCGTGCCTACACGCTGACCGCCCGCGACCGTGACGAGATCTTCGTCCCGCAGCTGACGACCGACGACAACGGGGTCTCCTCCCCCACCGCGCGCAAGGACAAGCTGCGCGGCCGTCTCTCGCAGCTCTGGTACGGCGACAACGTGCAGAAGCCCACCCGCGAGGAGCTCGACGAGGCACACCACCACGCCGAGCTCGAGCACGCGCACGAGGTCGCCATGAGCGGCCACGCCGCCGACGGACACCAGTTCGACGGCCGTGCCGACTCGGTGAGCGACAACCAGCTCAGCAGCCGCTGACACCAGCACGACACGAAGGGCCCCGGGGCACGTCCCCGGGGCCCTTCGTCGTCCCCGGCGGCCAGGCCACGCCCAGACCTGCCGACCGGGCAGTAGTGCTGGATGTAGTAGCGCCGACCGGGCAGTTGTGCTGGATGTAGTAGCGCCGACCGGGCAGTTGTGCTGGATGTAGAACCGCCGACCGGGCAGTGGTGCTGGACGTGGAACCGCCGACCGGGCAGTTGTGGAGACTGGACGCAGTCGACTGCGACAGGAGCGTCTCCTTGCGGACCTTGTCGCGACGCTGACGTCACACTCCGCACACCGGGCTGGGCGACCAGCGCTGTCGCCGTACGCCGGATGCTCGGGCCGGCGGCGTCGACCGTGCGCAAGTGCCCGCTCGGCGTCCTGGCACCGTGCACAAGTGCCCGCTCGGCGTCCTGACAGCCTGCAGAACTGCCCGCTCGGCGTCACTTCGGCCAGCACAACTGCCCGGTCGGGACGTACGACGCCCCCAGGACGGCGCTGAGCCGTGCTGGGGGCGTCGAGAGGTGCTCGGGGTACCAGGAGGTCAGCTCAGGGCGGAGCCGGCCTTGTAGTCGGCGAACGAGGCGTTCCAGTCGCCGAAGCCGTTGGTCAGGTCGGTGCCACGGCCGGTGCCGGTGTACTCGACGACGTCGCCGACCTTGGAGTTGTCGTAGAGCCAGCCGGCGTCGGCCGTGCTCAGGCCGGTGCAGCCGTGGCTGACGTTGGCGCTGCCCTGGCTGCCGACCGACCACGGGGCGGCGTGGATGAACTCGCCGGAGTAGGTGACACGCATGGCGTACTCGACGTCGTCGATGTCGTAGCCGTCGGCGCTGTCGGGGTCGATGCCGACGGTCTCGGAGTTCATCCGCTTCTGACGGAACTTCTCCACGATGACCTTGGTGCCCGACCGCGTCGTGAACTTGGGCTGCTCCCCCGTGGTGATCGGGATGGTGCGGAGCAGCTCGCCGTTGCGGAACACCTTCATCTGGTGGGTGTTCATGTCGACCTTGGAGACCATGGCGCTGCCGATGGTCATGTTCATGGTGCGGTCGACCTGGCCGTAGATGCCGTTGCCCGCGGGTACGCCGCCGACGTCGGCCGTCACCTCGACCTGGGTGCCGGGCTTCCAGTAGGCGCGGGGACGCCAGTGCACCTCGTTGTCGCTGATCCAGTGGAACGAGCCGACCTGCGCCGGCTTGCTGGTCACCTCGAGGTGCTTCTCGATGCTGGCCTTGTCGCTCACCGGCACGTCGAAGCGCACGATGACCGGCATCCCGACACCGACGGTCTGACCGTCGCCGACGAAGCTGGGGTAGGTCTGCTCGTCGAGGCTGAGCGTGCGGGCCCGGAAGCGTGAGTCGAAGGACTTCTGCAGGCCGTCGGCGTCCACGGCCGTGCTGGCCACGCGGTAGCGGGTGCCCGAGGTCAGCTGCTGCTGGGAGACCCAGCGCGTCTTGTCGGCTGAGATCCGGCCCTCCACGGGCTCACCGCGTCGGGTGGTGACCGTGACGTCCTCGAAGGTGCCGTCCTGCACGGTCAGCCGCAGCTTCCGCGTGAGGTCGACGTCCTGGGCGCCTCGACGGATGTTGCTGACGACGACAGCCGCGGAGTCCTGCTCCTCCTGGACCGAGGGTGCCTCGCCGCTGCCCGCCGTGCGGGAGCCGGCCTCGTCGGAGTCGCCGTTCGCGGTGAGCGAGCAGCCGGACAGGGCCAGGGCCGAAGCGAGCAGCCCGGCCAGGGCAGAACGGGATCGAGGTGTCCGGGAGGACATGGCATGACTCCAGAGAACGTCGCGGCAGAAGCCTCTTCAGGCTAACAACTGCTGCATTACGAGACGCGCGGGTCTCGCTCACGACGTGACCCGTGTCACACTCGGATCATCTCGCCACGCTGCTCAGTGGGCGTACTCACCGCGGTAGTACTCGAAGATCAGGCCGCACAGCGCGATCGCGCCCAGAGCGGCACCGATCAGGAAGAGCCACCAGCCGATCGCGACACCGAGCACCATGGCCGAGAGGCACAGGGCGCACCACAGCGGCCACCAGCTGTAGGGCGGGAAGAACCCGAGCTCGCCGGCACCCTCCGCGATCTCGCCGTCCTTGCGGTCCTCGGGACGCGGCTCCATCTTGCGGGCGTGGAAGCCGAGGTAGAACGCGATCAGCGTGGTCAGCAGGAACGTCATCACCAGCGCGGTGGTGCCGGTCAGGTCGCCGCTGGACAGGTAGTACAACGGCGTCACCAGGACGAAGAAGACGCTGCAGAAGACGAACATCCAGGTCTCGGCCTTCATCGACGCTCCCCCTTGTCGTTGTCGGCGAGGTTGCCGAAGCGACCCTCCATGTCGGGAGCGTCTGCGGCACCGCTGAGGTCGTTGTCGGCGTACTCGAGCGCGGCGATCTCCGGGTGGTGGAGGTCGAAGGCCGGGGACTCCGAGCGGATCCGGGGCAGCGTGACGAAGTTGTGGCGCGGCGGCGGGCACGAGGTGGCCCACTCGAGCGAGCGGCCCCAGCCCCACGGGTCGTCGACCGACACCTTGGGCGAGCGCGAGCTGACGTAGACGTTCCACAGGAACGGCAGCGTCGAGAACGCGAGCAGGAAGGCCCCGATGGTGGAGATCTGGTTGAGCGTGGTGAACCCGTCACCGGCCGCGTAGTCGGCGTACCGCCGGGGCATGCCCTCGACGCCGAGCCAGTGCTGGACGAGGAAGGTGGTGTGGAAGCCCAGGAACAGCAGCCAGAAGTGGACCTTGCCGAGGGTCTCGTCGAGCATCCGGCCGGTCATCTTGGGCCACCAGAAGTAGAAGCCCGCGAACATCGCGAACACCACGGTGCCGAAGACGACGTAGTGGAAGTGCGCCACCACGAAGTAGGAGTCCGAGACGTGGAAGTCCAGGGGCGGCGAGGCCAGGATCACGCCGGTGAGACCGCCGAAGAGGAAGGTCGTCAGGAAGCCGACCGACCACAGCATGGGCGTGTCGAAACTGATGGACCCGCCCCACATCGTGCCGATCCAGTTGAAGAACTTCACGCCCGTGGGCACCGCGATCAGGAACGTCATGCCGGAGAAGAAGGCCAGGTCGACCGCGCCGGTGACGAACATGTGGTGGGCCCACACCGCGACGGACAGCACGGCGATGGCCAGGGTGGCCGCCACGAGGCCGACGTAGCCGAAGATCGGCTTGCGGCTGAAGACCGGGAGGATCTCGGTGATGATGCCGAAGAACGGCAGCGCCAGGATGTAGACCTCGGGGTGGCCGAAGAACCAGAACAGGTGCTGCCACAGGATCGCGCCGCCGTGCTCCGGCGCGAACACCTGGGCTCCCAGCGTCCGGTCGGCGGCCAGCGCGAGCAGCGCGGCGGCGAAGATCGGGAACGCGATCAGGACCAGCAGGCTGGTGACCAGCGAGTTCCAGACGAAGATCGGCATCCGGAACATCGTCATGCCGGGCGCGCGCATGCAGATGATCGTCACGGTGAAGTTGACCGCACCGAGGATGGTGCCGAGACCGGCCAGCCACAGGCCCATCACCCACAGGTCGCCGCCGATGCCGGGCGAGCGGACGCCGTCACTGAGCGGGGTGTACGCCGTCCAGCCGAAGTCCGCGGCCCCCTCACGGGTGAAGAAGCCCGAGGCGGTGATGATGCCGCCGAAGAGGTAGAACCAGTAGGCGAGCATGTTCAGGCGCGGGAACGCCACGTCGGGCGCACCGATCTGCAGCGGCACCAGCACGTTGGCGAAGCCGAAGAACAGCGGCGTCGCGAACAGCAGCAGCATGATCGTGCCGTGCATGGTGAACAGCTGGTTGTAGACCTCGTCGCTGACCACCTGCGAGCCCGGGAAGGCGAGCTCGGAGCGGATGACGAGCGCGAGCAGGCCGCCGACCAGGAACCACGCGAAGCTGGTTGTCAGGTAGAGCTTGCCGATGAGCTTGTGGTCGGTCGTCGTGAGGATCCGGACGACCTGCTGGCCCAGGCTGGGCTTGCGGGGGGTGGTGACGCGGCGGGTGGTGGTGGGCGCGTCGGAGACGGCGGTCACTCTTCTCCTCCGTTGCTCTCGGGCTCGAGGCCGGTGACGGTGTTGACCTCGGCGCCGCCGAGGGCGGGGCCGGTGTTGCCGCGCTCGGCGAGCGAGGCCAGGTGATCGTCGTACTCCTGCTGGTCGACGACCTTGACGTTGAAGAGCATCCGCGTGTGTCGTACGCCGCACAGCTCGGCGCACCGGCCCTCGAAGGTGCCCTCGCGGGTCGGGGTGACGCTGAAGCTGTTGTGGCGACCGGGGATGACGTCCATCTTGAACAGGAACGCCGGCACCCAGAAGGAGTGGATGACGTCGGGCGAGGTCAGGTTGAACTGCACCGACTGGTCCTTGACGAGCCACAGCGTCGGCGGCTCGGCCGCGGTGCCGACGTCGTAGACGACGTCCTCGCCGTCACGGGGCTCGTACTTCTCGGTCTCCTCGTCGTAGCCCAGGTTGTAGTTGAACGACCAGGACCACTGCTGACCGACCACGGTCACCACGTTGTCGGCGTTGTCGTCGTCCTTCAGGACGTCGGCCTGCGCGCGGAGGGTGAAGACGAAGAAGACCAGCACCATGATGACCGGCGCGATCGTGTACATGACCTCGATCGGCAGGTTGTAGCGCGTCTGCACGGGGATCTCGGACTCGCTGCGTCGGCGGTAGCGGAACGAGGCGTAGAGGATCAGGCCCCAGACCAGGACGCCGGTGATCATGGCGGCGACCCAGGCCCAGATCCACAGGGTGTGCACGGCCGGTGCCTCGGCGGTGGCCGCCTCGGGCATCGCGAGCCGCTTGAGCTGGGTGTCGGTCTCGGCCGAGCAACCGCTCAGCACGAGTGCGACGGCGACCAGCAGACCCGTCGCCAAGGACCGGCGCAGGCGGGTGGGGAACTGCAGACTCACGGACGAGCCCTTTCGTGTGGTGACCGGCGGACACGGTGGTCGACGGAGCCAACTACGGACTCCTTGAGCCTACTACCCGCCCCTCCTGAGAGACGTCCGGGTCGTGGCGTGGGTTCTTGCTGTGAACGGCACCCGAGGGCGCGGCCGCCCTCAGCCCAGCAGGTGCGGGCGCACGTCGGCGGCCGCCTCGTCGCCGTACGCCGTGGCGACGCGGTCGACGAACTGCTGGTGGGTGAAGGAGTACTCCTGCGTGCCGACCCGCTCCACGACGTACGCCGCGAGCACGCAGCCGACCTGGGCGGCCCGCTCGTGGCCCAGGCCCCACTCCAGCGCTGCGAGGAAGCCCGAGCGGAAGGCGTCGCCGACGCCGGTGGGCTCGACCGCGGTGACGCCCGGGACGGCGGTGACGGTGATGGTCTCGGCGGTGGTGGACTCCACGCGGACGCCGTCCTTGCCCAGGGTGACGACCTGGGTGCCGACCCTCGACAGGATCTCCTCGGGGGTCCAGCCGGTCTTCTGGCCGATCATGTGCGACTCGTACTCGTTGCAGAACAGGTACGCCGCCCCGTCGACGAGCTCGCGGATCATCTCGCCCTCCCCGAAGGCCAGCTGCTGGCTGGGGTCGGCCACGAAGGCGTAGCCCCGCTGGCGGCACTCCTGGGTGTGGCGCACCATGCCCTCGGGGTCGTCGGGGCCGACGAGCACCAGCGTGGGCTCCCCCACCCGGGCGGCGATCGGGCCGAGCTCGATCAGCCGGGCCTCGCTCATCGCGCCGGGGTAGAAGCTGGCGAACTGCGCCATCGTGGTGTCGGTGGTGCAGACGAAGCGCGCGGTGTGCTTGTCCTCGGAGATCCGGACCGACTCGCAGTCGACCCCGTGGCGCTCCAGCCAGGAGCGGTAGCCCGCGAAGTCCTCCCCCGCGGAGCCCACGAGGACGGGGCGCAGCCCGAGCTGGCCCAGGCCGAAGCAGATGTTGCCGGCGCAGCCGCCGCGCCGGATCTCGAGGTCGTCGACCAGGAAGGACACCGACAGCTTGTCGAGCTGGTCGACGACGAGCGAGTCGGCGAACTTGCCGCCGAAGCTCATCAGGTGGTCGGTGGCGATGGATCCGGCGATCAGCAGCGACATGGGCGTCCTTCGGGGCGGGCTCAACGGGCAGGGAGGTCGGCTCTCGGACGCCCCGGGGACGCTGGGAGGTCCCGCGCGACGCGTCCTGAACACTACCCAGCGGTACCGCTCGGAGTACCCCCGAGTAGCCCCTAGCGTCGCCGGCATGACCTACGAGCGCCTCGCGTACGCCGACCAGGACCCCGCGCCCACGATGACCTCCGACTGCGCCGCCTGCGGGGAGCGCTTCCACCTCGCGCACCAGCGCATCGAGGACGGGGCCGTCGGCCGACCGGCGCCCTCGCTCGCCTACGACGCCTTCCCGCGCGAGGTCCGCAAGGCCCGGGTCACGGTGAGCCGGGCGGCCGCCCACCTGGCCTCGCGGCTGCACCTGCACCTCGACTAGCAGCGACCGGGCCCCGTGTCCGGACAGCACGAGAGGCGGACCTCCCGAAGGAGGGCCGCCTCTCGTCGCGTCCGACAGGGCGCGGGGCGCCGGTGGGGACCGGCCTTGGAAATCCGTGGCCCCGAGGGGCCGTGGCTCAGTGGAAGCTGTCGCCGCAGGCGCAGGAGCCGGTGGCGTTGGGGTTGTCGATGGTGAAGCCCTGCTTCTCGATCGAGTCCATGAAGTCGATGGTGGCGCCGTTGAGGTAGGGGACGCTCATGCGGTCCACCACCACGGACACGCCGTCGAAGTCGGTGACGACGTCGCCGTCGAGGGTGCGCTCGTCGAAGAAGAGCTGGTAGCGCAGCCCCGAGCAGCCACCGGGCTGGACGGCGATGCGCAGCTGGAGGTCGTCGCGACCCTCCTGCTCCAGGAGGCTCTTGACCTTGCTCGACGCGGTGTCGGTGACGTTGATGCCGTCGGTGCGGATCTCGCTAGCGGTGTCGACCTGCTCGGTCATGTGGCTCTCCAGTGCTGATCGGGTGCGCGATACGACGTCTCAATCGTCGCACACGACCGGATATTCCGAGCCATCAGCGCGACCAGGTGCGGGCGGTGCGCTCGGCCAGCTCGGCCAGGGCGTCCGCGGGCGCGGCGAAGGCGCGCTCCTCCCCCACCAGGTCGACGAGGGAGTACGCCGACTCCACGCCGAGCGCGCGCATCTCGCGGGACCCCACCAGCACCTGGCCGGCCAGCGCCACGCACGGCACCGTCGCCGTCGCCGCGACCTCGGCCACGCCGTAGGGCACCTTGCCCGAGCGCGACTGGAAGTCGAAGGCCCCCTCGCCGGTGAGCACCAGGCCGGACCCGCGCACCAGGTCGGCCAGCCCGACGGCCTCGGCGACCACCACCACACCGCTGGTCTGCTCGGCGCCGAGGAGCTGGAGCGCGAAGCCGAGCCCGCCGGCGGCGCCGGTGCCCTTGCGGGCGGCCAGCTTGCGGTCGGTCTGCTCGGCGAAGCGCTGGAGCCAGCCGTCGACGACGACGAGGCGCTCGTCGGGGAGCCCCTTCTGGGGCCCGAAGATCTTGGTGGCGCCGGTGATGCCGAGCAGCGGGTTGTCGACGTCGCTGGCCACGACCAGCTCGATACCCTCCACCGCGGCCAGGGCGGCGCTCACGTCGACGTCGGCGACCTCGGCGAGCCCCGTGGCGCCCTGCGTCAGCGAGCCCGTCCCGGCGGTGGCACCCAGGGCGGCCAGGAGGCCGGCGCCGGCGTCGTTGGTGGCCGAGCCACCCAGGCCGACCACGACCCGGCGGGCACCGCCCTCGACCGCGGCGGCGAGCAGCTGGCCCAGGCCGACGGTGGTGCCGTCCTCGGGTCGCCGCCGGTCGGGCTCGGTCAGGTGCAGCCCGACGGCCTGCGCGCACTCGAGGTAGGCGGTGTCGCCCACGCGCAGCACCGCGGCGGGGACGGGCGCGCCGTACGGGTCGTCGACGGTCACGGCCTGCAGCTCGCCCCCGAGCGCGGCGTGCAGCACGTCGACGAACCCGGGCCCCCCGTCGGACATCGGGACCTGCACCAGCTCGTCGCCGGGAGCACGTCGCGACCAGCCCGCCGCGATCGCGGCGGCCGCCTCGACCGCGCTCAACGTGCCGGCGAACTTGTCGGGAGCGATGACCACGCGCATGCTCGGACCCTAGCCCGGGGACCGCACGGGTCCTCAGCCCGCGGGCACCTCGATGCGCAGCAGCGCCCCGCCCTCGGGGGAGTCGCCGATGCGGACCGTCCCGCCGTGGGCCTCCACGAGCCGGCGGGCCGTGGCCAGGCCGATGCCCAGGCCGTCGGACGACGTGCCCTGCACCATCAGCTCGAAGACCCGCTCGCGGTCCTCGTCGGGCACGCCGGGGCCGTTGTCCCCGACCTCGAGCCACCAGCCGCGGCGACCGGCACGACCGGCGTCCTCGCCGTGACCGGCCGAGACCCGGACCAGCGCGTCGCCGCGGTCGCGGGTGAAGCGCGCGGCGTTGGCGACGAGGTTCTGCACCACCAGGCGCAGCTGGGTGCGGTCACCGCTGACCACGGGCAGGTCCCCCATCACCACCTCGACCCGCTGCAGCTGCAGCGCGAGGTCGACGCACACCTCGCGCACCAGGTCGGCGAGGTCGACCTCGTCGACCAGCACCCCGCCCTGGACGGTGGCGAAGCGCAGGATGTCGCCGATCAGCCCGTCCATCCGGTTGACGCTCCCGCGGGCGCGCGCGACCAGCCACGCGTCCTCGGGGGCGACCGACCCGTCGTGGTCGTCGAGCACGCCGAGCGCGAAGGACAGCGAGGCCAGCGGGCCCTTGAGGTCGTGGGCGACCTGGGCGGCGAACAGGCTGAGGCGCTCGTTGGAGCGCTCGAGCTGACCGCGGGTCTCGGTGAGGTCCCGCACCGCGTCCTCGAGCTGGCGGGTGCGCACCCGCAGCTCGAGCAGGTCGACCACCCGGTGGGCGAGGTCGCCCAGCAGGTCGTCGACCTCGTCGGTGATGTCGCGGGGCACGTGGTCGAAGACGCAGAGCGTCCCGAAGACCACGCCGTCGGGCGTGACGAGCTGGTGGGCGCAGTAGAAGCGGAAGGAGTTGCGCTCCCCCGTGACGTAGGGGTTGTCGGCCCAGCGGGGGTCTGCCGACGCGTCCGCCACGCGCACCGGGTGGCCGTCGTACAGGATCGCGGCGCACATCGCGTCCTCGCGGTCGCACACCTCGGTCCCGGTGCCGTACGCCGCGACGGTGGTCTGGTCGCCGGCGCGCATCAGGTTGACCGCGGCCGCCGGGACGCCGGCGAGCTGGGCCGCCAGGCGGGCGAGGTCGGTGAGCTCCGCCCGCGGCAGGCCCGCGACGCGGTAGGCGTCGACCTGGGCGTCACGCACCCGGTCCACCGCCGCGCGCGAGGGTGCCTTGCCGGCGTCGTGCATGCGGCCCCCTGACCTGGTCAGGAAGCAGTGTGACCCACGGCCCGCCACGGCGCAGCCGGACCACGAAGTCCGGTCAGGCCACCGTGCCCGGTGTGCCCGGTGTGTCCGCTTGGTCAGATTGGTCGGATTGGTCGGGTTGGTCGGGCAGCTCGAACCAGAAGTCCGCGCCACCGCCGGGAGCGTCGTCCACACCGATCCGACCGCCGTGGGACTCCACGATCCTCCGGCACGTCGCCAGGCCGATGCCCAGGCCGTCGACGCCGGTCTGGCTGACACCGTCCCCCCGCACCATCAGGTCGAAGACCTGGTGCCGCTGGGCCTCGGGCACCCCGGGGCCGTTGTCGGCGACGCTGAGACGCGTCACGCCGGCCACGGTGCGCCCGCTGACGCGGATGACGGGGTGCTCGGCCACGGCGTACTTCATGGCGTTGGCCAGCAGGTTCTGGAGCACCGCGCGGACCTGCACGCCGTCGCCGTGGACGGCTGGCAGGTCCTCGACGACGACCTCCGTGCGACCGCGGCGGGCCGAGAGGTCCTGCAGCACGTCCGTCACGAGGGCGCCGGTGTCGAGCCGCGCGACCTCGAGCCGACCACCGAGGACGGCGAAGTCCATCAGCCCGGCCACGGTGGCGCGCATCCGCTGCGCACCCGACATGGCCGTGCGCATCAGCATGGCGACGGCGACGGGGTCGGCGACGGGGGCGCCGTCCGGGGCGCCGTCGGGGGTGCCGTCGGGGCCGAGCTCCTCCTCGAGCAGCTGCAACGACATCTGCACCGCGGCCAGCGGGCCCTGCACGTCGTGGCTGACCTGGCCGGCGAAGGCGGCTAGGTGCTCGTTGGACCGCCGCAGCTCGCGGCTGCCACCGGCCAGCGACTCCAGCAGCCGGGTCATGGTGGCGTGCTCCTGCCGCATCTCCATCGCCTTGACGGCCGCCTCGCTGAGCTGCTCGAGGCTGTCCATCATGTCCTGGGTGATCTCGACCGGGTCGGGGTCGAAGATGCACAGGGTGCCGATGGACACGCCGTTGCGGGTGACGAGCTGGGCGGCGGCGTACGTCGTGATGGCGCCCGAGCTGACGAAGACGCTGTCGGAGAAGCGGGGGTCGAGCATCGCGTCGGGCACCAGCTGCTGCCGCTGGGGGCGGCGCAGCACCCGGGCGCACAGCGAGGCCTCGAGGTCGTCGCGCCCGACCGCGCCGGTGGAGTCGGCGATCGCGTGCTGGGCCTCGGAGCTGATGACGTTGATCCGCGCGGCCTTGGCGCCGGTCATCAGCGCCGCGGCGCGGACGAGGTGGTCCAGCAGCTCCGGCGGGGCGCCGTCGAGCAGGTCGAGCGCCGCGATCTCGGCGTCACGCATCCGCTCCGCGACTCCCATATCGGGCATACTAGACGCAATCGCGCCGTGCGCACTGCATTCCGCGCTAGACGGGCAGACCCCAGATCGGCATCCACCGGCCCGTGTCGGGCTCGATCGGGACGTCGGAGCCCACCTCGTCGCGCAGCTGGCGCTCGCGCAGGGTGTCGCGCGTCGACGGCCCCGAGGGCACGAACGGGTAGAACGTGCCCTGCTTGTAGAGGTAGACCAGGTAGGCCCGGGTCCCCTGCTCGTCGACGAACGCGATCACCGAGCACAGCAGGCTCGAGGAGAACCCCTGCGCCTCGAGGGCGGAGTTGACCGCGTGCAGGTCGGTGACCAGCGTCGCGGGGTCGGGCGGGTCGGTGCGCACGGTGAGCCAGGTGTAGCCGTAGTCGTCGACGCTCGACTCGGTCGGCGGCCCGCCGTCGTGGCCGACGAGCTCGGCCGCCTCGGCCTGGCTGCGCACCGAGGCCGCACCCTCGGCGGCCCGGAAGCACACCGAGCCGGCACCGGTCGGTCGCAGGCCGAGCCCGGCCTCGAGGGTGAGCGCCGCGGACGGCACCGCGAACAGCGCGTCCAGCGTGGCCGCCCGGGGCGTGGTGCGGCCCCGGATCGCGTCCCAGAAGCCCACGGTCAGTAGGTCTTGCCGAGGGTCGTGGCGATCTTCGCGAGCTGGTCGAGGCGTTGCTCCAGCGGCGGGTGGGTCGCGGTGAGGGTGCTCATCGAGACACCGCGCACGGCCGGGGTGATGAAGAAGGCGTTCATCGACTGGGCGGCACGCAGGTCGCGCTCGGGCACCGCGTTCATCTGGCCGCTGATCTTGGTCAGCGCCGAGGCCAGCGCGTTGGGCTTCTGGGTCAGGTAGGCGCCCGACCGGTCGGCGCACAGCTCGCGGTAGCGCGAGAGCAGCCGCAGGGCGACGAAGCTGACGGCGTAGACGACCAGGGAGACGACGAGCGCGAGCACCAGGGCGGCGGCGCCACCGCCGTTGTCGTTGTTGCCGCGCGAGCGCGCCAGGCCGAACCCGCCGAACTGGGCGCCCTGGGTCACCATGCCGGCCACGATGCCGGCCGAGGAGGCCACCGTCATGACCAGCACGTCGCGGTGGGCGACGTGGGAGAGCTCGTGGGCCAGGACGCCCTCGAGCTCCTCGACGGTGAGCAGCTGCAGGATGCCGGTCGTGACGCAGACCGCGGAGCGCTCCGGGGAGCGGCCGGTCGCGAAGGCGTTGGGGATGTGGGTGTCGGCGATCGCGACGCGGGGCTTGGGCATGTCGGCCATGGCGCACAACCGGTCGATCATGCCGTGCAGCTCGGGCGCCTGCTCGGGGGTGAGGATCCGGGCCCCCATCGCCCGCAGGGCGACGGTGTCCGAGCGCCACCACTGGAAGAAGGCGATGCCGATGCCGGCGAGGCCGATCACGATGGCCAGACCACCGCCGACGGCGTACATCAGGCCGACGACCAGGGCGACGAACAGCGCGCCGAGGATGAACATGACGGCGGTCATCCGGACGGTCAGTCCGGAGTCGTTGACGAAGCGGGTGCGGGCCATGTCAGGTGAACGCGTGGACGGTCATGCGTCGTTCCCGCTCACCCCGGGATGAGGCCCTCGTCACCCAGCATCTCGCGGACCTCCTCCAGCGTCGCGTCCGCGGGCGGGAGGATCAGGTCGGAGTCGTGCAGCACGTCGGCCGGCAGCGGGCTCCCCGACGAGCGCACGCCCTCGAGGAGCGCCGCGAGGGCGTCGGCGAAGGCGTCGTGGTCGCCGGCCTCCACGGCCTGCTCGACGGCGGCGTCGAGCGCGTTGAGCGCCTCGACCCGGTCGTCGGCGACCTCGAGCTGGCCCTCGGTGAGGATGCGGACGATCACCGCTGCTCCCCCTCGGCACGGGGAGCCGCCTGGCCCTGGGCACCGGGCGCCGGCGCGGCGTCGGGGGCGTCGAGCTGGGGCGTCGGGGCGTTGCTGCTCCTGCCCTTGAGCGCGGCGAGCTCGGACTCGACGTCGGACTGGCTGCTCATGGCCTCGAGCTCGCGCGAGATGTCGTCGCCGCGGTTGATCGAGCTGGCGTCGTCGAGGGCACCGGACGCGATCAGCTCGTCGACGGCACCGGCGCGGGCCTGCATCTGCAGGGTCTTGTCCTCGGCCCGCTGGATGGCCATGCCGACGTCGCCCATCTCCTCGGAGATGCCGGAGAAGGCCTCGCCAATCCGGGTCTGCGCCTCGGCGGCGGTGTAGGTCGCCTTGATGGTCTCCTTGCGGGTCCGGAAGGACTCGACCTTGGCCTGGAGCCGCTGCGAGGCGAGGGTCAGCTTCTCCTCCTCGCCCTGGAGCTGGGCGTGCTGCGCCTGCAGGTCGCTCAGCTGCCCGGTGAGGGCGGACTTGCGGGTCAGCGCCTCGCGGGCCAGGTCCTCGCGACCCATGTCGAGAGCCTTCTGGGCCTGGGCGGTCAGCTTGTCGCTCTGGTTCTGCAGCTGGTTCATCTGCAGCTCGACGCGCTTGCGGCTGGTGGCCACGTCGGCCACGCCGCGGCGTACCTTCGTGAGCATCTCGAGCTGGCGCTGGTAGCTGTAGTCGAGGGTCTCGCGCGGGTCCTCCGCCTTGTCCAGGGCACTGTTGGCCTTGGCCCGGAAGACCGTGCTGATCCGCTTCATGAGGCTCATGGAGCAACGGTACCGGCCTCCACCACCGAGGACGAGGGTCCCGCGCAGAGCCACGGCCGAGGGACGCAGGCCGACGGGTACGCTGACCGCCCACCGCCACCGTCCGAGGGGATCGCCCCGTGTTCCGCCGCAGCAAGGCCGACGAGCCCGCCACCCAGCCCACCGCCTCCCCCGCCGGCACCACCACCGGCAGCGGCAAGGGGCGCCCCACGCCGACGCGGCGCGAGGCCGAGGCGGCCGCCAAGGCGCGGGCCCGCGCGGTGACGGACAGCAAGGAGGCCCGGCGCCAGGCCCGGGACAAGCGCGCCGCGGAGAGCCGCCGGATGCGCGAGGGCATGAAGAACGGCGACGAGCGCTACCTGATGAGCCGCGACAAGGGCCCGGTCAAGCGCTTCATCCGTGACTTCGTCGACGCCCGCGTCTCGATCGCGGAGTTCCTGCTCCCCCTGCTGCTGCTGACCTTCGTGCTCCAGGCCTCGGGCAACGCCGCCCTCGTCCGCTTCGGCGGGGCGCTGTGGACGACCACGATCCTCGTGGTCCTCATCGACACCGTGTGGCTGGTCTTCCGCCTCAAGCGCGCGCTGCGCGAGCGCTTCCCCGAGGAGAGCCAGCGCGGCACCGTGTTCTACGCCGTGCTGCGGGCGCTGCAGGTCCGGCCGTTGCGCTCCCCCAAGCCGAAGGTGCGCATCGGCGGTCGGCCGAAGTAGCCGGCCGCCCTACGGCTGCCTCACTCCGCGGCCAGGGACATCGGGCCGTAGACCTCGCGGTCGCCCTCGAAGAGGGTCACCGAGGCGACCCCGTCCTCGGCGAGGTCGGGGTAGGCCTCGCCCACCCAGCTCTCGGCGTCGCTGCGCGTGGGGAACTCGCGCCGCTCGCCGGTCACCACGCGCCCGTCGGCGTCGAGGAGCTGCCACCACCACGGGACGGTGTCGGCGCTCGCGGTGGAGGCGAAGGCGTTCTCGTGGGTCTCGCTCATGTCGTGCCTCTCGGGGGTGGGGGGTCGCGGGGTGCGTCTAGGAGCTGCGTACGCCGGCCTCGACGAACGGCGGCTTGGTGACGACGAAGACCTCGCCCCGGCCGCGGACGTCGACGAGGACCTCCGCACCGACCTGCACCTGGGCGTTGACCAGGGCCAGGGCAACGCCCTTGCGCAGCGTCGGGCTGAAGGTGCCTGAGGTGACGTGGCCGACGGGCAGGTCGCGGGTGATCTTGACGCTCATGCCGGGGCGGGCGATGCCGCGGCCGGTGGCCACGAGGCCGCGGAGCACGACCCGGGGTCCGGCGGCGCGCTGCTCGGTGAGCACCTCGCGGCCCCAGAACTCGGGCTTGTCCCAGCCCACGGCCCAGCCGAGCCGGGCCTGCACCGGGGTGACGTCGAGGGAGATGTCCTGGCCGTGGAGCGGGTAGCCCATCTCGGTGCGCAGCGTGTCGCGCGCGCCGAGCCCGCAGGGCACCAGCCCGACCGGGGCTCCCCCGGCGAGCAGGGCATCCCAGAGCGCGGGGGCGACCTCGGCCGGCGCGACGAGCTCGTAGCCGCGCTCGCCGGTGTAGCCGGTGCGGCAGACCACGACCTCGGCGCCCGCCTCCCCGTCGAACCGGGCGACGCGGAAGGACATGTAGTCGTGGCCGGTCGGCAGGCCCACCGCCTCGAGCACCTGGTCCGAGAGCGGACCCTGCACGGCCAGCACCGCGTGGGTGGTGTGCTGGTCGGTCACCTCGACACCGGCCGGGGCGGCCGCCTGCAACCGGCGCAGGATCTCGGCGGTGTTGGCGGCGTTGGGCACCAGCAGCACGTGGTCGTCGTCGTGGACGTAGGCGATGAGGTCGTCGACCACGCCGCCCGTCGCGTCGTCGCACACCAGGGTGTACTGCGCCTGGCCGGGCCCGATGCGGCGCAGGTCGTTGGTGAGGCAGCGGTCGAGCAGCTCCAGGGCCCCGGGGCCCCGCACGTCGATCTTGCCGAGGTGGCTGACGTCGAAGACGCCGACGGCCTCGCGGACGGCGGCGTGCTCCTTGAGCACCCCGGTGTACTCCAACGGCATCTCCCACCCGCCGAACTCGGCCAGCTTGGCGCCGAGCGCGACGTGACGCTCGTGCAGGGGAGAGTGCTGGAGCGAGGAGGGGACGGACTGCGGGGCGGGCATGGTCGGCAAGTTACCGCAGCGCGGGAGCCGCACCGGCTGCCCCTACGATGCCCAGGGTGACGACGTACACGCTGCGCAAGGGAAGTCCCGCCAAGACCCGGACCGACGTGGTCGTCATCGGGGCGGTGCGCTCCCCGGGTGGCGACGTCGCGGTCGCCCCGGGCGGCGAGGACGTCGCCGCGGCGTACGGCCGCCGCTTCAAGCCGCTGCTCAGCTCGATGGCCTTCCGCGGCGACGTGGGCGAGACGCTGCGGGTGCCGAGCCCCGACGGCGTCCGCGCCGGGCAGCTGCTGCTGGTGGGCCTGGGGGCTGCGGACGCCGTCGACGCCCACGTCGTACGCCGAGCCGCGGGGACCGCCGCCCGCTCGCTGGGCAACGCCGCCTCCGTGGCGCTCGCGCTGCCCGCCGACGACGCCTCGCTCGTGGCCGCCGCGGCCGAGGGCTTCACCTCCGGGCTCTACTCCTTCACCACCTACAAGTCCGGCGGGGAGCCGTCCTCGGTCTCCGAGGTGCTGCTGCTCAGCCCGCTCGCCCGCGACGAGGACGTCCTCGCCGCACTGGAGCGGGCCCGCACCGTCGCCGAGCACGTCGACCACGCCCGCGACTGGGTCAACACCCCGCCCAACGACCTCTACCCCGAGTCGTTCGCGCAGCGGGTCGTCGACCTCATCGGCGCCCGCAAGGGCAAGGGGCCCAAGGTCGAGGTCGAGGTGCTCGGGCCCGACGAGCTCGCCGAGCTGGGCTGCGGCGGCATCCTCGGCGTCGGCCAGGGATCGCACCGGCCACCGCGGCTGGTGCGGCTCACCTGGGCGCCGCCCGGCGCGACCCACCACGTGGCCCTGGTCGGCAAGGGCATCACCTACGACTCCGGCGGCCTCACCATCAAGTCCGGCGCCGGCATGGCGACGATGAAGAACGACATGGGCGGGGCCGCGGCCGTCATCGCCGCCACGCTGGCGATCGGCGCGCTCGGGCTGCCGGTCGCCGTCACGGCGTACGCCCCGATGGCCGAGAACATGCCCGGCGGCGGCGCGATGCGCCCCGGCGACGTGCTGACGATGCGCGACGGGCAGACCGTCGAGGTCACCAACACCGACGCCGAGGGGCGGCTGGTGATGGCCGACGCGCTGGCGCTGGCGGTGGAGCAGTCCCCCGACGTGCTGCTCGACGTCGCCACCCTGACCGGCGGGTGCGTGGTCGCGCTGGGCGAGAAGGTGGCGGGCCTGATGGGCGACGACGCCACCACCGCGGCCCTCGCCGAGGCGGCCGGTCGCAGCGGCGAGAAGCTGTGGCGGCTCCCGATCCCCGAGGAGTCGCGCAAGGCCGTCGTCGACACCGAGATCGCCGACGTGCTGCAGGCCAACTGGGTGCGCTGGGGCGGCACGCTGTACGCCGCGGCGTTCCTCGAGCGGTTCACCGGCGAGGTCGCCTGGGCGCACCTCGACATCGCGGGCCCGGCCTGGAACGGCGGCGGTGCCTCGGGGCACGTGCCGACGGGAGCGACCGGCTACGCCGTCACCACGCTCGTGGAGTACGCCGCCGGGCTGGTGCCCGCGGAGCCGTCGACCGACTGAGCGGGCTCAGCGACCGGCGTCGTCGTCCTGCACGTCGCGGCGCAGCAGGTCCTTGCGGGCCTGGGACTGGCGGTGGTTCCACTCGCGCATCCGCTGCGGGATGCCGACCAGCCCCGCGTCGTACGACGGGACGCCGTGGCGGTTGCAGAAGTCGTGCGCCCAGCGCACGCTCGGCACGCGCCGACGGGTCCACTCCCCGTCGTGGGCCACGAGGAGGAGGGTCACGTCCGTGACCGTGGTGCGGGGCTCGACGAAGCCCTCCACGCCGCGGCGGGCCGCGATGAACTCGCGCAGGTGCTGCTCGTCGGCGGAGTCGGAGGCACGCACCACCGGGCCGTCACCGGAGACCCGGCGCCGGCCACGTCGGAAGCGGTCGCGCAACCCCATGCCGCACAGTGTGCGGCATCGCCGGTGACCGCGCGGGCAGACGGCGCGACTGGGGGCCGGGGGCTACCGACGGGTCACCAGGGCTCCTCCACGTCGTCGGGGCGAGGTGGTTGGATGGACGCGGACATGCGACAGGGGAGGTTGGACGTGCCAGACGGCTCGGGTGAGTTCGACGTCGTCGTGCTCGGCGCTGGTTCGGGCGGCTACGCGTGCGCGCTGCGCGCGGCCCAGCTCGGCCTGAGCGTCGCCCTGGTCGAGAAGGACAAGGTCGGCGGCACCTGCCTGCACGTCGGCTGCATCCCCACCAAGGCGCTGCTCCACGCGGCCGAGGTCGCCGACTCCGCCCGTGGCTCCGAGCAGTTCGGCGTCCGCGCCACGCTCGAGAGCATCGACATGGCCGGCGTCAACGCCTACAAGGACGGCGTCGTGTCCCGGCTGCACCAGGGTCTCACCGGCCTGGTGTCCAGCCGCGGCATCACGGTCGTCCAGGGCACCGGGCGGCTCACCGGTCCGCGCACGGTCGAGGTCGACGGAGCGTCGTACTCCGGGAGGAGCGTGGTGCTCGCCTCCGGCTCCTTCTCCCGCACCCTGCCCGGCGTGGAGGCCGACGGCACCCGCGTGCTGACCTCCGAGCAGGCGCTCGGGCTGACCGAGGTGCCTCGCTCCGTGGTCGTGCTCGGCGGCGGCGTGATCGGCGTGGAGTTCGCCAGTGTGTGGCGCTCCTTCGGCGCCGAGGTCACCGTCCTCGAGGCGCTCCCCCACCTCGTGCCGAGCGAGGACGAGCAGTCCTCCAAGGCGCTCGAGCGGGCCTTCCGCAAGCGCGGCATCCGCTTCCACCTCGGCACCCGCGTCGAGTCGGTCGAGGCGACCGACGCCGGCGTGCTCGTCACCGTCGAGGGCGGCGCGACCCACGAGGCCGACCTGCTGCTGGTCGCGGTGGGCCGCGGCCCGGTCACCGACGGCCTGGGGTACGCCGAGCAGGGCGTCACCCTCGAGCGTGGCTTCGTCGTCACCGACGAGCGTTGCCGCACCTCCGTCGAGGGGGTGTACGCCGTCGGCGACATCGTCCCCGGCCTGCAGCTCGCCCACCGCGGCTTCGCCCAGGGTGTCCTGGTCGCCGAGCAGATCGCCGGGCTCGACCCGCGACCGGTCGAGGAGTCGACCATCCCGCGGGTGACCTACTCCGAGCCCGAGGTCGCCTCCGTCGGTCTCACCGAGGCGCAGGCGCGCGAGCGCCACGGTGACGAGGTCGAGACGCTGACCTACGACCTCGCCGGCAACGGCAAGAGCCAGATCCTCAGGACCCAGGGCTTCGTGAAGCTCGTGCGCCGCACGGACGGCCCCGTCCTCGGCGTCCACCTCGTCGGCTCCCGCGTCGGCGAGCTGATCGGGGAGGCGCAGCTGATCGTCGGCTGGGACGCCCACCCCGAGGACGTCGCTCCCTTCCTGCACGCCCACCCGACCCAGGACGAGGCGCTCGGCGAGGCCCACCTGGCCCTCGCGGGCAAGCCGTTGCACGCCCACTCCTGACCTGATAGCCCTGAACCACCCCGCCCGTCCCGCACCCCGTTTCGCACCACGAGCAAAGGAACCCGATGTCGACTCCCGTGAACCTCCCCGCACTGGGCGAGTCCGTCACCGAAGGCACGATCACCCGCTGGCTGAAGTCGGTCGGTGACGCCGTCGAGGTCGACGAGCCGTTGCTCGAGGTCTCGACCGACAAGGTCGACACCGAGATCCCCTCCCCCGTCGCCGGCACGCTGCTGGAGATCAAGGCCGAGGAGGACGAGACCGTCGAGGTCGGCGCCGAGCTGTGCGTCGTCGGCGACGAGGGCGAGGGCGGCGGGGACGAGTCCGGTGCCGCCGAGCCCGAGGCCCAGCCGAAGGACGAGGCCGAGTCGGAGAAGAAGGCGGAGCAGGAGGAGGAGCACGCCGCGGAGACCGGCGAGCTCCCCGACGGCGACGAGACCCCCGAGTCCGAGAAGGAGAGCGCCCCGGCCACCGAGGAGCCCGCGGCCGAGCAGGCCGCCTCCGACGACGAGCCGGCGAAGAAGAAGTCGAGCGGTGGTGGCGGCACCCCCGTCACGCTCCCCGCGCTGGGCGAGTCGGTCACCGAGGGCACCGTCACCCGCTGGCTGAAGTCGGTCGGCGACGAGGTCGCGGTCGACGAGCCGCTGCTCGAGGTCTCCACCGACAAGGTCGACACCGAGATCCCCTCCCCCGTGGCGGGCACGCTCCAGTCGATCAGCGTCGAGGAGGACGAGACCGTCGAGGTCGGCGCCGAGCTCTGCGTGGTCGGCGACGGCGCCGCGTCGTCCGCCTCCGACGACGAGCCGGAGCCCGAGCCGGAGAAGAAGCCCGAGCCCGCGGCCGAGAAGGAGCCGGAGCCGGAGGAGCCCGCCGCCGAGCCCGAGCCGGAGAAGCGCGAGGACCCGGTCAAGGCCGAGCCCGCCGCCGAGCAGGCGCCGGCGCCCACCAAGCAGGACAAGCAGGAGCAGCCGTCGGGCGGCTCGTCGTCGGGCGGCTCGTCGTCGGGGGGACAGTCCTCCTCCGAGGGCGGCACCTACGTCACCCCGCTGGTGCGCAAGATGGCCGCGGAGCACGGCGTCGACCTCGCCTCCATCACCGGCACCGGCGTGGGTGGTCGGATCCGCAAGCAGGACGTCCTCGCGGCGGCGGAGTCGGCCAAGCAGGCCAGCTCGGCCCCGGCGGAGGAGCCGGCCGCCGAGTCGGCCCCGGCCGCCTCGGAGTCGACCCCCAGCCCGCTGCGCGGCAAGACCGAGAAGGTCTCGCGGCTGCGCAAGGTGATCGCCACCCGGATGCGCGAGTCGCTCCAGACCTCCGCACAGCTGACCCAGGTCGTCGAGGTCGACGTCACCAACATCGCGCGGCTGCGTGACAAGGAGAAGGCCGACTTCCTCGCCCGCGAGGGCGTCAAGCTGTCCTACCTGCCGTTCTTCGCCAAGGCGGCGGTCGACGCGCTCAAGTCCCACCCCGCGCTCAACGCGACCTTCGACCTCGAGGCCGGCGAGGTGACCTACCACGACAGCGAGAACATCGCCTTCGCGGTGGACACCGAGAAGGGCCTGCTGACCCCCGTGGTCAAGGACGCCGGCGACCTCTCCATCGCCGGTCTGGCGAAGAAGATCGCCGACGTCGCGCAGCGCACCCGCACCAACAAGATCGGCCCCGACGACCTGTCGGGCGGCACCTTCACGATCACCAACCTCGGCAGCGTGGGCGCGCTGTGGGACACCCCGATCATCAACAAGCCGCAGGTCGCGATCCTCGGGCCCGGCACCGTCGTCAAGCGTGCGGTCGTCATCGACGACCCGAACCTGGGCGAGACGATCGCGGTGCGCCACATGGTCTACCTCGCGCTGACCTACGACCACCAGCTGGTCGACGGCGCCGACGCGGGCCGCTTCCTGCAGGACGTCAAGGGTCGCCTCGAGGGTGCCAAGTTCGACGTCTGACCCTGCTCGCCACGCCCGGGTCCGTCCGGATTCCCAGGTGATGAACCCGAACTGCCTCTGTGCACACATCACGTCGTGTGCACAGAGGCGGTTCTGCGTGCGAGGAGACCGCCTGCTCCGGCGTACGGCGCTCAGGCGGCCAGGCGGTTCAGGACGGCGCGCACCCGCGCCGCTGTCCGCGCAGGGTCCTGCAGGTCGGCCCAGACCAGGCGGATGAAGCGGTAGCCGGTCAGCTCCCGCACCAGGTCCTCGCGCTGCTTCTCCCGGAACACCGCGTCTCCGGGCAGCTCCCACGCCCGGAGGTAGCGGCCGTACTTGACCCGGCCGTCGAACTCGCCGAAGACACGGTGCTCGTGCCACGCGAAGTCGACCCGCGCCACCTCCCGGCCGGTCGCGTCCCGCACCGCGTGCTGACGGTCCGGGCGGGGAACGCCGTGGCGCCAGAAGAGGTACGCCGCGCGCGTCTCGCCCGGCGACTCGGAGCGGCCGTCCATGTGGTGCAGCACGACGTGGATCTTCTGGGCACCCGGTCGGTGGGTCATGCTCGCGAACGTGCGACGCAGCTCGTCCGGGTCGGTCATCGCCAGGTGCAGGGCGGAGTCGGCCGAGACCAGGGCCGACTCGAGACCGGTCACGGTCGCGGTCTCGACGACCGAGCGCGCGACCCCGAACACCGGCAGCTCGTCCGCGAGGACCACCTCGCTGGCGCTGCACGAGGCCACGTGGTGGACCACGTCCTTCTCGCGCCGAGCGGCCCCGGCGTCGAGCCGCGTCACGTGCACCCGCGAGAGGTCGGCGCCCCAGGTCGCCACGCCGTGGGCCAGCAGCGCCGTCGTGTGGCTGAGCACCACCGGCCCCGGTGTCGTCCGCAGCACGGCACGGGCCAGCAGCAGGTGGCGCTCCTCGGGCGAACCAGCCGCCCAGGTGTCACCGAAGCAGTAGGCGCCGTGCCGGACGCGGTGCCAGGTGCCGGCGCGCACCCGCCGGGCGATGGTCTTGTCGTCGTAGCCGCACTCCAGCGCCTCGCGGCGCAGGAACACTCCGTCGGTCTCCGCGATCACACGCAAGGGGTCGTCCATGGGGCGACGGTCTGTCGACAGCACGCGGGCGACCACCCACCGGTGCCGATCTGTGGACAGCCGTCCCCGCGAGCACGCCTGTGGAGGCGAGGTGGCGCCCGGCGTACCCCACACAGCGAACTGCCTCCTCGCACACGACGCAACGTGTGTGAGGAGGCAGCTCGGGTTCATCACCTGGGAAACCGGTCGCACCGGCCCACGAGACGGACCACCTACATGTGGATCATGTGCCCGGCGATCCCCTCGACGGCCTCCTTGACGGCCTCGGAGAGGGTCGGGTGGGCGAAGACGTTGCGGGCGACCTCGTCGGCGGTGAGGTCCCACTTCTGGGCCAGCGTCAGCGCCGGCAGCAGCTCGGTGACGTCGGGGCCGATGAGGTGGGCGCCGATGATCTCGTGGTGGGCGGCGTCGGCGACGATCTTGACGAAGCCGACCGCGTCGCCGAGGCCCTTGGCCTTGCCGTTGGCCGAGAACGGGAACTTGGCGACCTTGACGTCGTAGCCCTTCTCCTTGGCCTGCGCCTCGGAGTAGCCGAAGGAGGCGATCTGCGGCTGGCAGTACGTCGCCCGCGGGATCATGTCGAAGTCGATCTCGATGGTCTCGTGGTCCGCGATCGTCTCGGCGGTGACGATGCCCATCGCCTCGGCGGTGTGGGCGAGCATCAGCTTGCCGGTGACGTCGCCGATCGCCCAGACGCCGTCGACGTTGGTGCGGCCGCGGGCGTCGACCTCGATCGCGCCGCGCTCGGTGGTCTTCACGCCGGTCTGGTCGAGCCCGTAGCCGTCGAGACGGGGCGCGAAGCCGATCGCCTGGAGGACCTTGTCGGTCTCGATGACCTCCTCCTTGCCGTCCTTGGAGACGGTGACCTTGACCCCGGAGCCGGTGTCCTCGATCTTCTCGACCTTGGTCTTGAGCAGGACCTTCACGCCGAGCTTCTTGTAGTGCTTGGCCAGCTCCTTGGAGATCTCGGCGTCCTCGGTGGGCACCATCCGGTCGAGGAACTCCACGATGGTGACGTCGACGCCGAAGTTCTTCATCACGTAGGCGAACTCGACACCGATGGCGCCGGAGCCCGCGATCACGACCGAGCCGGGGAGCTGGTCGTCGAGGATCTGCTCCTCGTAGGTCACGACGTTCTCGCTGAGCGAGGTGCCGGGGACCAGGCGGGTGGTGGCGCCGGTCGCGATGATGACGTTGTCGGCGGTGACGGTGCGCTTCGACCCGTCGTCCAGCTCGACCTCGATCGTCTTGGCGTCGGTGAACGTCCCCCAGCCGTGGATCTCCTCGATCTTGTTCTTCTTCATGAGGAAGTGCACGCCCTTGACGATGGACTCCGAGACCTCGCGCGAGCGCGCGTGCGTCGGCTTGTAGTCCATCGAGACGTCGCCGGTGATGCCGAAGACGTCCTTCTCGTGGGTCAGGATGTGGGAGAGCTCGGCGTTGCGGAGCAGCGCCTTGGAGGGGATGCAGCCGACGTTGAGGCACACCCCGCCCCAGTACTGCTTCTCGATCACGCCGACCTTGAGGCCGAGCTGCGAGGCGCGGATGGCGGCCACGTAGCCACCGGGGCCCGCACCGAGGACGACGACATCGAAATCACTCACGCGCCCGAGCCTATTGCGTCGGGGTCTGTGCAGGGCAAGTGGTGCGGTCCGGTCGGGCGTGCCGACCACCTCGGTGGGACGCTGGGCCCATGCGCTTCCTGATCGCGGGCTCCTCCGGCTTCCTCGGCACCCAGCTGCGTGAGCAGCTGGTCGCCACCGGCCACGACGTCACCTCCCTCGTACGCCGCGCCCCGGGCAGCCAGGAGCTCCGCTGGGACCCGTACGCCGCCCCGCTGGGCGTCGAGGTGGTCGAGGACCACGACGTGGTGGTCAACCTGGCCGGCTCCCCGCTGGTCGGCAACCCCCACTCGAGCCGCTGGGCGCGGGAGCTGATGAACAGCCGGATCACCACCACCTCGGTGCTGGCCGACGCCGTCGCCGCCTCGTCGAGCAAGCCGGTGTTCCTGGCCGGCAACGGCATCAGCTTCTACGGCGACCACGGCGCCGAGCCGCTGACCGAGCAGGCCGGGTCCCGCGGCGACGCCCTGCTCACCCGCGTCTCGCGCGCCTGGGAGGCCGCCGCCGCGCCCGCGTCGCAGGCCGGCGCCCGCGTCGTGGTGCTCCGCACCTCCCCCGTCTTCGACCGCCGCTCGATGCCGCTCAAGGGGCTGCGGCTGCTCTTCGCCGCCGGCCTGGGCGGGAAGCTCGGTGACGGCACCCAGCACATGCCGGTGATGAGCGCCCGCGACTGGGTCGACGCCGTGATCCACACCGCCGAGCACGAGGTCGAGGGCCCGGTGAATCTCTGCTCCGAGGTCACCCCGACCAACGCCGAGTTCACCGAGGCGCTGGGCTCGCTGCTGCACCGCCCGGCCGTCGTGCCCGCCCCCGCCGTGGTGCTCCGCAAGGCAGGCGGCGAGCTGGGCGGCCTGGTGCTCGACTCGGTCAACGCCGTGCCCGAGGCGTTGAGGTCGAGCGGCTACACCTGGCACGACCCGGACGTCCGCGCGGTCCTGGCCGAGGGCCTCTCCCCCAGTCGCTGACCCGCCGCTAGTCCACGGCGGTCGACCGGCCCACCCGCCAGCCGTCGTCGCGGCGCACGAGCTCGACCCGACGGGTGACCACCGGGCCGCTGCGCAGCGCCCGCACCCGCCCCCTCGCGACGAGCTCGCCACCGGCGACCCGGTCGACCACGCGCAGCCGCCACCGACGGGGCGCTGCTCCGACGACGTCGACGGCGAAGACCTGGGTGGTGAGCCGGCGCACCCGGACGCCGCGGGCGGCGTACTCCCCCAGCAGGCGTACGTCGGACCGCCCGGCCCGCGACCCGGGCACGTAGAGCCGCCGCAGCGCCTCGGCGTCCCCCGCAGCCCACGCCGCCGCCCGCCGCCGGTCCCACGCCCGCAGCACCGCGCGTGGCCCCGCCTCCGACCGCGGGGACGGCGAGACCGCCGCCGCCCGGACCGTCGGCGCCGTCGGGGCCGGTGAGGGCGGCTCCCGCCCCGTCCACACCGCCAGCGCGACCAGCGCCACGCACAGCCCGAGACCCACCGCCCGCCACACCGCCATGGGCCCAGGCTGCCCGCTCCGGCGCCCCCGTGGGCGGTCGTCCACAGGCGGATCCCGCCGCGGGGCGAGATACCGTGGCCGGGTGGCCGAGCTGCTGTTCCAGGACCTGACCGCCGCGCCCGTGGACTACCTCGAGGCGTGGGAGCGGCAGCGAGCCGTGCACGCCGAGGTCGTCGCCGGTGCCCCCGGCACGACGCTGCTGCTCGAGCACCCGGCCGTCTACACCGCCGGCAAGCGCACCGAGCCCCACGAGCGGCCCACCGACCTCTCCACCGCCACCGGCGAGCCCGTGCAGGTCGTCGACGTCGACCGCGGCGGCAAGATCACCTTCCACGGCCCCGGCCAGCTGGTCGGCTACCCGATCGTGCGGCTGCCCGACCACGTCCTGGTCGTCGACTACGTGCGCCGCGTCGAGGAGGCGCTGATCCTGGTCTGCGCCGACCTGGGCGTCACCACCGCCCGCGTGCCGGGCCGGAGCGGCGTGTGGCTCCGGGCGACGCCGGGCACCGACGCTGGCCCCGGCCGGCCCGAGCGCAAGATCGCGGCGCTCGGCATCCGCGTGGCCCGCGGCGTCACCATGCACGGCTTCTCGCTCAACTGCGACGTCGACCTGGCGTGGTACGACCGGTTCGTGCCCTGCGGCATCGACGACGCCGGCGTCACCACGCTCAGCCAGGAGCTCGGCCGGCGGGTCACCGTCACCGAGGTGCTCCCGCTGGTGCGGGCACGGCTGAGCGAGCTGCTCGCCTGGGAGCCGTACGCCGCGACGCCCGACTACGACCCCCGGCCCGAGCCGGGCCGCCGGCCTGCCGTGGCGAGCACGCACGCGGACCTGCGTGTCCCCGTGCTCAATCCGCGGGGCTGACCGACCGCTGCGCCATGCTGGACCGGTCCAGGACCGGGCGGCCGACGAGGGGTGCACGTCGCATGAGCGAGCTCGTGATCGAGACGAGCGACCTGCGCAAGGTCTACCGCTCCGGCCTCCGTCGCCACGCCGCGCTCGACGGGCTCGACCTGGCCGTCCCCGCAGGCGGTGTCCACGGCTTCCTCGGCCCCAACGGCTCGGGCAAGACCACGACGCTGCGGCTGCTGTTGGGCCTGGCCCGGCCCACGAGCGGGCAGATGCGGCTCTTCGGCACCGACGTGCCGGCGGGACTGCCGGACGTGCTGGGCCGGGTCGGCGCGGTCGTCGAGGCGCCCCACTTCGTGCCCACGCTCTCGGGCCGCAAGAACCTCGGCCTGCTTGCCCGCACCGTCGGCGCCCCGCGCGGCGCGGTCGAGGCGGCACTGGACCAGGTCGGGCTCGAACGCCGCGACCGCACGTCGTACGCCGCCTACTCCGGCGGCATGCGCCAGCGCCTGGCCATCGCCTCGGCGCTGCTCAAGGACCCCGACCTGCTGATCCTCGACGAGCCCACCAACGGCCTCGACCCGGCGGGCATCAGCTCGATCCGCGACCTGGTGCGCACCCTCGGCGACTCCGGCGTCACGGTGCTGCTGAGCTCACACATCCTGGCCGAGGTGCAGCAGGTCTGCCACTCCGTCTCGATCGTGGGCCGCGGCCGGCTGCTCGCCTCCGGGCCGGTGCAGGACCTGCTGGGCGACGCGGTCTCGCGCACCCGCCTCGTCGTCGCCGACCCGCGGGGCGCGCAGCACTTCCTCGAGACCGCGGGCCACACCGTCACCCGCGACGGCGCGGCCCTGCTGGTCGAGGGCCACGGCGACCCGGCCCGGCTGACCCGGCTGCTGGCCGAGCGCGGGCTGTTCGTCAGCGAGCTGACCGAGGTGCGGCCGACGCTGGAGTCGTTCTTCCTGGGCCTGACCGGTCGTCGTGACGCGCGGCCCGACCAGGGGGCAGCCTCGTGACGCGCCTGCTGCTGGTCGAGCTGAGCCGGTTCCGCACCCGCCGCAGCATCGCGCTGCTGGTGCTCGGCACCGTCCTGGCGGCGGCCCTGGTGGCCGGCCTCACGGCCTACCAGACGCGGCCGCTGACCCAGGACGAGCGCGTCGACGCGCAGGCGCAGGTCGACCTGGCGGGCCGCGACCCGCAGGTCCGCGCCGAGGTCCGGGCCTGCCGCGAGGCGCCCACCGACTACCTCGGCCCGGAGGCGGAGCCGGCCGACTGCACCTCGGCGCTGCTGCCCGCCGCGGACAGCTTCTACCCCCGCGAGGCGATGGACCCCGCCGTCGTGCGCGAAGGACGCGGCGTGCAGGTCGGGCTGCTGGTCGCCGGCTTGCTCATCGTCGCCGGCAGCACCTTCGCCGGCGGCGACTGGGGCTCGGGCTCGATGGCCACCCAGCTGCTCTTCGAGGGCCGTCGGCGCCGGGTCTGGCTGGCCAAGGCGGGCGCGGTGGTGCTCGGCTGCGCCGCGACCGCGCTCGTGGCGCTGGCTGCGTTCTGGGCCGTGCTGCTGCTCGTCGCCCGCGCACGGGGCGTCGAGGTGAGCGGCGGGGAGCTGAGCGACGTCGCGCTCCAGGTCGGCCGCGGGGTCGCGCTGAGCGCCGCCGCGGGCCTCGGCGCCTTCGCCCTCACCATGGTCTTCCGGCACACCGTGGCCACCCTCGCACTGCTGTTCGTGTACGCCGTGGGCGGCGAGGTCGCGGTCAGCCTGCTGCCCGTCGACGGCGCCGGCCGCTGGGCCGTCGGCACCAACGCGGTCGGCTGGCTGCGCACCGACCACACCTACGACGACCCCTCGGCCACCTGCTCGCTGCTGGGTCGCTGCTCGCAGCTGCAGGTGCTGACCCACACCGAGGCGGTGCTGTTCCTGGGCGCGCTGCTGGCGCTCGCCTGCGTCGTCTCGCTGGCGTGGTTCTCGCGTCGCGACATGTGAGCGGCACGCACGACCGCCGGCTCGGGGAGACCTGCGTCACCGACGTACGCTTGAGCGGTGACCCAGGTAGCAAGTGAAGGCCGCAAGCTCCTCCGACTCGAGGCCCGCAACGCCGAGACCCCCATCGAGCGCAAGCCCGAGTGGATCAAGACGCGCGCCAAGATGGGCCCGCAGTACACCGAGCTGCAGAAGCTCGTGAAGTCCGAGGGCCTGCACACCGTGTGCCAGGAAGCCGGCTGTCCCAACATCTACGAGTGCTGGGAGGACCGCGAGGCGACCTTCCTCATCGGCGGCGACCAGTGCACCCGCCGCTGCGACTTCTGCCAGATCGACACCGGCAAGCCGCAGCCGCTCGACCGCGACGAGCCCCGCCGCGTCGCCGAGTCCGTCCAGACGATGGGCCTGCGCTACGCCACCATCACCGGCGTCGCCCGTGACGACCTGCCCGACGGCGGCGCCTGGCTGTACGCCGAGACGGTGAAGCAGATCCACGAGCTGAACCCCGGCACCGGCGTGGAGAACCTCATCCCCGACTTCAACGGCAAGCCCGACCTGCTGCGCGAGGTCTTCGAGAGCCGCCCCGAGGTGCTCGCCCACAACGTCGAGACGGTGCCGCGGATCTTCAAGCGGATCCGCCCGGCGTTCACCTACGAGCGGTCGCTCGACGTGATCACCCAGGCCCGCGAGTTCGGCCTGGTGACCAAGTCCAACCTGATCCTCGGCATGGGCGAGACCCGCGAGGAGATCCACCAGGCGCTGGTCGACCTCCACGGCGCGGGCTGCGAGCTGATCACCATCACGCAGTACCTCCGCCCCTCGCCGCGCCACCACCCCGTGGAGCGGTGGGTCAAGCCCGAGGAGTTCGTCGAGATGACGACCGAGGCCGAGGAGATAGGCTTTGCCGGCGTGCTGAGCGGTCCGCTCGTGCGGTCCTCCTACCGCGCCGGGCGTCTCTACAAGCAGGCGATCGAGGCGCGCGAGACCGCGTCCTGACCCTCCCCGGTCCCGTCTGAGAGACTGGGTGACGGCCCACCCGAACCACCCGAAGGCATCACCCATGGCGACGAAGCTCGAGAAGCAGCCCAAGGCGAAGAAGGTCAAGGACCCCTCCAAGCCCGGTCGGATCGCACAGATCCGGCAGAGCTACACCATGACCAAGAAGTCCGATCCGAAGATCGGACTGATTCTGCTGGGCACCTTCCTGCTCGCGGGCCTCGCCGGCTTCGCGCTGATGCTGCTGATCTTCCGCACGCTCTGGTTCCCGATCCTGATCGGCGTGCTCGTCGGCCTGTTCGCGGTGCTGGTGGTCTTCGGCCGCCGCGCCGCCACCGCGGCGTACAAGCAGATCGAGGGGCGTCCCGGCGCCGCCGCCGCCGCGCTGCAGCAGCTGCGCCGCGGCTGGAAGACCGACCCCGCCGTGGCGGTCAACAAGCAGCAGGACATCGTCACGCGCGTCGTGGGCCGTCCCGGCATCGTGCTGATCGGCGAGGGCAACCCGACCCGCCTCAAGGGCCTGCTCGCCTCGGAGCGTCGTCGCCACGAGCGGGTCGCGCGCGAGGTGCCGATCCACGAGCTGGTCGTGGGCCGTGAGCCCGGCCAGGTGCCGCTGCCCAAGCTGACCAAGACGGTCCAGAAGCTCGGCAAGGAGGTCAAGCCCGCGCAGCTGACCGACGTGCTCGCGCGCATCAAGGCCATCGACGCCCACCGCTCGGCCGTGCCGATGCCCAAGGGCCCGATCCCGACCTCGATGAAGGGCCAGCGCGGCAACCTGCGCGGTCGCTGAACCACTGGCGCGACCCGATGGTCGCTCCGTAGCCTCGCCCGCGTGGAGGTCGTCTTCGAGCGGGTCGAGGGTCGCCGCTACCGCGTGGGCGTACGTCGCTCCGGGCGCCACGACACCGGCCCCGACGTGCCGCCCCGAGTGGGCGTCGGCGCCCCGGTGGGCGACGTGCCGCACGACCTCGTCCACCTCGCGATCGAGGAGGCGCTGGGGCTCCGTCTCGGCATCTTCGGCCAGGTCGCGGCCGGTGGCGACCTGGGTGGCTTCTTCACCCCGCCCCCGGCCGAGCGCAACCCCGTCCGCGACCAACGTCGCTCGCGGCGGCTCTCGCGCGCCGGTGCGGCCGACGCCTCGCGCTCGGAATCGCTGGCGGCGTGCGTCGACCACGAGGGACGGCTCGACCCCGACCGGGCATCGGCGTACGCCACTCCGCGCGAGGTGGAGCGGGTGCAGCGGCGGCTGGGCGAGCTGGTCGAGCGGTGGCGGGTCACTCCCCCGGGCGGCGAGCTCGTCGTCACCTGGCCCGAGCACCTCACGGTGCGGCGGGGTGTGCTGCCACCCGCCTGAGGAGGCGGGTCAGGCGGCTCGGCGGGCGCTGCGGGCGTCGTACGCCGCGGACCGGGTCCACAGGTCGTGCAGCCCCCGACCGGTGGCCGACTGGAAGATGATCGGCGGCACCACCAGGCAGATCAGGACGGTGCGGAGCAGGGTGGGGATGAAGGGCAGCAGCCGACCGTCCTCGCGCAGCACGCGCACGCCGGTGCAGATCTGTCCGAACGAACCGCCGACCAACGCGGTCAGCAGCGTCACCTGCACCGCGAACACACCGAGGACCCACCAGCCCGACGACGGGTCGTCGAGGTAGCGGGCGAAGCCCACGAGCCCCACGACGGCGAGGATCGAGGCGATCCAGTCGATGGCGAGGGCGAGGATGCGCCGTCCCCAGGAGGCGTACTCAGGCACGCGCCGAGCCTAGCCAGGAGGGGGTGGTGGACGACCGCTGGGTGACCGTCGTGTTACGTGCCCGAAACAATGTGGATACGGTCGTGCAACGGCCCGTACGTAGTTTCGCGTGGTCGCGTCAGCTCGCTGACGTCACGCTCACCATTTCCCGGCGGTCGCACGGCGGCCAAGGAGGACGAATGTTCAACAACAGCGAAGAGCTGCTGAAGTACGTCAAGGACGAGGGCGTCGAGATGGTCGACGTCCGTTTCTGCGACCTTCCCGGTGTGATGCAGCACTTCACCGTGCCGGTCTCGTCGTTCGACCAGTCGGTGTTCGACGACGGCCTGAGCTTCGACGGGTCCTCGATCCGTGGCTTCCAGGCGATCCACGAGTCCGACATGTCGCTGTTCCCGGACCCCACCACGGCCTACATCGACCCCTTCCGCACCGCCAAGACCCTGGTCGTGAACTTCTTCATCCACGACCCGATCACCGGTGAGGCCTACTCCCGCGACCCGCGCAACATCGCGCGCAAGGCGATGGCGTTCCTGCAGAGCACCGGCGTCGGCGACACCGCCTACTTCGCTCCCGAGGCCGAGTTCTACGTCTTCGACAGCGTCCGCTTCGAGACCAAGGCCAACACCGGCTTCTACGAGATCGACTCCGAGGCCGGCGCCTGGAACTCGGGCTCCGAGGACAACAACCGCGGCTACAAGGTGAAGTACAAGGGCGGCTACTTCCCCGTCGCGCCGTACGACCACTTCGGTGAGCTGCGCGACGAGATGGTCATCGAGCTGGAGAAGTCCGGCCTCACCGTCGAGCGCGCCCACCACGAGGTCGGCACCGCCGGCCAGGCCGAGATCAACTACAAGTTCGACGAGCTGCTCAAGGCCGCCGACGACGTCATGAAGTTCAAGTACCTCGTGAAGAACGTCGCCTGGCGCAACGGCAAGACCGCGACCTTCATGCCCAAGCCGATCTTCGGCGACAACGGCTCCGGCATGCACGTCCACCAGTCGATCTGGAACAACGGCGAGCCGCTGTTCTACGACGAGACCGGGTACGCCGGCCTCTCCGACATGGCGCGCTACTACATCGGCGGCATCCTCAAGCACGCCCCGTCGCTGCTGGCGTTCACCAACCCGACGGTGAACTCCTACCACCGACTGGTGCCCGGCTTCGAGGCCCCGATCTCGCTGGTCTACAGCCAGCGCAACCGCTCGGCCTGCGTGCGCATCCCGATCACCGGTGCCAACCCCAAGGCCAAGCGCATCGAGTTCCGCTGCCCCGACCCGTCGGCCAACCCCTACCTCGCCTTCTCGGCGCTGCTGCTGGCCGGCCTCGACGGCATCAAGAACAAGATCGAGCCCGCCGACCCGATCGACAAGGACATCTACGAGCTGCCGCCGGACGAGATGGCCGAGATCGACCAGGTCCCGACCTCGCTCAACGCGGTGCTCGACAACCTCGAGCGCGACCACGAGTTCCTCACCGAGGGCAACGTGTTCACCCCCGACCTGATCGAGACCTGGATCGACTTCAAGCGTCAGCAGGAGATCCTCCCCGTGCAGCTGCGTCCGCACCCGCACGAGTTCGAGCTCTACTACGACATCTGATCCACCCCTCGACGGGCTCGACCGGTACGCCGGTCGGGCCCGTCGTCACCCTTGCCGTCGGTCGCCTCGTGCGGCCCCGCACGACACCCCCGGACGACTCCGCTGCAGTCGGTCGGGGGTGTTGTGCGTCCAGGACCGACAGGTGGGTCATACCCGCGACACCCCGCCCACTGTGACGAAGGTGCACAGCGCCGCGATTGCCGCGCCGCGCGGCCGACCAGGACTAGCGTGCAGCGATCCCGTCCAACCGCAGCACCGCCGACTCGTCCCGGTGCACGCCGGAGCTGCCGACGTGCTTGTCGCTGATGCCGGGGCCGTTCTTGATGACGTGGACCAGCGCCATGCCGTACCCCCGACCGAGGTCGAAGTCGTCTTTGAGCCAGGCCAGGATGTCGCCGGCCTTGGTGTCGGCGCCGAAGCCGCGCGCGTGAGCGAGGTCGACGAGCTCCTGCGGGGTCCTGCCGGTCTTCTTCTCCGCGTTGTCGAGGTAGGCCTGGAAGGACATCGGGTGCTCCCGGAGTCGACGGATCGTGGGTGTCACTGCTCCGACCGCTTCCGGTCGGGAGACTCATCGCCGGCAAGTCACCGACGGGTCGACGTACGCCGCGCCCAGCTCGGAGCGCGTTCGGGGCGCGGCCCGATGCCGACGACTGCGGCCGGCACCGCCGTGAGCGCCGGGACGCGTCGCAGCAGACCGAGCAGGCGCGGCGGCGGCGCGGCGACGCGGCCCTCGAGGACAGGGGTGATGACACCGCGGTGGAGCAGGCGTTGCACCCCCTGGACCACGGCGGTGGGCATCGCGCGGCGGCGGCGTACGCGGGCGAGGACGTCCTCACCGCGCCCGTCGTGCAGCTCACCGCGACGCAGGGGCCCGGCGAGGATGCGGGCAGCGGCGACGGCGTCCTGCACCGCCAGGTTGATCCCCACTCCCCCCATCGGGGACATGGCGTGGGCGGCGTCACCGATGCACAGGGCTCCCGGGACGTGCCACCGCCTCAGCCGGTCGAGCCGCACGTCGAGGTGCTTGACCTCGTCCATCGACGCGATGCCCCCGACGTCTCCGGCCACCTCCGGGACGACCGCGGCCACCTCGGCACGCAGCGCCTCGACACCGCGCGCCCGCAGCTCGGCATCCGTCCCCTTCCACCCCAGGTAGGCCACCTGCAGGTAGCCCCGGCGTGGGATGGCGACCATCAGCCGACCCCGGGTCAACCGCGGCAGCAGGGACTCCCCCACCGGACTGCTCGTCGGCACGCGGAACCACCACGCGTCGAAGTCGACCGGGAACGCACGGGCGGGGAGCCGGAGCTCTCGGCGGACCACCGACCAGCGCCCGTCGCAGGCGACGACGAGGTCCGCCAGCAGCCGGCCCTCACCGTGCGGCGTCCGGTAGTCGACCCCGACCACCCGGCCGCCGTCGCGGACCACCCCTGTGACCTCGTGCTCGGTCCGCAGCGTGTAGGCCGCCTCGCGACGCCCCGCGGTGGCGAGCAGGTCGAGCAGGTCCCACTGCGGGACCATCGCGATGTAGGGGTGCCGCAGCCGGAGCCGACCGAAGTCGGCGAACACCACGTCGTCCCCGTCCGGCGACGGGAAGGCGACGTGCGTCAGGTGCGACTGGGGCAGGGCGTCGAACTCCTCGAACAGCCCCAGGTCGTCGAGCAGGCCGAGCGTCGTGGGGTGCACGGTGTCGCCGCGGAAGTCGCGCAGGAAGTCGGCGTGCTTCTCCAGCACGGTCACCTCGACCCCGGCCCGGGCGAGCAGCAGCGCGAGGACCATCCCGGCCGGCCCGCCACCCACCACCACGCACGCGATGCGCTCGGACTCCGACATCCCGCCACGCTCGGACCGGACGCAGCCGATGTCAAGGCTCGCCGACGGAGCGGACCGGCTCCTCAGCCGGTGGGGACCATCAGCCGGACGTCGACCGGTACGCCGGTCGGGCCCGTCGTCACCCTTGCCGTCGGTCGCCTCGTGCGGCCCCGCACGACACCCCCCGGACGACTCCGCTGCTGTCGGTCGGGGGTGTGGTGCGCCCGGAGCCCAGGAGGAGGGCTCAGGCACGCACCCTGAGGCGAGGGGTCAGCGCGGGGTGCACCGGTGCCGCGAGCTCCTCGGAGCCGTTGAGCGACTCGAAAGCCTGCTGCATCTGGGTGTCGCGGGTCTCGACGATCGCGTTGAGAGTCCGCGCGACCCGCGGCTTCTGCCCGACGAGCTCGTCGATGACCGACAGCGGGATCTGCAGCACCTCGACGTTGGTGGCGGCGACGCTGGACATGGGGACCTGCTGGCGGAGGAGGGCCTGGGCGCCGAGGACGTCGCCGCGTTCGAGGTCGACCACGTCGAGCTGGGCGCCGTCGCTGGTCCGGGCCACCAGTCGGACGTGGCCGCCGACGACGAACGCGAACCGGTCCGGCACCAGGCCTGCACGGAGCATCGTCTCGCCCTGGCCGTACGTCTCGACCGCACACACGTCCGCGAGGCCGTCGATCTCGTCGTCGGTGAGACCCAGCGTCGACCGCACCGATCGAAGCGCCTGGCCGACCGTCTCCTTGGGGTGCCGGACGAAGGCTTCGCCGTCCAGGGAGACCGCGTTGCGGCGCGCGGCGTACCAGAGCCACGTCAGGAACAGGGACTCGGCCTGCGCCGACTGACCGGCCGTGACCAGGGGCAGCGTGGTCTCGTAGGTGCCGCCCGGTCCCATGCGCACCGAAGGTCGTCCGGCTGCCCGGAGGAACGGGATCCCCTCGGCCACCTCCATCAGCGTGCGCATCACGTCGTGGGGGCTGTCGGCAGGTGCGAAGGACGTGGAGACCACGTGGTCGTGGGCGGGGGTGGGGCGGCTGTAGTTCGCGAACGACGCCTCGGCGATGGTGGCGTTGGGGATGACCTGGATGCCGGTGCCGGTGTCGAGGTGGGTCGAGCGCCAGTTCATCTCGACCACCTTGCCGGAGGTGCCGTCCACGTCGAGGGTGTCGCCGATCTTGAAGGGTTGCTCGAAGAGCAGCAGCAAGCCGGACACGACGCTGCCGACGGCGTTCTGCAGGGCGAGGCCGATGACGATGGAGCCGACGCCCAGGGCGGCGAAGAGGCCGCTGACGTCGAGGTCCCAGACGAGTGAGGCGACGATGGCGGCACCGCTCGCGACGAGGACGAGCCGCGCCAGGTCGACGAAGATGCTGGGCAGGCGGTCGCGCCACGTGCCCTCGGTGGCGTTGCCGAACAGCACCGCGTTGAGCCCGCCGAGCGTGATCCCGACGGCCAGGATGCCGACCAGCGTCGCGACGAGCCGGACGCTGTTGCTGTCGCGGCTGAGGTCGGCGGCCTGGGTGAGCAGGATCAGCAGCGCGGCGAGGGGGACCAGCCACAACCGCAACCGGTTGAGGGGGCCCGCGAGCGGGCTGCCCCGACGCTGCAGTCGCAGGTGGACCTCGGACAGGACCAGGACCAGGACGGGGAGGCCGACGATGACCACCATGGCCCAGGCGAACCAGGGTCGGTCGGTGGTGGTCACGGGTCGCCGCCGCCGCGCAGCCGCCACACGGGGACGGCGCTGTCGCTCTCGGTCAGGGTCCCGGTGCGGGTGAACTCGTAGCCGCCGGTGAGGCGCTGCTTCACCTCGTCGGTGACGTAGATGCCGGGTTGTCCGGCCACGGTCCGGACCCGGTACGCCAGGTCCACCGCGTCGCCCCACAGGTTGTAGACGACGTCGCTCCGTCCCACCAGCCCGCTGCGGACGGCTCCGGAGTTGATGCCCGCTCGCACCACCAGCCTGGAGCCGTGCTGGCTGTTGAACCGCTGCACCATGTCGGCGACCCCGAGGGCGAAGTCGACGACGCGACGGGCGTGGTCGACACGCTGCACGACCAGGCCGGAGGAGGCGACGTACCCCGTCCCGACGCTGCGGACCTTCTCGATCCCGGCGGCGCGCGCGGCGTCGTCGAAACCACGCGACAGCGCGTTCAGCAGCGTCAGGGACTCGGAAGCGGAGTGACGACCGGTGAACTGGTCGAAGCCCTCCACCTCGGCGTACACCACGGACACGTCGTCGTGCTCCGCGGAGATGTCGGTCTCCCCGCCCCGGTACCGCTGCACGACCGGGGGTGGCATCAGCCCCGAGAGGATGCGGTCGTTCTCGGCCCGCTGCGCCTCGATCAGCTCCTGCTTCGTGCGCAGGCTGGAGCTCATGTCGTTGAACGCCACCCCCAGGTCGCCGAACTCGTCGTGACGACGTCCGGCGTCGACCTGGGCGCCGAGCCGCCCGCCGGCCACGGCGCGCACCCCTTCGAGCAGCCGGTTCAGCGGGACGGTGAAGACCCGGGCCATCAGGACTGATGCGGCGCAGATGAGGAGGATGACCGCCGCCGTCGCGAAGAGCAGGTTGCGGGCGAAGTCGCTCACCGGCCCGAGGGCCTCGCGGGCCGAGATCTTGGTCACCAGCGTCCAGTCGAGGCCCTCGATCTTGGCCGGCTGGTACGACGCCAGGACGTCGTGGCCGAGGTAGTCGGGCGCGCGCATGGTGCCCGAGCGTCCCAGGCTCGCCTCACGTGCCGGCGCCGACTTGTCCTTCAGCGCCAGCATCGTCTGGCGCGTCTCCACGATCCGCTCAGCGACGTCGGGGCGGGTGCCGGTCGCCACCGCCTTGGACGCGAACCCCTCGGGGTTCTCGAACAGCTCGCGCGAGTCGGTGCGCAAGGTGCCGTCCTCGCCGACGAGGTAGGCCTCGCCGCTCCTGCCCAGACCCTCGTACACACCGGGCGTCTTGTTGCCGGTCAGCACGGTGTTGAGCTTCTCGACCGACAGCTCGTAGACGAGCACGCCGGTGAGGTCGTCGGCCGTGCCGATCGGGGAGGCGATGAACATGGTGGGTGCGCCGTAGGCGGGCAGGTAGTGCTCGAAGTCGCCGACACTGACGAAGCCGCTCGAGTTGGACTCGATGGCGGCGTCGTACACCTGCTGGAGCCCGCCGCCGCGGTACTCGTCGCGGGCGACGTTGCTGCCCAGGTCAGCCCGTTTCCGCGTGGTGTAGACGACGTTCCCGTCGTTGTCGAGCATGACGACGTCGTCGAGACCCAGCTCGGTGACGACCGAGCGGAAGTAGGGGTTGTACGTCCTGTTCGCCTCGGTCCAGGCGCTCCCGTCGCCGGCGTCGTCGCGCCGGACCGAGGTGTCGGCGTCGCCCGAGAACCGGGTGTAGTTGGCCTGGAGGTAGGTGCGGGCCGCCGTCGACGGCACGAACGCCGCGGCCTCGTACTCCTGACCCCGTGTCCTCTCCAGCTCGGGCACGAAGGTGTCGGTGTAGAACGTCTCGAGTGCGCCCCGCTGTCGGGCCGTGGTCCGCGACGTGCCGAGGTCCTCGAAAGCGGCGTTGAACGCCTTCGATGCCTGCACGGCGGCGCCGCGGCTGTCGAGCAGGACCGCGGACTTCTCCCGGTCGATGAAGTCCTGGACCTCGTTGCGGCGGTCGTTCCCGACCTCCTGGAGCCGGGCGTACGTCGCGTCCTCCAGTGCGTCGGTCCCGGACCGGTAGCCGAAGAACCCGACGACGGCGGTCGAGACGATGCTGGCGAGCAGCAGCATCAGCAGCAGCTTGGTCTGGATGCTTCCCAGCCCACGCGCTCTGCGGGACCTGCTCAGGGCGGTCGTCACACCGTTCGCGTCGGTGGTCCCGGTGAGGAGGCTCGAGGTCGGCGCAGGGACCGGTGGGGGGCTCGGTGCAGGGCTCGGCTCGGCGCGCGTTCGCGGGACCGGACCTGAGTCCACTGTTGTCACGGCCGCCAGCGTAGGTAGCCGACCACCGGTTGGAGGCGAAACCCCGAACTCCACCGGCGCCCGGACGTGACGGGGTCGGTCAGCCGGTGGGGACGAGCAGCCGGACGTCGTCCACGACGGCCGAGCCCTCGTAGAAGTTGAGGTGGGGGTCGCCGATCACGAACGAGTCGGGGTACGCCGAGCCGGCCGGCCAGGTGTGGCGGGTGACGTACTTCCCGGCGGGTCCGGTGTGGGTGAGCGAGCGGTCGAAGCGGCCGTCGTACTCCCCCGGCGTCTGGTTGTAGTGCCAGATCGGGCGGCCGTCCTCGACGAAGTCGTGGTGCAGCCGGTACGTCGCCTGGCCGACGTGGCGGAACGGCCCGGTCAGCTCGATCGTGTAGCCGCTCGCGTCGCGCTCGACGGCGAACCGGTAGCGCTTCGTCGGCAGCAGCTCGGGGCGCAGCTCGACGCTGGAGGCGAGGTCGCGGTAGCGGCCGTCGGGGCCCCAGCGGCCGGCGCCGTCGAAGTCGCCGCAGGGCGTGCGGAAGAAGTACTGGTTGCCCACGTTGTTGTTCTCGCGCCGGAACGCGTCGCCGCGCACGAACGCCGCGTTGACGGCGTTGTAGGTGCCGGCCAGGGTGCTCTCGAGCTTCCCGGTCGCGGGGTTGCAGATCGCGTTGGACGCCGACCACGACGCCTGGCTGTTGTAGGAGTCGAGCACCACCTTGCGGCGGTAGTGGATGCCGGCGTTGCCGTGCGGCGCGCCGTTGGCGTGGTCCAGGATCGTCAGGAAGTAGAACCCGTTCTCCTTGGTCACGCTCGGGTAGCGGCAGCGCGGCCGGCCCGGGATGGCGCCGGAGAACGTCCACGGGAACGCCGTCTTGCAGGTCCCGGTGCGGTAGCCGTTGGTCTTCCCGGCGTACTGCAGCGAGCCGTGGCGCTTGCCGCCGAAGTCGATGCCGCGCAGCGTCATCTCCACGCGGTACGCCGCCGGCAGCGCGCGGGTGGGTCGGATCACGACGCCCGCGTCCCAGGACGGCTCGCTGATCCGCGCGGCGCGCTGGCCGTCGGGCAGCACGGTGGTCGCCAGGCCGGGCTGGGAGTCGGGGATCCCGTTGCGGTTCTTGTCGACGGCGGCGACCTCGGCGGTCAGCCAGCCGTCGGTGCCGAAGGCGACCCGCTTGCGGTAGACGTTCATGGTCCGCAGCTGCCGGGTCATCGCCGGGTCGCTGATCGCGTGCCAGACCCTGCCGTTGTCGTCGAACTGGTCGACCGCCCACCGGCTCGTCGCGGTCTGCGGGTCCCTCACCCACGGCGCGCTGTTCACCGTCAGCGTCTTGGTGAAGCTCTCGGCGCGCAGCACCCGCCACACGGGCGTCGGGGCGGGCTCGGCGGCCTGCTCGGCCGCCGTTGCCGGGGCCTCGGGCGACATCCCGGGCTGCATCCCCAGGGCGAGCGTGAGGAGCCCACCCACGACGAGACCGCGACGACGCACGAGCACTTCCTGTCCATCCACACGTGGTGTTCGAACGGCTTGACGAGTTCGAACATGTGTTCGATCCTAGACCCATGCCCTCCGCCCGCACCGCCGAGCTCGACCCGGGCCGGTCGGTCGTGGAGCAGCTGCGCGAGCGGGTGGCTGCCATGGAGCGTAGGCCGTCGGCCGAGCCCGTGCCCACCCTTCCCGGACTGGCGGACGTGCTGCCGATGCACTCCGGGGCGACCTACGCCGTCGACTCGGCCTCGTTGGCCCTCGCCCTGGCGGCCGGCGCCTCCCAGGAGGGCGCGTGGGTCGGATTCGCCGGCTGCCCCGACTTCGGGGCCGAGGCCGCGGCCGGGCTCGGGATCGAGCTCTCGCGCACCGTGCTGGTGCCGGACCTGGGCGAGCACTGGGTGGAGGTGACGGCAGCCCTGGTCGACGTGCTGCGCGTGGTGGTCCTGCGCCCGCCGGCCACCGTCAGCGAGCGCACCGCGGCCGTGCTCGACTCGCGCCTGCGCAACCGCGCGGCCGTGCTCGTGGTCCACGGTCGGTGGCCACGCGTCGAGGCCAGGCTCAGCACGGTCGACTCCGCCTGGGCCGGTCCCGGGGCCGGTCCCGGACAGCTGGAGGAGCGACGTGCCGGCGTGCTCGTGCACCGGGGCTCGCGCCCGCCGCGCCGCGTCGACCTGAGCTGGCCCCACGTCGACCGCGTCGAGCGGCTCGACCCGGTGGCGCTGCGCGACGTCCGCCGGGCGATCGGATGAGGCCCTGATGCGGGTGATGGTGGTGTGGTGCCCCGACTGGTCGGTGGTCGCCGCGCTCGAGGAGGCCGGGGCGTCGGTGCGCTCCCCCGCCGCCGTGCTCCACGCCAACCTCGTCGAGGTGTGCAACGGCCCCGCCCGCGCCGAGGGCGTGCGCCGGGGCCAGCGCCGCCGCGACGCCCAGGCCCGGTGCCCCGAGCTGGTGCTGCTCCCGGCCAACCCCGACCGCGACGCCCGGGCCTTCGAGCCGGTCCTGGCGACGGTGGAGGACCTGCGACCCGGCGTGGCCGCGCTGCGCCCGGGGCTGCTCGCCGTCCGGGCGCCCGACCGGTGGTACGGCAACGAGACCTACGCCGGCGCGACGGTCGCCGAGGCCCTCGTCGGCATCGGCGTCCGCGACGTGCGTCTCGGCGTCGCCGACGACCTCTTCACCGCCGAGCAGGCGGCCCGCAGCGCCGACGCCCAGTCGTGGACGGTCGTGCCCCCCGGCGGTTCCCCGGCGTTCCTGCGCGGTCTCCCCGTCGCCGTGCTGGCCGACGAGGGTCCGCAGGGGCGCGAGCTGGTCAGCCTCCTGGAGCGCCTCGGGATGCGCTCGCTGGGCGACCTGGCCGACCTGCCGGCCGAGGCGGTCGGCCACCGGCTGGGTGCCTACGGTGCCGCCGTACGCCGCCGCGCGCGGGGCGAGGACCAGACGCTGTTCGCGGCCCGCCAACCGCCTCCCGAGCTGGACGCCGAGGTGCCCTTCGAGCCGCCGCTGGAGTCCGTCGAGGCGGTCACCTTCAGCGTGCGCACCACCGCCGAGCGGTTCGTCGACCAGCTGGCCCGCCGCCAGCTCGTCGCCACCGGCGTCCGGGTCGAGGCCGAGTCCGAGGGCGTCGTCTGCTCCACGCGCGTCTGGATGCACCCACGTCACTTCGGGGCCCGCGACCTGGTCGACCGGGTGCACTGGCAGCTGCAGTCGGCCGACGTCGGCGGCTCGCTGCGCTCCCGCAAGGACGTCGGCACCGTGCGCGCGCCCATCGAGCGCATCCGCTTCGTGCCCGAGGTCGTGGAGTCCGCGGCCGCCCACGGCGAGGCGCTGTGGGGCAGCGCGTCGGACGACCTCGTCGAGCGGGGCGTGGCGCGGGTCCAGGGGATGATCGGCTTCGACGCCGTGGTCCGGCCCGTCCTGCAGGGCGGTCGCAGCCCGGCCGCGCGGCAGGCGCTGGTGCCGTGGGGCGAGCGCGCCGTCGACCTGCGCCCCCTCGACCGGCCGTGGCCCGGACGGGTCCCGGGTCCGGCGCCCGTGCGGGTCTTCGCCGTCCCGCGCGACGCCGAGGTCCTCGACGACCGCGACCAGGACGTGCGGGTGACCGAGCGCGGCGTCGTCACCGGCGAGCCCGCGCGGTTCCGCGTCGAGGGCGGCGAGGTCCCGTGGCAGCCGGTCAAGGCGTGGGCCGGCCCCTGGCCCACCGACGAGGGCTGGTGGTCCGGCGGCGCCGGTCTGTCGGCCCGCTTCCAGGTCGTCGGTGCCGACGGCCGCGCCTGGCTGCTGCTCCGCGCCCCCGAGGGCTGGTCGCTGGAGGCGGCGTATGACTGACCACGACCCGACGACCGGGGTGCGCTGATGGGCTGGAACAACCCCGCGATGAAGTGGGCCGAGCTCGAGCGCCGCCTCAGTGGCCTGCCGGGGGCCGACGACGCGCCCGTGTCGCGGCGCAAGCACCCCTCCACCGCGGCCCGGTCGATCGACCGCCCGGCTGCGGTCACGCCGTACGCCGAGCTGCACTGCCACAGCCACTTCAGCTTCCTCGACGGCGCCAGCTCCCCCGCCGAGCTGGTCGAAGAGGCCGTGCGACTGGGCCTGAGCGCCCTGGCGATCACCGACCACGACGGCTTCTACGGCGCCCCCATGCTGGCCGAGGCCGCTGCGGCCTACGACCTGCCGACGGTGTTCGGCGCCGAGCTCTCCCTCGGTCTTTCCGGCCCGCAGAACGGCGTGCCCGACCCCGAGGGCAGCCACCTGCTCGTGCTCGCTCGTGGGGTCGAGGGCTACCACCGGTTGGCCGCGGCGATGACCGACGCCCACCTGCGCGGGGACGAGAAGGGCCGTCCCGACTACGACCTCGAGGCGCTGGGCGAGCGCGGCCGCGGCCACTGGGCGGTGCTGACCGGCTGCCGCAAGGGCGCCGTCCAGCAGGCGCTCGCCACCGGGGGCGAGCGGGCCGCCGCCGAGGCGCTCGACCGGCTGACCTCGCTCTTCGGTCTCGAGCACGTGCTGGTCGAGCTGTCGCCGCGTCCGGGCGCCGGGGCGACCAACGCGGCGCTCGCCCGGCTCGCCGCCGACCACGGCCTCGACGTCGTCGCCGCGGGCAACACCCACCACGCCACCCCCGAGCGGCGCCGCGTGGCCGCGGCCATGGCCGCGGTGCGCGCCCGCCGCAGCCTGGCCGAGCTCGACGGCTGGCTCGACCTCTCCGGATCGGCCCACCTCCGCAGTGGCGCGGAGACGGCCGCAGCCCTGGCGGCCCACCCCGGCGCCGTCGGCCGCAGCGTGTCGCTGGCCGAGGAGCTGGCCTTCGACCTGCGCAAGGCCTCCCCCGCGCTGCCCAAGCGCCAGATCCCCGAGGGCCACACCGCCGACTCCTGGCTGCGGGTGCTCGCGGAGCGCGGCTTCGCCGAGCGCTACGCCGGCGTGCCCCACGAGCGCGAGGCGCGCGAGCGGCTCGAGCACGAGCTGCGGGTCGTCGCCGAGAAGGACTTCGCCGGCTACTTCGTCATCGTCCACGACATCGTCGCCTTCGCCCGCGAGCGCGGCATCCTGTGCCAGGGCCGCGGCTCGGCGGCGAGCTCGGCGGTCTGCTACGCCCTCGGCATCACTGCGGTCGACGCCGTCTTCTACCGGCTGCCCTTCGAGCGCTTCATCTCCGCGCACCGCGACGAGGAGCCCGACATCGACGTCGACTTCGACTCCGACCGCCGCGAGGAGGTCATCCAGTGGGTCTACGAGACCTACGGCCGGCACAACGCGGCCCAGGTCGCCAACGTCATCGCCTACCAGCCTCGGATGGCGGTGCGCGACGCCGCCAAGGCCCTCGGCTTCTCCCAGGGCCAGCAGGACGCGTGGTCCAAGCAGATCGACGGCTGGAAGTCCGTCGTCGCGGGAGACATGGGCGACCCAGCGGCCCACGACGTCCCCGCGCCCGTGGTCGCGCTGGCCGAGGAGCTGATGGGGGCACCGCGCCACCTCGGCATCCACTCCGGCGGGATGGTGCTCACCGAGCGGCCCATCGGCGAGGTCTGCCCCATCGAGCGGGCGCGGATGGACAGGCGCACGGTGCTGCAGTGGGACAAGGACGCCTGCGAGTCGATGGGCCTGGTCAAGTTCGACCTGCTCGGCCTGGGCATGCTGGGCGCCCTCGACCACACCATGCGGCTGGCCGAGGAGCACCTCGGCGAGAAGTGGACGCTCGCCACGATGCCCAAGGAGGAGCCGGCGGTCTACGACATGCTGTGCCGCGCCGACTCGATCGGCGTCTTCCAGGTGGAGAGCCGGGCCCAGATCGGCACCTTGCCCCGGCTGCGTCCCCGCGAGTTCTACGACCTCGCCATCGAGATCGCCCTGATCCGGCCCGGGCCCATCCAGGGTGGTGCGGTGCACCCCTACGTGCGTCGGGCCACCGGCCAGGAGCCGATCACCTACGACCACCCCGAGCTGGTGCCGGTGCTCGAGCGGACCAAGGGCGTGCCGCTGTTCCAGGAGCAGCTGATGGCTATGGCGGTCGCGCTGGGCGACTGCAGCCGCGACGACGCCGACCTGCTGCGCCGCGCGATGGGGTCCAAGCGCGGGGTGGAGCGCATCGAGTCGGTCAAGCACACGCTCTACTCCGGCATGCAGCGGCGCGGCATCACCGGCGACCTCGCCGACTCGATCTATGTCAAGATCCTGTCCTTCGCCAACTTCGGCTTCGCGGAGTCGCACGCGCTGTCCTTCGCGCTGCTCGTCTACGCCTCGTCCTGGTTCAAGCTGCACTACCCCGCGGCGTTCCTGGCCGGGCTGCTGCGCAACCAGCCCATGGGCTTCTACTCCCCGCAGTCGCTGGTGGGCGACGCCCGCAGGCACGGTGTCGACGTACGCCGCCCCGACGTCACCCGCTCCGCCGCCCAGGCCGACCTCGAACCGGTCGTCGACGGCCCGACCGCCCCCACCGGGACGGAGGCGTGCTGCCGCCCGAGGTTCGAGCGCGTCGAGTGGGTGCCGGGCACCCCCGACCCGGTGCCCGCGCACCGGCGTGACGGCGGGCTCGCCGTGCGGTTGGGGCTGGACTCGGTGCGGGGCGTCGGGGCGGAGGTGGCGCGGCGCATCGTGGCGGCGCGCGAGGAGGCACCCTTCACCGGTGTCCCCGACCTGTCACGCCGGGCCGACCTGACCTCGGCCCAGCTCGAGGCCCTGGCCACCGCCGGTGCTTTCGACGCCTGGGGGCTCGGTCGTCGGGAGGCGCTCTGGCACGCAGGCTTCGCCGAGCGTGCCGATCACCTGCCCGGCACGACGCCCGCTCCCGAGGCGCCCACCTTGCCCGGCCTCAGCGAGCCGGCGATCACGTTGGCCGACCTCTGGGCCACCGGCGTCTCGCCCGAGCGGCACCCCGTCGAGCACCTGCGCGAGGACCTCCGCCGCGCCGGGGTCCGCTCGATCGCCGAGCTCGCCACCACCGAGTCGGGCCGTCGCGTCCACGTGGGCGGCCTGGTCACCCACCGGCAGCGCCCCGGCACGGCCATGGGCGTCACCTTCCTCAACCTCGAGGACGAGACCGGCATGCTCAACGTCGTCTGCTCGATCGGCGTGATGAAGGTCCACCGACAGGCCGCCCGCAACCGCGTCGCCGTCGTCGTCCGCGGCCGCCTCGAGCGCAACGAGGGCGTGATGAACCTCGTGGCCGACCGGGTGGAGGGCATCGACGTCGTCGTCCCGGGTGCCGGAGCGGTGCTGCAGGCGCGGGCGTCCTCGCGGGACTTCCGGTGAGCGCCGTGGTCTCGACGGGCTCGACCGACGGCACGGGCTCGACCGACGGCGCGGCTGGGGCAGCGCCGTGCAGACGTAGCATGGGCCGCGATCTCGATGACCCCACCCGACGCCGCGCACCCCCGCAGGCTGCTCCTGGTCGTGGACGCCCCGTCGCTGCTGCACCGCAACCACCACGCCCGGGCGCACACCCGGATCATGGACCGCTCCGGACGGCCCGTCTGGGCGCTGCACGGCATGCTGCGCCAGATCCTGGAGTGCATCGACCGGTTCGCGCCGGACGCCGTGCTCTTCGGGCTGGACGACCGCACCTCCTCGCAGCGACGTGACCGCTACCCGCTCTACAAGGCCGGCCGTGCGGAGAAGCACCCCGAGCTGGTCGAGCAGCTCGAGCGCGCCGGAGGCCTGCTGGACGCCCTCGGCCTGGCCACCCTGACGCCCCCGGGGCTGGAGGCCGACGACGTCGGCGCCTCGGCTGCCGGATGGGCCGTCCGCCACGGCTGGGACTGCGTCATCGTGACCTCCGACCGCGACGCGTTCGCGCACATCAGCCCCCACACCCGTGTGCTGCGGCTCATCGACGGCGGCATCTCCGCCTCGCCGCTGCTCGATCCCCACCGGCTGCGCCTGATGTACGGCGTGGCCGCGGAGAACTACCTGGCCTACGCCGCCTTGCGCGGTGACGCCAGCGACAACCTCCCCGGCGTCCCGGGCATCGGCGAGAAGGCGGCGGTCGCGCTGCTCGACGTCGCCGGCGACATGCGGGCGGTCTGGGCCGACGTCGAGCACGACGAGGGCCGCTCGATCGCGGCGGCGCTCGACGGCCAGGCGCTCGACTCCGGCGGTCGCCGCCTCGGCGCCACCGTCGTACGCCGGCTCACCGCACCCGGCGCCCGGGAGCGCTACGACTTCAACGTCGACCTGATGTCGGGCCACGCCGACCTCGACCTCGGCCTCACCCCGGACCGACCGGGCACGCCCGGCCTGCTGCCGCTGGACATCGACCGGGTCACCCGGGTCGCGGGCTTCTTCAACGTCCAGGCGACCACCGACCTGGCCGTCCGCGTGCTCACCGGAGACCCGGCGTCGGCGTCGGACCGCTGAGGGCACACATCCCACGGCTCCGCATCCCGGACACGGAGTTGCACACGCGGCCTACCGCTTGGTATTGCCATGACTTTACGGGCCATCCCCCTCGAAACCGGACGACGGCCTTTGACCTGCCGACGAGCATCGTGCTGCTCTGGACGTGGTCACGGCGCTGAGGCGCACCGTGCGCCAGGTCTTGGGGGGCTCGGATGACGAAGAGGAACGTGTCGACGGCGCTGCTCGCAGCGGCCGTGGTCGCGATCGGCGCGACGACGGGCCTCGGCGGCGGAGCCAGCGCCGCGGGCGGGGGGCAGGTCACGGTCGTGCAGGCCGTGCCGGGTGCCGAGGTGGGGGTGCAGGTCGACGGCCGCCTCGTGCAGCCGCAGGCCGGGGTCGGTGAAGTCATCGGGCCGCTGACCCTGGCAGCCGGCACGCACCGGCTCTCCTTCACCGGGGTCCCGGGCGGACGGACGCTCGCCGCTCGCGTCGAGGTGGCCGCAGGGTCCGGTCACGACGTCGTGCTGCACCGACCCGCCGCGGTCGACGGCGCCCTGGTGGTCAGCACCTACGCCACCCCCGACGCCCCGATCGGTCCCGACAAGGCACGACTGCTCCTCGCGCACACCGCCACCGTCTCGCCGGCCGACGTCGCCTTCGACGGCGAGGTCGTGTTCAGCAACATCGCCAACGGGGAGTACGCCGACGCGGACGTCCCGGCCGGGCAGCACCGCGTCGAGCTCCTTCCGACCGGCCGGAGGGGCGACCCCATCCTGGGCCCCCTGTCCGTCGACCTCGCCCCCCGCACCGCGACGATGGTGTACGCCGTCGGGAACCCGCGCACCCGGTCCATGGACGTCGTCACGCACACCCTGCAGCTGAGCTCCGACGGGTCGGTCGCGCCGCGGTCGATCGACACCGGCTCCGTCGGGCTCGTGCCGCGAGGGTCGCGCGAGCCGATCGCGGCGCTGTCCCCCTGGGGACCGCGCGCGACAGGGCGGCCATGACGTGGCAGCAGGTCGCAGCACCCTGCTGCGGGTCGTCCTCGCGGTGGTGGTCGTGGTGGTCGTGCTCGGCACCTCGACGCTGTGGTGGCCCTCCCCCGCAGAGCCTCCGCCGGCCGCCGACGCACCCGCGGGGCGGACGTCCGGCGGGGGTGAGGACACCGTCGTGGTCGAGGCGCGTACGGCGCGCCGCGCGGGCGCCGTACGTCGCGAGCCGCCCACCGCGGTCCGCCTGCCCGGCGGACCCGTCGTCGCGGTGCAGGCCGTCTCCTCCCGCACCGACGGCGTCCTCGACGTGCCCGCGGACGTGGAGCGGGCCGGGTGGTGGCGCGGGGGCTCGGCGCTCGGCGACCCGTTCGGCTCGACGCTGCTCGCCGCCCACGTCGACTCGCGCACGCAGGGCCTCGGGCCGTTCGCCGAGCTGCTGGAGGCCCGGACCGGGGACCGGTTCGAGGTCACCTCGGCGGGCCTGCGCCAGTCCTTCACCACGACCTCGGTCCGGCTGCTCGAACGGTCCTCGGCCCTGCGTCGGGGCTGGCTCTACCGCCCGACCGGCGACCGGCGACTCGTGATGGTGACCTGCGCCCCGCCGTACGTCCCCGCCCGTGGTGGCTACCAACGGCTCGCGGTGGTCGTCGCGGAGCCGGTGTCCCTCCCGCAGCCCAGGAACAGGTGAGGCAGATGACCGAGGACCCCGAGGACGGCCGTCCCGACGACAGCGGCACGCCCACCGTCCCGGGGTGGGTGCTGCACCCCGTCGACCTCGCGGACCACGCCGAGAGCTGGTGGCTCTACCACCACGCCGACGGGACCTTCGAGGACGAGGACGGCTACGTCTACGAGCCCGACCCGGCGGGGGTGCTGGTCCCGGTGGACGCCCCCGCCCCCACGGACCCCCCAGGTGGTCCGTCGCTCCCGCTCGCGGGAGGGGAGCGCGCGGAGAAGGAGGCCGCGCCGCCGGACACCCCGGTCTGGGGGGCGCTCCCGGTCGCGGACCCGGACCGGCGCCGTGAGCCCGTGCTCCCACCGGCGCTGGTGCTGATCTCCGTGTCCGTGGCGGCGCTCGCGGTGGTCCTGATGTGGGTCGTGGTCTCCCGTTGGCCCGATCAGCCCACCCCGGCCAGTGCCACCACGCCGCTGCAGGTCCCGGCTGCGGTCGCGCCCGACAGCGAGTACGTCCGCAGCCAGGTGCTGCCCTCGGGCGACATCCGGGTCGACCACTGGATCTCGACCTCGCGGCCGATCACCCGCGTCGAGCTCGGCCTCCCCCCGGGGCCCGGGGGTGGGCCGGTGGCCGCGCGGCAGGTGCGCGTCGCGACCGACACGGGCCCCTGGCCCGGCCCCACCGCGGTGACCGCCGCCCCGTCGGCGTACGAGTTCGGTGCTGCCACGGAGGTGCAGGTCAGCTACGTGCTGTCCGGGGCCGTGACCCGCAGTGACCGGCCCTCGGGTCGCGCCCTGGCCCGGCTCACCTCGCTCGACCTGAGCTATCCCGGCGGACAGGTCCCCCGCACCGTCGTGGTCGAAGGAGGGCGGTTACTCTCGGCGGCCTGCGCCACCGACCAGACCGTCACCCCGCGCCCCTGCGGCCAGTCGGAGGGCCGCGCCTGGCGGGTCCGGCTCGAACCCGCCGAGCGCACCGACCTGGTGATGGCCCAGCTCGACCTCGCCTGACCCCGAGCCCGAGCCCGGTGGCCTCGGCATCAGAGCAGGTAGAGCATCTCCTGGTAGGTCGGCAGCGACCACAGGTCGTCCGCGACGACGCCCTCGAGGGTGTCGGCGGCCTCGCGGACCGCGGCCATCGCCGGGATCACGGTGTCGCGGCAGAACGTCGCCGCCTCCATCGCGTCCTCGGGGTGCTCGTGGGCGACCGCAGCGGCGAGCTCCTTCAGACCGGCACGCAGCGCGGCCAGCGGCACCGAGACCGCCTCGAGGTCGGCGAGGTCGGCCTCCACCCCGGCGGCCTTGAGCGCGGAGACGTTGGTGGCGAGCTCGGTCTGGTAGCGCACCGCCGCGGGCAGCACGATCGTGGTGCCCATCTCGAGGGTCAGGTTGGCCTCGACGGAGATCGACAGGACGTACTGCTCCAGGCCGATCTCGTAGCGGCTGTGCATCTCGCGGTCGCTGAACACGTCGTACTTCGCGAACAGCTCCAGCGCCTCGGGCGTGATCAGCTCGGGCAGCGCGTCGACCGTGGTGCGGAGGTTCTTCAGGCCCCGCTGCTCGGCCTCGACCGGCCACTCGTCGGAGTAGCCGTTGCCGTTGAAGATGACCTTGCCGTGGTCGGTGACGATCTCGGTCAGCAGCGACTGCACGGCCTCGTTGAAGTCGGTGCCGGCCGCCACCGCGTCCTCGAGGTAGGTCGCCGCGTGGTCGAGCGCCTCGGCCATGATCGTGTTGAGCACGACCATGGGACCGGCCACCGTCTGGTTGGAGCCGGGCGCGCGGAACTCGAACCGGTTGCCCGTGAAGGCGAACGGGCTGGTGCGGTTGCGGTCGCCCGGGTCCTTGCTGAGGTTGGGCAACGTGTCCACGCCGATGGTCAGCGTGCCCTTCTCCTTGGAGTGGGTCGCACCGCCCTTGGCGATCTGGTCGAACACGTCGGCGAGCTGGTCGCCGAGGAAGATCGAGATGATCGCCGGCGGGGCCTCGTTGGCGCCGAGGCGGTGGTCGTTGCCGGCGGAGGCGACCGAGCTGCGCAGCAGCCCGCCGTACTGGTGGACCGCACGCACCACCGCGGCGCAGAAGACGAGGAACTGCGCGTTGTCGTGGGGGTTGTCGCCGGGCACGAGCAGGCTGCCGAGCTCGGCGTTGCCGAGCGAGAAGTTGACGTGCTTGCCCGAGCCGTTGACGCCGTCGAACGGCTTCTCGTGGAACAGGCACTCCATGCCGTGCTTGCGCGCAACCGACTTGAAGGTCGTCATCAGCAGCTGCTGGTGGTCGCTCGCCTCGTTGGCGCGCTCGAACATCGGGGCCACCTCGAACTGCCCCGGCGCGACCTCGTTGTGCCGCGTCTTGGCCGGGATGCCGAGCTTGAACAGCTCCCGCTCGGTGTCCATCATGAAGCCGAGCACGCGCTCGGGGATGGCGCCGAAGTAGTGGTCGTCGAACTCCTGGCCCTTGGGCGGCTTGGCCCCGAAGAGCGTGCGGCCGGCGTTGAGCAGGTCGGGCCGGGCGGTGAAGAAGTGGCTGTCGACCAGGAAGTACTCCTGCTCGGGGCCGCAGTAGGCCACCACGTTGTCCGGGTCGTCGTGCCCGAAGAGCCGCAGCACGCGCTTGGCCTGCGCGGACATCGCCTGCTGCGAGCGCAGCACCGGCGTCTTGTGGTCGAGCGCCTCACCGGTCATCGAGATGAAGATGGTGGGGATGCACAGGGTGTTGCCGTTGGGGTTCTCCAGCACGTACGCCGGGCTCATCACGTCCCAACCGGTGTAGCCGCGCGCCTCGAAGGTGTTGCGCAGCCCGCCGTTGGGGAACGACGACGCGTCGGGCTCGCCCTGCACCAGCGTCTTGCCGGAGAACGACGCGAACGCCGTGCCGTCGCCCACCGGGTCCAGGAAGCTGTCGTGCTTCTCCGCGGTCAGGCCGGTCAGCGGGTAGAAGACGTGCGCGTAGTGCGTCGCGCCCTTCTCCATCGCCCAGTCCTTCATCGCCGAGGCGACGGCGTCGGCCACGTCGGGGTCCAGCGGCGTCGACTTCTCGATCGTCGAGACCACCGACTTGTAGACGTTCTTGGGCAGCCGCTTCTGCATCACGTTGAGGCTGAAGACGTTCTCGCCGAAGATCTGGCCGGGCTCCTCGCCCGGGTCGAAGCTGTACGCCGGGGGCACCGTGGACTCGACGCCCTTGATGGCCTGCAGCCGGACCTGGTTGGCGGTCATGGGGAACTCCTGGGTGAGTAGGGCCCGAGACGGCTCGGGTCGGTCCGAACCTAGGCGGGCCAGATCACGCGGTTGTTTCGTGCTCGTGTCCCTCGGCCTCCCCGAGCGATGATTCCGGCCACCCACCCCGGTCAGAAGCACGACGGCAACCGGCCGCCACCCCCGCACCCGAGGAGCACCGATGACCCTGCAGCTCACCACCTACCTGATCTTCGACGGCGACGCCCGTGAGGCGATGGAGTTCTACCGGTCCGTGCTCGGCGGGAGGCTCGACGTGATGACCTTCGGCGACATGGGCATGACCGGGCCGACGCCGCCGCCCGAGGGCGTGATGCACGCCCTGCTCGTCACCGACGACGGCTTGCGCGTGATGGCCTCCGACGGCCCTCCCGGCGAGGAGGTGCGCCACGGCAACGACTTCGGGGTGGCGCTGAGCGGCGACGCCGCCGACGAGGCGACGCTCAAGGGCTGGTGGGACGCCTTCTCCGGCCGGGGCACCGTCGACGTGCCGCTGGAGAAGCAGATGTGGGGCGCCTCCTTCGGCCAGGTCACCGACCCGTGGGGCGTGGCGTGGATGTTCAACATCGAGAGCGGCGAGGAGCCCGGCGCCTCCTGATCGGCGGTCCCCCGGCGCGGCGTGCCCCACCCCTGCGCCGGACGCGCATGCTGTCCCCATGACCACCGACGACCCCGCTCCCGTCCCCGAGGAGCTCAACGTCGTCGGCGGGCCGCTCGAGCCCTGCGGCACCGAGCCGATGACCGGCTTCTACCGCGACGGCTGCTGCAGCACCGGGCCCGAGGACCGCGGCAGCCACACCGTCTGCGCGGTGATGACGGTGGAGTTCCTCGCCCACCAGCGCGCGATCGGCAACGACCTCTCGACCCCGGTCCCGCAGTACGCCTTCCCCGGCCTCGTGCCCGGGGACCGGTGGTGCGTGACCGCGCGCAACTGGTACGTCGCGCACGCCGACGGCGCCGCGGCGCCGGTCGTCCTGGCCTCCACCAACGCCGCCGTGCTGGCGCTGGTCCCCCTCGAGGTGCTGCGGACCCACGCCGTGGACGTGCCCGGTGACCTCAGCGGCCTCGACGGATAGGCCTGCCTAGGGCCGCGCCAGCGCCAGGCAGGACAGGGCGAACAGCCAGCTGACGAAGCTGCCGACCAGGAAGTACTCCGTGAGTCGGTGGATCCGGACCTGGTCCACCCGCGACTGCAGCTCGGGCCAGCGGAGCAGACCCTTGGCCGCGATCACGATGCTGGCCGCGGTCAGCTCACCGGCGAGCCCCAGCCCGACGATGAAGAGCCGCTCCATGGGCCCGAGCAGCCGACCGCCCTTGAGCTGCTGCTCGGGGTCGTCGACGGTGTCGTGGACGGACGGCTCGACCGTGCCGGTGACGGCGAGCACCAGCCGGACCACCACGTTGCCGGTGCTGAGCTGGGCCAGGAGCACCCCGACGAGCAGCAGCACACGCTCCACGCTGAGGTGTCGTACGCCGGGGAAGCCCGACCCGTCCACCCACGACCCGACCGCACCCCCGCCCTCGCCCGCCGTGCCGGAGAGCAGCAGCGCCACCACCACCGCGGCGACGGCGACCCCGAGCGGGGGCACGGCGCTCCCGCCCCGGAGGTGTCGGTGCACCGTGAGCCCCCAGGCCACGCTCGCCACCGCGAGGGCCAGCAGGGCGACCACGTCGGTGGCCGAGGTGAGCCCGGCCAGCAGCCCGAGCAGCACCGCCGACGAGCCGCCGACGCAGCCCTCCAGCCCGCCCAGGGGTCGGCACGAGCGCACCAGGTCGGTGACGCCCAGCCCCACCAGCAGCAGCGCGATCCAGCTCACGTGACCCTCCTCAGCAGCGCGTCGGCCGCCACCACGACGGCCAGCCCGTCGTGCCGCACGCGCTGGGAGACCGCCGAGGCGGAGACGCCCTCGGCCGCGGCGAGGTCGGCCTGGGGCCGGCCCTGCAGCAGTCCCCCCAGCAGCCGCAGCGACCGGGGCGAGGCTGATCCCACCACCTCGTCCTGACAGAGCAGGGCGGCGTTGACCAGGTCGGGGTCGGGACCGGGCACCCCCTCGCTCCGCCGGTACGCCGTCCGGCGGTGCCGGAACCCGGCGCGACGCGCCGCCCGCTTGACCTCCTCGACCGCCTCCCGGGCCGCCCACCAGCCGGGCCCGTCCTCGACGCGGGGCTCGTCGGCCAGCGTCGCGACCGGGCCCCAGCCCACCCCGAAGCGCACGTCGACCGGCTCGGGCTCGGGGCCGTCCGGTGTCCCGTCCGACGCCCCGGCCGGCTCGCCGGCCAGCGCCGTGCGCAGCAGCAGCACGGCGTGCAGCGCCTCCCCGACGCCGGCGAACGCGCCCTGGAACTCGTCACCGACCGTGATCCGCCAGGGTGTCAGGGGACCGGTGGCGAGGTTGGACCCCGCGACCGCGGCGGCGAGCCGCTCGTGGAGGTCGGCCCGGTCGGCGGCCACTCGGGACGCGACCACGTCGCCGATGACCACGGCGACCGGAGCGTGCGACCACGCACCCAGACCTGAAGCAGAAAGCTTCATCGACGACATATGAAGATGATAACTTCATCTGCCGGCCAGGGGAACCCTCCCGGGGCCTAGCCCCAGAACACCCGGTCGACGATGCCGCGCGCCCGGCGGGCGGACCGCAGGTAGTCGTTGACCATCGCGTCGGACTCTCCCGGATCGTACTGCAGGATCGCGGCCACGGCGGCTCGCTCGCGGGCGTCGCGCGGCAGCTGGTCGGCGGGCTTGCCCCGCACCTGGACGGTCGCGTTGCGGGCGCGGCTCGCGAACCGCCAGGCCTCCACCAGGCCCTCCGCGTCGGCCGCGTCGAGGAGCTCCTGCTCGACGGCGACGCGCAGCGCCTCGAGCGTCTTGGTGGTCCGCAGCTCGGGGACCCGACCGGCGTGCTGCATCTGCAGCAGCTGCACGGTCCACTCGACGTCGGAGAGCCCGCCGCGGCCGAGCTTGAAGTGGGTCGCGGGGTCCGCACCGCGCGGCAGCCGCTCGGCGTCGACGCGCGCCTTGATGCGGCGGATCTCCACGACGTCGTCCTGGCTGAGCCCGTCGGCGGGGAAGCGCAGCGGGTCGACCAGCGCGGCGAACCGCTCCTGCACGTCGGCGTCGCCGACCACGGGGGCGGCCCGCAGCAGCGCCTGGGCCTCCCACACCGCCGACCACTTGGCGTAGTAGGCGGCGTAGGACTCCAGGGTGCGCACCAGCGGGCCTTGCCGACCCTCGGGCCGCAGGTCGGCGTCGACGTCCAGCGTCGGGTCCTTGCCCTGCTCCCCCAGCAGCCGCCGCAGGTCGTTGACCGCCGCCTGCGCCATCGAGGCCGCCTGCGCGGGGTCGGCCCCGGGCAGCGGGTCGTGCACGAACATCACGTCGGCGTCGCTGCCGTAGCCCAGCTCGAAGCCGCCGTAGCGACCCATCGCCACGATCGCCAGCCGCGTCGGCATCGGCACGCCCCGGGCCGCCTCGACCCCGCGCACCACCGCGGCGAGCGAGGCCTCCAGGGTCGCGCTGGTGACGTCGGTCAGGGCGTAGCCGACCTGCTCCACCCCGAACGGCACGCACAGGTCGGCCACGCTGATGCGCAGCAGCTCGCGACGACGGATCGCCCGGATCGCCAGCACCGCCTCGCGCGGGTCCGCGCGGCGGCGTCCGGCCGCGGCCATCTCGGCCTGGACCGCGGCCCGACCCAGCGGCTCCAGCCGCTCGTCCTCGCCGAGCAGCGCCACCGCCTGCGGCTCGCGCTGCAGCAGCCCGGTGGCGTAGCGACTGGTCGCGAGCACCTGCGCCATCCGCTGCGCCGCCTCGCCCTCGTCGCGCAGCAGCCGGAGGTACCACGGCGTCGAGCCCAGCGCCTCGGAGATCCGCCGGAACCCGAACAGGCCGGCGTCCGGGTCCGGGGCGTCGGCGAACCACTGCAGCATCGCCGGCAGCAGCGTGCGCTGGATCGCTGCGCTGCGGCGTACGCCGGAGGTCAGCGCCTCGAGGTGGCGCAGCGCCGCCTTCGGGTCGAGGTAGCCCAGGGCCGCCAGCCGCTCGGTCGCGGCCTCGGGGCTGAGCCGGGCCTCGTCGCTGCTCATCCGCGCCACGGCGGCGAGCAGCGGCCGGTAGAACAGCTTCTCGTGCAGCCGGCGCACCTCGCGGCGGTGGAAGTTCCAGAGCTTGTCGAGCTCCCGGACGGGGTCCCTGGTGAAGCCCAGCGAGCGGCCGAGCCGACGGCGCGCGTCCTCGTCGGCGGGCACCACGTGGGTGCGCCGCAGCTGGTAGAGCTGGATCCGGTGCTCGAGGGTGCGCAGGAACGCGTAGGCCTCGTGGAGCTCGGCGCCGTCCTCGCGGCCGACGTACCCCCGCTCGGTGAGCCGGGCCAGCGCGGAGAGCGTCGTCGGGGGCCGGACCTCCTCGTCGGTCCGGCCGTGGACCAGCTGCAGCAGCTGCACCGCGAACTCGACGTCGCGCAGCCCGCCCGAGCCGAGCTTGAGCTGACGCTCGCTCTGGTCGGCCGGGATGTGGGCGACGACCCGGCGCCGCATCGCCTGGACCTCCTCGACGAAGCCGTCGCGCTCCGCGGCCGTCCACACGAGCGGTGTGATCATCTCGACGTACGCCGCCCCGAGCGCCGCGTCGCCGGCCACCGGCCGGGCCTTGAGCAGCGCCTGGAACTCCCAGGTCTTGGCCCAGCGGCCGTAGTAGCCCTCGTGGCTGGCCAGGGTGCGCACCAGCGGACCCGACTTGCCCTCGGGGCGCAGGTTGGCGTCGACCGGCCAGATCGTGCCCTCGCGGGTGTGGTCGCCGCAGACCTGCATCAGGGTCGAGGCCAGCTGGGTGGCGGTGCGCAGCGCGACGGTCTCGGCCACGCCGTCGGCGGCCTCGGCCACGAAGACGACGTCGACGTCGGAGACGTAGTTGAGCTCGTGGCCCCCGCACTTGCCCATGGCGACCACGGCGAGCCGCGCCCCGGAGGCGGCCTCGCCGACCTTGGCGCGGGCCACGGCCAGGCCCGCCTCGAGCGTGCCGGCGGCGAGGTCGCTCAGCTCGGCCGCGACGTCGTCGACGCCGACGTGGTGGGCGAGGTCGCGGGCGGCGAGGCTGAGCAGCAGCCGGCGGTACTCCACGCGGAGGGCGTCCAGCGCGTCGGCGTACGACAGCGTGGCGACCGGCTCGATGTCGCCGGGGTCGGCGCCGACCGCCTCGAGGAGCGACCCGCGCATGCTCGCGGCCGTCGGCCGGGTCGAGCCCAGGCTCGGGTCGCACAGGTCGGACCAGTGCTCGGGGTGGCGGCGCAGGTGGTCGGCGAGCGCCTGGCTAGCCCCGAGCACGCTGAGCAGCCGCATCGAGGTGCCCTCGTCGTCGGACACCTCACGCAGCAGCCGGTCGCGGTCGTCGACCGCGTCGGCGAGGTCGACCAGCGCGGCCAGCGCCTGGTCGGGGTCGGCGCTGCGGCCGATCAGGGGCAGCAGCGGACCGGCGGCGCCGCCCAGCGAGGCCAGCAGCGGGACCGCCGCCGAGGTGTCACGGAAGCCGAGGCGGGCGAGGTCGCCCGCGGAGGGCTGGGCTCGGCTGGGCACCTGCCGAACCTACCGCGTCCCGCGAGCCCCCGGGGTGGCCGCGAACGTCGTGGCGGCCACGCCCAGCGTCATCACCGCGACGCCGACCGCGACGGTGGCCCACCCGAGCACGACGTGCAGCGTGCCCATGCCGGCGCCGCCGCCGAACAGCACCAGCAGCCCGGCCAGCAACGACAGGTTGCCGGCCGCGCGCGGGCGGCGCAGGAGGAGCAGGGCCAGGCCGCCCAGCAGCAGCGTCGGCAGGCCGGCCAGCCCTGCGAAGAGCGCGGCGTACCCGTAGCCCGTCGCCTCCATCCCGCCCACCTGCTCGGACCGGCCACCCGCCCAGGACGAGACGCCGAGCAGCACCGCGCCGCAGACGACCGCACTGCCGCCGGCGCTCGGCACCAACCAGCGGTGGCGCGTCACGCTCACGACCGCACCGCGGGGGCGCCCGGGTGGACCACCAGGACACCGTCGAGCCCGGTCAGCCGCAGCAGCTTCAGCGGCTCGGGACGGCTGCAGACCACCTCGAGCCGGCGACCGTGCGCGGTCTGGGCCTTCCAGGCGCCCACGAGCACGCCCAGGGCGGTGGAGTCCATGAAGGTGACCTCGTCGAGGTGCACCAGCACCAGGTCGGCCTCCTCGGCGACCGCGGCCTGGAGCGTCTGGCGCAGGCAGGACGCGGTGTGCAGGTCGAGCTCGCCGCGCACCGTCACGGTCACCGCCTCGCCCGCCAGGCGCAGGTCGGCCTCGGCGCCGTCCGGCAGGTCGAGGCTGCTGACGGCGTGGCCGGTGACGTGGGTCTCTCGCGAGGTCATGCCCCCACCCTCGCGGCGTGCACCGGTCCGCCGCATGCGTACTCGTACTCAGGTCGACCCGGGCGTCGGCGGGTTCCCGACGTGGTCAGATGACCGGCAGCATCCGGTCGCGCTCGAAGGCGGAGACCTGGCCGCGGTACTCCTCCCACTCCGCACGCTTGTTGCGGAGGAAGAACTCGTAGACGTGCTCGCCGAGCGTCTCGGCGAGGAGCTCGGAGTCCTCGGCGATCTTGATGGCGTCGTGGAGGTTCTTGGGCAGCTGCTCGAGCCCGAGCGCCTTGCGCTCGCGGTCGTTGAGCGACCAGACGTTGTCCTCGGCCTCGCGCGGGAGCTCGTACTCCTCCTCGATGCCCTTCATGCCGGCCGCGAGGATGACCGCGAAGGCGAGGTAGGGGTTGCAGGCCGCGTCGATGCTGCGCAGCTCGATGCGGGTCGACTGCGCCTTGTTGGGCTTGTACATCGGCACCCGCACCATCGCGGAGCGGTTGTTGTGCCCCCACGAGATGTACGACGGGGCCTCGCTGCCGCCGATGAGCCGCTTGTAGGAGTTGACCCACTGGTTGGTCAGCACGGTGATCTCGCTGGCGTGCTTGAGCAGGCCCGCGATGAAGTGCCGCGCGGTCCGCGACAGCTGGTACTCCGCGCCGGCCTCGAAGAACGCGTTGGTGTCGCCCTCGAAGAGCGACACGTGGGTGTGCATCCCCGAGCCGGGGTGGGTGGTGAACGGCTTGGGCATGAAGCTGGCCCAGATCCCCTGGCTCAGCGCCACCTCCCGCACCACGGTGCGGAAGGTCATGATGTTGTCGGCGGTGGACAGCGCGTCGGCGTACCGCAGGTCGATCTCCTGCTGGCCCGGGCCGCCCTCGTGGTGGCTGAACTCCACCGAGATGCCCATCGACTCCAGCATCGAGATCGCCTCGCGGCGGAAGTCGGCGCCCCGCGACTGCGCGGTGTGGTCGAAGTAGCCGCTGCGGTCGACCGGCACCGGCTCCTCGCCCAGGCCGGGACGGCCGGAGAAGAGGTAGAACTCGATCTCGGGGTGGGTGTAGAAGGTGAAGCCCTTGTCGGCCGCCTGCTGGAGGGTGCGCTTGAGCACGAACCGCGGGTCGGCGTACGACGGGGAGCCGTCGGGCATCCCGATGTCGCAGAACATCCGGGCGGTCGAGGGCCCCTCGCCGCGCCAGGGCAGCAGCTGGAACGTCGTCGGGTCGGGGTGGGCCAGCATGTCGGCCTCGGTCACCCGGGTGAAGCCCTCGATGGCCGAGCCGTCGAAGCCGATGCCCTCGTCGAACGCGCCCTCGAGCTCCGCGGGCGCGACCGACACCGACTTGAGGTAGCCCAGCACGTCGGTGAACCACAGCCGCACGAAGCGGACGTCGCGCTCCTCGAGTGCCCGGAGCACGAAGTCTTCCTGCTTGCCCATGGGGCGAGCCTAGTGCTCCCCGTCCGCGGGACGGTCCGACGGGGCCGCGGCGCGCGCCAGCTGCACCAGCCGCACCGCCAGCGGGCGCCAGGTGCGGTCGAGCTCGCCGCGGGCCGCGTCGAGCTCGGCCAGCAGCCGGGCCACGTCGCCCTCGGCGTGGCGGTCGGGGTCCTCGGCGGCCCAGGTGGCCACGATCGCGGCGTCGACCTCGGGGTGCAGCTGCACGCCCCACACCGTCGGGGCGAGACGGGCCGCCTGCAGCTCGCCGCCGGGCGCGGTGGCCAGCACCACGACGCCGTCGGGCTGCCCCACCACGACGTCGTCGTTGAAGTGCAGCCCCCGGGCCGGGCCGTGCGCCACCGCGGAGAGCAGCGGGTCGTCGGCGGCCGCGGCGGTCCAGCCGACGTCGAGCAGGCCGAGCTGCTGCCCGGCGGGGTTGGGGGCCGAGCGCCCGCCCAGCGCGGCGGCGGCGAGCTGGTGGCCCAGGCACACGCCGACCCCCGGCACGGCCCGTCCCGCCGCCTCGCGGACCAGCTGCTTGGTCGGCGCCAGCCAGGCGTGGTCGGCGTCGTCGTGGGCGCCCATCGAGCCGCCCAGCACGAGCAGCGCGTCGTGACCGGCCAGGTCGACGGGCAGCGCGTCACCGGCGTACGGCCGGCGCACGTCGAGCTCGGCGCCGGCCTCGACCAGCCACTCCCCCAGCAGCGCGGCCGGCGCCCCGGCCTCGTGCTCGACGACGAGGACCCGCGGCCGTCGCGCCGTCGGCTGCGACCCGCTCACGCGTCGGGCACGCGGTCGAGCTCGGCCAGCCAGACGGTGCCGGCGGCGTCGCTGGGCATCCGCCAGTCGCCGCGCGGCGACATGGTGCCGCCGCCGACGACCTTGGGGCCGTTGGGCAGCGCCGAGCGCTTGAACTGGCTGGAGAAGAAGCGGCGCACGAACACCTCGAGCCAGCGCTTGATCTCGGGCAGGTCGTAGGCGACGCGGCGCTCGTCGGGGAAGTTGGGCGGCCAGTCGCCCCGCGTCGCGTCCTGCCAGGCGTGGCGGGCCAGGAAGGCGATCTTGCTGGGCCGCGCGCCGTGGCGCAGCACGTGGAAGAGGGTGAAGTCCTGCAGCGCGTAGGGCCCGACGCTGGACTCGGTGCTCTGCGGCTGCTCTCCGTCGCGGGTCGGCACCAGCTCAGGGGTGATCTCCTGCTCCACGATCGCCCGCAGCAGCTCGTCGACCTCGCTGCCGGCCTCGCCGAGCTGCTCGCTGGACGCGACCCACCGGATCAGGTGCTGCACCAGCGTCTTGGGCACGCCCGCGTTGACGGTGTAGTGCGACATCTGGTCGCCCACGCCGTAGGTGCACCAGCCCAGCGCCAGCTCCGAGAGGTCGCCGGTGCCGAGCACGATCCCGCGCCGCTGGTTGGCGGCCCGGAACAGGTAGTCGGTGCGCAGCCCGGCCTGGACGTTCTCGAAGGTGACGTCGTAGACCTCCTCGCCCTCGGCGTAGGGGTGGCCCAGGTCGGCCAGCATCTGGGCGGCCGCCGGCCGGATGTCGATCTCCTCGAAGCTCACCCCGAGGGCCCGGGACAGCCGGGTCGCGAAGTCCTTGGTGGTGTCGCCGGTGGCGAAGCCGGGGAGGGTGAAGGCGAGCACGTCGCTGCGGGGACGCCCCAGCCGGTCCATCGCCTTGGCCGCCACGATCAGCGCGTGGGTGGAGTCCAGGCCGCCCGAGACGCCGATGACGACCTGCGGCTGCCCGATGGCGCGCAGCCGCTGCTCCAGTCCGGAGACCTGGATGTTGTAGGCCTCGTAGCAGTCCTGCGCCAGCCGGGCCGGGTCGTCGGGGACGAACGGGAACCGGTCGACCTTGCGGAGCAGCCCCAGGTCGCCCGCCGGCGGGTCGACGGCGAACTCGACCTCGGTCCAGTCGGCCCGATCGATCCCGAGACCGCGACGGTTGTCCTCGAAGGTGCCCTGCCGCAGCCGGTCCTGGCGGAGCCGGTCGAGGTCGACGTCGACCACGGTGCGGCGCGGGCCGGCGGGGAACCGCTCGGTCTCCCCCAGCAGGTCGCCGCACTCGTAGACCATGGTCTGCCCGTCCCACGACAGGTCGGTGGTCGACTCCCCCTCGCCGGCCGCGGCATAGGCGTACGCCGCGAGGCAGCGCGCGCTGGCCGACCGGGCCAGCAGGTGCCGGTCCTCGGCCCGGGCGACGGTGATCGGGGACCCCGAGAGGTTGAGCAGCACCGTCGCGCCGGCCAGCGCGGCGCGGGCGCTGGGGGGCACCGGCACCCACAGGTCCTCGCAGACCTCGACGAAGACGGTCAGGCCCGGCACGTCGGTGGCGCGGAACAGCAGGTCGGTGCCGAACGGCACCTCGGTGCCGTTGAGGACGATCGTGCGCTGCGCGACGTCGGCGCCCGCGGCGTAGTGGCGCGCCTCGTAGAACTCGCGGTAGGTCGGGAGGTAGGACTTCGGCACCACGCCCAGCACCTCACCCCGGTGGACCACCACGGCGCAGTTGTAGAGGCGGTTGCCGTCGAGCAGCGGCGCGCCGACCACCAGCAGCGGGCGCAGCTCGCGGCTCGCGGCCACCACCTCGGCGAGCGCCGCGTGGACCGCGTCGAGCAGCGGGTCCTGCATCACGAGGTCGTCGTGGGAGTAGCCGGTCAGGCACAGCTCGGGGAACAGCGCCACGGCCACGCCCTCGTCGTGGCACGCGCGCGCCTGCGCCACGACCGTGGCGGCGTTGCGGGCCGGGTCGGCGAGCGCGACCGGGACGGTGCAGGCGGCGAGGCGGGCGAAGCCGTGGGCGTAGGCGGAGTCGAAGTCCACGTCGGCAGTGTCGCAGAACACCTCCCCGGGCCTGGACCGTCGGGGTCGCCCGGGGGCTAGCGTGATCGTCATGAGCGACGAGACCGCACCGCCGTACGGCACCGGGGCCGCAGCCGGCTCCTCGACCGCCTCCCCGGGCGGGTCCGCGCCCGTGCGCCGGGTCCGCACCCAGCACCTGCGGGAGCTCAAGCAGCGCGGAGAGCGGTTCGCGATGCTGACGGCGTACGACATGTACACCGCGGAGGTCTTCGACGAGGCCGGCATCGAGGTCCTGCTCGTGGGCGACAGCGCCTCCAACAACGTGCTCGGCAACGAGACCTCGCTCCCGATCACCGTCGACGAGCTGCTCCCGCTGACCCGGGCCGTCTCGCGCTCGACGCGGCGCTCGCTGGTGGTGGGCGATCTCCCCTTCGGCTCCTACCAGCGCTCGGCGGAGCAGGCCTACGACACCGCGGTGCGGTTCATGAAGGAGGGCGGCGCCCACGCCGTCAAGCTCGAGGGCGGCGTCGAGATGGCTCCGCAGATCGAGCTGCTGGCCCGGGGCGGCGTCCCGGTGATGGCCCACATCGGCTTCACCCCGCAGAGCGAGCACGCGCTCGGCGGCTACCGCGTCCAAGGTCGCGGCGAGACCGCCGACCGGGTCCTCGCCGACGCCCGGGCCGTGGAGGCCGCCGGCGCGTTCGCGGTGGTGATGGAGATGGTGCCCGGCGACGTCGCGGCCCAGGTGACGGCCGAGCTGTCCATCCCCACCATCGGCATCGGTGCCGGCGCCGGCTGCGACGGCCAGGTGCTGGTCTGGCAGGACGCCTTCGGCCTGCGGGGCGGCCGGATGGCTCGCTTCGTCAAGCAGTACGCCGACCTCCGCGGCGTGCTCTCCGAGGCGGCTCGCAGCTACGCCGACGAGGTCCGCAGCGGCGCCTTCCCGGCGGCCGAGCACACCTTCTGAGCGAACGGCCAGGACGGATCCCTCCGTACACGTGTCCGATTTAGGGCGTTTCGAGGTTTTCGAGACTTAGATCCGTTTCCCGGGTGAGACTGGCGACCACGACGGCTCCCGCCGTCGTCGGTCCCGCAGGAACTCGAGGAATCGGCCATGGCGCTCATCTCCACCCGCAAGCGACGCCGCAAGCGTCGTCGCAAGGTCGTCAAGAAGCCGGTCGTCGTCAAGTCCACACCGAAGCCGACACCCAAGCCGACGCCCAAGCCGACTCCGACGCCGACGCCGAAGCCCTCGCCCGCACCGAGCACGGTCCCCTCCCCCTCCCCCTCCCCCTCGCCCACCACCCCCGCGAGCCCCTCGCCCAGCGCCCCGACGCCCACCGTCGAGCCCGGGGCCCCGGTGCCGCTGGTGCAGACGCCGGCGATGAGCGCGACCGCCAGCGCCAGCGCCCGGGAGCGCCTGTTCCTCAACCGCCTCGGCACCGGCTTCTCCCAGCGGGCCCTGGCCCAGCTGCGCTCCGTGGGCACCCCCGAGCAGTGGCTGGCCGCCCAGCTCGAGCCGTCGCGGATCGTGGAGCACCCCAAGGTCGCGGTCGTCGACGGCTGGTTCGCCTCGCTGCTGGAGGACACGCCGGCCGAGCGGTGGCGCAAGCAGGTCGACCAGGTCAAGGGCGGCTGGGTCTACGCCCACGAGCTGGGCAACTGGTCGATGCTGCGCCGCGTCTACTCCGAGCGGACCGTGCTGGAGAAGATGGTCGACTTCTGGGGCAACGCGCTGCACATCCCGGCCAACCACGACCGGGCGTGGATCCACCGCGTCGACTACGACGCCACGCTGCGCACGCACGCGCTGGGCCGCTTCGAGGACCTGCTGCTCGCCACCGCGCTGCACCCCGCGATGCGGCTCTACCTCGACAACTGGAAGAACGTCCGCGACAAGCCCAACGAGAACCAGGGCCGCGAGCTGCTCGAGATCCACACCGTGGGACGCGAGGCCGGTTACACCGAGGCGATGGTCAAGGACTCCGCGAAGATCCTCTCGGGCTACACCGTCGACTGGGGCGAGAGCTTCGAGGACTACTACAAGACCGCCGCCCACACGACGGGTCCGGTCAGCGTGCTGGGGTTCACCCACACCAACTCCGCCAGCGACGGGCGCGCGGTGACCGAGGCCTACCTGCGCCACCTGGCCCGCCACCCCGCGACGGCCCGCAACCTCGCCACCAAGCTGGCGACGTACCTCGTCTCCGACACCCCCTCGGCCGGTCTCGTCGAGACCCTCGCCCAGGCCTACCTCTCCCACGACACCTCCGTCGCCGCGATGCTGACGGCGCTCTCGGCCCACCCGGAGTTCGCGGCCTCGACCGGGGCCAAGGTGCGGCCGCCCGTCGACGACATGGTCGCCACCGCGCGGGTGCTCCAGGTCGACGTGACCGCCGCCCCCTCGGTCGAGGGCGCGTGGTCGCAGCACGCCAACTGGCACCACGGCGGAGCAGGCCTCTTCGCCTGGCCCCGACCCGACGGTGCGCCCCTGCGCAGCACGGCCTGGTCATCCACGTCGCGGGTCTTCAACTCCTACGACATGCACCGCAGCCAGGCCGGCGGCTGGTGGCCCAAGGGGGCCACCTACATGGCGTACGACGCGTGGCTGCCCAAGGCGTCCACGACCTTCACCGACTACGTCGACCACCTGTGCCGGCGCTGGCACGGCAAGCCCGCCGACGCGCGCCTGCACGAGGCCGCCCGACGCGCGGTGAACGTCTCGGCCACGGCCGCGGTCACCAAGGACCACCCCGTCGCCCGGTGGATGGCGCCGGTCCTGGCGTCGGCGCTGCTCGACACCCCGGACCACATGGCGCCCTGAGTGGCGTCCCCACCCCCACGACCGAGCACGAGGACATCCCGATGACCCACTCCCCGCACCACGCCGCCGTCGGCGACGACTGCTGCACCGAGCTCGCCCGCGCCGGCGCCTCCCGCCGCCGCGTCCTGCAGGGGGCCCTCGGCCTCGGCGGGGCCATGGCCGTCACGCAGCTGTTCGGCGAGTCCGTGATGCAGACCAGCTACGCGGGGACGAAGGGCGGCAACGTCCTCGTCGTGCTGTCCCTGCGCGGCGGCATCGACGGCCTGGGCGTCGTGGTCCCCCACGGCGACCCGGGCTACTACAAGGTGCGGCCCACCACGGCCGTGCCCAAGGACCAGGTCGTCTGCGCCGACGCGATGTTCGGCCTCCACCCCAAGATGGCGCCCCTGCAGCCGTTCTGGGCCACGGGCGAGCTCGCGGCGATCCAGGCCGTCGGGCTGCCCGCCCCCAACCGCTCGCACTTCTCGGCCATCGAGGAGATCGAGGACGCCGCACCGGGCTCGGCGGCACGATCGGGCTGGGTCAACCGGATGATCGGCATGGGGCCCAGCTCGGCCACCGGCGGGATCCTGGACGCCGTCCAGCTCGGGCTGAGCTACCCGACCACGGCGCTGTCCGGCGAGCGCTCGGTGATGGCGACCAGCGACCTCGCCCGCCTCGCCCTGCCGGGGCTCGACGCCAGCGCCCCCGCCCGCCGCTACGACAGCCTCGCTGCGGCGTGGTCCGGCGCGACCGGTCCCCTCGCCCGCAGCGCGGCCGACGCCGTGACCGTGTCCAGGACGGCTGGGTCCACCATCGCCGGCACGGCGGACAGCACCACCGCCTACCCCACGGCCTGGAACGCCGACCCCTTCGCCAAGCCGCTGAAGAGCGCCGCCAAGCTGATCCGAGCCGACCTGGGCACCGACGTGATCGCCATCGACGCCGGGGCCTGGGACTACCACACCGGCTACGGCACCACCGCCTGGGGCAGCATGCAGTCGAGCATCGACGGCCTGGCCCGGTCGCTCGCCGCGTTCCTGACCGACCTCGGCCCGCTGCGCAGCCGCGTCACCGTCGTGACGATCTCGGAGTTCGGCCGCCGGGTGCAGGAGAACGGCAGCCAGGGCTTCGACCACGGCTGGGGCAACATGATGCTCGTCGCCGGCGCCGGGGTGAGGGGCGGGACGTACTACGGCCGCTGGCCCGGGCTCGGTGCCGCCGAGCTCGCCGAGGGCGACCTCAAGGTCACCACCGACTACCGCCAGGTCCTCGGCGAGGTGCTCGCCCGCCGGTTCCCCGACCGCTCGCTGCCGACCGTCTTCCCCGGCGTCACGCCCGCGTCCCTGGGATTCATGGCCTGAGCCCGTCGCGGCTGTCGGTGCCGCGCACTACCGTCGTCGCATGCGCCGACCGCTCCTCGTGGCCCTGCTGGTGGCTGCCGCCCTCACCGCCTCCCTGCTGCCGCCACGACTGGGCGCGACCGCGCCGGCCACGGCTGCCGCTCCGACCCTGACGGTGACCACGGTCGCGTCGGGCCTGGCGCTGCCGTGGGACGCCCACCCCCTGCCCGACGGCCCGGTGCTGGTCACCGAGCGGGCCACCAAGCGGCTGCTCCTGGTCGAGGGCGGCAGGGCGCGGCCCGTGAGCTACGCCTCCAGCACGGTGTGGGCCGCCGGCGAGACCGGTCTGATGGGCCTCGAGGTCGACCCCGCGTTCAGCTCCAACCGCCGGTTCTACACCTGCCAGGGCGGCTTCCGCAGCGGCGGCGGCCACGACGTGCGGGTGATGGCCTGGACGCTGTCGGCCGACGGCCTCGCAGCGACCTCCTCCGGCGCGCTCCTCACCGGCATCCCGGCCACCTCGGGTCGTCACGGCGGCTGCCGCCTGCTGGTCACCCGCGGCGGGACCCTCCTCGTCGGCACCGGTGACGCCGCGATCGGCAAGAACCCCCGCGACCGCACCAGCCTGGGTGGCAAGGTCCTGCGGCTGGACCGCCTGACGGGCAAGCCGTGGCGCGACAACCCGTTCATCACCAGCAGCTCCCGCACGGCGCGCTACGTCTACTCCTACGGCCACCGCAACGTGCAGGGCCTCGCCCAGCGGCGCGACGACTCGCTGTGGTCGGTCGAGCACGGCACGACCCGGGACGACGAGGTCAACCGCCTGGTGGAGCGGGGCGACCACGGCTGGCAGCCGACCCCGGGTTACGACGAGAGCAAGCCCATGACCGACCACCGGCTCCCCGGTGCCCAGCGAGCCGCCCGATGGCGTTCCGGTTCGCCGACCGTGGCCACCTCCGGCGCCGCATGGGTCTCGGGGTCGCGCTGGGGGTCCTACGACGGCACCCTCGCCGTCGCCGCGCTCAAGGGCCAGCGGATGATCTTCATGACCTTCGACAGCAGCGGCAGGCTCGTCCGCACCACGACCCCGTCGGTCCTGAGGAGCTACGGCCGGCTGCGCTCGGTGACGCCCCTCCCGGGCGGGGACCTGCTGGTCACCACGGCCAACGGCAGCAACGACAGGGTGCTGCGGGTCTCGCCCTCCTGAGGCGGGGAGCCCGGACCTAGCCGCCCCAGCCGAGCTGGCGGGTGCCGAGCACGATGGTCGGCAGCCACAGCGCGAACCCGATCGCCGGCAACCACAGCACCCGACGCGGGTGCGGCTCGAACCACCGCAGCGCGACCGCGAACAGCACCAGCCACAGCAGCACGAAGAGCACCGTGACCCACCACGGCGCGACGTTGGCGGTGCCGAGGTCGAGGAACAACAGGCAGGCCATCGCCCCCATACCGACGAAGCCCCACGGGGGCGGCTGCTGCCTGACCACGGCGATACCCTACGCAGCGGCAGTTCCTGATCTACCGTGTGCTCACGCGTCACACGCGCACCACCCCGCTCCACCCGCCGCGCTCGGAGGCTGCCGTGCACCACCCCCGTCCCACCCGTGCCCTGCTCCTCCTCGTCGGCGTGCTCGTCGGCGCGCTCGGCCTCGGCGTCTCCCCCGCGCTGGCGGCCGCCCCGACGGCGACCACCGCGAGCCTGGCCGCACCGACCGGCAAGGCCGGCCTGACCGCCCGGTTCGCGGTCACGCTGCGCGACGGTTCCCAGGCCGGGGTCCCCGGTCGCGCCCTCGCTCTCCAGCGCCTGACGTCGACCTGGTCGACGGTCGCCACGGCCACCACCGGGAGCGACGGCACCGCGTCCGTGCCCCTCACGCTGCCGGCCGGCGACACCACGTGGCGCGTGGTCTGGAGGGGCGACGCGACGTACGCCGGCTCCACCTCCACCACCGCCACCGCGACGGGCCGGGTCCTGTCGACCACGCTGACGCTCGACGGTCCGGGGTCGGTCGTCGACGAGCGGTCGCTCACGCTGGCCGGGCGCTGGCTGGCCTCCGACGGCTCCGCGATCGCCGGGAGGACCGTCGTGCTGGAGCGCCGGGGGGCCGACGGCAGCTGGGCGGCCTACCGCACGCTGCGCACCAGCTCCACGGGGCGGTGGTCGGCGAGCATCACCCCGCGGTCCGACGCCTCGTTCCGCGCCTCGGGCAGCGCCGGGTCCTGGTGGCGCTCGGCGGCCTCGTCGGTCCACGCCGTCGACAACCGCCCCGCCGGCACGCCCGTGGCACTCCCGAGCGCGGCACCCCGGCCCGCGCCGCTCGCCGCCCAGTCCCGCGCGAGCGGTGCGGGGGCGAACGCCGTGATCACCCGCCTGCCCGACGCGGTCTGGAACAACATGGTCGGTCGCAGCTGGCACCGCGGCTGCCCGGTCGGCCGGTCGGGACTGCGGCTGCTGCGCATCAACTACTGGGGCTTCGACGGCTACCGCTACCGCGGCGAGATGGTGCTCGCCACCGCGGTCACCGGTCGCGCCGCAGCGGCCCTGAAGGACATGTACGCCCAGAAGCTGCCCGTCCGTCGGATGTACCGCGTCGACCGGTTCGGCTGGAGCTCCCGCGTGCGCGGCGCCGACGACCACGCCTCGATGCGCGCCGACAACACCTCGGCCTTCAACTGCCGCTGGGTGGTCAACAAGCCGGGCGTGATGTCGCCCCACGCCCGTGGTCGTGCCATCGACCTCAACACCTGGGAGAACCCCTACCGCTCCGCGACCGGCTGGGTGCCGAACACGTGGTGGTCCACGCGCAGCCACCCCCGGGTCGCCTGGCGCTCGGCGTCGCACCCCGTGGTGAAGATCTGGCGGGCGCACGGCTTCCGGTGGACCTACGGCACCGGCGACAGCCAGCACGTGGACGGTCGCACCGCACCCGGCGCGGTGGCCGGCACCTTCACCGGCTGAGCCGGGCGCGGGAGCTCACCGGGCCTCAGGCGCGGGCGTCGCCCTCGGCGGTGTCCTCGTCGGAGCCCTCCCAGGCCTCGTTGCGCTCCTCGACCTTGTCCAGCGCCCGCGAGGCCTCGGCCTCGGAGTCGTAGGGACCGAGGCGGTCCTTGGCCTTGCAGCCGTCCGGCCCCTCGACGGCGTGGTGCTTCAGGCAGTACCAGAACTGGCTCATGCGCAGCGAAACTACACTCGTCGCCGTGACTGCCATAGCCCCCGGACGGGTCTCGCCGCGCCGGCCCGTCCCGGACTCCATCGCCCGCCCGGAGTACGTCGACCGGCCCGAGCCGCGACCGTTCACCGGCAACGAGGTGAAGGACGCCGAGACCATTGAGCGGATGCGGGCAGCCTCCCGCCTGGCCGCGCAGGCACGCGAGCTCGTCGGGTCCCACGTGGCCCCCGGTGTCACCACCGACGAGCTCGACCGCATCGGTCACGAGTTCCTCTGCGACCACGGCGCCTACCCCTCCACGCTCGGCTACAAGGGCTTCCCCAAGTCGCTGTGCTCGAGCGTCAACGAGGTCATCTGCCACGGCATCCCCGACAGCTACGAGGTGCAGGACGGCGACATCGTCAACATCGACGTCACGGCCTACCTCGACGGCGTCCACGGCGACACCAACGCCACCTTCCTCACCCCGGGGGTGAGCGCGGAGGTGCGCACGTTGGTCGAGCACACCCGCGAGGCGCTCGCCCGGGCGATCAGGGCCGTGCGACCGGGTCGTCAGATCAACGTCGTCGGCCGGGTCATCGAGTCCTACGCCAGGCGCCACGGCTACGGCGTGGTCCGCGAGTTCACCGGCCACGGCATCGGCACCCACTTCCACAGTGGACTGGTGGTCCCCCACTTCGACGACTCCTACTACGACGACCTGATCCGCCCCGGCATGACCTTCACGATCGAGCCGATGCTCAACCTGGGCACCCACGAGTGGGAGATGTGGGACGACGGCTGGACCGTGGTCACCCGCGACCGGCGCCCCTCGGCCCAGTTCGAGCACACCCTGCTGGTCACCGAGACGGGCGCGGAGATCCTCACCGAGCCGTGAGCCTGCGAGCACGGACGCGCCACACGGCCGACACACGTCGCCGCTAGGGTCGCCCCCGTGACCGGGATGTTCGAGGACTACGCCAGCGGGATGGGGGCGGCGTACGACGAGATGTACGACGCCTCCGACCTGCGCACCCCCTACCGCCAGCTCCAGCCGTCCCTGCAGGAGATGGGACCCGCCGAGCTGCAGACCCGGGTGGAGGCGCTGCAGTCGAGCTACCTCGACCAGGGCGTCACCTTCGACATCGGCGGTGAGGAACGCGCCTTCCCGCTCGACGTGCTGCCGCGCGTGATCGAGATGGACCAGTGGGCCAAGGTCGAGGCCGGCGTCCAGCAGCGCGTGGCCACGCTCGAGAAGTTCCTCGCCGACGTCTACGACGCGGGCGAGGTGCTCAACGACGGGGTGATCCCCCGCCGCGTCATCACCACCTCCTCCCACTTCCACCGTGCCGCCGCCGGGATCGAGCCGCCCAACGGCGTGCGCGTCCACGTCAGCGGCATCGACCTGATCCGCGACGACGACGGCGAGTTCCGCGTCCTCGAGGACAACGTCCGGGTGCCCTCCGGCGTCTCGTACGTGATGACCAACCGCCGCGCCATCGCGGCCGCGCTGCCCGAGGTCTTCGCCGAGCACCGGATCCGCCCCGTGGCGGGCTACCCGCAGAAGCTGCTCACCGCGCTGCGCGCCGCCGCCCCGGCCGGTGTCACCGACCCCAACGTCGTGGTCCTCACGCCCGGCGTCTTCAACGGCGCCTACTTCGAGCACGCCCTGCTGGCCCGCACCATGGGCGTGGAGCTGGTCGAGGGCCGCGACCTGGAGTGCCGCCGCGGCCGCGTGATGATGCGCACCACCCAGGGCCTGGAGCCGGTCCACGTGATCTACCGCCGCGTCGACGACGAGTTCCTCGACCCGGTGCACTTCCGCAGCACCTCGCTGCTCGGCTGCTCGGGGCTGCTCAACGCCGCCCGGGCCGGCAACGTCACCATCGCCAACGCCGTCGGCAACGGCGTCGCCGACGACAAGCTCGTCTACACCTACCTGCCCGACCTCGTGCGCTACTACCTCGGCGAGGAGCCGGTCCTCAACAACGTCGACACCTGGCGGCTCGGCGACGCCGACCACCGCGAGGAGGTCATGGACCGCCTCGACGAGCTGGTCCTCAAGCCCGTCGACGGCTCGGGCGGCAAGGGCATCGTGATCGGCCCCCACGCCACCCGCGCCGAGCTCGACGAGCTGCGGGAGAAGGTGCTGGCCGACCCCCGGTCGTGGATCGCGCAGCCCGTGATCCAGCTGAGCACCGTCCCGACGTACGTCAACGGCGTGATGCGTCCCCGCCACGTCGACCTGCGCCCCTTCGCCGTCAACGACGGCCACCGGGTGTGGGTGCTCCCGGGCGGCCTGACCCGCGTCGCCCTCGGCGAGGGCGAGCTGATCGTGAACTCCTCGCGCGGCGGCGGCTCCAAGGACACCTGGGTGCTGGCCGGCAAGAGCCGCCCGGTGATCCGGGTCGAGCCCGAGCGGACGCTCCCCCACGCCACCCCGCAGGACGTCGGCCCGGCCCTGGAGTCGTTCTCCAGCCAGCAGGACCAGCAGCAGCAACAGGTCGAGACCATCGAGGAGCAGCCGTGCTGAGCCGGATCGCGGAGTCACTGTTCTGGATCGGCCGCTACGTCGAGCGGGCCGAGGACACCGCCCGCATCCTCGACGTGCAGACCCAGCTGATCCTCGAGGACCCGGGCGTCGACGAGGAGACCACCTGCCGCAGCCTGCTCTCGATCATGGGGGTGGAGGTCGACCCCGAGGACACCGCCACCGCGATCGACACCGCCGAGGTGCTGCGCGTCCTGGCCTACGACACCTCCTCGAGCGCCTCGATCGCCGCCACCCTGGCCGCGGCCCGCGAGAGCGCCCGACGGGCGCGCGAGACGCTGTCGACCTCGATGTGGGAGGCGATGAACACCACCTACCGCGCCATCCCGTCGGGCCACTTCCGCTCGATGCGCCCGCCCGTCGCCTTCCGCTGGGTCCGCGACCGCGCCGCCCAGATCAACGGCATCGGTGAGGCCACGATGACCCGCGACGAGGGCTACCAGTTCCTCGTCCTGGGCCGCTCGATCGAGCGCGCCGACATGACCTCGCGGCTCGTCGCCACGGCGGCGCTCACCTCGGGCTCGGCGTGGGGCACCTCGCTGCGTGCCTGCGGTGCCTACGAGGCGTTCCTGCGCACCTACAAGGGCCTGGAGACCGAGCGCGGGGCAGCGGAGTTCCTGCTGCTCGACCGGCTGTTCCCCCGCTCGGTGGTCTTCGGCCTCACCCAGGCCGAGCGGGCGCTGGAGAGCCTGGAGTCCGCCGGCACCCGCGTGGGCGTGCAGAACGAGGCGCAGCGGCTGCTCGGACGCACCCGCGCCGAGCTGGAGTACCGCTCGCTGTCCGACTTCGTCGCCGAGCTGCCCAGCGAGATGGAGCGCCTCCAGCGCACCTGCGCGCTGGCGACCGACGCGATCACCCGGCGCTACTTCGCCGGCGCGGAGGCGACCGAGTGGCACGGGGTGCGGGCATGAGCAGCACCCCCGTCCCGACGTACGCCCCCACCTGCGGAGAGGGAGACCGATGAGCCTGCAGCTGCGCATCGTCCACACCACCGGCTTCGAGTACGACGGCAAGGCCAACACCTCCTTCAACGAGGCCCGCCTGACCCCGGTGACCCTGCCCGGCCAGATCGTCGTGCACTCGCGCGTCGAGGTCTCGCCGACGCCGTGGACCTACACCTACCGCGACTACTGGGGCTCCCAGGTGACCGCCTTCGAGGTCCTCGACCCCCACACGTCGCTGACCGTCACGGCCGCCGCCACCGTGCAGACCGACCGGACTCCCGCGGGCGACCCGGTGCTGTCGTGGGAGCAGCTGCGCGAGCCGCGACTGGTCGACGCCCACACCGACTACCTCACGCTGCCCGACCGGGTCGCCCCCTCGGCCGACCTGGTGGCGACCGCCCAGGACGTCGTACGCCGCACGGCCAGCCCGAGCGAGGCCGCCCGCGACCTCTGCATGCTCGTCCACGACGAGGTCAAGTACGTCTCCGGCTCCACCACCGTCGACGCCGTCGCCGCCTCCTCGTGGGAGCGCCGCACCGGCGTCTGCCAGGACATGGCCCACATCGCCATCGGCGCGCTGCGCGCGGTCGGCATCCCCGCCCGCTACGTCTCGGGCTACCTCCACCCCAAGGTCGACCCCGAGGTCGGCGTGACCGCCAAGGGCGAGTCGCACGCCTGGGTCGAGTGGTGGGACGACGGCTGGCGCGGCTTCGACCCGACCAACGCCGCCGAGCCCGGCGACCGCCACGTGGTGACCGCAGCCGGCCGCGACTACGGCGACGTCAAGCCGCTGTCCGGCATCTTCTCCGGCTCCGGCACCTCGCGGATGTTCGTCGACGTCCAGGTCACCCGGCTGGTCTGACCCCCGGGCGGGACAGGTGGCCTCCGACGGGCGCCTCGTGGTCGGAACGGTCGCACGCGACCGTCGCTCGAGGAACCGGGCTCCCCCGGAGGACTCGGGAGACCGTGGCACCTGCCACCCTCTCCCGAGTCCCACCACGAGCCGTCGTCCGCGGGGCTGACCCACAGCTGCGTCGCCTCGCCCGCACCACCGTCGTGCGTGGTCGCAGGTCAGGACCCCTGCGCTGCCGCCGCGCATGGGGCATGCTGAAGCGACAGCGCGTGGCGTCCGAGCCGCGCCCTACGGGAGGACCCTCACCGTGACCGACGCCAGCGACAGCAGCAGCACCCCCGAGAGCTCGTCCACCTCCGGCGGCACCGCGACGTCCGGCACCGCGGCGCCCAGCACCGCCGACGCGGCGAAGGCGGCGAGCGCTCCGGCGACGTCCCGCGAGTCGGAGTCCGGGCACGCCAGCGGTCGCACGACGTCCGGCGGCTCCACCCCAGCGAAGTCGACCCCGGCGAAGTCGACCCCTGCGAAGTCGACCCCGGCGAAGAAGAGCACGACCACCAAGACCGCCGCCAAGAAGACACCCGCCGCGAAGAAGTCCACGGCCACGAAGTCGTCGACGGCCGCGAAGAAGGCCCCCGCCAAGAAGACGTCCACCTCCTCGCCCGCCACGAAGTCGACCGCGAAGAAGGCCCCGGCCAAGACCACGGCCAAGACCACGGCCACGAAGTCCGCCGCGAAGAAGGCCCCGGCCACGAAGTCCGCCGGCACCTCCTCGGCCGCGAGCTCGACGACCGCCGGGGGCCGCCAGGTCGACGCCCAGAAGGCGCTGGCCAAGAAGTCCGCGGTGGGCCAGGCGCCTGCCGCCCCTGCCACCTCGGACTCCGCGGACCCCTCGGGCCGTTTCGAGCTCACCCCCGCGGCCATCGAGCACATCGCCCGGGAGACCGCCGAGCGGGTCACCAAGGAGCTGACCGGTCAGATCACCAAGACCCTCTCGCTGCTGGAGAAGGAGACCACCCGGGCCCGCAAGGCCGCCGCCAAGGCCGCCGACACCGCCGGCTCGGTCGCCTCGGCCATCGACCCGCGCCGGATCGCACGCTCGTCGAAGAAGAAGGCGGACGCCGCCTCGAGCAAGGACGCGAAGACCGCGAAGGGCGCGAAGGGAAGCAAGAGCAGCAAGAAGTCCACGACGTCGAAGAAGACCAAGGACAAGAAGAAGAAGAAGTAGCACCCGCTCCGGACCCCGGCCCGACCCGTGCTCGACACGGGTGGGCCGGGGTCCGGCACGTCAGGTGGTGGCGGCCGCGGCCGTCGGCTCCTCGCTCGGCTGCCGCCCGAAGACCGGGGCGTAGGTCAGCCCGGCCAGCACGGCCCCGACCATCGGCGCCAGCACGAACAGCCACAGCTGCTCCCCCGCCGTGCCCCCGGCCACCAGCGCCGGCCCGATCGACCGCGCCGGGTTGACCGAGGTGTTGTCGACGGGGATCGACACCAGGTGGATCAGGGTGAGGCTGAGGCCGATCGCCAGGGGCGTGAAGGCCTGCGGTGCCCGGGCGTCGGTGACACCGAGGATCGTCCAGACGAACAGCGCGGTCAGGACCACCTCGGCCAGCGCGGCGGCCCACCAGGCGTAGCCCGCCGGGGAGGCGTCGCCGAACCCGTTGGTGGCGAACCCCTCGGCCAGGTCGAAGCCGGGCCGCCCGGTGGCGACGACGAGCAGGACGCCGGCGGCGGCGATCGCGGCCACCACCTGCGTCACGACGTACGCCGGGACGCTGCGCCACGGCAGCCTGCCCGCGACCGCGGCACCGAGCGACACGGCCGGGTTGAAGTGGCCACCGGAGACGTGGCCCACCGCGAAGGCGGCCGTGAGCACGCTGAGCCCGAACGCTGCCGCGATGCCCGCGTTGCCGATCGCGTCGCCGGCGAGCACGGCCGCGCCGCAGCCCCCGAGGACGAGGACGAAGGTGCCGAACGCCTCGGCCGCGAGTCGTCGGGAGAGGCGGGGCGTGGCGAGAGGTCGGGTGGGGTGGCGTCGGGTCACGACGGGCTCCTGTCGTCCGGGCGCCCGGGCCGTGTCCCGCGGCGCTTCCCCCGTCAGACGGGCCGAGCGCCCTCACCCTCACGCCGACGTGAGGCAGCCCACACCCGACCGGTGGTCGCGTCCGTCGGGACCACCCGCACCCGGGCTGGCTAGCCTCTCCGTCCAGAGCACCAGGAGGCGACATGACCCAGTTCGACCCCAGCGAGGACGGCATGAAGTCGTTCCTCGACCACATCGGCACCCGGGTGAAGACCACCGTCGACGACGTGGTCGCGCACACCGCCGGCGAGGACCTCGAGACGGCCGTGACCACGCTGCACCTGGCCCTGAACACCATCCCCGGGCTGGAGTTCGACCGCGCCTGGGCCCAGGAGGCCGTGGAGACGCTGCGCCGCGGTGACCCGCTGGAGATCCAGGTCGGCTAGGTCGGCGCAGGACCCGGGGTGCGGACGGGCTGGCTCGTAGGCCGGGTTCTGTTCGCCGTGGGGCCTCGCGACGCCCACGGTTGGCGACCATCCATCTCGGGCGGCCGTTGCCGACCGCCTCCAGCGACCTACCCGCGAGCTCGGGCGGACCGCCCTCGAGCACTCGCTGTTCGGTCTTGCTCCAGGTGGGGTTTACCGAGCCGCGACGGTCACCCGCCGCGCTGGTGGTCTCTTGCACCACCGTTTCACCCTTGCCCCCGCCGGCGAGCCGGCGGTGGCGGTCTGCTCTCTGTGGCACTGTCCCGCGGGTTGCCCCGGGTGGGCGTTACCCACCACCTCGTCCTGTGGAGCCCGGACCTTCCTCGACGTGTCCGGTCTCCCGGCACGACGCGGTCGCCCGGCCAGCCCGTCCGCCTCGACAGGATAGGCCACGACGGACCCCCGCTGCGGAACCCGGGACGCCCAGACCGTTTTGATAATGTTTATGGGCAAATGTTCAACAAGATGTCCACCGCCGCCTACCCTGGTGCAGGGAGGGGGAACCGATGGCTGGCACGGACGCACGAACGCACCTCGGGGCACGGTCGATCGATCTGCGGGTCCCCGACACCCTGCTGGAGAACCTGCAGCTGATCGCCGACGGCGTCGTCGCGGTCGCCGGGTTCGCCGTCGCCGCGATCCGGATCCGGCGCGGTGACGACCTCGAGCTGGTCATCGACACCGGCATGCCGGAGGAGATCGGCACCCGGATCCCGGCCAAGGCGATGCTCGACGAGCTGCTGCTCGCCGACGACTGGGGCCGGCTGCAGTTCGTCCCCCACGAGCGCAGCGACCACCTGACCGGCGGCTGGGTCGTGCCCGACGTCGAGGTCAGCGACGACCCCGACGCGTGGCACCCGCTCGACATGCTGGTCGCCCCCCTGTACGACGCGCAGGGCGAGCTCCGCGGCACCCTCGCCATCGACGAGCCGATCGACGGCCGCCGCCCGGACGCCGAGCGTCGCCGCGTCCTGGAGCGCTTCGCCGGGCTGGCCAGCCGGGCGGTGCTCTCGGCCGTGGAGCGCGAGTCGTTCCTGGAGCAGGTCGCCATGGCCGACACGGTCAAGGAGATCGTGCGCACCACCAGCGCGCAGCTGAGCCTGGACGGGCTGCTCGACGAGAGCCGCCGTACCCTGCTCGACGGCTTCTCGGCCCAGCAGGTGTGGATCAAGACCGTCACCGCCGAGGGCCGCTCCGGCGCGGAGTTCCTGCCCGAGGAGCTGCGCGACTCGCTGCCCGAGGCGATCGTCGAGTTCGCCGAGCAGGCGGCGCACTTCTGCTGGCACCAGCAGGAGGTGATGACGGTCGGCGAGACGTACGCCGTCCCGGGACCCATGTCGAGGCAGCACTTCGACCACGTCGTGGAGCTGCTCCGCGGCATGGGCATGGCCTCGCTGGTCTTCGTGCCGCTCGGCGCCGGACCCGAGTGCCTGGGCAGCATCGTGCTGATGCGCAGCGACCCGACCCGCCCCTGGAGCGACGTCGAGACCTCGGCCCTGCTCGACATCGGCCACGACCTCGGCCGGGCCGCGCTCAACGCCCGCACCTTCGAGCACGAGCACGAGCTGGTCACCGAGCTGCAGGCGCTCGACACCTACAAGAGCCAGCTGATCGCCACCGTCTCCCACGAGCTGAAGAGCCCGCTGACCACGGTGTGGGGTCACCTGGAGATGCTCGAGTCCGAGACGCTGCCGATCGCGCCCGAGGCCCGGCTCTCCCTCGACGCCATCTCGCGTGCCTCGCGCCGGATGAGTCGCGTCATCGAGGACCTGCTGCTGCTCCGCAAGGTCGGCGAGACCGCCAAGCCGCTCGCCCCGACGCCCGTCGACCTGGTCGAGCTGGTGCACGACGCGCTCGCGATGACCGCGCTCTCCGCGCAGGCCAAGCAGCTGCGCATCGACCTCGACCTCCCGAGCGAGCCGGTCCACGCCCGGGGCGAGGCCGACGAGCTCGACAAGGTGGTGCTCAACGTCGTCAGCAACGCCGTGAAGTACACCCCCGACGGCCGCGGCATCCGGGTCGTCCTGGCTCCAGGCGAGCGGGACGACCAGGTCGTGCTCGCCGTCCACGACGAGGGCATCGGCATCTCCGAGGCCGACCAGGAGCAGCTGTTCTCGGAGTTCTTCCGCTCCACCAACCCCGAGGCGGTGGCCCAGCCCGGCACCGGCCTGGGCCTGGCCATCGTGCAGCGCATCGTGCACCGTCACGGCGGCGAGGTCGCGGTGCGCTCGGCGCTGGGCGCCGGCAGCAGCTTCACCATCACGCTCCCGGCACACCGGGGCGCGCTCAGCAGCTGAAGCGCACCCGCCGCGTCACGGGGTCGGCCTCGGTCAGCGTCGCAGTGACCTCCTCGCCCACCGGCAGCGTGCTGCCCTCGGCGGCGCGCAGCGGGGCCTCGACGGCGGGGTCGCGCAGCATCACCGTGCCCTTGCGGCCGTCCTTCTCGGCCTCCAGCACGACGCCGGCGAACTCCGCCCCGACCCGGCCCTCCAGCGCCAGCGCCTCCACCAGGTCGAGCACCGACCGCTCGTAGGCGCCCGCGCGACGCCCCGAGTCGGCCATCAGCTCCGGCAGCTGCGGCAGCGCCTCGCGCACCCAGTCGGGCACGGCCGTCCCGGCGGTCAGTGCAGCGCACACCTCGAGGCCGAAGCGGTCGACGAGCCGTCGCAGCGGAGCGGTCACGTGGGCGTACGGCGAGGCCAGCGCCGCGTGCTCGGTCTGCTCCGGCAGAGCGCCGTCCATCACGGCGTACCCCGCACCGCGGAGCAGCGAGGTGGCGGCCACCACGAGCGCCGCGTGGTCGGGACGGGCGGGGTCGAGGGTGCGGATCAGGTCGGGGTGGGGCAGGTCGGCGGGCCAGTCGACGCCCAGCGCCCGCGCCGTACGACGCAGCCGGCGCACGGCCTCCTCCGGCGCCGGGGGCAGCGTCCGCAGCACCCCGACCCGGGCCCCGATCATCATCTCGGCGGCCGCGAACCCGGTCATCAGCGAGACCTGCGCGTTCCAGCTCTCCACCGGCAGCATCTGGCGGAACTCCAGGTGCCAGCCGTCCTCGCGTCGCTCGAGCTCCTGCGAGGGCATCGGCAGCGAGATGCCGCCGCGCGCCGCCTCCTGGGCCAGGCGCAGCTCCCCCACCGTGCGGAGCAGGCCGGGGGTGCTCCCGGGGTCGGCCCCCTCGAGCTGCTGCTGCACGGCGGCGTAGTCGAGCTGGGCGCGCGAGCGCACCCGCGCGCGCACGACCTCGGCGGAGGTGACCGCACCGGCGGCGTCGAGCGCGAGGGTCCACACGAACGCCGGCGTCACCTGGTCGGGCAGCAGCGACGCGGCCCCCTCGCTGAGCACGGGCGGGTGCAGCGGCACCTTGGTGTCGGCGCCGTAGAGCGACTCGCCGCGGCGGCGTGCCTCCAGGTCGACAGGGTCGCCGGGGGTGAGGAAGGCCATCACGTCGGCGATGGCGTAGTGCACGACGTAGCCGTCGCCGTCGCGCTCGAGGTGCATCGCCTGGTCGAGGTCGCGCGCACCCGGCGGGTCGATGGTGACCAGCTCGAGGTCGGTGCGGTCGAGGTCCGGCAGCCGCGGGGCCCTCGCCGCCGCCTCGGCGGCGCGCTGCACGTCCGCGGAGAACCCGTCCGGGAGCTCCTGCTCGACCCGGATCGCCTCCAGACCGCGTCGCAGCTCCTCGTCCTCGACCCCGTCGACCCGTTCGACCCGCAGCACCCGAGTGCCCATGGGGCGCTCCCCTCCTCGACGACGTCCACGACCTTGCTCGGGCACCGTACGCGCTGCCACGAGGCGCCCCCTACCCTGGCGCGGTGCTGATCCTGCTCCCGCCCTCGGAGGGCAAGTCGGTGCCGCGGCGCGGCAGGCCCCTCGACCTCGACGCGCTCTCCTTCCCCGGCCTGACCCCGACCCGCGAACGCGTCCTCGACGCCCTGGTCGGCCTGTGTGCCGACGACCCCGTGCGGGCCGGCGAGGTCCTCGGCCTGGGGCCCACCCAGCTCGACGACGTACGCCGCAACGCCGATCTCCGCGCCGCCCCCACCACCCGCGCCGACGCGCTCTACACCGGCGTCCTCTACGACCACCTCGACCTCGCCGGCCTCGACGCCGCCGCCCGCCGCCGCGCCACCCGCCAGGTGGCGGTCACCTCGTCGCTGTTCGGGCTCGTCCGCCCCGGCGACCGGTTGCCGTCCTACCGGCTCGCGGGCGGCGTCCGGCTGCCCTCGCTGGGTCCCGTGGCCTCGCTCTGGCGTCCGGTCCTGGGCGACGCGGTCCTCCAGGCCGCCGGCCGCGGTCTCGTCGTCGACCTGCGCTCCAGCACGTACGCCGCGTTCTGGCGCCCCACCCCCGACCTCGCGCCGCGCGTCGCCACCGTCCGGGTCCTGCACGAGCAGGACGGACGCCGCAGCGTCGTCAGCCACTTCAACAAGGCCACCAAGGGCCGCCTCGTCGCCGCCCTGCTGACCGCCGGCGCGTCCCCCACCACCCCCGCCCGCCTCGCTGAGGCGCTCCGCGACCTGGGCTGGCACGTCGAGCTCGACCCGCCCGCGGCCACCGGCACCCGGCTCGACGTGGTGGTGCGGGAGGTCTGAAGGGCCTCGGCAGCCCCGACCGACCTCAGCCGAAGACGTGCGTGGGCCGCCCGTTGAAGAGCCGGAGGTAGGGACGGACCTCGCCGTCGGGGGTGGTGGCGTAGGACACGACGGTGACCGAGGCGGGGCCGAGCTCCATGCGGTAGACGCCCTCCAGCGAGGCACCCATGGCCTCGGCGACGATCACCTTGATCGGCGTGACGTGGCTGACCGCGACGACCGTGCGGCCGGCGTACTTCTCCAGGATCCGGTCGCGGCCCTCGAGGACCCGCTGCTGCACCGTGCGCATCGACTCCCCGCCGTGGGGCGCCGCGTCGAGGTCGCCGAGCCAGGCGCTCAGGTCGTCGGGGAAGCGTTCCTGGACCTCGGCGAAGGAGAGCCCGTCCCAGGAGCCGAACTCCATCTCGGCGATGCCGTGCTCGACCTCGATCTCCAGGCGCAGCTGCTCGGCGACGATCTCGGCCGTCTCACGCGTACGCCGCACCGGCGAGCTGACGACCACGTCGAAGTCGTGGGCCAGGGGGGCCAGCCACTCCCCGGTGGCCAGCGCCTGGGCGCGACCCTCCTCGTTGAGCGGTGGGTTCGCGCTGGCCAGGCCGCCGGAGAACCGCTTGCCGAGGGTGTGGTCGGTGACGCCGTGACGGACCAGCACCAGGGTCGTCGGCTCCGCGGGCGGACCCCAGCCACGACTCGGGGCCGGGGTGGACCCACTGCTCACAGGCCGGACTCCTCGGTCCGCACCAGGATCCGGTCGCACTCCTCGCACCGCACGACCTCGTCCGCCGGCTTGCGCGCGATGATCGCGAGGTCGGAGGCGTTGAGGGTGAGCCGGCAGCCCCCGCACTCGCGGCGCCGCAGCGCGGCCGCGCCCGTGCCGCCCTTGTTGGCGCGCAGCTTCTCGTAGAGGGCACGCAGGTCGTCGGGGACGTCCAGCGCCACGGCGTACCGCTCGGCCTCGACCTGCTCGAGGTCGTGCTGCAGCGAGCCCGCCGAGGACTCCATCGTCTCCCGCAGCTCGGCGGCGCGGGCGTCGATCTCGGCCAGCTCGGCCTCGCGCTCGGCAAGGGCGTTCTCGGCCGTCTCCAACCGCTCCATGACCTCGATCTCGGTGTCCTCGAGCGAGGTGATCCGGCGCTCCAGCGACTGCAGCTCGCCCAGCATCCGCTCCAGGGCCTTGGGGTCGCTGATGCCGCCGCCGTCGACCATGCCCTGGTCGCGCGTGCGGCGGGCCTTGACCTGCTCGACGTCGGCGTCGGCGCGCTTCTGCTCCGCGGTCAGGTCGGCGACCTCGATGCGCAGGTCGCGGGCCGCGTCGTCGACCTCCTTGCGGCGCACGGCCAGCTCCTGGAGCTGCCGGGCCTCGGGGATGGAGCCGAGGCGGTGCCGCAACGTGTCGGCCCGGGAGTCGAGCTCCTGCACGTCGAGGAGGTGGAGCTGGACGGACGGGTCGGCCTTCACCGGTGGGTCTCCTACGGGGTCGTGGGCCTCAGGCCCGGAACGTCCACGGGTCGGTGCGGACCGAGCTGAGGTGGACCTCCACCGTATCGCCCAGCGCGTCGAGCAGCCGCCGCCGGAGCACCGGCAGCCACGTGCTCTCGGCCGCCCAGTGGGCGACGTCGACCAGGGCGGGCGCGCCGGTGCCGTGGGCCGCGTGCTCGCGCAGCTCCGAGGTGGGGTGGTGGCGCAGGTCGGAGGTCAGGTAGACGTCGACGCCCTCGGCCCGCGCCCGGTCGAGCAGGAAGTCCCCCGCGCCGCCGCACAGCCCGACGTGCTCCACCCGCTGGTCGGGGTCACCGGCCACCCGGACCCCGTGGGCGGTCTCCGGGAGCACCTGCGCGACCAGCGCGGCGAACTCGCGCAGGGACACCGGCCCGGGCAGCCGGCCCACCCGTCCGGAGCCCCGGTCGGGCTCGTCCAGCGGCGCCATCGCGACCACGTCGTACGCCGGCTCCTCGTAGGGGTGGGCGGCCAGCATCGCGGCCACCACCGGCTCCCGGGCCGAGCGGGGCAGCACCACCTCGATCCGCACCTCCTCGACCACCTCGTCGCGCCCCACCGCGCCGATGGTCGGCGAGGCGCCGCCGGCCGGCCGGAACCGACCCTCGCCCACCGAGGTGAAGCTGGCCGCCTCGTAGTCGCCGATCCGTCCCGCGCCCGCCGCCGCCAGCGCCGAGCGCAGCCGCTCGGCGTCGGCGACAGGCGCGAAGACCACGAGCTTGTCCAGCGGCGGTGCGGCATCGGCCTCGAGCGGGCGTACGTCGACCAGCCCGAGCGCCAGGGCCAGGGACTCCGAGACGCCCAGGGCCGGGCTGTCGGCGTTGGTGTGCGCGGCGAGCAGCCCGCACCCGGCCCGCACCAGGCGGTGGACGACGGCACCCTTGGGGTCGGTGGCCGCGACGCCGTGGACGCCCTTCAGGAGCAGCGGGTGGTGGGTGACCACGAGCTGGGCGCCGACCGCGACCGCCTCGTCGGCCACGGCCAGCACGGGGTCGACGGCCAGCAGGATGCGTCGTACGTCCTCGGCGGGGTCACCGCAGACCAGGCCGACCGCGTCCCAGGAGTCGGCGTGGTGCGGCGGGTACCAACGGTCCAGCAGCGCGGTGAGCTCACCCAGGGTCGGCATGCGCCGGAGGCTACCCGCGCTCGCCCCAGGACTCGGGAGCCCGCCACGCGTCCTCGGCGGTCTCGGGCGAGGCCGTCTCGCGGGCGAGGTGGGACCAGCGGCTGGTGAGCACGCCGTCGCGCAGGATCTCGGCGTGGTCGAAGGCCATCGGCTCGGCCTCGTCGCCCAGCATCTCGGCGACCGGCACCCACGCGGCGTGCACGGCACCGTCGCCGGGCTCGGGGTGGACGAAGGTCGCGACCTCGGCGAGGTGGGCGATGCTGACGATGCGGCGACGGGGGTCGCGGTGCGGGTCGCCGTAGGTCCCGACCTGGCGGAGCTCGTCGGGGTGCAGCGCGATGCCGGTCTCGACGTGCAGCTCGCGGGCGGCCGCGGGTGCGAGGTCCTCGTCGACCTCGAGGAAGCCCCCGGGCAGCGCCCAGCGACCCTCGAAGGGCGGCCGGCCGCGGCGTACGAGCAGCACGTGCGGGACCTGCTCGACCGCGGTGAGGGCCACGACGTCGACGGAGACCTCGATGCGTGGGTAGGTGGCCACGGGCGTCTAGTTCACCTGTCGCTCCCGGCCCTCCCAGTAGGGCTGGCGCAGCTTGAACTTCTGGAGCTTGCCGGTGGCGGTGCGGGCGAGGACGTCGCGGAACTCGATCGACGACGGCGCCTTGTAGCGCGCGACGCGCTTCTTGACGTGGTCGATGAGCTCCTGCTCGGTGACCTCGGAGCCCTCGGTGCGCACCACGAGGGCCTTGATCGTCTCGCCCCACTTCTCGTCGGGCACGCCGATCACCGCGACCTCGGCGACGTCGGGGTGGGAGAACAGCGCGTCCTCGACCTCGATCGAGGAGACGTTCTCGCCGCCGGTGATGATGACGTCCTTCTTGCGGTCCTGGATGGTGAGGTAGCCGTCGTCGCCGATGACGCCGCCGTCACCGGTGTGGAACCAGCCGTCGGCCAGCGCGGCGGCGCTCTCCTCCGGCTGCTCCCAGTAGCCCTCGAGCACCACGTTGGAGCGGGCCAGCACCTCGCCCGACTCCGAGGTCGCGAGCGTGCACCCCAGCGCGGGCTGGCCGGCGCGCACCAGCCTGGCCGCGCGCTCCTCGGCCGACAGGTCGTCCCACTCCTCGCGGGTGCGGTTGACCGTCAGCAGCGGCGAGGTCTCGGTGAGGCCGTAGATCTGGATGAACTCCCAGCCCAGCTCCTCCTCGACCCGCGCCACGGTGCGGGTGGGCGGCGGGGCGCCCGCGACGATGATGCGCACCGTGTCGCGCCCGGGGATCTCGCCCTCCCACGACTCGGCCGCGTCGAGCACGGCGGCGACCACCGCGGGGGCCGCGCACATCACGGTGACGCCGTGGCGCTCCACCCGGCGCAGGATCTCGGCACCGTCGATCTTGCGGATCACGACGTGACGGGCCCCGGCACCGGTGGCCACGAACGGCCAGCCCCAGCCGTTGGCGTGGAACATCGGCAGCGTGTGGAGGTAGACGTCGCGGTCGCTGACCCCGGCGTGCAGGCCGAAGGTGACGGCGTTGGTCCAGATGTTGCGGTGCGTGATCTGCACGCCCTTGGGCCGTGCGGTCGTGCCCGAGGTGTAGTTGATGGTCGCGGTGGCGTCCTCGTCGTGCTCCCACGGCTCGGGGTCGACGCCCTCGGCGTACATCGCCTCGTCGTCGCCGATCACGAAGGTGTGCTCGCACTCCACCCCGGCCAGCGAGTCGACCAGCTCGGGGTCGACGTAGAGCACCCGCGCGCCGGAGTGCTCCACGATGTAGGAGACCTCGTCGGGCGAGAGCCGGAAGTTGATCGGCACCAGCACCCGGCCGTAGCCGGCCACGCCGAAGAACGAGGTGAGCAGCCGGGCGCTGTTGTGCGAGACGTAGGCCACCCGCTCGCCGACGCCGATGCCGAGCTGGTCGAGCCGGGCGGCCTGCGCACGGGCGAGCTCGCCCATCCGGGCATAGCTGATCTCGCCGAGGCTCTCGGCGGGCTGGTCGGGCTCGTCGACGACGCCGGTGCGGTCGGCGTAGACCGCCAGCGCACGGTCGAGGAAGTCGGAGACGGAAAACGGCACGATCACGGGTGTGACCCCCCTCACGAGAGACGATTGCCGCCACCCTAGTCAGACGGGGTGACAGTGCGCCCCGTCCGTCCTGACGGGCGGGTCGCGGGTTTCGTGAGAGCTCTCTCATCGGACTCTCACGCGGCTGCCACCTGCGCCCGGCAGGCTCCCCGCATGAGCCGCCCGGTCCAGGTCCTCCTCGCCGCCGTGCTGGTGGTGCTGCTCCCGCTGGGGGCGTACGCCGCCGGCGGGATCGGCTCCTCGGTCGACCCGCCCGCGCCGCGCCAGGACATCGTCGTCGACGACTCCGCGACGGAGCCGCCGGGCGGGCCGACGACCGAGTCCGGGGACGACGTGCGCGACCAGGCCGCCCGGGCGGAGCGGCGCCAGCGCGCCGAGCAGCGCCAGGCGCGGCGCGAGCGGCTCGCGCAGGAGCGCCGTCGCGAGCGCGCCGAGCGGCGCGACGACGTCCGGGTGGTCACCCCCGCTCCGGCGCCCGTGGATGATGACGACGACGGAGCAGGTGGAGCAGACGACGACGGGGACGACGAGGACGACGGTGACGACGACGACGGGGACGACGACTGAGCCCCCTCCCCGCCGCAGCCTGCGCACCCTGCTGCGGCGTACGTCGGTCCGCACCCGGATCGCGCTGTCGGTGGCCGTGGTGAGCGCCTTCGCCCTGGGCGCCGCGGGCCTGCTCGTCCACACGCTGGAGTCGCAGCGGGTCCAGCGGATCGTGACCGAGAACACCGCCCAGGAGATCGCGGAGCTCGTCCGGCTCCAGCAGCAGGGCGTCGACCCGGTGACCGGCCGCGCGTTCACCTCCTCCCAGGCCCTGCTCAGCACCTACCTGGTGCGCAACGTGCCCGACGACGACGAGCTGCTCGTCGGCTGGTGGGCGGGCCGGCCCCAGGAGCGCACCCGCCACGCGTACGGCGCCCGCCTGGTCGCCGACCCGGCGCTGGCCCCCGCGGTCGCGGACCTGCTCCCCCGCGGCGGCACCGCCGACCTCGAGCAGGACGGCATCGGCGACTACTCCGTGACCGTGCAGCCGGTCAGCACCGCCTCGGGACGCGACGCCGGGGAGGACCCCGACGCCCTGGTGATCGTGAACTTCCTCAGCGACGAGGAGGACGAGCTCCGCAGCACGATGCGCACCTACGCCGCCGTCTCGGTGCTGCTACTGGTCCTCATCGCCGTCGCCGCCTGGTTGCAGGCCGGCCGGCTGCTCCGACCGCTCCGCTCGCTGCACGCGTCGGCGGAGGAGATCGGCGCCACGGACCTCTCCCGGCGGCTGCCCGTGGTCGGCGACGACGACATCGCCCGGCTCACCAGCACCTTCAACGACATGCTGGCGCGGCTCGAGCACGGGTTCGGCTCGCAGCGCCAGTTCCTCGACGACGCCGGCCACGAGCTGCGCACCCCGCTCACGGTGCTGCGCGGTCACCTCGAGGTCGTCGACCCGCACGACGCCGACGACGTCGCGCAGACCTCCGAGCTGCTGCTCGACGAGCTCGACCGGATGTCGCGGCTGGTCGACGAGCTGATCCTGCTCGCCAAGTCCGACCGCCCCGACTTCGCCCGGCTGCGTCCCACCCCCGTGGCGGCGCTGCTCGAGCAGGTGCACCGCAAGGCCACGGGCCTCGCCGGGCGCGACTGGCGTCTCGGCCCGCTGCCGCCCGCGACCACCGAGGCGCCCGCCGACGAGCAGCGGCTCACCCAGGCGCTGCTCCAGCTGTGCGACAACGCGGTCAAGCACACCGGCCCGGGCGACGCCGTGACGCTGTCCGGCGAGGTCGTCGGCGACCGGCTGCTCCTGGCCGTCGCCGACACCGGCCCCGGCGTCGACCTCGCCGACCGCACGCGCATCTTCGACCGCTTCGGCCGGGCCGTGGTGCCCGAGGGCGACGAGGGCTTCGGTCTCGGCCTGTCGATCGTGCGCGCCATCACCGAGGCCCACCACGGCACCGCCCGCGTCGAGGACGCCCCGGGCGGCGGCGCCCGCTTCGTCCTCGACCTCCCCCTGGAAGGAACCACCTCGTGGCCCGTGTCCTGATCGTCGAGGACGAGCACCGCATCTCCTCGTTCCTGGCCAAGGGCCTCACGGCCGACGGCTTCTCCACCACCGTGGCCTCCGACGGCCACACCGGACTCGACTACGTCCTGACCGGCGACTTCGACCTGGTCGTGCTCGACATCGGCCTGCCGGGGATCGACGGCTTCGAGGTGCTGCGCCAGATGCGGGCCCAGGGCAGCGCGCTGCCGGTCATCGTGCTGACCGCCCGCGACAGCGTCACCGACACCGTGTCGGCGCTGGAGGGCGGTGCCGACGACTACATGGCCAAGCCGTTCCGCTTCGCCGAGCTCCTCGCGCGGGTGCGGCTCCGGCTGCGTCAGGCCAACGACCAGTCCGGCGGCCGCGAGGACCGCCTCGCCGTCGGCAGCGTGGCCCTCGACCTGCGCACCCGGCAGGCGACCGTGGGCGGTCGCGTCGTCGACCTCTCGGCCCGCGAGTTCAAGATGGCCGAGATCTTCCTGCTCAACCCCGGGCAGGTGCTCTCCCGCGAGCAGCTGCTGTCGTTCGTGTGGGGCTACGACTTCGACCCCGGGTCCAACGTCGTCGACGTCTACGTCGGCTACCTGCGTCGCAAGTTCGGCGCCGCCGCGATCAGCACCGTGCGCGGCATGGGCTACCGCTTCGACGGCTGATCACCGGACCCGGAACCCCGCGAGGCGTCCCTTCGGCAGGGCGGCGTACGTCGGGGCCAGGGCGTCGGAGAGCTCGGCCGGCGTGGGCCGGTCCTCGGGTCGCCTCGCCAGGCAGGCGAGCAGCGCGTCTGCCACCGTCGCAGGGACGGCACGCGGCACGTCGTACGGCACCTGCTCGAGCTGCGGCCACACCGCCTCCGGCGCGGACGCCGCAGGGTCGCCCTCGTCGAAGGGCCGGTAGCCCGCCGCGGCCTCGAACAGCGTCGCCCCGATCCCCCACACGTCGCTCGCCGGCCCCGGCACACCCACCTGGCCCGGCAGGCACTGCTCGGGAGCCAGGTAGGCGTCCGTGCCGACCACGTCGAGCAGCGCCGCCGCCTCGGCCACGGGCCGGGCGGCGGAGAGGTCGATCAGGCGCGCGGGCGCGCCCATGACCACGTTGCCGGGCTTGACGTCGAGGTGGACGTGCCCGACGTGGCGCAGGTACGCCGCCGCCGACGCCAGGTCGATGCCCAGCGGGAGGTACTGCTCCGGCTGCAGCGGTCCGTGCCGTCGCAGCAGGGAGGACAGCCGCGGCCCGTCGGCCGCCTCGAGCACGAGGTGCGGGCGGGGGTCGTCGCGTCCGTCGCGGAGCAGCCGCACCACCACCGGGTGGTTGACCGTCCGCAGCGCCTCGGCCTCCCGCTCGAGCGACCGGGCCGCGCGGGCCTCGCCCACGCGGTCCGGCCGCAGCACCTTCACCACGACCGGGCCGTGGGTGACCTCGTCGAAGCACAGGTAGGCCTCGCACGAGGCGCCACCACCGAGCCGTTCGACCACGCCCAGCTCGGGGGTGACCTGGTCCCCCGCCTCGAAGTCCCAGCTGTCCTCGTGCGTCATCGCTGCTCCTCCTCCTGCGGCGGCTCAGTCGCGGGTGTCGTCGTCGCGCGTGTCGTCGTCGCGGGTGTCGTCGTCGCGCGTGTCGTCGTCACGGGTCTGGTCGTCGCGGGTCTGGTCGTCGCGGGTCTGCGGGTCGCGGGTCACGGTGTCGCGGGTGGTGTCGCGGGTCTGCGGGTCACGGGTGACCGTGTCCTTGGTGACGTCGCGGGTCTGCGGGTCGCGGGTCACGGTGTCGCGGGTGGTGTCGCGGGTCTGCGGGTCACGGGTGATCGTGTCCTTGGTGACGTCGCGGGTCTGCGGGTCGCGGGTCACGGTGTCGCGGGTGGTGTCGCGGGTGGTGTCGCGGGTCTGCGGGTCACGGGTGACCGTGTCCTTGGTGACGTCGCGCGTCTGCGGGTCCCGGGTCTGGCCGTCGCGCGTCTGCCCGTCGCGCGTCTGGGGGTCGCGGTCGTCGTCGGTGTCGTCGTCCACGAGGGCGAGCTCGACGACCTCGCTGTCGCGCTTGCCGTACGCCGCCGCCTCGGTGCGATCGCCGGCGGTCGCGTCCACGGTCTGCAGGCCCAGGACGCCCAGGGCGGTGAAGCCGCTGAGGGCCAGGACGGTGGTGGGGATGAGCTTCATGGTGGTTCCTCTCGTCGTGGTGTCTGGCTGACGAGGACGACTCTGGCCACCGGCGGTGAGGCGGCCGTGAGCCCGCGATGAGAGGGCTCTCACCTCGGTTTCACACGTCGAACACATGTTCGCTAGTGTCGGTCCGACCGGCTACGATGAACCTATGACCGCAGCACCCCGATCCCAGAAGGCGCGTCTGATCGACGCGGCCTGGGAGGCGCGAGCCGACGAGCACGAGGCCCAGCTGCGACAGCTCCGGCTGGCGCTGCAGTGGGCGCTGCTGCACCCGGCGCCGGTGGATGCCGACGGGGTGGTCGACCACGCCGGGTGGGGCGAGCTCCGCCTCGTCGGCGACCCCGCCCCCATCACACCGCTGGCCGGTGAGGGGGCGCCGCTGGTGGCACCGGAGGCGCCGGTCGAGCTGGCCGCGGCGCTGGGGGTGCCGGCGCTGCACGCCCAGCAGCTGATCGCCGACGCCCTCGAGCTCGCGTTCCGGCTGCCGCGGCTGTGGACCCTGCTCGGCAAGGCCACCCTGCTCACCGGACCGCGGGTGTGGCAGGCGCGGCTGATCTCCCGCGAGACCCACGACCTGTCCCTGGACGCAGCCCTGCACGCCGACCGGCTGATCTGCGCCGTCCCCGACCGGATCGGGCTGGTCGACGCCCGCCGACTGGCCCACGAGGCGCGGCTGCACGCCGACCCCGACCGCGCGGTCGCCGAGGAGGACGACGCCCTGGCCAAGCGCGGCGTGTGGCTGCACCGTGACGGCGCCGCGCCCGCGACGACCGAGGTCGTGATGACCCTGGACACCCCCGACGCGCAGCTGCTGGACCAGAGCGTGACCCGGATCGTGGCCGACCTGGAGCAGCTGGGTGACACCGACCCTCTGGACGTACGCCGCGCTCGCGCCGTGGGTGTCCTGGCCGACCCCCAGCACGCTCTGGACCTCATGTCCGGTCGACCCGACGCCGCACTCAGTCCCGGCGGCACCGGGTCGCTCGACCTCGTCGTCCACCTCACCCCCGCAGACCTCACCGATCAGCCCGGCGTCGCGTCCGTCGAAGGCCTCGGCGCGGTCTCGACCGGGCTGCTGGCCGACTGGCTCGCCCGCCACCGGCTCGCCGGCGGCCGGGTCAGCGTGCGGGCCGTGGTCGACCTCGCCGACACCCGCACCGTCGACGCCCACGACCCGCCACCGCTGCTGCGCGAGCAGGTGCTGCTGCGTGACGCCCACTGCGTGTTCCCCGGCTGCCGCACCGACTCCCGACGCTGCGACCTCGACCACATCCAGCCCTACCTCGACCCGGCCCACGGCGGCCCGCCCGCCCAGACCACCGCCCCCAACCTCGCACCGCTGTGCCGGCGCCACCACCACGCCAAGACCCACGGCGGCTGGACCTACGAGCGCCGCGGCGACGGCAGCCGTGCGACCTACGAGTGGACCTCGCCCACCGGCCACCACTCGACCGTCGTCCCTGTCACCCGCGCGCCCCTGACGGCGAACGCCCGAAGAGCCTGACCGCCCACCACCCGGACCCTCGGCCCGGGTCCCAGGCACGCTCGGACCGAGCGGCAGGCCCTCAGCCCCCGGTGCGGCGCAGCTGCTCGAGGAACTGGTCCGCCTTGCGGCGCACCGAGGCGGAGTGGTGACCGCGCTGCACCTCGACCAGACCCGCCACCACGTCGGCGGGAACGACGCCCGCGTCGACGAGGACGAGCAACGTCCGCATCGTCTCGACGGCGACGATCCAGTCGGCGTCGGTGGTGACGACCCGCGCGGCCAGCCAGGCGATCGCCCGCTCCTGCTGTGCCGGGGTCAGGCGGACCTGCCGGAGCACCTGGGCGAGGTGCCACTGCACCGACGCCTGGTCGCTCGTGGTCCAGGTCGTCAGCAGCTCCTCGACGTACGGCGCCACCCGACCCGGGTCGACGCGGCAGACCTTCTCGACGGCGTCGACCGCCCGCATCCGGACCCACGCGTCCTGGTCGTGGACACAGTCGAGCAGCTCGCGCAGCCGTACTGGCTCGGCGACGACGGCATCGACGACCTCGGCGGTGCGACCCAGGGAGTTCGAGCGGCCGCCGACCTGCAGCACCTGGGAGAACACCCCGTCCACCAGGTCCGCTCCTCCCGCCGACCGACACGTCGCGGTGGGCGCAGAGGGGATCGAACCCCCGACCACCTCGTTGTAAGCGAGGGGCTCTACCGCTGAGCTATACGCCCTGGGGTGCCGGGAGCCCCGGCACGCGGGCTCACCCTAGTGGAGCGGGTCTTCGGAGGCGTGACGCGTCCGGGAACGAAGAAGTCGCGCCGCTGGCGTCTCGGGTCACCAGCGGCGCGACAAGAGGAATCTTGCCCGACGGAAGTCCGCCATCCAAGCCCTTGGTTGAATCTGGTCCCACAGCACTAGACCACTGCGGCCAGTTGCCGGGCGTGCTCGTCGAGATCACGCGCGCGACCGCGGGGGTGGTGTACGTGCCACCGCACCACACCGTCGCGGTCGACCACGAAGGACGAGCGGGTCGGGCCGCCCGAGCGCTGGTCGAGGACGCCGTACGCCGAGGACACCTCGCCGTGCGGCCAGAAGTCGCTGAGCAGCGGGAAGAAGATCCCGTCGCGGTCCGCGAGCGCCCTCTGGGCGTACAGCGGGTCGCAGCTGATCGCGAGCAGCGTCGAGCCCGGCGTCTCGAAGTCACCCAGCCGGTCGCGCAGGCCGGTGAGCTCGCCGGTGCAGACACCGCTGAACGCGAACGGGTAGAACACGACCAGCGCCGCCTTGCCGCGGGCGTGCTCGGACAGCGTGACGTCCTGGCCGTGCTGGTCGGTCAGGGTGAAGTCGGGCGCGGGCTCACCGATGGCCAGGGTCATGCGGCCATCGTGCCAGTCGGGCTCGGGGGCCCTCAGGAGGCCTGCTCGTCGTCGCCGCGAGCCTCGTCGGAGTCCTGCCCGGAGTCCTCCCCGGAGTCCTGCCCGGAGTCCTGCCCGGACCCGGCGCCGGGGTTGCCCTCGGCGTCGTAGTCCTTGAGGTCCTTCTTGAGGATCTTGCCGGTGGCGTTGCGGGGCAGCTCGTCGAGGAAGACGATCTCGCGGGGCACCTTGTAGCGGGCGAGGTTCTCCTTGACGTGACCCTTGAGGGTCTCCTCGTCGACGTCGCCGCTGGTCACCACGAAGGCGCGCAACCGCGTGCCGTAGTCGTCGTCGTCGACGCCGATGGCCGCCACGTCGGAGACCGCCTCGTGGCGCGAGAGGCAGTCCTCGACCTCCTGCGGGAAGACGTTCTCGCCGCCCGAGACGATCATCTCGTCGTCGCGACCCTCCACGAAGAGCCGGCCCTGGTCGTCGAAGCGACCGACGTCGCCGCTCGACATCAGGCCGTCGACCATGTCCTTCTTCTCGTCGGTGTCGCCGGTGTAGCCGCCGAAGAGCATCGTGTTGCCGACGAAGATCCGGCCCGAGTCACCCTGCTCGACGGGGTTGCCGTCCTCGTCGTAGATCTTCACCACGGTGTTGTACGGCGGCTTGCCGGCCGTCCCCGGGGCGTCACGCATGTCCTGGGGCTGGGCGATGGTGGCCCAGGCGACCTCGGTCGAGCCGTAGGTGTTGTAGAGGTTCTCCCCGAAGGCGTCCATCCACTCCGTGGCCAGGTCGCCCGGGAGCGCGGAGCCGGAGGCGGCGACCACCTTGAGGAAGGACCAGTCGCCGCTGCGCTCGGACTCGGGCAGCTTGAGGATGCGCTGCATCATCACCGGGATCACGACCATCGCGTCGCACTCCTGCTCGCGCAGCGTCTGCAGCGCCTCGGCAGGGTCGAACTTGCGGCGCAGCACCAGCGTGGAGCCGAGCAGCATCGCGAGGTTGAGGTGGGCCCAGCCCCAGGTGTGGAACAGCGGGGCGGCGATGTAGGTGCGACCACCGGTCCTCAGGGGCATCCGCGACAGCAGCGCCACGGCTCCGTCGATGCCGGCCTCGTCGCGGGGCGCGCCCTTGGGGGTGCCGGTGGTGCCGGAGGTGAGGATCACCGGGCGGGTGGTGTGCCCGGGCACGGCGACCTCGTCGGTGCCGGCGCCCTCGATCAGGTCCTCGACCAGGGTGCTGGAGCCGTCGGGCTCGCCGTCGTGCCAGGCCACCACGCGGGTGAGGTCGACCTCGGACTTGTCGACCAGCTCGGTGAACTCGTCGTCGAAGACGATCGCGACCGGCTTCTCCCGCGCGCACACCTCGCCGAGCTGCGGGGCGGAGAAGGCGGTGTTGAGGTAGAGGATGTCGGCACCGAGCTTGGACAGCGCGGTCGAGACGTCGACGAAGTAGCGGTGGTTGCGGCACAGCACCGCGACGCTGTCGCCCTCGGAGACGCCGACGCCGTGCAGCCCCCGGGCCAGCCGGGTGGCGCGCTCGTCGACCTCGCGCCAGGTCAGCTCGCCGAGCTCGTCGACGAGACCGATCTCGTCACCGCTGCGGACGGCGAGCGCCCCCATGCCGCCCGCGAAGCCGATGCCGCGCTTCTGGAGCGTGGTGGCGATGCCGAGCAGCTTGCGGGGGCCGTAGGGCCGGATCACCCCGCTCGTGGCCATCACCTTGAGCATCCGGGTCTGACGTAGTGCCTGCTTGCCGAGCTTGTCGAACGAGGGCATCTAGCGGGGCCTCCTGTAGGTGCGTCAGCGGCTCTTGGGCGCCACCAAACGGGTGCCCGTCCACTCTCTACCCACAGCAACGGTCGTGGTGGTGGAAAGTCCCGCGATCGGAGCGGATTCGGCGACATCCGCCGGATCCACCGCCCCGGGACGGCCCACCTTGGGGGACAGCAGCCAGATCGCGCCGCCGCCCACGAGGTCGGTGAGGGAGTCCACGAGCGCGTCGACCAGGTCGCCGTCGTCGTCGCGCCACCACAGCACGACGGCGTCCACGACGTCACCGTGGTCGCCGTCCACCATGTCGGCGTCGATGGCGTCCTCGATCGCCCGTCGTACGTCGTCGTCGACGTCCTCGTCCCAGCCGAGCTCCTGCACGACCGTGCCGGGCTTCAGACCCAACCGGTCGCCCAGCGCTACGTCGCCCCCTGTGCTCGGGCTCACCTTGCAGCCTCCAAATCCGTGTCCCCCCTGTGGCACGCGCCGGGTCCTCCCGGGCGTGATGTGCGTGTAGTCCACTAGACCTCCCCGCAGGACGCAAGCCTCACGCCCGCTCCCGGGCGCGCCGAAGCCGAGTCGTGACATGCCGTGTGCGACTACGATCCGGGTCCAGCCCGGTCGGATCGTCCGGGCACCACGCACCGGCAGGGGGGCCACGGTGACCGCGTACCTCGTCGTCGGCGTCGTCGGGCTGGTCGTGCTCGCCGTCTCGCTGCTGCTCGGCGACGTGCTCGACGGGCTCCTCGACGCGCTCGCCGGCGACGCCTTCTCGACCGCGGTCGCCGGAGGCTTCCTGGCCGCCCTCGGCTTCGGCGGCGCCGCGGCCGAGGCCGCCGGAGCACCGGTGCTCGTCTCGCTCCCGGTCGGCGTCGTGGCCGGCGTGGTCGTCGGCTGGTTCGCCGCCTGGCTCACCCGTCTGGTCCGCGACGGCGGCAGCGACGGCACGCCCGAGGCCGACGACGTCCTCGGACGCGAGGGGCAGGTCGTCAGCGCCGTCCCGGCCGAGGGCTACGGCACCGTCCGGGTGCTGGTCGGCGGGCACGTCGTACGCCTCAACGCGCGGGCCGAGGCACCCCTGGAGGCCGGTACGCCGGTCCACGTCACCGCCGTCCTCTCCCCCACCGCCGTCACCGTCGCCCCCGTGTGGGGCGAGCTCGGCCCCTGACGGCCCCCTGACCAGCTCCCACCACCGCCCACCTCGGAAAGGCCCCACGTGCCCGGTTACCTGATCCCCGTGCTCGGCTTCGTCGCCCTGCTGGTCCTGCTCGTGCTGCTCGTCACCAGCCGCTACAAGGTGGCCGGGCCCAACCAGGCCTTCATCGTCACCGGGCGCAAGGGCAAGGCGGTGCTCAACCCCGAGACCGGCGCGCTGTCGACCGACCTGTCCGGCCAGAAGGTCATCCTCGGCGGCGGCACCTTCGTGATCCCGTTCGTGCAGAAGCTCGCCACGCTCGACCTGTCGAGCCGGCGGATCTCGGTGCAGATCCGTGGCGCCGTCTCCGGGCAGGGCATCAAGCTCAACGTCGAGGGCGTGGCCATCGTCAAGGTCGGCGGCAACGCCGACCAGATCCGGCTGGCCGCGCAGCGGTTCCTCTCCCAGCAGCAGGACGTCGAGGCGTTCACCCAGGAGGTGCTGGCCGGCGCGCTGCGCTCGATCGTCGGCGGGCTGACGGTCGAGCAGATCATCCGCGACCGCGCCGCCTTCGCGCAGCGCGTGGCCGACGAGTCGGAGAACTCCCTCACCGGCCAGGGCCTGATCCTCGACACCTTCCAGATCCAGGACGTCACCGACGACGGCAGCTACCTCGCCGACCTCGGCCGCCCCGAGGCCGCGCGCATCGGCCAGGCCGCGTCCATCGCCGAGGCCAACGCCCGCCAGGCGGCCGAGCAGGCGCGCATCAAGGCCGAGGAGGAGATCGCGATCTCCCAGCGGACGCTGGCGTTGAAGCAGGCCGAGATCAAGGCCGAGACCGACGCGGCCTCGGCACAGGCCGCGGCCGCCGGGCCGCTGCGGCAGGCCGACCGCGACCAGGCGATCCTGCTCGAGCAGGAGAAGGTCGCGGTGCGTCAGGCCGCGCTGACCGAGCGGCAGCTCGAGACCCAGGTGCGCAAGCCCGCCGACGCCGCGCGCTACAAGGTGGAGCAGGAGGCCGAGGCCAACCGCACCGCCGAGATCGCCGGTGCCGAGGCCCGCAAGGCCGCCTCCATCGCCGCCGCGCAGGCCAAGGCCGAGGAGGCCCGCCTGTCCGGCGAGGCGGAGAAGTCACGGCGTACGGCGCTCGCCGAGGCCGAGGCCATCGAGGGCCTCAAGCGCGGCGAGGCCGAGCGCTCCCGCCGTGTCGCCGAGGCCGAGGCCACCCGGGCCGAGGGCGAGGCGCAGGCCGCGTCCACGCTGGCCGTCGGCCAGGCCGAGGCCGAGGCGATGGACAAGCGCGCCGAGGCGTTCGCGCACTACAACGACGCCGCGGTGCTGCAGATGCTGATCGAGGTGCTGCCCCAGGTGGCGCGCGAGGTCGCCGCCCCGATCGCCGCGATCGACCAGCTGACGGTGGTCTCCACCGACGGCGCAGGCGCGATCCCCAAGCAGGTCACCGAGAACGTCGTCGAGACGCTGTCGATGCTCAAGACCTCGACCGGTCTCGACCTCGAGGCGCTCATCAAGCGCACCGTGGAGAACGCCGTCACCAAGGACGGCCCGCCGTCGGTGGAGTGAGGTCGGGACGGCGTACTCGCCAGTAAATTCTCCCGTGCCGCCGACGGTGGCACGATTGGGCTGTGAGCGACTCCGAGAAGACCTCTTCGCAGGCCGAGCAGACGGTCGTGCCGGCCCAGGCCCCCACCCCGCAGGCCTCCGCACCCCGCGCCTCCGTCATCCACGAGGGACTGCCCACGCAGCTCCCCGACATCGATCCCGACGAGACCCAGGACTGGCTGGACTCGTTCGACGCGATGCTCGGCGACCGCGGTCGCGACCGGGCGCGCTACGTGATGCTGCGGCTCCTGGAGCGGGCCCGTGAGGGCTCCGTGGGGGTGCCGGCGCTGCGCAGCACCGACTACATCAACACGATCCCGCCCGAGCGGGAGCCGTGGTTCCCCGGCGACGAGGACATCGAGCGCCGGATCCGCGCGTTCATCCGCTGGAACGCCGCCGTCACCGTCTCCGACGCCAACCGCCCCGGCCTCGAGGTCGGCGGCCACATCGCGACCTACCAGTCCTCCGCCTCGCTCTACGAGGTCGGCTTCAACCACTTCTTCCGCGGCCACGACCACCCCGGTGGCGGCGACCAGGTCTACATCCAGGGCCACGGCTCGCCGGGCGTCTACGCCCGCGCCTACCTCGAGGGCCGGCTGACCGAGCAGCAGCTGCTCCACTTCCGCCAGGAGGTGCAGCACGGCATCGGCAAGGGCCTGCCGTCCTACCCCCACCCGCGCCTGATGCCGGACTTCTGGGAGTTCCCCACCGTCTCGATGGGCCTCACCGGCATCAACTCGATCTACCAGGCGCGCTTCAACCGCTACCTGCAGAACCGCGGCATCAAGGACACCTCGCAGCAGTCGGTCTGGGCCTTCCTCGGCGACGGCGAGATGGCCGAGCCCGAGTCGCTGGGCGCGATCACCGTCGCCGCCCGCGAGGAGCTCGACAACCTGACCTGGGTCATCAACTGCAACCTGCAGCAGCTCGACGGTCCGGTGCGCGGCAACGGCAAGATCATCCAGGAGCTGGAGTCCAACTTCCGCGGCGCCGGCTGGAACGTCATCAAGGTGATCTGGGGCCGCGAGTGGGACGACCTGCTCGCCCGCGACGTCGACGGCGTGCTCGTCAACGCGATGAACAGCACCCCCGACGGCCAGTTCCAGACCTACTCGGTCGAGGACGGCGCCTACAACCGCGAGCACTTCTTCGGCCGCGACCCGCGCCTGAAGAAGATGGTCGAGCACATGACCGACAAGCAGATCGAGAAGCTGCCGCGCGGTGGTCACGACTACCGCAAGGTGTACGCCGCCTTCGAGGCCGCCGCCAAGCACGCCGGCCAGCCGACCGTGATCCTGGCCCACACCGTCAAGGGCTGGACCATCGAGGGGCTGGAGGGCAAGAACGCCAGCCACCAGATGAAGAAGCTCAAGCTCGACGACCTCAAGAAGTTCCGCGACCGGCTCTACCTGCCGATGTCGGACAAGGAGCTGACCGCGGCCTACGAGGCCGACGGCACCGCGCCGTTCTTCCACCCGGGCAAGGACTCCGACGAGATCCAGTACATGCTCGAGCGGCGCCGCCAGCTCGGTGGCTCGATCCCCCGCCGGGTGATCCGCGCCAAGGAGCTCAAGGTCCCCGGGGACGAGAGCTACAAGGAGCTCAAGGCCGGGTCGGGCAAGTCGAAGGTCGCGACCACGATGGCCGTCGTGCGCCTGCTGCGCGACTGGATGAAGGACAAGGAGATCGGCAAGCGCATCGTGCCGATCGCCCCCGACGAGTACCGCACCTTCGGCATGGACTCGATGTTCCCGAGCGCGAAGGTCTACAACCCCTTCGGCCAGCGCTACGAGTCGGTCGACCGCAAGCTGCTGCTGAAGTGGCGCGAGGACGTCGACGGCCAGCTGCTCCACGAGGGCATCTCCGAGGCGGGCGCGATGGCCTCGGCCACGGCCGCCGGCTCGTCGTACTCCACGCACGGCGAGGTGATGATCCCGTTCTACATCTTCTACTCGATGTTCGGGTTCCAGCGCACCGGCGACTCGATCTGGGCGATGGCCGACCAGCTGGCCCGCGGCTTCCTCATCGGCGCCACGGCCGGCCGTACGACGCTCACCGGTGAGGGCCTGCAGCACGCCGACGGCCACTCGCCGCTGCTCGCGGCGACCAACCCGGCCGTCGTGCACTACGACCCGGCCACCTCCTACGAGGTCGCGCACATCATGCAGGACGGCCTGCGCCGGATGTACACCTCCAGCGAGGAGCACCCGCACGGCGAGGACGTCATCTTCTACATGACCGTCTACAACGAGCCGGTGAGCCAGCCCAAGGAGCCCGAGGACCTCGACCTCGAGGGTCTGCTCAAGGGCATCTACAAGTTCAACGACGCCCCCGAGGTCTCGGGCGACCGCGAGGCCCCGCGGGCCCAGCTGCTCGCCTCGGGCATCGGCTTCCCGTGGGTGCTCAAGGCCCAGCAGCTGCTCGCCGAAGAGTGGGGCGTGGCCGCCGACGTGTGGTCGGTGACCTCGTGGAACGAGCTGGCCCGCGAGGCGGTCGACTGCGAGCGCTGGTCGCTGAACCACCCCGGCGAGAAGGCCCGCGACGCCTACGTCACCACCAAGCTCGAGGGGGCCATCGGCCCCGTCGTCGCGGTCAGCGACTACATGCGCGCGGTGCCGATGCAGATCGCCCACTGGGTGCCCGAGGACTACCACGTGCTCGGCACCGACGGGTTCGGCTTCGCCGACACCCGCCCGGCCGCCCGTCGCTACTTCCAGGTCGACGCCGAGAGCGTCGTCGTGGCCACCCTGCGGGCCCTGGCCCAGCGCGGCGAGGTCAAGCCGGAGCTGGTGACCGAGGCGTTCGAGAAGTACCGCATCGACGACCCGACCGCCGTCTCCGACGTCGCCCAGGAGGGCGGGGACGCCTGAGGTCCCGCGATCCGGCGCCTGGCCGCCCGCGAGTCGGGAGGGTCAGGCGCCGGGCAGCTGGGCGACCGGGGTCATCGGCGACTCGCCGGCCTCGGCCCGGTTGGACGGCAGCGCCGGCCCGTTGCGGAGCAGGGTGCGCCAGCGCCCGCGGTGGTAGGACGCGGGGTGGGTCGCCCGGACGAACTCCTGGACGACCCGAACGAACCGCTCCGGGTGGTCCTTGTGCGGGAAGTGCCCGGCGTTGGGCACGATCTCCACGACCGCGCCCGGCGCGGTGCGCGCGGCGTTGTTCGCGTGCGTGGCCGGGATGACCATGTCGTCGGTGCCCCAGACCACCAGCATCGGCATCGCCTGCGTCAGGTAGGCACGGTCGACCATGGTGACGATCTGGCCCTTCATGTCGACCACGGCGCGCACCACGTGGGCGATCGCGGCCCGGGCCCGGGGGTCCTTGAACGACTCGTAGATGTCGGCGACCTCGCCCAGGTCGCGGGTGCCGTGCAGGCCGGTGCGCGAGAGCGCCCGCAGGCCGGCCTTGCCGACGTGGCGCACCCCCGGGAGGGTGGCCAGGCCCATCGCCTGGTGGAAGCCGGGGAGCGTGATCAGCCGGATCAGCGGCGTCACCTCGGGGCCCAGGCCGCCGGGGGCGACCAGGATCATCCGCTCGGTGCGCTCGGGGAACTGGTAGGCGAACTGCATCGCGACCCCGCCGCCGAAGCTGTGGCCGACCACGGTGACCTTGTCGACGCCGAGCACGGTCAGCAGGTCGCGCATGCCGTTGGCGTAGCCGCCGACGGAGTAGTCGGCCCGGGGCTTGGCGCTCACGCCGTGGCCCAGCAGGTCGGGTGCGATGACGGTGAAGTGGCGCGCGAGGTCGCGGATGGCCGGGAACCACGTCGTGTGGTCGCAGCCGAGCCCGTGGAGCAGCAGCAGCGCCGGGCCCGAACCGGCGCGCACGAAGGCGCGCTCGTGACCGTGGATGGTCACGCGCTGCAGCTCGAAAGCCGCGTCGGGCTCCGTGGTCATGCACACTCCTGGGGTTCGGCGGGCCTCCCGAGCAGAGTCAACCACGCACGGTCGGGTTCCGGTCGGTCGCCGCGCGACGGGGCCGACAGGTGGACGGTAGGGGCGAATCCCCTGTCCTGGTGGGCGATTCTCGGTTGCGAGGGGCCCGATCGGGGTACGACTGCGAGCCGTCTCGACGGGTACGATCCGCGGGTGCCGCCCCGCTTCACCCGCCCCGCCGCGAGACCGGCGCTCCGACCCTCGCCCCGGCCCGGCCGACGCCGTCCGCCCGGCGGGACGGCCGCGCCCCACCCGGAGCGGACCTCCGCGGTCGACCCCACGCGGTTGCGCCAGGTGGCGGAGCTGGTGGAGCTGGTGACCGGCACGGCTGCGGGCGACGTGCGGCCCGAGCACCGGTTCGTCGACGACCTGCGGGTCGACTCGCTGTCGATGATCGAGGTGCTGGAGGGCTGCGAGCGCCGGCTGGGCGTGCGCGTGCCCGACGCGGTCACCCGCGAGCTGGTCCACGTCGGCGACCTCGTCGACTTCCTGGCGCACCAGGAGCGTCGTACGCCGGGGAGCTGAGGTTCCGCGTGCAGCCTCAGACGACGTGGTGCAGCCAGCGCACCGCGACGCCCTCGCCGGCGTGCCGGAAGGTCTCCAGCTCGGCGTCCCACGCCTTGCCGAGCAGCTTGTCGACCTCGAGCTCGAGCGTGGTCTCCCCCAGGGCCGCCTTCACGACGGCGGCCTTGAGCCGGTCCTCGGGGATCATCACGTCGCCGTGGAGGCCGGTGACGGCGTGGAAGACGCCGAGCGTCGGGGTGACGGAGTAGCGCGCGCCCTCGGTCGACGACGTCGCCTCCTCGGTGACCTCGAAGCGCAGGTGGTTCCAGCCGCGCAGCGCCGAGGTGATGGCGGCGGCGGTGCCGGTGTCGCCGGACCAGGAGTACTCCGTGCGGTAGTGGCCGGCCTGGGCCGGCTGGGGGGTCCACTCGACGCGGGGGGCGATGCCCAGCACACCGCCGACGGCCCACTCGACGTGCGGGCACAGCGCAGAGGGCGTGGAGTGCACGTAGAGCACACCACGCGTGGTGGGACGGTTGGCTGCAGCACTCACGGGGACCTCCTCAGGCTCGGCGTCGAGGTACGCCTTCCCCAGCGGACTCGAACGAGCAGGCAGGTCACATGACGTGCGGTGCAGATGTGGACTTGTGCGCCCATTGTGACGCATGGGCACGGCCGTGACCAGCAGAACGCGGAAACTCAGGCGCTGCGCCGCACGTGCACCGCCGCGGCGTCGACCACCAGGCGCGGGTCGCGCCCGGCCCCGACGAGCACTCCCTCGGGACTGGCCGGCACGCCGGGCACGACGGTGGCCAGCACGCAGGTGACGTTGTCGCGGCCCCCGGCGGCGTTGGCCGCCGCCACCAGGGCGGTCACGGCGGCGTCGTCGGAGCGGTGGGCGGCGAGCACAGCGGCGATCGCCGCCTCGTCGACGAGGTCGGTGAGCCCGTCGCTGCACAGCAGCACCCGGTCGCCGCGGCGCACGTCGAGCCAGGTCAGGTCGCCGGTCTCCGCGGGGTCGCCGCCCAGGCTGCGCACCACCACGTGGCGCCACGGGTGCTCGCGGGCCTCGGCAGGGGTCAGCCGACCGTCGTCGACCAGGTCCTGGACGTAGGTGTGGTCCCGGGTCACGCGGGTCAGGGCGCTCCCCCGCCAGACGTAGGCCCGGGAGTCGCCGAGGTGGGCCAGCGCGAACCGACGACCGTCGCCGAGGACGGCGGTCAGGGTCGTGGCCATCCCGGCGCGGCGCTCGTCCTGGGCGACACCGAGGGCCACCTGCTCCTGCGCCAGTCGTACGCCGCTGCGCAGCGCGGCCAGCGGGTCGGCGTACGCCCCCTGGAGGGCGAGCGCCGAGAGCACGTAGACGGCGGTCGCCGAGGCGACCTCTCCGGCGGCCGCTCCCCCGACGCCGTCGGCGACGACGAGCAGGCCGGGACCGGCGTACCCCGAGTCCTCGTTGTGGTCGCGCACCCGACCGCGATCGCTGGCTGCAGCACCGGTGAACCTCAGCACGGTCGACCACCTCTCCCCGACACCTGGTCAACGCCCGGGGGTACCGACGTGTTCCGGCGGGTGACCCGCACGCACGGGCGCGGTCACCGGCGCGGTCGGGACCCCCCACAATAGGGGCATGGAATGGCTCCTGCTGGCGGTCTCGGCCGGCCTCGTGCTGGCCTGCGGCGTCTTCGTGGCAGCCGAGTTCAGCTTCGTCACCGTCGACCGCTCGAGCGTGGAGAAGGCGGCCGCCGAGGGCGACAAGGGCGCCGAGGGTGTCCGCGTCGCGCTGAAGTCGCTCTCGACCCAGCTCTCAGGGGCCCAGGTCGGCATCACGCTGACCAACCTGGCGATCGGCTTCCTCGCCGAGCCGGCGATCTCGGAGCTGATCCGCGGACCGCTGGAGCTGGTCGGCACCCCGGAGTCGGCGGTGACGCCGATCGCGGTGGCCGCGGGCCTCGTGCTGGCCACCGGCCTGACGATGATCTTCGGCGAGCTGGTGCCCAAGAACCTCGCCATCGCCCTGCCGCTCGCCACGGCCAAGGCCACCCAGGTCCCGATGCGGTTCTTCACCACCGCGATGCGTGGCCCGATCCGGCTGCTGAACGGCTCGGCCAACGCGATCGTCCGCGCGCTGGGTGCCGAGCCGCAGGAGGAGCTGCGCTCGGCGCGCTCCGTCGACGAGCTCGCGTCGCTGACCAAGCGCAGCGCCACCGAGGGCACCCTGGACAGCGAGACGGCCAACCTGGTGGAGCGCTCGGTGGCCTTCGGCCCGCGCACCGCCGGCGAGATCATGACGCCGCGGGTGCAGATGGCCTGCGTCGACGCCACCGACCCGGTCAGCGAGATCATCGACCTGTCGAGCTCGACGGGGTTCTCGAAGTTCCCCGTCATCAAGGGCACCTCGGACAACGTGGTCGGCTCGGTCCACGTCAAGCAGGCCGTGGCGGTCCCGCGCTCGGAGCGCAGCGACACCCTGATCCGCGAGGTGATGGTGGAGGCCACCGTCGTGCCCGAGTCGCTGCGGCTCGACCCGCTGCTCTCGCTGCTGCGCGGCGAGGGGTTCCAGATGGCGATCGTCTCCGACGAGTACGGCGGGACGGCGGGCGTGGTGACGCTCGAGGACGTCGTCGAGGAGATCGTGGGCGACATCGCCGACGAGCACGACCGCTACGGCTCCCGGCTGCGGCAGCGGCCCGACGGGTCCTGGATCGTCTCCGGCCTGCTGCGGCCCGACGAGGTCGCCGCCGCCACCGGCCTGGAGCTCCCCGAGGACGAGGACTACGACACGATCGCGGGCCTCCTGGTGCGCGAGCTGGGCCGCATCCCCGAGCGCGGCGACCGGGCACTGGTGCCGCTGCCGGTCGAGGTGCCCGAGGACGACGACGAGGCCCCGGTGCAGGAGCACGTGGTGCTGCGCGTGGAGCGGATGGACGGGCTGCGCGTCGACCGGATCTCGATCCGGCGGCTGCTGCCCGACGACGACGACCAGACGTCCGTCGACACCCCGGCCACCCGGTCCTCCCGCAGCGACGGGGAGGTGGCCCGATGAGCACCCAGGCCGCCCTGCTGCTCGGCGTCGCGCTGCTGCTCGCCAACGCGTTCTTCGTCGGCGCGGAGTTCGCGCTCGTCTCCGCGCGGCGTACCCAGATCGAGCCACGGGCCAAGCAGGGCTCGCGGATGGCGCGCTCGACCCTCCAGGCGATGGAGAAGGTCTCGCTGGTCATGGCGGGCGCCCAGCTCGGCATCACCGTGTGCTCGCTGGGCCTCGGCGCGGTCGCCGAGCCGGCGCTGGCGCACCTCCTCGAGCCGCTCGCGCACGCCGTCGGCGTCCCCGAGTCGTGGGTGCACCCGGTCGCCTTCGTGATCGCCCTGGTCGTGGTGGTCTACCTCCACGTCGTGCTCGGCGAGATGGTGCCCAAGAACCTCGCGCTCGCCGGGCCCGAGCGGGCCGCGCTGCTGTTCGGCCCGCCGATGATGCTCGTCATCACCGTGCTGCGGCCCGTGGTGTGGCTGTTCAACGCCATCGCCAACGGCCTGATCCGGCTGCTGCGCATCGAGCCGCGCGACGAGGTCAGCTCGTCCTTCACCCGCGAGCAGGTGGAGGCGATGGTCGACGAGTCGCGGGCCGAGGGGCTGCTGGAGGAGCGGGAGTACGAGCGCCTCTCCGGAGCCCTGGGCTTCACCTCGCGCACCGTCGCCGACGTGCTGCTGCCCCTCGCGGACCTGGAGACCGTACGCCGCGGCGCCCGCGCCTCCGACGTGGAGGTGGTGTGCGCCCGCACGGGCTTCTCCCGCTTCCCGGTGGCCGCCGACGACGGCGCGCTCGTCGGCTACCTGCACATCAAGGACGTGCTCCAGTCCGACCCGCAGGGCCGGGCCCGGATCGTCGAGGACAAGTGGATCCGCCCCTTCGCGACCGTCCGCACCGAGGACACCCTGGTGGGCGCGCTGCAGACCATCCAGGCCCGCGGCGCCCACATGGCCCGCGTGGTCGACCCGCAGGGCGAGGTCGTGGGCGTGGCCACCCTCGAGGACGTCATCGAGGAGCTGGTCGGCGAGATCCGCGACGCGGCCCACGCCGAGGGACGCTAGGGCCCGACCGGCGCAGGACCCGCCCGAGGCTCAGCCCGCGCGGCGTGCGGCCGGCAGCGTCAGCACGAACGCGGTGCCCGGGCCGTCGTCCCGGTCGCGCGCCACGATGGTGCCGCCGTGCCGCTCGACGATGGTCTGGCACACCGAGAGCCCGATCCCGTGTCCCTCGAAGCCGCTGGACCCGCCCGCCCGGTGGAACGTGGTGAACACCGCCTCCCGATCGGCCGCGGGGATGCCGATGCCGCGGTCGGCCACGGTCACCTCGACGAGGTCGGCCAGGCGCCGGCCCCGGACCTCGACCTCGGCGCGCGTGCCCGGGACGACGTACTTCACGGCGTTGCCCACGAGGTTGTCCAGCAGCTGCCGCACCAGCGCCTCGTCGGCGTGCACCGGGGGCAGCTCCCCCACCTCGACCGACGCCTCGGCCCCGCGGGCGCGGTCGAGGTGGACGGCGACCACGGACGCGGCGAGGGCGTGCAGGTCGACGTCGGCGAGACGCAGCTGCTGGTCGCGGGCGGTCGAGGACTCGAGGAGGTCACGGATCAGGCGGCGCATGCCGGCGGCCGCGCCGGTGACCCGGTCGAGGGTCGCGAGCACGTCCCCCGACGGCACGCTGGGCACCTCCTCGGCCTGGTGGACGAGGAGCTCCGTCCAGCCCTCGACGACGCTCAGCGGACCCTTGAGGTCGTGGGCCAGCACCCGGGCGAAGGACTCCAGCGCGTGCCGCTGGGCCCGCTGCGCGGTGACGTCGTGGTAGATCACCACGGCCTGCGGCAGACCGTCGTCGGTCACGAACGGCAGCCGCCTGGCGCTCACCGAGAGCACCCGGTCGGGGCCGCGCTCGGGCACCGAGAGGTGGACCTCGTCGGCCTGCACCTCCTCGCCGCGCAGCGCCCGCACGAAGGGCAGTTCGGACGGCGGCAGTGGCTGGCCGTCGGCGGTCCGGAGCCGCGCCGGGGACTCGGCCAGGCGCTCGCGCGGGCCCACGCTGTGGTGCAGCAGCTCCTCGCCCGCGGGGTTCTGCAGCAGCACCGTCCCCTGCTCGTCGACCACCGTCAGCCCCTCGTGCATCGAGTCGATGACGGTGCTCAGCAGCGCGGCCTGGTTGGCCGCGGCGTCACGCGCCGCCGCCAGGCCGCGGTGCAGCGCCCGCCGCTCCGTCGCGCCGAGCGCCAGCAGCACACCGAGCCCGAACAGCAGCCCGATGAACACCTGCGAGACCAGCGCCTGCACCGCCCGGGTGTCGGCCTGGGCGAAGGGCCCGACGTCGGCCAGCGTGCAGGCCGCGACCACGACGCTCAGCGCGAGCGAGTGCAGGGCCACCACGCGCGGGCTGAAGCGCGTCCCGGCCCAGACGGTCGGCACCAGCAGCGGGAACGCGAGCGGCAGGCCGGACCACCAGCCGAACACCGCGAGGTAGAGGCCCGCGGAGACCAGCACCAGGGCCAGCAGCTCCACCGGACGGGTCGGGGGCTCGTCGCGCTCGACGCGGACCCCGGGCCGGCCGACCAGCCACGCCGGCACGAGCAGGGCGGCCAGCGTGACCACGACCAGGGCGCCGGCGCTGTTGCGGCCCCACCACAGCAGCGCGTCGAGCGCCTCCCAAGGGACCCCCAGCGCCAGCAGGCCGACCGTCCCGGCGAGCACCGCGGCGACCGAGGACAGCAGGCACGCACCGGCCAGGGCGAGGAAGTCGCGCAGGTGCACCATCGGCTGCCGGCCCCCGCCGACGAGCAGCGTCGGCGCCGACCAGCGCAGCAGCACGGCGCCGACGAACGCCTGCACCACGTTGGGGACCACGAAGACCAGCGAGCGCAGCGCGTCGACGCCGGTGAGGACGTTGACGCCGAAGGTCGCGGCGGCCAGGAGCGCCCCCGCCGCGGGCCACCAGCGCCGCGGCACCAGTGCGAGCACCAGGACCGCCCCGCCGGCGGCCGGCCACACCAGGCTCAGCGTCGCCCCGGGGAAGGTCGCGGCCCGACCGACGAGGCCCATGAGCAGGAACGCCACGGTCCCGACCACGAGGGTGGCGACCACCCGTCCGCTCCCTGCCCGCATCGCACCCTCCCCGACGGCGACCTCGTCGTGCCCGACACCCCCGCCGACGTCCTGGCTCGTGGCGGGTGCCGGCGGGGCCGGCGCTCGCGCGGGCAGGGTGGCCGTCACCCGGTGGACCGGGGTTCGGCGGGGGTCGTCACGACGTCGGACTCTAGGACCCCTGGGCCCCCTCCACCCCGCACTTCGCCGAACTCGCGGGCAGCTCGGGGGCGGGCTACATCTCGCCGGCGTGGGCGGAGGCGAGCTCGACGAGGTCGGCGACGGAGTCGACGACGCGGGTCGGACGGTAGGGGAAGGTGTCGATCATGTCGGGTCGGGTCGAGCCGGTGGTGACCAGGACGGTGCGGATCCCCGCCTCGAGACCGCTGATGATGTCGGTGTCCATCCGGTCGCCGACCATCACCGTGGTCTCGGAGTGGGCCTCGAGCCGGTTGAGCGCGCTGCGCATCATCAGCGGGTTCGGCTTGCCGATGTAGTAGGGCTCGCGGCCGGTCGCGCGGGTGATCAGGGCGGCCACCGAACCGGTCGCCGGCAGCGTGCCCTGGGGGCTGGGACCGCTCGGGTCGGGGTTGGTGGCGATGAAGCGGGCGCCGGACTCGATCAGCCGGATCGCCTTGGTGATCGCCTCGAAGGAGTAGGTGCGGGTCTCGCCCAGCACGACGTAGTCGGGGCTGCGCTCGGTCATGACGTAGCCGATGTCGTGCAGCGCGTTGGTCATGCCCGCCTCCCCCACGACGTACGCCGTGCCCTCGGGCCGCTGGTCGGCCAGGAAGTCGGCGGTGGCCAGCGCCGAGGTCCAGATCGACTCCTCGGGCACGTCGATGCCGCTGCCGAGCAGCCGGGCCCGCAGGTCGCGCGGGGTGAAGATGGAGTTGTTGGTCAGCACGAGGAACTTCTTGCCCGACGCCTTGAGCGCCTCGACGAAGTCGCTCGCGCCGACGATCGCGTCCTCCTCGTGGACGAGCACGCCGTCCATGTCGGTGAGCCAGGTCTCGATCGGCCGCACGGTGTCCATGGACCCATCGTTCCACGCCTAGCGTGTCCCCATGCCTGCAGAGACCCTCGGCTCCCCGCGCACGATGCACGACCGCATGCTCGCCGGTGAGCCGTACGCCGTGGACCGCGACCTCACCACCCGCGCGGACCGCGCGGCCGACCTGGCGGCGACGTACGCCGCGACCCCGGCCAGCGCCCGCGACACCCGCCGCTCGCTGCTGGAGGACCTGCTCGGCCAGGTCGGCACCGACGTGGAGGTCCGCGGCCCGCTGCGCGTCGGGCTCGGCGAGCAGCTCCGGCTCGGCGACCGGGTGGTCGTCGCGGGTGGGCTGGTGGTCGAGGACGCCGCGCCGGTGACGGTGGGCGACGACGTGCGGATCGGCCACGACGTGCGGCTGCTCACGGTCACCCTCCCCCTCGACGCCGGCCAGCGCCGCGACGGCTGGCGGGTCGCCCGGCCGGTCACGATCGGGCCGGACGTCTGGCTCGGGGACGGCGTGACGGTGCTCCCCGGCGTCACCATCGGGGCCGGCACCGTCGTGGGCGCCGGCTCGGTCGTCACGCGCGACCTGCCGGCCGGCGTGCTGGCCGTGGGCAACCCGGCGGCGGTCATCCGGCAGCTCGTGGCCGGGTGAGGCCTGTCTAGGCTCGTCGGGTGCCTGACTCCCTGCCGCCGCTGGCCCCCGCCCGCCCCACGACCCGCGTGATCCACGGCCGCGAGCGCCACGACGACCTCGAGTGGCTGCGCGCCAAGGACGACCCCGAGGTGCTGGGGCTGCTGGAGGCCGAGAACGCCTGGACCGAGCGGGCGACCGCCCACCTCGCGGGCCTCCGCGACAGCCTGGTCGAGGAGATCCGCTCCCGCACCCAGGAGACCGACCTCTCGGTGCCCGTGCGCCGGGGCACGCACTGGTACTACGGCCGCTCCTTCGAGGGCCGGGAGTACGGCGCCTCCTGCCGCGTCCCCGTCGCGGACCAGGCCGACTGGACCCCGCCCGTGCCGGCCGACACCGCGCCCGACCGGCCCGCGCTGCCCGGCGAGCAGGTGCTGCTCGACCTCGACGCCCTGGCCCAGGGGCACGAGTTCTTCTCCCTCGGCGCCTCCACCGTCAGCCCCGACGAGCACCTGCTGGCGTGGGCCACCGACGTCGTCGGCGACGAGCGCTACGAGGTGCGGGTCAAGGACCTGCGCACCGGGACGGAGCTGCCCGACCGGCTGGTCGGCACCGCCGGCAGCGTCACCTGGGACCCCGCCGGGAACGCGCTCTACTACGTCACCGTCGACGACTCTTGGCGCGCCGACAAGGTGTGGCGCCACGTGCTCGGCACCGCGCAGGACGCCGACGAGCTGGTCCACCACGAGACCGACCAGCGCTTCGCCGTCGGGGTGGGACGCACCCGCTCGGAGCGGTTCGTCATGGTCGTGTCGCACTCCAAGACGACGGCGGAGTACGCCGTCCTCGACGTCACCCGCCCCGAGCTCGGGCTGCGGGTCTTCCTGCCCCGCCGCGACGACCTCGACTACAGCCTCGAGCACGCCGTCATCGGCGGCGAGGACCGGTTCGTGATCACCCACAACGCCGACGGGCCCGACTTCGCCGTCGCGACCTCGCCCGTCGACCCGACGCCGGTGCAGGCGTGGCAGCCGCTGGTCGCGCACGACCCGGCCACCCGCATCGAGGACGTCGACGCCTTCGCCGGCCACCTCGTCATCAGCCAGCGCAGCGGCGGCCTGTCCCGGCTGCGCGTGCTGACGCTCGACGACAGCGGCGTCGCCGAGGACTTCCTGGTGCCCTTCGACCGCGAGGTCTACACCGTGGGGCTGCGCGGCAACCGCGAGTTCGACGCCCCGGTGGTGCGGCTGGGCTTCGCCTCGCTCGCGGTGCCGGCGTCGATCTACGACTTCGACGTCGCGTCGCGGTCGCTGACGCTGCTGCGGCGTACGCCCGTGCTGGGCGACTTCGACGCCGACGCCTACGAGGAGCACCGGCTGTGGGCCACCGCCCCCGACGGGGAGCAGGTGCCGATCTCGCTGGTCGTGCGTCGCGACGCGCGGGCGCACGGGCCGGTGCCGACCCTGCTCTACGGCTACGGCTCCTACGAGGCCTCGATGGACCCCTACTTCTCGGTGGCGCGGCTCTCCCTGCTCGACCGGGGCGCGGCGTTCGCGATCGCCCACGTCCGTGGCGGCGGCGAGCTCGGCCGGCGCTGGTATGACGACGGCAAGTTGCTCCGCAAGCGCAACACCTTCACCGACTTCGTCGCCTGCGGCGAGCACCTGCGGGCCGAGGGCTGGGCCAGCCGGCTGGTCGCCGAGGGCGGGAGCGCCGGCGGGCTGCTGATGGGCGTGGTGGCCAACGAGGCACCGGCGCTGTTCGACGGGATCGTGGCCGGGGTGCCGTTCGTGGACAACCTGACCACGATGCTCGACGCCACGCTGCCGCTCACGGTCACGGAGTACGACGAGTGGGGCAACCCCGAGGCCGACGCGGACGTCTACGACTACATCGCCTCCTACGCGCCCTACGACAACGTGACCGAGCAGGACTACCCGCCGATCCTGGCCGAGACCTCGCTCAACGACACCCGGGTGCTCTACGTCGAGCCCGCCAAGTGGGTCGCCCGGCTGCGCTCGACCGCGCCCGACCGGCGGCCCGACGTGCTGCTCAAGACCGAGATGTCGGCCGGCCACGGCGGGGTGTCGGGGCGCTACCAGGCCTGGGCCCGCCGGGCGTTCACGCTCGCCTGGGTGCTGGACCGGCTCGGACTGGCCTGACCCACCGGCCGGATCCCGGCCGCCGCCAGCAGCACGACGGCGCACACCCAGAACGCCGCCAGGGCGCCGGCACGGTCGGCCAGCAGGCCGGTCGCCGCGGCGCCCAGCGCCTGACCGCCGGTCAGCGCCACGAACAGCGTCGCCGTCGCCTGGCCGGCCGTGCCGGGCCGCACGGCGCCCGCCCACGCGATGAGGACGCCGCTGAGCGCGGTGTAGGCGCCGCCGAACAGCGCCGCGGCCAGCGCGACCACGGCCACCTGGTCCGGTGCGAGCGCCAGCAGCGCCGTGCCGAGCGCGCTGAGGCCCGCCGTCAGCGTCCAGGCGTGACGCAGACCGAGCACGCGCACCGCGTCCCCGCTCAGCGCCCCGAGCACGGCGGCGGTGCCGAGCAGCACCCACAGCGCGGCCGTGGTGCGCCCCGGGAGGCCGCCCGTGGTGGTGACGAGGTCGCGGCCGAAGGTCCAGAAGGCGGCGCTGCCGAGCCCGGCCACCACCGCGGCGGCGCACGCCCGCCGCAGGCTCGCGCCGCGGGCGTGGTCGGGCGGAGGCGGGACCGGCCCGGGCCACGCCGTGCGCCGGTCGACGACCAGGGCGGCGAGCAGCGCGCCCACGGCGGCCGCCGCCCACACCGGGCGCCAGGCCTGCGGCGCGGCCAGCACGGCGACCCCGGTCACGGCCACGCCGACGCCGGTCCCGGCGTTGACGACCGCCTGCGCGCGGGCGGCGAGCGGGCGGCGTACGGACGAGGCGACCGCGACCACCATCGCCGGCGAGGTCGCCCCGGCCGCGCTCCCGGCCACGAGCACCCCGGCGGCGAGCACGGGGGTGGTCGACGCGAGCGCCACGGTCGTCGCACCCGCGGCCGCCAGGAACGCGGCGAGCCGGAGCACGACCCGGGCACCGCGGTGGTCGATCAGCCGCTGGGCGGCGAGCGCGGCCACGCAGTACGCCGCGAAGCTGCCCGCCGCCACCAGCCCGGCCACCCCGGAGGAGAGCGAGAACTCCCGGGCGAGCACGGGCAGCTGCAGCCCGAAGCCGTAGCGGACGACGCCGTAGGTGATCGCGACCAGCCCGGTCCCGGCGGCGACGACGCTCGTCGGCCCCGACTGAAACGTTCGTTTCATCATAGTGATCGTTACAGTACCCCCCATGGCCACCACCGAGACCCGGGCACCGGCACGCGAGCGGCTGCTCGACGCCGCCGAGGAGCTGTTCTACGAGCACGGCATCGCTGCCACCGGGGTCGACGCGGTGCTGCGCCGGGCGGGCGTGGCGCCGGCCACGCTCTACGCCCACTTCCCCAGCAAGGACCACCTGGTCGCGGCGTACCTCACCCGACGCCTCGAGCGCTGGCGGACCACCTGGGACACCGTCCTCGAGCGGTGCGGCGACGACCCGACCGCCCGCGCGCTGTCGGTGCTCGACGCCCTCGAGGAGTTCCAGCGCTCCCCCGGCAGCGCCCGCGGCTGCGCCTTCCTCGCCGCCTCGGTCGAGGTGGTCGACGCCGCGCACCCCGCCCACGAGGTGGTGGCCGCCGACACGCGGCTGCTCCACGAGCGCCTGCACGCGCAGGCGGCGGCGACCGGTGCGGCCGATGCGGAGGCGCTCGCGACCGAGCTCCTCCTGGTGTACGACGGGGCGCTGGCCGCCCGCGCCCGCGGCTCCCTCGCCGGGGATGGCAGGCTGCCCCTGGACACCGCCCGGGCGCTCGCCCGCGCGGCGGTGGAGCGTCACACCACGATCGGTGTCGCCCCGCCGTCCATCGACACGATCGCGCCGTTGACGTAGCTCGCCCGGGCCGAGGCGAGGTAGACGACCGTCTCGGCGACCTCCCGGGGGTCCGCGAGACGGCCGAGGGGCGCGCTGCCGACCTGGCGGGCCAGCGCCTCGTCCTCGGTGATGCCCTCCAACCGGGCGGTGGCCTTGATGCCCTCGCTCTGGCGCTCGGTGAGGGTGCCCGCCGGGTTGACGGCGTTGACCCGCACCCCGCTCGGGCCGTAGGCCTGGGCCAGCCCCGCGGTGGCCAGCATCAGCGCCGCGTTGGCGGCTCCCCCGGCCAGGTGGGTCGGCGCCGCGCGCTTGCCGCCGAACCCGATCACGTTGACGATGCTGCCCCGGCCGCGCTCGGCCATCAGCTTGACCACCGGGTCGATGACGTGGACGTAGCTGAAGAACTTCGCCTGCATGGCGGCGTGCCAGGCCGCGGCGTCGAGCTCCGCGAACGGCGTACGACGCGCGGCGCCGGCCGAGCTGACGAGGACCTCGATCGGGCCGGCCTGCTGCTCCACCCGGCCGACGACGTCGACCGCCTGCTGCGCGTCCTGCAGGTCCGCGGCGTACGTCGTGACGCGGTCGCCGGCGGCCAGGGTGGCCGCCGCGGCGTCGAGGTGGTCCTGACCGCGGGAGACCAGGGCGACGCGGGCGCCCTCCTCGAGCGCGACCTGGGCGACGGCGAGGCCGATGCCCTTGCTGCCACCGGTGACGAGGACGAGGGAGTCGCGCAGCTGGAGGTCCATGCCTCCGGAGCCTAGGCGAGCGGGTGGTTGAATCGTCTCCGACGGGGCGGACCGCCCGACCCGCTGGAGAGGCACCCGTGCACATCGGCATCGACAGCTTCGTCGCAGAGGTCACCGACCCGACCACCGGCCACGTGGTCGGCCCCGCGGAGCGCATGGAGCACCTGCTCGAGGAGATCACCCTCGCCGAGACGTCGGGGCTGTACTCCTTCGGGATCGGCGAGCACCACCGCCGCGAGTACTACGACTCCGCGCCCCCGATCATCCTGGCCGCCGCCGCGGCCCGCACCTCCCGCATCCGCCTCGGCAGCGCGGTCAAGGTGCTCAGCGCCGACGACCCGGTGCGCGTCTTCCAGCAGTTCGCGACCCTCGACCTGATCAGCAAGGGCCGGATCGACCTCGTGGTCGGGCGCGGGTCCTTCACCGAGGCGTTCCCGCTGTTCGGGCTCGACCTCGCCGACTACGACTCGCTGTTCACCGAGAAGCTCGAGCTGCTGCTGCGGCTGCGCGACGAGCATGAGGTGACCTGGTCGGGTCGGCACCGGCCGCCGCTGGTCCGCCAGACGGTCTACCCCCGCCCGCTCCAGGACCCGCTGCCCATCTGGGTCGGTGTCGGCGGAACCCCGGAGTCGTTCGCCCGCGCGGGCCTGCTCGGCCTGCCGCTGATGATCGCGATCATCGGCGGCGAGCCGCGTCAGTTCGCCCCGCTCGTCGAGCTCTACCGCCGCGCCGGCGCCCAGGCGGGCCACCCGCCCGAGAAGCTCCAGGTCGGGCTGCACGTCTTCGGCTACGTCGCCGAGTCGGTGCAGCAGGCGGCCGACACGATCTACCCCGGCTGGCACCAGATGTTCAGCACCATCTCCCGCGAGCGCGGCTTCCGCGCCCCCACCCGCGGCCAGTTCGACGCCACCTCCGGCCCCGACGGCGCCTTCTTCATGGGCGACCCCGACACCCTCGCCGACAAGATCAGCCGCGTCGCCGACCAGCTCGGCGGCGTCGACCGGCTCTCGATGCAGATGACCAACCCACGCCTGGCCCACGACGACCTGCTGCGCGGCATCGAGCTGCTCGGCACCGAGGTCGCGCCGCGGGTGGCTCGGGTCTGACGCGTAGCAACGCCTCGTAGGGCGGGTGGGACTTGAACCCACGGCCGAAGGATTATGAGTCCTCTGCTCTAACCAGCTGAGCTACCGCCCCTCGAGGACGCAGGATAGGCGTAGAGCCACCTGCGGAGGTCAGCACGGGGAGGCAGCGCGGCCCCCCGGTCGGCGTACGCCGCCTCCACGGCCCGGCGCGTGGTGTGATCCCGCCCGCGGCGCGTGCGCGAGCGGAGGTCGTTCACGTCCTTCACCCCGTGCGCGACCAGGGCGGTCACGAGCTCGGCACGGTGGGCGCCGAGCGCCTCTGGCACGTCGAGCGCCAGCTCAGCCGCACCGACGAGCTCGCGCGCCTGCGACCCCGACACCGCCAGCGACAGCGACAGTTGCTGCGCCCCGCAGGCGGCGATGCGTGGCGCTGTCGTGAGGGCGGAGAAACGGAGCCGATCGGCGACCGACGCGAAGGGCTCGACCTCGAGCAGCTCGCGAGGAGCTGGACCGAAGGCCTTCCGGTACTCCTGACTGCCGCGGAGCGCCTTGAGACTGGGATCTCTCGGCGCGTGCTCGAGGGCGTACGGACCGGCGAACTCGAGGTACCCAACTGCGCGCCTCCACCCCTCGACTCCTCCCTCCTCCGCCGCGAAGCAAGCCAACGAGTAGGCCGTCACGGGCTGCAGATCCAGTGGTTCGCCGGGCTTCGGGTGGTGACGGGCCGCGGGCTGGAGCAGGTCGACCGACGACTGGAGCCGGTTCTTGAACACGGGGTCCTCGAGGGCCTCCACCGACGACGTCAGCAAGGAGTGCAAGTCGGCCAGGGTCGTCAGGCCGCTCCTCCTGTCGACCGGGTCCTCGGTCTCGTGGGGCAGGGTGTTGCGGTTGAGCATGGTCACGTACGCCGCGAAACGCATGCGGGCCACCAGGGCGGTCTCGTCGTTGCTGTGGGACATGCGGTCGGCCTGGAGCGTGAGCCAGCAGATGAGGTGCCGCAGGTCCCGCGGATCGTCGGAGTCGCGATACCGCTCCAGCCGGTAGCTCAGCAGCGCCGCCACGTTCGCGGGGTCTGCGGCCCCGGCCTTCGCGTAGATGACGAGCCGTTCCTCCGGGCTGTGCGGCATCGTCGCTCCGTCGTACTGCCAGCCGACGCTGCGCCAGTCCCGTGCGCCGGACAGACCCGCGTGGCTCTCCTCTGCGTCGAGCAAGGTCATCAGCACACGGGCGGCGACCATCACGTTGATGTCGACCGCCGGCGAGCCGTCCTGTCCCGGAACGGCCCAGGGACGGTGACGCACCACCGCCGTGTCCACGACGCGTCCGTGCCGGCTGATCACCACCACGGCCTGGTCATCGCTCTCGCGGTCGACCAGCACCCGCCAGGGCGTGACCGCGAGGAACGACTGCAGCACCGATACGAGCGTGCCGAACGGTCCCTTCACCCCGGCGGTGATGTTGGCGCCGCTGAGGGTCTGCACATCGCTGCCGATCGGGACCTCGAGCCCTCGCGGCGGGCCGGAGCCCATGGCGCGCACGTGGGCCACGATCGCGGCGGCTCCGGCCTCGGCCTCGGCCCCCTTGTCGGTGATCTCGATCCGGACCCGACGTCGGGTCAGCAGCAGTGCCCAGGTCAGCAACGCCGCTGCCGCCAGCGCGAGCGCGGTCGCCACCAGCAGCGTCACCGACGTCGACGTCGTTGGCGCGGTGAGCGTCTCCGGCACGGACACGGCAGCCAGCAGCGCCAGCACGACGTACGCCGTGACGAGGTCGACCCCGGTGCGGGCACGTGCACCGGGCTCGGCGAGGCTCCGGGCGACCCGGCTGCTCGAGAACGGCACCAGCAGCAGCAGCCGACCGAGCAGCACCGCCAGTGCGATCGCGGCGGCCGCCACCCCACCCAGGGTGGCCAGGTCCTTGCCGGCACCGTCGGCGAACCCGGTCCAGCGCTCGGCGGTCGCGTCCAACCACGATGCGGGGGTCAGGGGTGTGGGAGCAGCAGGGGTGCGGATGGCCTCGTCAGCGTCGGCGGCCTCGTCCGCGCACAGTGTCGGGTCCTTGTACTGCGCCCGGATGTCGTCGATGAGCTTCGCCGCGTCACGTGGCTCGCCCGCCGTGGTCAGGCTCTCCGCCTCCGCGCACCGAGGGCTGGACACGTCTACGGCGATCGCCGGGGCGGGCAGGCAGAGCAGGGCGACGAGGACGAGGCCGGCGACGACGCCGGCGGGTCGTAGGACGTGGTGCATGGCCGGACTCCCACCTGGGCTGCGGCCATTCGAGCAGTCACCGGGTGCGGCGACCAGCGTCGTACCGTCCAGCGGTCCTCCTGGCGGGAGGCGGTCTATCCCGGCCCGTCGCCGAGCGGCCGACGGGGTGACACTGGGAGGTTCGCCGGTGCGGGCGGCGTACGGCAGCCGGGGACGAGTGACAGCGGAGGATCCGAGTCACCTGGTGACTCGGATCCTCCATCGTCGTACGCCCGCACGACCACCTGGCCGGAGCTGTTGCTGCATGGCCGGGATCGCAACCCCGGCGCAGTGACGGTTTCCCAGGCGACCTTGGGAAACCGCTGCCTGCTCAGCCCTTGTGGCGCGGCTTCTTGTGGGGCGCGCCGTCGTGCTTGCGGGGCGGGCCGGAGGGGCGCCGGGGGCCGCGGTCGGGCTGGAGGTCGATGAGCACCCCGGAGATGCGAGTCTCCGAGAGCTTGGCGAGCGTCTCCTGCGACAGGTCGGCGGGGAGCTCGACGACGGTGAAGGCCGGCTTGATGTCGATGCGGCCGAAGTCCGAGCGCTTCAGGCCGCCCTCGTTGGCCAGCGCGCCGACGATCATGCGCGGCTCGACGCGGTGGCGCTTGCCGACCTGGATCTTCCACGGCACCAGGTTGCTGCCGCTCTCGCGACGCTCGCGGCGCTCGGGGGTCACCTCGGGGACGTCCTCGACGAACAGCGGCTCGCCGTCCTGGGCGAGGACCGCGATCGCGGCGGCCACGTCGGCGACGGGGACGTCGTGCTCGGAGGCGTAGGACTCCACCAGCTCGCGGAAGACGCCGAGCTGGCTGTCGCCGAGCGCCTGCGTGATCGCCTGGGTGAACTTGGTGACCCGGAAGGCGTTGACGTCCTCCACGGTCGGGAGCTGCATCTGGACCAGCGTGGTGCGGTTGGCCTTCTCGATCGAGCGCAGCAGGTAGTTCTCGCGCGGGGTGATGAAGGAGATCGCGTCGCCGCTGCGCCCGGCGCGACCCGTGCGTCCGATGCGGTGGACGTAGGACTCGGTGTCGGTGGGGATGTCGTAGTTGACGACGTGGCTGATCCGCTCGACGTCCAGGCCACGGGCCGCGACGTCGGTGGCGACGAGGATGTCGAGCTTGCCCTTGCGCAGCTGGTCGATGGTGCGCTCGCGCTGCACCTGGGCGACGTCGCCGTTGATCGCCTGGGCGGCGAACCCGCGGGCGCGGAGCCGCTCGGCGAGCTCCTCGGTGGCGTGCTTGGTGCGGACGAAGATGATCATGCCGTCGAAGTTCTCGACCTCGAGGATGCGCGTGAGGGCGTCGATCTTCCGCGGGTGCGGCACCTTGAGGTAGCGCTGCGTCACGTTGGTGGCGGTGCCCGAGGAGCTCTTCACCGTGATCTCGGTGGCGCCCGGCGCGTAGCGCTTGATGATGCGGCGGATCTGCGAGGGCATCGTCGCGCTGAACAGCGCCAGCTGCTTGCCCTCGGGGGTGCGGGCCAAGATCGTCTCGACGTCCTCGGCGAAGCCCATGTTGAGCATCTCGTCGGCCTCGTCGAGCACGACGAATCGCAGCCCGCTGAGGTCGAGGGTGCCCTTCTCGAGGTGGTCCATCACGCGGCCCGGCGTACCGACGACGACGTGCACGCCCCGACGCAGCGCGGACAGCTGGACGCCGTAGCCCTGGCCGCCGTAGACCGGGAGCACGTGCAGGCCCTTGATGTGGGCGGCGTAGCGGCCGAACGCCTCGGAGACCTGCAGCGCCAGCTCACGGGTGGGCGCGAGCACCAGCACCTGCGGGGAGGCCTCGCTCACGTCGATGCGCGAGAGGATCGGCAGCGCGAAGGCCGCGGTCTTGCCGGTGCCGGTCTGGGCCAGGCCCACGACGTGCTGGCCGTCGAGGAGCGGGGGGATCGCCTGCGCCTGGATCGCCGAGGGGCTCTCGTAACCGACGTCCTTGAGGACCTTCTCCACCCGGGGGTCCAGACCCAGCTCGTCGAACCTCAGGCCGTCCACTGCTTCGATGCTCTCGTTCACCGGCCAAGCGTAGTGCCCCGCCGGGGCCGCGTTTACCAGACCGACTGTGCCCTTGCGCACCCGGAGCCAGCCACTAGCGTCGGGACATGGACCGTCCCACACCCCTGGAGCCCCTCGACGAGACCTGGGAGCGGGCGCTGTGCATCGTGGCCCACCCCGACGACATGGAGTTCGGGGCGGCCGCCGCGGTCGCCCGCTGGACCGGGCAGGGCAAGTGGGTCGGCTACACCATGGTGACCAGCGGCGAGGCCGGCATCGACGCGCTGGCGCCCGGCGACTGCCGCGCCGTCCGCGAGGCCGAGCAGGTCGAGTCGGGCCGCATCGTCGGGGTCGACGTCGTGGACTTCCTGCACCAGCCCGACGGGGTCCTGGAGTACGGCGTGCCGCTGCGCCGCCTGCTGGCCGAGCAGGTCCGCCGGCACCGGCCCGACGTCGTCGTCACCGGCAACTTCCGCGAGACCTGGGGCGGCCGCAACCTCAACCAGGCCGACCACGTCGCGGTGGGCCGCGCGGTCGTCGACGCGGTGCGCGACGCCGGCAACCGCTGGGTCTTCGGCGAGCAGCTGACCGGCCAGGGCGGGGACCTCGAGCCCTGGGGCGGCGTCCGCGAGGTGTGGGCGTTCGGCTCGCCGGAGTCCACCCACGCCGTCGACACCACCGACACCTTCGACGCCGGGGTGGCCTCGCTGGAGGCCCACGGCGCCTACATCGACGGGCTCGGCTGGGCCGACTGGGACGCCCGGGAGTTCCTCGAGGGGATGGCCCGGCCCACCGGACAGCGGCTCGGGGTGGCGCTGGCCGCGCCCTTCGAGGTCTTCCCGATGGGCTGGGGCGACTGAGCCCGGTCGTCTGGCCGGCTCCCCCGGCGTACGACGAAGGCCCTGATCCGCAGTGGATCAGGGCCTTCGCTGCTGTGCTCCCCCGGTTGGACTCGAACCAACAACCCTCCGATTAACAGTCGAATGCTCTGCCAATTGAGCTACAGGGGATCGCGCCCGCAAACCCTAGCAACCCACGACCGCGCACGCTAAATCGGGCCGGGCCGCTCGACGCGGTCGGTCAGCGAGGTGCCGTCGGCGGCCTCGCCGAGCTCGGACCGGGCCTGCGCGAGGGCCAGGTCGGCGACCGCCTGCACCTCGGGGTCGTCGGGGTCCAGGCCGGCGTCGTAGCCGTGCATCCAGGCCACCGGGCCCCCCACCGGACTGCGGCGGGCGATGACGGTGACGCCCTGGCCGGCGCGCACGGGGACCTTGCGCTGGAGCACGATGCTGGCCGTCACGCGCTCGCGCAGCAGCTGCAGGAGCAGCGGCGGCTCCTCCATCTCCCAGGACCACTCGGGACGCCGACGGCCGTAGTCGCCGACCCCGCGCAGGCGCAGCCGACCGGCCTCGCTGTCCCAGGCGGCGTCCTCGACGCGCTCCCAGGCCAACCAGGTCATGCCGCGCTCCTCGACCAGCACGAGCCGCTCGCGGGTGCCGAGCAGCCAGGTGCCGTCGGCGGTCGTGGCCGCGGCCAGCACCTTCTCGCCCCGGGGCAGGCCGGCCCGGGCGAGCACCTCGGCGGGCGGCGCGGCGGCCCCGGGGTCGCGGGAGGACCACGGCAGGTGCCAGGTCGGGCTCACTGGCTCTCCAGCGCTTTCTCGCGCAGGCCGCGGCGGTGCTGCTCGAGGGCAACCAGCTCACCGAACATCCGGTTGTAGTCGGCGGCGTGCTCGACGGGGTTGGTGCGCTGCAGCTTGGACTTGAGCTCGGCGATGCGCCGCTGGGCGGTCAGCTCGCGCAGCCGGTGGACGTGCTGGGCGACGTAGGCCGCGTCGGGCTCGGTGGCGCGCAACGGCTCGACGGCGAGCTGGCTGACCAGCGTCTTGAGCCGCTCGTCCTCGACGCCGTCGCGCAGCCGGGCGGCCCACTGGGCGTCGGCGGCGGCGAGCCCCCCGACGGCGCTCACGGCCGCCCAGAGCGCGCGGTAGGCGCCGTGGGTGAAGTCGGTGCCGTCGACGTCGCCGGCGGTGCTGCGGACCGACGTGGGGTGCTGCACCACGAGCTTGAGGACCTCGCGCTCGAGGTAGAGCCGCGGGTCGCGGGGGTCGGGCAGGTCGGCCTGGGCCTGCCGCGGCGCGACGTCGGCGGGGGCCGAGCCGCGGGAGGCGGCGGTGCGCACGGCGCGCTGCACGTCTGCCGGCTCGATGCCGAGCATGCCGGCCAGCTCGCGGGCGAAGGCGTCGACCTTGGAGCGGTCGCGGATCGCCGTCACCAGCTTGGCCGCCTCGCGCATCGCGTCGATGCGGCCGTCGGCGCGGTCCAGGTCGTAGCGCTGCACCACGTTGGCCAGCACGAAGCGGTAGAGCGGCACCCGGCGGGCCACCAGCTCGCGCACCTCGGCGTCACCGGACTTCAGCCGCAGGTCGCAGGGGTCCATGCCGGTCGGCTCGACGGCGACGTAGGTCTGCCCGGCGAAGACCTGGTCACCCTCGAAGGCGCGCAGCGCGGCCTTCTGACCGGCCTCGTCGCCGTCGAAGGTGAAGATCACCTCGCCGCGGAAGTCGTCGTGGTCGTGCAGCAGCCGGCGTACGACGCGGGCGTGGTCGTCGCCGAACGCGGTGCCGCAGGTCGCCACGGCCGTCTTGACCCCGGCGAGGTGGCAGGCCATCACGTCGGTGTAGCCCTCGACGATCACGGCCTGGCTCGAGCGGGCGATCTCGCGGCGGGCCAGGTCGATGCCGTAGAGGACCTGGCTCTTCTTGTAGATCGGCGTCTCGGGGGTGTTGAGGTACTTCGCCTCGATGCGGTCGTCGTCGAAGATGCGTCGGGCGCCGAAGCCGATCACGTCGCCGCTGCTGTCGCGGATCGGCCACATCAACCGGCCGCGGAACCGGTCGTAGAGGCCGCGCCCCCGGCCGACCAGCCCGGCGGTGACCACCTCGTCGTCGGTGAAGCCCAGCTGGTGCAGGTGGCGGTAGAGGTCCTCGCCGCCGCGCGGGGAGAAGCCCACCCCGAAGTGGGCGGCCGCCTCGGCATCGAACCCGCGGGAGTCGAGGAACTGGCGGGCCTGGAGCGCGGCGGGGGTGGCGAGCTGCTCGGCGTACCACTGGGCGGTGACCTTGTGGGCCTCCACCAGCCGGGGCCGCTGCGGGCCACCCTTGGGGCGGGCCGGGCCACCCTCCTCGTAGCGGAGCTGGATGCCGACCTTCTCGGCCAGCCGCTCGACGGTCTCGCTGAAGGAGAGGCCGTCCATCTCCATCACGAAGTTGATGACGTCGCCACCGGCACCGCAGCCGAAGCAGTGGTAGAAGCCGCGGGAAGGGGTGACGTGGAACGAGGCGGACTTCTCGTCGTGGAAGGGGCACAGACCCTTCATCGAACCGCCGCCGGCGTTGCGGAGCGTGACGTAGGAGGCGACGACGTCGTCGATGCGGGTCTTCTCGCGGACCTCCGCGATGTCCTCGTCCTTGATCCGCCCTGCCACGACGCGGAGTCTACGGGGGCCGGCCGACACCCCGCCCCGGCCGTGGCGGGGGCGTCCGGGGTTTGAGCGGGGGGCAAACGGGCTACGGGACACCCATGACCGACCAGTCGGGCTCCACAGCGGTGCCCACCACCCAGACCCACGACCCCCGCCAGGGAGCCGACCCCACGCTGGGCGCCCTGGTCAACCAGCTGACCACCCAGGTGCCCGAGCTGATCCGCTCCGAGATGCGCCTCGCCCAGGCCGAGCTGGCCCAGAAGGGCAAGAAGGTCGGCGTCGGCATCGGCATGTTCAGCGCCGCCGGGCTGCTCGCCTTCTTCGGCTTCGGCACCCTCGTCGCCACTGCCGTCCTCGCGCTCAGCCTCGTGCTCGACGGCTGGCTCGCCGCCCTGATCGTCGCGGTCGTGCTCTTCGCCATCGCAGGGATCCTCGCCCTCACCGGCAAGGGCAAGGTCCAGCAGGCCACCCCGCTCGCCCCCGAGAAGGCCCAGCAGGGCCTCAAGGACGACATCGCCACCGTGAAGGGACAGCGCGCATGAGCCAGACCCCCCAGGAGATCCAGGCCGACATCGAGCGGCAGCGCGAGCAGCTGGCCGGCACCGTCGACCAGCTGACCCAGAAGCTCGACGTCAAGGCCCAGGCCAAGCACAAGGTCGCCGACGTGAAGAACCGCGCCACGACCGACGACGGCTCCCCCGAGCCCGCGCTCCTCGGTGCCGGTGCAGGCGCCGCGGCCGGCGTCCTGCTCGCGCTGCTGATCATCGCCTGGCGGAGCCGGCGTTGAGCGGGGCCGACGTACGCCGCAGCAGCGACGACGTCTCGACCGCGACCCCCGAGGGGGCCTCCCACGAGGACAAGCCCGAGTCGCCCACCGACCTGCACAAGCAGTCGTGGGGCTTCGTGCTGCGCAAGACGCTGCACGAGTTCACCGAGGACCAGTGCACCGACCTCGCGGCGGCGCTGACCTACTACGCCGTGCTGGCCGTCTTCCCGGCCGCGATCGCGCTCATCTCGACGATCGGCGTCTTCGCGGACCCGGCCGCGGCGGTCGACAACGTGCTCAAGATCCTGCGCCCGCTCGTGTCCTCGCAGATCCTCGGCACGATCGAGCCGTTCCTGACCTCGGTGGCCCAGTCCGACGCCGCCGGCGTCGGCCTCGTCGTCGGTCTGGTCGCCGCGCTGTGGTCCGCCTCGGGCTACGTCGGCGCGTTCAGCCGGGCGATGAACAAGATCTACGAGATCGAGGAGGGGCGTCCGTTCTGGAAGCTCCGCCCCGTGATGCTGCTGCTGACCTTCGTCTCGGTCCTCCTCGCCGCGACGGTCCTCGTGCTGCTGGTGGTCTCCGGGCCGATCCTGCAGTCGATCGGCAACGTGGTGGGCCTCGGCGACGCGGCCGTGACCACCTTCGCGATCGTGAAGTGGCCCCTCGTGCTGGTCATGGTCGTGGTGCTGGTGGGCCTGCTCTACTACGTCACCCCCAACATCCAGCAGCCGAAGTTCAAGTGGATCTCGGTGGGCGCCGCGGCGGCCATCGGCATCTGGATCGTCGCCTCGGTCGCCTTCGGTCTCTACCTGGCGACGTTCGCCAACTACAGCAAGACCTACGGCGCAGCCGCCTCGGTCATCGTGGCGCTGCTGTTCGTGTGGATCACCAACCTGGCGCTGCTCTTCGGCGCCGAGCTCGACTCCGAGCTGGAGCGGGGGCGTCAGCTGCAGGCCGGTCTGCCCGCCGAGGAGGACCTGCAGCTGCCCCCGCGCGACACCCGCAACATCAAGAAGCTGCGCAAGCAGCGTGACAAGGACGCCGCGATCGGGCGCAAGATCCGGCGCGAGGCGGGCCAGCGCGACGACGCGTCGGCCGCCACAGACGCTCCCCACCGGGAGCAGAAGGAGGGAACCCCATGATCGGCAAGTTGGTAGTCCTGGCCGCAGGAGGCGTCGGCTACGTGCTCGGCGCCAAGGCCGGACGCGAGCGCTACGAGCAGCTCCGTCAGTCCTACGAGAAGGTCAAGAACGACCCCCGCGTGCAGGAGAAGGCGCACCAGGCCGCCGACCTCGCCCGCGAGAAGGCCCCGCTGGTGAAGGAGAAGGTCGCCGACACCGCGAGCTCCGCCGCCGACGCCGCCAAGGACGCCTCGGGTGCGGCCAAGGACAAGGTCAGCTCCTCGTCCTCCTCCACCTCGGGCCCCACCGGCGTGGTCTCCACCTCCACCCCCACGGGTGCGGCCTCGGAGAGCAAGGCCGACGGTGAGCTCAACCCCGAGCGCCTGCGCGCCGGCGAGGACACCGGCCCGAAGGGCGACCTGCCCTGAGCTGACGCACCACCTGCTCGACCTGCTCGACGCGAGGACCGACCCGGCTGTGCCGGGTCGGTCCTTGCTTGTCGTGGGTCTCGGGTGGGTCGGGTCGGGTCGACGGTCTCCCAAGGTGGCCTGGGAGACCGGCACTGCGCCGGGACCACGACCCCCGCGCAGCGACAGGCTCTCCGGCGCAGCGGCCCGCGGGGCGACGTACGCCGAGAAGCACCCGCGACCGGGCCCGGTCCCCGTGCGCACCCTCGCTCTCCGACCAGCGCTCCGCCGGGGGCGCTGGAACAGCCGGGGCCCCTCCGGAACCGCGCCGGGGAGAAACCGCCTAGTAGTCGCCCGTCACCACGTTGGCGAGGTCGTCGCCGGCGGCGTACCGCTCGAGCTGCTCGCGGACGAGCCGGCGGGCGCGGGGCTGCATGGCGCTGCTGGCGCCGCCGACGTGCGGGGTGAGCAGCAGGCCGGGGGCGTCCCACAGGGGGTGTCCCTCGGGCAGCGGCTCGGGGTCGGTGACGTCGAGGCCGGCGTGCAGGCGGCCGCTGGTGAGCTCGGCGAGGAGCGCGTCGGTGTCGACGACGGGGCCGCGGGCGACGTTGACCAGCAGGGCGCCGTCGCGCATCCGGGCCAGCATGGCCGCGTCGAAGAGGCCGACGGTCTCCTCGGTGCCGGGCACCACGACGATCACGACGTCCGCGGACGGCAGCAGCGAGGGCAGGTCGCCGATGGGGTGGACGCCGTCCCGGGCGCTGCGGGCGACCCGCACCACGTCTGCCTCGAAGGCGCGGACCCGCTCCTCGATGGCGGCACCGATCTGGCCGTAGCCCACGATCAGCACCGTCTTGTCGGCCAGCGACTCCCGGCGCTCGGCCGCCCAGGCGCCGCGGTCCTGCGCACGGACGAACCCGGGGATCCCGCGCAGCGAGGCCAGCGTCAGGGTCAGGGCGAGCTCGGCGGTCGAGGTGTCGTGGATGCCCCGACCGTTGCACATCGTGACGCCCTCGGGCAGGTAGGGGCGGACGTGCTCGACCCCGGCCGTCTGGGTCTGCAGGACCTCCAGGCGCGGCATCCGGGCCAGCAGCTCGCCGTCGGACCTGCTGAACCGGTAGTGCATCACCACGAACGTCACCTCCTCGACGCTCGCCGGCACCTCGTCGCTGTCGGGGTCGACGTGCTCGTAGCGCAGCCCCTCGGGCAGCTCCCCCAGCTCGGCGGGGTCGAAGGGCAGCCAGACCAGACGATCGCTCATGGCCCCATCCTCGCGCGGCGCGCGAGCGGGCGGGTGCCCCGGGTCAACGGCACAGCCGCGCGTGCCAGGCGACCGCCGAGGCGTCGGTGAGGCTGGCCAGCTGGTCGAGCAGGACCCGGGTGCGGCCGTGGTCGTCGGCCGCGTCGCGGAAGTCCGCCGCGTGCGCCGGGTCGAGCGCGTCCTCGCCGCGGCGGGCGAGCGCCTCGTGGAGCTCGCCGACCAGCTCGCGCTGACGCTCCATCACGCCCAGCCGGGCCGCCGAGCGCATGACGTAGTGGGCCGCGACCCCCTTGAGCACCGAGACCTCGGCGAGCGTCCCGTCGGGCACCACCAGGTCGGCGCGGTGGCGCGCCAGCGGCCCGGGGCCGTGCCGCTCGACGGTCGCGCGGTGGACCTCGCCGCAGAAGACCCCGATGAGGTCGCTGGTGAGGTTCTTCAGCGACGCCAGCGCCCGCCGGCACCCGTCGTACGCCGTGCCGGGCCACGAGCCGACCGAGCGCACCCGCCCCAGGGCCTCCTCGAGCGCCGCCTCGTCGACGTCGGGCAGGTAGAGCTCGCGCACCGTGGCGAAGACCGCGGCCCGCTCCCCCGGGTCGTCGAGCAGCGCCAGGTCGATGCCGCCCAGCACGACGCCGTCCTCGAGGTCGTGCACGGAGTAGGCGATGTCGTCGGCGACGTCCATCACCTGCGCCTCGACCGCGCGGCGGGCGCCGCCGACCCCCTCGCGCAGCCACCCGAAGACGGCCCGGTCGTCGTCGTAGACGCCGAACTTGCCGGGGCGGTCGGTCGGGGCGTCGGAGCGGGTCCAGGGGTACTTGGTGCAGGCGTCGAGCGTCGCGCGGGTCAGGTTGAGCCCCACCGAGCGGCCGTCGGCGGCGAAGGACTTGGCCTCCAGCCGGGTCAGGATGCGCAGCGTCTGGGCGTTGCCCTCGAAGCCGCCGGCCGCGGCGCCGAGCTCGTCGAGCACGGTCTCGCCGTTGTGGCCGAACGGCGGGTGCCCGAGGTCGTGGGCCAGCGCCGCGGTCTCGGCGAGGTCGGGGTGGCACCCCAGCGGGTGGGCGAGGTCGCGCGCGACCTGGGCCACCTCGAGGCTGTGGGTCAGCCGGTTGCGGACGAAGTCGTCGGTGCCGGGCCCGAGCACCTGCGTCTTGGCCGCGAGCCGGCGCAGCGACGCGGCGTGGACGACCCGTGCCCGGTCGCGCTCGAAGGGCGTCCGCTCGGGCGCGCTGACCCGCTTGGCCGGCTCCTCGACCCACCGCGCGCGGGCACGCGCGTCGTAGAGCTCCTCCCAGGTGGGAGCGGTCGTGGCGGTCACGCGGCGACGCTACCGGCCGCCACCGACGCCGCCACCCCGCCCCGGGGGGCGCCTCTAGAAGCCGAGCCGGCGCAGCTGCTTGGGGTCGCGCTGCCAGTCCTTGGCGATCTTGACGTGCAGGTCGAGGTAGACCGGGGTGCCGAGCATCGCGGTGATCTGGTGGCGGGCGGCGGTGCCCACCTCCTTCAGGCGCGAGCCCTTGTGGCCGATCACGATGCCCTTCTGGGAGGAGCGCTCCACGAACAGGTTGGCGTGGATCTCCAGCAGCGGCTTGTCCGCGGGGCGACCCTCGCGCAGGCCCATCTCCTCGACCACGACCGCGATCGAGTGCGGCAGCTCGTCGCGCACGCCCTCGAGCGCGGCCTCGCGGATCAGCTCCGCGACGATCGCCTCCTCGGGTGCGTCGGTCAGGTCGCCGTCGGGGTAGAGCTGCGGCCCCTCGGGCAGCCGCTGCACCAGCAGGTCGGCCAGCAGCTGCACCTGGTCGCCGTTGACGGCCGAGACGGGCACGATCTCGGCCCACTCGGTGCCGGTCTCGCGACCGAGGCGGTCGATGGCCAGCAGGTGCTGGCCGAGCTGCTCGGGCGTGACGAGGTCGGTCTTGGTGGCGATCGCGAACTTCGTCGTACGCCGGACCTTGGCCAGCTCGTCGACCAGGAACCGGTCGCCGGGACCCGGCTTCTGGTCGGCCGGGAAGCAGACGGCCACCACGTCGACCTCGGCCCACGTGGTGACGACCAGGTCGTTGAGCCGCTCGCCCAGCAGCGTGCGGGGCTTGTGCAGCCCGGGGGTGTCGACGAGCACGAGCTGCGCGTCGGGCCGGTGCACGATGCCGCGCACGACGGTGCGGGTGGTCTGCGGCTTGGAGGAGGTGATCGCCACCTTGGTGCCGACGATCGCGTTGGTCAGCGTCGACTTGCCGGCGTTGGGGCGGCCGACGAAGCAGGCGAACCCCGACCGGTGCGGTGCCGCGCCCTCGGGGGGTGCGGTGGGTGGGGTGGTCATGCTCGGTCCCTGCTCTCGTCGTACTCGGCCCAGATCTGCTCGTCGGTCTTGCCAGCCGCGCGGCCGCGGGCGTAGAGCGGACCGGGGTCGACGCGCCGCGCCTGACGACCGCGGCTGCCGCTCCAGTAGCCCATCACCTCGTGGTGCTTGGAGTCCCACCCGAGGTCCCGACGCACGTGACGCCGGATGTCGCGCATCTGCGCGGACTCCCCGGCCATCCAGAAGTAGCCCGGGCCGTCGGGCCAGTCCAGGCCGGCGACGGTGCGGGCGAGCTCGCTGCTGCCCGGCTCGGCGTGGTGCCAGGTGGCCTCGACACCGAGGTAGTCGGGCAGCGGCCCGTCGGGCGTCTCGGCGTGCACCGTCAGCGGGAGCGAGCCGGCGACCGAGGAGGCGATCCGGGCCATCGCGGGCAACGCCGTCAGGTCACCGGCCAGCACCACCCAGCCGGCGTCGGGCGGCAGCTCGAAGGAGCCCTTGGGCGCCCCGAGGCCGACCTCGTCGCCGACGCAGTCGGTCTGCGCCCAACCGGTCACCAGGCCCTCGTCGTGGACGACCACGTCGAGCACCAGGTCGTCACCCTCGAGCGAGCGGACCGTGTAGTAGCGCGTCTGGAACTGCCCGGGCACCGTCAGGGCCAGCCACTCGTCGGCGACGCCGGTCGAGGCCAGCGTCCCGTCGGTGGTGAGCTCGAGCCGGAGCAGGTGCTCGGAGACCTGCCGTCGCGAGCGCACGACGGCGCGGTGCGTCGTACGGGCAGAGGTCATCCCCGGAGGCTATCCGCCGGTGCCGGTCTCACACCCAGTCGGGGCGCAGCGGGAACCCGCTGCGGCCCTCCTCGTCGGTGCGCGTGGCCAGCACCTGGTGGAGCTGGATCTCGTTGCGCTCGAAGCCCATCCGGGAGCCGGCCATGTAGAGGCCCCAGACGCGGGCCGTGCCCTCGCCGACCTCGGCGACGGCCTCGTCCCAGTGCGCCTCGAGGTTGCGGCACCAGCCGGCGAGGGTGTGGGCGTAGTGGACCCGGAGGTTCTCCTCGTGCTGCACCTCCAGGCCGGCGTCCTGGGCCTCGGTGATGATGCGGCCCGAGCCGGTCAGCTCGCCGTCGGGGAAGACGTAGCGGTCGATGAACGCTCCGGTCGCCGTCGGCCTGTTGGTCGGGCGGGTGATGCAGTGGTTGAGCAGCCGCCCGCCGGGGACCAGCTTGTCGCGCAGGAAGCCGAAGTAGACGGGGTACTGGTCGACACCGATGTGCTCGGTCAGGCCGATCGAGCTGACCGCGTCGAAGCCGGTCTCCTGGACCGCGCGGTAGTCGAGGTGGCGGACCTCGGCGAGGTGCTCCAGACCCTCCTCGCGGATCTTCTCCTGCGCCCACTCGGCCTGCTCGCGCGAGAGCGTCACGCCGAGCGCGCGGGCGCCGTGCTCGCGGGCGGCGTGGCGCACCATGCCACCCCAGCCGCAGCCGACGTCGAGCAGCCGCTGGCCCGGCTGCAGCGCGAGCTTGCGGGCGACGAGCTCGTACTTCGCGCGCTGGGCCTCCTCGAGCGAGCTGTCCTCGGTCTCGAACAGCGCGCAGGTGTAGGTCATGGAGGGCCCGAGGACCATCTCGTAGAACCGGTTGGAGACGTCGTAGTGGTGCGAGATCACCTGGGAGTCGCGCTCGGAGGAGTGGCGCAGCCCCTCCATCACCCGGCGCCAGCGCGGCAGGTGCTCCTGCGGCGGCGGGGGCGGGGGCAGCAGCTGCGAGAGGCCGATCGAGCGCATCAGGGCCACCGCCTGGCCGGGGCTGGGCCGACGGAAGCGCATCGAGCGCAGCAGCGTGACCATGCCGGCGTAGGGGTCGCCCGGGTGGACGCCGTGCACGTCGAGGTCGCCGGAGACGTAGGCGCGGGCCAGTCCGAGGTCACCGGGGGCGGTGACCAGGTAGGCCAGGCCGCGCTCGGTCTTGAGGTCCAGCCCGAAGGGGGCGTCGGCGGGGCCGTAGCTGCTGCCGTCGTACGCCGTGAACCGGATCGGCGCCGGGCGGAGCAGCAGGGTCTCGAACATCTGCGCGATGGTCAGCTTCGGGGCCGTGGTCCCGAGGGCTGCGCCACCGAGGTCCTTGAGGGTCGTCATCGTCGTCGCACCGCCTTGTCGTAGAGGCTCGTGAGCCGGTCGTGGGGGTCGTAGCGCTGCTTCACCGCAGCCAGGTGGGGACCGTCGTAGAGACGGTCGAAGGTCTCGCGGTCGTAGAAGGACTCGGAGTAGAGGGACTTGTGGCCGTCGAGCTCGGCGACGCGCGCCTCGATCGCCCGGTTGAGCGGCGCGTCGGGGGCCTCGGGGCCGACGGGGACCGCCCCCCAGAAGCCGACGTTGACGTAGGTGCGCCCCGGCTCCAGGGGGTACGTCGGCCACGGGTTCGTCCCGGGCACGGAGTCGCGCAGTCGCAGCGGGCACAGCCAGACCGGGCGCATGCCGACGGCCTCGTCGAACCAGTCGAGGAACTCCCCCAGCCGCTCGACCGGCACCTCGACGTCCTGCACGACGCGCTCGCGGGCCGGGCGGCCGGCGCGCTCGTCGAGCCGGTCGACGACGCCGAAGCGCTGGTCGAGGCCCACGAGCCGGTGGTAGGTGTCGGAGCGGCGCAGCCGGCGCGGCCACAGCCGGCGCACGAGCGGGTGCTGGGCCCCGAAGGCGCGGGAGCACCAGAACCAGTCGGTGTCCCAGCGCCAGAGGTAGTCGCGGACCGTCATCAGGTCGGTGGTGCGCTCGGCCACCGAGCGCCAGTAGACCCCGGCGCCGGTGTAGTCCGAGCCCGGCTGGTCGCTGTCGACGAACCGGCCCACGGTGAGCACGTGGTGGCCGGGCTCGAAGGAGGTGCCGTCGAGCAGGTCGACCGGCTCGCCGTCGAGGGCGCCGGTGTCGGTGATCTCGGCGATGGCCCGCTCGAGCGGGCCGGTCTCCTCGAACCGCACGTGGCGCAGCGCCACGTGGGAGGTGACCGGCATCAGCTCGATGCGCAGCCGGGTGGCGTAGCCGAGCGAGCCGTAGGAGTTGGGGAAGGTGGTGAACAGGTCGGCGTGCTCGGTCGGGCTCGTCGTGACGACCTCACCGGCGCCGGTGAAGACGTCCATCTCGAGCACGGACTCGTGGGGCAGGCCGTGGCGTAACGACGTGGACTCGATGCCGAGACCGGTGACGGCGCCACCGAGGGTGATGGTGCGCAGCTGCGGCACCACCAGCGGGACCAGGCCGTGGGCCAGCGTGACGTCGACGAGGTCCTCGTAGGTGCACATCCCCTGGACGTCGGCGGTGCGGGCGCCCGGGTCGACCTCGATCACCCCGGTCAGCCCGGAGACGTCGAGCCCCGAGCCGGCCACGGTCTCGCGCGGGCGGAACAGGTTGGAGGTGCGCTTGGCCAGGCGGACCGGCGATCCGGGCGGGAGGGCGGCGTACGACTGCTGGAGGCGGCGGACAGCGGCGGCGTGGGCCGCGCGGCCGGTGGTGCTGGCCGGGCGCCGTGACGCCGGGGGCAGCAGGGCGGTCATGCCGGACACCTCCTGGGGTGGTTGCTCATCGCAACCATCATGGCACGTCGACACCCCCACCCTGCCAGCGACCGGGGTCTGGCGCACCACCCCGCGCCGCGTCAGGTCGTACGCCGCGCCCGCAACCGTCCGGCCGGGTCGCCGAGCAGCACCAGGACCCCGCCGCCGCCGAGGTCGCCGACCACCGCGAGCTCGTCGTCGCCGACGGTGTCGGACCCGGTCAGCAGCACGGCCGCCTCGAGGCCGGCGGCCCCGCTGGCCACCGCCATCGCGACCGCGGCCCCCAGGGCGCTGAGCCGCAGGTGGGGCAGGTCGACCGTCGCGGCGGCGTAGGTGCGGCCGTCGAGGTCGCGCAGCGCGGCCCCCTCGGCGGCGCGGGCCCGGGCGCGGGTCGCCTTGGCCAGCACGGCGAGCTTGCGGTCCTCCGCGCCGGGCTGGTCGGCGAGGTCGTCGGTCAGCGGCTGCCAGCCGTCCGTGTCGTCCACGCGCCGGAGTCTAGGTCTGCGAGGAGCGGACGCGGTCGCCCCGGTCCTCCCGCTCGCGCTCGCGGCGCTCGGAGCGGGACCAGCGCTCCTCGGGGACGTCGTCGTCCTCGGGGTCCGGGACCGGCTCGAGGCGCCGCACCAGCACCGTGCCGATCTTCTTGCGGCGGCCCTTGGCCTCCTCGGCGGTCAGCTGCAGACCCTCGACCTCGACCGTGGAGCCGGGGATGGGGACCACGCCGAGGTGCTTGGCCATCAGCCCGCCCACGGAGTCGACGTCCTCGTCCTCCACGGCCACGCCGACGAGGTCCTCGAGGTCGTCGACGGGGAAGCGTGCCGGCACCCGGCGGGCGCCGTCGGGCAGGATCTCGACGCCGGTCTCCTCGGCGTCGAACTCGTCGGTGATCTCGCCGACGATCTCCTCCAGCACGTCCTCGATGGTCACGATGCCGGCGGTGCCGCCGTACTCGTCGACGACCACGGCGATGTGGCGCCGCTGCGCCTGCATCTCGCGGAGCAGGTCGTCGGCGGGCTTGGAGTCGGGGACGTGGAGCACGGGTCGCATCAGGTGCTCGACGTCCTCGGTGCTCTCGGCGGCCTTGCGGTCGAAGACCCGCTTGCTGACGTCCTTGAGGTAGACGAAGCCGATGATGTCGTCGAGGCTCTCCCCCACGACCGGCACCCGGGAGTAGCCGCTGCGCAGGAACAGCGACATCGCCTGGCGCAGCGTCTTCTGCCGCTCGATGTAGACCACGTCGGTGCGCGGCACCATCACCTCGCGCACCGAGGTGTCGCCGAGCTCGAAGACGGAGTGGATCATCCGGCTCTCGTCGGACTCGATCAGGCTCGACGCCTCCGCGAGGTCGACCATCTCGCGCAGCTCGGCCTCGGAGCCGAACGGGCCCTCGGAGAAACCCTTGCCCGGGGTGAGGGCGTTGCCGACGAGGATGAGCAGGCGGGGCAGCGGGCCGAGCACCCGCGACAGCGCCAGCACGGCGCCCGCGGTGGCCAGGGAGACCGCCTCGGCGCGCTGCCGGCCGATGGTGCGCGGACCGACCCCGATGACGACGAAGAGGACCACGAACATCACGACCGTGGCGACCAGCGCCGTGGACCAGTCGTTGCGGCCCAGCAGGCTCATCGCGACCGCGGTGGCGAGCACCACCGCGGCGGTCTCGCTCAGCAGCCGCAGGAAGAGCAGGGCGTTGAGGTGGCGGGCGGGGTCGTCGAGGACCCGCAGCAGGTGGACCGCGCCGGGACGCTGCTCGTGCGCCAGCTCGAGGGCCCGGGCGCGCGAGAACGACGTCGTCGCGGCCTCGGTGCTGGCGAGCACCGCCGCGAGGGCGACGAGGGCGACCACCGTGAGGATCAGTGCCGGGCCGTGACCGTCCATCGGGCCGCTCAGCCGCGGTCGTCGGGCGTGGGCGCCGGTTGTCGGGCGGCGTGCTGCGCCGCGTCCGACTCGTGGCCGAGGAACTCCCCGAGCAGCTGGGCCTGGAGCGCGAACATCTCGCGGTGCTCGTCGGGCTCGCCGTGGTCGTAGCCGAGGAGGTGCAGGATGCCGTGGACGGTGAGCAGGTCGAGCTCGTCCTGCGTGGTGTGACCGGCCGCCTCGGCCTGCTGGGCGGCGACGGCCGGGCACAGCACGAGGTCGCCGAGGACGCCCTCCTCGGGCTCGGCGTTGACCAGGCCCGGGCGCAGCTCGTCCATCGGGAAGGCCAGCACGTCGGTGGGCCCGGTCTTCTCCATCCACTTCGCGTTCAGCTCGGCGATGGTGGCCTCGTCGACCGCGGTCACCGAGAGCTCGGCGAGCGGGTGGACGCGCATCCGGTCGAGGACGGAGCGGGCCAGCCGTTGCAGCCGGTGCTCGTCGAGCTGGACCTGCGACTCGTTCTGGACCTCGATGCTCACCCGCGCTCCCCCGTACGCCGCTCGGCCGGTCGGGCCGTCGCGGGGTGGTCGCCCTCCTGGCGGGCGTCGAAGTCGTCGTAGGCCGCCACGATCTTGCCGACCAGCCGGTGCCGCACCACGTCGTGCGCGGTGAGCCGGTTGAAGGCGATGTCCTCGACGTCGTCGAGGATGTCCTCGACCACGCGCAGGCCCGACTTGGTGCCGGAGGGCAGGTCGACCTGGGTGACGTCGCCGGTGACCACGATCTTGGAGCCGAAGCCGAGCCGGGTCAGGAACATCTTCATCTGCTCCGGCGAGGTGTTCTGCGCCTCGTCGAGGATGATGAACGCGTCGTTGAGCGACCGGCCGCGCATGTAGGCCAGCGGGGCGACCTCGATGGTGTTGGCGGCCAGCAGCTTGGGGATCAGCTCGGGGTCGAGCATGTCGTGCAGCGCGTCGTACAGCGGCCGCAGGTAGGGGTCGATCTTCTCGCTCAGCGTGCCCGGCAGGAAGCCCAGACGCTCACCGGCCTCGACCGCGGGCCGGGTGAGGATGATCCGGTTGACCTTCTTGGCCTGCAGCGCCTGGACCGCCTTGGCCATGGCCAGGTAGGTCTTGCCCGTGCCGGCGGGGCCGATGCCGAAGACGATCGTGTGCTTGTCGATGGAGTCGACGTAGCGCTTCTGGTTCAGCGTCTTGGGACGGATCGTGCGGCCGCGGTTGGACAGGATGTTCAGGCTCAGCACGTCGGCGGGACGCTCGGTCGTCTCGGCCTTGAGCATCCCGATCACGCGCTCCACGGTCTCGGCGCTGAGGCCCTGGCCGGTGCGGACGATGGTCACGAGCTCGTCGAGGGCGCGCTGGGCCAGCGCCACGTCGGCGGGCACGCCGGTGAGCGTGATCCGGTTGCCGCGCACGTGGACGTCGGCGGCGAAGGCCTTCTCCATCTGCGCGAGGTGCTCGTCGCGCGGCCCGAGGAGGGAGACCATGTTGATGCTGGTGGGCACCACCACCGTCGTCGGCGTCCGCGTCGCGGCCTCGCCGGCGGCCGGTGCGGCGGCCGGTGCGGCGTCAGGGGCCGTGTCAGGTGCGGTCGGGGCCAGGGGTCCGGTGGTGCCGGCGTTGCTGGGTTCGGTCATTGCTGGCCCACGGTGGGCCGCCCTTCGGTGTGGTGGCGATGATCGTCTCGATGCTACGGGAGGCCGAACACGCGGTCACCCGGGTTCCTTCCCGGCCGGACCGGTCAGGGGCGGGTGACCTGGAGGATGCCGAGGCACATCTCGTCGGTGCTGCCCTCGCCCCAGACGACGTAGCGCTCGGTGACGCCCTCGAAGGACGGGAGCTGGTCGCGCAGCCGCTGGGTGTGGCGGCAGGTGACGCGGACGGTGTCGCCGGGCACGAGCCGGGTGGGACGGACGGTGCGGCTGCCCTGGTCGTCGAAGTTCCAGACCGGCACGTCGAGCAGGGTCCTCGCCCGGGGCGTGCCGGGGTTGACCTCGATCCGGATCTGGCGGCCGAGCAGGTGCATGTGGCCGGCCACGCCGCGCACCGTCTCGGGCTGGGTCACCGGCCGGTCGCAGGTCTGCACGGGCCCCGGTCGCACCTCGCCGCACAGCAGGTGCAGCAGGTCGGCGGTCGACCCGGGACCCTCACCGAAGCGCTCCTTGACGTCGGCGACCGCGGTGGCGCGCTCGCACAGCGCCGCGTCGTCGCGTCCGGGGCGGCAGGGCAGCTCGACCGGCGCGGGGAGCAGCCGGGTGTGGAGCAGGGTCGTGGCCGGCGTGCGCGGGGCGAGACGGAGGTCGACGCCACTGCGGTCCGGCTCGGCGCCGCCGACCAGGTTGTAGTGGACCTGCATCACGATCCGCGAGCCGCGGTCGAGCTCGACGCCGAGCCCGCGGGGGTGCACCTGCTCCCGGCCGCCCGGAGCCCAGGCGCCGAGCCACGGGGCGTCGTCGAGGCCGGCGCCGGGTCCGCCGCCGAGGCCGGTGTCCCCGAAGCAGGTCCAGCCCTCGCCCTCGGTCGTCGCGTCCTCCCGCTGCGCCGCGTCGACCTGCTCGGCCGGCACCCGGAACAGGATCACGTGGTGGACGACGTCGGGGTTGCCCGGACGCACGTCGAAGCCGGTGATCACCTGGTCCGAGGCCAGCCGGGGGTCGAGCAGGAAGCAGCGGTAGTCGTCCGTGCCGCGGCCGTAGGGCGCCGAGGGCGTGTAGGCGGCCGGCATCCGCAGCCCGGCACGCCGCTCCCCCGCCCGCAGCGGGCGGGGTGGGGTGTCGTCAGCGGCGGCGGTGTGGCCGGAGTGGCCGGCCTCCGGCTCCCCGGTCGGCGACGGCGTGACCGCCGACCGCCCGGCTCGCGCCGGGGCGTCCGTCCCGCCGGACCCGGTGGAGCCGCAACCGCCGAGCAGCAGGGCGAGCACGGCCAGCGCGGCCACGACCGCGACGTGCGGGGCGGCAGGTCGGGTGGGACTCGGGAGAGGGTGGCGGGTGCCACGGTCTCCCGAGCCCAGGACCGGTCCGTCCTGGGCGCGGCCGCGGGAGACCGTCATCCGGGCGGCCAGCCCAGGTCGCGACCGCCGAGCAGGTGCAGATGGACGTGGAAGACGGTCTGGCCGGCCTGGGCGCCGGTGTTGAAGACCAGCCGGTAGCCGTCGTCGAGGCCCTCGGCCGCAGCGACCTCACGGGCCGCGTCGACGAGCCGGGCCAGGGTGGCGGGGTCGTCCTGGGCGAGCGCGGCCGCGTCGGCGTGGTGGGCCTGCGGCACGACGAGCACGTGGGTGGGCGCCTGCGGGTTGACGTCGCGGAAGGCCAGCGTCGTGTCGCCGCGGTGGACCACCTCGGCGGGCACCTCCCCGGCGACGATGCGGCAGAACAGGCAGTCCTCGACAGGGCTCGACGCGCTCATGGCCCCACTATGACCGACGCCCGCGGTGGCCACGACCCCTCGTGGGCCGTTCGCGGACAGCGGGAGCGTCGTACCGTGGCCGCAGGAGGTCCCATGCCCGCGCTCCCCCGGCTCGCGCGCCCTGAGCAGCAGCCCGACGAGCAGCGCCCCGCCTGGTGGGTGCCGCGCGTGCTGGCCGCCGCCACGGCGACGACCGTGGTCATCGGGGGCATCTCCTGGGCCGCGGACCGCGACCGGCCCGCGCCGCCCACCGACGGGGCCGTCGACGAGACGCGGTCCGTCGGTGCGACGGGCGGCCAGGAGGAGCCACGCGACCTCGCGGTGACGACGTACGCCGTGGCGCGCGGCGGCACCCTGCTCTTCGCCGACCGCCACCTCGTCGAGGACGCGACCGGCGACGACGTGCAGGTGGCGGTCCAGCAGCTGGTCAGCCGGCAGGTGGTCGACGACGACCTCGCCCCGGGGTGGCCCGAGGTGGAGGCGCGGGTGGCCACCCGCGTGGGCAGCGACCGCGTGACGGTGGACCTCGCCGGGCTCGACACCGACGCCGACGTCGGCCGGGCGCAGGCGGCCACCGCGCTGCAGGCCCTGGTGTGGACGGTCGACACCGCCACCCGTAGCCGGCTGCCCGTCGAGGTGCTGCTGGACGGCGCCCCGGCCGACGCGCTGTGGGGCGTCCCGCTCGGCGACCCCGTGGTGGCCGAGGACGGGGCGGTCTCCCGGGTGCTGGTCGACAGCCCCGCCGACGGTGCCGTGGTCAGCAGCGCGTTCACGGTGCGGGGGTGGGCGCGCTCCGAGGACGGCCGGCTGGCGTGGCGGCTGGTGGACGACGAGGAGGTGGTGGTGCGCGAGGGCACGGCGGAGGCGGAGCGGCCCGGCGAGGTCGCGGCCTACGACTTCGACGTCTCCTCCCCCGTCGGCGACTTCATCCTCGTGGTCTCGCTGGCCGGCGGGAGCCGCGAGACCAAGCGGCTGCAGGTCCGGTGAGCGGTCCCGACGCCGTGGCCGCACTGCTGGCCCGGGTGCCCGAGGGCTGGTCGCAGGCGTCGTACGACGGCCGTCGCTGGTCGGTCACCCGCACCACCCGTGCGGGCGGCCGCAGCGCCAGCGTGTACGCCGAGGCGCTGGACGGTTCGGCGGTGGTCAGCACCAACGCCTACGCCCTGGGCGAGGGGTGGGTGCTCAAGCCGTGCGAGATGCCGCTCGCGGTGGTGGTCGACTTCCTGGCGGGCGTCGAGACCCGACCGGACCCCGACCGGGCCCCGACCGGCCCCGACTAGGCCCCGACTAGGCCCAGCGGCCCGTCCGGGACAGCAGCGCTGCGACCGCGACGACGCCGGCCGTCGAGGTGCGGAGCACCGACCGGCCGACGGTGACGACGTGGGTGCCCGCGACCGCGGCGAACGCCGCGACCTCCTCGTCGGTCAGGCCGCCCTCGGGGCCCACGACCACGACGACCGACGCCACGTCGACGCCGTCGCTCGCCACCGGCAGCGCGGCGAACGCCGTGTCGGCCGCCTCGTGGAGCACCACCCCGAGGTCGGCCTCCTTGAGCAGGGCGACGACGTCGGCGGTGGTGGCGAGGCGGCGTACCTCCGGCAACCAGGCGCGGCGCGACTGCTTGCCCGCCTCGCGGGCGGTGGCGCGCCACTTGGCCAGCGACTTCTCGGCCCGCTCCCCGCGCCAGACCCCGACGCAGCGTGCGGCGGCCCAGGGGACCACGCGGTCGACCCCGACCTCGGTCAGGACCTCGACGGCCAGCTCGCCGCGGTCGCCCTTGGGGACGGCCTGGACGACGGTGACGTGGGGGGTGGCGCGGTCCTCGTGGCGGACCTCGGTCACCGCGACCACGAACGCGTTCTTCTGGGCCTCGACCACCTCACCGGTGGCCGCGGTGCCCTCGCCGTCGGTGAGGACCACCTGCTCGCCCGTGCGCGTGCGCCGCACCACGACGGCGTGACGGGCCTCGTCGCCCTCGACCCGGACCCGGTCACCGACGCGGGCGTCGGTGACCGGTCCGAGGAAGACGGGCAGGCTCACGCGGTCGGCCTAGCGGGGGTGGAAGGCGTCGCGCAGCCGGCCGAACATGCCCTTGTGGGGCTGCTGGATCCGGCCGTCGGGCGACTCCTCGTGACGCAGCCGGGCCAGCTCCTGGAGCAGCTCGGTCTGGCGGTCGTCGAGGCGCGCGGGGGTCTCGACGTCGATCGTGATCACGAGGTCGCCGCGCACCTGCGAGCGCAGGTGCGGGATGCCGCGGCCGCGCAGCACCTGCTCCTGGCCCGACTGGGTGCCGGGACGGACCTCGACGTCGACCCACAGGTCCATCTCGGAGTCGGCCTCGGCCACGTCGGCCTGGAGCAGCGGCATCTTGATCGTGGTGCCGAGCGCGGCGGCCGTCATCGGGACGGTGACGTGGCAGCGCAGGTCGGTGCCGTCACGGCTGAACACCTCGTGGGGCGCGACCTGGATCTCGACGTAGAGGTCGCCCGCGGGGCCGCCGCCGGGACCGGTCTCTCCCTCACCGGCGAGCTGCACGCGGGTGCCGGTGTCGACGCCCGGCGGGATCTTGACGGTGAGCGTGCGACGCGACCGGACCCGGCCGTCGCCGGAGCACTCGCGGCACGGCTCGGGGATGATCTCGCCGAAGCCGCGGCAGGCCGGGCAGGCCCGCAGCGTGCGGACCTCGCCCAGGAACGAGCGCTGCACCTGCTGCACCTCGCCACGGCCGTGGCAGGTCTCGCAGGTGACCGGGGTGGAGCCCTGGGCCGCGCCGCTGCCCTCGCAGACGGTGCAGAGCACGGCCGTGTCGACCTTGAGCTCGCGGGAGACGCCGAACGCCGCCTCGGCCAGGTCGACCTCGAGCCGCACCAGGGCGTCCTGGCCGCGCCGCGACCGCGGCCGGGGGCCGCGACCCTGCCCGGCGCCACCGGCCTGGCCGCCGAAGAAGGCGTCCATGATGTCGGTGAAGGAGAAGCCCGCGCCCTGGCCGGCCCCGGCACCGCCGCGACCGAAGGGGTCGCCGCCGAGGTCGTACATCCGGCGCTTCTCGGGGTCCGCGAGCACCTCGTAGGCCGCGGAGACCTCCTTGAACCGCTCCTGGGTCGCCGGGTCGGGGTTCACGTCGGGGTGCAGCTGACGGGCCAGACGGCGGTAGGCCTTCTTGATCTCGTCGGCCTCGGCGTCGCGGGAGACGCCGAGGATCTCGTAGGGGTCCTGGCTCAACGAAGTCTCTTTCGTGTCGGGGTGGGCGGCCGGTGGGCAGCAGTCGGTGGGCGGGAAGGAGGTCGGGCGGGCTCAGGCCTGGTCGAGGATCGTGGAGACGTAGCGCGCGACCGCGCGCACCGCCGCCATCGAGCCGGGGTAGTCCATGCGGGTCGGGCCGACCACGCCGAGCGAGCCGACGACCTCCTCGCCGGGGCCGTAGCCGGTGGCCACGACCGAGGTGGTGGCGAGCTCGCGGTAGGGCCCCTCGGCCCCGATCCGCACCGTCACCGAGCCGGCGGAGGTCGCCTCGCCCAACAGCTGCAGCAGCACGACGTGCTCCTCCAGCGCCTCGAGCATCGGCTTGATGGAGCGGTCGAAGCCGTCGCCGAAGCGGGCCAGGTTGGCGGTGCCGCCGACCACGACCCGCTCGTCGGTGCGCTCGTTGCTCATCGCCTCGACCAGCGCGGCGCCGATCACGGCGACCGGGGTGCGGTCGCCGGGCTCGACCTGCTCGGTGAGGCGGCCCAGCGCGGTGGCCGCCTCGGTGATGCGCTCCCCCACGGCCGCGCGCAGGATCTTGCCCCGCAGCTCGGCCAGGGCGGCGGCGTCCAGGCCCTCGGGCAGCTCGACCACGCGCTGCTCGACCCGACCGGTGGAGAGGATCAGCACCAGCAGCACGCGGGTCTCGGTCAGCGAGACCAGCTCGACGTGACGGACCGTGGAGCGGGCGAGCGTGGGGTACTGCACGATCGCGACCTGCTGGGTCAGCTGCGCCAGCAGCCGGACCGAGCGCGAGATCACGTCGTCGAGGTCGTGGGCACCCTCGAGGAAGCGTGCGATGGCGCGCTTCTCGGCCGCCGACATCGGCTTGACCTGGGTCAGCCGGTCGACGAAGAAGCGGTAGCCCTTGTCGGTGGGGATCCGGCCCGCGCTGGTGTGCGGCTGGGCGATCAGCCCCTCCTCCTCCAGCGCGGCCATGTCGTTGCGGACGGTGGCCGGGGAGACACCGAGCGCGTGCCGCTCGACCAGCGCCTTGCTGCCCACGGGCTCACGGGTGGCGACGTAGTCCTCGACGATGGCGCGCAGCACGGCGAGCCGACGGTCCTCCTGCACAGCTCCTCCGTCCACGTGTCCGGTCCACCCGTCGGGTGGCTCCGCGGCCAGGTTGGCACTCCGGGTTTCCGAGTGCCAAGTCTACGCGCCGCGTCATACGCTCGCGGGGTGTCCGACGCCACGCCACGCCCCCACGGCGAGCCCACCCTGACCGAGCTGGCCGACCGTGTCTGGGTGGTGCGCCACCCCTGGTGGGACGTCAACGTCACCGCCGTCGAGGGCCAGCGCGGCCTGCTGCTCGTCGACACCCACACCTCGGACGCCTCCTTCGCCGAGGTCCTCGAGGTCGTGCGCCGCGCCACGCGGGCGCCGCTCGTGGAGGTGGTCAACACGCACGCGCACCTCGACCACGTGCTCGGCAACGCCGCCGCCCGCGCCGCCGGCGAGGGTGTGGTGGTGACCGGCCACGAGGCGGGTGACTGGGAGGGGCACCTGCCGCGCTCGGTGGCGGCGTACGACGGGCCGCGGGCCGAGGAGGCCGCAGCCGCGGTCGTCTCGCCGCCCGACCGCACGTTCTCCTCGGTGACCGCGATCGACCTGGGCGACCGGGTCGTCGAGCTGGTCCACCCCGGCCGCGGCCACACCGACGGCGACCTCCTCGCCCGGGTCGAGGACGCCGACGTGCTGGTCGCCGGCGACCTGGTCGAGGAGTCGGGGACGCCGGTGTGGGGCGAGGACTCCTGGCCGATGGAGTGGCCACTGAGCCTCGACCTCGCGCTCGAGCTGGTCGGCCCGGCCACGGTGGTGGTGCCGGGGCACGGGTCGCCGGTGGACCGCGACTTCGTCTTCGAGCAGCGCTCGTCGATCGGCGTGGTGGCCGAGACGATCCGCGACCTCGCCTCGCGCGGCGTACCCGCGTCCGAGGCGCTCGCGGCGGGCCAGTGGCCCTACCCGGCCGAGGACCTGGCCCACGCGGTGCGCCGCGGCTACGAGCACCTGCCGCGCTCGCAGAAGCGGCTGCCGCTCATCTAGTCCGTCGACACCCCCGGCGGCCGCCCGTTGGGGAACACGTTGGCCTGGACCTCCACCGAGCGGTAGCGCGGGTCGCCGTCGCGGCCGTCGGTGCGCTCGGCCCAGGACGACATCAGTGCGACCACCTCGGCCATCAGCTCGGCGGTCTCCTCGACGTCGAGGCGGAGGTGGCTGGTCGACTCGCCAGCCGCTTCGCGCCACGGCATCGGCCACTCCCGTCGGGAGGCCCGCCACGACTCGTGGCGGCCCCGACGCGAGCGGGCCCACTCGGTGTCGAGGATGCGGTAGGCCTCGGCGGCGGAGGGGTCGTCCTCGAAGTCGGCACCGCGGGTGCGGAGGTCCTCCTCGGTGGCCCGCCACCAGCGCTCGCGGCCGGTGCCGCGGGCGGGGTCGGTCTCCACGAACCCGTGCCGCTCCAGCTGGCGCAGGTGGTAGCTCGTCGACCCGCTCGACTCCCCCAGCCGACGGCCGAGCTCGGAGGCCGTGGCCGCGCCCTCGGAGACCAGCGCGTCGTACAGCTGGACGCGGAGCGGGTGGGCGAGTCCCTGGAGGGCCTGCCGGTCGACGCGGCGTACGGGCCGGGACGCGCTCACAGCTCGTCGGCCCGCGGCGTGCGCTGCGGACGGGCCGCGCGGGTGCGGCGGAGGGTGGCCACCGGGCTGCGCACGGGTCGGGTGGCGGCGGCCACGAGGTCGTCGCGGCGGGTGCGGGCGAGGGCTTCGTCGAGCTGGTCCATGCCGCGACCGTACGTGTGCAAAGACTTCTTTGCAAGGATTTCTTTGCGCGAGGGACCTCAGAGCAGGCGCACTCCCAGCGACGGCGCCAGGAGGACCGTGGGCACGACGTAGCTGACCGCGAACAGCGCCCACACGATCACTCCGCGGAGCAGCCCGGTCAGCAGCGCCCGCCGCGCGCTCGTCGGTCGCGCCCGCCTCACCGGCGGCTGCCCCCGCCGCAGCCGCCTCACGGCAGCCGCCGGAGGGCGGCCCGGACCCGGGCGCTGCGACGGGCGAACCACCAGCGCGCGAGCAGCCCGCGCAGGCCGGGGTCGCCGCGGTGCGAGTAGCCGAGGGGTGCGTGGTCCACGCCCCCGCCAACGCAGGGGCCCCGCAGGGGGTTACGTCGGGTGCCCGCACTGCGAGAAGGCCCGACCGGGCGGCGGCCCTAGGGGATGACGGGTGGCTCGAACTCGAAGGTCATGCCGAGCAGCCAGAGCAGCAGCAGCACCACCGGCAGGTGGAAGAGGAACTGCAGGAACGTGAACCCGACCAGGTCGCGTGCCCGCAGCCCCAGCACGGCGAGGAGCGGGAGCATGAAGAACGGGTTGACCAGGTTGGGCAGCGCCTCGGCCGCGTTGTAGATCTGGACGGTCCAGCCGAGGTTCATGCCCACGTCGGTGGCCGACTGCATGACGTACGGCGCCTCGACGAGCCACTTGCCGCCACCCGAGGGCACCAGCAGGCCGAGCAGGGCGGTGTAGATCGCGATCACGACCGCGAAGCCGCCGCCCCCGCCGAGGTTGGTGAAGAGGTCGGCGAGGTGCTCGGAGACGGTGAGGCCGCCGTTGCCGGTCGCGCGGGTCAGGACGGCGGCCATGGCGGCGTACAGGGGGTACTGCACCAGCACGCCCGCCGTGGTGGGCACCGCCTTGCTGACGGCGTCGAGGAAGTTGCGCGGCGTGCCGTGGAGCACCAGGCCGAGGATCACGAAGACCAGCAGGTAGGTGTTGAGGTTGCTGACGACGGTCAGGAACGGGTTGTCCAGGAACTGGTAGACCAGCCAGATCAGCGCCAGCAGGCCGACCAGCATCGGCAGCACGGGCGAGCGCTCGAGGTACTCGCCGGGCCGGGTGCGCGGACCCGGCTTCGCCACCGTGTCGTCGAGGTCGATGTCCATGTCCTCGGCCGTCTTGATCGAGGCCCCCTGGGGCGCCGAGAGCCACGAGATGGCGACGGTCAGCACGATCAGGATCAGCGCCATCGTCAGCGACTGCCAGGTCAGGATGGTGTCGCCGAAGTCGAGCACACCGGTGATCTCGAGCAGCTCGGGCGGGAGCGAGGCGGCGGTGGCCTGCAGCTGGGCGGCCGAGGAGGACAGGCCGAGGGCCCAGACGGCGCCGAGCCCCATGTACGCCGCGGCGCCCAGCGCGCGGTAGTCCGCCCGCAGGTCGGGTCGGCGGGCGATGGCCCGGGCCAGCAGCCCGCTGAAGACCAGGCTCAGGCCCCAGTTGAGCATCGAGACCAGGCACGAGATCAGCGCGACGAACGCGACCGCGCCGCGAGCGGTGCTCGGCACCTGCGCGATGCGATCGATCAGCTTCGCGGCGGGCGGCGAGGTCGCCACGACGTAGCCGGTCAGCACCACCATGGCCATCTGGAGCGTGAACGCCGTCAGGTCCCAGAACCCGCCGCCGAACGCCTCCGCGACGCCCTTGGGGCTGGTGCCGTTGAGCAGCGCCGCCAGCGAGACCACGACGACGCCGATGAGGGCGAAGACGTAGGCGTCGGGGAACCAGCGCTCGGTCCAGCCGGCCAGTCGTTGGGCGAAGCGCGCCAGCCCGCGCTCGGCGGGGGCGTCGGTGGTTTCCGTCTGTGCCACGGGGTGCTCCTTGCAGGACGCGTCCCGGTCGGGACTCGCCCACCCTGGCAGCGATCAGCGGCGGTGACCACCTCCGCTGCCCCACGGCGGCGGGGGCGGGGCAGCCGGGCCGCGGTGGACCCACGGCGGGTGCGGCACCGCGCGGTGCCGGGCGAGCACGAACCACAGCAGCAGCGCCACCAGGACCAGCTTGCCGTTGGTGAGCACGCCGAGCACCGCCAGGGCGATCAGCAGCGCCTTCCAGGGCACCTGGCGACGAGGGGGCGGGGTCGCCACCCCACCTGGCCCCGGGCGCGGCGCGACCGGTCCCGCCGCGGAGGCGGGCAGGTCGGCGAACAGCGGTCGCAGGTCGCCGGCGGTGCGGGCGGTCCAGGCGGCGTCGCTGCGCTCGTCGTACTCGTCCTTGGTGAGGCGGCCCTGGGCGTAGTGCTCCCCCAGGGCCGCCACCGCGGACTCGCGCTCGCCGTCACCGATGCGCAGCTCGGCCATCACCGCTCCCGCGGGTCCGTGCCGTCGTGGGTCTCGTCGAGCTCGTCGAGCTCGTCGAGCTCGTCGGGGGCGTCGAGGTCGCCCTCGAGGTCCTCGTCGAGGTCGTCCGGGCCCTCGGCGAGCAGGCCGTACATCTGGCGCCGCGTCTCGGCGAGGATGTGCAACGCCTTCTCCCGCTGGTCGGGCGTGCCGGTGCTGACGACCTGCACGATCGCGCCGACGGTCTGGCCGATCACCTGCTTGAAGTTGACGGCCTCGTGGTCGTCCTCCTCCGGCACGAACGGCGCCCACACGGCCGCCAGCTCCTCGGGGTGGTCGACGACGTAGGCCCGGCCCTCGGCGGTCAGCTGCAGCGCCTTGCGGCCCGAGGGCGCGTCCTCGACGAGGCCCTCGTCCTCCAGCTGCGAGATCGTCGGGTAGACCGACCCCGGGCTGGGCTTCCACTGGTGGTGGGAGCGCTCGGCGATCTGCTGGATGACCTGGTAGCCGTTCATGCCCTCGGGCGAGGTGGCCAGCACGTCGAGGATCGCGGAGCGCACGTCGCCCCGACGGGCGCGCGGCCGCCCGCGACCGCCACCGGGGCCACCGCCGCGGCGGTGCATCCCGGTCAGGTCGGGGCCGAACATCTGCGCGACCCACGGCGGCGGACCGCCGAGGGCGGCGCCCCAGGGGCCGGCCCAGCCCTCGTGGCCGCGGTAGCCGCGACCTCGCCCGCTCCCGCCGCGCTGGCGGCGTACGGGCTCGTCATCGGAGCTGAAGAGGGGGTGTCTCATGGGGGATCTCCTTCGTCGGGGGTGTCGGGTCCGGGTTCGGTCACGGACTCACCGACACGTTCTTGATATGTCGACGATATATCGTGAGTGTTCGCCAGACAAGCCCCGCCTCGCACAGGGTCGTCTCAGGTCGACCGGGGATGATCGACGACCCCGACCGGCCCAGGAGGTCCCCGTGACGCACGACCGCTCCCCCGCACCCACCGGGCGCGGCCGTGACGTGCGCCGTGACGTGCGAAGGGGCGTGCTGCTCGCGGTGGTGGCGGCGCTCGCGCTCGCCGGGGTGTACGCCGCGGCGGTGCTCACGCCGGAGGGGCAGTACCTCGACGACCGGCTGATGGTCTGGGCGGCCGACACCCTCCCGGGGCGCGGCACCTCGGCGGAGCTGCTGGCGCTGGTCTCGGCCGGGACCGTGCTGCTCGCCGGCCTGGCGCTCGGGCTGCTGGCCCTGGCCGTCCACGGCCCCCGGCGCGCGCTGGCGGTCGTCGCCACGGTCGGCGCGACGCCGGTGCTGGCGCGGCTGCTCAAGCTGCTGCTCGACCGGCCCGAGCTGGTTGCCGGGGCGGCCGGCAACTCGCTGCCGAGCGGCCACACCGCGGCCGTGGCGGGGCTCGCGGCCGGGCTGGTGCTGGCCGTGCCGCGGCTGCTCAACGGCACCGCGCTGCTCGCCGGCACGGCCGCCGCCGCGGTGGCCGGGGCCGCGACCGTGATGCTGCGCTGGCACCGGCCCAGCGACGTGGTCGCCGCCGTCCTGCTGGCCGCGGTGGTCGGCGGGATCGCGCACGCGCTCGCCCCGCCGGCCCGACGCCCGCCGCGGCGTACCGTGCGGAGTCGTGAGCACCCGACCCGGCTCGACGACGCCCGGACCGACACCGCCGCCGACCGGGGCGCTCCGGTCCGGTGAGCCCCGCGCCCGCTGGGTGCTGGCCGCGACCGTCCTGGGCGCGGCGCTCACGTTCATCGACGCCACCGTCGTCAACCTGGCGCTCCCCCGCATCGGCGAGGAGCTCGGCGCCGGCTCGCAGTCGCTGACCTGGGTCGTCAACGCCTACGCGCTCGCCCTGGCGGCGCTGGTGCTGGTGGGCGGTGCGCTCGGCGACACCTTCGGCCAGCGGCGGGTGTTCCTGCTGGGCGTCACCCTCTTCGCAGTCGCCTCCGGCGCGTGCGGGCTGGCGCCCGACGTCGGCACCCTGATCGCCGGCCGCGCCGTCCAGGGCGTCGGCGCGGCGCTGCTGACCCCGGGCAGCCTGGCGATCCTGCAGCACAGCTTCGCCCCCGGCGACCGGGCGCGGGCGATCGGCTCGTGGTCGGGCCTGACCGGCGTCGCGGGCGCCATCGGGCCCTTCGTCGGCGGCTGGCTGATCGCCGTCGGCGACTGGCGGTGGGCGTTCCTGGTCAACCTCCCGCTCGCGCTGATCGTGGTCGTGGTGACCCGGCGCCACGTGCCCGACGTCCCGCCCAGCCGCACCGCCGGGCACCTCGACTGGCCGGGCGCGCTGTGGCTGGCCGCGGCGCTGGGCCTGGTCTCCTACGCGCTCACCGCCTGGGCGTCGTACGGCCTCACCGACGGACGCGTCCTGCTCGGCCTCGCCCTCGGCGCGCTCGCGGCGGTCGGCTTCGTGCTGCGCGAGCGCAGCGCGCGGGAGCCGCTGGTGCCGGGCGCGCTGCTCGGGTCGCGGGTCTTCGTGGTCACCAACGCCGTCACCCTCCTGGCGTACGCCGCCCTGGGCGCGGTCTTCTTCTCGGTCGGCATCGCCGTCCAGGTGGGGGCGGGCTACTCGCCGCTGCTCGCCGGCCTCGCGCTCTCGCCGGTGACGCTGTGCATGCTGCTGCTCTCCTCGCGCGCCGGCTCGCTCTCGGACCGCCTCGGCCCCCGGCTGCCGATGACGGCGGGGCCGCTCCTGGCCGCCGTCGGCGTGGTCTGGCTGGGCCGCATCGACGCCGAGGTGTCCTACGCCCTCGACGTGCTCGCCCCGGCCACGGTCTTCGGCCTCGGCCTGACCCTGATGGTGACGCCACTGACCGCGACCGTGCTCGCCTCCGCACCCGACGACCTGGTCGGGCTGGCGAGCGGCGTCAACAACGCCGCGGCCCGCACGGCCGGCCTGGTCGCCGTGGCCGCCGTGCCGCTCGTCGGCGGGCTCGGGGGCAGCGGTCTGACCGACCCCGCCCGCGTCGTCGACGGGTTCGGCACCGTGATGGGCGCCGCCGCGGCCCTGCTCGTCGTCGCCGGCCTGCTGTCGTTCGTCGCCGTGCCGCGCCGGCAGCCACGGCGCGAGGACTGCGCGGCCTGCCCGCCCGAGCACCACTGCTCACCGGGCGGCCCGCCGGCCGCGGTCGAGCACGAAACCACCTAGCAATTTGCCTAACGTCTTTAGGCACGCGATGCTGGCGGGGTGATCCCGAGGACGACGTCGTGCCCCGCGCCGGCCTGACCCGCGAGCGGCTGGTGCGTGCCGGCGCCGAGCTGGCCGACGAGGTCGGGATCGAGGCGGTGACGCCCTCGGAGCTGGCGCGGCGCTTCGACGTGCGCGTGGCCAGCCTCTACTCCCACCTCGCCGGCGCCGCCGACCTGCGCACCGGCATCGCCCTGCTGGCGCTGGCCGAGATGACCGACCGGGCCGCCGACGCCGTCGCCGGGCGCGCCGGGCGCGACGCCGTGAGGGCCTTCGCCGCGGTCTACCGCGACTACGCCCGCACCCACCCCGGGCGGTACGCCGCGACCCGCACCCCGCTCGACCCGGCCACCGCCGCCGCGAGCGCCGGCCCCCGCCACTCCCGGCTGATGAGGTCGGTGCTGCGCGACTACGACCTCGGCGAGCCCGACGAGACCCACGCGGTGCGGCTGCTGGGCAGCCTGCTGCACGGGTTCGTCAGCCTCGAGCTCGCCGGCGGCTTCGACCACAGCCGGCCGGCCCCCGCCGCGACCTGGGACTGGCTGCTCGACGCGCTCGACGCGCTGCTGAGCCGGCCCCGCCACCCCAGCGACGACACTCCTCCGACCCCTCGGGAGACCCCGTGACCACCCCGCTCCACGACGTGCCGCTCGTCCCCGACCTGGTGCGCGGCGCCCTGGACCTCGAGCGCACCGAGCACGGGCTGCTCCCCCACCGGCTGCCCGCCGGAGCCCGGGCCCGGATCCCCGACGAGCAGCTGGCGATGGCCGAGACGCAGCCCTCCGGCGTACGGCTGGCGCTGCGCACGGCCGCCACCGTCCTCGAGCTCGACGTGCTGCCCACCAAGCGGGTGTACGTCGGTGCGCCGCCCCGGCCCGACGGCGTGCACGAGCTGGTGCTCGACGGCCGGGTCGTGGCCACCGCGTCCGCCACCGGCGGCCGGACGCTGCGCATCGACATGGGCACCGGCCGCTTCGAGCGGCTCGAGGGACCGGTCGCCATGCTGCGCTTCGACCGCCTCCCGGCGGGCGAGAAGGACCTCGTGCTGTGGCTGCCGCACGACGAGACCACCGAGCTGGTGGCGCTGCGCGCCGACGCCCCCGTGACCCCCGCGCCGACGCACGGACGGCCCACCTGGCTGCACCACGGCAGCTCGGTGAGCCACGGCTCGAACGCCGTGACCCCCACCGGCACCTGGCCGGCGCTGGCCGCCGCCGCGGCCGGGGTCGAGCTGGTCAACCTGGGCTTCGGCGGCGGGGCGCTGCTCGACCCCTTCGTCGCCCGCACCGTCCGCGACGCCCCCGCCGACCTCCTCAGCCTCAAGCTCGGGATCAACGTCGTCAACGCCGACCTGGTGCGGCGCCGTGCCTTCGCCCCGGCCGTGCACGGCTTCCTGGACACGGTCCGCGACGGCCACCCCGACACCCCGCTGCTGCTGGTCTCGCCGATCCTGTGCCCGCTGCACGAGCAGACGCCGGGTCCGCTGGTGCCCGACGCCGCCGCCTTCGCGGAGGGCCGGGTGGCCTTCCGCGCCAGCGGCGACCCGAGCGACCCCACCCGGCTCACCCTGGAGCGGGTCCGCGAGGACCTCGCGCGGGTGGTGGCCGAGCGCACCGGTGAGGACCCCCACCTGGCCTACCTCGACGGCCGGGAGCTCTACGGCGAGGCCGACGCCGGCGAGCTGCCGCTGCCGGACGGCCTGCACCCCGACGACGCCACCCACGCGCTGATCGGCGAGCGCTTCGCGCGGCTCGCGCTGGGGCCGGGCGGGGTGCTGGCGCGGGCCCGGGAGCCCCGCTGAACCCCGCCGCGACACGCTGGGAGCCCCACCGGGCGTGGTGATGCCGCTCCGGACCACCTAGGGTCGAGTGCGGGCAGAGCCGCCCACACCGGACATCGCTAGGAGACAAACGTGAAGAAGGACGAGCTGGTCGCCGCCATCGCGGACAAGGCCGAGCTGAGCAAGGCCGACGCCGACCGCGCCCTGGCCGCGCTGGTCGACACCGTGACCTCGACCGTCGCCGGGGGCGACAAGCTGCAGATCCCCGGGCTGGGCACCTTCGAGCCCCGCGCCCGTTCGGCGCGCGAGGGTCGCAACCCCCAGTCGGGCGAGACGATCAAGATCGCCGCGACCACGGTCCCCGGCTTCAAGGCCGCCACCGCGTTCAAGAACGCGACCGCCGGCAAGTGACGCCCCGGGGCGCGAGCCCCGTCTGACACGGCCCGAGGCCGCGACCCCGCACCACGCGGGGTCGCGGCCTCAGCTGTGTGCGGGGCCCGACGGGGCCGTGGTGCGGCCGGTGCCGCGGCGCAGCTCCAACCCGCTCAGCAGCGTGCCGGACGCCAACGCCGCTCCGACGCCCTCGCCCGCGCGCAGCCGCAGGTCGAGCAGCGGCTCGAGGCCGAGGTGCTCCAGGACGCGGGCGTGGGCGCGCTCGCGGCTGCGCTGGCCGGCCACCAGGTAGGCCGCCACCCCCGGCTCCAGCCGGGTCGCGACCACCGCGGCGACGCTGGTGGCGAGCCCGTCGAGCACCGTCACCGCACCGCCCTCCGCAGCCCCGAGCACCACCCCGGCCAGCACCGCGACCTCGGGCCCGCCGACCGCGCCCAGCGCCTCGAGGGCGCCGATCGACCCGGCCGTCCGCGCCCGCGCCAGCGCCCGGGCCACCACCCCGCGCTTGCGCTCGAGCATCGCGGAGTCGGCCCCCGAGCCCAGCCCGACCACGTCGTCGGGGGCCAGGTCGAGGAGCAGCGCGGCCAGCGCGGCGGCCACCGTGGTGTTGCCGACGCCGACCTCGCCGACCGCCACGAGCAGGTGGTCGCGGGCCAGGTCCCGGCCGAGCTCACGCCCGTCGGTCACCAGGGCGGCCGTGGCGGGAGCGGTGAGCGCGTCGTCGTGGACGAGGTCGCCGGTGGCGGTGCCCGCGTCGTGGCTGCGGAAGGCGAGGTGGGCGGCCCGGGCGGCGGCCGCCCCCGCCGACTCGCCGGCGCGGGCGGCGGCCACGACGTCGTCGGTGACCGCGTCGGCGTAGGCACTGACGCCGTGGCGGGTGACGGGGTGCCGGCCGGCGACCACGAGAAGCGCACCACCCGTCGGGTGCGGGTCGGGGCGCAGCCGGGCGGCGGCCTCGAGCCGGTCGACGGCACGGTCGAGCAGGCCCAGCGAGCCGGGCGGGGTGAGCATCGCGTCGGCGTGGTCGCGCACCTCGACGACCTCGGCACGGCCGGGGGCCCGCAGGTGCGAGGGCGGCGGTGCGGGGGCGGCGTCGGCCTCGGTCCACCGCTCGGCCATCACGACGTCGGCGACGGGCTGCCGCCGCGACCAGCCGGCCCGCTCCAGGCCCGGCGCGGGCGGGCGCTCGTCGGGCCAGCCCAGGCACAGCCAGCCCAGCGTCACGACGCCGTCGGGCAGGCCCAGCAGCCCCTCGAGGTCGGCCGGGTCGAACAGCGTCACCCAGCCCACGCCCAGGCCCTCGGCCCGCGCGGCGAGCCACAGGTTCTGGATCGCGCAGGCGCACGACCACAGGTCGGCGTCGGGGAAGGTGGCGCGGCCCAGCACCCCGGCGGCCGGCGTACGTCGGTCGCAGGCCACCACCACGCCCAGCGGCGCCTCGCGGATGCCCTCCAGCTGCAGGTCGAGCAGCCGCCGCGCGGCATCGGGCTCGAGCTGGGCGGCCTGGCGCAGCCGCTGCTCGTCGGCCATCCGAGCGGCCCGCTCGCGCGTCGCCGGCTCCGAGACCACCACGAACCGCCACGGCTGGCTGTGCCCGACCGACGGCGCGGCGTGCGCGGCGGCCAGCACCCGCTGCAGCACCTCGGGCTCGACCGGGTCGGGCCGGTAGCGGCGGATGTCGCGCCGCGCGGCGACCACGTCGTGCAACGCCTGCCGGGCCGGCTCCGGGAACGCCCAGGCCGCCACGTCCTCGGCCCGCTCGGCCGCCGAGGTCCGGTCGCCGATGAGCGGCACCGGCCGGTTCCACGTCGACGGGCTCATGGCCGGGGAGTGTAGGCCGGGTGGTGGGCGGCGCTGCGCGGGCGGCGCGGAGCCGCGGTCGGAGGACTCGCGTCCACCCCACCCCCACGGCGGGTGCCGGGAAGGACGAACGGTTGGTAGCGTGCCCGTGCCAGTCGAGGGAACCCGGTGAGAGTCCGGGACTGACGCGCAGCGGTGTGGGTGACGGGCGGAGCAGGTCTCACGACAGCCACTGGACCAACCGGTCCGGGAAGGCGCTCCTCCCCGGTGGAACCCGAGTCCGAAGACCTGCTGGCCTCCGCGGCAACAGCCGCGGGGTCGTGACAGGGCCACGCGCACGGGCCCCTGACCCCCGAGGACCACCCGGTGACCCCCACCTCCACCCGCTCCCGGCGCGATCTGTGCCCCGGCGTGCTGCGCCCGTGGGCGGCCGACGACGGCGCCCTGGTCCGGGTCCGGCTGGTCGGTGGACGCGTCCCCGCCGCGTCGCTGGCCGGGCTGGCCGCGGTGGCGAGGACCCACGGCGACGGCCGGCTGCACCTCACCGGCCGGGCCAACCTGCAGCTGCGCGCCCTGCCCTGGTCCGACCCGACCACCGGTGCCCTGCCCGACGAGGTCGTGGCGGCGGTCGAGGCGACCGGTCTGCTGCCCTCGCGCAGCCACGAGCTGGGGCGCAACGTCATGGTCTCGCCGTTCAGCGGGCTGGCGGGCGGGCGGGCGGACCTGCGGCCCGTGGCCGACGAGCTGGACGAGCTGCTCCGCGCCGACCCTGCCCTGGCCGACCTCCCGGGCCGTTTCCTGCAGGTGCTCGACGACGGCCGCGGCGACCTGGTCGACCGCGGCACCGACCTCGGCCTGGTCGCGCTCGACGAGCGCACCGGCCAGCTGCGCGTCGGTGACGCGTGGGGGCCCGTGGTCACGCTCACCGAGGCACCGCGGCTGCTGGTCGACCTGGCGGCGCGCTTCCTCGCCGTCCGCGGCACCGGGCCGACCGCCCCGTGGCACGTCGAGGAGCTCGACGCCCCGCTGCACCCGGCAGGCCCGCGCGACCCGCGGGTGCCCGCGGCGAGCGAGCGGGCGGCGTACGGTCCGCAGAGCGGTGGCGACCACGTCGCCGTGCCCGACGGGGTGCTCGACGCCGACCTCGTCGACCGGCTCGTGGCGCCGGGTCGAGAGCTCGTCGTGACGCCGTGGCACGGCGTCGTCGTGCCCGCGGAGTCGGGCCGGGAGGTGGTCGCGTGAGCGTGCTGAAGCGCCCCCCGCGCCACTACGACTACGTCGACTCCGGCCCCGCCATCTACGTCGACTCCTTCGCGACCATCCGCCGCGAGACCGCGCTGGACGGCCTGCCCGAGGGGGCGCCGACCGTGGCGGTGCGGATGGTGCACGGGACCGGCCAGACCGACCTCGTCCACGACCTCGTCTTCCACCCCGACCTGGTGCCCGCCGCCCGGGCCGCCCTCGAGGCCGGCGCGCCGGTGCTCGCCGACGCCCACATGGTCGCCTCCGGCGTCACCCGCGCCCGGCTGCCGAAGGACAACGACGTCATCTGCCTGCTGCGCGACCCGGCCGTGCCGAGCCTGGCCCGCGACTGGGGCACCACCCGCTCCGCGGCGGCCGTCTCGCTGTGGGAGCCGCACCTCGAGGGCGCGGTCGTGGCCATCGGCAACGCCCCCACCGCACTGTTCCACCTGCTCGAGATGCTCATCGACGGGGCGCCCCGGCCGGCCGCGATCGTCGGCTGCCCGGTCGGTTTCATCGGGGCGGCGGAGTCCAAGGACGCGCTGGCCTCGCTGGCCGCCGACCACGGCATCGACGTGCCGTTCCTGACCGTCCGCGGCCGACGCGGTGGCTCGGCCATGACCGCCTCGGCCGTCAACGCGCTGGCCCAGGAGGCGGAGTGAGCACCCAGGCGACCAGCCGGCCCCTCGGGCGCTTCTACGGCGTCGGCCTGGGCCCCGGCGACCCCGAGCTGGTCACCCTCAAGGCCGCCCGGCTGATCGGCGAGGCCGACGTGGTGGCCTACCACGCGGGCGTCGGCAAGCAGTCCAACGCGCGTCGCATCGCCGCCGACCTGATCCCCGACGACGTCGTCGAGGAGGAGCTGCGCTACCCGGTGACGACCGGCGCCACCGACCACCCGGGCGGGTACGCCGGCGCGATCGCCGCCTTCTACGAGGAGTCCGCCGCCCGCCTGGCCGCGCACCTCGAGGCCGGTCGCACCGTGGTGCTGCTGGCCGAGGGCGACCCGCTGTTCTACGGGTCCTACATGTACATGCACGACCGGCTCGCCGACCGCTTCCCGACCGAGGTCGTGCCGGGCGTGCCGGCCTTCGCCGCCGCCACCGCCTCGGTCGCCGCGCCGCTGGTCAGGCAGACCGACGTGCTGACGATCCTGCCCGGCACGCTGCCCGAGGCCGAGCTCGCGCGCCGCCTGGCCGACACCGACGGCGCCATCATCATGAAGCTCGGCCGCACCTTCCCCGCCGTCCGCTCCGCCCTGGCGCAGGCCGGCCGGCTCGAGCACGCGGTCTACGTCGAGCGCGCCTCGATGCCCGCCGAGCGGTGGCTGCCGGTGGCCGACGTCGACCCGACGACGGTGCCCTACTTCTCCCTCATCGTGGTCGCCGGCGACAGCGCGTCGGACGACCCGGCGGGGCGGCGCACGCCGGTGGCGGCGCCCGTGGCGGCCGGCCCCACGACCGGCGAGGTGCTGGTCGTCGGGCTCGGCCCCGGACCCGACCGCTGGATCACCCCCGAGGTCACCGAGGCGCTGGCGGGGGTGGACCACGTCGTCGGCTACGCGCCCTACGTCAACCGGGTGCCGCAGCGCGCCGGCCTGACCCGGCACGCGTCGGGCAACACCGTCGAGCTCGACCGGTCGCGGCTCGCGCTCGACCTCGCGCTGGCCGGCGAGCGGGTCGCGGTGGTCTCCGGCGGCGACGCGGGCGTGTTCGGGATGGCGGCGGCGGTCTACGAGGCGGCCGAGGACCCGGCGTACGACGGGGTGGCGGTGCGGGTCCTGCCCGGCGTCAGCGCCGTGCAGGCCGTGGCCGCGCGGGCGGGCGCCCCGATCGGCGGCGACTTCGCGGTGATGAGCCTCTCGGACCGGCTCAAGCCCTGGTCGCTGATCGAGAAGCGGCTGCGGGCCGTGGCCGACGCCGACCTGGTGCTGGCGATCTACAACCCCGCCTCGCGCTCGCGCACCGACCAGGTCGTCGAGGCGCAGAAGATCCTGCTCGAGCACCGGTCGGCCGACACCGTGGTCGTGGTCGGCCGCGACGTCGGTCGCGCCGAGGAGTCGCTCACCGTGACCACGCTGGCCGACCTCGACGCCGCGTCGGTGGACATGAAGTGCCTGCTGGTCATCGGCTCGACCGGCACCCGCCGGTCCGCGTCCGGCGCGGTGTGGACGGCCCGCTCGACGCCGTCCTGAGCGGTCAGGGGCGCTTGCTGCTCCGGTCGCGGGCGGGGTCGTAGAGGAACGACTCGCCGCCGCCCGACGGGTCGAGCGCGCGGCCGACCAGCACGACGGCCGCCTGGCGCAGCCCGGCCGCCTCGACCTGGTCGGCGATGTCGGCGACGGTGCCGCGCAGCACCTGCTCCTCGGGCTGGCTGGCGCGGTGGACGACCACGACGGGGCAGTCGGCGCCGTACTCGCCCTCCAGCTCGGCCATCAGCTCGCGGGTCCGCGTGATCGCGAGGTGCAGCGCCAGGGTGGCCCTGGTCGCGGCGAACCGGGCCAGCGCCTCGCTCTCGGGCATCGCCGTGGACCGGGCCTGGGCGCGGGTCAGCACGACCGACTGGCTGACCAGCGGGACGGTGAGCTCGCGGCCCACGGCGGCGGCAGCGGCGGCGTACGCCGGGACGCCGGGGGTGACGTCCCACGCGACCCCGGCGGCGTCGAGCCGGCGGGCCTGCTCGGCCACGGCGGAGTAGAGCGAGGGGTCGCCGGAGACGAGCCGCACCACGTCGCGACCGGCCCGGTGGGCCTCCACGAGCTCACCCAGGATCTGGTCGAGGTCGAGGTCCTGGGTGTCGACCAGCCGCGCGTCCGCGCGGGCGTGGCCGAGCACCTCGGTGTCGAGGTAGGTGCCGGGGTAGAGCACCACGTCGGCGGCGGCCAGCATCGTGGCGGCGCGCAGCGTGATCAGGTCGGCGGCACCGGGTCCGGCGCCGACGAAGTGGACGGTCACGGGGTCTCCTGGGGGTCGGGCTCGGACGGCTTCACGTGCGCCCACTGCACGACGGCGCGGGCGGGGGTCCAGCCGGTGAAGCCGCCGATCGGCTCGGCCGTCTCGACCGAGTGGCGGGTCAGCTCGCCGCCGTGGGCGGCGTACGCCCCTGCCAGCAGCGTCTCGGTCTCCAGCGTCACGCCGTGCACGACGAGGCGGCCGCCGGGACGCAGCGCGGCCAGGCACGCCTCGAGGACGCCAGGGCGGGTCGCTCCCCCGCCGACGAAGACCGCGTCGGGCGGCTCGAGGTCGGCGAGCGCGTCCGGGGCACGGCCCTCGACGACCTCAAGGCCCGGGACCCCGAGCGCGGCGGCGTTGCGCGCCACGCGGGCAGCCCGCTCGGGGTGGGCCTCGACGGCGACGGTGCGGCAGGTCGGGTGGGCCCGGGCCCACTCGATGCCGACCGACCCGGCGCCGGCACCGACGTCCCAGAGCAGCTGGCCGGGCTGCGGCGCGAGCCGGGCCAGCGCGGCGGCGCGGAGGTCGCGCTTGGTCAGCTGCCCGTCGTGCTCGTACGCCGCGTCGGGCAGCCCGGCGGTCCACGACCCGACCACCGGGCCGGCGAGCTCCAGCGCGAGCACGTGCAGCCGGGGCGAGGGTCCCGACCAGGCGCCGGCCGTGGCCTCGCGTCGCGACTCCTCGGGGCCGCCGAGGTCGCCCAGCACGACGACCCGCGACCCGGCGTACCCCTGCTCGACCAGCAGCGCGGCCACCGTGGCCGGCGTGTGCTCGTCGGAGGAGAGCACCAGCAGCCGGCGGCCGGGCGCGAGCGCGCGCCGCAGCAGGTCGGGGTCGCGGCCGACCAGCGTCACCGTCTCCGAGGACTCGACCGACCAGCCCAGCCGGGCGCGGGCCAGCGCGACCGAGGAGACGGCCGGCTCGACGCGCACCGCGTCGGCGCCGAGCAACCCGACCAGGGTGGTGCCGATGCCGGAGAGCATCGGGTCGCCCGAGGCCAGCGCGACCGCATGCTCGTGGCGGGCGAGCAGGGCGGTCAGCAGGGCGGGGAGGCCGTCGCGCAGCGGCGAGGGCCAGGGCTCGCGGACCTGGCCGGCCACGGTCGGCAGCAGGTCGAGGTGGCGCTGCCCGCCCAACAGGACCGGCGCCGACCGGACCACCTCGCGCAGCCGCTCGGGGAGGCCGTCCCAGCCGTCGGCGCCGAGGCCGACGACCGTCACGCGCGGTCGGGCTCCGGAGGTCACGAGGGCAGACGCTATCGTGACGCCCGACAGGCACGAGGTGCCCCGACGGACGCAGCACGACCCAGCCCCACCGCGTCCCGACGGGAGAATCTGGGAAGCCGGTGAGACTCCGGCACAGGCCCGCTGCGGTGACCCGGGACGCGTCCTACGACGTGGAACCGGGAAGTCCGAAGACCGGCCTCGCGCCACTTTTTCCCCTGGCCACGAGCGGGAGCCTCCGTGCCACAGCAGTTTCCCTTCAGCGCCGTCGTCGGGTCCGACGACATGGCGCTCGCCCTCGTCCTCACCACCATCTCGCCCGACGTGGGCGGGGTGCTGGTCCGCGGCGAGAAGGGCACCGCCAAGTCGACGATCGTGCGTGCCCTCGCCTCGGTGCTGCCCGCCATCGACGTCGTCGCCGGTGACCGGTTCTCGACCGACCCGCGCGACCGCGCGCCGCTCTCGCCCGACGGGCCGTTCGCCGCCGACGCCCCGGTCGAGTCCCGACCGGTGCGGCTCGTCGAGCTCCCGGTGGGTGCCACCGAGGACCGCGTGCTCGGCTCGCTGCACCTCGAGCGGGCGCTGTCGGAGGGCAGGGCGGAGTACGAGCCCGGCCTGCTCGCCCGCGCCCACCGCGGCATCCTCTACGTCGACGAGGTCAACCTGCTCCACGACCACCTCGTCGACCTGCTGCTCGACGCCGCCGCGATGGGCCGCTCGACCGTGGAGCGCGACGGCGTCTCGGTCGAGCACGCCGCGCGCTTCGTGCTCGTCGGGACCATGAACCCCGAGGAGGGCGAGCTGCGCCCGCAGCTGCTCGACCGGTTCGGGCTCACCGTCGAGGTGGCGGCGCCGCGCGACCCGGCGCTCCGCGTCGAGGTCGTACGCCGCCGGCTGGCCTTCGACGCCGACCCCGACGCGTTCGCCGCGGCGTACGACGAGGACGAGCGGGCGCTGACCGAGCGCATCCGCGCCGCGCAGGAGCAGGTCGCGGCGGTCGTGCTCGGCGACGGGGCACTGCTCAAGATCGCCGAGGTGTGCGCCGCCTTCGAGGTCGACGGCATGCGCGCCGACATCGTCACCGCCCGCACCGCCGTCGCCCACGCCGCGTGGCACGGCCGCCGCCGGGTGCTGACCCAGGACATCCGCGCCGCGGCCCGGCTGGCGCTGCCCCACCGGCGCCGCCGCAACCCCTTCGACGCCCCCGGCCTCGACGAGGACCTGCTCGACCGCATCCTCGGCGACGACGAGCCCGACCCGGAGCCGCCCGAGGACCCGCAGCCGCAGGGCCCCTCCGAGGACCCCCTCGCGGGCCCGGACGACGACCCTGACGGCGACGCGGACGGCGACCCTGCCGGCGACGCCGGTGACGGGACGGACGGCCCCGGCGACGCTCCCCCGCCCGGGACGTCATCATCATCGGGGCCTGGAGACCACAGTTCCGATGACGTCCCGCCGCAGCAGGACGGGCCCGACCCCGAGGCGTCTCCCCCGACGACCGGCCCGCCCGACGCACCGGGTGACCCGCAGCCGCCCGGCACCGTCCATGCGGCGAGCGAGCCCTACCGCACCCGGCTGTTCACGGTGCGGGGCACGGGTGCGGGCGAGGCGGGCAAGCGTAGCCGGGCGGTGACCGAGTCGGGTCGGCGTACGGGCTCGCGGCGCAGCGTCGGCGGGGACGGCACCCTCCACCTCGCCGAGACCGTCCGGGCGGCCGCGCCGCACCAGGTCCTCCGCGGCCGTACGTCGGGCCGGCTGCTGTTCCGCGGCGACGACCTGCGTGTCGCCACCCGGGAGGGCCAGGAGTCCAACCTGGTGCTGTTCTGCGTGGACGCGTCGGGCTCGATGGCCGCCCGACGCCGGATGGAGCAGGTCAAGACCGCGATCCTCTCGCTGCTGCTCGACGCCTACCGCCGCCGCGACAAGGTCGGCCTGGTCACCTTCCGCGGCCACGGCGCCGACCTCGCGCTGCCGCCGACCCGCTCGGTCGACATCGCCGCGACGCGGCTGCAGGACCTGCCGGCCGGAGGCCGCACCCCGCTCGCCGAGGGCCTGCTCGAGGCGGCCCGCGTGCTGCGCCTGGAGAAGGTGCGCGACCCCCGCCGCCGGCCGCTGCTCGTGGTGGTCACCGACGGCCGCGCCACCTCCGGCGCCGACGCCGTCGCCCGGTCGCGCCAGGTCGCGGCCCACCTCGCCGCCGACGGCGTCGACGCGCTGGTCGTGGACTGCGAGAGCGGCGCAATGCGCCTCGGGCTCGCGGGCGTGCTCGCCGAGCACCTGCGCGCCGAGCACGTGCCCGTCGCCGACGTCAGCGCCGACCGGCTCACCTCGCTCGTCCAGCAGTCCGTCCGTCCGCTGTCCTCCACCGAAGGAGCCGCCTGATGCCGCAGGGCAAGCCGCTGACCGTGCCCGACGACGGGCTGTCCACGCGCGAGCGCCGCCAGCAGCCGCTGCTGATGGTCCACACGGGCGACGGCAAGGGGAAGTCGACCGCCGCCTTCGGCCTCGCCATCCGCGCCTGGAACCAGGGCTGGAACGTCGGGGTCTTCCAGTTCGTGAAGTCCGCCAAGTGGCGCATCGGCGAGCAGACCGTGCTGGAGCGGCTCGGCGAGCTGCACCGGGAGACCGGCGAGGGCGGGCCCGTGGAGTGGCACAAGATGGGCGCCGGCTGGTCGTGGTCGCGCAAGGAGGGCTCGGAGACCGACCACGCCGTCGAGGCCGCCGAGGGCTGGGCCGAGGTCAAGCGCCGGCTGGCCGAGGAGAGCCACGACCTGCTCGTGCTCGACGAGTTCACCTACCCGATGGAGTGGGGCTGGGTCGACGTCGACGACGTCGTGGAGACGCTCGCGAACCGCCCGGGCCGCCAGTACGTCGTCGTCACCGGCCGCCGCGCCCACCCCCGCCTCGTCGAGGTCGCCGACCTGGTCACGGAGATGACCAAGGTCAAGCACCAGATGGACCGCGGCCAGAAGGGCCAGAAGGGCATCGAGTGGTGACGCCGTGAGCACCCGGCTCCCCCGGTTCGTCGTGGCCGCCCCCGCCACCGGCCAGGGCAAGACGACCGTCGCGACCGGGCTGATGGCGGCGCTGTCGCGTGCCGGCCACGAGGTCAGCGGCCACAAGGTCGGGCCCGACTACATCGACCCGGGCTACCACGCCCTCGCCAGTGGGCGGCCCGGCCGCAACCTCGACCCCCACCTCGTCGGCGAGGAGCGCGTCGCCCCGCTGCTGCTGCACGGCGCCGCCGGCGCCGACGTCGCCGTGGTCGAGGGCGTGATGGGGCTCTTCGACGGGCGCATGGGCGGCGAGGGGTTCTCCTCCACCGCCCACGTCGCCCACCTCACCCGTACGCCGGTGGTGCTGGTCGTCGACATCTCCCGCTCCTCGCGCTCGATCGGCGCGGTCGTGCACGGGATGTCCACCTTCGACCCCCGGATCACCGTCGCCGGCGTGATCCTCAACAAGGCCGGGTCGCCCCGCCAGGTCGCCGAGGTCCGCAGCTCGATCCGCGTGCCCGTGCTGGGCACCATCGGCCGCGACGACGCCTTCTCGGCCCCCTCGCGCCACCTCGGACTGGTGCCCGCCGCGGAGCGCGACGAGGCCGCCCACGCGCTCGACCGCCTGGCCGAGCACGTCGCCGAGAGCGTCGACCTGCAGGCGTTGATGGAGCTGGCCGCCTCCGCGCCCGACCTCGACGAGACGCCGTGGGACCCGGCCGCCGAGGTCTGTGCCCCCGTCTCGGACGCGCGTCCCGTCGTCGCGATGGCCGGCGGCCGCGCCTTCACCTTCCGCTACACCGAGACCGAGGAGCTGCTCCGCGCCGCCGGGTGCGACGTCGTCGCCTTCGACCCGCTCACCGACGCCTTCCTGCCCGCGGGCACCAGCGGGCTCTACCTCGGCGGCGGCTTCCCCGAGGTCCACGCCGAGACCCTCACGGCCAACGCGTCGCTGCGCGAGGACCTGCGCGCGGCGGTCGCCCGCGGCGTACCGACCGTCGCGGAGTGCGCCGGCCTGCTCTACCTCTGCGACACCGTCGACGACTCCCCCATGGTGGGCGCGCTGTCGGCCACCGCCGCGATGACGCCGCGGCTGACGTTGCGCTACCCGCGCGCCACGGCGACCACCGACTCGCTGCTCACCCGGGCCGGGGAGGAGGTCACCGGGCACGAGTTCCACCGCACCCGCACCGACCCGCCGGCCGGCTCCGAGGGCCCCTGGGTCGCCGGCTGGGCGATCGACGGCGAGGCGACCGGCTTCGCCAGCGACAGCGTCCACGCGTCGTACCTCCACACCCACTGGGCCGGCCACCCCCACCTCGCCCAGCGGTTCGCCGACGCCGCCCACGCCGCCCTCCGGGACGGTCGCGGAGCGACCTCCTCGGGGACCCGGGACACCTCCTCGGTCGAGCCGGTCGCGACCCCGGTCCCGCCGCCGAACCCAGATCTCCTGCCCGACCCCCTGCGCCACCACGGCGACGTCGAGGCGGAGCCGGGGCTGCTGGACCTCGCCGTGAACGTGTACGCCGGCCCGCGGCCGCCCTGGCTGGACGCCGCCCTCCACGAGAGCCTCGAGCTGGTCGACCGCTACCCCTCGCCGACCGCCGCCGAGGCCGCGGTCGCCGCGCGCCACGGCCGCGCGCCCGAGGAGGTGCTCGCCACCGCCGGCGCGGCCGAGGCGTTCACCCTCGTCGCCCGGCTGCGGCCGTGGCGCCGCCCGGTCGTGGTGCACCCGCAGTTCACCGAGCCGCACGCCGCGCTGGAGCAGGCCGGCCACGCGGTCACCACGGTGACCTGCACCCGGGAGAGCGGGTTCGCGCTCGACCCGGCGGCCGTGCCCGAGGACGCCGACCTCGTGGTCGTCGGCAACCCCACCAACCCGACGGGGGTGCTGCACCCCGCCGCCGTCGTCGAGCAGCTGCTCCGGCCGCACCGGCTCGTCGTCGTCGACGAGGCGTTCATGGACACCGTCCCGGGCGAGGGCGAGTCGCTGACGGCGAGGACCCGTGCCGGCCTCGTCGTGCTCCGCAGCCTGACCAAGCACTGGGCCATCCCCGGCGTGCGGGCGGGCTACCTGCTGGGAGCGCCCGACGTCGTCGCGGAGCTGCGGCGGGCCCAGACGCCGTGGTCGGTCTCGAGCACCGCCGCCGCCGCGACGACCGCCTGCGCGAGCCCCGCCGCGGCGGAGGAGTCCGAGCGCCGCGCGCACACCGTCGCGGGGTGGCGCACGGCCCTGGAGAAGGGCCTCGCCGAGCGCGGGATCGCCCACGTGCCCTCCGCGACGTCGTTCGTCCTGGCCGAGGTCGGCGAGGGCGTGCACGCCGCGCTGCGCGCCGCCGGGGTCGCCGTACGCCGGGCCGACACCTTCCCCGGGCTGGGACCCGCGTGGGTGCGGATCGCCGTCCGCCCGGAGGCGCACACGACCCAGCTGCTCGCCGCGCTGGACGCGCTCCCCCACGGGGCCTCCTGATGCCCTAGGGTGAGCGCGCGGGCACGAGGAAGCCGGTGGGAATCCGGCACAGTCGCGCTACTGTGACACCTCCTCCAGACGGTCATCACGATCGTCGGGCGGCGGTGGAGTCAGACCCTCGAGTCCGTCCACCACCCCATCTACCAGGGACGCACGCATCCCTTGGAGGACTCATGTCGAGCACCGCCGCATCCCCCGCCGTCGAGGTCCAGCTCCCCTCGATCCCCCTCGCCGAGCTGGCCCCCTGTGCCCTGTTCTTCGGCCTGCTCGGGACCCTGGTCCTGTTCTTCGTCGGCGCCGAGCAGGGTGCGTTCTCGCTGTCCTCCGGCACGCTGGTCCACGAGTTCGTGCACGACGGCCGGCACCTGCTGGCCTTCCCCTGCCACTGATCGCCCGGTCCTCCGGGACCACGCGCCTCTTCTCGTCCCGGTCTCCGGGCGATCGCTCCACGCCCGGTCTCCGGTCCCCTCGAACGGACCCGTCATGACCGCACGCACCTTTCTCGTCCGCGGGCTCCTCGCCGGACTGATCGCCGGTCTCGCCGCCTTCGCCGTCGCCTACGTCGTGGGCGAGCCGCAGGTCGAGACCGCCATCGGCCTGGAGAGCTCCGCGGGCGCCTCGGCCACCGAGCCGCACGACCACGCCCCCGGCACGCCTGCCGAGCACTCGCACGGCGACGAGGACGCGGTGGTCTCCCGCACCGTCCAGTCCACGCTGGGGCTGCTGACCGGCAACCTCGCCGTGGGCATCGCCCTGGGCGGCCTGGTCGGCCTCGCCTCCGCCTTCGCGGTGGGCCGCATCGGCCGGCTCACCCCGCGCCAGTCCACGGGTCTCGTGGCCCTGGTCGGCTTCGTGGCCTTCGCCCTCGTGCCCTTCCTGAAGTACCCCGCCACCCCGCCCGCCGTCGGCAGCGGCGAGACCATCGGCGACCGCACCGCCCTCTACTTCTCCTTCGTCGCGATCTCCCTCGCCGCCGCGTTCGTCGCGGTGCTGGTCGGACGGCGGACCGCCGCGTCGTCGGGGGCCTACCTCGGCACGGTGGCCGGCGTCTCGGCGTACCTCCTCGTCGTGATGGTCGCCGGCACCCTGATGCCGACGGTCAACGAGGTGGGCGACTTCCCGGCCGACACGCTGTGGTTCTTCCGCCGCGCCTCGCTCCTCACCCTGGCCACGCTGTGGGCCGCGCTGGGCGTGGCGCTGGCCGGGTTCGTCGGCATCGACCACGAGCGGGCCCTGGCCCGGCAGCGTCGTCGCGAGCTGGCCACGTCGTTGTGACGTCGCCGTGACCGCGTGAGCGACGCCTGGCGGCTCGCCCTGGGCACGCTCACCGTGCTGCGGGTGCCGCCGCCCCGGGTCGTGGACCGGCGTACGGCGGGCCGCGCGGTGCTGCTCGCCCCGCTCGCCGTGCTGCCGCTCGGTGCGGCCGTGGCGCTGCTGCTGTGGGTCGGCCTGCGCCTGGGCACCCCCGCGCTCGCCCTCGGCTTCCTGGCGGTGGCCGTGCTCGCGCTCGGCACCCGCTGCTTCCACCTCGACGGGCTCTCCGACACCGCCGACGGGCTCACCGCCTCCTACGACCGGGAGCGGTCGCTGGAGGTGATGCACAGCGGCACCTCGGGCCCGGCAGGTGGTGTGGCCGTCCTGGTCGTGCTGGGGGTGCAGGCCGCCTCGGTCGCCTCGCTCGCCGGCCTGCCCGCCGGACCGTGGCTGGTCGGCGTGCTGGTGTGCGTGTCGCGCTGCGCCCTCGTGCTCACCTGCGCGTCACCGGTGCCCGGCGCCCGCACCGACGGCCTCGGTGCGGCGTTCACCCGGTCGGTGTCGCCGCCCGCCGCGCTCGCGTCCTGGCTGGTCGCGGGGGTGGCGGTCGCCGCGGTCGCGCACGGGTCGCAGGTCGGCGTGCAGCACGCGGCGCTCGCGGTGGCCCTCGCCGTGGCGGTCGTGCTGCTGCTGGTGTGGCGCACCACCCGACGCCTCGGGGGCGTCACCGGCGACGTGCTCGGCGCGGCCGTCGAGCTGGCGCTGGCCACCCTGCTCGTCGCCGTGGCGACCGGAGCGACGTACGCCGAGCTCGTGGCGCCGTGAGGCCGCCCTCCCGTGCGCCCTCCCGCGCGCCCTCCCGTGCGCCCTCCCGTGCTCTGGGCCTGGCCCTCGGCTTCGCCGCCGACCGGATGCTCGGCGACCCCGCGCGGTGGCACCCCGTGGCGGGGTTCGGGCGGGTCGCAGGCGTGCTCGAGACCCGGCTGTGGGCGCCCTCGCGGCCGCGGGGAGCGGCGTACTCGCTGGTGCTGGTGGGGGGCGCCACCGGCCTCGGCCTGCTCGCCGTGCGGGCCACGCGCACGCACCCCGTCGCCCGCACCGCTGTCACCGCTCTCGCGACCTGGGCGGTGCTCGGCGGCACCTCGCTGGACCGCGAGGGCCGCGCCGTCGCCGCCTTCCTCGAGGCCGACCGGCTGCCCGAGGCACGGCAGCGGCTGACCCACCTCGTCGGCCGCGACACCCGCACCCTCACCGCCGGCGAGGTCGCCCGCGCGGTCGTGGAGTCGGTCGCCGAGAACACCTCCGACGCCGTCGTCGCCCCCCTCGTCCTCGGTGCGCTCGCCGGGGTCCCGGGGCTGGTGGGCTACCGCGCCGCCAACACCCTGGACGCCATGGTGGGCCACCGCAGCGAGCGGTACGCCGACTTCGGCTGGGCCTCCGCCCGCCTCGACGACGTCCTCAACCTGCCCGGCTCCCGCCTGACCGCGGTCCTCGCCGCCGTCCTCGGACCCGACCCGCGTGCCGCGCTGCGCGCCTGGCGCCGGGACGCCGGTGGCCACCCCAGCCCCAACGCGGGCCCGGTCGAGGCGTCGTTCGCCGGCGCGCTGGGCCTGCGGCTGGGCGGCACCAACACCTACGGCACCCGCGTCGAGCACCGCCCGGTGATGGGCGGCGGCCGGCCCCCCACGGCGTACGACGTCACCCCGGCCCTCGCCCTCGCCCGCCGCGTCGACCTCAGCGCCGCGGTCCTCGCAGCGTCGTGGGCCCTGGCCCGACGGCGCTGACGACGCTCGCCGGGGCCCGACCTGGCCCTCAGCGCGCGTCGCGCCCGCGCCGCCGCGGGGTGACGGCGTGGCGGACCAGCCAGAACGCCGCTCCGCCCATGAGGCCGACCAGCAGCCCGACCACCGCCGTCGCGAGCACGGGCCTGCCGAGGAGCGAGTCACCCACACGGGACATCACCACGGCGAGCAGGACCGGGAGCCCCAGCACGAGGGCCAGGGTCCACGCCACGACGACCAGGGGCCGGCGTACGCGGCCCTGGTCCTCCCCGGGCCGCTCCGGAGGCGGGATGGTGATGCCCGAGGCGGTCACGAGCGGGCCCGGCTCGGCAGCGGGCCTCCCGGCAGCGAGGCCCGCGAACGCCTCCACGCGTCCGGCCAACTGCACCAGGAGGTCCAGCCCCTCCTCCACGCGCCCGGCGTCGCGGGCGTCGAGCGGCTCGGTCCCCAGGACCGTCAGCTCGTCGCCGGCCAGCTCGACGCCGTAGGGGCCCGACCACCGGGTCAGCCGCTCGTCGACCTCCGGGGTCACCAGGCCCGTCCACGACACGCGCGGCGGGACGCGACCGGCCAGCCGCGCCCGCAGGTAGGCCGACGGACGGCGTTCGGACCCGGGGTCCAGGGGCGCTCCGACCGGGAAGCGCTCCCCGATCTCGAGGAAGAGGTCGCCGCGCGTGCGCACCGCCCGGTGGACCGAGTGCGAGCCGTCGGCGAACGAGGCGCTGGCGTAGTGCAGCGCGGTCCTCGAGCGCAGCACCACCAGGTCGTTGGCCTCGGCGAAGGCGTCGAGCGCCTCACCGCCCTCGGCCTTCCCGAGCACGTCGAGGACCACGAGCAGACCGCCGAGCGAGATCACGGCCATGCACACGGTGAAGGCCACGTCGTCGCCGGCGGACCCGGTCGCCACCAGCCCGACCACGACGGCTCCGGGGAGGAGGGTCATCAGCACCGCGACCGTGCCGCCGATGACGAGCACGTTGTTGCCCGCCACCGCCCGCAGTCGTGCCCCGAGCCCGTGACGCCGGGTCAGGGGTGCGTAGTCCAGGTCGGCGACGCCGCGGCGGCCGGTCACGGGGCCGGCTCCGGCGCGTCGACCGACGACCGCGTGTCGCGGGGGCGCCGGGGGCGGGTCACCCCCCGGACGAGGGCTCCCGCCACGGCGACGGCGGCGGCGATGACGAGACCCAGCACGATCGAGGCCACCCACGGGGCACCCGACAGCTGCTCCACCAGCGACATCGCGACGGCGATGAGCACCGGCACCACGACCAGGAACCCGAGCGTCGCCACGACGACGACGGCCGGGCGCATGGGCCTGCCCGCCAATGCGGTCCGTCGCTCGCGGACCGGCACCGGGATGCCCGAGGGGGTCGGAGCGGCCGGTACGTCGCCCGGACCGACGACCAGGAGCTCGTCGGCACGGTCGCGCAGCACCCGCGCCAGCTCGAACCCCTCCCGCACCCGTGCGGGGTCGTGCGCGGCCAGTCCCCGGCTGCCGTGCAGCGTCACCTCCCGGTCGGAGCACTCCACGGCGTAGGTCCCTGCCCACCTCGTGATCCGCTCGTGCAGCGGAGCGTCGAGCAGGTCCACGCCCTCGGACCGCTGGCTGACCCGCCCGGCCAGGCCCACCCGCAGGAACACCTCGACGTCGGGCGCACCCGTGGCGCCCGACGTGGGTGAGGACCGTCGTGGCGTGGCTGCGGAGAAGGTGTCCCCCACCTCGAGGAACCCGGCCTCCCGGATCCGGACGCTGCGGAGCACCATCAGCGACCCGTCGGCGAAGCGGCTGCCGGCGTAGTGCTGCGCCGACACTCCCTGGGTGAGGTCCAGCCGGTTCGTCTGCGCGAACGCCGGGAGCAGCGACTCGCCCCGCACCTGCCACAGCACCGCCCCGACCGCGTAGGCCCCGAGCGCCGCGACCGCCCACATCATGACCTGGAACCCCGGGTCGGTCTCGTAGAGCGGGACCAGACCGACGACGACCGTCAGCGGCAGCAGCAGGATGACCAGGCCCACGGTCATGCTGTAGACCCAGATGTTGCTCGCCCGCACCGCGCGCAGCCGGGGCAGCAGTCCCGGTCGTCCGGTCAGGGGGGCGTAGTCCAGGTCCCGGGCCATGGACACATCCTCTCCGAGACCCGCGCCGGTCGCCCGGGAACGGCCCTGCCTGCAGTGGCGGGGTGCCGCCGACCCGCCCCCTGGCACCCTGGTCCCGTGACCGTCATCAAGATCAACGCCATCACCGTCCCCGCCGGCTCGGGCGACGAGCTCGCCCACCGCTTCGCCGCACGCGCCGGCGCCGTCGACGGCGCGGAGGGGTTCGAGGGCTTCGAGCTGCTCCGCCCCACCGACGAGCGCGCGCAGTGGCTCGTCATCACCCGGTGGCGCGACGAGGAGTCGTTCCAGGGCTGGCTCAGCTCCCCCGGCTTCTCCGAGGGTCACCGCTCAGCCGTCGAGCGCGCCGGCGGTGACGCCCCGGCGCCGGTCTCGACCCACAGCGAGGTCTGGAACTACGAGGTCGCCGGAGGCTCGACGCCCGGGTGAGACCCGGTGGCATGGTGCGGCGATCGACCACCCCGCAGTTCGTACGCCCGAGCGGGCGCCGTGAGAGTTGTTTGCTGATACGGCAACGCGGTTTGTCACCGCGGAGGTGGTGGGCCCACCCTGGTGCCATGAGCGAGCACCAGCACGACCACCAGCACGACCAGCAGCACGACCAGGACCCCACCGAGCCGGACTTCTTCGAGCCCGCGGGCTGGGAGGAACGCTACGTCGGCGACGACGCGATGTGGAGCGGCCGGCCCAACCCCCAGCTGGTCACCGAGGCCGGGCGGCTGACGCCCGGCACCGCGCTCGACGTCGGCTGCGGGGAGGGCGGCGACGTGGTCTGGCTGGCCCAGCAGGGCTGGCACGTAACCGGCGCCGACTTCTCCGCCAACGGCCTCGCCCGGGCCGCCCGCCACGCCGAGCAGGCCGGCGTCGCCGACCGCACCGACTGGTGGCAGGTCGACGCGCGTGCCTTCGCCGCGGAGGGCCGGCAGTTCGACCTCGTCACCACCCACTTCCTGCACCCGCCGGACCACGGCATGGTCGAGGTCACCCGCCGCCTCGCCGAGGCCGTGGCGCCCGGTGGGCACCTGCTCGTCGTCGGCCACGCGCCGTCCGCGCACCACACCCAGCTGACCGAGAGCCACCGCCGCGCGATGTGGGAGGCCGCCGAGCTGCTGCCGGGCCTGCCCGAGGGCTTCGAGGCCGTCGTGGTCGAGCAGCGTCCACGCACCGTCGAGCGCGACGGGGAGAGCGTCGACATCGAGGACTCGACGCTGCTGGCGCGGCGTACGACCTGAGCGGGGGCCTACCGTGGGCCGCGTGGACACCTCCCGTGACGAGCTCTTCGCCCTGGCCACCGCCAACCGGCTGCTGGCCGCAGACCTGTTCGAGGGTCTCACCGACGACGAGTGGCGCACGCCCAGCCTGTGCGCCGGTTGGACGGTGCGCGAGGTGCTCGCCCACCTGGTGCCGCCGGAGGGCGGTCACTCCCCGTGGCGGCTGCTGCGCGAGGTCGTACGGGCCCGGGGCGACCTGCACCGGATGGTCGACGACACCACCCGTCGCGATGCGCGGCGCCCCGCCGCCGACCTCGTCCGCGACCTGCGCGAGCGCGCCGCCACCCCCCTCAGCGCGCCCGTCGTCGGGGCGCACGGGCCGCTCGCCGACAGCGCCATCCACCTGCGCGACGCCGCCCGGCCGCTCGGTCGCGACGTCGGGCCCGACCCGGCCGGGTGGCGTCCGGTGCTCGACTTCGTGGTCTCGGGGCGGCGCGCGTCCGGCTTCGTTCCGAAGGGCCGGCTGACCGGGCTGCGGCTGGTCGCCACCGACCAGGACTGGGCCCACGGCGACGGTGCCGAGGTCCGCGGCACCAGCGAGGCGCTGGCGCTGGCCGTCAGCGGCCGGCCGGTCGTGCTGCCGGAGCTGACCGGGCCGGGCGTCGCCACCCTTGAGGACCACATCTCCTGACGTGCACCCGCTGACCGACGAGCCCCGGGGGGTGCGGACGCTGCCTCCTGCGCGCCCCCGACGGCCACGTCGTCACCGCGGCGGCCCACCGCGACCGAGCGAGGTCCCGAAGGCGTCGACCGCCGCCACCCAGCGCTCGGGTGCGTCGAGGTGGACGTGGTGGCCGGACTCCACCTCGGTGACGTGGGCCAGCGACCTCGTCAACGTGCCGCGGTCGGGCTCGGCCAGCGCGGAGTAGCGACCCACCGCCGCGAGCAGCCCGACCGGCACCGGGCAGGCGGCCACGCGGGCCGGCAGGTCCCAGGAGAGGTGGCGTGCCGAGAACCGCTGCAGCTCCGGGTCCGAGCGCAGCCGCCCCTCCACCACCGTGCGGGCGTCACGTCGCGTCCAGGTCGGATGGCCGTGCAGCAGCTCGGAGACCGCGGCGTGCGGGTCCGACCGGGCGGCCGCGTCCTCGCGGGTGCGCTGCTCGGCGTCCTCGCGGCTGCGCCGGGTGCGGCCCGGGCCGGGCGGGTCCTCGAGCAGCACCCCCACGGCGTACGACGGACGGGCGGCCAGCTCGAGCGCCACCACCGCCCCCAGCGAGTGCCCGACGACCAGGGCGCCCGCCGCGTGGTGCTCGACCACGTCGTCGGCCAGGTCCGCCACCGACCGGACCGCCCCGAGCGGCCGACCCCCGTGACCGGCGAGCGTCACCCGCTCGACCTCCCAGCCGCGCTCCTCGAGCACCGGCCCGACCCGCCACCAGGTGCTCGGCCCCGCCCAGAGGCCGTGCACGAGGAGCACGCGGGGGCGGGTCGTCACGACTGCCTCACCACCCGTGGGTGGCGACCACCGTGACGGTGCCCGGGGCGACCTCGGTGAACCCGCCGTCGGCCACCACGACCGGCGCGGTCGCGAGCAGCCGCTCCCACTCGTCGTCGGCCGCGGTCCGCACGGTGACCGGCGCGCCGTCGGCCAGCCACGCCGCGGCGGTCTCCGGCGGCAGCGCCTGCAGCACCAGCTGGGCCGCGTGCCCGACCTGGGCCGCGGCCTTGCCCGTGGTCATCGCGACGCGGGGGTTGAGCACGACGTCGACCGGGGCCTCGACGCCGGCGTCGGCCCCCTCGAGCGTCAGCCCGCCCACCTGGAGCCGGGCGATCTCGGGGTCCACCTCGTCGACACGGCCGGGCACGTGGACGGCCACGTCGACCTCGCCCGCGTGCACCAGCACCCCGGGGACGGCGAGCTGGCGGGTCCAGCCGGCGCCGCGGGCGCGGCGTACGACCTTGCGGATGGGGCCCGACCGCCACTCCTCGGCCCGGGCCCGCACCTCGTCGTCGGCCTCCGGGGCGGTGAACGCGGCCAGCGCCAGCGCGACCGCCGACGCCGTCGACCGCAGCACCGCCAGGTGCTCCGGCGCCGGGTCCTTCTCGACCCGCACCACGACCTGCATCGCCCACGGCACGCCCTCGCGCTCGTCCGGGGAGTACGTCACTCCGTCATCCAACCAGCCCCCGATCCCCATGTAACGCGGGGTTGTTGCATGTGAACAAGCCCCAGAACGGGTGTACGGGTGCAGTAACACCGCGTTACATGGGGACCCCGCCCAGGGCCGCCCGCCCCGACCCCTCAGAGCACCAGCACCCGACCGGCCACCACGAGGTGGACCTCGTCGCAGGCGGCGCCGAGGGTCTGGTTGACGGTGCCGAGGAGGTCGCGGAAGAGGCGGCCGGACCGGTGGGAGGGCACGACGCCCAGGCCGACCTCGTTGGTCACCAGCACCACCGGTCCGGCGGCCGCCGACAGTGCCGCGACGGCGACCGTGAGGCGGGCCGACACCAGGGCGTGGACGTCGGCCGACGGCTGCTCCCACGCCTGCGCCTCGTCGATCACCGCGGTCAGCCAGGTGCCGAGGCAGTCGACGAGCACGGCGCCCTCGACGGCCAGGGCAGCGCCGAGGTCGCGGGACTCCCGCGTCGTCCAGCTCGCCGGGCGGCGCTCGCGGTGGGCGGCGACGCGGTCGGCCCAGTCGGGGTCGGGGTCCTCGTCGGTGGTCGGGCCGGGGGCGACGTAGGTCACCGACGGCTGCCCCACCAGCAGCTCCTCCGCGTGGCGCGACTTGCCCGACCGCACCCCACCGGTCACCAGCACCTTCACGAGCGGACCCCTGACGTCGACAGCACCCACGCCACAGCCTCGTCCACCGTGGCGACGGTGGCGACACCGGCCGGCGCCTCCGGACGGCGTACGACGACCACGGGGACGCCCAGCCGCGCCGCGGCATCGAGCTTGGGGTGGGTGTGGGACCCGCCCGAGTCCTTCGTCACCAGCACGTCGGCGGCGTGGGCGCGGAGCAGGGCCAGCTCGCCGTCGACGAGGTAGGGGCCGCGGTCGCGCAGCAGGGTCCAGGAGTCCGGGAGCGGCACCGACGGCTCGTCGACCACCCGCACCAGCGCCGCCGCGGAGGCCAGCGGGCCGGTGAAGGACTCCAACGACTGCCGCCCCACGGTCAGGAACGGCCGCGACCCCAGCGACGCCGCCGCCCGGGCGGCCTCCTCGTGGGAGTCGACCAGGTGCCAGCCGGGCGCCGGCTCCCAGCCGGGCCGCGCCAGCCGCAGCAGCGCGACCCCGACCTCGGCGCAGGCCTGCGCCGCGTGCGCGGAGATGGTGGCAGCGAAGGGATGGGTCGCGTCCACCACGACGGACGGTGCGGTGGCGCGCAAGTGGGCGACCAGGCCGGCGGTCCCCCCGAAACCGCCGATCCGCACCTCCCCCACCGGCAGCCGCGGTCGCGCGACCCGCCCCGCCAGCGACGACAGCACAGCCACGTCCCGGTCGACGAGCGCCGCGGCCAGCGCGCGGGCCTCCCCCGTGCCGCCGAGCAGCAGCACGCTCATCGCGACGCCCCCGGCTCCAGGAGTCGCAGCCCCGCCGGCGGGCCGTCGAGCGCGAGCGCCAGCAGGGCGTCCACGTCGAGGTGCTCCTCGACCAGGTCGCCGAGCAGGTCGAGCCGCCGCTCCCGGCTGGCCGGGAAGCTCACCGTCGACGGGGCGCGTGAGCCGCCCAGCGCCTGCGCGACCTCGCCCAGGAACGCCTGCCGGAACGCGTCGCCCTCGAGGCTGCCGTGCCACATCGTGCCGAACACCGACCCCGCGCGCGCCCCGCCCAGGAACTCCTCGGCGTCCCCCCGCGTGATCCGTCCGTGGTGGATCTCGTAGCCCGTGGTCGTCTCGCCCAGCGCCGCCCCCGTCGGCAGGCGCAGCACCTTCTCGGCCGCGAAGTCGGTGCGCACGTCGAGCAGGCCCAGCCCCTGCACCGAGGCGCCCGCGGCACCCTCGACGCCGGTCGGGTCGGCGACCGTGCGGCCCAGCATCTGGAAACCGCCGCAGATGCCGAGCACCGGCTTTCCCGCCGCGGCGTGGGCCAGCACCGCGCGGTCCAGCCCGCGGGAGCGCAGCCAGCCCAGGTCGCTGATCGTCGCCCGGGTGCCGGGCAGCACCACGAGGTCGGCGTCCGCGACGTCGCGCGGGTCGCTGGCGAAGACGACGTCGAGGTCGGGCTCGAGCCCGAGGGCGTCGACGTCGGTGAAGTTGCTGATCCGCGGCAGGCGTACGACGACCACCTTCAGCGCGCCCTGCGACCCCGTCCGACGACCGGTCAGGTCGAGCGCGTCCTCGGAGTCCAGCCACAGGTCGGGGTCCCACGGCAGCACCCCGTGCACCGGCCGCCCGGTCAGCTCCTCGAGCTGCCGCAGCCCGGGCTCGAGCAGGGTGCGGTCGCCGCGGAACTTGTTGACCACGAACCCCGCCACCAGCCGCTGGTCCGCCGGCTCGAGCAGCGCGACCGTGCCGAGCATCGCCGCGAACACGCCACCCCGGTCGATGTCGCCCACCACGACCGCCGCCATCCCGGCGTGCTGCGCCAGCCCCAGGTTGACGTAGTCGCTGGCCCGCAGGTTGATCTCCGCCGGGCTGCCCGCCCCCTCGGCGACGACCACGTCGACGCGCCCGGCGAGGTCGTCGAAGGCGTCGTACGCCGCCCGCGCCAGGTGGCGCCGCCCGTCGACGAAGTCGCGCGAGGACACCTCCCCCGCCGGCTTGCCCATCACCACGACGTGGCTGCGCATCTCCCCGCCGGGCTTGAGCAGCACGGGGTTCATCGCCGCCTCGGGCTCGGCCCGCGCGGCCAGCGCCTGCACCCACTGCGCCCGGCCGATCTCGGCGCCGTCGCGGGTGACCATCGAGTTGTTCGACATGTTCTGCGCCTTGAACGGCGCGACCCGCAGCCCGCGGCGCACCAGCGCGCGGCAGAGCCCGGTCGTGACGACGCTCTTGCCGGCGTCCGACGTCGTGCCCGCGACCAGCAGCGCACCGGCGCGCGTCACCTGCTCACCGCCCCCGGCGGTTCTGCCCGAAGCGGTGCGGCTCGAGCTCGCGTGGCAGCTCGCCGCCCTCGCTGACCCAGTCGACCACCCGCTCGGTCGCCCTCGGGTCGAGCACCCCGCCGAGCCAGGTGTCGACCGGGCGCCGGCCGCCGGTGAAGTCGCGGACCAGGACGACGTTGCTGCGGTCGCACTGGTCCAGGCAGTCCACGACGCGCACCCGCACCCCGGCGACGCCGTCCATCGCCAGCAGCGCGTCGCGCTGGCCGTCGTGGTCGGTGCGGGGGTGCTTGTCGGTGCCGCAGCAGCAGTCGCGGCACAGCATCACGTCGCGGTCGGGCCGGCTCACGGCGCCACCTCCCGGTCGTCGGTCGAGCCCGTCGAGACCCTGCGCAGCAGGAACACGTCCATCACCCAGCCGGCCGCCGCCCTGGCCCGCTGCCGCGCGGCGTCGATCTCGTCGCGGACGTCACCGACCCGACCCGCGACCAGCTCCTCGTGCGGCGTGCCGAGGTCGGCGCCCCACCAGATCCACCAGTCGTCCAGGCCGGCCAGCTCCATCGAGCGGTTGAGCATCACCACGACGTTGTCCTGGCCCGACTCGACGGCCTCGGCGAGCCGGCGTCCGGTCGTCACGTGCATCGGCTGTCCCACCTCGTGGAGCACGATCGCGTGGCGGGCCGCGAGCAGCTGGATGCTGGAGATGCCGGGGACCACCTCGACCGCCAGCGGCACCCGCCCCCGGTCGCGCACCTGCTCGAGCACGCGGATGGTCGAGTCGTAGAACGCCGGGTCGCCCCACACCAGGAACCCCGCGTCGCCGTCGTGGTCCAGCAGCGCCTGCTCGAACGCCGCGGCGCGGGCCTCGTGCCAGGAGGCCACGACCTCGGCGTACTCCTGGTCGCTCGCCGTCCGGTCGGGCCGCCGCTCGCGCACCGGGTCGTCCACGCGTACGACGCGCGCCGGGCCGTCCAGGTGACGCTCGAGCAGCCGCTCGCGGGCCGCCACCAGGGGGTCGTCGTCGCCGGCGCCGGACTTGTCGGAGACGACGAAGAAGTCGACCTCACGCATCGCCCGCACCGCCTCGAGCGTCACCTGGTCGGGGTCGCCCGGCCCGACCCCGATCAGCCGGACCCGGCGCACCCCACCGGCGCCGGGTCGTGTGCCTGAGGACGCGCCCGGGCGCGTCGTGGGACTCACGACTCCCGGTCCTCCAGGTCGCCCTCGAGATCCAGGTAGACCTGCTGCATCTGCGCCAACAGGTCGGCGTCGGGCTCGGCCCACAGGCCGCGGTCGACGGCCTCGTGGAGCTTCTCCACGATGCCGCGCAGCGCCCAGGGGTTGGACTGCTTCATGAACGCCTGGTTGGTCTCGTCGAGGACGTACTCCTGCGCCAGCGCGGCGTACATCCAGTCGTGGACCACGCCGGTCGTGGCGTCGAAGCCGAACAGGTAGTCCACGGTCGCGGCGAGCTCGAAGGCGCCCTTGTAGCCGTGGCGCTGCATCGCGGCGATCCAGCGCGGGTTGACCACGCGGGAGCGGAAGACGCGGTTGGTCTCCTCCTGCAGCGTGCGGGTGCGCACCGCGTCGGGCGTGGTCGAGTCGCCGACGTAGGCCTCGGGCGAGCTGCCGGTCAGCGCACGGACGGTGGCGACCATGCCGCCGTGGTACTGGAAGTAGTCGTCGGAGTCGGCGATGTCGTGCTCACGGGTGTCGATGTTCTTCGCCGCCACCTTGATGCGCCGGTAGTTGGTGCGCATGTCGTCGGCCGCCGCCGCCCCGTCGAGGTCGCGGCCGTAGGCGAACCCGCCCCAGGCCGTGTAGACCTCGGCGAGGTCCTGGTCGTCGCGCCAGCTGCCGTTCTCGACGACCTGCAGGATGCCGGCGCCGTAGGAGCCCGGCTTGGAGCCGAAGATGCGCGTCGTCGCGCGGCGCTGGTCGCCGTGCTCGGCGAGGTCGGCGCGGGCGTGGGCGGCCACAAAGTTCGCCTCCGCCGGCTCCTCGAGGACGGCCACGAGCTGCACGGCGTCGTCGAGCATCGCCACCACGTGCGGGAAGGCGTCGCGGAAGAAGCCGGAGATCCGCACCGTCACGTCGATGCGCGGACGCCCCAGCTCCTCCAGCGGCACGACCTTCAGCTCGTTGACCCGCCGCGAGGCCTCGTCCCACTCCGGCCGTACGCCGAGCAGGGCCAGCACCTCGGCGACGTCGTCACCCGACGTCCGCATCGCGCTGGTGCCCCACACCGAGAGGCCCACCGACTCGGGGTAGCCGCCGGTGTCGTCGAGGTAGCGCTGCACCAGCGACTCGGCCATCGCCTGCCCGGTCCCCCAGGCCAGCCGGGAGGGCACCGCGCGCGGGTCGACGGTGTAGAAGTTGCGGCCGGTCGGCAGCACGTTGACCAGCCCGCGCAGCGGCGAGCCCGAGGGCCCGGCGTGCACGAAGCCGCCGTCGAGGGCGTGCAGCACGGCGTCCAGCTCGTCGGTCGTGCGCCGCAGCCGCGGCACCACCTGCGTGGCGGCGAAGGACAGCACGTCCTGGACCAGCGGGTCGTCGTGGAGCCCGGTGACCGCCGCGGGCGACCAGTCGGCGTCCGCGAGCCGCTGCACCAGGTCGCGCGCCTGGGCCTCGATCTCGTCGACGGCGGTGACCGCCTCGGCGCCCTCCTTGAGGCCGAGCGCGGAGCGCAGCCCCGGGACCGCCTTGGAGTCGCCGCCGAAGACCTGCGAGGCGCGCAGCATCGCGAGCACGAGGTTGACCTCGGCCCCGGCCTCGGGCGCCTGGCCGAGCACGTGCAGCCCGTCGCGGATCTGGGCGTCCTTGATCTCGCACAGCCAGCCGTCGACGTGGAGGATGAAGTCGTCGAACTCCTCGTCGTCGGGCCGCTCCTCCAGACCGAGGTCGCGGTGCATCTCGGCGGCGTGCATCAGCTGCCAGATCTCGCCGCGGACGGCCGGCAGCTTGGCCGGGTCCATCGCGGCGATGTTGGCGTGCTCGTCGAGCAGCTGCTCCAGCCGGGCGATGTCGCCGTAGGACTCCGCGCGTGCCATCGGCGGGATCAGGTGGTCGACGATCGTGGCGTGGGCGCGGCGCTTGGCCTGCGCGCCCTCCCCCGGGTCGTTGACGAGGAAGGGGTAGATCAGCGGCAGGTTGCCGATCGCGGCGTCGGTGGCGCAGGCGGCCGAGAGCGCGGCGTTCTTGCCGGGCAGCCACTCCATCGAGCCGTGCTTGCCGAGGTGGACCACCGCGTCGGCGCCGAACCCGCCCGCCTCCGGGCGCGCCGCCAGCCAGCGGTAGGCCGCGAGGTAGTGGTGCGAGGGCGCCAGGTCGGGGTCGTGGTAGATCGCGACGGGGTTCTCGCCGAACCCGCGCGGCGGCTGGATCAGCAGCACCACGTTGCCGGCGGTGACGGTGGCCAGCACGATCTCGCCGGCGTCGTTGACGAACAACCGCCCGGGCGCGGGGCCCCACGCCTCGACCATGTCGGACTTCAGGCCGGCGTCGAGGTCGGCGGTCCAGGCGTCGTACTGCTCGGGCGTGATGCGGACGTGGGCGTCGGTCAGCTGCGCGTTGGTCAGCCACTCCTCGTCCTGCCCGCCGGCCGCGATCAGGGCGTGGATCAGCGCGTCGCCGGCCTCGGTGTCGTCCTCGAGGTCCAGGCCCGGGATCGCGCCGGGGCCGCCCAGGTCGTAGCCCGCGTCGCGCATCCGGCGCAGCAGCCGGATCGTGGAGACCGGGGTGTCGAGGCCGACGGCGTTGCCGACGCGGGAGTGCTTGGTGGGGTACGCCGAGAGCATCAGCGCCACCTTGCGCTCGGACGCGGGCACGTGCCGCAGCCGGGCGTGGGCCACGGCGATGCCGGCCACGCGGGCGGCACGCTCGGGGTCGGCGACGTAGCGGGGGAGCCCGTCCTCGTCGATCTCCTTGAACGAGAACGGCGCGGTGATGATGCGGCCGTCGAACTCCGGGATCGCGACCTGGGTGGCCGAGTCGAGCGGGCTGACCCCGTCGTCGCTGGCCTCCCACTCGGCGCGGCTGCTGGTCAGGCACAGGCCCTGCAGGATCGGGATGTCGAGCGCGGCCATCCGCTCCACGTCCCACGCCTCGTCGTCGCCACCGGCGCTGGCGGTCGCGGGCTTGCTGCCCCCGGCCGCGAGCACGGTCACGACGAGCGCGTCGAGGGTGCCGAGCGCGGCGTACAGCTCGTCGGGGGCGGTGCGCAGCGAGGAGGAGAAGATCGGGACGCCGACCGCCTGGCCGGTCGCGTCGACCGCGTCCGCCAGCGCGTGGGCGAAGGCGGTGTTGCCCGAGACCTCGTGGGCCCGGTAGTAGAGGATCCCGACCCGCGGCAGGTCGCCGGCCGTGGTCTCGACGGCCTCGACCGACGGACCGCGCTCGGCCCACCCCCACGGCGCGACCTCGGCGGGGGCCTCGAAGCCCTCGCCGGTCAGCAGCACGGTGTCGGAGAGGAAGGCGTGGAGCTGGGCGAGGTTGGTCGGACCGCCCTGGGCGAGGTAGCGGTGGGCCTCGGCCGCCACGCCCATCGGGACCGTGGAGAGCTCCATCAGCTCCGCGCTGGGCTGCTCCTCGCCGCCCAGCACCAGCATCGGCATGCCGGTGTCGCGGATCCGGGCGAAGCCCGAGCAGAGGTCGGTCGGCGAGCCCAGGATGCGCCCGACGACGAGGTCGGCGCCCTCGATCACCTCGGCCATCGACTGGTGGCCGGGCCGCGCGGGGTTGGCGTAGACGTAGTCGGCGCCCGAGGCCCGCGCGGAGAGCAGGTCGGTGTCGGACGTGGAGAGCAGCGCGATGCGCGGAGAGGTCACTTCGAGGTCCTAATCGGGGTTCTCGCCCCGGTGGTCGGATGTCTCGTGGCCAGTGTCTGGCTGGACCGCCCGCACTCGTCGGGTCGGTCTCACAGTGGCGGAACCGCCCCGGAGTCACACCGGGTTCCTGGGTCCACGAGACGCGTGGGGCCACCCTAAGGGACGCCGCCGACGGCTGGCGCCGCCTCCTAGGGTGGGCCCGTGACCGCCGGGGCCAGTGCGACCGCCGCCGCGCCCGGCCGGGTCAACCTGATCGGCGAGCACCTCGACTACCTGGGCGGCCGCTGCCTGTCCCTGGCCCTGGAGCGGCGTACGACGGCCACGGTGACCCTGCGCGACGACGACCGACTGCGGGTGCGCAGCGGGCGGCGGACCTGGCACGGCTCGGTGGTCGACCTCGTGCCGGGCGCGGTCCCCGGCTGGCCGGCGTACGCCGCGGGCGTGCTGTGGGCGCTCGACGTGCGGCGCGGGGTCGACGTCGACATCGACAGCGACCTGCCCAGCGGTGCCGGGCTGTCGAGCTCGGCGGCGCTCGCGAGCGCGGTCGCGCTGGCCCTCGACGCGGTGCTCGGCCTCGGGCTGTCGCGCGAGGAGCTGGCGGAGACGGCCTACCGGGCGGAGTCGGGGATGGTCGGGGCGCCGACCGGTCGGCTCGACCAGCTGGTCTCGCTGGTGGCCGACCCGGGTCGGGCGCTGCTGGTCGACTTCGCGGGCGGGCGGCCGACGCGGGAGTCGCTCCCCTGCCGGCCCGACGCCGCCGGGCTGGCGCTGCTGGTGGTGGACACCCGGGTCAGCCACGACATGCGGGTCGGCGGCTACGGCGAGCGGCGGGCGGAGTGCGAGGAGGCGGCCCGCCGGCTCGGCGTACGGCTGCTCGCGGACGCGGTCGCCCTGCCCGGCCTCGCGGAGCGTCTCGCGGGGCTGCCCGACCTGCTGGCCCGGCGTGCCCGCTTCGTGACCGAGGAGGTCGCGCGGGTCGGTGCGGTGGCCGCCGCCCTGCGGGCGGGCGACTGGGACGCGCTCGGTCCGCTGCTCGACGCCGGGCACGCCGGGGCACGCGACGACCTCGAGATCTCCTGCCCCGAGCTCGACCTGGCCGTGACCACCGCGCGGGGCGCGGGAGCGGTGGCGGCGCGGATGACGGGCGGCGGGTTCGGCGGCTCGGCGGTCGCGCTGGTCCCGGTGGGGTCGGTCGACCGGGTGGGGGCCGCGCTCGCCGAGGCGTTCGTCGAGCGCGGCTGGCGCGAGCCGCACGTCTTCCCCACCGCGGCGGGTCGCGGCGCGCAGGTCCTCAGGCGGGGCCCGGCCGCACCACCGGCTTGATGGTGCCGGGGTCGGTGCGGGCCGCGGAGAGGGCCTCGGCCACCTGGTCGAGGCCGTAGCGACCTGTCACCAGCCGGTCGAGCTCGACCTGTCCGGAGGCGGCGAGGGCGATGGCGGTGGGCCAGGTGTCGGCGTACCGGAAGACGCCGGTGAGCACGAGCTCCCGCTCCTGGACCAGCGACAGCGGCAGCGCCACGTCCGACCCGCCCATGCCCACGAGCACGACCCGGGCGGCCGGGGCGAGCGCGGGCAGCGCGGCGAGCAGGGCCGGGCCGTGGCCGGAGCACTCGACCAGCACGTCGGGCGCGAACCCGTCGGGCAGCGCGTCCGCGGGCGCCCTCACCGTGGCCGTCGCTCCCAGCTCGCCGGCCACGGCGAGGCGGTCGGGGTTGACGTCGGTGACCACGACGTCGGCCGCGCCCTGGGCGCGCGCCACCTGCACGACGAGCAGCCCGACCGGGCCGGCTCCGGTCACCAGGACCCGCGAGCCCGCCGTGACCCCGGCCTTGCGGCAGGCCCAGACCGCGACCGAGAGCGGCTCCAGGAGCGCGGCGGCGTCGTCGCTCACGCTGTCCGGCACCGGGTGGGCGAACAGCTCGTGCACGGCGACGACCTCGGCGAAGGAGCCGTCGACCGGCGGGGTGGCGTGGAAGCTCATCGCCTCGCACAGGTTGTAGCGGCCGGCGAGGCACTGCGGGCAGGCCAGGTCGGGCTCCCCCGGCTCGATCGAGACCCGCTGCCCCAGGTGGCGCCGCGTGACCGCGGACCCCACCGCGACCACGACGCCCGACGCCTCGTGCCCCAGCACCAGCGGCTGCTCGACGACGTAGCTGCCGATCCGGCCGTGCTCGTAGTAGTGCACGTCCGACCCGCACACCCCCACCGAGGCCACCCGCACCAGCACCTGGTGGGGGCCGGGCTCCGGCACCGGTCGGTCCTCGACGACGAGGTCGCCGGTCCCGCGCAGCACGCTCGCGCGCATCGTCGTCCCGAGCTGGGTGTCCACGACCTGCCTCCCGACCACGTGACCGGCGTCACGTCCCACGCCCAGTCTCGGCCGGAGGGGTGGTCACGCCGAGCCCGCACCCGACGACCGGGCTGCCCGCGTCCTGCCCGAGTCGGTCTACCGCTTCGGGACGTCGCCCGCGTCGAAGTCGATGTCGTTGCCGCGGCTGCCGCCCGAGCCCTGGGAGGTCACCTCGAGCGGGTAGTCCTTGCCACCGACGGTGACCTGGCAGGTGGTCGAGTCGTCCTCGGCGTCCAGGCCCTCGGGGCAGGAGACCTCCTCGACGTCCCACCCACGCAGCTCGAGGGTGTTCTCGACGGCCTTGGCGACGTCGCTGCCCGTGCTGCCGACCGAGCAGCCGGCACCGAGGACGAGCGCGGTCGCCAGGCCCGCGGCCGCGAGCCGGCGGCGTGCGCGGTGGGTGAGGTGGTCGAGCAGCATCGGGTCCCCCGTGTCGTCGTACGGCACCACCGACGGTAGGGCCGCGACGCCGGGACCCGCGGCAGAACGGCCCTAGCCCGTCGGCCCGAACCGTTCGACCCGGATCGCGTCGGGGGCGAGGCCGCACTCCTGCAGCAGCGTCTCGGCGTACGACGCGAACCGCGCCGACCCGCACACGAACGCGACCTCGACGCCCTCGAGCAGCGGCGTGACCTCCGCGCGGGTCGGCGCTGCGGCCCGGCGGCCGTCGACGTTCGCCCGGGTCCAGGCGAGGGTGGCGCCGGCGGCGGCCAGCTCCTCGGCGTACGGCAGGTGACCGGGGGCGCGACCGACCGCGACCACGCGCAGCAGGTCCGACCGACCGAGGCGGACGGCGGCGCGCTGCATGCTGACGGCCGGGACGACGCCGGTGCCGCCGACCAGGCACAGCGCGGGCGTGGTGGTGTCCCAGGCGAACCAGCGCCCGAGCGGCCCCCGCACCTCCAGCACGTCGCCGACCTCGAGCACCTCGGCGAGGAACTCCGAGACCTCGCCGTCGGGCAGCCTCTCCACGAGCAGCTCCAGGAGCGCGTCGTCGGGGTCCGAGGCGAGGCTGTAGGAGCGCTGGGCGGTGTAGCCGTCGGGCGCGCGCAACCGCACCAGGTAGTGCTGGCCGGGCCGGTGCCGCTGCCGCTCGTCGGGCTCGAGCCGCAGCCGCACGGTGTCGGCGGTGGGCCGGTCGACCTCGACCACCCGCGCCTCGGTCCAGGCGGTCGGACGAGCCGCCACGGCGTCCATCGGGTCGATCGCGCTCACGGTCTCAGTCGCCCTGGTAGCGCTGCTCGACCCACGGGTCGCCGCGGTCGTGGTAGCCGTTGCGCTCCCAGAACCCCTGCTGGTCGTGGTCGAGCAGCTCGATGCGGGAGACCCACTTGGCCGACTTCCAGAAGTACAGGTGCGGCACCAGCAGCCGCGCGGGTCCCCCGTGCTCGCGCGTCAGCGGCTGCCCGTCGGCCTCCCACGCCACCCACGCCTTCCCGTCGCGCAGGTCGGCGAGCGGCAGGTTGGTGGTGTAGCCGCTGCTGGAGTGCACCAGCGCGTACGCCGCCTCGGCTCGCGGGGCGGCCTGCTCGAGCAGCACGTCGAGGCTCACGCCGCGCCAGGTCATGTCGAACTTCGACCAGGTGGTGACGCAGTGGATGTCGCCGGCGTACGTCGACCGCGGGAGCGCCAGCAGCTCCTCCCACGACCACGTCGTCGGTCGCTCGACCAGGCCGTCGACGGCCAGCTCGAACTGCTCGGTCCGGACGGTCGGCGTGGCCTCGGCGGTCAGGGTCGGCCAGCCGTCGCCGACGTCGTACTGGCCCGGCGGCAGCCGGTCGCCCTGCTGCCCCCGCCGCTTGCCCGTGAAGCCGCGGGTGATCCGCCCGCTCATCGCGGGCCCTCCCAGGTGCTCGTGCGCATGACCCCATCCTCGCAAACCCCGGGTGCCCGCGGTCCGCGACGTCGCGCCGGGGTGTGCGTCGCGGGTCGGTCATCTCGCTGCGCGCCACCCTCGTCGCCGACCGACACCCGAGCGCCCGGCCAGGGCTCTCGGTCCGTCCACACCCGAGCCCTCAGCCGAGCCGGGCGTCGGTGGCGGGGTCGGGGCCGTCGGTGTAGCGGGTCAGGACCTCGGCGAACAGCGGCTCGTCGGGGTCGGCGCGCACGAACAGCGTCATCGAGGAGCGCAGCTTGACGGCGTCGATGCCGCCGAGCACCCCCGTCGCCGTGGCGTCGGGCGGGAGGGCGACGAGGGCCTCGCAGCACTCCCGCAGCCGCGCGCCGAGGACGGGGTGGGCGAGGTAGGCCCGGGCCTCGGCGAGGTCGGCGACGGCGTACCGCTGGGCCATGGCGCTGTGCCCCAGCCCGGACACCTGCGGCAGCACGAACCACATCCAGTGGCTCGTCTTGTGGCCGGCACGCAGCTCGGCCAGAGCCCGGTCGTAGGTGCCGCCCTCGTCCTGCGCTGCGACGAACCGCTCGAGGTCGCTCACGAGCCGGAGCCGGTGGACCCGGAGCCGGTCGCCTGGGCGAGCGTCGCGCCCTCGGCCATCAGCTCGCTGCCGCGCTCGTAGTCCTCGTCGCGCTCGTGGGTGAGGACGCCGACCAGTCGGCCGGCCGCGTCGGCGTACCAGACCGTGAACGCGCCCTCGCCGTGGTCGACGGTCTCGGCGTGGTCGTAGCCGTCGCCCCAGGCGGAGTACTTCAGGGTGTGCTCGCCGATGTCGCTCCAGAAGCCGGGCACCTCCGACCACTCCTCGCGCTCCGCGCCCGTGCCGTACGCCGCGGCGTTGCGGCCGGCGGTCCGGCCCATCGCCTCCGCGTCGTACCAGTGCTCGACCGACAGCGCCCGACCCGCGACCGGGTGCTGCGACTTCGCGACGTCGCCCGCCGCCCAGACCCGCTCGTCGGAGGTCTGCATCGAGGCCTCGACGAGCACGCGGTCGTCCTCGGTCGTCAGCGACGAGCCCAGCAGCCCGGTCGACGGGGCGACCCCGACGGCCACGAGCACCAGGTCGGCCGCCACCTCGGAGTCGTCGTCGAGCCGCACCGTCGCGGGCGCGCCGATCGCGGTCACCTCGCGCTCCGTGCGCAGCTCCACCCCGGCGTCGCGCAGCCACGCCGCGATCCGCTCCCCCGCCCAGTCGCCGAGCCGCGCCGCCTGGGGCGCGGGCTCCGGCGTCACCAGCGTGGTGCGTACGCCGCGCCCGGCCAGCGACGCCGCGGCCTCGCAGCCGATGAAGCCCGACCCGACGACGACGGCCGAGGACGCCGTGCCGAGCGCCTCGACGAGCTGCTTGCCGTGCTCCAGGGTGCGCAGCGGGAACACCCGCGCACCGGCCTCGACCCCGTCGAGCTCCACCGGGGAGGCGCCGGTCGCGACCACGAGCCGGTCGTAGGACAGCGAGCCGCCGCCGTCGGTGCCGACCCGGCGGCTGCCGGTGTCGACGGAGGCGACACGGGTCCCGAGCCGCAGGTCGACCTGCGCGAACGCCGCGAGGTCCTCGTCGTCCTCGAGCACGGGGGTCGGCTCGGGAGCGTCCTCGCCGGCGAGCACCGACTTCGACAGCGGCGGGCGCTGGTAGGGCTCGTCGCGGTCGGCGGAGAGCAGCACGACGGGGCCGGACCCACCGGCGCGGACGTAGGCGGTGGCGGCGTGGACACCGGCGGGGCCGCTGCCGAGGACGAGCAGGCCGGCGGTCTCGGGGGAGGTGGGGGTGGAGGTCATGGTCGCCACGTACCCCCTTTGAGCGGCGAGCCCCGGCGCACTACCCCCGCGTGAAGGTCAGCACGGCCCCGACGATCCCGGGCAGCAGGCCCAGCGCGAGCCACGGGGAGATCGGCGACCTGCGGTGGATCAGCATCCCGCAGGCCACGGCCAGGACCCCGATCAGCGAGGCGATGACGTTGGCACCGATGCGGGCGTCGAGCCGGTCGGCGTCGGAGAAGTAGGCGATGAACACCGCACCCACCGACAGGTGCAGGATCGTGGAGACGGCCAGGATCGAGATCACCCAGGTCTGCACCCGCGTCAACGACTCCATCGACCCCTGCGACCGCTGGTGGTGCGCGTGCAGGTCAGCAGGGTCGAGGAGGTGTCGCGACCGCTTGGGTGCGACAGGACGGGACGGGTCGCTCATGGGGTGACGCTCACGACCCCATCGTCCCACGCACACCCGCCGGCCCCGGACGAGCCGGACCCGTCGACGCTCGCGCCCCTCGAGACCCCACCGCCGCGAGCGCGAAGATCACCGGCCACAGCGCGACCCGTTCCAGCACCCCGGCACCCGGCGCTCCCAGCACGAACCCGAGGGCGGCGACCGCGGTCACCACGCCCGTGGCCAGGACCGCCCCGGCGATCCGGGGGTGCTCGCGTCGCAGGCGGACGCCCAGCAGGCACAGCGCCAGCGGCTGCGCGACGAAGAGCGGTGCGGCGGCGAGGAAGTGCAGCCCGGGGTGCTGGTCGACCGGCGCCAGGCCGACCGCGGCCGAGCTGGTCCCGGCCACGACCAGCAGCACCGTCACGACGCGTCCCAGCCGCGGTGCGAGCAGCACCGCCCCGGCCCCGAGCAGCAGTCCGGTGCCGACGAAGGTGGCGTTCATCAGGTCGTGCCACGGCGAGCAGAACCGCGGGTCGCAGGTCAGCGCACCGAGGTCGCTCACGGTGTCGCGGGTCAGCCGGTAGTCGCCGGTGGTCGCGGCAGCGACGACCAGCTCCAGCGCGACGTACGCCGGGCGCAGCAGCCACAGCGCCGCACCCCAGGCCAGTCGTCGCTCCACACCGACGAGCATCCCGCACGACCGGTGGCGGTGCCGGTGACCGTGCGGGTGGCCACGCGGGTGGCCGCGCGGGTGGCCGGCCGGTCTAGGCGGTGGCGGGGACCGACGACGCGCGCGGCGCCACGGCGTACGGCCCCCGACGGGCCCAGGCGACGAACGCGCTGAGCACGCCCAGCACGGCCGGGAGCAGCGCCGTCGCTCCCCCACCCACGACCAGGTCGGCGATGACCGCGCACACCATCGTGAGCGTGAGGCCCGCGGCGGCCAGCGGCGTCAGCCACGGCCGGATCCGCGTCGCGGCCGGCAGCACCAGCCCGATCGCGCCGAGCACCTCGGCCACCCCGGCGATCCGGAACAGCACGACGGGGATGCCGCCCGCCGCCGCCTCGAGGTCCGCCCCCGACGACACCAGCTTGCCCGTCCCCACCATCACGAAGGCCACCGCCAGCAGCGCCGACACCACCCACACGACCGTCTTCATCCCGCACCTCGCCTCTCGTCGTCCCAGCAGGTCGGACGGGCGGCGGGGACCGAACTCATCGGTGGGCTCCGACCACCCTGGCTGCGAGGTGCGAGACAGACTGCAGCCATGTCCGACGACGCCTGGCCGCCCGGCTTCTTCGACCGGCAGGACCCCGGCGACGACGCCGACTTCTACGCACCACCACGGTTCGTCACCCACATCGACGACGGCGCGATCGCCGCGGTCGCCGAGCTGTACGACGAGCTCGGCGTGCCCGACGGCCGCGTGCTCGACCTGATGTCGTCGTGGGTCTCGCACCTGTCCCGGCAGCCGACCGGCGGCCTGACCGCGCTGGGCATGAACGCCCTGGAGCTCCAGGCCAACCCGGTGGCCGACGAGGTCGTCGTCCGGGACCTCAACGTGGACCCACGGCTGCCGTTCGCCGACGCGTCGTACGACTCGGTGGTCTGCTGCGTCTCGATCGACTACCTCGTCCGCCCGGTCGAGGTGCTGCGCGAGGCGGCGCGGGTGCTGCGTCCCGGTGGCCTGGTGGTGCTCACCTTCAGCAACCGGTGCTTCCCGACCAAGGCGGTGCGCGGGTGGCTGGCCACCGACGAGGCCGGCCGGGTGGAGATCGTCCGGGCCTACCTGGAGCGCGCCGGCCTCGAGGGCGTCACGACCGACCTGCGCACCGCGAGGCGGTGGGGCCGCGACCCGCTGTACGCCGCCTGGGCCCGCGCGACCTGACCCCGTCCACACCATGCGATCTGGTGTGACGCACCGCACGGGTGAGGCAGGATCCCCTCATGAGCAAGAAGCGCAGGGTCCCGCCGCAGGACGCGATGTTCCTGTGGATCGAGACACCGGAGACGATGATGCACGTCGCGTCGTTGATGCCGTTCACGCCACCGGCCGACGCGGGACCGACGTACCTGCGCGACATCCTGGACGAGGCGCGCCACCAGCCGGTCCTGCCGCCGTGGAACCAGAAGCTGACGCACCCGTTCCTGCTGCGGCACCCGCGACAGGCGTGGGTCGAGGACGAGAACTTCGACTTCGACTTCCACGTACGCCGCTCCGCGCTCGCCAGCCCGGGCGACGAGCGCGAGCTCGGGATCCTGGTCTCGCGGCTGCACAGCCACCAGCTGGACTTCACCCGGCCGCCGTGGGAGCTGCACGTCATCGAGGGTCTCGAGGGGGGTCGGTTCGCGCTCTACACGAAGGTGCACCACGCCCTCGTGGACGGCTACAGCGCGGTGAAGATGCTGGGGCGCTCGCTCTCGGAGGACCCGGGGAGCAAGGGGAAGTTCTTCTTCAGCCTCGACCCGCCGAAGCGTTCCAAGCCGCCGAAGGAGGCCGTGTCGCTGGTCCGTGCCGTGAGCGGCACCGCGACCGGGGTGGCCAAGGGTGCGCTCGGTGCGGCGGGTTCTGCGGCCGGCGTGGCCAAGGCCGTGATCAAGCTCGAGACCAGCCGCGGGGAGGAGCACAAGAACCTCAAGGGCGGGTGGAGCGCGCCCGACTCGATCTTCAACCAGCGCACCAGCCGGACCCGTCGCTTCGCCACCCAGCAGTTCGCCACCTCTCGCTTCAAGGCCGTCGCGAAGGCGTCGGGCGGGACCCTGAACGACGTCGTGATGGCGGTCTGCGGCGGTGGGCTCCGCGCCTACCTCGAGGAGCTCGGCGAGCTGCCTGAGAAGCCACTGGTGGCCTTCGTGCCGGTGAACATCCGCGACGACGGGGACGAGGGCGGCGGCAACAAGGTCGCCGTGCTCATGGCCTCGATGGGCACCCACGTGGCAGACCCGGTGGAACGGTTGGACGCGGTGATCGACTCGACCCGCCAGGCGAAGAGCCAGATGTCCGGGCTGGGCCAGCTGCCCTCGCTGGCCTACTCCGGCTACCTCCTGGCGCCCAGCATCGCCCAGACCTCGGCCGCCATCGCGGGTGTCAAGAACCCGTTGCCCACCACCTTCAACCTGGTGCTCTCCAACGTGCCGGGGCCGAAGAAGACGCTCTGGCTGCACGGCTCGCGCCTGGAGGCGGTCTACCCGGTGTCGATCCCGGCGCACGGGATGGCGCTCAACATCACCCTGGAGACCTACGCCGACACCATGAACTTCGGCTTCATCGGCGACCGGGAGGCAGTGCCGCACCTGCAGCGGCTGGCGGTCCACACCGGTGAGGCGCTGACCGCGCTCGAGCGCGGTCTCGGACTCCCGACCGGCGCCGGGGACGGCGATGCGTCGGGAGCGCCGGCGACGCGTCAGCAGCCCGGACCGGGCCGGTCGGCCGCGACCCGCGCCGCGCTCGCCGAGGCGGGCAAGAAGGGCGCCGCGAAGAAGACCACGGCCACCAAGCGCACGGCGAAGAAGACGGCGACCAAGAAGACGACGGCCAAGAAGACGACGGCCAAGAAGACCGCGACCCCGAAGACCGCGACCAAGAAGGCCGCGACCGACTGACCGCGTGGCGGGCCGACCTCACGGGCCCCTGGTGCCTCCGGGCGCCCGGGGAGGTTCCTTCCGTCCCGGATCGGGCACAGAGCGCGACACACCCGCTACGAGAGGAACCACCATGGGACTCGCTGACAAGGCCAAGAACACCGCGGAAGACCTCAAGGGCAAGAGCAAGGAGGCCACGGGCGAGGCCACCAACGACGACTCGCTCAAGGCCGAGGGCAAGACCGACCAGACGAAGTCGTCGGCCAAGCAGGCCGGCGAGAACGTCAAGGACGTCTTCAAGAACTGACGCCCCGCCGCACGCCCCGTTCCCGGTTCGCCGGGGGCGGGGCGTGCTCGTGCCCGGGGGGCGAACGGCTCCTCCGCGGCAGGCGTCACGCGGTGGCAGGTGCGCGGTCCGGGTGGTCGTCCCGATCGCGCCCGCGCCGCAGGACGAGGACGACGCCCACCGCGGCCAGGACGAACGCGACCCACTGGACCAGGCTGAGGGCGACGAAGGGCGACCGCGCGTCGGCGGCGGCGTCGCTGAAGGCCAGGGTCGTGAAGTCGATCCAGGCGTGGAGCAGCATGGCGAGGACGAGGGTGCCGGAGACGCGGCGGGTGAGGTAGAGCACCGAGCCGGCCACGAAGGCGATGGCGATCTGCTGCGCGGTGGTGCCGAGGCCCTGGCCGAAGAAGAAGTTCAGGGCGTGGATCAGTCCGAAGATCAGGCAGCTGAAGAACCAGGCCGCCGCCTCACCGAAGCCGCCCCGCAGCCCGACCAGGCCGGTTCCGCGAGCCAGCATCTCCTCGCCGAACCCGACCAGGAGGGTCCCGACGCCGAGGGCGAGCAGGTAGCCGGCGCTCCGGTCGGCGGGGCCGAGGCCGCCCAGCAAGGCGCCGAGCCCGGGAAGGACCATGAGCACCGGCACCGACCACAGCCACGCCGGGACGCGGGTCTCCTCGCGGATCGCGGGACCCCACCACCCCAGGTAGGTCGTGGCGGCGGCCAGGAAGGCAGCGCCCAGTGCGACGGGGACGACGATCCCCCGGACGATGGTGGACGTCGAGTCGCCGACCTCGTCGTAGTCGATGCCGGCCACGGCCCAGGTGACGGCGATGACCGCCAGGTAGCCGAGCACGAGGCCGACCGTGATGAGCGGTCGTGGCTGGATGCGCATGGGCCACCTCGGGGGTACGAGCTGCTCGGCCGCGTTCCGCGCCTCGGAGGGCTGGCTGCCCCCTCCTCGGCCGTTCCCCCCAGCCGGATGACGCCACCAGGATGACACCGGCCGGCGCCCCAGGGCAATGCCCGGACGTCACTGCCCGGAGCTGCACCTGGTGGCTGCCCTCGTGGACCTGGGCGGTCTCGGGGCTGAGCCCCGCGAACGGCGCTGGCCACGCACGACGCGGGTATCGCGACACACAGGTGACACCCGACCGTGCCGCCGTGTGCGCGTCGCGCGGACAGGCACGCCCGGGGCGGCATCGGCTGGCTGCACTCCAGCCGTGCCCTGCACGCCGGCTACACGCTCTGCTTCTCCTGGCTGCTGCTCTTCGCGGGCAGGTTGTCCATCCGCATCGGCGCGGGCCGGGCACTGGCGATGCCGGGCCAGCGGACGGCTGAACACAAGGGATTCTCAAGGTCCTGAGCACAGGGTGACCGGAAGTCCGTCCGTCCGGCTGCTCGCCGCTTCCGAAGTGGGTCATCATGAACCGATCTGGAACACCGTCCCGCACCATCGCCAGGCGGCGGCCGAACACGAGGCGATGGACTGCCGCCCTCGCCGCACTGGCCGTCGTCAGCGCGCTGCTGTCGCCCTGGAGCACCGTGCGCGCTGCGGCGGCACCTGTCGGTCAGGGGTTCAACCTCAACGCCTCTGACATCAGGTTCATCCTGAAGCAGGTCCAGATCGCCGAGCACCACGTCGCGAACACGAACGCCTCGACCGGCCCGTGCGGAGCGCTGCTGGGGCCGGACGCGAACCAGATCCCCGACAACGGGGTCGGCGTCACGTTGCCTTGGGGCCTGCGCACCGTCAGCGGCATCTGCAACAACATCGAGGACGACCAGAGCCACTACGGACAGGCGGACCGGACGTTCCCCCGCCTGGTTGCCAAGAAGCAGCGCGCGGCGGAGAACGGCACCAGCTACGCCCAGACCAGCGGCACGGTCCGTGACAGCGAGCCCCGCACGGTGAGCAACCTCATCGTCGACCAGACGGCCGGCAACCCCGCGGCGGAGGCCGCCGGTGGCGAGAACCCCCAGATCGACGCGCGAACCGGTTCGATCTTCATCCCCAACGTCGCGACCGACACGGGCCTCTCGGCGCCCTACAACTCATGGTTCACCCTCTTCGGGCAGTTCTTCGACCACGGTCTCGACCTCGTCAACAAGGGCGGGAACGGCTCGGTCATGATCCCGTTGAAGGCCGACGACCCGAAGTACCGCGCTGGATCCCCGACCAACTTCATGATGCTCACCCGCGCCACGCAGGACGCTGACGGCGAGGCGAACAACCAGACCTCCCCCTTCGTCGACCAGAGCCAGACCTACACCTCGCACCCGTCCCACCAGGTCTTCCTGCGGCAGTACCAGCTGCGCGAGGGGCGTCCGGTCGGCACGGGCAAGATGATCACCGGCACCGGGGGCGGCATGGCCGACTGGGCCAAGCTGAAGGCCGCTACGGAGACCCATCTCGGGATTCGCCTGGCCGACACCGATGTGTCCAGCGTGCCCCTGCTCGTGACCGACGCCTACGGTCGGTTCGAGCGCGGGCCCCACGGGTTCCCCCTCATGGTGGTCCCGGGCTCCGCCGGCGCCGACGGCGTAACCGGCAACGACGACGACGGTGTCGTCGAGGGCGACCCGAGCGCACCGGTGACGACTGCTGGTGCGACCCGAACCGGGCACGCCTTCCTCGACGACATCGCGCACCACGCGGCGCCGACCGGAGATGCCAACCCCGCCGACGGGCCCGGTCCTGTCGTGGACCTGGCCGAGGACTCCGCCAGTGGGACGGCCGACGACGGCGACCCGGCGACGTACGACGACGAGATGCTCGACGCCCACTTCATCGCCGGCGACGGTCGCGTGAACGAGAACATCGGGCTCACCGCCGTGCACCACGTCTTCCACTCCGAGCACAACCGGCTCACCGACGACATCGCCCGGATCATCGCTGACGACCCCGGGGTGTCCCAGGCCCAGCGCGACGCCTGGCACGCACCTGCTGCGGGGTCTCGCGGCTGGGACTACGAGGAGCGCCTCTTCCAGGCCGCTCGCTTCGTCACCGAGATGGAGTACCAGCACCTGGCCTTCGAGGAGTTCGCCCGCAAGGTGCAGCCGATGGTCAACCTCTTCGGTGAGGGCGGCACGGGCTACCACAGCAACATCAATCCGGCCGTCCGCGCCGAGTTCGCCCACGCGGTCTACCGCTTCGGGCACTCGATGCTCAACGAGTCGGTCGACCGCACGACCGCCAGCGGGACCAAGCGCAACATCCCTCTGTTGGAGGCGTTCCTGAACCCGCCCAGCTTCCTGGCAGGCAACGCCGACCCTGAGTCTGCAGCCGGCGACATCGTGCGCGGCATGACCCGGCAGATCGGCAACGAGCTGGACGAGTTCGTCACCGACGCCCTCCGCAACGACCTGCTCGGGCTGCCTCTCGACCTCGCCACCCTGAACATGGCGCGGGCCAGGGAGACCGGGATCCCGACGCTGAACGAAGCGCGACGCACGTTCCACGCAGAATCCTCTGACGCGGCGCTCCAGCCCTACTCGAGCTGGGCCGACCTCAAGTTCAGTCTCAAGCACGAGGAGTCGCTGGCGAACTTCGTCGCCGCGTACGGAACGCACCCCACCATCGAGTCCGAGACGACGAAGGCGGGCAAGCGCATCGCTGCCGAGGCGTTGCTGACCAACGCGTCGGACCCTGACCCCGCCATCAGCGAGGACGCCTACAACTTCCTCAACAGCACCGGCACCTACGAGAACGGCCCGGGCGGCGTGACCACCACGGGCGTCGACGACATCGATCTGTGGGTCGGAGGGCTCGCCGAGAAGCAGATGGTCTTCGGTGGCCTGCTCGGCCCCACCTTCAACTACGTCTTCGAGGCGCAGATGGAGGACCTCCAGGACGGTGACCGGATGTACTACCTGTCCCGCACTGCTGGGCTCAACCTGCTGACCCAGCTCGAGGGCAACTCGTTCTCCGAGCTGATCCAGCGCAACACCGACGTCGAGGCGCTCCCGGCCGACTCGTTCTCACGGCCCGACTACGTCTACCACGTGGCGAACCTGGGCACGACCGGACCGATCCTGGACGACCCGTCGACCGAGGACTGGAACGAGGGCACGCAGCTGACCAGGACCGCCGACGGCACCATCCGCTACGGCGGGCCAGCCCACGTCGTCTTCAACGGCAGCCCCGGTGACGACAAGGTGCACTCCAGCGAGGGCGACGACACGCTGCGCGGCAACGACGGTCACGACCGCATCGAGGGCGGGGACGGGGCCGACAACCTGATCGGCGGCGACGGCGACGACATCATGACCGACCTGTTCGGTGACGACGTCCTCAAGGGGGGGGACGGCAACGACGCACTCTCCTCGGGTCGCGGCTTCGGCGGTGACCTCAACCAGTCGGGCCGCGGCAAGGACTTCGTCGTCGGCGGCAACGACACGACCGAGACCTTCGCCGGCCCCGGTGACGACGTCGTCTTCGCCGGCGACGCGGAGGACACAGTGTTCGGGGACGACGGCGACGACTGGATCGAGGGCGGCAAGGGTCCCTTCAACCTGCTCCAGGGCGACAACGGTGCCCCGTTCCAGGACGACCCCAACGAGGCCGGTGACGACGTGCTCTTCAGCTACGGCGGCGAGCAGGACTATGACGCCGAGGGCGGCCAGGACGTGATGCTGCTGGGCCCCGGCATCCAGCGAGCAGAGGGGATGCTCGGCTTCGACTTCACCAGTCACAAGGGCGACCCGCTGCCGGGTGACTCCGACATGGACATCACCGGCCTGCTCCCGCCGTCGGTGGACACCAACCGGGACCGCTTCGACCTGGTGGAGAGCCTGTCCGGGTGGAGGTTCGCGGACAAGCTCCGTGGTGACAGCCGTACGGCCGCGGACATGGAGGGACACGAGCTGGACGCCTCTGCGATCGCCAAGGTCCAGGGACTGGCTGCGCTGCTGCCCCAGGACGCCACCTCCTTCACCGGCGGGAACATCCTGATGGGCGGCGACGGTGGCGACCTCATCGAGGGGCGCGGCGGCGATGACCTCATCGACGGTGACGCATGGATGAACGTGCAGCTGCGTGCCACCGACAAGAGCGGCGCGACCAGGTCCGTCGACGACGTCTCCGGACTGCGCGCGGACGTCTTCGCCGGCAACATCAACCCGAAGGACATCGTCATCGTCCGCACGGTCGAGCCCGGTACGCCGGGGACCGCGCTCGACACCGCGACCTTCTCCGGTCCCCTCGCGGACTACGACCTGGTGACCGGGCCGGACGGGCTGACCGTGACACATGCACGCGGCACCGCCACCGACGGCACCGACCGCGTCCGCAACGTGGAGCGACTGGAGTTCACCGACCAGACACTGACGGTGGCACTCCCCACCACCCCGACCGTCGGGACCGCGTCGAGGAGCACCGCGTCGGGGAGCGTGGAGGTCTCGTTCGCAGCCGCATCCGACGGATCGACCACCACCGGCTTCAACATCCAGGTGAAGCAGTCTGGCAACGTCATCAGGACGGTCGACGTCCCGTCGGGGACCGCCACGAGCGCTGTCGTCACGGGTCTCGCACCCGGGACGTACACCTTCGCGGTCAGTGCCGTGAACCCGTTCGGGACGAGTCCGTACTCCGCCGACTCCAACCCGGTGACGGTCGCCGCGACAGCGCCGTCTGCCCCCACGTCGCTGGTGGCGACCCGAGGCAATGGGTCGGCAAGCCTCACCTGGGCCCCGGGGACGGACGGAGGCTCGCCGCTCACCGGGTACACCCTCCAGGTGCGTCTGGGGACGCTCGTCGTCCGTACGCAGCCGGTTGGCACGGTTCGGCCCCTGCAGGTCACGGGCCTGACCAACGGGCTTACCTACAACTTCCGGTTGCGGGCGCGCAACGCCGTGGGCGCCAGCCCCCTGTCCGCCGCGTCCAACGCGGTGACGCCGGCCGGCGTTCCCGGGCAGACCCGGATCCTCGCTCCCGCTCGAGGGGATGTCGGTGGACAGCTGACAGCTGTCGCGAACTGGAACGCTCCCCTGCTGAACGGTGGGTCGGCGATCACGAGCTACCGGGTCAGTGCGCTTCGGATGGCGGCGAACGGGACCACGGTCGTCGGGTCGCCGGTCGTCGTGACCGTTCCGGGGGCCGCTCGAACGGCCAACGTCACCCTTCCCGCCGGCAACTACCGCTTCGAGGTCCGCGCCATCAACGCTGTGGGTGCCGGGGCCGCATCTGCGCGCTCCGCACTGGTCTCGCCTCGCTGAGGGACCGAGGCGGAGAGGGCGGGACCTTCCCGGACATCCGGTCCGGGGAGGTCTCGCCGCAGCACCCACGGCTCCATCCCCGTCGTGCTCCACCCCTGTGACCGGAGAGCCCATGCATTCCACGTCCCGCACCGTCGTCTCCGCAGCCGGTGCCGCCCTCGCTCTGCTTCTCCTGGCGGCACCGGCAGGCGGGGCCCGTCCCGACACGGACGGTGCGTTGACGGCGCCGCGGGTGGCCAGGCACGAGGTAACGGCCGTCGACACCCGGGCACCTGCAGTAGAGCTGCGGCCCAGCGCCAACAGCCATGGGGCGACTCTCGGTTCGACGGCTCTCGATCCGAGAGGGATCGACGACCTGCACCCCGACCTGCACCGCGCCTACTGGTTGGCCGTCCAGAGCGCGCCGGCGGGTTGCCACCCTGGATTCACCCTGCTCGCGGCGATCGGGATGGTCGAGTCCGGCAACGCGGCCGGTCGGCACATCGACAGCGACCACCGTGTGGCGCCCTCCCTGGTCGGGCCGCCGCTCGACGGCGTACGGCGCCCCGTGGTGTCCGACAGCGACGCCGGCCAGCTCGATGGCGACCGGCGCTGGGACCGGGCCTTGGGCCCGCTCCAGCTGGTGCCTGAGGTGTGGCGCGCAGCGGGGGTGGACATGGACGGCGACGGCGTGCGCGACCCACAGAACGTCTTCGATGCTGCTGGTGCGGCCGTGGTCTACCTGTGCGCCGGAAGCCGCGATCTCGCAACGACCGTGGGTGTGAGGCGCGCGATCCTGTCCTACAACCGATCGCCCGGATACCTGACGGCTGTGCTGGACTGGAAAGACCGTTACGACCGTCAGCGCAAGCACCAGATGACGCCCCCCACCCTCATCGGCACCCCCTCGGACGGGGCGGCGGCTCGCCCGGGACCTGACGGGATCATGACGCCGGCAGCCCACCACGGCGCACCGCCCCGGGCCGCGACCAGCCCCTCGTCCTCCGTGACGGCCAAGGGCCCCTCACGAGCAGACGTCACACCGCCCGACGTGCACGCGACGCCCCCGGTGCCGCTGGTCGCCCAGCCTCCGACTCCTCTGCTCACGGCGGAGCCGCGGATCCCCTCCGCCGCGCCAGGTCCGAAGGAGGCCCCGGGTCCGTCACCCGCCGCGACTCCCAGCCCGACGGGGGCCCAGACGGAGGGAGACATGACCGGCATGCGGCCGAGCCCGACGACGACGGCGTCTCCCGCTCCGAGCCCTGTGCCGGTCTGCGCGTTGCCGACGGAGGACCTCTTCCCCGTCGACGTGACGGTCTCGCTCCTTCCCGAGGTCGAGCTGTGTGACGACGAGGCCGACGTCGGCGTGATGCCGCCCAGCTGACCGGGAGCTCAGTGTCGGCGACGAGACCGCTCGGGGGGTGGGGACGGTCCCGCCGCCGACGGCGGTGAGGATGAGCGATGCAGCCGCCCTGCCGGTGTCACAGTCGGGAACCCTCGTGCGTTCGCTCACCTGGCACTCACCGTCCCATCTCCACCTTGTACCCGGCTTGCGTCCCCCCGATGCGATGGTCGTCAGGCAGGTGCCAGGTCCCGGGGGAAGGTTGCCTCGAGCCGCGTGCCACCCCCGGGCCTCCGGGTCACCGACAAACTCCCGCCGACATCACCCGTCGTGTCGCGGAGCAAGGCCAGGCCCAGGTGGACCCCGGAGCCCTCTCCACCGCCAGGGCCCCGACCGTCATCGTCCACGCGGACACGGACGAGGTCGCCCTCCAACCATGTTCGGACGTCGGCCCGGCTCGCCGCGGCGTGCCGGACCACGTTGCGCAGGCCCTCTCGGATCACCCGGTAGCTGAGCCTCAGTGCCGGTAGCGCTTGGCCGTCCAACGCATCTACGTCGATCGTGACCCGGACGCCGCTCTCTTCCTCGGCTCGTGCGGCCAGCTCGACGACGGCCGGAGCCAGTCCATGCGACTCGAGGTCGACCGGGTAGAGGTCCGCCATCGTCGATCGCAGAGCTGCGGAGATACGTCGGACGCGGTCGACGAGCTCGTCGACCGCGGTGCTGGGCACCCTGTCGTCGTCGGCTCCCAGCGAGAGCTTGTAGCCCAGCACGTGGAGGTCCTGCATAACTCCGTCGTGCAGGTCACGGACGATGCGGTGACGTTCGAGGTCGGAAGCATCGAGCGAGTGCTGCAGCAGCACCGAGTTCTCCCCTTGGACCCGCTCGACGCGCCGTACGAGGGACGACGCCAGCGGGAACACAACGAGGGCGAAGACCAGCAACCCGCCCACGGAGACCGGTGCGATCCACGCCAGGCCGGCCCAGGAGTGCTCCTCGAGCTGCGCGGCCGACCAGTAGGACTCGACCAGGAACCGGTCACCGGTGGGACTCGTGGTGGCGGCGTACACCTCGAGCAGCTGGCGCTCGGTGCGTCCCGCAACGTGCTCGGGCCGGTCGAGCTGCGTCACGTGGCCCACGGCGTCACCGGAGTCGAAGAGGCGCTCCACCTCGGGCTCGAGCTCGAAGACCCGACCTCGGAGCTCCGCCTGGTCCGCCCACAGCACGGTTCCGTCCGGGGCCCACACCTTGACGTGCACCAACGAGCTTGCTCGTTTGTGACCGTCGACCAGCTCGCCGAGCGCCGCCCCGCTCACCGGGTCGCCCCGGAGCAGGCCCTCGTGCAGGAGGGACCCACTGATCGACGTGGCGAACGACCGGCCGTGGTCCACTGCGTCCCGGACCGCGAGGTCACGGCTGACCACGCGGGCAACCGCGATGTTGGCGACACCGACCACCACGAGCGCCAGGGTGGCCGAGGCCACGAAGCGACGCAGCGAGCGACGTACGACCCCCTCCCGAGTGGCCGCGTCCTCAGGTCTCCGCGAAGACATGGATCAGGCCGAGGCGTACTGCCTTGGCCACCGCTTCCAGCTGGGAGTGGGCGTCCAGCTTGGCCAGCAGGCTCTTCACGTGTCCGCGGCACGTGTGCACTGAGACACCCAGCTCGCGTGCGATCTGCGTCGCGCCCATCCCGGTCGACAGGTGCCGAAGCACCTCCAGCTCCCGCTGAGTCAAGGTCGGCGGGCCAGCCGTCCGATCATCGGACGATCTCTCGAGCTGGCGCAACAGGCGCGGGTGGACGACGAAGCTCCCGCGCGCGGCCGTCCGCAGGGCGTCGAGCACGCTGTGGAGGTCACCGTCCTTGGGCAGCACGGCGCAGGCGTTCGCATCCGCTGCTCGGCGCAGCAGTCCCTCGTCGATGTTGGCGGACAGGATGACCACCCGCAGGTCCGGTTGTTGCTCGGTGAGCTCGTAGGTCGCGGCGAGACCATCACCGTCCTCGAGCCGGACGTCCATGACGACGATGTCCGGAGCCAGGTCCTCCACCAGGCGCAGTCCGTCCTCCACACCGCGTGCGCATCCCACCGCCTCGAAGTCCGGCTGCGCCTGGATGGCGTCGGCGAGGAGCTCGGCGACGACCCGGTGGTCGTCGATCACCAGAACTCGGTCCATGTGGTGCCCCCTCACGGGGCAGACGACCCGGATGGGCAATCCGGATCGCCACCCCTGCTGCCAGGCTCGCAAACTCCCGAGCTCGCCGCACCTGTCCCGTGCGAGTGGTCTGGCCCACCTCGTGACGAACGTGCTCAGTGACCGGACGTCTGCAGCACCCGGATCGCGACCTCCGAGAGCTGCGCGTCCCGCGCCGGCGGGCGGACGCCCGGCGCGAGCTCGAGCTCCAGGCGCAAAAGCCGGAGCAGCGTCGTGATCGGAGCAGTCGACCTCGTGGCGGCACCTGGAGGCGCGACTCCCGCCGTGAGGATCGTCAGGTAGAGGTCCCGGCTCTGCTGTCCGGGCTCGTCGCCGAGCTCGTGCTTCATGGCGGTCCGGAGCTCCGCATAGGTCATGAGCGCGCTGCCTCGGTTCCCCGCGAACCACTGCGCCAACATCAGCTGACGCCAGGCGTCCTCGCAGAGCGGGTCGCGATCGACAGCTCGGCGCGCCAGTCCGGAAGCGCGCGCATACTCGCCCAGCCCGTTCGCACGCTGGGCCCCCCTGGTGCACAGCCCGACGACGTCGCGGTCCACCTCCTCGCGGGCACGGACGGCCCAGGCGGCGTACGGCACCTCACCCAGGAGCACTCCTTCTGCCAGCTCGACGGCCTCCTCCGCCCACTCCAGGGCCGGGCGCCCCGTCCCGACGTCGGCTGCCCGGCTCAAGCGCCGGAACCAGGTGAGGTCGACCTCGACGTCCGCGCCCGGCGTGAGCACGAATCCGGCCGCGGTCGTGGCCAGCACCGACGAGCGACCTGCCTTCAGCCCCATGGCACGCCTCATCAGGCACACGTAGCTGTCCAGGGTTCCGACGTACGACCGCGGTGGCGACCCTTCCCACAGGTGCTCGGCGAGCTCGCCTCGCGGCACCGGACTCCCCGGATGCAAGGCCAGGATTCCCAGGATCTGGCGCTGCTTCGCACTGAGTCCGGCGCACTGCGCACCGTCGCGGTGGACGCTGATGGAGCCGAACAAACCGATGCTGATCATGATGGTTCCCCCTTGACGGAACGCGACCGTCGACAGCGCGGTCCCGCGTCGCCGAGGCGATCCTGCGCCGCGGTGGACGTGCCGAACAGCCCGAAATTAGGGGGTTGACAGCGCCCCGTCGGGGGCCCGTCCCACCCCCTAGCGCGTCGCTGGTCTGACCTCGTGGTGAGCCGTCCAAGTTTTCTCCAAGGGACTGACGCGACGCTGGTGGCCGGGAGGGGACCATGACACTGACTCGACGTGACTGGCTGAAGATGTCGGCCCTGGGGGCCGCCGCCGTGGCGCTGCCCGTCGAGCGCACGGTCAGCGGCCTGTCCGTGCTCACGTCGCGCATCGCCGAAAGCGCACTTCCCGCGCCGTTCACGACGGGATTCGCCGTGCCGCCGATCATCAGGCCTGTCCGCTCGGATGCGACCACGGACTACTACCGGGTCTCGATGGAGCGCACGTCCGCCGAGATCGTGCCCGGGTTGCGGACTGAGATGTGGGGCTACAACGGCGTGGTCCCGGGGCCCACCTTCGTCGTGCCTCAGGGCCGCAAGGTGATGGTGCGCCATGTCAACAACCTGCCCCCGGCCCATCCCGTTCTCCGGTACGCACCGTGGACCTCGGTGCACCTGCACGGATCGGCGTCGCTGCCGCAGTACGACGGGTATGCCAGCGACATCACCAACCCGGGCCAGTACAAGGACTACCGATACCCGAACTACCAGCCGGCCCGAACGCTCTGGTACCACGACCACGGGCTGCACCACACCGCCGAAAACGTCTTCATGGGGCTGGCCGGGATGTACACGATGACGGACCCGCTCGAGCGGAGCCTCCCGATCCCCCACGGCGAGTACGACGTCCCGCTGATCGTCTCGGACACGATGCTCAACAGCGACGGCTCGCTGTTGTTCACCACCAACGACGAATCCGGCTTCTACGGCGACGTGATCCTGGTCAACGGGCGCCCGTGGCCGGCGATGAGGGTTGCCCGCCGCAAGTATCGGTTCCGCATCCTCAACGCATCGATCAGTCGGTCCTACAACTGGTCGTTGAGCACGGGCGACCGGATGGCCGTCATCGCCACGGACGCAGGACTGATGACCGGGCCGCAGTACGTGTCGAACTTCCGTCATGGCGTCGCCGAGCGCTACGAGGTGGTCATCGACTTCGCGAAGTACCGGGCCGGACAGCGCGTCGTGCTCCGGAGCGGGAGCCCCAAGAACAACATCGGCTTCACCCACACCAACAAGGTCATGGCGTTCGACGTGACCGACGACGGCTTTGACAACGCGGACAACGACGTACCCAGCAGCCTCAATCCCCTCCAGCCGACCATGGCGCTCGCCGAGAGCGCGGCCGTCGCCACCCGGCGGCTGGACTTCGGCCGATCCAACGGCCGGTGGACCATCAACGGGACAACCTGGGACGACGTGGTTCGCAGCCGATTCACGAAGGTCCTGGCGGCGCCCAAGATCGACGACGTCGAGATCTGGGAGCTCCGCAACCTCTCCGGTGGGTGGAACCACCCCGCACACATCCATTTCATCGACTTCAGGATCCTGAGCCGGAACGGCAGGCCCGCACTGCCCCATGAGCGAGGCGCCAAGGACGTCGTCTACCTGGGCGAGAACGAGTCGGTCCGGGTGCTCATCAAGTTCGACCAGGGGCGGGGCAAGTACATGATCCACTGCCACAACCTGGTGCACGAGGACCACGACATGATGGCCCAGTTCGAGATCCGCGACCCGGACGTGGGTGTGTCCGACCCGATGGGGACGCCTGCGTCGTGGCTGCCCGAGACCGAGCTCTGATCGTGGCACCCACGACCGTCGGCGTGCCCGCCGTCGCTGACGGGGCCGACGAACGATACCGCCTCGTAGCCGCAGGTTGCGCGATCATCGCGGGTGCCATCCACGCGCTGGTCGTCCCCGAGCACATGGCCGAGTCTGTGTACGCCGGGGCCTTCTTCGTCGTCGTGGCCGTTGGCCAGTTCTCCCTGGCACTTGTGCTGCGGCAGATCCCCGACCCCCGTGTCCTCGTGGCTGCCGTAGCGGGGACGCTCGCCGTCGTCGTCCTGTACGTCGTGAGCAGCACGGTGGGTCTGCCCTTCCTGCCCGTGCACGACCACGCAGCCCACGCGGGCGAACACCTACCCGTGGCAGGGGCGGTCGGGGACGGGACACCGGTCTACCCCACCAGCGGCATCGAGCCGGTCGGTCCGCTCGCCCTCATCTGCCTGGGCGCCGAACTGGTTCTCATCGCGATGCTCGTCGGACTCTTGAACGGTCCTCGGCGCCAAGTGGTGCTGAACGTGCTGCTGGGCACCGGCGTCCTCGCGTTGGGTGCACGGGCCGCCGGGCTGCTCGGGTGAGTCGTGCCAGAGACGGAGTCGAGATCACGAGCACGTCCGAGTCCGCTCCTGGTCCTGGTCGCACTCGTGCTGGTGGGAAGCCCCACGCTGGCCGAGCCGATGAAGGTCGCATCCGATTCCATGTCGCCGACCTATTCGGCGGGGGACGAGGTGCTGGTCGTCAAGGTCGGGGTGCGGTCCCACCGGCCCCGCAAGGGCGACGTGGTCGTGCTTCGGGCCCCGGGATCGGGGGAGCTGATGGTCAAGCGCGTCGTGGCGCTGGGCGGGGAGAGCGTCGGCATCCGCGACGGCGTGCTCGTGGTCCGGAACCGACCGGTCGTGGAGTCGTTCGTCGACCACTCGCGGGTCGACGGCACCCACTTCGGCCCCGTCCACGTGCCACGCCACACCGTCTGGGTCCTGGGCGACGCCCGCGCGGGATCACGGGACTCACGACAGTTCGGCCCAGTTCCGCAGGAGGCGATCGTCGGCCGGGTGCTACTACGCCTGTGGTGAGCGACACCGGGCCGTCTCACCTCAGGAGGCAGAGCCAGTCCGCGACCGCACTGCTGGTCCTCGACGGGCCACCCGGCCCACGTCCGGAGCACCCAACTGCGGAGGGTCAGACCGCGGAAACCTCACCGGTCGACCTAGACCACCCCGAGGAGCGCCTTGACGCAGCACGGAGACGGGCGTGGTGTGACAACACGACCAGACGAAGGAAACGACGATGAGACGATCACAGGCGGTCGCAGCAGCAGGATGTACGGCCGTCTTGTTGGTAGGCGCCGCGCCAGGCATCGCGCACGCCGCTCCACCGGTCGACCCGGTCGACCACTACGTCGGCACCGACAGCTTCGACACCACCGACTGCGGGCTGAACCTGCACTCCGAGGTGTCGTACAGCGGGATGTCGTTCATCAAGCCGGCACCCGGATCGCAGGAGGCGTTCCTGGTGCACGACCGGTACCGCTTCACAGAGGAGATCACGCTCGCCTCGGACCCCGACGGACCCTCCGTCACCACGCGCGGCAGCGGTACCTTCGTCGAGACCACAGCGACGCTGCTCGACCCGGCACGACCGACGATCTACCAGTTCACGACCGTCGACGCGGGAACGTTCCGGCTGCACGCCGCGGACGGCGGCCAGCTGGTCACCAGCAACGGTGTCTACAAGGCCACCAACATCCAGGACACGCTGGGCGACAAGGCGCCTGGCTCGCAGCTCATCGAAGAAGTCACCGGTGACTTCCACGGCAATGAGTCCGGAGAGTTCTGCGACGCCGTCACGGCCGAACTGACCTGATTGACGCTGCGGGCGGGTCGCCGGGGCCTCGCGTGGTGGGCCGGGCGGGCCGGAGCGGCGGCGACCCGGAGAACGTGCAGTGAACTACACCGACTCAGGCGGTGCGGTGCCGCCCGGACGGCGCCGCACCAGCTACCGCCCGGGTAGCTGGGCCCCCCATCACAGCCCAGCGTGCGGTCCGGTGCGCCTGAGTGCCGCGTACAGCCGAACGGAAGGCCACAGCCGCGGCATGAGCGGCCGGCACCGATGGCCTCGGCCAGTCAGAGGAGCCTGCGGACCCTCAGCTCAGAGCTGCGACTGGATCCCGGCGAGCAGCTGGCGGGCGGCGACGATCCGCTGCACCTGGTTGGTGCCCTCGTAGATCTGGGTGATCTTGGCGTCGCGCATCATCCGCTCGACCGGGTAGTCGCGGGTGAAGCCGTAGCCACCGAGCACCTGCACCGCGTCTGTGGTGACCTGCATCGCGGTGTCGGAGGCAAAGGTCTTGGAGGCGGCACCGAAGAAGGTGAGGTCCGCATCCCCGCGCTCGGAGCGACCGGCGGCGGCGTAGGTGATCTGGCGGGCGGCCTCGACCTTGATGCCCATGTCGGCGAGCAGGAACTGCAGGCCCTGGAAGTCGGCGATCGGCTTGCCGAACTGCTGACGCTCCTGGGCGTAGGACAGGGCGTAGTCGAGCGCGCCCTGGGCGATGCCGACGGCCTGAGCGGCGATGGTGACGCGGGTGTGGTCGAGGGTCTTCATCGCGGTCGCGAAGCCGCTGCCGACCTCGCCGATGATGCGACTCCCCGGGATGTGGACGTTGTCGAGGTAGACCTCGCGCGTCGGGGAGCCCTTGATGCCGAGCTTCTTCTCCGGGGCGCCGAACGACACGCCCTCGTCGGACTTCTCGACCACGAACGCCGAGATCCCGCCGCGGGTGCGCTTGTCGGGGTCGGTGACGGCCATGACGGTGTAGAACTCTGACTCGCCGGCGTTGGTGATCCAGCGCTTGGTGCCGTTGAGCACCCAGCCGTCGCCGTCCTGCTTGGCGGTGCACTTCATGCCGCCGGCGTCCGACCCGGCGTCGGGCTCGGAGAGGCAGTAGGAGAACCCGCCCTCCCCCGCGGCCAGCTTGGACAGGTAGTGCTTCTTCAGCTCCTCGGAGCCGCTGATCTGGACGGGCAGCGAGCCGAGCTTGTTGACCGCGGGGATCAGCGAGGAGCTCGCGCAGGCGCGGGCCACCTCCTCGATCACGATCACGGTGGCGAGCGCGTCGGCGCCGGCGCCGCCGTACTCCTCGGGCACGTGCGGGGCGTGGAAGTCGGCCGCGAGCAGCGCGGCGGCGGCCTCGTGGGGGTAGCGGGCCTCCTCGTCGACAGCCGCGGCGAACGGCGCGATCTTGGCGTCGGCGACGGCGCGGACCGCCTCGCGGATCGCCTGGTGCTCCTCGGAGAGCGCGTACATCGGGTAGCCGGCGTCAGAGGTCATGGGTCCGATGTTAGCGATCGTTAGCGCGACGGCCCGCGGCGGTCAGGCCAGCCCCAGCGCGCGGAGGTCGCCGGGCGGGTGCGTCACGGCCAGCCAGGTCGCGCCGGCGGCCGCCGCGTCGTACGACGCCCGGACGAGGAGCGCCAGCCGCGCCTGCGGCACGGCCTCGGGGAGCACGACGTCGCCGCGGTAGTGGGCCGTGTCACCGACCAGCTCGACGAGCGCGGCCGCGGTCGCCGTACGCCGCTCGAAGAGCACGTGCACGACGTGCCCGGGCGCCTCGGCCAGCTCGGGCAGCCGCGCGAGCAGCGGGTCGTCGACCCGCTCGGCCAGCAGCCGCGCCACCTGGCGGGCCACGCCCCAGCCGACCTGCTCGACGTGGGGGCCGTCGGGGGCCGGCGTGACCTGCCCGGCGCGGATGCGCCCAGGGATGGAGGGAACCCCGTCGGTCGCCATGGGCGCGAGCCTAGGCTCGGGATATGGCTACGAACTGGCAGGACCCGGCGGCCGTCGACCTGATGCTCGACGAGTGCGAGACGTGGGCGGTGGTGGGCCTGTCGGGCGACACCAGCCGGACGGCGTACTCCATCGCCTCGCTGCTGCAGCAGCACGGCAAGCGGATCGTGCCGGTCCACCCCGACGCGCCGACGGTGCTCGGTGAGCAGGGCTACGCCACGCTGGCGGAGATCCCGTTCCCCGTCGACGTCGTCGACGTCTTCCGCCGCTCCGAGGCGGCCGGGCAGTTCGCCGACGAGGCCGTGCAGGTCGGCGCCAGGGGCGTCTGGTTCCAGCTCGGGGTGGTCGACGAGGCCGCCTTCGGTCGTACGACGGCCGCGGGACTCGCGATGGTGATGGACACCTGCCCGGCCATCGAGTGGCGCAAGCGCTGAGCGCCGGTCCTCAGCCGCTCGACCGCTCGCCCAGCAGCTCCTCGACCATCTCGGTCGCCATCCCCCGCGCGACGGCCTGGACGTGGTCGGTGACGTCGATGGTGTAGCCGCGCAGCGCCACCACCATGTCGCGCCCGATCCGGACGGGGTCGCCGAAGAAGGCGAAGACCCGCTCGCCACGGGTGTCGGTGCGGAAGCGGTACTGGCCGTTCAGCGGGGCCCCGGTGCGCATCGCCCGCTCCAGGCTGGTGCGGACGCGGTCGGCGTCGTCGGGGTGGAGCCGCGCGAAGACCGCCTCGACGTCGCCGGGGTTGCTGAGCCCCGCGTCGTACATCGCGATCATCTCCTCCGACCACGACCAGGTGCCGTCGGTGAAGTCGTGCAGCCAGCGCCCGAACCCCGGGGTCGACTGCGTCCATCCCTCGCCGGGCGCCCGTCCCGCGCCCGGGTGCGGGAAGACGTCGCTCTCGGGCATGACGCGGGCCTCCGACCACCGGGTGGTCGGGCGGGCCCGGGGCTCCCCCAGCCTCCACCGCGGACGGACCGGTGTCCAGGGCCGGCGCACACGATCAGACCGGCAGCGGCGCGCCGCGGCCCGGCGCGGTCTCCTGGCCGCCCTCCTCGACGACGAGATCGCCCCCGTCCGAGGACGCGTCGGCGGGCGGCACCACCTCGACCGGGCACGTGCCCTCGCGCAGCAGCGCGCGCGCCGTGCCGCCGAGGTGGCCGCGCGGGAGGAGGTGACCGCGGCGCGCGAGCAGGAGCAGGTCGGCGGTGGCGGCCTGGTCCTGGAGCACGCGTGCGGCCTGGCCCCGCAGGACGCGGAGCTGCACCGGGACGTCGCGGTGCAGCGCCAGCACCTCCTGGAGCCCGGCGTCGACGGCGGCGCGGGCACGCTCGGTCCACTCCCGGTCGAGCGAGGAGGACTGGTCGTCGTACTGCCAGGGCAGGTCCCACACGTGGACGAAGGTCACCCGGCCACCACGGTCGGCCGCCAGCCGTACGGCGCGCAGCGCGAGGTCGGCGCAGTGCTCGGGGTCCTTGACGCCCACCACGACGTGGAGCTGCTCGTCGGGCGCCTGCCAGTCGGCGGGCACCACGACGACACAGCCGTCCGAGCGGGCGGCGACGCCCGTGGCGACCGACCCGGTCAGCAGCCGCTCGACCGTCGACCTCCGAGCGCGACCGAGGACCAGGAGGCGGGCCCGTCCGGAGGCCTCGACGAGGCTCCGGGTCCGCTGCCCGTGGTGCAGGGAGGAGGTGACCCGGTCGGCCGGGACGATCTCGGCGGCCCGCTGCGACGCCTCCGCGAGCAGCCGGTGGGCCACGGGCTCCATGTCCTCGGGCACCAGCGGGAACATCGGCGACATCGCCATGTCGATCGGGATCACGTGCAGCAGGTGGACGCCGAGGTCGAGCGCCTGGGCCGCGTGCGCGGCGTACCGCACCGCGGCGTGGCTGCCGCTGCTCCCGTCGACGCCGACCCAGATGGTCCCGGGGGTGCTGGTCGTCTGGTCCGTCTCGTGGCTCATGCCCCCACCGTGGACGAGCACCACGCCTCCGGGGCAGGGCACCCGGGGCGCCCGGACGTGGGTCCTTGGTCCCGGCGCCCCCGGGTCCCGGGACCCCCGGTCGTCCCGCGCTCCCGCGACCCACGGCGACCAGGTCCATCAGGTCCGCGAGGCGGTCACCTGGGTGCCGGCGGTGCCCGCGACGACCTCGGCCGCGGTCTCCAGCGAGCCGATGGCGGCCCGGCCACCGGTGCGGTCGACGAACTGGCAGGCGGCCGCCACCTTGGGGCCCATCGATCCCGCCGGGAAGTCCTCACGCGCCAGGTCGGCCGTGGTCACCGCGCCCAGCGGACGTCGACCGGGCGTGCCGAAGCCGGACATCACCGCCTCCACGTCGGTGAGCATCACGAGGGCATCGGCCCCGAGCCGCTCGGCCACGAGGGCGGCGGTGAAGTCCTTGTCGACGACGGCGTCGACGCCCTCCAGGCCGCGGGGGCCCTCCACCACGGGCACCCCGGCGCCTCCGGCGAGCACCACCGTCACCCCCTGGCCCAGGAGGTGCTCGGCGATCTCGAGCTCCACGACACGCTGCGGCAGCGGGGAGGCGACGACCCGGCGCCAGCCCCCACCGTCCCGCGCCACCGACCACCCGTGCGCGCGGGCCTGGTCCCGCGCCTCGACCTCACCCAGGACGGCGCCGACCGGCTTCGACGGGTGCCCGAAGGCCGGGTCCGAGGCGTCGACGACCGTCTGGGTCACCAGGGTGACGACCGGGGTGGCGAGCCCGGCGTTGGCGAGGCCCTGCTGCAACCAGTAGCCGATCAGCCCCTGGGTCTCGGCCACGAGGTCGCTGAAGGCGTACGGCGCGCTCAGGCTGCGGTCGGCGGCGCTCTCGACCGCCAGCAGACCGACCTGGGGGCCGTTGCCGTGCACCAGCACCACCTCGTGGGCGGCAGCCACCGCCGCGAGGGCCGGCGCCGCCTGCGCCACGTGCTCGAGCTGGACGGCGGCGTCGGGACGCTCACCGCGACGGAGCAGCGCGTTGCCCCCGAGGGCCACGACCAGCCTCATGCCGCTCACCTGCCCACGGTGGCGACCATGACGGCCCTGCTGGTGTGCATCCGGTCCTCGGCCTGGGCGAGCACGATGGACGCGGTCGATCCGACGACCTCGTCGGTCACCTGGAACGGCAGCAGCAGGGCGATGACGAGACCGAGCTGGTCGAGCGGCGCGGCCGGCGCCTGCCCGGCGCGGTGCTCCATGACGGTCATCGCTGCTCCTGGGGTCCGGGCGCGGTCGGCGCGCCGCGGTCACCGAAACACGCGCCGCCGGCTCCTCGGCAGGGCCGAAGTGCCCCCGGTCGGGGAGGGGAGGTCCCCCGACGCGCCACCGCGCGGCCACCGCCGTGCCGGGACCTTGTGCCCTGGGCAGGTCGGTCGTGCCGCCGCATGCTGGTCGCAGGCACCCGCCGTCGCCCGAGCCGAGGAGACCCATGGACGTCAGCACAGGCAGGGACACCCGGCCGAGCGCCCTGGTCGTCTACGAGTCGCACGTCGAGAGCACCGAGACGATCGCCCGCGCGGTCGGTCGCGGCCTGGTCCTCGAGGGCATGGGCGCCACCGTCGTCGCGGTGGGTGCGGCGCCGCCGCTCCGGCTGGTCGGGCTCGACCTGCTCGTCGTCGGGGCACCCACCCACGCGTTCTCGCTCGGCCGCCCCCGCACCAGGCAGGACGCCGTCCGCCAGGGTGCCGGCAGCGCCTCCTCCGCGACGGGCGTGCGCGACTGGCTCACGGTCGCCGGGGCGACGCCGTGCCCCCACCACCGCCCCCTCGTGGCGATGTTCGACACCCGGGTGCGGTCGACCGAGCGCCTGCCCCCGTCTGCTGCGTCCCGCGGCGCGCACCTGCTGCGGCACCTGGGCTTCTCGCTCGTGGCGCGGCCGCAGGGCTTCGTCGTCGAGGGGCCGCGCGGACCCCTGCGCCGGGAGGAGGTCGGTCACGCCGTCGCGTGGGGCCGCGGACTGGCGCGCGCCTGCCAGGGACGGCTCGCCGCCGCGCCGCCACCGGGACCCTCGTCCGTCGCTGCCACCACCACCACCGCCGCGAGAGGCTGGAGCTGACGTCCACACCCTCACCCACGGAGGACCCCCATGCTCGTCCGCGACGCGATGACCCCCGACCCGGTCACGGTCGGCACGACACGCACCCTCGAGGAGACCGCCGCCGACCTGGCCACCCACGGGATCTCGGCGGCGCCGGTCGTGGACGAGCACCGGGCCGTGCTCGGGGTGGTGAGCGAGGCCGACCTGCTGCAGGACGCCTTCCCGCCCGACCGGCGCGCCCACCTGCGGCCACCGCCGGAGCCCCGCGACGCGACCGGCCGGACGGTCGGCGAGGTGATGACCTCCCCCGCCCTCACCGTGCACGCGGCCACCGACGTCGCCGAGGTGGTCGTGCTGATGCGCACCCACGGCTTCAAGAGCCTCCCCGTCGTCGACGACGCCGGGACCCTGGTCGGCATCATCAGCCGCAGCGACCTCGTCCGCGTCCGCGCCCGGGGAGACCAGGCGATCCGTGACGAGGTGGTGGCGCTGTTCGGCGACCTCCTCCACCCGGAGTGGCAGGTCGACGTCGTCGCGGGGTCGGTGGTCGTCACCGGACCCACGACCACCGAGGACCGTGCCGTCGCGGAGGCGAGCGCAGCCTCCGTCGCGGGGGTCGTGCGCGTCACGACCCGCACCCCTCCCCGACCGCTCGCCGACGTCCCGGCCGACATCGCGGACGGGACGGGACGCGGGTCCTCCTGACGGGTGCCTCCCGCCCCTGGTCGGCCGGACGCCGGCAGCCGAGCCTGGCTGCATGAGCGCTTCCGGACCCACCTCCTCCTCCCGCCGACACCTGTCCCGGGGCCTGCTGGCCGCCGTCACGGCCCTGGTGGTCCTGGCCGCGCTCGGCGGGGCCGCCGTCGGAGCCGGCCTCGCCTCGCGCGGTCCGTCGGACCCCGTCACGGGCTCGGGCTCCGGCATGGGCCCAGGCGCGGGCACGGGCTCGGGCACGGGTCCAGGCATGGGCGCGGACGTCGGCGAGGAGCGCTTCCTGGCCGACATGGTCGCCCACCACGAGGAGGCGATCACCGCCGCCCGCGAGCTGCGCCGCTCGGAGCGGTCCGAGATGCGGGCCTTCGGCCGGCGCATCGTCGCCGACCAGACGGCCCAGGTCGACCGGATGCGGACCTGGTCGTCGCAGTGGTACGGCGGGGCTCCGGCCACGTCGACGTACGACCCGATGATGCGCGACCTCACCCGGCTCGACGGTGACCGGCTCGACGAGACGTTCCTGGTCGACATGACGCAGCACCACATGACCGCGGTGATGATGGCGCGCCGGCTGCTGGGCAGCGACCGGCTCGAGCACGCGGAGCTCGGTTCCCTGGCCAGGACGATCGTCCGCGACCAGTCCGCCGAGATCGTCCAGATGCACCGGTGGTCGAGGGCGTGGTTCGGCCGGTCCTGGAGCGACGGCGGCATGATGCCGGGCGGCCCGATGGGCGACGACCGGGGCTCACCGTGACGGCGACCACCGGGGGCGGTGACTACCCGACGCTGCGGCCGGTCACCCGATCCATCGTGACGGCGAGGACGAGCGCGTGGTCACCCGGCACCCACGAGACGCCGCGGGAGGCCTCGGCGGCGTCCAGCACGTGGGGGTCCTCGACCACCCGCGCGGTGCCCCGGACCAGGACGCTCCAGGCCGAGCGCGACATCGGGGCGTGGTAGTCGACCTCGAAGACCACCTCGGTCTCCGCCCCGGCCAGCTGGGCCAGGGTCCCCGACGACGAGGTGCGCAGCACCACGGCGTCGCCCACGACCCGGTAGTTGACCGGCAGCAGCACCGGTCCGTCGCGCCCCGTGAAGGCGATGCGGCCCACGGTCGTGGCGGACAGCAGCTCCCGGCACCGCTCCCGGGGCAGGACGTCGAAGCTGGGCGGCCGCGGGACGGCCGTGCGGTCGGTGAGGTCGGTCTCGGCCATGGACCAAGCCGAACCCGTCGACGTACGCCGCACCAGGGTCGAAGGTCCCGCCCCGCAGCGACGGGGCACGCGCCCTAGCCTGGTCCCATGGTCTCGGTGGACGGCGGACGCGGTGTGGGGGCGGGTCTGCAGCTGCGTCCCGGGCCGGGCGTCCCGTCGGGGCTGACCGTGCCGGAGGGCGACCTCGTCGAGCGGTTCAGCCGCTCGTCGGGCCCGGGCGGACAGTCGGTCAACACCACCGACAGCCGGGTGGAGGTGCTCCTCGACCTCACCACGACGAGCGCCCTCTCGGACGCGCAGCGCGAGCGCGTCGTACGCACCCTCGGGCCGCGGCTCGCGGTCACCGCCTCGGAGCACCGCTCGCAGCACCGCAACCGGCTCGCCGCCCGCCAGCGCCTGGCCGACCGGCTGCGCGAGGCCCTCGCCCCGCCCCCGCTCCCTCGCGTGCCGACCAAGCCCACGCGCGGCTCGCAGCGTCGCCGGGCCGAGGGCAAGAAGCGCCGCTCCCAGGTCAAGCAGCTGCGCGGTCGGGTCCGCGACTGACCGCTGCCGGTCCCGGACCCGGTGAGCCGCCCTCCCGCCTGGGTACTCCCACCCCGTGACCACCCCGACCGGAACCTCCCCCCAGGGCACCGGCCACCGCCTCACGCTGACCGTCGACGGTCGGGCGCACGAGGTGGAGGTCGACGTCCGCTCCACGCTCCTGGACACGCTGCGCGAGCGGCTCGGCGTCACGACCGTCAAGAAGGGGTGCGACCACGGCCAGTGCGGCTCGTGCACCGTGCTGCTCGACGGCCGTCGCCACCTGACCTGCCTCAGCCTCGCCGTGCAGCACGACGGCGCCGCGCTGACCACCGCCGACGGCCTCGCCGCCACCGAGGGCGGCGGCGAGGGCGACCTGCACCGCGTGCAGCAGGCCTTCCTCGACCGGGACGCCTACCAGTGCGGCTACTGCACGCCCGGCCAGGTCTGCTCGGCCGTCGGCGCGCTCGCCGAGCTCGAGCAGGGCCACCCCTCCCACGTCACCGACGACCTCGAGGCCGAGGTCGACCTCGACGACGACCACCTCGATGACGAGTTGCGGGAGCGGATGAGCGGCAACCTGTGCCGCTGCGGCGCCTACGTCAACATCCTCGCCGCCATCAAGGACGCCGCGGGCGTCGCCACGGACGGCCCCACCACCACCGAGGAGGCGGCCCGATGAGGACCTTCACCTACCTCCGCCCCGACGACGTCGCCGGAGCCGTCGAGGCCGTGGCCGCCGACGCCGAGGCGCGGTTCATCGCCGGCGGCAGCAACCTCGTCGACCACCTCAAGCTGGGCGTCGCCCGGCCCGGCACGCTCGTCGACGTCACCCGGCTCGGCCTCGACGCGATCGAGCCGCACGAGGGCGGGCTGCGCGTCGGCGCGAACGTCCGCAACAGCGACCTCGCCGCCCACCCGGTCGTGCGGCAGCGCTACCCCGCCGTCGCCCGTGCGCTGCTCGCGGGAGCCTCGGGCCAGATCCGGCACCAGGCCACCACCGCCGGCAACCTGCTCCAGCGCACCCGCTGCGTCTACTTCCAGGACGTCACCACGCCCTGCCACAAGCGCGAGCCCGGCAGCGGCTGCTCCGCGGTCGAGGGCTACGGCCGCTACAACGCCATCCTCGGCGCCTCGGAGTCGTGCGTGGCCGTCCACCCCTCCGACCTCGCCGTCGCGCTGACCGCGGTCGACGCCGTGGTGGTCGTGCAGGGTCCCGGCGGGGAGCGCCGGGTCCCGATGACCGAGCTGCACCGCCTGCCCGGCGACCGGCCGCAGGACGACACCGTGCTCGAGCACGGCGACCTCGTGGTCGCCGTCGAGCTGCCCGACTCCCCCGTGTCGGGGCTCTCGACCTACTACAAGGCGCGCGACCGGGCGTCCTACGCCTTCGCGCTGGTCTCCGTCGCCGCCGCCGTCGACCTCGACGGCGACACCGTGCGCGACCTGCGCGTCGTGTGGGGCGGGGTCGCCCACAAGCCGTGGCGCGCCACCACCCTCGAGGACCGGCTGCGCGGGCACGTCCTCACCGAGGAGACCGTCGCCGCGGCCGCCGACGCCGAGCTGTCCGACGCCGTCACGACTGCGGACAACGCCTACAAGCCCGCCATGGTGCGCGGCGCCACCATCCACGCGCTGACCGGCCTCGCCCGCCGGGCGGGCGCCGCCACGACCGAGGGGGTCGACGCATGAGCACCACCCAGGAGCCGAGCAGCCGTACGGCGCGGCCGATCCAGGCCCGCGAGATGGGCCGTTCCGTCGTACGCCGCGACGGGCGCGCCAAGGTCACCGGCACCGCGACGTACGCCGCGGAGCACGCCCAGGACGCGCTCCACGCCGTCGTCGTGCAGTCGACGATCGCCAGGGGCCGAGCCACCTCCGTCGACGCGGCGCCGGCGCTCGCCCACCCCGGGGTCGTCGAGGTCCTCGACCACACCAGCGCCCCGCGCCTGGACCGGACCGAGGACCGCGAGCTGGCCGTGCTCCAGGACGACCGGGTCGGCTTCCGCGGCCAGGTCGTCGCCGTCGTGCTCGCCGAGTCCCTCGAGGCCGCCCGCGAGGGCGCGTCTCTCGTCGCCGTCTCCTACGACGCCGAGCAGCACCACGTCGACTTCACGCCCGAGGCGGCGACCCACGCCCCGGAGAAGGTCAACGCGGGCTACCCCACCGACTCCGACGTCGGCGACCTCGACGCGGCCATGGCCGAGGCGACCGTGACGGTCGAGCAGACCTACGCCACGCCCTACCACCACAACAACCCGATGGAGCCCCACGCGACCATCGCGCGCTGGGACGAGGGCGCCGACCAGCCGCTGGTGCTGCACGACTCCACCCAGGGCGTCCACCCCGTCGCCAGGACGCTCGCGCCGCTCTTCGGCCTCGAGCAGTCACAGGTGCAGGTGCTGGCGCCGTACGTCGGCGGCGGGTTCGGCTCCAAGGGCCTGCCCCACTGCCACGAGGTCGTCGCCGCGCTGGCAGCGAAGGCGGTGCCGGGCCGCTCGGTCAAGCTGGTGCTGACCCGGCAGCAGCTGTTCGCGCTGGCCGGCTACCGCACCGCGACCATCTCGCGGATGCGGCTGGGCGCCGACCGCGACGGGCGGATCTCGGCCGTCGGCCACGAGGTGCTCGAGCAGACCTCGGCCATCAAGGAGTTCGCGGAGCAGACGGCCACCATCAGCCGGATGATGTATGCCGGGGAGCACCGCCGCACCAGCCACCGGCTCGCCCGGCTCGACGTGGCCGTGCCGTCGTGGATGCGCGCGCCGGGCGAGCTGCCGGGCGCCCACGCGCTCGAGGTCGCGATGGACGAGCTGGCCGTCGCCGCCGGGGTCGACCCGGTCGCGCTGCGCGAGCTCAACGACCCGCCGCGCAGCCCCGAGGACGACCAGCCCTGGAACGACCGCAGGCTCGTCGACTGCCTGCACCGGGGCGCCGACCGGTTCGGCTGGGCCTCGCGCATCGACGCCCCCCGCTCGACGCTGGACGGCGACTGGTGGGTGGGCACGGGCATGGCGTCGGCCACCTACCCGACCTACGTCATGCCGGGCAACCAGGCGCGGGTGGTCGCGCTGGAGGGCGGCCGCTACCGCGTGGAGGTCGGTGCGGTCGACATCGGCACCGGCGCCTGGACCGTCCTGGCCCAGATCGCGGCCGACGCCCTCGGCTGCCCGGTCGCCTCGGTCGACGTGGAGATCGCCAGCACCGACCTGCCCCCGGCCACGGTGGCGGGCGGGTCGGCCGGCACCAGCTCGTGGGGCGGCGCGGTCGCGGCCGCGGTCGAGCAGCTCCGCGAGGACCACGGCGAGCACCCCAGCCCGGGCGCGGAGAGCACCGCGGGGGGCGAGGCCGACCCGCGGCAGCAGGAGCACGCGATGCACTCCTTCGGCGCGGTCTTCGCCGAGGCGCGGGTGCACCGGTGGACCGGCGAGATCCGCGTCCCGCGGATGCTCGGCGTCTACTCCGTCGGGCGCATCGTGAACCCCGTGCTGGCCCGCTCGCAGTTCCTCGGCGCGATGACGATGGGCCTCGGGGCGGCGCTGTTCGAGGAGTCGGTGCGCGACCCGCGGTACGGCCACGTCGTGACCCAGGACCTCGCGAGCTACCACGTCGCCTCGCACGCCGACGTCCACGACCTCCAGGTCGAGTGGCTGGAGGAGAGCGACACCCTCGCCACCCCGATGGGCTCGCGCGGCATCGGCGAGATCGGCATCGTCGGCACCTCGGCGGCGGTCGCCAACGCGACCTTCCACGCCACCGGCGTACGCGTGCGGTCGCTGCCGCTCACCGCCGACCGGTTCCTCGACGCACCGGCGGCGATGCCGGGCCGCTGAGCGACGGGGTCAGGCCGACCGGCGCCGCCGCTGGCGCCACAGCACGTACGCCGCCCCGGCGACGGCGAGCAGCATCACGCCCAGCCCGGACAGCAGCACCACCGGCGGGCCCTGCTCGTCGGGGCTCTCGGCCTCCTCCGACGCCGCCGGGTCGCTGCTCTCCGCAGCCGCGTCCGGGGACGTGTCCTCGCTCGGCGTCGGGGACGCGCTCGCCTCCTCGTCGTACGCCGGGGCCCCCTCGCCCGCCTCGCCGACCACCTCGACGTCGAGGGTGTAGGGCACCAGGAAGGCGTCCTCGGCGGACCGGTCGAGGTTGAGCACGACGTACTGCGTGCCGGGGACCGCGGCGTAGGTCTCGCTGCCGCTCGACGTGCGGTTGAGGTAGCGCACCGCCGGGGTCGACCCGCTGACCCGGAACGGTGTCGCGTCCACCGCCATCGTCGTGGTCTGCTCGGGCTCGCCGGTGAGTCGCACGTTGACGTAGCGGCCACGTCCGGGCGCGAGCAGCTGGAGGTCGAGGCTGTCGGAGACGCTGAGCGCCTCGGCCAGCGCTCCCCGGCGCGGCGCCACCGTGGCGGTGACCTGCACCCGCTGGCCCCAGTCGGCCTCGACGGCGTACACCTGGCTCTCGCCGGTGAGCACGGTGGTGCGGTAGCGCCCGGGCTCCAGGGTCGGCGCGTCGGAGAGGCTGCTGCCCGGCACCGGCGGCGCCTGCACGGCGCCCCCGGTCGGCATCCGCTCCCAGCGGACCTCCTGCACGGCGGGCGGCAGTCCCGCGGTGCCGCTCACGGGGGGCTCCTCGCTCACCACGAGCTCGAAGGGCGTGCCGGCCAGCTCCTCGGCGTAGGACACGACCTCGACGAGCAGGTCGTCCTCGGTGGTGCACTCGCCGTCGCCGCTGCTGCGCCACGAGTCGGTCTCCCCGGACACCAGCGGGCTGCTGCCGCCGATGGCGATGGCCTGGGCCAGCCCGTTGCCGCACTCGCTGCCGTCGGCCCGGCGCAGCCGCACCGCGGCGGTGGCGACCGACCCGGCGGGCTGCGTGGTGATCCCGGCCCGCAGCGTCGTGCCCGTCGCGGTGCGGGGCAGCCGGTAGAGCAGCGGCTCCTCACGTCCGGGGAAGGTGTCGAGGTACTGCCCGGGGCGCAGCTCGGGGGCGTCGGCGCGGTCCGCCGTCCCGGTCACCGCCGTGCCGGTCAGCCGGAACGGCCGGAAGGCACGGGTGGCGAGCTTGTCGAGGGAGGCGGTCAGGTCGTCGGCGCTGTCGGCGTCGTAGTAGGTGCCGTTGCCGCGCTCGGCGACGCAGCGGAGCTGGTCGCGGGTGCGCCCGCTGACCGCGAGGCCGACGACGTCGATCTTGACCTCGACGTCGGCCCTCGCCAGGGCCGCGGCGGTGGCGCAGGGGTCGGCGTCGCAGGTCTCCTCGCCGTCGGAGACCAGCAGGACCGTGCGCTTGCCGTCGGGGCCGAGGTCGTTCGCGGCCTGCCGCAGGCTGTAGGAGATCGGGGTCTCGCCGAACGGCTCGTAGCCGGCCACCGCGTCGCGCAGCTCGGGCCGGTTGTCGGTGCCGATCGGCACCACCAGCTGGGAGTCGGTGCACGCGCCGGGGTCCGTGCGCTCGAAGACCTCCGCGCCGTAGACACGCAGCCCCACCCGGGCCTCGTCGGGCAGGCCGTCGACGACGCCGGACAGCGCCCGCTTGGCGATGTCGATCTTGCGGCGCCCGCCGACCCTCTCGGCCATCGAGCCCGACGAGTCGAGCACCAGCACCAGCTGGTCGTCGGTGGCCGCGGCGGCGGGGCCGGTCACGGACCACGTCCCCAGCGCCACGAGCAGCCCGCACAGCGACATCACCAGGGCACGGCGACCCGATCCGGAGAGCACGGGGACACCCTAGGCGCGGTCCCGGACGGCCGGTCCCCTAGAAGCCGGTGCGGCGCGCCCCCGAGGCCGCGTCGCGCACGACCTGGCCCTTGGCGTGCGCGGCGTCGCGCAGGCTCGCCTGGAACTCGACCATCCGCTGCTGCAGCCCCGCGTCGGCGGCGGCCAGGATCCGCACGGCGAGCAGGCCCGCGTTGCGGGCGTTGCCGACGGCGACGGTCGCGACCGGGACGCCGGCGGGCATCTGCACGATGGAGAGCAGCGAGTCCATGCCGTCGAGGTACTTCAGCGCCACCGGCACCCCGATCACCGGCAGCGGCGTGACCGCGGCGAGCATGCCCGGCAGGTGGGCCGCGCCTCCGGCGCCCGCGACGACGACCTGGATCCCGCGGCCGGCGGCCTCGCGGCCGTAGGCCAGCATCTCGTCGGGCATCCGGTGCGCCGAGACCACGTCGGCCTCGAAGGCGACGTCGAACTCCGCGCACGCCTCGCCGGCGGCCTGCATCGTGGGCCAGTCGGAGTCCGACCCCATCACGATGCCGACCCGGGGCTGGTCGCTCATTCGCTCTCCTCACCGAGGTCGCCCGCGAACCACGCCGCGGCGTGCCGGGCGCGCTCGAGGCAGTCCTCGAGGTCGTCGCCGTAGGCGTTGACGTGCCCGACCTTGCGGCCGGGCCGCAGCTCCTTGCCGTAGAGGTGCACCCGGAGGCGGGGGTCGCGGGCCATGGCGTGGGGGAAGCCGTCGTACAGCCGCCCCGTCTCGCGCGTGCCGCCCAGGATGTTGACCATCACCGTCCAGCGCTCGCGGGCGTCGGGCGCCCCGAGCGGCAGGTCGAGCACGGCCCGCAGGTGGTTCTCGAACTGGCTGGTGACCGCGCCGTCCTGGGTCCAGTGGCCGGTGTTGTGGGGCCGCATCGCCAGCTCGTTGACCAGGATGCGGCCGTCGCGGGTCTCGAACAGCTCCACGGCCAGCACGCCGGTCACGTCCAGCTCACCGGCGATCCGCATGGCGGCGCGCTGCGCCTGGAGCGCCAGCTCCGGGTCGAGGTCGGGTGCGGGCGCCACGACCTCGTGGCAGATGCCGTCGCGCTGGGTGGAGGCCACGACCGGCCAGACCGCCACCTGTCCCGAGGGCGAGCGCGCGACCAGCGCGGACAGCTCGCGACGGAAGTCGACCCGCTCCTCGGCCAGGAGGGTGCGGCCCTGCTCGGCGGCCGTGGCGAAGACCGCCTCGGCCTCCGCGGGGCTGCCGACGAACCACACGCCCTTGCCGTCGTAGCCGCCGCGCGTCGTCTTGAGCACGCACGGCAGCCCGAAGGCCTCCACGTCGGCGACCGAGGCCACCACCGCGTTGCGCGGGCACGGCACGTCGAGCTCGGCGAGCCGGGCGCGCATCACGGCCTTGTCCTGGGCGTGCACCAGCGCGTCGGGCCCCGGACGCACCGGCAGCGTCGCCTCGAGGGCGTGGAGGTGGTCGGTCGGCACGTGCTCGTGGTCGAAGGTGACCACCGCGCAGCCCTCGGTGACCCGGCGCAGCGTGTCGAGGTCGGTGTAGTCGCCGACGGCGTGGTCGGGCACGACCTGCGCGGCGCTCACCCCCTCGGCCTCGGCGAGCAGGCGGAGCGGGATGCCGAGCGCGGCCGCCGGCTCGGCCATCATGCGGGCGAGCTGGCCGCCCCCGATCACGGCGACGGTGGGAGCGAGGGTGGCCACGCGCCGACCCTACCGATCCGGGGCCGCGGGGGTCCCCCGGGCATAGGGTCGGCCCATGAGCGGTGGCGGCAGCGAGAGCGCGCGCACGACGTACGTCCTGGTCGACGGCGAGAACATCGACGCCACCCTCGGCGCGTCGGTCTTCGGACGACGGCCCAACCCGGAGGAGCGGCCCCGCTGGGAGCGCCTGCTGACGTACGCCGAGGCGCAGTGGGGCCAGCCGGTCAGCGGACTGTTCTTCCTGGCGGTCAAGGACGAGCTGCCGATGAGCTTCGTGCAGGCGCTGATCAGCATCGGCTACCGCCCGGTGCCGCTGCGGGGCGGTCCGGCCGAGAAGGTCGTCGACATCGCCATCCAGCGCACCCTCGAGGCGCTGCGCGACCGCGACGACGACGTCGTCCTGGTCAGCAACGACGGCGACTTCATCCCGCAGATGGAGCAGCTGGTCGGCACCCGCCGGGTCGGCCAGATGGCGTTCCAGGAGTTCCGCAACGCCGGCTTCCGGGCGCTGGAGGCCCGCGGGCTGGAGTTCCTCGACCTGGAGTACGACGTCAACGCCTTCAAGACGAGGCTGCCGCGCATCCGCGTCCTCGCCATCGAGGAGTTCGACCCGGCCGACTTCCTGTGAGGTGCTCCGCGGGCCTGGTCAGGGCGGGCTGCGGCGTACGGCGACGGGCTGCAGGTCGCCGAAGCCCCGCACCGGTCGCGCGGGGAGCGTGCGCGTCTCGAAGCGGTCCGCCGGCAGCACCGAGGCGGTGTGCACGTCGGTGATCACCCGGTTGCGGCGTGCCACCCCGGTGAGCCGCGCCGCGAGGTTGACAGCGGGGCCGTAGACGTCGCCCATCCGCATCACGACCGAGCCGGTGACCAGGCCGACGCGCACGTCGGGCAGGCGCTTGTCGCCGCCGATCACCTTGACGATGTCCCAGGCGATCTCGACGGCGTCCGCAGGCGTGGGGGCGATGAAGAGCACCGAGTCGCCCAGCGTCTTGACCACGCGGCCGCGCCAGCGCGAGACGACGTCGTGGCTGCGGCCCTCGAAGACCTCGACCAGGTCGCCGATCTCGTCGTCGCGGAGCCGGTTGGTCAGCGCGCTGAAGCTGACCAGGTCGGCGAACCCGACGGTGGCCTCGGCGATCTGCTCGTCGGCGGCCTCGACGGACTCGACGCGGGCGACGGCCGCCACGAGGTGGCGTCGCCAGACGTAGGCGAGCAACGCCTCGAAGTCGGGCCCGATGTCGCGGATCAGCCGCAGCGCCTCCTCGGTGCGCGGCTCCTCGCCGCCGGTGCGCTCCAGCGCCGTGGCCATCGTGGCCACCTCCCACTCGGCCAGCCGGTCCATCGTCTGGCCCAGCGCGCGGGTCATCCGCAGCACCGTCTCGAAGTCGACGGTGCCCTCCTCCAGGATCGAGGCGACCCGGTGCAGCGCCTCCTCGTCGGCGGTGCCGAACGCGGCGCTCCCGCCCGCCTCGGGGAACCCCAGCGCCCGCCACAGCCGCTGCGACTGCTCGCGGGTCAGGCCGGCGCGCGACGAGATCTCCTCCCCGGTCAGCCCGGGGACGGCGCCGAGGATGGCGCGCTCGAGGTCCTCAGGCGTCGTCATGCGGCCTCGAGGAGCGGTAGAGCTGCCGGCTGACGGCGAGCTGGGTCTGCTCGACCCGGGGGAGGTCGGGCAGCCGGATCCCCATCTCGCCGGCGTCGGAGACGACCAGCGTGCCGCAGCCCAGGACCCGGTCGAGCAGCCCCTTCTCGTAGGTGATGTCGCTGATCCGGTCGAGCTGGATCTCGTGGCCGGTGCGGGTCAGCAGCCCGGTGCGGGTGATCAGCCGGCGGTCGGTGACGACGTAGGTCGTCGAGAGCCAGCGCAGGAACGGCAGCACGCTCGCCCGGAGCACCACCAGCAGCGCCACGACCCAGATCACCAGTCGCCAGGTGCCCGCGCGCTCGCCGCCGGGCAGGGTGCTCAGGAAGCCCGCCAGCCCGGCCGTCACCACCAGCAGCAGCGCGGGGAGCAGCAGCGCCTTGACGTGGGTGCGGGTGCCCACGAGGACCCGCTCGCCGTCGTCGAGGAGCTTGGAGGAGATCACCACAGCGCGATCATGCCACCGCCGTGGGGGCCTCGCCGGGCTTGCGACGGGCGCGCGCGGCCCCGGTCACGACGCGCCGGCGGGACGGACGTGCACGACGTCCCCGGCGCCCAGGTGCTCCTCGCCCGCCTCGGTGCGGACCACCAGCCGGCCGTCCGCGTCGACGTCGACGGCCTCGCCCAGCACCTCCCCGCCCGGCACGGTCACCCGGACCTGCCGGCCCAGGGTCGCGCACTCCCCGACGTACGCCGCCCGCAGGTCCTCGCCCCCGGCCCACCGCTCCAGCGACCCGTCGAGCTCCTCGACGAGCGCGCCGAGCACCCGGGCCCGGTCGACGTCGGCGGCACCGACCAGCGCCAGCGAGGTCGCCCCGGGCACCGGCAGCTCGTCCTGCGACTGGGAGCAGTTCAGGCCGATCCCGATCACGGCGGCGGGCGTGCCGTCGCGGTCCACCCGCTCGAGCAGGATGCCGCCGAGCTTGCGCCCGTCGTCGGCGAGCACGTCGTTGGGCCACTTCAGCGCGACGTCCACGCCGGTGGTGCGGCGTACGGCGGCAGCGGTGGCCAGGCCGGTCGCCAACGGCAGCCAGCCCCACCGGGCGGGGGCGACGTCGGCGGCGGGAACGAGCAGGAACGACACCGTGAGCGAGCTGCGGGCGGGGCTGACCCACTCCCGCCCGAGCCGGCCGCGGCCCGCGGTCTGGTGCTCGGCGACCAGCACCAGCCCCCCGGTCTCGCCCCCGGCGTACCGCTGCGCCACGTCGGCGTTGGTCGACCCGGAGCTCTCCACCACCTCCACCCGCCAGCGGCCGGTGGCGCCCACGGCGGCCGCGTCGAGGGGTGGGCGGCGTGGCTGCTCGGCGTTCATGCCGTCTAGATTGGCGCACGCACGCGAGGCTGGCCAGGACACGGCCGCGACGACCCACGAGGAGCCCGACGTTGAGCGCACAACCCGGTGAAGGCACGGACGTCCCCGAGGACATCGACATCCACACCACCCAGGGCAAGCTGGCCGACCTCCAGCGGCGCATCGACGAGGCCGTCCACGCCGGGTCCGCGAAGGCCGTGGAGAAGCAGCACGCCAAGGGCAAGCAGACCGCCCGCGAGCGCATCGAGATGCTCTTCGACGAGGGCTCCTTCGTCGAGCTCGACGAGCTCGCCCGGCACCGCTCGGTCGCCTTCGGCCTGGAGAAGAACCGGCCCTACGGCGACGGCGTGATCACCGGCTACGGCACGATCGACGGCCGCCAGGTGTGCGTGTTCTCCCAGGACTTCACCGTCTTCGGCGGCTCGCTGGGCGAGGTCTACGGCGAGAAGATCACCAAGGTGATGGACCTCGCCATGAAGACCGGCTGCCCCATCATCGGCATCAACGAGGGCGCCGGCGCCCGCATCCAGGAGGGCGTGGTCTCCCTCGGGCTGTACGGCGAGATCTTCCGCCGCAACGTGCACGCCTCGGGCGTCATCCCGCAGATCAGCCTGATCATGGGGTCCTGCGCCGGCGGCCACGTCTACTCCCCCGCCGTCACCGACTTCACCGTGATGGTCGACGGCACCTCCAACATGTTCATCACCGGTCCCGACGTCATCAAGACCGTCACCGGCGAGGACGTCACGATGGAGGACCTCGGCGGCGCCCGCGCCCACAACACCAAGTCGGGCAACGCCCACTACATGGGCACCGACGAGCAGGACGCCCTGGAGTACACCAAGGCGCTGCTCTCCTACCTCCCGCAGAACAACATGGACGAGCCCCCGACCTACGACGACCCCGCCTCGATGGAGGTCTCCGACGAGGACCGCGAGCTCGACACCGTCATCCCCGACGGCGCCAACCAGCCCTACGACATGAAGACCGTCATCGCCGGCGTCGTCGACGACGGCGAGTTCCTCGAGGTGATGGAGCTCTTCGCCCCCAACATCGTCGTCGGCTACGGCCGGGTCGAGGGGAGGTCGGTCGGCGTCGTGGCCAACCAGCCGATGCAGTTCGCCGGCACCCTCGACATCGACGCCAGCGAGAAGGCCGCGCGCTTCGTCCGCACCTGCGACGCCTTCAACATCCCGGTGCTCACCTTCGTCGACGTGCCCGGCTTCCTGCCCGGGACCGACCAGGAGTGGAACGGCATCATCCGACGCGGGGCCAAGCTGATCTACGCCTACGCCGAGGCCACCGTCCCCCTCGTCACGATCATCACCCGCAAGGCCTACGGCGGGGCCTACGACGTGATGGGCTCCAAGCACCTCGGCGCCGACATCAACCTCGCCTGGCCGACCGCCCAGATCGCGGTGATGGGCGCCCAGGGCGCCGCCAACATCGTCTACCGCAAGGAGCTCAAGGCCCTCGAGGAGGACGGCGGCGACGTCGACCAGCGCCGGGCCGAGCTGATCGCGGAGTACGAGGACACGCTGGCCAACCCCTACGTCGCCGCCGAGCGCGGCTACGTCGACGCGGTCATCGCGCCCCACGAGACCCGCATCGAGGTGGTCCGGGCGCTGCGGCTGCTGGCCACCAAGCGTGCGACGCTGCCGCCCAAGAAGCACGGGAACATCCCGCTGTGAGCGGGTCGGAGCCGTCCCCGTCGGTCGAGCCCACGTCGGGGTCGCCGGCCTCGGTCGAGCCCGGGCCGCTCCTGCGCGTCGTCACGGGCGACCCCTCGCCGGAGGAGCTCGCCGCCCTGGTCGCGGTGGTCGCGGCCGCCGGGTCCGGCGGGGCGCCCGACTCCCCCGCTCCCCGCTCGGAGTGGTCGGCCCGCCACCGCCTGGTGCGCGGCCCGCACCGCCACGGACCCGGCGCCTGGCGCGCCAGCGCCCGCTGACGTGGCCCGCGTCCCCAAGCTCGTCCTCGCCTCGGCCTCCCCGGCCCGGCTCAAGACGCTGCGCGACGCCGGCCTCTCGCCGGAGGTCGTGGTCAGCGGCGTCGACGAGGAGTCGGTGCCCAAGGCCGGCCCCGCCGACTACACGATGCGCCTGGCCCAGCTCAAGGCCGTCGCGGTCGCCTCGAACGAGAAGCGCGCCCTGGTCATCGGCTGCGACTCGGTGCTCTCGATCGACGGTGAGATCCTCGGCAAGCCCGGCACCGAGGCCGAGGCCACCCGCCGTTGGCAGCAGATGCGCGGCCGCTCCGGCGTGCTCCACACCGGCCACTGCGTCATCGACACCCACCGCGAGGTCTGGCTGGCCCGCTCGGCGGCCACCCAGGTGCGCTTCGCCCACGTCACCGACGAGGAGATCGCGGCGTACGTCGCCACGGGTGAGCCCCTCGCCGTCGCCGGCGCCTTCACCCTCGACGGCCTCGGCGGCGCCTTCGTCTCCGGCGTCACCGGCGACCCCCACAACGTCGTCGGCATCAGCCTCCCCCTGCTGCGCCTGATGTTCGACGAGCTCGGCTTCACCTGGACCGACTTCTGGTCCTCCCCCTCCGCGTAGGGCCGGGACATGGGCAGTTTCACCGGCTAGCCGGTGAAACCGGCCGCAGCATCGGGACGAACCGGACATCGACGGGCAGTTTCACCGGCTAGCCGGTGAAACTGCCCGGCCCTACTCGACCGGGAGCCCCAACCCCCGCGCGATCAGCATCCGCTGGACCTCGGAGGTCCCCTCGCCGATCTCGAGGACCTTGGCGTCCCGGTAGAAGCGGGCGACGGGGTACTCCTCCATGAAGCCGTAGCCGCCGAAGACCTGGGTGGCGATGCGGGTGGCGGTCACGGCCGACTCGGTGGAGTAGAGCTTGGCGACGGCGGCCGCCTGCTTGAACTGCTTCATCGGGGCGCCGGCGTCCTTGAGGGCGGCGGCGCGGTAGGTGAGGCCGCGGCTGGCGTGCAGCATCACCTCGAGGTCGGCGATCTGGAAGGCGACGCCCTGCTTGCGCCCGATCGGCCCGCCGAAGGTCTGGCGCTCCCCCGCGTAGGCCAGTGCCATGTCGAGGCACGCCTGGATGCAGCCGACCGAGAGCGCCGAGATGGCGACGCGGCCGTCGTCGAGGGTGGCGAGGAACTGGGCGTAGCCGCGACCCCGCTCGCCGAGCAGGTGGTCCTCCGGCACGCGGGCGTCGCTGAAGGACAGCGGGTGGGTGTCCGAGGCGTGCCAGCCGAGCTTGTCGTAGGCCTTCTCGGCGGTGAAGCCGGGCGTCCCGCTCGGCAGCATGATGGCGGAGATCTCGGGGCGGCCGTCGGGCCGCTCGCCGGTCCGGGCCGTCACGGTGACCAGGCTGGTGACCGAGGAGCCGGAGTTGGTGATGAACTGCTTGGCGCCGTTGACGACCCACTCGCCCCCGTCGAGCTCGGCCTTGGTCCGGGTGGCGCCGGCGTCGGAGCCCGCGCCGGGCTCGGTCAGGCCGAAGCCGGCGAGCGCGGTGCCGGCGACGAGGTCGGGCAGCCAGCGCTCCTTCTGGGCCTGGGTGCCGTACTCCAGGAGTGGGTTGATGCCGAGCCCCACGCCCGCCTGCAGCGTGATGCCGAGCGACTGGTCGACCCGGCCGATCTCCTCGATCGCCACGCACAGCGAGGTGAAGTCGCCGTCCTCGCCCGCGCCGCCGAACTCCTCCGGCGCGGTCAGGCCGAACAGCCCCAGCTGCCCCATCGAGGCCACCACGTCGACCGGGAAGTGGTGGTCGCGGTCCCACTGGGACGCGTGGGGCGCGATCTCCTTCTCGGCGAAGTCACGTACGACGCGACGGAACGACTCGTGGTCCTCGGAGAGCTCGAAGGTCATGCGGGGCATGCTAGCCCCGCGACGTTAACGATCGCTAACTGTCGGCCGGGGTGTCCGCGGCCCGGCGTACGGCGCGGGTCAGGCGCACCAGCGAGGCCTGCAGCGCCCGGAACTCCGCGTCGTCGAGACCGACCGCCTCGCCGACCTTGCACTGCACGTCGTCGAAGCGCAGCCGCAGCCGGCGCCCCTCGGGGGTCAGTGCCACCTCGACCCGGCGCTCGTCGGCGGTGCTGCGGCGCCGCGTCAGCAGGCCCGCCTGCTCCATCCGCCGCAGCAGCGGGGTGAGCGTGCCGTGGTCGAGCTCGAGGTCGTGCCCGATCCGCTTCACCGCGACCGCGCCCTCGGCCGGCAGCGCCACGAGCACGAGGTACTGCGGGTAGGTCAGGCCGAGCTCGTCGAGCAGCGGCCGGTAGAAGGCCGTGACCGCGCGCGACGCGGCGTACAGGTCGAAGCAGAGCAGCTCGTCGAGGCCGCGCACCGGCGGCGGGTCGGTCGTCGCGCTCATGGAGACCTCCGAGGAGAAAGTTTTCCGCTGAACCACTTGTGGGACGAATCTTAGCGTGCCTACGATCATCTTGTGCACAAGACAAGTGCACGGGACCTCATCCCCGACGTGAAGGAGAGCACCATGCCCACTCGTACCGCTCGCACCGCCTGGAACGGCTCGCTGCAGGAGGGCTCGGGCCAGGTCGAGCTCAGCAGCTCCCAGGTCGGCACCTACGACGTCTCCTTCCCCAAGCGCGCGGCCGACGAGGCCGGTGGCACCACCAGCCCCGAGGAGCTCATCGCCGCTGCGCACTCGTCCTGCTACGCCATGCAGCTCTCGGCCCTGATCGCCGAGGCGGGCGGCACGCCCCAGTCCCTCGACGTGACCGCCGCCGTCTCGCTCGGCCCGGACGAGGCCGACGGCGGCTTCAGGCTGACCGGCATCAAGCTCACCGTCGTCGGTGAGGTCGAGGGCCTCGACGCGGCCGGCTTCGAGAAGGCCGCCCAGGACGCCAAGGCCGGCTGCCCCGTGAGCAAGGCGCTGACCGGCGTCGAGATCACCCTGGACGCCTCGCTCGAGGGCTGACCTCCCCGCGGGCTCACCCCCGCCCCCCTGACGCCGGACCCGGGCCACCGCCGATGTGCGCCCGGGTCTGGCCTTACCTACGATGGCGCGGTGACTCCCACGGCCCCGCTGCACGACGCCACCGCGTCCGACGCCGCGCTACGACGCTTCCTGCACGGCCTCCCGGGGGTCGACCAGGTCGGCGCCGAGCAGCGCGCCGCCGGGCTCGGCACCCGCTCGATCAAGGCCGCCGCCAAGGCGTACGCCGTGGACCTGGCCATCTCGATGGTCGACCTCACCACGCTGGAGGGCTCGGACACCCGCGGCAAGGTCCGCGCACTGTCGGCCAAGGCCCAGCGACCCGACCCGCTCGACCCCACCTGCCCCGCGACCGCGGCGGTGTGCGTCTACCCCGACATGGTCCCCCACGCCGTCGACGCCCTCGGGGACTCCGGCGTGCACGTCGCCTCCGTCGCGACCGCCTTCCCGAGCGGCCGCGCCGCGCTCGACGTCAAGCTCGCCGACACCCGTGACGCCGTCGAGGCCGGCGCCGACGAGATCGACATGGTCATCGACCGCGGCGCCTTCCTCAGCGGCCGCTACCTCGACGTCCACGACGAGATCGTGGCGGTCAAGGAGGCCTGCGCCCTCCCGGACGGGAGGAGCGCGCACCTCAAGGTGATCCTCGAGACCGGCGAGCTCCAGACCTACGACAACGTACGCCGGGCCAGCTGGCTGGCGATGATGGCCGGCGCCCACTTCATCAAGACCTCGACCGGCAAGGTGCAGCCCGCGGCCACCCTCCCGGTGACGCTGGTGATGCTCGAGGCGGTCCGCGACTACCGCATCGCCACCGGCCAGCAGGTCGGCGTCAAGCCCGCCGGCGGCATCCGCACCACCAAGGACGCGATCAAGCACCTCGTGATGGTCCACGAGGTCGCCGGGCCCGACTGGCTGGACCCCGACTGGTTCCGCTTCGGCGCCTCCAGCCTGCTCGACGACCTGCTGATGCAGCGCACCAAGCTGACCACCGGCCGCTACAGCGGTCCCGACTACGTGACGATGGACTGACGATGGCCACCTTCGAGTACGCCCCTGCCCCCGAGTCCCGGTCGGCGGTGACGCTGCGGGCGTCGTACGGCCTGTTCGTGAACGGCGAGTTCGTCGACGGGCGCGGCACGCCGTTCACGACCACCGACCCCGCCACCGAGGAGGTGCTCGCCGAGGTCGCCGAGGCCGACGAGCGCGACGTCGACGACGCGGTCAAGGCCGCCCGGCGGGCGCACACCCGGGTGTGGTCGCGGATGAGCGGCAGCGAGCGCGGCAAGTACCTCTTCCGGATCGCCCGGCTGGTGCAGGAGCGGGCCCGCGAGATCGCGGTGCTGGAGACCCTCGACAACGGCAAGCCGATCAAGGAGGCCCGTGACGTCGACGTCCCGACGGCCGCCGCCCACTTCTTCTACTACGCCGGCTGGGCCGACAAGCTCGAGCACGCCGGCCTCGGCACCAGCCCTGCGTCCCTCGGCGTCGCCGGCCAGGTGATCCCCTGGAACTTCCCGTTCCTCATGCTGGCCTGGAAGGTCGCGCCCGCGCTGGCCGCCGGCAACACCGTCGTGCTCAAGCCGGCCGAGACCACGCCGCTCACGGCGCTGCTCTTCGCCGAGATCTGCCAGCAGGCCGACCTGCCCCCGGGCGTGGTCAACATCGTCACCGGCGCCGGCGCGACCGGCCACGCGGTCGTCGCCCACGACGACGTCGACAAGGTCGCCTTCACCGGCTCCACCGAGGTCGGCAAGGCCATCGCCCGCAGCGTCGCCGGCACGGGCAAGAAGGTGACCCTCGAGCTCGGCGGCAAGGCCGCCAACATCGTCTACGACGACGCCCCGGTCGACCAGGCCGTGGAGGGCATCGTCGACGGCATCTTCTTCAACCAGGGCCACGTCTGCTGCGCCGGCTCGCGGCTGCTCGTCCAGGAGTCGGTGGCCGAGGAGGTCCTCGAGCGGCTCAAGCGCCGGATGGCCACGCTCCGGGTCGGCGACCCGCTCGACAAGAACACCGACGTCGGCGCCATCAACTCCCCCGAGCAGCTCGGTCGGATCCAGGAGCTGGTGGGCGTCGGCGAGGCCGAGGGCGCCGAGCGCTGGTCGGTGCCGTGCGAGCTGCCCGCGAAGGGCAGCTGGTTCGCCCCGACGCTGTTCACCGGCGTCAGCCAGGCCCACCGGATCGCCCGCGAGGAGATCTTCGGTCCGGTGCTGTCGGTGCTGACCTTCCGGACGCCGCAGGAGGCGGTCGCGAAGGCCAACAACACGCCGTACGGCCTCTCGGCGGGGGTGTGGTCCGACAAGGGCTCGCGGATCCTGTGGACCGCTGCCCGGCTGCGCGCCGGCGTGGTGTGGTCCAACACGTTCAACAAGTTCGACCCGGCCAGCCCGTTCGGCGGCTACCAGGAGTCGGGCTACGGCCGCGAGGGCGGCCGTCACGGCCTGGCCCCCTACCTGAAGGGCAGCGAGCGATGACGCGCGCCGACGTACGCAAGACCTACAAGCTCTACCTCGGCGGGGCCTTCCCCCGTTCGGAGTCGGGCCGCTCCTACGCCGTCGAGGACGCCAAGGGCCGGTTCTGGGCCCACGCCTCGCGGGCCTCGCGCAAGGACGCCCGCGACGCGGTCGTCGCCGCGCGCAAGGCCTTCGACGGCTGGTCCGGCCGCACGGCGTACAACCGGGGTCAGGTGGTCTACCGCGTGGCCGAGGTGCTCGAGAGCCGCCGCGACCAGTTCGAGGCCGAGCTGCGCACCGCCGAGGGGATCACCACCTCGCGGGCCCGCACCTACGTCGACGCCGCGGTCGACCGCCTGGTCTGGTACGCCGGGTGGTCGGACAAGCTCGCCCAGGTGGTCGGGGGCGCCAACCCGGTCTCCGGGCCCTACCTCAACCACTCCGCGCCCGAGCCGACCGGCGTCGTGGCCGTCGTCGCCCCCGCCGGGCCGCTGCTCGGGCTGGTGAGCGTGGTCGCCCCGGTCATCGCGACCGGCAACACCTGCGTCGTCATCGCCAGCCAGCCGCACCCGCTCACCGCGATCACGCTGGCCGAGGTGATGGCGACCTCCGACGTGCCCGGCGGCGTCGTCAACGTGCTCACCGGGCCGCAGGATGAGATCGCCCCGTGGCTGGCCTCCCACATGGACGTCAACGCCATCGACCTCACCGGTGTCGAGGACCCCGAGGCCGCCCGCAACCTGGAGATCGCGGCCGCCGACAACCTCAAGCGCGTCCGCCGCCCGGCCGCGGAGGACTGGCTGGCCACCCCGGGCCTGGACCGGATGACCGACTTCCTGGAGACCAAGACGGTCTGGCACCCGATGGGCCTCTGAGTGCCCGACCTGCCACTCCTGGCTCACGTCGTCGTGCTCGCCGGCCCCTCGGGGTCGGGCAAGTCCCGGCTCGCCGAGCGGCTCGGGCTCCCGGTGCTGCGGCTCGACGACTTCTACAAGGACGGCGACGACCCGACCCTGCCGGTGCTCGACCTGGCCGGCGGGGAGCCCGTCGTCGACTGGGACGCCCCCGGCTCCTGGAACCACGACGCCGCCGTCGCGGCGCTCGAGGAGCTGTGCCGCACCGGCTCCGTCGACGCGCCGGTCTACGAGATCGCGGCCAACGCCCGCACCGGCCACCGCGTCGTCGGGCTGGCCGGCGCGACGCTCGTCGTGGCCGAGGGGATCTTCGCGCAGGAGGTGGTCGCGGAGTGCCGCCGGCGCGGGCTGCTCGCGGCGGCGTACTGCGTGACCCAGCACCCGGCTGTCACCTTCGCCCGGCGACTCTCGCGCGACCTCAGCGAGCACCGCAAGCCGCCGTGGGTGCTGGTGCGCCGCGGCCTGCACCTGCTCCGCGCCCAGCGCGCCGTGGTGGCGCACGCCCGGTTGCTGGGCTGCGAGGTCTGCAGCCCCGAGGAGGCGCGGGTCGCGATCGGGCGGCTCAGGGACCGACCGGGTCCGACAGCTCCGACCAGCCGCCGTTGACGCCGCGGCCGCGCATCAGCAGCACCGCCTCGGTGCGGCTGGTGGCCTGCAGCGCGCGCAGGATCGCGCTCACCTCGCGCTCCACGGTGCGGGCCGAGAGGTCGAGCAGCCGAGCGATCGACTTGTCCTTCTCGCCGATGCACAGCAGCCGGGCCACGTCGAGCTGACGGCGGGTCAGGGGCGGCTGCTCCCCCGGGGCCAGCGCGGGCTTGGAGAGCCGCACCGTGGCCTCCCAGACCTCGAGCACCGCGGCGACGACCTGGGGCGCGCGGGTGCTCCAGGAGACCCGGTTGCCGAACGCGTCGGGGCGGCCGCCGATCAGCGCGGACGCCTCGTCGATGACCATGGCGCGCAGGAAGACCGGTCCGCTCTGCACGCGCGGGAAGATCGAGCTCAGCAGCGGGTGCGTGCGCAGCGACTGCGGCGAGGTGATCAGCTGCTGCTGGACGCCGCGCGCCTCGGCCCGCTGGGTCAGCTCGACCCCCGGGTCCTCGGGGTCGTAGGAGTAGTCCGGCTGGAGCACGCGGGAGACGCGGGTGGCGGTCGGCTCGAGGCGCTTGAGCTCCGCGACGAGGGCGCCGAGCCCCACCACGGGTCGCACCTCCTCGCCCCCCCGGGCGTTGCTTGCGGCCAGGTCCCCCACGAGCCGCTCGACCTCGTCGGACTGCTCCCGCAGCCGGCGGATGTCAGGCGTCTCCCCGAGAACGTGACCGTGGTCGATGACGTCCATGCAGGGCATGCTCGCAGAATCTGCGGCTGAGCAGCACCTCCGTCGCCCGCGCGACGAGACGGCGATCCCCCCGATCGCCGTCTCCGCGCCCGTGCGAGCGGCACCCGGGGACCGGGACCGCTGGACGGCACGGGCCTCACCCTCCCCGACGACGCCCCCGTTGTCTCGCCCGCAGGGCCCGATGTCGGATGGTCGCCACCGGCGTGTTGCGGGCCGTCCGGTCAGCCGCGCAGCGCCTCGGCGTACGCCGGCTTGACGACGTCCTCGATGATCGCGAGCCGCTGGTCGAAGTGGACGAAGGCCGACTTCATCGCGTTGACCGTCACCCAGCGCAGGTCCTCCAGCCCCCACCCGAAGGCCTCGACCAGGGCCTGCATCTCGCGCGTCATCGAGGTGCCGCTCATCAGCCGGTTGTCGGTGTTGACCGTGACGCGGAACTTCAGCCGGGCCAGCAGGCCGATCGGGTGCTCGGCGATCGAGGCGGCCGCCCCGGTCTGCACGTTGGAGTGCGGGCACAGCTCGAGCGGCACCCGCCGGTCGCGCACGTAGGAGGCCAGCCGACCCAGCCGCACCTCGCCGTCGTCGAGGACCTCGATGTCGTCGATGAGGCGTACGCCGTGACCCAGCCGGTCGGCGCCGCACCACTGCAGCGCCTCCCAGATCGAGGGCAGCCCGAACGCCTCGCCCGCGTGGATCGTGAAGTGGGCGTTGCTGCGCTTCATGTGCTCGAAGGCGTCGAGGTGCCGGGTGGACGGGTAGCCCGCCTCCGCGCCGGCGATGTCGAACCCCACCACCCCGGCGTCGCGGTGGGCCACGGCCAGCTCGGCGATCTCGCGGGAGCGGGCCGCGTGCCGCATCGCGGTCAGCAGCTGGCGTACGACGACGGCCCGGCCGCCGCCGGCCGCGACCGTCCCGGTGCCCTCGTCGATGCCGTCCTGCACGGCGCGCACCACCTCGTCGAGGGTCAGCCCGGCGGCGAGGTGCTGCTCGGGGGCGTAGCGCACCTCGGCGTACACCACGCCGTCCGCGGCCAGGTCCTCGACGCACTCGCGGGCGACGCGGCGCAGGTGGTCGGCGCGCTGCATCACCGCGACGGTGTGGTCGAAGGTCTCCAGGTAGCGCGGCAGCGACCCGCTGTCCGCGGACTCGGTGAACCAGCGGCCCAACGACGCGGCGTCGTCCGCGGGCAGGGCGTGCCCGACCTCGTCGGCCAGCTCGAGGATCGTGGCCGGGCGCAGGCCGCCGTCGAGGTGGTCGTGCAGCAGCACCTTGGGGACGGACCGGATCTGCGCGGTGGTGAGGGCGGTAGGTTCGGCCATGCCGCCATCCAACACCGTCGTCGGGCGAGGCTCGGGACGGGTCGACGCCGAACGGGAGCCCCCCAGCATGCGCACCTTCAGCACCTTCGAGGAGATCGAGTCCGCCGCCGGCGAGGAGGTGGGCACCACCGACTGGGTGGAGATCACCCAGGAGCGCGTCGACCGGTTCGCCGACGCGACCGGCGACCACCAGTGGATCCACGTCGACGTCGAGAAGGCGAAGGAGGGACCGTTCGGCGGCACCATCGCCCACGGCTACCTCACGCTCTCGCTCATCCCCTGGCTCAGCGCCCAGGTGATCGACCTGCAGACCTCGGGCGCCAAGCTCAACTACGGCGTCAACAAGGTCCGCTTCCCCCACCCCGTCCTCGTCGGCTCGCGGGTGCGCCTGGTCGCCAGCGTCGGCTCCATCACCGAGGTCTCCGCCGGTCGCCAGCTCACCTTGAAGTACGTCGTCGAGATCGAGGGCCAGGACAAGCCCGCCTGTGTCGCCGAGACGGTCGTCCTGCTGCTCGGCTGAGCGGGGTCGGCAGAGGTCCTCAGAGGGTCGGTGGTCCGGGACGACCTTGTGCCGCGGGGAGGCAGGGGCGAGGGTGGGTCCATGACCTACCAGCTCACCGTCGTGTACGGACACCCCGACGACCCGGCCGCCTTCGACGAGCACTACGCGAGCACGCACGCCCCGCTCGCCGCGAAGGTGCCCGGGCTGCTGTCCTACACCTCCCACCGGGCCGACCCGGGCCCCGACGGCTCCCCCGCCGACCACTACCTGGTCGCGGTCCTCACCTTCGCCGACCGCGACGCGTTCGCGGCCGGCTTCGGCGGGCCCGAGGGCAAGGCCGCGGTCGCCGACGTCCCCACCTTCGCCACCGGCGGCGCGACGCTGCTGTCGGGCGAGGTCACGACGTACGTCTGAGGTCACCGGGGGCCACGGAGCAGGGGACGGGGTCCCGTCTCGCCCGGGCCGTCCCGCGGTGCGTCATGCGAGATGGTGGCGCGAGCCACCAGCACGTATGACGTCCGGGGCGTCGAGGCCTGCCGCCGACTCAGCCGACCCGGTCGATCACGATCGGCCCGGGCTCGTACGCCGTGCCGGCCGGCGAGACGTCGTAGCCGCCCTCCAGCGAGGCGAGCGCGCGCTCGAACCGGTCGGGCTCGTCGGTGTGCAGCGTGAGCAGGGGCTGTCCCGAGGTGACCTCGTCACCGGGCCGGGCGTGCCACTCGACCCCCGCGCCGGCCTGGACCGCGGCGCCCTGGGTGGCGCGCCCGGCGCCGAGGCGCCACGCGGCCATGCCGACGGCCATCGCGTCGAGCCGGGTCAGGACGCCCGAGGACGGCGCCGTGACGACGTGGGTCTCGCGGGCGGTCGGCAGCGGCGCGGCCGGGTCGCCTCCCTGGGCCGAGACCATCGACCGCCAGGCGTCGAGGGCCGCGCCCGAGGCCAGCACCTCGGCGGGGTCGACGTCGTCGCGCCCCGCCCCGGCGAGCATCTCGCGGGCCAGGGCCAGGGTGAGCTCGACGACGTCGGCGGGCCCGCCGCCCTCGAGCACCTCGACCGACTCGCGGACCTCGAGGGCGTTGCCCGCGGTGAGCCCGAGCGGGACCGACATCTCGGTCAGCAGCGCGACGGTGTGGACCCCGGCGTCGGTGCCGAGCGCGACCATCGTCTCGGCCAGCTCGCGGGCGCGCTCCAGGTCCTTCATGAACGCCCCCGTGCCGACCTTGACGTCGAGCACGAGCGAGCCGGTGCCCTCGGCGATCTTCTTGCTCATGATCGAGGACGCGATCAGCGGGATCGCCTCGACGGTCCCGGTGACGTCGCGCAGGGCGTAGAGCTTCTTGTCCGCCGGGGCCAGGCCGGACCCCGCGGCGCAGACGACGGCGCCGACGTCCTCGAGCTGGCGCAGCATGTCGGCGGTGGAGAGCGAGGCCTGCCAGCCGGGGATCGCCTCGAGCTTGTCGAGGGTGCCGCCGGTGTGGCCGAGACCGCGGCCGGAGAGCTGGGGCACCGCGACGCCGCAGGCCGCCACCAGCGGGGCGAGCGGCAGCGTGATCTTGTCGCCGACGCCGCCGGTGGAGTGCTTGTCGGCGGTGGGACGCGAGAGCGAGGAGAAGTCCATCCGCTCGCCGCTGGCGATCATCGCGGCGGTCCAGCGGGAGATCTCGCGGCGGTCCATGCCGTTGAGCAGGATCGCCATCGCGAGCGAGGACATCTGCTCGTCGGCCACCTCGCCCCGGGTGTAGGCGTCGATCACCCAGTCGATCTGGCTGTCGCTGAGCTCGCCACCGTCGCGCTTGGCGACGATGACCTCGACGGCGTCGTGCTGGGCCATGGCGGTCCTCCCTCGGGTGCTGCGGACCGACCAACCTACCGGCGCTCCCACGGTGCGCGACGTCAGGCACGGGCGGGCAGGCTGGGGCGGTGACGACGACCGAGCCGAGCGTGCGCGAGGAGCTCTTCGGGCCCGCGCACCGCGCGGTGACGATCGGGATCGTGCTGACGATCAGCCTGATCGCCTTCGAGGCGATGGGGGTCGGTACGGCGATGCCGGCGCTGGTCGCCGACCTCGGGTCGGTGGAGACCTACGCCTGGCCGTTCGTGGCCTTCATCGCCAGCACCGTCGTCGGAACCGTGCTGGCCGGTCGCTGGTGCGACGCCCACGGCCCGCGGATGCCGCTGCTGGTGGGGCCGGTGCTGTTCGGCGGGGGCCTGCTGCTGGCGGGGCTGTCCCCGTCGATGACGCCCCTGCTCGCCGGCCGGGTGCTGCAGGGGTTCGCCTCGGGCGGGCTCGGCGTCGGGGTCTACGTCCTGATCGCCGTGGTCTACCCCCGGCACGCGCGGCCGGCGGTCTTCGCGCTGCTCTCGGCGTCGTGGGTGCTGCCCTCGCTCGTCGGGCCGCCGGTGGCCGGGTTCGTCACCGAGCGCTTCTCCTGGCACTGGGTCTTCCTCGGGCTCGTCCCGCTGGTCGTCGTGGCCGTGCTCCTGGTGCTGCCGGCCGTCGCCGGGCTGCGGGCGCCCGACGGCGAGCCGCCCGCGGCGCGACCGGGGCTGGTGCCGGCAGCGATCACCGCGTCGGTCGCCGTCTCCGCCCTGACCTGGGCCGCGGAGGACCCCCGAGGCGGTCGGCTCGCCGTCGTGGTCGGGTCGGTGGTGCTGCTGGCGCTGGCCCTGGTGCGCGTCCTGCCCGCCGGCACGCCGCGCGCCGGCGCCGGCATCGGGGCGGTGGTCGCGGGCCGGTGGCTGGTCTCGGGCGCGTTCTTCACTGCCAACGCCTACCTCCCGCTCACGCTCACCACCACCCACGGCTGGTCGCTGACGGCGGCGGGGGCGCCCCTCATCGTCGGCTCGCTCGGCTGGTCGGCCGCGTCGACCTGGCAGGGCCGCCGCCCGGGCCTGCCCCGCGCCACGCTGCTGCGCGTCGGCTTCGCCCTCGTGGCCGTGGGTCTCGCGCTGCTGGTGCCGGTCACCCTCGGCGGCGTGCCCTGGCTGGCCTTCGTCGGCCTCACCCTCAGCGGCGCCGGGATGGGCCTCTCCTACTCCTCGCTGTCCTTCCTGATGCTGGCCCACTCCGAGCAGCAGGAGGTGGGCTTCCACTCCTCCTCGGTCCAGCTGGCCGACCAGATGTCGCAGGCGGTCTTCGTCGGCCTCGGCGGTGCGCTGCTGGCCGTGCTGGTGCCCACCGTCGCGCTCCCCGCGCTGGTCGCCGGGCTCGTCGGGCTGGCCGTCCTGGGCTTCGGGATCAGCCCGCGCACCCGCGAGACCTGAGGACGACCGGGGCCTCGACAGGCTGGACCGGCCATCCGGTCTTCACCGGCGACCGGCTCGACCGGCGACCGGCTCAGGCGCGGACCGGCACCTCGGCCCAGCCGCGGAGCACGAAGGTCCCCCGGCTGGTCGGCTCCCCCGCGAGGGCCAGGTCCGGGAGCGAGGTGCGCAGCGCGTCGAGCGACTCGACCAGCTCCATCCGGGCCAGCGGCGCGCCCAGGCAGAAGTGCAGGCCGGCGCCGAAGGCGAGGTGCGGGTTGGTCGCGCGTGCGGCGTCGAAGCGGTCGGGCTCGGCGAAGACCGCCGGGTCACGGTTGGCCGCGCCGAGCAGCGCCGCCACCCGCTCACCCTCGGCGACGACCACGCCGCCGACCTCGACGTCGGTGGTCGCGGTGCGTTCGAAGAGCTGCAGCGCCGAGTCGAAGCGCAGCATCTCCTCCACCAGGACGGGCAGCTCCGCGACCTCGCCGAGGCGTACGCCGCCGCGCAGCGCGGCGACGAGCCCGTTGCCGAACACGTTGACCGAGGCCTCGTGACCGGCGTTGAGCAGCAGCACCACGGCGGCGACCAGCTCGACCTCGGACAGCCCGGCGGCCAGCAGGTCGGTGGTGAGGTCCTCGCCGGGGTGGGTGCGACGGCGCGTGACGTGCTCACGCACCAGGGCGGCGAACTCGGTCGCCGCGGTCACCGCCGCGTCCACGGTGGCGGGCGAGGGCGACGGCTCGTACATCCGCACGATCGCCTGCGACCAGGCCCGCAGCGCCGGCACCTCGGCCCGGTCCAGCCCGACGAGCTCGGCGATGACCAGGACGGGCAGCGGCTCGGCGTACGACGCGAGCACGTCGAAGCCCGACCGGTCGACCTCGGCCAGCAGCCCGGCGGCGAGCTCCCGCACCCGGGGGCGCAGCCGCTCGACGTGGCCGCGGTTGAAGGCGCCGGAAACGGCCCGGCGCAGCCGGGTGTGCTCGGGCGGCTCGTTCTCCATCATCTGGTGGCGGTGGAGCAGGTTGAACGGCTCGAGGTACGCCGCGGGCTCGCGGTCGCGCCAGATCCGGCCGAGCCGCCGGTCGCGGAGCACGGCCCCGGCGGCGGCGTGCGAGAAGGCCAGCCAGGCGCCGGTGTCCTCGTGCCGGGCCACCGCGTGCCGCTCCCGCTCGGTGGCCAGCACCGGGTAGGGGTCGGCCACGACGGCGGCCGAGGTCAGGTCAACCGAGGTCGTCGGCGCCGAAGGCATCGGGCAGCACCTCGTCCATGCGTCGTACGCCGCGCGCGGTGAGCAGCAGCAGGTCGGCACCGCCGTTCTCCCACAGCAGCTGTCGGCAGCGACCGCACGGCATGATCAGTCGCTCCTCGCCGTCGACGCACACGAAGTGGGTCAACCGACCGCCGCCGCTGCGGTGGAGCTGGGAGACCAGACCGCACTCGGCGCACAGCGCCACGCCGTACGCCGCGTTCTCGACGTTGCAGCCCGAGACCATCCGGCCGTCGTCGACCAGGGCGGCGGCGCCGACCCGGAAGCGGGAGTACGGCGCGTAGGCGTGCGCGGAGGCGGCGACCGCCTCGGCCCGGAGCGCCTCCCAGCCGCCGACGGGCTCGTCGGGAGCCTCGCTCACCCGGCCGCTCCCTTGCGGTAGATCACGCCGTCGGCGGCGGGCATCCGCAGCCGCTGCGAGGCCAGCGCGAGCACCAGCAGCGTGGTGACGTAGGGCGACATCCGGGTGAAGTCGGCCGGCACCACGTCGGTGCTGGCGAACCACGCCAGGAAGGCGACGGCGAACACGCCCAGCCAGACCGCGGTGCGGCCCTTGCGCTGCACCACCTGCACGACGGCGACGACGACGAGCAGCACGCCGACCAGGAGGAGCAGCGCGTGCACGGTCTCCGGGCCGTTGCGGAACGGCAGCGCCTGGGTGTAGCCGAAGAGCAGCGCCCCGACGAGCAGGCCGGTGGGACGCCAGTTCCCGAAGATCATCGCGGCCAGTCCGATGTAGCCGATGCCGCTGCTCATCCCGACCTGGAAGCCCGAGGACGAGACCATCGCGATCATGGCGCCGCCGAAGCCGGCCAGCGCGCCCGAGACCAGCACGGCGACGACCTTGTAGCGGTAGACGTCGACGCCCAGCGACTCCGCCGCGGCGGGGGCCTCGCCGACCGAGCGCAGCCGCAGCCCGAAGCGCGTGCGCCAGAGCAGCCAGAAGCTCAGCGGCAGGAGCAGCAGCCCGACGACGTGGAGCAGCGAGAGGTTGCGGGTGAACACCTCGACCAGCCCGGCCAGGTCGCTGACGACGAACCAGCCTCGCTCGGCCAGCGCCTTGGCCGGCTCGGAGACGAAGGGGACGTCGATGCGCGGCACGGCGGGCAGCGGGGGCGACTGCGTGGGACCGCCTCCCGGCAGCGCGGAGAACCACACCTCGGCCAGGAAGCCGGAGATGCCCAGGGCGATGATGTTGATCGCGACGCCGGAGACGATGTGGTCGACCGCGAAGACGACGGTGGCCAGTGCGTGCAGCGCCCCGCCGACGATGCCGAAGACGATCGCTCCGAGGACACCGGCGACCCAGCCGTAGTTGTAGCCGATGTAGCCCGCGCCGAGCGTGCCGAGGATCATCATGCCCTCGAGGCCGATGTTGACCACGCCCGCGCGCTCGGACCACAGCCCACCCAGGCCCGCCATCGCGATCGGGGTGGCCGCGGTGAGGGTCAGCGCCAGGGTGCCGAAGGACGTCAGCGGCCCGGCGCCCGTGACCACCCGCACCAGGCACAGCAGCAGGAAGACGGCGACACCGATGCCGAGCAGCCGCAGGCCGCGACGCGGGGCGGGCTCGGCGGCGCCGGCGGCGGCCGAGCGCGCCCCGGTGGCGCTGCTCGCGGGGGTGGGGACGCTCATCGGGCACCTCCGGCAGGGGTCGGGGCGGGCGTCGGGGCGGCCGGGGCGGCCGGGTCGGTCGGGTCGGTCGGGTCGGTCGGGGCCGGCGGTCCACCACGGCCCGGAGGGGCCTCGTCGTCGAGCTGGCGGGCCACCTGGGCCTGCTCCTGGCGGACGCGGTAGCGGCGTACGACGACGTAGGCGATGACCACGGCCAGCACGATGATGCCCTGGGTCGCCTCGATGATGTCGGGGCTGATGCCGGCCTGGATGTTGAGCAGGTTGGCCTGCTGGGAGAGGTAGGCGAAGACCAGCGCGCCGAAGGCGATGCCGACGGGGTGGTTGCGCCCGAGCAGCGCCACCGCGATGCCGGTGAACCCGAGCCCGGTCTGGAAGGAGGAGCCGTAGTTGAACGACTGCGAGAACATCACCGGCAGCCCGATCAGGCCGGCGACGGCGCCCGAGACGAGCATCGTGACCACGATCATCCGGCGGGTGTCGACGCCGCTGGCCACGGCCGCGGACTCCGAGGCGCCCGTGGCACGCAGGTCGAAGCCGAAGCGGGTGCGGTTGAGCAGCACCCAGAACAGCACGCCGACCACGACCGCGAGCAGCGCCAGGCCGTAGAGCTGCACCGGGCTCTCGGGGAACAGCGCGATGGTGCCGACCCGGCTGCCCTCGGGCATCGCCTTGGTGTTGGTCGCGTTGCCGGTGCGCTCGCCCCACTGCTTGATGAAGTAGCCGATCAGCGAGCCCGCGATGGCGTTGAGCATGATCGTCGAGATCACCTCGCTGACGCCGCGGTAGGCCCGCAGTGCGCCGGCGATGCCGGCCCACAGCGCGCCGACGAGCATCGCGACCAGGATGGCGGCCACGGTGTTGAGGTAGCCCGGCAGCCAGGCCTGGCCGGCGAAGGCGCCGGCGGCGAAGCCGGCCAGGCGGTACTGGCCCTCGACGCCGATGTTGAACAGGTTCATCCGGAAGCCGATGGCCGCGGCCACGCCGGAGAGGTAGAGGATGGCCGACTGGTTGGCGATCGCGACGATCGCGCGCTCCCCCGGCAGCGCCGTCATCACGCTCCAGAAGCCGGCGACGTCGTCACCGGTGGCGAGCAGCAGCGCGCTCACGATCAGCCCGGCGGCCACCAGCGCCAGGACGGGGGCGGCGAGCACGAGCCCGGCCCGGCGTACGACGCTCATCGCGCGGTCTCCTCGTCGCCCGCCCCGGTCATCGCCGAGCCGAGCTGCTGGGGGGTGACGGTCTGCGGGTCGAAGTCGCCGACGAGACGACCGCGCAGCATCACCCGGATGGTGTCGGACAGGCCGATCAGCTCGTCGAGGTCGGCCGAGACGAGCAGCACGGCCAGGCCCTCGCGCCGGGCGTCCTTGATGTGGCGCCAGATCTGCGCCTGGGCGCCGACGTCGACGCCGCGCGTCGGGTGCGAGGCGACGAGCAGCACGGGGTCGCCGCTCATCTCGCGGCCGACGATGAACTTCTGCTGGTTGCCGCCCGACAGCGCCCGGGCGGTGGTGTCGATGCCGGGCGTGCGGACGTCGTACTGCTCCACGATGCGGGTGGAGTCCTTGCGCGAGCCGCGCACGTCGAGCCAGCCGCCGCGCACCGACGGCGGGCGGGTCTGGTGGCCCAGGATGCGGTTCTCCCACAGCGGGGAGTCGAGCAGCAGGCCGTGGCGGTGGCGGTCCTCGGGCACGTAGCCGATCCCGGACTCGCGCCGGTGGCGCGTCGACCACCCGGTGACGTCCTGGTCGGCGAGGTGGACCGACCCCTGGGAGGGGCGCCGCATGCCGACCAGCGCCTCGACGAGCTCGGTCTGGCCGTTGCCCTCGACGCCGGCGATGCCCAGCACCTCGCCGGCGTGGATGTCGAAGGAGACGTCGGCGAGCTCGGGGCGACCGGTCGCGTCCAGCACGGTCAGGTCGCGCACCGAGAGCAGCACGCGGTCGGTGACGGTCGACTCCTCGGTGCTCGGCGAGGGCAGCTCGCTGCCGACCATCAGCTCGGCGAGCTGGCGCGAGGTGACCTCGGCCGGGTCGACCGAGGCGACCGTGGTGCCGCGCCGGACGACGGTGATGCGGTCGGCGACGGCGCGGACCTCGTCGAGCTTGTGCGAGATGAAGATGAGGGTGTTGCCCTGCTCGCGCAGCAGCCGCAGGTTGTCGAACAGCGCGTCGACCTCCTGCGGCACCAGCACGGCCGTGGGCTCGTCGAGGATGATGATCCGGGCACCGCGGAAGAGCACCTTGAGGATCTCCACGCGCTGGCGCTCGCCGACGCCGAGGGTCTCGACCAGCTCGTCGGGGTCGAGGCCGAAGCCGTACTGCTCGGAGATCTCGAGGATCCGGCGCCGCGCGGCGTCGCCGATGCCGTGCAGCTTCTCGGCGCCCAGGGTGACGTTCTCCAGGACGGTGAGGTTGTCGGCCAGCATGAAGTGCTGGAAGACCATGCCGATGCCGCGCGCGATGGCGTCGGCCGGGGTGGACAGCGTGACCTGCTGGCCCTCGACGGTGATGGTGCCGTCGTCGGGCTTCTGCACGCCGTACAGGATCTTCATCAGGGTCGACTTGCCGGCGCCGTTCTCCCCCACGAGCGCGTGGATGGTGCCGCTGTCGATGGTGATGTCGACGTCGTGGTTGGCGATCACGCCGGGGAAGCGCTTGCCGATGCCCCGCAGCTCGATGGCGGGGGTGCCGGTGCGCTCTGGGTGCGTCTGCGAGCCGGTGCTGGTCGACACGATCCGCCTACCTCCTCGTGGTGGGACACGCCAGGTGCCCGGGCAGACCCTACGGGTCGCCCGGGCACCTGGTCACTGCTGCTGGACCGGCCGTGGGCCGGGCCTGCGGGTCAGTTCTCCGGCTCGCTCGGAACCGTGACCTCGCCGCTCTTGATCTGGTCGCCGGCCTCGTCGATCTGGGTCCTGAGGTCGTCGACGAAGCCGCCCGAGGTGGAGTAGCCCACGCCGTCGCTCTTCAGGTCGTAGGTGACGAAGCCGGACTTCCAGCTGTCGTCGGCCACGGCGCTGCCGGCCTCGAAGACCGCGGTGTCGATGCGCTTGAGCATCGAGGTCAGGATGCGCGGCTGCTGGTCCTCGGGCGCGGTGAGGTACTGGTCGGAGTCGACGCCGATGGCCCAGTTGCCCTCACCGGCGGCCGCGGCGGCCTGGAAGACACCGAGGCCCGACTTGCCGGCGGCGTGGTAGACCACGTCGCGACCGTCCTGGTACATCGCCTCGGCCGCGGCCTTGCCCCCTGAGGGGTTCTCGTAGCCGGCGGCGGCGTCGTTCTGGTCCTGCGTGAGGTACTGGATCTCGACGTCGATGTCGGGCTTGACCGACTTCGCGCCGGCGACGTAGCCCGCCTCGAACTTCTGGATCAGCGCACCGTCGACACCGCCGACGAAGCCGATCTTGCCGCTCTCGGACTTCAGCGCCGCAGCGACGCCGACGAGGTAGGAGCCCTCGTTCTCGGCGAAGGTCAGGTCGGCGAGGTTGGTCGCGTCCTTGGCGATGGTGGTGCTGAAGCCGTCGATGACCGCGAAGTCGACGTCGGGGTACTCCGGCGCGACCTGGGCCGCGGCCGGGGAGTAGAGGTAGCCGACCGCGATGACGGGGTTGACGCCGCCCTCGGCCAGGGTCCGCAGCCGCTCGGCGCGGGTGGTGTCGTTGTCGTCGGTCTGGGCGTTGGCCTCGACGCAGGTGGCGTCGATCTCGTCCACGGCCTTCTTCAGGCCGGCGTAGGCCGAGTCGTTGAAGGACTGGTCGCCGCGGCCGCCGACGTCGTACGCCAGGCCGATCTTGGGCCCCTCGCCGTCGGTCTTGCTCTTGCAGACGTCCTCGGAGGCCGAGCCGCCGGAGCCGCTGTCGCTGCCCCCACCGCCGCCGCCGCTGTTGCTGCCACACCCGGTCAGGGCGAGGGCCCCCACCATGGTCACTGCCGCGATCTTGCTCATGCGACGCAAGATGCCTCCTGGGTCTCGGGTGCCACTGACCGGCACGTCTCGACGCACCCTAAGCGAGCCGCTCGACCGCACCTACCGGTCGGGAGGGGTGGGCTGCAAGTGTTATCGGTCGGTGACCTCGGCGGCCAGCGAGGCCAGTGCGGCGGCGGCCAGGACGCCCGCCCCGACGACCGTGGCGCGCTCGTCGATGCGCAGGTCCCCCTGGTGCAGGTCGTACGTCGGACCGCCCGGCGTGCGGACCCCCAGGCGACCCATCGCGCCCGGCACCGTGTCGACGTACCACGCGAAGTCCTCGCCGCCCAGGCTCTGCGTCGTGCCCACGGCGGCCTCCTCGCCCAGCACCTCGCGCACGGCACGGCCCAGCAACTGCGTCGACCGGGGCTCGTTGACCACCGGCGGGACGCCACGGACGTAGCGGATGACCGGCTCGACGCCGTAGGGCTCGACGATCTGCGCGACGATGTCGCTCACCAGCTGCTCGGCGTCGGCCCACGCGACCGCGTCGAGCATCCGCACGGTCCCGCCGGCGCGACCCGTGGAGGGGATCACGTTGACGGCCGAACCGGCCTGGACCAGTCCCCACACCACGCTGGCCCCGGCGCGCGGGTCGAGCCGCCGCGAGAGCACCGCGGGCAGCTCGGTGACGAGCTTGCCGAGCGCGAAGGTGAGGTCCTCGGTCAGGTGGGGGCGCGAGGTGTGGCCGCCCTTGCCGGTGAGCACGACGTCGAGGTGGTCGGCGGCGCCGGTCAGCGGGCCCTCGCGCAGCCCGACCGTGCCGACGTCGAGCGTGGGGTCGACGTGGAGGCCGAAGATGCGGCTGACGCCGTCGAGGGCGCCGGCGTCGATGGCCATCAGCGCCCCGCCCGGCATGATCTCCTCGGCCGGCTGGAAGACCAGGCGGACCCGGCCCGGCAGCCGTTCGGCGTGGGCGGCCAGGGCGAGCCCGGCACCCAGCAGCGCGGTGGTGTGGACGTCGTGCCCGCAGGCGTGGGCGACCCCGGGGACGGTGCTGGCCCACGGGTCGCCGGTGCGGTCCTCGACCGGGAGCGCGTCGAGGTCGGCACGCAGCGCCACCGTCGGTCCGTCGTGGGCGCCGCCCACCTCGACGAGCAGCCCGCCGCGCGGCATCGGGCGCGGGTCGAGGCCGGCGTGCTCGAGGTGCTTGGCGACCAGGGCCGCGGTGCGGTGCTCGGACCAGGACAGCTCGGGGTGCGCGTGGAGGTCGCGACGGACCTCGACGAGCAGCTCCTCGCGGTCACGGACCCCCTCGACCACGGCCTGCGCGAGGTCGGCGGTGGCGGTGGGTGGCGGGGTCACTCGGGCAAGGGTATCGGGCGGGACCGGTGCCGGTCGCCGACACCCGCGGGTCGAGACCGGGCCTCAGTCCGAGTCGTACGCCGCGAGCAGCCGGTCGGCGGCCAGGGGGGCCGTGGTCTCGCCGGCCAGCAGCGCCCGTCGTACGTCGTCCCGCACGGCCGCCACCCCCGGGGACCGTCGCAGCCGCTGGTCGAGCTCGTCGCGCACCAGCGCCCAGGTGAAGTCGTGCTGCTGCGCGGCACGCTTGGCGGCCAGCCCCTGCTCCCCCAGCGACTCCCGGTGCGCGAGCACCCGCGCCCAGACCTCCTCGAGTCCCTCGTCGTGCAGCGCCGAGCAGGTCAGCACCGGCGGCACCCAGCCGTCGGAGGTGCCCTGCACCAGCCGCAGCGCGCCGGCGAGCTCCTTGGCCGCCGACCGCGCCTCCTGCGCGCGGTCGCCGTCGGCCTTGTTGACCGCGATCACGTCGGCGATCTCCAGGATGCCCTTCTTGATGCCCTGCAGCTGGTCGCCGGTGCGGGCCAGGGTGAGGAACAGGAAGGTGTCGACCATGCCGGCCACGGTCACCTCGGACTGGCCGACGCCGACGGTCTCGACCAGCACCACGTCGTAGCCCGCGGCCTCGAGCACCACCATCGCCTGGGTCGTCGCCCGCGCGACCCCGCCCAGGGTGCCGGCGCTCGGGGAGGGCCGGATGTAGGCCTGCGGGTCGGCGGTCAGCGTCGCCATCCGCGTCTTGTCGCCCAGCACCGAGCCGCCGGTGCGGACCGAGGACGGGTCGACGGCGAGCACGCCGACGCGGTGGCCGGCGGAGGTCAGCCGGGTGCCGAGGCCCTCGATGAAGGTCGACTTGCCCACGCCGGGCACCCCGGAGACGCCGACCCGCACGGCCGGGGCCCGGTCGGGCTCCCCCGCCAGCTCGGTGAGCAGCTCGCGGGCGGTGACCCGGTGGTCGGGGCGCGCCGACTCGACCAGCGTGATCGCGCGCGCCACCGCGGCCCGGCGACCCTCGCGGATGCCGGTGACCAGCGAGGCGACGTCCCTGCCGGCCACCCTCAGTGACCCAGCTGGGCCGAGAGCTTCTCCAGCAGGCCGAGCGCGGCGTCGGCGATGACGGTGCCGGGCAGGAACACCTCGGCCGCCCCCGCCTCGAGCAGCGTGGGCACGTCGTCGGGCGGGATCACGCCGCCCACGACCACCATCACGTCCTCGGCCCCCTGGTCGGCCAGCGCCTGCTTGAGCTCGGGCACCAGCGTCAGGTGGCCCGCGGCGAGCGAGTTGACCCCGACCACGTGCACGTCGGCGTCGACCGCCTGCTGCGCGACCTCCTCGGGGGTGGAGAACAGCGGCCCCACGTCGACGTCGAAGCCCATGTCGGCGAAGGCCGTGACGATGACCTTCTGGCCGCGGTCGTGACCGTCCTGGCCCATCTTGGCCACCAGGATGCGCGGGCGACGGCCCTCGTCCTCGGCGAACTTCTCCGTGGCCGCGAGCACCTTGCCGAGCGCCTCGCTGCTGCCCGACTCGCGCTTGTACACGCCCGAGATCGTACGGATGGTGGCGCGGTGGCGGCCGTAGACCTGCTCCAGCGCCTCCGAGATCTCCCCCACCGTGGCCTTGGCCCGGGCGGCGTCGACGGCCAGGGCGAGGAGGTTGCCGTCGGAGGCCTCGGGCCCGCTGGTCGCACCGGTCGAGACGCCGGCCTCGGCCGAGCGGGTCAGCGCCTCGAGGGTGCGGCGCACCTCCTCGTCGTCGCGCTCCTCGCGCAGCCGCGCCAGCTTGTCGAGCTGCTGGCGGTAGACGCTGGCGTTGTCGACCCGCAGCACGTCGAGCTTGTCCTCGTCGGCGAGGCGGTAGGTGTTGACGCCCACGAGGGTCTGCACCCCGGAGTCGAGCCGCGCCTGGGTGCGGGCGGCGGCCTCCTCGATGCGCATCTTGGGCAGGCCCTCCTCGATGGCCTTGGCCATGCCGCCGGCCGCCTCGACCTCGCTGATGTGCGCCCAGGCGCGCTCGGCGAGGTCGTGGGTCAGCCGCTCGACGTACCAGCTGCCGCCCCAGGGGTCGATGGTCCCGGTCGTGCCGGACTCCTGCTGCAGCAGCAGCTGGGTGTTGCGCGCGATCCGGGCCGAGAAGTCGGTCGGCAGCGCGATCGCCTCGTCGAGGGCGTTGGTGTGCAGGCTCTGGGTGTGGCCCTGGGTCGCGGCCATCGCCTCGATGCAGGTGCGCTGCACGTTGTTGAACACGTCCTGCGCGGTCAGCGACCAGCCGCTGGTCTGCGAGTGCGTGCGCAGCGACAGCGACTTGGGGTTCTGCGGCTCGAACTGGGCGACGAGACGGGCCCACAGCGCGCGGGCCGCGCGGAGCTTGGCGACCTCCATGAAGAAGTTCATCCCGATGGCCCAGAAGAAGGACAGCCGCGGGGCGAACTGGTCGATCGTCAGGCCGGCGTCGAGGCCCGCGCGGATGTACTCCACGCCGTCGGCCAGCGTGTAGGCCAGCTCCAGGTCGGCCGTCGCCCCGGCCTCCTGGATGTGGTAGCCCGAGATCGAGATGGAGTTGAAGCGCGGCATCTTGGCCGAGGTGTAGGCGAAGATGTCGGAGATGATCCGCATGCTCGGCTGCGGCGGGTAGATGTAGGTGTTGCGGACCATGAACTCCTTGAGGATGTCGTTCTGGATGGTCCCCGTGAGCTGCTCCGGCTTCACCCCCTGCTCCTCGGCCGCGGCGATGTAGAGCGCCATGATCGGCAGCACCGCGCCGTTCATGGTCATCGAGACCGACATCTCGTCGAGCGGGATGCCGTCGAAGAGGGTGCGGGCGTCGTAGATCGAGTCGATCGCGACGCCGGCCATGCCGACGTCGCCCTTGACCCGCGGGTGGTCGGAGTCGTAGCCGCGGTGGGTGGCGAGGTCGAAGGCGACCGAGAGGCCCTTCTGCCCGGCCGCGAGGTTGCGCCGGTAGAAGGCGTTGGACTCCTCGGCGGTCGAGAACCCGGCGTACTGGCGCACCGTCCAGGGCTGGGTGGTGTACATCGTCGGGTAGGGCCCGCGCAGGAACGGCGCGAGGCCGGGGTAGGTGTCGAGGGCGTCGAGGCCCTCGAGGTGCTCGGGGCCGTAGACCGGCAGCACGTCGATGCCCTCCGGCGAGGGCCACGGCTCCCGCTCGACGGCCTCTTCGGCGCGGACCTCGCCCGCCAGGGGCAGTCCGGCGAAGCTCTCCGGGACGCTCATCGGCTCTCCTCCGTGTCGTCGGTCGACCGTCCGCCGGTCGAGCCCGTCGGGGCCAGCGCCTCGCGGGTGCGGCGCAGGAAGTCGAGGGCGTCGACCCCCAGGGCGCAGCTGTCGTCGGCCCAGTCGCGGGCCTTGCCGGCCACGACCACGCGGGTCGCACCGGCCTCGCGCAGCGCGGTCGCCAGGTCGGCGCCCCACGCGTCGTAGGCCTGGTCGTGGCCGACCAGGCAGACCACCGGCTGCCCGCCGTCGGGACCGCGGTAGTCGGCCAGCACCGCCTCGACGTCGTCGTGCGCGCCCTGGTTGACCACGTCGACGCCCCCCGCGGCGAACAGGTTGCGCGCGAAGGTGGCCCGCGCGGTGTGGGCGGCGACGCTGCCCATGGTGGCCAGGAACACCGGGGTGCTGGCCGGCTCGTCGCGCAGGTGCTCGAACGGCTCGGCGTACGGGCGGACGCGGTAGGAGCCCTCGGCGTACGGCTCCCGCTCGGGCAGCGTCTCGGCGAGGTTCGGGAACTCCGAGGTGCCCGTGAGCGGCAGCGCCCGGGTGGCGACCCGGCGGTCGCGCTCGGCGACCACGGCGGCGACCCGGGCGTGCAGGGAGCCGTCCTCGAGGGCCGCGTGCACGCCGCCGGCCTCCTCGAGCCGGCCCAGCTCCGCCCAGGCGGCGACGGCGAGGTCGTCGGTCAGCTTCTCCACCGCGAAGGCGCCGCCGGCGGGGTCGGCGACCCGGGCGACGTGGGACTCCTCGACGAGCAGGGTCGAGGTGTTGCGGGCGACCCGGCGGCCGAACGCGTCGGGGACGCCGAGGCGGGAGTCGAAGGGCAGCACGGTGACGGCGTCGGCACCACCGACCCCGGCGGCGAAGGCGGCCACGCAGGTGCGCAGCTGGTTCACCCAGGGGTCGTAGCGGGTCATCATCGGCCGCGAGGTCAGCGCGTGCAGCACCATCTGGCGGCGGTCCTCCGAGGCTCCGCTGAGCTCGAGGACGCGCGCCCACACCCGTCGTACGGCGCGCAGCTTGGCGATCGTGACGAACTGCTGGTCGGTCGCGGCGAGCCGGAACTCCACCAGCCCGGCCGCCTCGTCGACCCCGATGCCGGCGCGCTCCAGCGTGCGGAGCAGGTGGACGGCGACCGCCAGCGCGTAGCCGACCTCCTGCACGTCGGAGGCTCCCAGGTCGTGCAGGGCGGTGCCGTCGACGACGAAGGCCCGGCACCCCAGCCCCTGGGCCAGCGTGGCCGCCTCGCGCAGCGTCTCCTCGTCGCTCCCGACCGAGCCGCCCCCCTCCAGCCCGCGCACCCGCGCGGCCACGACGTCGACCCCCAGGTTGGTGCCGGCGGCGAGCGGCGCCGCGACGCCCTCGGCGACCGCCGCGAACGCGCGAGCCGCGCCGAGCGGGTCGCCGGGCGCGTCCAGCACGACGGCGGCCACGTCGAGCAGCACGCCGTCGAGCAGTCGGGCGAGGTCCTCGGGCGCGGTGCCGCCGGCCCCGACCTGGAGCAGCAGCGACGTGGCGCCGTTCTCCAGGTCGGTCAGCAGCGCGGCGTTGCCGCGGGCGGCGTCCGCGTCGGCGAGCCAGGCGCGGACGTCCCAGCCGGCGTCGCGCGCCGGGGGCCGCACCGGGGCGGGGAGGTCGGCCACGAGCTCGGGGGTGCCCAGCGGCGGCACCCGCAGCCCGTCGAGCGTGGTGGCCGTCAGCGCCTCCCAGACGTCGTGGTCGGGGGCGTCCTCGCCGAGGCGGCGGGCCTTGCGCAGCACCGCCGCTGCCGCCCGTTCCCAGTCCTCACGGGTGTGCTGGCCGCCCTCGGCCAGGCTGAGACGGGCGTCACTGGTCATGGGGCGAGGGTAGGGACAGACCCGCGGCACGACCAGCGGGTGTGAGACTCGTCCTAGGGCTGAGTCCTACCGTGGGCCGGTGGACACCAAGGACGCGACCGGGCGCCGGCACCTCGTCACCGGCGAGGGCCTCGTGCTCCGCCCCGCCCACCACGACGACCTGCAGCGGTGGTTCGAGCTCTACGAGGACCCCGACGAGCAGCGATACGGCACCCCGACGTTCGTGGTGCTCCCGACCTCGGTGCAGCAGCTCGAGCCGCGGGTGGAGGAGAGCCGGCTCCACTTCGACGACCGCGTGCCGGGTCGGCTCGTCGTGGCCGCCGAGGCGGCTCCCGCACACCTCCTCGGCGTCGTGGACTGGCGCCAGGACGTGCCCGCACCGTTCCGGACCGCCGACGTGGGCTACGCCGTGCACCCCGACGCCCGCGGTCGCGGCGTCGGCACCCGGGCGCTGCGGCTGCTCACCCGCTGGCTGCTCGTGGACGAGGGCGGCCCCCACCAGGTGCGGGCCCAGCTCGACCACAGCGTGGAGAACGGCGCGTCCTGCCGGGTCGCCACCGGCGCCGGCTACGAGCGCGAGGGCGTACGCCGCGCCTTCCTCCCGCTGCGCGACCCCGACGCCCCGGGAGGCGAGCGTCGCCACGACGTCTGCCTGCACGGCCGCCTGGCGCCCGAGCTCGAGCAGGCGTCCGGGACCGGCACGTTCACCTGACACACCCACCGCCGTCATCACGCCGACACCGGGCGGGAGCAGCGTGGGGGTCATGCGCATCGCACTGGTCAGCGAGACCTTCACCCCCGCCGACGACCCGTCCGCCCGGGTCACGCGGGAGGTGGCCGTGCGGCTCACCGCCGCCGGGCACGACGTCGTCGTCTTCGCGGGCGGCCGCGGCCAGGCGACCTTCCACGGCGCCCGGATGTTCTGGGCCAGCCGGATGACCCCGGTCTCGGCGGTCCGCGAGGCGATGGCGCTCTCGCGCCCCGACGTGTGCCACCTCCTCGACCCGCACCGGCTCGGCCTCAAGGCCGCCGAGGCCGCCGACCGGCTCGGCGTCCCCACGCTGGTGCTGGAGCCCCGTCGCTGGGGTCCCGGGGTCGACCTCGAGCACCACCACCCCGGGCTGCGCGACGAGGCGCTGCACGACCGGTGGGCGCGGGTCCACGCCCCCGACGGCGGACGGCTGGTCGTGCTGCACGACGGCCCCCTCGACCGGCGCAAGGTCGTCGGCCGGCTGGCCACGGTCGCCCGGCTCCCCGGCGTACGACTCGTGGCGCTGGGTGACGGCGCCGGCGCCGACCACCTGCGGGCGGCCGGCGCCAAGGTCGTGCCCCGCGCCACCGGCGTCGAGCGGGCCCGCTGCCTGGCCACCGCCGACGTGCTGGTGCAGCCGCGCAAGAAGGCGGCGTACGCCCCGGTCCTGCTGGAGGCGCTGGCGAGCGGGGTGCCCGTCGTGGCCTTCGACAGCGGTACGGCGACCCGGGCGGTCCGCCACGAGGAGAACGGCCTGCTCGTGACCACCGACCGCGGCGGGAAGGCCCTCGCCCGCGCGGTGGCCCGGCTGGCCGCGAGCCCCGACCTCCGCTTCACCCTCGCCGCACAGGCCCGCGCGTCGGTCGCGGACCGCACCTGGGACGACGCCGTCGCCGACCTGCTGGAACGGCACTACCCGCGACTGGTCGGGAGCGGGCCCACCGCCGCGCGCGAGCTGCGCGTCGAGGGGATTCCCCACTAGACCAGTCGGGTTCCACCTCCGCTCCCCCCTCGGATGCGCCTAGCCTGGGGACGCAGCATCTCGGGGGGAGGACGGCCGTGCAGACCACGTCGCTGTCGACGCGCGTACGGCGCTACCTGACCGACCCCGTGGCCACCTGGCGCACCGGCAGCCGGGAGAGCCAGACGCTGACGCTGGTCGTCCTGCTCGTCGGCGTGGTCGCGTGCTTCGGCGTCTCGCTGGCCAGCTACCCGCTGATGCCGTTGACGGCCTACTACGTGTGGCTGCTGCTCGGCATGCTGCTGCTGCGCTTCCGTCCGCTCGTGGCGCTCTGCGCGACGACGTACGTGCTCTCGGTGACCGCGATGGTCACCGAGGTCGGGCTCAACCCCACCCGCGTCACCGCCATCACGACCGTGCTGCTCTCGATCGGGCTGATCCTGTTCGCGAGCAGCCGCCAGCACAGCGGCCTGCCGGGACCGATGAGCGAGGCGATGCTCAACGACCTGCGGCGTCGGCTCCAGGCGGCCGGCACGGTGCCGCCGCTGCCCGACGGCTGGACCACCCAGTCGGCGATGATCGCGGCCAGCGGGGTGGGCTACGGCGGCGACTTCCTGGTCGCCGACCTCTCCCAGCAGGGCCGGCGGCTCGAGATGATCCTCGTCGACGTCTGCGGCAAGGGCGTGGGCGCCGCCTCCCAGGCGCTGCAGTTCGGCGGCGCGCTCGGCGGCCTGATCGGCTCGCTCCCCCCGCAGGGCCTGCTCGAGTCGGCCAACGACTTCCTGCTCCGCCAGAAGCAGGACGAGGGCTTCGCCACGGCCATCCACGTGACCGTCGACCTCGAGACGGGCGACTACGGGCTGACCAGCGCCGGGCACCCGCCCGCCCTGGTGTGGTGGCCCGAGGACGGCGAGTGGCGCACCGACGCCGCCCGCGGCATGGCGCTCGGCATCGTGGAGCAGCCCGAGATGCACACCACCACCGGCACGCTCGCCCCCGGCCAGGCGCTGATGTTCTACACCGACGGCGTCATCGAGTACCGCTCCCACGACCTCGACGTCGGCCTGGAGTGGCTGCGCGAGCGCGGGGCCGCGGCGGTGGCCGACGGCTTCGACGGAGCCGCCCAGCGCCTGCTGGAGGAGGTACGCCGCGGCGAGGACGACCGCGCCGTGCTGATCCTGCACCGCGCCCCGGGCCCCCGCACCACCGCTTCCCAGGATGCGGCCCAGGACGCGGCCCCGACCCGGGAGGCACTGCCGTGACCAGCACCCGGCCCGGCCGACGCGAGGGATGTCTCACACACCCGTGCGCCCCGTCACGCCCGGCCGCGGGATACCGTGGCTGACGTGGCAACCGCGACTCTCGTGAAGAACAGCAGGTCGACGCGCTCGACCATCGCCCTGAAGCTCCTGATGGCCGTCACCGGTCTCGTCTTCATCGGCTACGTCCTCGCCCACATGTACGGCAACCTCAAGGCGTTCGCCGGCCACGACTCGTTCAACGAGTACGCCGAGCACCTGCGCACTCTCGGTGAGCCGCTGCTGCCCTACAGCGGGCTGCTCTGGATCATCCGGGTCGTGCTCCTGGTCTCGTTGGCCCTGCACGTCTACGCCGCCGTGACCTTGTGGCGCCGGGCGCAGACCGCCCGCGGCGGCACCAAGTACGTCGTGAAGAAGAACAAGCACTCCTCCTTCTCCTCGCACCTGATGCGCTGGGGCGGCGTGACGCTGCTGCTCTTCATCGTCTGGCACCTGCTGAACTTCACCGTCGGCAAGGTCAACGTCACCGGTGGCGCCACCAACGACCCGTTCAACCTGATGGTCGACTCGTTCTCGGTGTGGTGGCTGACCCTGATCTACCTGGTCGCCATGTTCATGCTGGGCACCCACCTGCACCACGGGGTGTGGAGCGCCGGCCAGACCCTCGGCTTCACCAACTCCGCGCGCCAGCGGCTGGTCTGGAAGCGCGCCGGGCTCGTCGTCGCCGTGGTGGTGGCGGGCGGGTTCTCCCTCGTCCCTCTCGGCGTCCTGACCGGCGTCATCTCGAAGTAAGGCGAAGTCACCATGAGCAACCCCGCACTGAAGACCTCCGACCCCTCCTCCCCCGACGACCCGCAGCAGCACGACGACGCCGCGGGCTACTACGTCCCCGGCGACCCGATCGCCGACACCAAGGCCCCGGGCGGGCCGGTCGAGGACAAGTGGGACACCCGCCAGTTCGAGGCCCGCATCGTCAACCCGGCCAACCGCCGCAAGGTCTCGGTCATCATGGTCGGCACCGGCCTGGCCGGCGGCTCCGCGGCCGCCACGCTCGGCGAGGCCGGCTACCAGGTCAAGACGTTCTGCTACCAGGACTCCCCCCGACGCGCGCACTCGATCGCGGCCCAGGGCGGCATCAACGCGGCCAAGAACTACAAGGGCGACGGTGACTCCGTCCACCGCCTCTTCTACGACACCATCAAGGGCGGCGACTACCGCTCGCGGGAGACCAACGTCTTCCGCCTCGCCCAGGTGAGCACCAACATCATCGACCAGTGCGTCGCGCAGGGCGTGCCCTTCGCCCGCGAGTACGGCGGCCTGCTCGACAACCGCTCCTTCGGCGGCGTCCAGGTCTCCCGCACCTTCTACGCCCGCGGCCAGACCGGCCAGCAGCTGCTCCTCGGCGCCTACCAGGCGCTGGAGCGCCAGATCGGTGCCGGCACCGTCCAGCAGTACTCCCGCCACGAGATGGTCGAGCTGGTCGTCGTCGACGGCCGCGCCCGCGGCGTCATCGTGCGCGACATGGTCACCGGCGAGCTCGAGACCCACCTCGCCGACGTGGTCGTGCTCGCCAGCGGAGGCTACGGCAACGTCTTCTTCCTCTCCACCAACGCCATGGGCTGCAACGTCACCGCCACCTGGCGCGCGCACCGCAAGGGCGCCTACATGGCCAACCCCTGCTACACGCAGATCCACCCGACCTGCATCCCGGTCTCCGGCGCCCACCAGTCCAAGCTGACCCTGATGAGCGAGTCGCTGCGCAACGACGGCCGCATCTGGGTCCCCAAGGACGCCAAGGACGCCGACAAGGACCCGCGCGAGATCGCCGAGGACGACCGCGACTACTACCTCGAGCGGATCTACCCCTCCTTCGGCAACCTGGTGCCCCGCGACATCGCCTCGCGCCAGGCCAAGAACATGTGCGACGAGGGCCGCGGCGTCGGCCCCGAGGTCGAGGGCGTGCGCCGCGGCGTCTACCTCGACTTCTCCGAGGCCATCGGCCGCCTCGGCCGCCCGGCGATCGAGAGCAAGTACGGCAACCTGTTCGACATGTACGCCCGCATCACCGGCGAGGACCCCTACGAGGTCCCGATGCGGATCTACCCGGCCGTCCACTACGTGATGGGCGGCCTGTGGGTCGACTACGACCTGCAGTCCACGATCCCCGGCCTGTTCGTGGCCGGCGAGGCCAACTTCTCCGACCACGGCGCCAACCGCCTCGGCGCCTCGGCGCTGATGCAGGGCCTGGCCGACGGCTACTTCGTGCTCCCGAACACGATCCGCGACTACCTCGCGGACTCCCCGTTCGAGAAGATCGAGGAGAGCCACCCCGCCGTCGTCGAGGCCCGCGAGTCGGCCGAGGCCCGGATCAACCACTTCCTGTCCAACAAGGGCACCCGCAGCGTCGACTCCTACCACCGCGAGCTCGGCAACATCATGTGGGAGTACTGCGGCATGGAGCGCACCGAGGACGGCCTGAAGAAGGCCATCGACCTCATCCGCACCCTCAAGGACGACTTCTGGCGCAACGTCAAGGTGCTCGGCACCGGCGACGGCGTCAACCAGTCGCTGGAGAAGGCCGGTCGTGTGGCCGACTTCTTCGAGCTCGGCGAGCTGATGTGCATCGACGCGCTCAACCGGCGCGAGTCCTGCGGCGGTCACTTCCGCGGCGAGTCCCAGACCGAGGACGGCGAGGCGCTGCGCCACGACGACCAGTACGCCTACGTCGCCGCCTGGGAGTGGGCCGGCGAGGGCGAGAAGCCAGTGCTGCACAAGGAGGACCTCGTCTACGAGGCCGTCAAGATGGCCGCGCGCAGCTACAAGTGACCCGCCGCCCCTCCCTCCCCCTGACGTTCACCCACCTGGAGATCCCCACCCCATGAAGCTCACCCTGAAGATCTGGCGCCAGGCCGGCCCGCAGGCCGAGGGCGGCATCCGCACGTACGACGTCGACGAGATCTCCGAGGACATGTCGTTCCTCGAGATGCTCGACGTGCTCAACGAGCAGCTGATCAACGACGACGAGGAGCCGATCGTCTTCGACCACGACTGTCGCGAGGGCATCTGCGGCAGCTGTGACCTGATGATCAACGGCGAGGCCCACGGCCCCGAGGTCACGACCACCTGCCAGCTCCACATGCGCTCCTTCCGCGACGGCGAGACCATCACCGTCGAGCCGTGGCGCGCCGCCGCCTTCCCGATCATCAAGGACCTGATGGTCGACCGGTCGGCCTTCGACCGCATCATCGCCCGCGGCGGCTTCGTCTCGGTCAACACCGGTGCGGCCCCCGACGCCCACGCCACCCCGGTGCCGAAGGAGAGCGCCGACCGCGCGTTCGACGTCGCCACCTGCATCGGCTGCGGCGCCTGCGTCGCCGCGTGCCCCAACGGTTCGGCGTCGCTGTTCCTCGGCGCCAAGATCACCCACCTCGGCGAGCTCCCCCAGGGCCAGGCCGAGCGCGACACCCGCGTCGCCAGCATGGTCGCCCAGCACGACCACGAGGGCTTCGGCGGCTGCACCAACATCGGCGAGTGCACCTCGGCCTGCCCCAAGGGCATCCCCCTGGACGTCATCTCCCAGCTCAACAAGGACCTCCGGACCGCGATCCGCCACGGTCACTGAGCTCCAGCACGTCGTCACGGAGGATCCGAGTCACCTGGTGACTCGGATCTTCCGCGTTCACGGGCAGCGGGTGCAGGCGGTCGGCTCCCCCGCCCAGCCTCGCGCCCGCAGCAGGCTGCCCAGCGCTCGCGCCGTCCGGCAGGTGCGGCGCACGGCCTGGCCCCAACCGACCCGCGCCGTGACCAGTCCGTCCGTGAGCGCCTGCAGGTCACGGTCGAGGTCGGCGTCACGGTCGGCCAACCGGGTGTGGTCCAGCCGCCCGTCCAGCTCCACGATCGTCTCCTGCTCGACGTAGAGCACGTCCCGGAGGCCGGGACGGTCCGGCCTCGGTGCCTGTCGCCTTCCCCGCGGCAATCCGTGAGCGCGCTCCACGTCGCGCAGGTAAGCCACCTCGAGCACCGAGCACGCTCCCTGGGCGACGTCCTCGATCAGCGCCCGCAGGAAGACCCGTCGGGCGATCCGCGTGCGGCGCGACAACGCCTCGTTCAACCGGGCGGCGGTGGTCGAGCGCGCGCCCACCGCGGCGGCGACCACCTGTACGGCGGCGAAGTCGTCGACCGCGGTGGATGCCACGTCGAGCACTGCCTCCTCCACCCGCATCCGCGGAGGGCACAGGTGCCAGAGCGTGCGCTCGTGCATCCCGGCCACACGGTGCACCACGACGCCCGGCTGCCGCGCGACGCGTCGGGAGACGTCGACGGCCACGTGCACGGGCCCGTGGTCGTCGTGACCACGCCATCCCGGCCCGTGCACCGCCCGGAGCACGCAGCAGCCGTGCAAGGCGGCCGGGGCGGCGTAGAGCACGGCCGCGACCGAGCGCTGGTGCCACGTGAGCGGGCCGGTGTGGCCGACGTAGACCCCCTCGTGCACCGGGGTGAGCAACCGCTGGCGGACCCAGCGGCGTACGTCGTGCACCTGGTGGCCGCCCTCGAGGACCTGCGCTCGCGCGACCAGGCCCCCCTGCTCGTCGAGCAGGTGTCGCAGCGAGGCGGGCAGCGCGATCACCCCAGGAGGATGCCGCCGCATCGCCGACCACGGAAGCACCCGAGGCGGACCTGTGGACGGAGCGGCTCAGGCCCCGCTGAGCGCGAAGGCGCGGGTGGGCTGCCAGCCCGAGTCGGGGTCGTGGCGGTACATCCACATCTCCTCGGCCGCGAAGGCGACGTCGAAGTCGCCGAGCTCGGCGAAGGCGCGGTCGAGGAGGTCGTCGCCGAGGTGGTGGGCCACCGTCACGTGGGGGTGGTAGGGGAAGCCGCGGTCGACGGCCAACGGCCCGGACACCACGTCGGCGGCCAGCTGCTCGCAGGCGGAGATGCCCTCGACGACGCCGACGAAGACGACCGGCGAGACGGGGCGGAAGCTGCCGGTGCCGCGCAGGTGGACCGAGAAGGCCGGGGTGCGCGCGGCGACCGCGGCGAGGTGCTCCTCCAGCAGGGGTACGTCGGCCTCGTCGACCTCCAACGGGGGCAGCAACGTGATGTGCGTGGGGATGTGCACCGCCGCCGCGTCGCCGAGCGCGACGCGGTACTCCTGCAGCTCGCGCCCCCATGGCTCGGGCACGGCGAGGCTGACTCCGACGGTGGGCACGACGACGACCCTAGCGACCCCGACGGGGTCACCGGCAGGCCCGGCCGGGCCTTTGTAGAGTTGTGCCCCTTCCCCCAGGAGGGCCCACCCCATGACCGACTCCTTCAGCGCTGCCCTCGAGCGCAGCGCCGCCCTCGAGGCCCGCATCGAGAGCGCCCCCGGCGAGCTGCGGATGCTGACCGGCGACCGCCCGACCGGGGCGCTGCACGTCGGCCACTACTTCGGCTCGATCCGCAACCGGCTGCGCCTGCAGGAGGCCGGCGTCGAGATCCTGCAGCTGATCGCCGACTACCAGGTGATCACCGACCGCGAGGTCGCCGGCGACATCCGCGGCAACGTCCGCAACCTGCTGCTCGACAACCTGGCCGCGGGCCTGGACCCCGAGCGGTGCACGATCTTCACCCACTCGGCGGTGCCGGCGCTCAACCAGCTGCTGCTGCCGTTCCTGAGCCTGGTCAGCGTGGCCGAGCTGCAGCGCAACCCGACCGTCAAGGACGAGGCGGCCTCGGCCGGCATCACCTCGATCAACGGGCTGATGCTGACCTACCCGGTGCACCAGGCGGCCGACATCCTGTTCTGCAAGGCCACCGTCGTGCCGGTCGGCAAGGACCAGCTCCCGCACATCGAGCAGACCCGTGTCGTGGCCCGACGCTTCAACGACAAGTACGGCGTCACCTTCCCCGAGCCGGGCGCCCTGCTCTCCGAGGCCACCCACGTCCTCGGCACCGACGGCACCAAGATGAGCAAGTCCAAGGGCAACGTCATCGAGCTGCGGATGAGCGCCGACGAGACGGCCAAGAAGCTCAAGGGCGCCAAGACCGACAGCGACCGCCACATCACCTACGACCCCGAGCACCGGCCGGAGGTCGCCAACCTGCTGACCATCGCCGCGATGTGCGAGGGCGGCGACCCGGCCGTCATCGCCGAGGAGATCGGGGACGGGGGCGGCGGCGGGCTGAAGAAGCGCGTCACCGAGGCGGTCAACACCTACTTCGCCCCGCTGCGCGAGCGACGGGCGGCGCTGGCCGAGGACCTGGCCTTCGTCGACGGGGTGCTGCGCCGCGGCAACGAGCGCGCCAACGAGATCGCCGACGCCACGCTCGCCGAGGTGCGCGAGGCGATGGGGATGTCCTACCCGTGACCCGCGTCCCCACGCTGACCGACGGCGTGGTGACGCTGCGCGGGCACACCGAGGACGACGTGCCCGCCGTGCTGGAGCAGTGCACGGACCCCGTGATGCAGGCGTGGACGACCGTGCCGGTGCCCTACACCCTCGACGACGCCAAGACGTTCGTGCGCCACCTCGTGCCGGGCGGCTGGGAGGCCGACGCCGACTGGGGCTTCGCCGTCACCACGCCCGACGCGGACGGCACGGAGCGGTTCGCCGGCGGCGTCGGGCTGGTCGACCGGGGAGCCGGGCTGGCCGAGATCGGCTACGCCACCAGCCCGTGGGCGCGCGGCCGCGGCATCACGGAGCGGGCGTGCCGGCTGCTGCTGCGGTGGGGGTTCGAGGAGCGCGGTCTCGCAGCCGTCGACTGGACCGCCAAGAAGTGGAACTGGCCCTCGCGCCGGCTCGCCTGGAGGCTCGGCTTCGACGTCGGTCAGGAGCGCTGGTGGATGCAGCAGCGCGGTGCGCTCGTCCCGGCCTGGCACGCGACGCTGGCCCGCGGCGAGGAGCTCGCCCCCCGCCATCCCTGGTACGACGTGCCCGTGCTGCGCGACCAGGGAGTCGTGCTGCGCCCGCCGGCCGACGCCGACCTGCCGCGGATGCTGGAGTGCCTGGCCGACCCGTCGATGCAGCACGTCAGCGAGGGTCCGCGCGAGCGGGCGCCCCACACCGCCGAGCGCTGGCCCGACCTCGTCGAGGAGCGACGGGAGTGGGCCGCACGCGGCGAGGCGGTCGCCTGGACCGTGGCCGACCCCGACACCGACGTCCACCTCGGGCTGGTGCAGCTCTACCACCTGCACCACCGCCGTCAGGCCGAGCTGGGCTTCTGGGCCCATCCCGACGCGCGCGGTCGCGGCCTGACGACGCGCGGCGTCCGGGTCGCGCTGCGGCACGCCTTCGTGCCGTGGGACGACGGCGGCCTGGGGCTGCGGCGGGTCCACGCGCACGCCGCCTCGGCCAACGCGGCGTCGTGCCGGGTGCTGGCCGCGGCCGGGTTGCGCGAGACGGGCGCCACCCGCAGCGAGGTGCTGCTGGGCGACGGCACCTGGAGCGACACCACCCGCTTCGACCTGCTGGCGCAGGAGTGGGGCTAGCCCTCAGGCGGTGGCGGCCGCGAGTGTCGTACGACGCTGCAGGGTGACCGAGACGCCCAGCACCACGAGGCCGAGCAGCGACAGGCCCACGCCCACCCACGCGGTGGAGGGGTAGCCCAGGCCGCCGGCGACGGTGAGGCCGCCGAGCCAGGCCCCGAGCGCGTTGGCCGCGTTGAGCGCGGAGTGGTTGAGGGCGGCGCCGAGGGTGCGCGCCTTGCCGGCCACCTGGATCAGCCGCATCTGCAGGCCGATGGTGAACACGCCGCCCGACGCGGAGATCAGGAAGACGGTCAGCATGCCGGGGACGAGCCACTGCGAGGTCACGGCGTACGCCGCGAGCAGCACGCCCATCGCAGCCGCACCGAGCACCGTGGAGCGCAGGATCGACCAGTCGGCCAGCCGACCGCCGACCAGGGTGCCGAGCACCGAGCCGACGCCGAAGGACAGCAGGTACACCGGCACCATGCCCTCGCGCTGCCCGGCCACCTCGGTGACGGTGGGCGCGATGTAGGTGTAGATCGCGAACATGCCGCCGAAGCCGATCGCCCCGGCCAGGGCGGTGAGCAGCACCTGCGGCTCCTTGAGCGCGCGCAGCTCGGTGCGGCCGCTGGCGCCGCGGTCCGCGGGGACGCGGGGCACCAGCAGGGCGAGCAGCACCAGGGTGAGCGCGGCGAGCGCCACCACGAGGCCGTACGCCGCCCGCCAGCCCAGGCCCTGGCCCAGCCAGGTCGCGGCGGGCACGCCGAGCAGAGTGGCGACGGTGAGGCCGGTCATCACCAGGCTGACGGCCTGCGCCCGACGGTGGGGGGCGACGAGGTCGGCCGCCACCAGCGCGGCCACGCCGAAGAACGCGCCGTGCGGGAGGCCGGAGACGAACCGCGCCCCCATCAGCGCGCCGTAGCTCGGCGCGATCGAGGTCAGCGCGTTGCCGAGCAGGATCACGCCCATCAGCGCCAGCAGCAGTCCCCGGCGGGGCAGCCGGGCACCGAGCACGGCGAGGACAGGCGCGCCGACGACCACGCCGACGGCGTACGCCGAGATGACGTGGCCGGCCGTCGGGATGTCGACACCGACACCGCTGGCCAGCTGCGGCAGCAGCCCCATCGAGACGAACTCGGTGGTGCCGATCGCGAACGCGCCCGTGGCCAGCGCCAGCAGCGCGAGCCCGGCCGTGCGCCGTCGCGCGGCGACACCACCGTCGGTCGCGTCGGTGGCCGCCAGGCGGGGGCGGGGGTTGTCGATCGTCGTGGTCACCCCTGCGACAACGACGAGGTTCTCCTCGTGTTCCCGATCGGGGAAAACCGGTGGGTGGCGCCCGTCACCGTGGGGCCGCGAGGGACGGACAGTCCGAGACGTTCGGCACCTCGGAACACCGCCTGGGGGGTGCCAAACGTCTCGGACTACCTCGTCACGCCGGCCTCACAGCGAGGCGAGGGCCTCGTTGAAGGTGGCGGAGGGGCGCATCACGGCGGCGGCCTTCTCGGGGTCGGGGCGGAAGTAGCCGCCGATGTCGGCGGGCGAGCCCTGGACGCCGACCAGCTCGTCGGTGATGGTCCGCTCCTCCGAGCGCAGCCGCTTCGCCAGCTCCGCGAAGTCGGCGGCCAGCGCCTCGTCCTCGGTCTGGACGCTGAGCTCCTCGGCCCAGAACAGCGCGACGTAGAAGTGGCTGCCGCGGTTGTCGATGGTGCCGAGCTTGCGCTGCGGCGACTTGTTCTCCTCCAGCAGCCGGCCGGTGGCCCGGTCGAGGGTCTCCCCCAGCAGCTTGGCGCGCAGGTTGTCACCGGTGGTCGCGAGGTGGCTGAAGCTCTCCGAGAGCGCGAGGAACTCGCCCAGGCTGTCCCAGCGCAGGTAGTTCTCCTTGACCAGCTGCTGCACGTGCTTGGGCGCCGAGCCGCCGGCGCCGGTCTCGAACAGGCCACCGCCGTTGATCAGCGGGACGACCGAGAGCATCTTGGCCGAGGTGCCGAGCTCCAGGATCGGGAACAGGTCGGTCAGGTAGTCGCGCAGCACGTTGCCGGTGACCGAGATGGTGTTCTCGCCCGCGCGGATGCGGTCGACGCTGACCTGGATCGCGTCGACGGGCGACTGGATCGTGATGTCGAGGCCGTCCGTGTCGTGGTCGGGGAGGTACTGCTCCACCTTGGCGATCAGGTTGCGGTCGTGGGCGCGGCTCTCGTCGAGCCAGAAGATCGCCGGGTCACCGGTGGCACGGGCGCGGGTGACGGCGAGCTTGACCCAGTCCTGGATCGGGACGTCCTTGGTCTGGCAGGCACGCCACACGTCGCCGGCCTGCACCTGGTGCTCGGTCAGCACGGTGCCGTCGGCGGCGACCAGGCGCACGGTGCCGGCCTCGGCGACCTCGAAGGTCTTGTCGTGGGAGCCGTACTCCTCCGCCGCGCGGGCCATCAGGCCGACGTTGGGCACCGAGCCCATCGTGGCGGGGTCGTAGGCGCCGTGGGCGCGGCAGTCGTCGAGGACGACCTGGTAGATCCCGGCGTACGACGAGTCGGGGATGACCGCGAGCGTGTCGGCCTCGCCGCCGTCGGGGCCCCACATGTGGCCCGAGGTGCGGATCATGGCCGGCATCGAGGCGTCGACGATGACGTCGCTCGGCACGTGCAGGTTGGTGATCCCCTTGTCGGAGTCGACCATGGCGATCGCAGGACCGTCGGCGAGGTCCTTCTCGACCGAGGCCTTGATCGCGGTCGCGACGTCGCCACCGACCTTCTCGGCGCCCGAGACGATCGCGCCCAGGCCGTTCTTGGGGTCCAGGCCGTGCTCGAGCAGCGCTTCGGCGTTGTCGGCGAACAGCGAGGGGAAGAAGGCCTGCACCGCGTGGCCGAACAGGATGGGGTCGGAGACCTTCATCATCGTGGCCTTGAGGTGGATCGAGAACAGCACGTCGTCGGCCTTGGCGCGGGCGATCTGCTCGCGCAGGAAGTCCTGCAGCGCGCTGGTGCTCATGAAGGTGGTGTCCACGACCTCGCCGGCCTCGACCGGGATCGACTCCTTGAGCACCTGGGTGCCGCCGTCGGTCACGAGCTCGACGCGCAGCGAGCCGGCCTCCTCGATCACGACCGACTGCTCGTTGTGGCGGAAGTCGTCTCCGGACATGGTCGCGACGTTGGTCTTGCTGTCCGAGCTCCAGGCCCCCATCGAGTGGGGGTTCTTGCGGGCGTAGCTCTTGACCGACTCGGGCGCGCGGCGGTCGGAGTTGCCCTCGCGCAGGACCGGGTTCACGGCGCTGCCCTTGACCTTGTCGTAGCGCGCGCGGACGTCCTTCTCCTCGTCGGTCTGCGGGGAGTCGGGGTAGTCCGGCAGCGCGACGCCCTGCTCCTGCAGCTCGGCCACGGCGGCCTTGAGCTGCGGCACCGAGGCCGAGATGTTGGGCAGCTTGATGATGTTGGCCTCGGACGTCTTGGCCAGGTCACCGAGCTCGGCCAGCGCGTCGTCGACCCGCTGGTCCTCGGGGAGCAGGTCGGAGAACACCGCGATGATCCGGCCCGCCAGCGAGATGTCGCGGGTCTCGACGTCCACGCCCGCCTTCGCGGCGTACGCGGAGATGACGGGGAGGAAGGAGTACGTCGCCAGGGCGGGCGCCTCGTCGGTCTGGGTGTAGATGATCTTGGAGTCGGTCACCGGGCCAAACTATCGCGCCCGTCGACGGGGTGCGCCAGGGTGCTCAGTGACCGCCGTGGCCGAGCAGCCGCCTGCGCAGCTCACCCGGCGGGCCCTTGCGCCGGACCCGCACGCTGCCCATCAGCGCGATCCCCCGCACCCGCACCACGGGCGAGTCGGCGTCGGTGTCGGCGGCCACCGAGGAGCGGGACTCCTCGAAGGTGCCCATGACGCCGGTGCCCTCGACGACCACGACGGTGCGGGCGTCGACGACGACGAGCACCTCGCCCATCACCGCGTTGGCCGTGATGGTGACCTCGGGGGCGTCGAAGCGCGCCTGGCGCAGGTCGAGCGTCACGTTGCCCATCACGGCCAGGGCGGTGTGGCTCTCGCCGATCGCCCAGGCGCCGCGCCGCTTGACCTCGCCGAGCACGGCGGACGAGCCGTGGTGGACCGGCAGCGAGAGCCCGGCCGGCACGCCGCCGGCGCGCGGGGCGGGTGGCGTGGACCCGGTCGGCCGGGGCGGCACCGCCGGGGTGGCCCCCAGGTGGCCGGGCAGGTCGACGGTCAGCGGGACGAGGTCGCCGTAGGTCTTCGCGGCGTACGTCGCCTCGAGCCGGTCGTCGAGCTCCTCGAGGTCGATGCGCCCCTCCCCCGCGGCCTGGCGCAGGAACTCCGCGACCTTGTGGCGGTCGGCGTCGGAGATCCGCAGCCTGCTGGGGTCGACCGGCTCCATGCCGGCCAGCCTAGGTCACCCGGCGGCGGCGGACGCGGACCTCGGGGCGGGGTCGACCACGACCCGGCCGTCGGCGTCGACCGCGACCCCGAGGTCGCGGCCGGCCACGCGCAGCCCGGTCAGCCCGAACGGCCCGAGCGAGGTGCCGACCCGCGCGGGCACCTCGACGCCCCCGTGCCCGTCGGGCCGCACCCCCGTGGCGGCCACGAGGGCGGCGACCGCCCCGGCCGCCGACCAGGCCTGGGGGCGGCACGCCGCGGGGTAGGCGGCCGGGGCCGGGACGGCGTCGGCGGTGTCGCCGGCGTACAGCTCGGGCAGGCGGTGGTCGAAGCCCTCGGCCGCGTCGACCAGCTCGGCGGCCAGCAGCGCCGCCTCGACGTGGTGACCCTCGGCCGCCAGGCCCCGCACCGCGATCGCGGTGTCGTGGGGCCACACCGAGCCACCGTGGTAGCTCAGCTCGGAGAACCGCGGCGAGCGCGGCGTCAGGGTGTGCACACCGAAGCCCGACCGCAGCTCGCCGACGAGCAGTGCCGCCACCCGGGCCGACTGGTCCGCGTCGAGGACGCCCGTGCCCAGCAGGTGGCCGACGTTGGAGGTGACCGCGTCGACGCGGGTGCCGTCGCGGTCCAGGGCGATCGCGACGTGGCCGCCGTCGGGGGTCTCGACCCAGAAGTCGCGCCGGAAGCGGGTGCGCAGGTCCTCGGCCCAGGCGGCGAGGCCGGGCACCTCCGGCTCGTCGTACGCCGCCAGCAGGGCCGCGCCGGCGACCGCCGCCTCGTGGGCGTAGGCCTGCACCTCGCACAGCGCGATCGGGGCGTCGGCGAGGCGACCGTCGGCGAACTGCACGGAGTCGTGGCTGTCCTTCCAGCCCTGGTTGGACAGCCCGCTGCCGGACTCGTCGACGTAGCGCAGCCAGCCGGTCTCGCGGCTCTGCGCCAGCTGCCACTCCAGGCACCGGCGGGCTGCCGGAAGCAGCGCCCGGACCTGGTCGGGGTCGGCGCCCCAACGGGCGGCGTCGGCCAGGAGGCACACGAACAGCGGGGTGGCGTCGACGGTGCCGTAGTAGAGCGGCGGCAGCAGGTGCTCGAGCTCGGGGTCGCGGACCTCGTGCAGGATCTTGCCGGGCTGCTCCTCGGTGGCGGGGTCCTCGCGCTCCCCCTGTCGCCGTGCCAGCACACGCAGCGTCGAGAGCGCCAGGTCGACGTCGACCGGCAGCAGCAGCCGCGCCGCCCACAGCGAGTCGCGGCCGAAGAGGGTGAGGAACCACGGGCTGCCGGCGGCCAGGAACCGGTCGCCCCCGGTGTGGTCGGCTGCGGCGTGGTCGTCGCCGGACCCGTCGCGCAGCAGCAGGCCGTCGAGGTCGCCCAGGCTCCGCCCGACCAGGCGTGCGAGCCGTGGGTCGGGGGCGGTGACGCCCACCCGGTCGGCCCAGCCGCCGCCCGCCTCGGCCGCTCCGGAGGCGAAGCGGACGGGGCCCTCGGCGTGGGCCCGCACCTCGACCTCGGCGTGCCGGCCCGGCTCGAGGTCGAGGGTCCACGTCAGCCGCGCACCGCGCTCGGCCACCTCCACCGAGGCGCCCGCGGCCACCAGCCGCACCTCCCGTCCGCGGGCGGCCCAGCGCAGGGCGCCGTCGCCGTCGGTCGCCGGGGCGACGGCGTCGGGGCGGCCGCCCTGCTTGACGGCGTGCACCGGCGCGAGGTCGGCCTCGACGTCGAGGTGGAGCACCACCCGCACCGGCGCCCGGGCGGTGCTGCGCACGTGCACCCGCTCGGTCAGGGTGTCGGGGGCGAGGTCGCGGACGTGCCGGAGCACCACCGTGGGGTCGGGCTGCTGGTCCCCGAGACCGCGCGCGACGTGGACGAACTCGTGGTGCCGCGTGCCGGTCGCATCGGCCCGGACCAGCTCGAGGTCGGAGCCGTCGACGCCGAGCTCGAGGCGGCGCAGCAGCCGCACGTCGGCGACGTACCACCCCGCCACACCACCGCCCGGTCGCGCCCGCAGGCACCCGTCGGGCTCGGCCAGCACCAGGCCCGGGGCGGCCACCGCGGTGGCCAGGTCGTGGAGCAGCGGCTGCAGCGGTCCTGGTCCTGGTCGGGGGGTTGACGGGTCGGTGACCGCCTGCGTACTTTCGCTCACACCTCAATTTTAGCGCTAAAAGACGCCTCACCCGCAACCCCCGAACCAGCCGTCACCCGTCCCACTCCATGCCCGGAGGTACCCGTGCGAGGACCGAGCCGCCACCGCGGCGCGACGCTCGACGACGTCGCGCGCCGGGCGGAGGTCTCGGCGATGACGGTCTCCAACGCGCTCAACCACCCCGACCGCCTCAGCGACGAGACCCTGGCCCGGGTCCGGGCAGCGATCGAGGACCTCGACTACCGGCCCAACCGCTCCGCCCGCACGCTGCGCAGCCAGACCTCGCGGCTGGTGGGGGTCCGGGTCGAGCGCTCGCGCCAGGACCGGGCGGCGCTGCTGCTCGACCAGTTCCTGCACGCGCTCGCCGAGTCGGCCTCCGGGCTGGGCTACCACCTGATCGTGTGCCATGCCGCCGGGGACACCGCCGAGCTCGCGGCCTACCAGGAGCTGCGCCAGACCACGGCCGTGGACGCCTTCGTGCTCACCGGCGCCCACCGCGACGACGCCCGGAGGCGCTGGATGCGCGAGCAGGGCGTCACCTTCGCCTGCTTCGGCCGCTCCTGGGACCTCGACCCCGACTCCCCCGGCGCCTTCCCCTGGGTCGACGTCGACGGCGCCGCCGGGATCCGCGCCGCGGTCGAGCACCTCGCCGGGCAGGGGCACACCGAGATCGGCCTGGTGGGCTGGCCCGCCGACTCCGACCTGGGCCGCGACCGCGAGCGGGGCTGGCGCGAGGCCTGCGCCGACCTCGGCCTCCCCGCCCGGGTGCAGGCCCACGTGGTCGACGAGTTCGACGCCGGCCGCGACGCCGCCCACCGGCTGCTCGACGCCCCCCGTGGCGGGCCGGTCCCCAGCGCGCTGGTGTGCGTGTCCGACACGCTCGCGCTCGGGGTGCTGCGCGCCCTGTCCGAGCGCGGGCTGCGGCCGGGACACGACGTCGCCGTCACCGGCTTCGACAACTCGCCGTCGGCCGCCCTCACGACCCCCGGCCTGACCAGCGTCGACCAGCCGCTCGCCGACGTAGCGGCGGCCCTGATGCGCCTGGTCGACGCCGAGCTGAGCGGCGTACGCCCCTCGGCCACCCACGCCCTGCTCCCACCCCGGCTGGTCGTCCGCGACTCCAGCCTGGCCCGCTGACCGTCCCCCTCCTCACCCACCCACCAGGAGATCCGATGTCCCGCAACCGCACCTCCCTCGCCTCGGTCGCCGCTGCCGCCTGCGCCGGCCTGCTCACCCTGTCCGCCTGTGGCGGCGGGTCCGGCTTCGACGACGGCGGGTCCTCCGGCGAGGGCGGTGGCGACGGCAAGATCACCGTGCTGATCGGGTCCTCGGGCGACGCCGAGACCGAGGCCGTCGAGAAGGCCGTCGCCGACTGGTCGCAGGAGAGCGGCACCGACGCCGAGGTCACCGTCGCCTCCGACCTCAACCAGCAGCTGAGCCAGGGCTTCGCGTCCAGCAACCCGCCCGACGTCTTCTACATGAGCACCGACCAGCTCGGTGGCTACGTCGAGAACGGCTCGCTCCTGGCGTACGGCGACCAGCTCTCGAACGCCGACGACTTCTACCCCAACCTGCGCCAGGCCTTCACCGTCGACGACGAGTTCTACTGCGCGCCCAAGGACTTCTCGACGCTCGCGCTGTGGATCAACACCGAGAAGTGGGAGGCCGCCGGCCTCACCGACGCCGACGTCCCGACCACGTGGGAGGAGCTGGCCGACGTCGCGGCGACCCTGAAGCAGGGCAAGCAGCCGGGCCTGGCCTTCAGCCCGGAGTACCAGCGGGTCGGGGCGTTCTTCCCCCAGGCGGGCGGCGCGATGACCAACGAGCAGCAGACCGAGGCGACCGTCGACACCCCGGAGAACGAGGAGGCGCTGGACTACGTGCAGCGGCTGCTCGAGGACGGGTCGGCGCAGTACTCCTCCACCCTGGGCGCCGGCTGGGGCGGCGAGGCCTTCGGCAAGGAGCTCGCCCCGATGACGATCGAGGGCAACTGGCTGGTCGGGGCGATGCAGAACGACTTCCCCGACGTCGACTACACCGTCGCCGAGCTGCCCGCGGGACCCCAGGGCAAGGGCACCCTGGCGTTCACCAACTGCTGGGGCATCGCCGAGTCCAGCCCCGAGCAGGAGCAGGCCGTCGACCTCGTCGAGAAGCTGACCTCGGCCGAGGACCAGGCGGCGTTCGCCCAGGCCTTCGGGGTGATCCCGTCGGTCGAGTCCGCCGCCGCGGCGTAAAAGAAGGAGTCGCCGGAGGTCGCGCCGTTCATCGACGGCGCCGACTACGCCCAGAACCCGCCCTCGACCGTGGGGGCCGCGGACGTCATCACCGACTTCAACTCCCAGCTCGAGGGTCTCGCCGACGGCGACCCCGCCGCCATCCTGGAGTCGGTGCAGCAGTCGCTGCAGGCGACCGTGGGGCAGTAGCCCGATGGCGCGTCCACGCAGCCGTCGCGGCGGGCAGACCCGCGACGGCTGGGTCCTGATGCTGCCCGTCGTCGTCCTGCTGGGGCTGTTCCTCGTCGCACCGGTGCTGATGGCGCTGTGGGTCTCGGTCTCGGACTGGCGCGGCAACGGCAGCCCGTTCGGCGGTGACGTCGGCTTCGTCGGGCTGGAGAACTACCGCCAGATCCTCGCCGGCGGTGGGCTGGCGGAGCGCGACTTCGGCACCTCGCTGCGCAACAACCTGTTCTACGTCGTCCTGGTGGTGCCGCTGCAGACCGTGCTCGCGCTGCTCCTGGCCGTGCTGGTGACGCGTCGTTCGCTGCGGGGGCGGGGCTTCTTCCGCACCGCGTTCTACTTCCCCTCGGTCACCAGCTCGGTGGCAATCACGGTGCTGTGGCTGTTCCTGTTCAGCACCTCCGGTGTGGTCAACAAGATCCTCGGCTGGGTCGGGCTCAACGGCCCGGCCTGGTTCCAGGACCCGCGCGGGGTGCTCCACCTGCTGCTCGGTGCGGTGGGGGTCGACCGGGCCCCGGCGGCGCTGGGCGAGCACGGCTTCCTCGGCATCACCTGGTGGGACTGGGTGGCCGGTCCCTCGGTGGCGATGAGCGCGTTCGTGCTGATGGCGGTCTTCACCACCTCGGGCACCTTCATGCTGCTGTTCATCGCGGCCCTGAACAACATCGGCGACGAGATCGAGGAGGCGGGTCTCATCGACGGCGCCAACGCCTGGCAGCGGTTCCGCCACGTCACCTTGCCGATGCTGCGACCCACCCTGTTCACGGTGCTCACGCTGGGCCTCATCGGCACCTGGCAGGTGTTCGACCAGATCTACACCGGCACCCAGGGTGGTCCCGCCAAGACGACCCTCACCCCGGCGTACCTCTCCTTCCAGTCGGCCTTCGTCAATCAGCGGTGGGGCCAGGGCGCGGCGATCGCGTTCGTGCTGTTCGCGATCATCGTCGTGCTCACCCTGGTGCAGCGGTGGGCGCTCTCGGAGGACCGTGGGTCCAGGGGCGAGCGCGCCCGGGCCGCCGCCGTCCGCGCGGGCGCCACCGCCCGCCGGCAGGGTGGCGGCGTCACCGGGGGTGCGGCGTGAGCGCCGGGACGCCGACCGCGCCCCGGGCGCGCGCCACGGGCACCTACGTGACGTACGCCGTGCTGGTGCTGCTCGCGGTCGTCTACGTGATGCCGTTCCTGATCCAGGTGGCGACGTCGTTCAAGACCGAGGCCGACGCCGCGGCCAACCCGCTCTCGCTGGTCCCCACGACGGCGACCGCCGAGGCCTACCGCACCCTGTTCGTCGACTCGCCGCTGCCGACGTGGTTCGCCAACTCGGTGATCGTGACGCTCTTCGTCACCACGGGACGGGTGCTGTTCTGCTCGATGGCGGGCTACGCGCTCGCGCGGGTGCCGTTCCGCGGCCGGGCGCTGGCCTTCGCGGTGCTGGTGGCGATCATGGCGGTGCCCAACGTGGTGCTGCTGATCCCGAAGTTCCTGGTGATCAACCAGCTCGCGATCTACGACTCCTACGCCGGCCTCATCATCCCGCTGCTGGCCGACGCGTCCGCCGTCTTCATCATGAAGGGCTTCTTCGAGTCGGTCCCGGCCAGCGTGGAGGAGGCGGCCCGCATCGACGGCGCCGGCACCTTCCGGATCTTCTGGTCGGTGGTGCTGCCGATGGCGCGGCCGGCGGTGATGACGGTGATCATCCTGTCCTTCCAGGCGTCGTGGAACGAGCTCAACCACTTCATCGTGGCCAGCCAGGACCCCGACCTGTTCAACCTCACCAAGGGCGTCGCACAGCTCGCCTCGGGGGCGCTGAGCCAGGGCACGCAGTACCCCCTCAAGCTGGCCGCCGCACTGCTGATGACGCTGCCCGTGGCCCTGGTGTTCTTCGTGTTCCAGAAGCGCATCGTCAACACCACGACCGGGGCGGTCAAGGAGTGAGGCCGGGGGCGCAGGCCGGCGGGGCGCTGCTAGCGTCGGACGGGTCCGCGCCCCCGTCGTACCAGGAGAAACCGTGAGCCCCACTCCGTTGAAGGTCGCCGTCACCGGTGCCGCCGGCCAGATCGGCTACAGCCTGCTCTTCCGTCTCGCGAGCGGAGCGCTCGGCGACCGGCCGATCGAGCTGCGCCTGCTGGAGATCGAGCCCGCGCTCAAGACCCTCGAGGGCGTGGTCATGGAGCTCGACGACTGCGCGTTCCCCGGTCTCGCCGGGATCGAGATCGGGCACGAGGCGGAGAAGGTCTTCGAGGGCGTCAACCTCGCCCTGCTCGTCGGCGCGCGTCCCCGCGGCCCCGGCATGGAGCGCGGCGACCTGCTCGAGGCCAACGGCGCGATCTTCACCGCCCAGGGCAAGGCGCTCAACGCCGTCGCCGCCGACGACGTCCGCATCGGTGTCACCGGCAACCCGGCCAACACCAACGCCCTGATCGCGATGACCAACGCCCCCGACATCGACCCCTCGCGGTTCTCGGCGCTGACCCGCCTGGACCACAACCGGGCGATCTCGCAGCTGGCCGCCAAGACCGGCGCGTCGGTGACCGAGATCAAGAAGATGACGATCTGGGGCAACCACTCCGCCACGCAGTACCCCGACCTGTTCCACGCCGAGGTCCGCGGCCAGAACGCCGCTGAGGCCGTCGGCGACCAGGACTGGCTGGAGAACACCTTCATCCCGACCGTCGCCAAGCGCGGCGCCGCGATCATCGACGCCCGGGGCTCCTCCTCGGCCGCGTCCGCCGCGTCCGCCACCGTCGACGCCGCCCGCGACTGGCTCCACGGCTCCGCCCAGGACGACTGGGTCTCCATGGCGGTCGTCTCCGACGGCTCCTACGGCGTCCCCGAGGGCCTGATCTCCTCCTTCCCCGTCACCACCAAGGACGGCGACTGGAAGATCGTCCAGGGCCTGGAGATCGACGACTTCTCCCGCGGCCGCATCGACGCCTCCACCGCCGAGCTCGCCGAGGAGCGCGACGCCGTCAAGGGCCTCGGGCTGATCTGAGGGGGCCGGTCGTCCGGCGGCGGCGGTTTCCCGGGTTCGCCCGGGAGACCGCCGCCCCGCCGGAGCCACGACCCCGGCACAGCACCAGATCCCCCGGGACGAGAGGGAGACCGTGACCCAGCCCGTACGCCGCACGCCGGTCGTCCTCGACGTGGACACCGGGGTCGACGACGCGTGCGCGCTGCTGCTGGCGGCGCTGCACCCGGCGCTGGACCTCCGGGCCGTGACCTGCGTGGGCGGCAACGCCCCGCTGGCCGACGTCGTGGCCAACACCCTGACCGTGCTCGACGTGTGCGAGCGCCAGGACGTGCCGGTCGCCGCCGGGGCGGCGCTGCCGCTGCTCGAGCCGCCGGGCGACGCGCGCCACGTGCACGGCCAGGACGGGATGGGCGACCTCGGGCGCGCCCGCTCCACCCGGCGGCCGGACCCCCGGCACGCGGTCGAGCTGCTGCGCGACGTGCTGCTCGACGCCGTGGAGCGTGGGGAGCGGGTCACGCTCGTGCCGCTGGCGCCGCTGACCAACGTGGCGCTGCTGCTGCGCACCTACCCGGCCGTCGCGGCGGGGCTCGAGCGGATCGTGTTCATGGGCGGGGCCGCCGAGGTGGGCAACGCGACCGCGTCGGCGGAGTTCAACGTCTTCCACGACCCCGAGGCCGCCGCCGTCGTGCTCGACGCCGCCACCGACCTGGGCATCGAGGTGGCGATGTACGGCCTCGACGTGTTCTACGGCCCCCAGGTGACCCGCGAGGAGGGCCAGGAGCTGGCGGCCCTCGGCGGGCCCGCCGGCCTGGCCGGCGAGCTGGTCGTCTTCCAGTGCGACCGGTTCGAGCGCCCGTCGGCCACGATCGGCGACGCGGGCGCGGTGTGTGCCGTCGTCGACCCCGACGGGCTCCGCAGCCGCCGGCTCCCGATCCGGGTGGAGCTCGCCGGCACGTGGTCGCGCGGCCGCACCATCGTCGACCGGCGCGACTGGTCCGGTGACCTCGCCCACGACCCGCACGGGCAGGCACCGGCGAGCATCGACGTCGCGCTCGGCGTGGACGGCGAGCGCTACGCGCGGCTCTGGCGCGAGACGGTCCGCGGTCGACCCGACGACCGGGCGGGCGAGGACCTGCGCGCCCGGGTCGCACCACCGCTCTCCCGCGGTGTCACGACGACCTGAGCTCGCGTGCCCTGGCCTCGAGCAGGGCCACGGCGAGCCGTTCGTCCCCGCGCAGGGTCACCTTGAGGTTCTCCGGCTCGCCCGGCACGGTCCACACCGGGATGCCGGCCGCCTGCACCAGGGTGGTCTCGTCGACGAACGTCGACGGACCACGCGGGTCGACCCGTTCGTAGGCACGAGCGAAGACCTCGCGCCTGGCTCCGTGAGGCGTCTGGGACCGGTAGAGCCCCGTCCGGTCCAGGATCCCGGACACCCGGCCGTCGACCAGACGACGCATGCTCTCCGGGACCTCGACGAGCGGCACCGCTGCACCGTGCTCGCGGGCGGCGAGGGCCACGCGGTCCACGAGCTGCGGCGAGACCAGGGGCCGGGCGCCGTCGTGGATGAGCACGACCTCCGCGTCGGTGGCGTCGAAGCCGGCCGCGACCGAGTCCTGTCGACGGGCACCGCCGGCGACGACCTCGCACCCCGCCTCGCGCACCCAGTCCCACGACCGGGTCTCCGCCACCCTGTCCGGGTGGGCGACCAGCACGATCCTGCGCACCGTGGTGGCCCGGCGGACGGCGGCGAGCGTCCAGGCGACGAGCGGCCGACCCTCCACGGAGATCATCAGCTTGTCCTGGCCCTGCATGCGTGCACTGAGACCCGCGGCGAGGACGATGGCGTCGGCGAAGGCCTCGGGAGCGGCCACGGTGTCCTCCTGGTGTCGGACGCGGGAGCGACACCTTCCCACGATTCGATGGGTTCCGCAGCGGCCTCAGCACGCGTGCGACCCGACCGAGGAGGACGACCGTGACCGACGCCCCGGTGGACGCCCAGGTCGTCGTGCTGGGAGCGGCGGGCGACCTCGCCGTCCGGCACCTGGTCCCGGCGGTCGCCCGCCTCGCCGAGCACCCGGTAGCGCCGCTCCGGCTGCGCGTGGTCGGCGTCGACGTGGCGCCCTGGACCACGCAGCAGTACCGCCTGCGCGCCCGCGACGTCCTCCAGCGGGCGTCGCCGCGGCCCTCGCCGCTGGTGGTCGACGAGGTCGTCGGACGCCTGGACATGGTGTCCGCCGACATCACCCGCCCGGGCGACGTCGCGTCCCTCCTCGCCCCCCTCCTCGGCGGTCGCGCCACCGTCTTCTACGTGGCGCTGCCGCCCTCGCTGCACCTCGCGGCGCTCGCGGCCGTCGGCGCGGTCGGTCCGCCCCCGGGCAGCCGGATCGTGTTCGAGAAGCCGTTCGGTCACGACGGGCCGTCAGCGGCACGGCTGACGGGCGCCGCCACCCGGGTCGTCCCCGAGCGGGCGCTCTACCGTGTCGACCACTTCCTCCACCACCCGATCAGCGACCGGCTCGTCGGCCTCCGCCACGGGCCGGTGGCCCTCGAACCCGTCTGGGACCGCCACCACGTCGAGAGCATCGAGATCACGTGGGACGAGACCGGCCTCGTGGGCGCCCGTGCCGCGTCCTACGACACCGTCGGCGCGCTGCGCGACATGGTCCAGGGCCACCTCCTGCTGCTGCTGGCGCTGGTCACGATGGAGCTCCCGGCCGCCACGGACGACGCCTCCTGGCGCGCGGCCCGGCTCGAGGCGCTGCGGGTCCTGCCGACCCCCGGCCCCGCCGAGGTCGCCGGAGGGACGCGCCGTGGTCGCTACGCCGCCGGCACGGGCCCCGGCGCCGCGCGCGGCTACACCGAGGAGCCCGGGGTCCGGCCGACCCGCGAGACCGAGACCTTCGTCGAGGTGGCCACGACGCTGCGGAGCGCACGGTGGCGCGGGGTGCCCGTCGTGCTGCGCGCCGGCAAGGCCATGCAGACCGACGTACGCCGCATCCGCCTCCGACTCGCTCCCACCGTGCCCGGCGCGCCGGCGGTGGTCGACGTCATGCCCGACCGGGTGCTGCTCGACGGTGTCCCGTGGGACGGCTCGGTGCCGGCCGACCACCTGCCTCCGACGGCGCGCATGCTCCGTGACGTCGTCCTGGGCAGGTCACGGCACGCGGTCACCGACGACGAGGTGGGCGAGTGCTGGCGGGTCGTCGACGCCATCAGGAGCGGGTGGCGCCGCGGCAGCCCGGCCCTCCTCGAGCACCCGGCAGGGACCTCCCCGCCGTGAGCGAGCCGGCTCAGCCCGGTTGGTCCGGGATCACCACGGCGAGCACGATCAGCGCGGCCCCGACCCCGGCCAGCATCACCAGGTCGATCCAGCGGCTGCGGCGCACGCGCAGCATCCCGGCCTCGTTCTCCGGCAGCAGCGTGCGCATCACCGCACCCACGAGGAGCGCGATGCCGATCAGCATCACGCCGCGGCGCCACGGCCCGAGCGCCACCACGAGCAGGCCCACCCCCGCTGCCGCGACCACCAGCAGGTAGACCAGCCCACCCAGGGTCGAGGGACGCCGACCGGGGGCGGGCAGCGGCGGCGGGGTCGGCGGGGTCACGGTCAGGCCGGGGTCGCGGCCTGCTCGGCGAGACCCACCACGTTGGACAGCAGCATCGCCCGCGTCATCGGGCCCACTCCCCCGGGGTTGGGCGAGACCCAGCCGGCGACGTCCCAGACGTCCTCGGCCACGTCGCCGGCGAGCTTGCCGTCGACGCGCGAGACGCCGACGTCGAGCACGGCGGCGCCCTCGCGGACCATGTCGGCGGTGATGATGCCGGGCACCCCGGCCGCGGCGACGACGACGTCGGCGTGGCGGGTGTGCGCGGCGAGGTCGCGGGTGCCGGTGTGGCACAGCGTGACGGTGGCGTTCTCCGAGCGACGGGTCAGCAGCAGGCCGAGGGGTCGGCCGACGGTGACGCCGCGACCCACCACGACGACCTCGGCCCCGGCGATCTCGACGCCGTGGCGCCGCAGCAGCTCCACGATGCCGTACGGCGTGCACGGCAGCGGCGCCTTCTCGCCGAGCACCAGCCAGCCGAGGCTGGTCGGGTGCAGGCCGTCGGCGTCCTTGGCGGGGTCGATGGCACCGAGCACGAGGTTCTCGTCGATGCCCTTGGGCAGCGGCAGCTGCACGATGTAGCCGGTGCACGCGGGGTCCTCGTTGAGGCGTCGTACGGCGGCCAGCACCTCCTCCTGGGTCGCCGTGGCCGGGAGGTCCTCGCGCAGCGAGGCGATGCCGACCTCGGCGCAGTCCTTGTGCTTGCCGTTGACGTACCACCGCGACCCGGGGTCGTCGCCCACCAGCACCGTGCCCAACCCGGGCACGACACCCCGCTCACGCAGCGCGGCGACGCGCTCCGTGAGCTCGGACTTGATGGCCCGGGCCGTCGCGGTGCCGTCGAGCTTCTGTGCAGTCACGTGCCGCATCCTCTCATCGGGTCGGCGGTGGAGCGGTGGTCGCGGTGGCTCTCGCCTCAGTGGGCGAAGTGACGCGTGCCGGTGAAGTACATCGTCACGCCGGCCGCCTTCGCCGCCTCGATCGTCAGCTCGTCGCGGACCGACCCGCCGGGCTGCACGATCGCGGTGACGCCCGCGTCGATCAGGATCTGCGGGCCGTCCTCGAAGGGGAAGAACGCGTCGGACGCGGCGACCGAGCCCGCGGCCCGGTCCCCCGCACGGTCCACGGCCAGCCGGCACGAGTCGACGCGGTTGACCTGGCCCATGCCGATGCCGACCGAGGCACCGTCCTTGGCGAGCAGGATGGCGTTGGACTTGGCGGCGCGGCACGCCTTCCAGGCGAAGGCGAGGTCGGCCAGCACGGCCTCGGAGGCGGCTCCGCCGGTGGCGAGCGTCCACGAGGCGGGGTCGTCGCCCTCGGCGTCGACCGCGTCGCGCTGCTGCAGCAGCACGCCGCCGGAGATCGGCCGCATCTCGACGCCACCGCGCTCGGCGGGCTCGGCGACGAGCAGCCGGACGTTCTTCTTGCGGGTCAGCACCTCGACGGCCCCGTCGTCGTAGCCCGGCGCCACGACGACCTCGGTGAAGACCTCGGCCACCTGCTCGGCCATCGCGACCGAGACCGGCCGGTTGACGGCGATCACGCCGCCGAAGGCGGAGACCGGGTCGCACTCGTGGGCGCGGCGGTGGGCCTCGGCGACGTCGGCGCCGACGGCGATGCCGCAGGGGTTGGCGTGCTTGATGATCGCCACGGCCGGCTCGTCGAAGTCGTACGCCGCCCGGCGGGCCGCGTCGGCGTCGACGTAGTTGTTGTAGGACATCTCCTTGCCGTGCAGCTGCTCGGCCTGCGCCAGCCCGGGGGCGAGCTCGTGGCGGTAGATCGCCGCGCCCTGGTGGGGGTTCTCGCCGTACCGCAGCACCGCCTCGCGCTCCCAGGTGCCGCCGACCCACGCGGGGAAGCCGGCGCCGTCGGAGGTGTCGGTGAGCACCGAGCCCATCCAGCTCGCCACCGCCACGTCGTAGGACGCGGTGTGCACGAACGCCGCGGCGGCGAGCCGCTTGCGCTGCTCGTAGGTGAAGCCGCCGGCGGCCGCCGCCTCCAGCACGTCGGCGTAGCGCTCGGGGGAGGTCACGATCGCCACCGAGGGGTGATTCTTCGCGGCGGCGCGCACCATCGAGGGCCCCCCGATGTCGATCTGCTCGACGCACTCGTCGGGAGAGGCCCCCGAGGCGACGGTCGCGGTGAACGGGTAGAGGTTGGAGACGACGAGGTCGAACGGCTCCACACCCAGCTCCTCGAGCTGGGTGACGTGGGCGGGCAGCCGCCGGTCGGCCAGGATGCCGGCGTGGACCTTGGGGTGCAGCGTCTTGACGCGCCCGTCGAGGCACTCCGGGAAGCCGGTGAGGTCCTCCACCCTGGTCACGGGCAGGCCCAGCTCGGAGATCAGCCGCGCCGACCCGCCGGTCGAGACGAGCTCGACGCCGGCGTCGTGCAGGCCGCGGACGAGGTCCTCGAGGCCGGACTTGTCGTAGACGGAGACCAGCGCGCGCTTCAGCGCGATCCGGTCCTGGGGCAGCGTGCTCTCGGTCATGCGCCGATCCGCACCTTCCTGTCGGTGATGGTGTAGCCCTCGCGGGCCAGGCGGCCCACGGCGTCGACGAGCATGGCCCGCTCGGCGACCTTGATGCGTTCGTGGAGGGACGCGACGTCGTCGTCGTCCTCGACCGGGACCACGGCCTGCGCGACGATCGGGCCGGTGTCGACCCCGTCGTCGACGACGAAGAGCGTCGCGCCGGTGACCTTGACGCCGTACGCCAGGGCGTCGGCCGGTCCGGTGGTGCCGGGAAAGCTGGGGCACAGCGCCGGGTGGGTGTTGACCACCGCGCCCGGGAACCGGGCGAGGAAGGCCGGGCCGACGAGCTTCATGAAGCCGGCCAGCACGACCAGGTCGGGCTCGTGGGCGGCGACGGCGTCGGCGAGACCGGCGTCCCAGGCCTCGCGGGTGGGCGCGTCGCGCAGCCGGTGCGCGAAGGCCGGGAGGCCGTGGCGCTCGGCGCGAGCCAGGCCCTCGATGCCGTCGCGGTCGGCGCCGACGGCGACCACGCGCGCGCCGTACGACGGGTCGGTGCTCGCGTCGATCAGGGCCTGGAGGTTGGTGCCGCTGCCGGAGACGAGCACGACGAGTCGGCGTTCGGCGGCGGGCAGCACCGCCACAGGCTACTCAGTGCTCGACCGGCTCCGACGAGCGGCGCTGCCACCAGGCGGTGGCCAGCCCGGCGAGCAGCCCGGCCAGCCCCATCGAGGCCACCGCGGCCGCCCCGACCTCGAGGACCGAGGGCCCGACGTGGGCGAGCCGGCCGGTGCCGAGCGAGCCTCCGGCGAGGCCGGTCAGCAGCGCCGTCAGGACGCCCGCCAGCACCCCGGAGCCGAAGCCGCGCAGCGCCGAGGAGTCGTACGCCGTGACGCCGTAGGCCAGCTGCGCCCGGCGGGCCCCGACCGCCGCGACGACGACGGGGACGACCAGGAGGCCCATCGACCACGCCGGGGTCGGGCCGGCGTCGGGCAGCGCGCTGAGCAGCGGGAAGGCGGGCACGGGGCCGAGGCTGACCACGCCCGGGGAGACGGTGGTGCCGACGCCGACGGAGAAGCCGGGGCCGACGAGGTAGGCGGCCGCCCAGAGCACCGCGTTGGGCAGCAGCAGCGCCGTCGCCACGGCGTACGCCGCGTAGTCGCCGCCGGAGAGCCGCAGCCCGGCCAGGACCGCCATCGCGTCGTTGGTGCCGAGCAGCACGGCGACCAGGGCGAGCGCGGCGGCGGCACCGAGCAGCAGCACGACGGCCGTGGTGGCGCCGTGGACCACCGCGCGCACCCAGCCCGGCACGAGGTCGCGCCAGGCGCCCAGCCGGCCGGTCCCCCGGACCAGCCCGAGCGTGCCGAGCAGGCCGGGCAGCAGCAGCGCGCCGAGGACGGTGCGCCCCAGGCCGGGGCTGACGTCGTCGGTGCCCGCCAGGACGCAGGTCAGCACGGCGAGCACGAGGTAGACGCCGGTGAAGGTGACGGCCGCCTGCACGACCGTGCGGTCGTCGTCGGTGGGCCGGGCGGTGCGACCGGCCCGGACGGCCAGCCGGTGGGCCAACCACCCCAGCGCCACGGGGAGCGCGAGCGGGACCAGCCCGACCGGGACGCCACCGAGGCTGACGCCGGAGCCGTGGCCGACCAGCCACAGGTCGGCGCCGGCGCGGAGCGCGTCGCGGGTCGAGCCGTGGGCGCCGCCGTCCGCGAGGTACCAGCCGACCAGGGCCACGGCCATCAGCCCGAGCAGCCCCGCGGCGACGGCACCGCCCGCGGCCAGGGCGGCGGCCCCGGCCAGCGTGCGCTCCTGCTCGCCGCGCAGTCCGGCCACGACCGAGGCCACGAGCCGGGACGCCGCGCCGCCGCCACGCCGACCGCCCCGACGACGCGGGTCGTCGGGGTCGAGGTGGGGCGGGCGGCTCAGCAGGTCGGTCATCGCCACCATCTTGAACCGAAGCGGACGCGAGGTGGTCCCGCCACGCGGGTAGCCTCCTCCCTCGTGCGCACCACTTCGCAGGCCCCTGGCGAGGACCCCGCGGGCACGTCCCGCGGTCGTCGCCTGCCCGGCGGGCGCCGCACCTGGATCGCGCTCCTGGTCGTGCTGGTCGTGCTCGCGGTGGTCGTCACCCTGCTCGTACGCCGCGACGGCGGCCTGTCCGGGGCCGTCGAGGCCGTGGAGGGCGGGTCGCCCAGCGCCTCCCCCGCGCCGCGCCCGGTCACGGTGGCCACGCTGCTCGGGGTGACCGACGCCCAGGAGGTGGCGCCGCGCCAGCGCTGGCGCCTGGTCGGCACCACCGACAACACCCGCGGCACCGGCATCAACACCGTGTGCCAGCAGAGCCGCTTCGCCGACCCCGAGGGCGAGGGCACCTTCGTCCGCAGCTTCGCCACCACCAACGCCCCGCGGCGGACGCTGCTGCAGACCGTGGAGATCTCCGCGAGCGAGAAGGCCGCCGGAGCGGCGTACGACACGACGCTGGGGTGGTTCGCCGGCTGCCGCGAGGCCCGGCTGCAGCTGCAGGGCACCTACCGCCTCGACGGCCTGGGCGACGAGGCGCAGCTGCTGCGGCTCCGGCTCCCCGACGCGCGCCGACCGGCGCAGACCCGCAGCCTCGTGGTCGGCGTGGTCCGCACGGGTGCGCTGACGGTCTCGACCGTGGCCGTCACCCGCGGCGGCGACTCGGTGCGCAACGCCGCGGCCGCACGGGTGCTCACCAGCGCGGTCACCGGGCTGTGCGAGACCGACCCCGCCGGGGAGTGCCCCGGAGAGGTCCGGGCGACGCCGGTGCTGCCGCCCCGGTCCGGCGAGGCGCTGGGCACCCTCGCCGCGGCCGACCTGCCGGTGGTGGGGAGGATCAACCGGCCCTGGGTCGGCACCCGTCCCGTCCCCGCCCGTCCCAACCCCTCCTCCACCACCTGCGACCGGGCCGACTTCGTCCGGGCCGGCGCCCCGCGGGCCCGCACCCGCACCTTCCTCGTCCCCGGGGCGCGGGTCGACGAGCGGTTCGGGGTGAGCCAGACCTACGGCCGGTTCCCGACCGTGGCGCGCGCCCAGCGCCTCGTCGACCGGATCGAGGCCGCGATGGCGCGGTGCGAGAAGGACGACCTCTCCGCCGAGGTCAGCGCGGCGCAGGTCGACCGGCCCGGCCCCCGCGGCTCGGTGTCGTCCTCGTGGCGGCTGGACAGCGAGGTCCGCGAGGACGAGACCGTCGGCTACTGGATGGGGGTGGCCCGCGTGGGTCGCTGGGTGACGCAGGTGCTGCTGACGCCGGTCGAGGGCGCCGACGTCGACTCCGCCACCTTCGAGGCGCTGGTCGTGCGCGCCCGTGACCGCCTCTTCGGGCTGACCGGGCCCCGCCGATGATCCCCGGACCCGGTCGCTTCGAGCTGCCCGAGGGGCTGGTCTACCTCGACGGCAACTCCCTCGGCGCGCTGCCCACCGGCGTCGCCGACCGGCTCTCCCAGGTGGTGCGCGAGGAGTGGGGCCGCGGGCTGATCCGGTCGTGGAACGACGCCGGCTGGATGCAGCTCGTCGGACGCGTCGCCGCCCGCCTCGCCCCGCTGGTCGGCGTGGACCCCGCCGACCTCCACCTGGGCGACAGCACCACGGTCAGCCTGTTCAAGACCACCGTCGCCGCCGCCCGGCTGCGCCCTGGCCGCCGCGTGCTGGTCCTGGAGCCGACGACCTTCCCCACCGACGGCTACGTGACCGCGGCCGTCGCCGAGCTGCTCGGGCTCGAGCTGCGCTGGTGCGACCCCGCCGACCCGCTGGCCTCGGTCGACGAGGACACCGCGCTGCTCTCGCTCACCCACGTCGACTTCCGCACCGGCGCGCTGTTCGACCTGCCCGGCATCACCGCCCGCGCCCAGGAGCGCGGCGCGCTGGTGCTGTGGGACCTGTGCCACTCGGCCGGCGCGGTGCCCGTCGACCTGACGGCGGCCGGCGCCGACCTCGCGGTCGGCTGCACCTACAAGTACCTCAACGGCGGACCCGGCTCCCCCGCCTGGCTCTGGGTCGCGCCCCGCCACCAGGCCGCCGCCCGCCAGCCGATCAGTGGCTGGATGGGCCACGCCACGCCGTTCGCCATGGCCCGCGACTTCGAGCCGCGCGAGGGCGTCGGCTCGTTCGCCTCGGGCACCCCGCCGGTGCTGGCGCTGAGCGCGCTCGAGGCGTCGCTGGAGGCCTTCGACGGCGTCACGGTCACCGAGCTGCGGGAGCGGTCGCTGGCCCTGACCGAGCGGTTCATCGAGCTGGTCGACGAGCACGTCGGGGACGCCGTCGAGGTGGTCACCCCGCGCGAGCAGGGGCGGCGCGGCAGCCAGGTCTCGCTGCGCCACCCCGCGGCGTACGGCGTGGTGCAGGCGCTGGTCGCCCGCGACGTCATCGGCGACTTCCGCGACCCCGACATCGCCCGGTTCGGGTTCGCCCCGCTCTACAACACCCTCGCCGACGTCGAGACGGCCGTCGAGCGGCTGGTGCTGGTCCTGGAGCACGAGGAGCACCTCGACCCGGCGTACGCCGCCCGCAACGCCGTCACCTGACCGCGGCTGCCCGTCCCGGCGCGTCCCCCGCTGCCGGTTTCCCAGGTGATGAACCCATGTCGCCTCTGTGCACAGGAAGCCGGCGGCGGTCGCCCTCCTCGCACGGCAACCCGCCTCCTCACACACGGTGTGCGGTGTGTGAGGAGGCAGTTCGGGTTCATCACCTGGGAAACCGGCCCCGGACGCGAGCGAGCCCCCGTCCGCCGGGGCGGAGGGGGGCTCGCGTCGAGGTGGGTCAGAGCGCCTGCAGGATGTCCCGCATCAGCTGGGCGGTCTCGGACGGCGTCTTGCCGACCTTGACCCCGGCGGCCTCGAGGGCCTCCTTCTTGCCCTGGGCGGTGCCCGCGCCGTCGGAGACGATGGCGCCGGCGTGGCCCATGGTCTTGCCCTCCGGAGCGGTGAAGCCGGCGACGTAGCCGACGACCGGCTTGGTCACGTGCTCCTTGATGTACGCCGCGGCCTTCTCCTCCGCGTCGCCACCGATCTCGCCGATCATCACGATCGCCTTGGTGTCGGGGTCGTTCTCGAACGCCTCGAGGGCGTCGATGTGCGTGGTCCCGATGATCGGGTCGCCGCCGATGCCGATGGCGGTCGAGAAGCCGAAGTCCTTGAGCTCGAACATCATCTGGTAGGTCAGCGTGCCCGACTTCGAGACCAGCCCGACCGGGCCGGAGCCGGAGATCGTGGCGGGCGTGATGCCGGCCAGCGCCTCGCCCGGCGTGATGATGCCGGGGCAGTTGGGCCCGATGATGCGGGTCTGCTTGCCCTGCGCGTAGGCCCAGAACTCCGCGGAGTCCTGCACCGGCACGCCCTCGGTGATGATCACCAGCAGGCCGATCTCGGCGTCGATGGCCTCGATGACGGCGTCCTTGGTGAACGCCGGCGGCACGAAGGCGACCGACACGTCGGCGCCGGTCTCCTTGATCGCCTCGGCGACCGAGCCGAACACGGGGAGCTCGACGTCGTTGCCGTCCGGGTCCTGGTGGGTGACGGTCGTGCCGGCCTTGCGGGCGTTGACGCCGCCCACGATGTTGGTGCCGGCCTTGAGCATCAGGCGGGTGTGCTTGGTGCCCTCACCGCCGGTGATGCCCTGGACGATGACCTTGGAATCCTTGTTGAGGAAGATCGACATCTCTCACGCACCAGCCTTCGCAGCGAGCTCGGCGGCCTTGTCGGCCGCGCCGTCCATGGTCTGCTCGATGACCACCAGCGGGTGGTCGGCCTCCGCGAGGATGCGGCGGCCCTCCTCGACGTTGTTGCCGTCGAGGCGTACGACGAGCGGCTTGTTGGCCTCGTCGCCCAGGATGTCGAGCGCGCTGACGATGCCGTTGGCGACCGCGTCGCAGGAGGTGATGCCACCGAAGACGTTGACGAACACGCTCTTGACCTGCTCGTCGTTGAGGATGACGTCGAGGCCGTCGGCCATCACCTGCGCCGACGCGCCGCCGCCGATGTCGAGGAAGTTGGCCGGCTTCTGGCCGCCGTGGGCCTCACCGGCGTACGCCACGACGTCGAGGGTGGACATGACCAGCCCGGCGCCGTTGCCGATGATGCCGACCGAGCCGTCGAGCTTGACGTAGTTCAGGCCCTTGGCCTTGGCCTTGGCCTCGAGCGGGTCGGCCGCGTCCTTGTCCTCGAACTGCGCGTGGTCCTCGTGGCGGAAGTCGGCGTTCTCGTCGAGCGAGACCTTGCCGTCGAGCGCCTCGAGGACGTCGCCCTCGAGCCGGGCGAGCGGGTTGACCTCGACCAGCGTGGCGTCCTCCTCGACGAAGACCGTCCAGAGCTGCTGGACCATGCTGATCGCCTGGTCGCGCAACTCGGCCGGGAAGCCGACCTCCTCGACGATCGCGGTGGCCTTGGCCTCGTCGACGCCGGTGCCGGCGTCGATCGCGATCTTCTTCACCGCGTCGGGGTTGGTCTTGGCGACCTCCTCGATCTCCACACCGCCCTCGACCGAGGCGATGCACAGGTAGGAGCGGTTGGAGCGGTCCAGCAGGAAGGAGAAGTAGTACTCCTCCACCGGCGGGGTCGCCGGCGTGACCAGCACCCGGTTGACCGGCAGGTCCTTGATGGTCAGCGCGAGGATCGCCTCGGCGTGCTGCTGCGCCTCGTCCGGGGTCTTGGCGATCTTGACGCCGCCGGCCTTGCCGCGGCCTCCGGCCTTGACCTGCGCCTTGATCACGGTGACGCCACCGATCTCCTCGGCGGCGGCCTTGGCCTCCTCGGCGGTCGTGACGACCGTGCCGAGCGTCGCCTTCACACCATGCTTGGCGAAGAGTTCCTTCGCTTGGTACTCCATCAGGTCCACGGGTCGACCGCTCCTTCGAGTTCTCGTCGGTTGTGGCGGCGCGCGCAGGACGGAGCCGACGGCCACCTCCGAGCGACCTTAGACCGGTTCGGGCCCTCGTGGCACCGTAGGGTCGCCTCGTGCAGCCCACCGAGACCGAGGTCACAGCAGCCACGGTCCCCGCCGTGACGCTCCGCCTCACCGAGCACGGCGACCCCACCGCGCGCACCCACGTGGTGCTGCTGCACGGCTACCCCGACGACCGCACGCTGTGGGACGACGTCGTCCCCCGGCTGCCCGCCGACTGGCACCTGGTGGTGCCCGACATGCGGGGCGCCGGGCGCTCGGAGGCGCCGACCGAGCGGGCGGCGTACGACGTGGCGCTGCTCGTCGAGGACGTGGTGGCCGTCGTTCGGGCGACCGTCCCCGACGGCGAGCCGTTCCACCTCGTGGGCCACGACTGGGGCGCGATCATCGGCTGGGACGTCGTGGCCGCCGCCACCCGCGACCCACGGCTGCGCGGCCGGCTGGTCTCCTTCACCTCCGTCAGCGGCTTCCCGCTCGACCACCTCTACGCCCGGCTCGCCGACGGCCCGCGCCGGTGGGCGCTGCTGCCCCAGCTGCTGCACAGCTGGTACGCCTACGTCTTCTGCCTGCCTCGGGTCCCGGAGTGGTTGTGGGGTCGGGGACAACGCACGCTGCGGCGGCTCGGGGAGCGGCTCGACCCCACCTCCCACACGCTGGCGTGGGGACCCGACCTGGGTCGAGCGGCGCTGCCGGGGCTCTCGCTCTACCGGCAGAACCTGCGCCGCCGTCCGGCTGCGTGGCGCACCGACGTGCCGGTGCTCGTCGTGCTGGGCCGGCACGACACCTTCATCCACCCCGTCAGCCTCGACGGGCTCGGCGCGCGCTGCAGCGACGTGGTGCGGGTGCGGCTGGAGACCGGCCACTGGGTGCCGCGCTCGGAGCCCGAGCGGCTGGCCGGGCTCGTCACCGAGCACGTCCGCGCACACGGCGGCTGAGTCTCAGGCAGGCGTCTCCGGGGAGTCCGCGAAGTGCTCGGTGACCCAGCCGGTGATCTCGCCGGTGGTCGCGCCCGGGGTGAAGATCTTGGCCACGCCGAGCTCCTGGAGCGGGGCGACGTCCTCCTCGGGGACGATGCCCCCGCCGAAGACGACGATGTCGCGGGCGTCCCGCTCCCCCAGCAGCTCGATGATGCGCCGGAACAGCGTCATGTGGGCGCCGGAGAGCACGGACAGGCCGATCAGGTCGGCGTCCTCCTGCAGGGCGGTCTCGACGATCTGCTCGGGGGTCTGGTGCAGACCCGTGTAGACGACCTCGTGGCCCGCGTCGCGCAGCGCCCGCGCGACCACCTTGGCGCCCCGGTCGTGCCCGTCGAGTCCCGGCTTGGCCACCACGATGCGCAACATGCCAGGCAGGCTAGCCGAGGCGGGGGGTCCTGTGAGCAGCCCCACAGCAGGGGGCCGTTCCCCTGCGGGCGAGGCGTCGTTGATCCACACTGACCACGCCCTCGATTTCGTCTCGGGCCGACTCCTGGCTATCGTGGCGGGTCGTTTGACCTTCTACCAACCGGGTGGAGTACCCACTCCTTCCTCGACGACACGCAGGAGAGGCCGACACATGGCACAGCACCGGGGACAGCACCGGGCGACGCACCGCGGTGACCGCCGCGTCGGCGACGCCCGTGCCGCGACCCCGGTCGTGGGTCGCCGTCGTGCCGAGACCCCGCCGTCGCTGCTGGCGCGGGCCTCCTCCTCCGTCCGGACCGGCGCCCGTGGCGTCGTCCCGTCGCTGTCCTCCCTGGCCACCTCGGTCGGCACCGCCGCCGGCCCCCGCTGGCGCCACCGCCTCGCCGTGCTGCCCAGCGCCCTCGGCGTCGTGGCCCTGGTGGCCGCCGGCACCGGCGCGGTCGCCGCAGGCGAGGAGCTCCCCGGCCCCCGCGCCGTCACCGCGGCCGCCCAGGCCCGGGCCATCTCCGCCGGCACCGACGGCCAGGGCGCCGTCCGCAGCACGCAGGTCGACGACCGCGAGGCAGCGATCAGCCGTGACTCCGAGCGCCAGGCCCTCCAGGACGCCGCCGAGGTCCGTCTCCAGCGCGCCGCCGAGGAGCAGGCCGCCGAGCGCAACGCCGAGCTCAAGCAGCTCGGCCGTGCTGCCGAGGCGCGCGCCGGCGAGATCGCCGAGAAGGCCGAGAACGCCTGGGTCCTGCCGACCACCGGCTACCGCCTGACCGCGCGGTTCGGCATGGCCGGTGGGCTCTGGTCCTCCGACCACACCGGCCTCGACTTCGCGGCCCCCGCGGGCACGCCGATCGTGGCCGTCGCGAGCGGCACGATCAAGGAGACCGGCTACGCCGGCGCCTACGGCAACCGCACCATCATGACGCTGGCCGACGGCACCGAGGTCTACTACTGCCACCAGACGTCCATCGGCGTCTCCCCCGGCGACAAGGTGATCGCGGGCCAGCAGATCGGCACCGTCGGCAGCACCGGCAACAGCACCGGCCCCCACCTGCACCTCGAGGTGCGTCCCGGTGGCGGCGACCCGGTCGACCCCTACCAGGCGCTGACCTTCCACGGCCTCAAGCCGTAGCCCCCGCCGCGCTGAGCGAGCGGAGTCGCCGCGAGGCGCTAGAGCTTCTCGACGGGCGCGTAGCGCAGCAGCAGCCGCTTGACGCCCTCGGTGCCGAAGTCGACCGAGGCCACCGCGTTGTCGCCGGCGCCCTCGAGCGCGATCACGGTGCCCAGGCCGAAGCTGTCGTGCTGCACCCGGTCGCCGGGGTCGAGCGAGGGCACCGGACGGCTCGCCTTGGCCTTCTGCGCGGCGTCGCGCTTGGCCGTCACGGTGCCGAACTGACGCTGCGGAGGCGCGGCGCGACGTGATCCGAAGCCGAGCTGCGGGCGGTTCCACGACGTCATCGCGGCCTCGGTGCGGCGCCAGTCGACCAGGTCGACCGGGAGCTCGTCGACGAACCGCGAGGCCGGGTTGTGCTGGGGGGCGCCCCACGCCGAGCGGACGACCGCACGGGAGACGTAGAGCCGCTCGCGGGCGCGGGTCAGGCCGACGTAGGCCAGCCGCCGCTCCTCCTCGAGCTCCACCTTGTCGCCCAGCGAGCGCAGGTGGGGGAAGACGCCGTCCTCGAGCCCGGTGAGGAACACGACCGGGAACTCCAGGCCCTTGGCGGTGTGCAGGGTCATCAGGGTCACCACGCCGGGCGTCGGGGCGTCGTCACCCTCGCCGTCGGGCGGGTTGTCGGGGATCTGGTCGGAGTCGGCCACCAGGGCCACCCGCTCCAGGAAGTCGGTCAGCCCCGGCGGGTCGGCCTCGCCCGCCTCGACCTCGGCCGGGTCGGCGGACGGGCCGACGACCGGGTCCTCGGAGAACTCGCGGGCGACCGCCACCAGCTCGGCCAGGTTCTCGACCCGGGTCTCGTCCTGCGGGTCCTCGGACTCCTCGAGCTCCTTGAGGTAGCCGCTGCGGGTGAGCGCCTGCTCCAGCACCACGTCGACGCGCTCCCCCGCGGCCACCATCTGCTGGAGCTGCTCGACGACGTCGACGAAGCCCTGGATCGCCTTGAGCGAACGGGTGGCGATGCCCGGCGCGTCCTTCGCCCGCTGCAGCGCCTCCCAGAAGGTGAGTCGGTCGCGCTGGGCCAGCGCCTCGACGCAGGCCTCCGCGCGGTCGCCGATGCCGCGCTTGGGGGTGTTGAGGATGCGGCGCAGCGAGACCGAGTCGGCCGGGTTGGCCAGGACGCGGAGGTAGGCCAGGGCGTCGCGCACCTCGCGGCGCTCGTAGAACCGCACGCCGCCGACGACCTTGTAGGGCAGGCCGACCCGGATGAAGACCTCCTCGAACACCCGCGACTGGGCGTTGGTGCGGTAGAACACCGCCACGTCGCCGGCCCGGGCCTGACCGTCGTCGGTCAGCCTGTCGATCTCCTCGGCCACGAACCGGGCCTCGTCGTGCTCGTCGTCGCCGACGTAGCCCACGATGCCGCTGCCCTGGCCCGCGTCGGTCCACAGCTGCTTGGGCTTGCGGCTCTCGTTGCGGCTGATCACCGCGTTGGCCGCGGTGAGGATGGTCTGGGTGGAGCGGTAGTTCTGCTCGAGCAGGATCGTGCGCGCGTCGACGAAGTCCTGCCCGAAGTCCATGATGTTGCGGATGTTGGCCCCGCGGAAGGCATAGATCGACTGGTCGGCGTCGCCGACCACCATCAGCTCCGCGGCCGGCACCTCCTCGCCGCCCGGCGTGGGCCCGGTCGTGGGCTCCTCCAGGCGCTGCGCGCAGAGCTCGTGGATCAGGGCGTACTGCGCGTGGTTGGTGTCCTGGTACTCGTCGACGAGCACGTGCCGGAACCGCCGCCGCCAGCCCTCGCGCACCGCCGGGAAGGCCCGGAACAGGTGGACGGTGAGCATCAGCAGGTCGTCGAAGTCGAGCGCGTTGGCCTGGGTGAGACGGCGTTGGTACTCCGCGTAGGCCGAGGCGTAGACCTCCTCCTGGGTGTTCTCGGCCGCCTTGGCGGCGTCCTCGTGGTCCTGCAGCTCGTTCTTGGCGTTGCTGACCCAGTTGAGGATCGCGCGCGGGGGGAACCGCTTGGCGTCGAGGTCGAGGTCCTTGCAGACCAGCGTCATCAGGCGCTTGGAGTCCGCGGCGTCGTAGATCGTGAAGTTGGACTTGAAGCCGAACTTGTCGATCTCCTTGCGCAGGATGCGCACGCAGGCGGAGTGGAACGTCGAGACCCACATGATGCGGGCGCGGCCCCCGACCAGCTCCTCCACGCGCTCGCGCATCTCGGCGGCGGCCTTGTTGGTGAAGGTGATGGCGAGGATCGAGCCGGGGTGGGCGCCGCGCTCGGAGATCAGCCAGGCGATCCGGCGGGTGAGCACGCGGGTCTTGCCCGAGCCGGCACCGGCGACGACCAGCAGCGGTGACCCCTCGTGGACGACCGCCTCGCGCTGCGGGTCGTTGAGGCCGTCGAGCAGCTGCTCGCGGGTGGGCCGCCCGCGTCGGCCGCGCGGGGGCTCGGTCTCGGGGGCGGGGGCCAGGCCGGGGAGGGGGAACTGCGCGCTCATGTCCGGACCACACTACGTCCGCGCTCCGACAGCGTCGCGTGCCGCCTCGACGGCCCCGGGACGTCGCGCCCACCGGTGCCGTCTGGCCCGGTCTGGGACGATCGGGGGGTGCCTGCCCCGCGTCGTACGCCGCTCCGCACGGTGTCCCGCCCGCGCGACGAGGCCGGCTCCGGCGGGCTGCGCAACCTGTTCGTGACGCTGCTGACGGTGGTGCTGGTCGGCGGTCTCGCCGTCGCGGTGCCGACGCTGCTGCCCGCGGTGCTGCGGCCGCTCGTCGGCGGCGAGGACCCCGGCACGGCCGGGACGGCGGCTGCCGGGCCGGGCAGCTTCGCCTTCGCCGCCACCCAGCGGGGCCGGCCCCGGGTGCCGGTGACCTGGAGCAGCTGCGACCCGGTGCGCGTCGAGGTCAACCTCGACGGGGCCCCGGACCCGCGCACCGGCCTGGACCACGTGCGCCGGGCCATGTCCCGGATCAACGAGGCCACCGGCCTGCGCCTGGAGTACGCCGGCCGCTCCTCGGCACGACCTCGTTGGGACCAGGGCCGGGTCGAGCTGGGGCCGGGCGACCTCGGCGACCCCGACCCCGTCCTGGTGACCTTCTCCGACGCCGACGAGGTGCCCGCGCTGGAGGGGCGGGTGGCCGGGCTCGGTGGCAGCGTGGTCGTCGAGCGCGGCGGCTGGCGGCGCTACCTCACCGGCCAGGTGACGCTGGACCGCGAGGCCCTCGCGGAGCTGCAGGACCGGCCCGACGGCGACGCCGTGGCCGCCGCGATCACGCTCCACGAGTTCGGTCACCTCGTCGGCCTCGACCACGTCGAGGACCCCCGCGAGCTGATGCACGCCACGACCACGACCCAACGCGACCTCGGCCCCGGCGACCTGCGCGGGCTGCAGGCCCTCGGCCGGGGCCGCTGCACCTAGGTCGCCGGGGACCGCTCGCGGGTCAGGCGCCGGCGCTGGTGCCGCGCGTACGACGCGCCAGGTGGCTGTGCATCACGCCCACCATGCGCGGGCCGGAGAGCCGGTCCTCGATGCGGCGCGCGTTGCGGCGCAGCGGCTGGGCGACGTACTCCCCCAGGATCACGCCGGCGGCCAGCGCGATCGTGGTGGCCGCCGCCGCCGAGAGCTGCAGGATGCCGAGGGTGTCGCCGTCGGACATGTAGCTCAGCCCGCGGTAGATCGTCAGGCCCGGCAGCATCGGCACCAGCGCGGGCACCACGACCACCAGCGGCGGCACCCGGACCCGTCCGGCCACCGCGTAGCTGAGCAGGCCGATGATCACCGCCGCGACGGCGGCCGCCCACGGACGGGCGTCACGGGGGTCGAGCACGGCGAGGTAGCCGAGGTGGCCCGCGACGGTGCTCATCGCGATGGCGGGCAGCGAGCGCAGCGGGGCGTAGCTGGTGAACGCGAAGGCGCACGCCGCGACCACCGCGCCGACCAGCACCAGCGGCGGCGCGGCCAGCTCGATCCGGCCGGGCCGCAGCCCGATGGTGCTGACCCCGAGGCCCGGAGCGAGGGCCAGGCCGGCGGAGACGCCCGCGATAAGGCCCGCCGTGGCGAGCAGCGCCTCGATGATCCGCGCGCCGGAGGTCAGGTAGAAGCCGCTCAGGGCGTCCTGGATCGCGCCCATGAACCCGATGCCGGAGAGCAGCATCACGATGTTGGCCGTGATGACCAGCGAGACGTCGACGGCGAGGCCGGCGCGCTCGGCCACCACCGCGGCCACCAGGGCCAGGACGGTGGCGACCAGGCCGCCGGCCGCCTGCTGGTAGAACATCGGCCAGCGCTGGCGGTTGAGGGTGCGCATCAGCACCGTGATCGCCACGCCCGCCAGGAACGCCACCGAGGTGACCAGGGCGTCGCCGTCGAGGAGCAGCGCGATGCCGGCCCCCACGACGCCGCTGCCGACGACCGCCGACCACACCGGCAGGTAGTGGTCGGTGGAGTTGATCCAGGCCACCCGGCGACGGGCCTCGGCGACGTCGACGCGGTCGCGCATCACGTCGTTGACCAGACCCTGCACCCGGGTCAGGTCGTCGTAGTCGATGTCGCGCTGCGCCACGTTGCGGGTGAGCAGGACGGGCGGCTCCTCGGGGTCGGCCTGGTAGCTCATCCGCAGCAGCGTGAACGTCACGTCGATGTCGGCGTTGGGCAGCCCGCAGTGCCGCGTCAGGCCCAGCATGGTCGCCGTGACGTCGGCCGCCCCGGCGCCGGAGGACAGCAGGATCTCCCCGACCCGGAGCGCCAGGTCGAGGACCCTGTAGGTCTCGCGCGCATCACTCACGCCCGCCATTGTGGGGGCCGCGGAGCCGCAGTGCGAGACGTCGTCGTGGCGCCCGTGAGGGGTCTCACACGGGGGCGGGGCTCAGCTGATCCAGCCCATCCGCCGGGCCGTCGCGACCGCCTCGTGACGGTTGGCCGCGCCGAGCTTGGCGGCGGCCGTGGAGAGGTAGTTGCGGACCGTCCCGGGCGAGAGGTGGACCCGGCCGGCGACCCGGTCGACCGGCGCGCCGTCGGCCGCGGCCTCGAGGACGTCGGCCTCGCGCGGGGTCAGCGGCGAGTCGCCGGCCGCGATCGCCTCCGCCGCCAGCTCGGGGTCGACGTGGCGACCACCGGCGTGGACGGTGCGGACCACCTCGGCCAGGGTCACCGCCGACGTCGTCTTGGGCAGGAAGCCACGCACCCCGACCGCGAGCGCCCGCTTGAGGTGGCCCGGGCGTCCGTGGCTGGTCACGATCATGCAGGCGACCCCGGGCTGCTCCCGGTGGATCCGCTCCGCGACCTCGAGGCCGTCGAGCCCGGGCATCTGCAGGTCGAGGACCGCGACGTCGGGGGCGTCGAGGCGGCAGGCGGCCAGCGCGTCGTCCCCGGTGGCGGCCTGGGCCACCACCGTCAGGTCGTCCTCCAGCTCGAGCATCTGGGCCAGCGCGCCCCGGATGAGGTGCTCGTCGTCGGCCAGCAGCACCCGGATCACCGGACCTCCCCGGTGGTCGCGGTCGTCCGGCTCGCGGCGGTCGAGGCGGGGGTCTCGCCTCGCGGGGCATCGTCCTGCGGGGAGTCGTCCTGCAGCAGCAGCCGCACCGTGAAGCCCGCCCCGGTGGACCCGGACTCCAGCCGGGCCCCGAGCGGGGCGAGGTCGACCGCCAGGGTCCGCAGGCCGCTGCCGTCGCCGGGCGCCGCGGCGGCGGGACCGCCGTCGTCGCTCACCTCGACGCCGGTTGCGTCGCAGCGGATCCGGACGTGGGTGGCGGTGGAGTGACGCAGCACGTTGGTGACGGCCTCGCGGACGACCCGCGCGGCGGGCTCGTGCCAGGCGTCGGGCAGATCGGCGAGGTCGGCGTCGCAGGCGATGCCGGCGGAGCGCAGCAGCGAGACCGCGCCGTCGAGCTCCTGGCGCAGGTCGAGCGGGCGGTAGCCCCGGGCCAGCTCGCGCGCCTCCCGCAGGGCGTCGTGCGCGGTGGCGCGCACCTCGAGGATCCTGCCGGCCGCACGCTCGTCGCCGCGGCGGGCCAGGGTGGCCGCCAGCTCGGCCTGCACGGCGATGGTCGAGAGCCGTCGGCCCAGGACGTCGTGCACGTCGCGGGAGAAGCGCAGCCGCTCCTCGGCGACGGCCAGCGCTGCCTGGTGGCGCCGGCCACGGTCCAGCTCGGTGACCACGCCGAGCAGCCACAGCGAGCTCTGCACGGTGAAGAGGAAGAACGCACTGATGCCCAGGGCGTAGACCGCGACGCCCAGGCTGCCCGAGGCGACGTACGCCGCGACGGCGGCCGCTCCGAGCACGCCCGCGTGCAGCCGCGGGGTCGCCAGCGCGCCCACGGCGAACGCGAGGCTGCCGAAGGCGATCACCACGAGCGGCCCCGACTCGGCACCGGGCAGCGCCAGCGCCCAGGCCCACAGCCCCGACGACACGGCCACCATCGGGAGCAGGAGGCGCCACGGCACGTCCGGGGCGCCGCGGTGGTGGCCCACGTGACGGACGTCGAGACCGTGGCGCAGCACGAGCGTGGCGAGCACCCCGAGGACCAGGCAGGCCAGCCCGGCCACCGCGGCGCGGGACGTGTCGCCGAGGCGGGCACCGGCGGCGAGCAGGCCCATCGCCAGCAGGAACCAGGCGACGGCGTACAGCGAGCCGCGGGTGTAGAGGTCGACGCGCGCCACGTCCGAGCGCCCGGACCAGCCGGGGACGTGCAACGGCAGGGTGCGGCTCACCGGGCGATCCTCTCAGGTGGGGCGATGTCGCCGGGGGTCCTGACGAGCGTCAGGAGCGGGGCTCCCAGCGCAGCGAGCGTCGGGCCAGCACCACGGCGAACGCGGTCCAGGCGACCAGGACGAGCACGGGCTGCGCCGAGGCGCCCCACGTCTCCAGGAACGACAGCGACCCGCCACCGGACTCCTGCCCGAACCACGCGACGCGCAGCAGCTCGTTGACGGCCGCGCCGGGGAGCAGCTCGATCCACCGGTGCAGGTCCTCGGGGAAGACCGGCAGCATGAAGCCGAGGAACGCGAGCAGGATGACCGGCCCGCTGGTGAGCTGGGCGGCCTCGGCGTTGCGGGTCCAGGCCGCGGTCCACAGCGCGAAGGCCGCGAAGGTGACGATCGACAGCAGCACGCCGAGCAGGAGCAGCACCGGGTTCAGCGGCAGGTCCAGCCCGCCGGCGAGCGCGACCGGTACGCAGACCACCGCGACGGCCAGCACGATCGCCGCACCGGGCAGCGCCATCGAGGTGAGCAGCTCGCGGTCGCGGACCTCGCCGGTGCGCAGCCGCTTGAGCACCAGCTCGTCGCGGCGGGTGACGAACATCGAGAGCAGGTTGTAGTAGCCGGGGAAGGTCAGCGCCATCACCAGCGTGGTCCCGATGGCGGCCACCCCGGCGTTGACGTCGCCGCCGCTGCGCTCGGCGGTGAACAGCAGCACCAGCGGGAACAGCGGCAGCGCGAAGGCGTAGAGCATCGTGGTGCGGTTGCGCACCATGAGCGTCCAGTTGCTGCGACCCAGGCTGAGCGTCCGGCGCAGCCCGGCGTGGCGGGAGGCGGGGGCAGGAGCGGGGGCGGTCGAGGTGGTCATCGGACGTCCTCCAGGACGGCGTCGGTCTCGGGGTGGGGGGCGGAGCGGTGCTCGGGGTCCGGGGCGGGTGCGCCGTCGCGCTCGGCGGCGACGTCGAGGAAGACCGACTCGAGGCTGGCGGTGCGGGCGCTGAGCCGCTCGAGGACGACGCCGTGGTCGCGGGCGCTCACCAGCAGCTCGGTCAGCGCCGGCTGCAGGTCGGTGACCCGGAGCACGGTGAGCTCGCCGTCCCGGTCGTGGTCGCCGTCCGGGAGCGGCAGTGCGCGGTCCGGCGTACGGAAGGAGATGTGGGAGGGGTGGTCGGCCACGATCTGCGCGACGGTGCCCTCACGGACGATCTCGCCGGCCCGCATGATCGAGACGCAGTCGGCCAGCGCCTCGACCTCGTCGAGGTAGTGCGTGGTCAGCAGCACCGTGGCGCCCTGCTGGCGCAGGTCGCGCACCAGCTCCCAGACCGAGCGGCGGCTCTCGGGGTCCAGGCCGGTGGTGGGCTCGTCGAGCATGACCACCTCGGGCCGGCCCATCAGTGCGCAGGCGATGTCGACGCGGCGGTGCTCGCCGCCCGAGAGCCCGCGCATGCGGACGTCGGCCCGGTCGGTGAGGTCGAGCAGCGCGAGCGACTCCTCGACCGGTCGTGGCGAGGTCACCGTCGCGGCCCACATCTGCAGGGTCTCGCGCACCGTGAGGTCGCCGACGAAGCCGCTGCGCTGGAGCAGCACGCCGGTGCGGCGACGTACGGCGGGACGGTCGGCCACCGGGTCGAGCCCGAGCACCCGCACCTCCCCCTCGCTGGCGGGCGCCAGTCCCTCGACGACCTCCAGCGTGGAGGTCTTGCCGGCACCGTTGACGCCGAGCAGGGTGTGGATGGTGCCCGGGGCGACGTCGAGGTCGACGCCGCGGACCGCCTCGAAGGAGTCGGTGCCGCTGCCGTAGCGGCGTCGCAGTCCCCGGATCGAGACGGCGGGCTGTGCTGCTGTCGTGGTCATGGCACCACCCTGCTCGCAACGGCGCCCGCCCAGTAGTGCCAGGCGTCACCGGTCGACCGCGGTCGCTCACGGGCGGGCGATGACATCTGTCATGCCGGGACGGCCGTGGCGCCGTCGGCGGGTGGGACGACCGGACGCTGCGGCCCGGCGACCAGCACTCAGGTGTGCGCCGGCGCCCAGAACAGGGCGACCGCGACGTCGAGGACGCTCAGCCCCAGGAGCGCGGCGTACACGCCCGTGCTGATGCGCGGCCGGCGCACGTGGGCCATCGCCAGCCCGAGCACCACCAGGCCCACCACCAGCTTGACGCCGATCTTGGCGTGGTCGACCGGCTCGTCGCCTGCCTCGAGCACCCCGACCAGGAGCAGTCCGGCGACGAACGCGGTGCCCGCACCGTCGCGGACCAGCCAGGTGATGCGGCGCTCGGGCTCGCGGAGCTGGGCCAGGAGACCGCCGACGAGGGCGACGAAGCCGAGGACGTGCACGAAGAGCAGGACGAGTCGCAGGATCTCCACGGGCGGCACCGTACCGAGGCGGAACTGGCCTGTGGACGACGCCCCACGGGCCCGTCCCGCGGGGCAGCCTGGGCCCATGACACCGCGACCACCCGACCCTGACCACCTCCGCGCCGAGCTCGACCGCATGGTCGTCCGCGGGCAGCAGGACCTGCAGCGGCTCTGGGAGCTGCTGATGGCGCCGCTCGGGTTCTCCGCGCGCTCGCTGTGGGTCACCTTCCTCGATCCCGACGGCCGTCCGCTCCCCCAGCTCCTGGAGGTCGGCGAGCTCCCCGACGAGGCCGCCGACGAGGGGGTGCAGGGGTTGTTCGAGCTCCTCACGCACGTGCTGGGCGAGGGCCTCGACGGCCTCGGGGTCGCGTTCCTCGTGGTGCGACCCGGCCGGGCCGGGCTCGTCGAGGACGACCGCCGGCTCGCCCGGTCGCTGCTCACCGCGGCGCGCGAGGCCGGGATCGTCTGCCACCCCGTCCACGTCGCCGACGACCTCCGGCTGCTGCCGGTCACGCCTGACGACCTGGCGGCCTGAGCGCTGGTCCGCCGACGGGTCAGTCGGCCGGGAGCCGGTCCGTCTCCTCCACCAGCGCACGGAGGCGGGTGGCGAGGTCGGGGGTGAACGCGCCGGGCGCGCTCTGCCAGCCCCAGTTGCCGGTGGCGGTGCCGGGGGTGTTCATCCGGGCCTCGGAACCGAGGGCCAGCAGGTCCTGGGCGGGTACGACGGCCAGGCGGGCCGTCGAGGTCAGGGCCAGGTGCACCAGGGCCCAGGGCATCGGCTCACCGGCCGGGAGGTGGCGGCGCACCCGGCGGCGGGCATTGCGGTCCAGCTCGGACCACCAGCCGAGCGTGGTGTCGTTGTCGTGGGTGCCGGTGTAGACGACGGAGTCCTCGCCGTGGAACCGCGGCAGGTAGGGGTTGTCGCGGCCGCCGTCGAAGGCGAACTGCAGCACCTTCATCCCCGGCAGCCCGGCGGCGGTCCGCAGCTCGTCGACGGCCGGCGTGATCACACCGAGGTCCTCGGCGACCAGGGTGCCCTCACCCGCGGTCTCGACGAGCGCGGCCAGCACCTCGTGGCCCGGCCCCTCGACCCAGGCTCCGTCGCGGGCGGTCGGCGCCTCGACAGGCACGTGCCAGGCGGCCTCGAAGCCCCGGAAGTGGTCGATGCGCACCAGGTCGAACAGCTCGCGCTGCCGGGCGATCCGGCGACGCCACCAGCCGAAGTCGTCGGCGGCCATCGCCACCCAGTCGTAGTGGGGGTTGTTCCACCGCTGGCCGTCGGCGGCGAAGTAGTCCGGCGGCACGCCCGTCACGGTGGTCGGGCGGCCCTCGGCGTCGAGCCGGAACATCGCCCGGTCGGCCCACACGTCGGCGCTGTCGGGCGCCACGAAGATCGGGAGGTCGCCGAAGGTGAGCACCCCGCGCTCCGCGGCGTACGTCGTCAGCGCGCGCCACTGCTCGTCGAAGACCCACTGCTCGAGCCGGACCGCGTCGAGGCGGTCGGCGTGCGGGGCCAGTGCGGCGGCGACCTCGGCGGGCACCCGGTCGCGGAGCCCGGGCTCCCAGGTGGTCCAGGGGGCGCGGTCGTGGAGCTCGCGCAGCACGGTGAACTCGGCGTACGGCTCCAGCCAGACCGCGTGCTGCTCGCACCACGCGTCGTGCTGGGTGCGCTGCTCGGGCGAGAGCTCGGCGAGCGTGCCGAGCCCGTGCTCGCGGCGCAGGTCGTCGCTGATCAGCAGGGGGTTGCCGGCCATCGCCGAGAGGGAGTTGTACGGCGAGGCCTCGTCCTCGTGCACCGGCACGAGCGGCAGCAGCTGCCACACCGTCGCGCCCGCGTCGGCGAGCCAGTCGACGAAGGCGTACGCCGAGCCGCCCAGGTCGCCACCGGGCAGCGAGGTGACGTGCAGCAGCACGCCGGCACGGCGGGTGCCGAGCGGGGAGGGGGCCGCCTCGCGCAGCTCCTGGGCGTCGGACATGGCTCTCCCGGGGACGGCGCGACCCCGGCGGCCGCGTGCGCGTCGAGCCTAGTGGCCGCGCGTGCCCGCCGGGCCGCCGGTGACGAGGTCGAGCACGGGGGCGTGCTCGCGGGCGGCGGCCAGCACCGCGTCGTACCTCGCGGCGGGCTCGGGCCCGCGCAGCTGCACGTCGAACCGGACCTCGCCGTCGCTCCCCTGCACCGGGGCGACCGCGACCTCGTCGACCCGCACGCCCAGCCGTCCCGCACAGTGGAGGTGCCAGGACTCCTGCCACGCCACCAGCCCGCCGAGCGCCTGCCGCAGCGCAGGGGCAGCGGTCAGGGTGGTCGGGGCGGCCGGGCTGTCGAGCAGAGCGGCGTGCGTCACGGGGGCCTCCTGGGTGGCGGATTCCCACAGTAACTCTACTAAGACACTCTTGTTAAGAGAGGGCCTCCCTCACCCCCATGTGCACCCGTGTGGATGGCAGTGCAAAAATGCACTCCGTGACCGAGAGTGCAACCTCTGCCCCGCCTGTCGGCACCGGCCGGGCGGCGAAGCGTGAGCAGACGCTGCACGACATCGTCACCGCCGCCCGCCGGCTGGCCGTCGAGCACGGCATCGACGGGTTCACCATGGACGACCTCGCCGGCGCTGCCGGGGTCTCGCGCCGCACGCTGTTCAACTACGTCCCCGGCAAGGACGACGCCGTCATCGGCGCTCCCCCGGTGATCGCCGCCGAGGTCTTCACCACCTTCGTGGCGGGCGGGCCGCACGGCAGCCTGGTCGAGGACCTCGCCGAGATCGTGGTCCAGGTCCTCCGCGAGCGCCCCGAGAGCCCCGAGGAGGTGGCGCTGGGGCGTGCCGCCATGCAGGCCAACCCACGGTTGATCGCCCACGCGCTCGACCGGCTGCAGGAGCTGGTCGAGTCCTGCCTGGGCTACGTCGAGCAGCGCGAGGGGGCGGCGTACGACCGGCAGCGGTTCGACGTCGCGCTCACCCTCGTCGTCGCCTGCCTGCACCTCGCGATGGATCGCTTCCTGACCGGCGACCACGGCACCGACCTGGCGCCGCTGTTCCTCGCCACCCTGCACACGGCGCGCGACCTGCTCGCCTGACCCACCCCACCGCACCCGCCCCAGCCCGCCCGACCCGATCGCCCCGATCACCCCCGCCTCTCGAGGAGAGACATGGCCACCCTGCTCCACCGCCTCGGCACCTTCGCGTTCCGCCGCTGGCCCGTCGTCGTCGCTGCCTGGCTGCTCGTCGTCATCGGCGCCGGCACCCTGGCCGCCACCGTCAGCAAGCCGATGGAGGACACCTTCACCATCCCGGGCATCCCCGCGCTGCAGGCGCAGGAGCTGCAGCAGTACCTCTTCCCCGAGGCCGAGGACGCCCAGGACCTCGCCACGGTCAACGTCGTGGTCGCCGCTCCCGAGGGAGAGTCGCTGCGCGAGCAGCCGTACTCCGGCGAGGTGGAGGACCTCGTCGCCGCGCTCCAGGACCTTCCCCAGATGCCCGACGAGCCGAAGCTGGCCGACCCGGTCACCGCCTCGGACGCGCAGTTCGAGCGGGCCGTCTCGGGTGCCGTCGAGGCGGGTACGCCGCAGCGCGTCGCCGAGGAGAACGCCCGGGCCCTCCTCCCGCTGGGCCAGGACGACCGGATCGGCGTCATCACCTGGGACTTCGACGTCGCCTCCCCCGCCGACGTCGAGCCCGCGACCCGCGAGGCCCTGCTGGACGCGCTCGCGGACGCCCGCGACGCCGGCCTGACCGCCGAGGTCAACGGCTCGGGGCTGCAGGCCATCCCCGAGGTCGGCGGCACCAGCGAGCTGGTCGGCATCGCCGTCGCGGCTGTGGTCCTGATCATCACCTTCGGCTCGCTGGTCGCGGCCGGCCTGCCCATCCTGACCGCGCTGATCGGCGTCGCCCTGGGCATCCTCGGCATCAGCATCGCCACGGCACTGACCACCATCGGCACCACCACCCCGATCCTGGCCACGATGATCGGCCTGGCGGTCGGCATCGACTACACGCTGTTCATCCTGGCCCGCTACCGCACGGAGCTGCGGCGTACCGACGACCGGCGGGCCGCCGTCGGCATCGCGGTCGGCACCGCGGGCTCGGCCGTGGTGTTCGCCGGCCTGACCGTGCTGATCGCGCTCGGCGCGCTGAGCATCGTGGGGATCCCGTTCCTGACCTCGATGGGTCTCGCGGCCGCCGGCACGGTGTTCCTCGCCGTGCTGGTCGCCCTCACCCTGCTGCCGGCCCTGCTCGGCATGTTGGGCGGCAAGGCCTTCGCGGGGCGGGTGCGACGCCGCGAGGACAAGCGCGACGCCCACGGCCTCGCCGTCAACAACGGCGTCCGCTGGGCCCGGCTCGTCGGGCGTGCCCCGGTCGTCGTGGTGCTGCTGGTCGTGGTCGGCCTCGGCGCGCTCGCCGTGCCCCTGCAGAGCCTCCAGCTCTCGCTGCCGACCGACTCCACCTCCGCCGTCGACACCACCCAGCGCAAGGCCTCCGACCTGGTCAGCGAGGCCTTCGGCCCCGGTCGTGAAGCACCGCTGCTGCTGGTCGTCGACGCCCGCCGCACCCCCGGCCAGCAGTCGGCGCAGCAGGCCTTCGGCGACGTCGTCGCCTGGGCCGCCGGGCAGGACGGCGTCGCCAACGCCCAGGTCGTCGCCACCAGCGGCGACGGGGTCGGTGCGCAGGTGCTCGTCACCCCCCAGGGCGGCCCGTCGGACCAGGGCACGCTCGACCTGCTCGACCGGTTGCGCAGCGACCAGTCCGACATCGAGGCCGAGACCGGCACCCGGCTGGGCGTCACCGGCATCACCGCCATCCAGACCGACGTCTCCGAGCGGCTCACCGAGGCACTGCCGATCTACCTCGCCGTCGTGGTCGGCCTGGCGTTCCTGCTGCTGATGCTCGTCTTCCGGTCGCTCCTGGTGCCGCTGACCGCGACCCTGGGCTTCCTGCTCTCGGTGCTCGCCACGCTCGGCGCCACCGTCCTGGTCTTCCAGGAGGGCGCGCTCGGTCTGGTCGAGGGCCAGCCGCTGGTCAGCTTCATGCCGATCATCGTCATCGGCATCGTGTTCGGGCTGGCGATGGACTACCAGGTGTTCCTGGTGACCCGGATGCGCGAGGCGTTCGTGCACGGGATGTCGGCCCGGGAGGCGGTCGTCGACGGGTTCCGCAACAGCGCCCGTGTCGTCGCCGCGGCGGCCACGATCATGATCTCGGTCTTCGCCGCCTTCGTGCTGCAGGACGACCCGCTGATCCAGTCCATCGGGTTCGCCCTCGCCGCCGCGGTGTTCTTCGACGCCTTCGTGGTGCGGATGGCGCTGATCCCGGCCGTGATGTACCTCCTCGGCGACAAGGCCTGGTGGCTCCCCCGCTGGATCGCGCGGGTGCTCCCCGAGGTCGACGTGGAGGGCGAGCGGCTGCAGCGGCCGACCGCGACGAGCCGCGAGGCCGCCCCCGAGCGCGACCTGGCCCCCACGCCCTGACGCGCGTCCCCGGGCAGGCTCGGCACGGCACCGGACTAGTAGGTCGGTGCCGTGCCGAACCACCCGCCCGGGTCAGCGACAACCCCGTTCACCCGGGGTTAGGGTGCGTTGTCCCGCGTCGCGGGGCGTCCCCCCGTGACCGCCGAGTCCTGTCCGCGCGGGGGTGTCACACGAACCTTTCGGACAGGAGCGGGGAACCCAGGTTTCCCGGACCGCACCGCGGTCCTCGGGGTGAAGTCACGACAGTGACCGGGCTCCCCGGCCCGAACCCGACAGCTAACCTCGCAGGCGCGTGGAGGAACCCTCATGCGCAAGCTCGTCCTGTCGCTGCTCGCTGCCTTCGTCCTGGCGCTCCCGGTGCTCACCGGTCCCGCCGCCGAGGCCGCGACCGCGCGCACCTGGAACCGGATGGCCCACTGCGAGTCGACCAGCCGGTGGCACGTCAACACCGGCAACGGCTACTACGGCGGTCTGCAGATCAGCCCCCGCACCTGGCGTGCCTTCGGCGGCAAGAAGTTCGCCCGGCTGCCCCACCGCGCCACCAAGGTCGAGCAGATCCGCGTGGCCGAGCGGATCAAGCGCAACCAGGGCTGGGGCGCGTGGCCCCACTGCTCGCGCGCCATCGGCGTCCGCTGACCTGACCTGCCGGTGAGGCCCGTCCGTCCGGGCGGGCCTCAGCCGCGGGCGGCGCCGTACCCCAGCAGCGCGGCCAGCCCGAGCGCGCTGCGCGGGGCGTAGGCCGTGCGCCACAACCCGCCGTGGCACGCGGCGTACGCCTCGTCCTGCCAGGGCTGCTCGTGGCGCGGGCCGCCCTGCGTGTGCAGGTCGTGCACCAGCAGCGCGGCCATCAGCACGTTGGAGGTCGCCGGCTCGAAGACCTCCACGCCGAAGCGGTGCGCCCCGGCGTACGCCGCCGCGAGGGCCCGGTTCTTGACCACCGAGCGGGTGCGGGTCGGGGGCGCCACGTTCATCGACACCGTGACCCCGTCGTGGCGCGCGACCGTGGCGCGCCAGCGCTGCACGCGCTTGGCGAGGGCGTAGTTGGGCCCCTGCTGCGGGACCAGCGAGTCGTTGACGCCCGGGTCGGAGCCGGCGACGTACTGCCGCCGGAGCAGCCGCCCGCCCGACAGGGTCCGCAGCGGCCGGCCCAGCGTCTTGGAGCGGCCCGACCGGCTCTCGTAGGACGCCGTCGACTGTTCCACGGCCTCCTTCGGCACCACGAACACGTCGGTCGGGGTGGCCAGGAAGCCCAGGGCCGTGTCGCCGCGGTCGGCCAGCAGCCGCCGGCTGAGGTCGTCCACGGCGGTGCTCACCCGGGTGTTGGTCGCGCCGTCGGCGTAGACGTAGTTGCCGACCACGAGCGTGCCCGGCTGCTCGGCCAGCCACCGCTCGATCGCCGGCACCTGCGCCAGCAGGTCGAGACCGGCCACGTCGTCGAGGGCGCGACCGTCGTCGTCGTGCAGGGTCGGGACCACGACGGTGCCGGACCCGTTGCGGGCCAGGGTCAGGACGCGCTGCCAGATGTCGGGTCGGGGCAGGTCGACGGCGGCGACCCGGGCGCCCCACCGCACCAGGGAGGGCAGCGGGCCCATCTCGGCGCCGGCGCCGAGGACGGCGACGGTGTGTCCCTCGAGGCGGAGCCAGTCGGGGTTGTCGAGCACGCGGTCGACGGCCTCGGCCACGCTCGGCTCGACGACGCCGCGCTCCACCCAGCCGCCCAGGCGGCGCCGGATGCCGGGGCCGCGCAAGCGCTCGCCGTGGTAGGGCAGCACCAGCTCGCGGACCGCCTCGCCCTCACCGGCGACCTCGACCGAGCGCACCGTCGCGCCGTCGTCGGGCCAGTCGGTGAGCCGGTGGTCGTGCCCGTCGGGACCGACGACACGCATCCGCTCGTGCAGCGAGTCGAGGCCGTCGCGGGCCACGGTCACCGCGGCGTCGGGGCCCTCGAGCCCGGCCTCGACGGCGCGCCGGAAGTGCGGGAGGTAGCCGGTGCGCCACGCGGTCTCCTGCTCCGCCGCGCGGGCGCCCGTGGGGTCGACCGCGCGCAACGCGTCGGCCACCACCCCCCGGCCCGTGCGTGACGTGCTGCGCCTGCCCTCGTCGTCGGCCGGGAACACCAGGCCGTGCTCGTCCACCACGTCGGTCATCCTGCCCCATCGTCGGCGATCGACGGGACGCCCCGGTCGGTCGCCCGGCGGACCCGGGTCAGCCGAGGTCGTCGTCGGTGCTCTCCTCGAGGGCGTCGAAGAACAGCGAGCCGCCCACGCGGTCGGCGAGGTCGACGGCCAGCTCGTTGAGCGAGTCCGACAGCGACTCCAGGACGCCGAGCACCTGGTGGGCCACGAACGGGTCGGCGGGCAGCTCGTAGGAGGCCAGCACGGTGTCGCCCGCGAGCTGGAACTTCAGCAGCGGCGTGCGCCGGTTGAGGATCTCGACCTCGATCCGGGCCCGCCGGGCGTCGGAGACCTCGCACACCACGTGGCTGAAGAAGCGCAGCGTCGGCCGGTCCTCGAGCACGCGGATCCAGATCGGCACGACGCCGGTGAAGACGGGGAAGTCGCCCTCGTCGTCGCGCTTGACCTCGGGGCCGTACGACGGGGCGAGGGCCTGCGCGACCATGTCGAGCAGCTCACCACGGGACCCGGCCTCACGGGCCACCTCGCCCAGCCACCCGGGATCGCCGGGACCCGAGCCCGCCTCGTGGAGGAAGTCGGGGTGCACCACGCCCAGCGCCATCCGCAGCGTGTCGGCCAGCACGGCGCACAGCGCCGGCAGGTCGTCGACGAGGGCCCCGCACCACCAGGCCGGGTGGGCGAGGTGGTCGGGCGCCTCCCAGCCGAGCGCGACCAGCGCCGGCTCGACGGCCCGGGGGACGCGGGTGGCCGGCCCGGGCTCCCCCGGCCCACGCACCTCGGCCATGACCAGCTCCCCCAGCCGGGTCAGCACCAGGCGGGTGCCGGTGTCCTCGCCGAGCCCGGCAGGACAGACCACCGCCAGCTCGCCCTCGAGGTGGACCAGGCGCGCGGCGAGGTCGCGCTCGAACCGCTGCCAGGACCGCTCGACCACGTCGTCGAAGCTCGGGCTCACCTGCCCACCCCCTCTGCCGTCGGGCTCAATCTAGGGGGCCGCACCGACGACCCGGGTCTCGTCGCCCGCGCGTGGGGCGCGGCGCGGCCTCAGCGCTGGCGGTCGTAGAGGTCGCGCATCGTCTTCCCGGCCACCTCGACGTCCTCGGGATGGGCGGAGAGGAACACCATCAGCACGTGGTCGGGCTCGTCGTCACCGTCGCTGTCGTAGCTGCGGGCCATCGCCATCGGGGTCGGTCCGTCCTCGCCCTCGGCCGGGACGTCGATCCACCAGGTCCGCTCGTCCAGCGCGCGCATCCGCGGCACCAGCCCCGCGAACGAGCCGGCGTGCTCGGCCAGGGTGCCGCGGTCGCTGACGTCGCACGGCGCGGGGCAGGCGATGCTCTCGATGCGGCCGACGGACGGCGGCTCGTGGCGCGGCTCCGTCGGGAAGGTGCCGCCGTCGTCGGTGCAGGCCCAGCGCGCCGACTCGGCCGAGGACTCCATCTGCATGCAGCCCCAGTAGTCGGGGCCGCGGAACGGCTGCAGACCGTCGAGCTCGAAGGTGTAGGTGTCCTCGCCACTCCCCCACGTCTTCCCCAGCAGCGCGACCTCGCCCGGCGGCGGATCCGCGGCCTCACCCTGCGGCGCGGACGACGGTCCGCCGGAGGGACCGTCGCCGGCCAGGGGCAGCTCCTCGTCACCGAGGACGCGGGTCACCAGCAGCACCACGCCGAGGGCGCCGACCACGAGCGCGAGGGCCAGGACCCCGACGAAGATCTTGAGCCCGGTCGAGGCGCCCCGGCGTTGCGGGGGTGGTGGCACCGCACCCGGTGGGGCCTGTCCGGACGGCCACGGCGGTGGCGGTGGTCCCTGCGGCATCTGGCCCCCCGATCGACTGCGTGCTGGACACCAGCCTAGGGAGCGGCCGTCCCCGGCGTCGGCGTTCCCCCGCGCCCGCCCCGGCGGATCACCGCCGCGGGACGACTCCGTCGCGGGCCAGGGTCGGCACGTCGACGCTGACGGTGTCGGGGTACTTCAGGCCGGTGCCGGTGTTGAGCACCACGACGCGCTCCTGCTCGCCGATCCAGCCGCTCTCCCGCAGCTCGCGGGCCGCCGCCATGCAGGCCGCGCCCTCGGGGCAGACCCAGCTCCCCTCGGCGTGGGCCAGCGCCGTCGTCTCGGCCAGGATGGTCTCGTCGCTGACCGCGATCGCCGTGCCGCCCGACTCGCGGACGGCCTCGAGCACGAGGAAGTCGCCGAGCGCCTTGGGCACGTTGATGCCGAAGGCCAGCGTGTGGGTGCCCTCGACGAGGGTGCTCTCGGTGAGGCCCGCGTGGAAGGCGTCCACGATCGGGGCGCAGCCGGTGGACTGCACGCACACCAGCCGGGGCAGCTTCTCCCCGATCCAGCCCAGCGCCTGGAGCTCCTGCATCGCCTTGTGGATCCCGATCAGCCCGACCCCGCCGCCGGCCGGGTAGAGGATGACGTCGGGCACCTCCCAGCCCAGCTGCTCGGCGATCTCGTAGCCCATCGTCTTCTTGCCCTCGATCCGGTAGGGCTCCTTGAGGGTCGAGACCTCCTGGTAGCCCGGCCGCTGCTCGACCGCCGCCTTGACCAGCGCTCCCGCGTGGTTGATCAGCCCGTCGACGAGGTAGAGCTCGGCGCCGGCGACGACGCACTCGCGGCGGGTGATCTCCGGGGCGTCGACGGGCATCACGATGAGCGAGCCGATGCCCGCGCGGGCGGCGTACACCGACCAGGCGGCGCCGGCGTTGCCGTTGGTCGGCATCGCGACGGCCCGTACGCCGAGCTCGCGGGCCCGGGAGACGCCGACGGCCGCGCCACGGGCCTTGAACGACCCGGTCGGGACCAGGCCCTCGTCCTTCATCATCAGGCCGGGCAGCCCGATCGAGGCGCCGTACGCCGGCAGCGGCAGCATCGGCGTCATGCCCTCGCCCAGCGTGGTGACGTGCGCGGGGTCCCGCACCGGCAGCACCTCGTGGTAGCGCCACAGGTCGTGCGGCCGCGACGCGACCTCCTCCTTGGTCAGCCCCGCCCGCACCTGCTCGAGGTCGTAGCGCGCGAGCAGCGGCTTGCCGGCCGCGCTGACCCCCTGCACCTGGTCGGCGTCGTAGCGCTCGCCGGTGGCGGAGCACTCGAGGTGGGACAGCGAGGAGTAGGGCACGGGTCCTCCGGGGAAGCGGCTGGATCGGGCCGGCCCACCGTAGCGAGCGCGCCCGCTCGGCCGGCGCGCACCAACCGCACGAGCAGGTCGCGGCCCGACGTACGTGACAGGGCCACCCCGGCTAGACCAGTCGGCCCCCCTTCGCCGTTCCAACGACGTCGCATCCCCACCTCGTGGTGGGATCCGCCCACCGGGGCGCTCGGTCCCCGCTCACCCTCGGAGTCCGCATGCGCCGCAGCATCGCCCTGTGCCTGGCGACCGCCCTCACCCTCGGCCTGACCCTGCTGGGTGCAGCCCCGGCCGGCGCCCGGTCCGTCGGGGTGGCCGACCCGTCCGGCGACGTGATGCGCTCGGTCCTGACGCTGACCGTCGACGAGGGCTGCGACTTCGAGGCCGACGAGTGCGAGCCCGAGGTGGACGGCGACCCGTTCGACCCTGAGTTCCGGCGGGACACCACCCGGGTCGGCGACCTCGTCGCGACCACCTTCGCGCACCACCGGAGCTCGATCAGCATCACCAGCCAGTACCTCGACATCCGTCGCCCTCGCGCGGGTCAGGAGCTGACGTGGGTCGCCCTGACCCGCGGCGCCAACGGACAGCGCCGCCAGGTGGCGGTCGCCGCCACCGCACGGCGGCCCGGTGGGGTCGCGAGCATCGAGCGCATGTCCGACGAGCGTGCGATCTGCCGCGGCAACATCACCCGTCGCATCGACTACCGCGCCAACACGGTGCGGGTCAGCTTCCCTCGCTGGTGCGCCGGCAGCCCCCGACGCATCAAGCTCAGCGGCGCCAGCTTCCGGCTGGCGTTCCGCGAGACCGACACCTCGCTGCGCGTCGAGCAGTCCTACGACAACCCCTTCCGCGACGGCGGCCGCCTCAGCAGCGACGCGGACCTCGGCTGGACGCCCTGGCTGCGGCGCGGCTGAGCGCTCCGCCTCAGGGACCGATCGCCGCCAGTGCGGCGAGGGGGTGGGCGTTCCAGCGGACCGGTGGCTGAGTTGCAGCACGGCGAACCACGCGGGTCGCTGCCGAAGGACACTCTGTGTCGCGGTCGACCCGGCCGTTCTCCCAGTTTCGTGTGGCCGAGGTTGCGAGCAGACACACGTGCTCGCATGTACGCGTGTCCTTGCTGTGGTTACAGGACGCTGCCGGGCAGAGGCGACTACGACCTCTGTCCCGTCTGTTGGTGGGAGGACGAGAGCGTCGAACCCTGGGAGTTCAGCGGACCGAACGGTCAGACACTGGTCGAGGCTCAGCAGGACTTCCTCTCGGAGACACTCCCCTACCCTCGCCGTCCGGGGAAGGTCCGAGCACCGAGGCGGCGAGAAGCGCGCGACCCGGAGTGGTCACCCATAGAGCTGACGGACGAGTTGAGGGCGCGGGTGCGCCAGGCATCGTCGGACGAACGACTCCGCCGGGAGGAAGAGGACCGCCGTTACGACCAGGCAGTCGTTGACGACCCCGAAGGTCCGTTCAGGGAGTACAACGCCGGGGTGCGGCGCATCGCGGCCGACGCTCCATCCATGACGCATCGGCAGGTCAAGCAGGAGTTGACCGACCTGAACCGTGAGCACGGCCCCGGACTCCCGGCGTCCTTCGTCGACCTGCATTCGCGGCTCATCAGCGACGAGAACTTCTACCGACACCACCCGTTGCACGCGGCCTGGTGGATGCTCCGCTTCGCACGCCCCGGCACGGTCCAGCAACACTGGGCGATGCTGCGAACAGGTCGCATCACCCTCGCTGGCTGACCCACACGCCACCGTGCTGGGGCAAGCTGGACGACGAAGGGCCGGTCGCTCCGTGAGGAGCGACCGGCCCTTCGTCGTCACGCGTTTCACCTCACGGTCAGCGCACCGACCCGACGAGGATCACCGGTGCCACACCTCGTGAGACGCGGTGAACGAACCCGCGCGGTTCGGCGCCGTTCTCGCGAGGTGCGGCCTCATCAGCTGCAGCCGCTGGTGGAGCCGCAGCCCTCGCACACGTAGCAGGAGCCGGCGGGTCGCATCTTGGTGCCGCAGGTCATGCACAGCGGGGAGTCGACGGCCGTGCCGGTGATCTTCTCCAGCAGCTCGGCCGAGGTGCGGGCCTCCTGCTTCGTCACCTGCGCGGGGACCTGACGAGCCTCGGCACCGTGGGTGTCCTTGGTCTCGAGGTCGTCCCCGCGGTCGTCGTGGTCGCGACCGGTCGGCTGGGTGGCCTTGGCCTCGACGACGCCCACGGTGGTCTCGGCCAGCAGCTCGCCGGACCCGCCGGTCTCCTCGAGCGGCTCGTAGGAGCCGGTCTCGAGGTGACGCTGCCGCTCCTCGGCGGAGTAGATGCCGAGCATCGAGCGGTCCTCGAAGGACAGGTAGTCCAGCGCCAGCCGGCGGAAGACGTAGTCCATCAGCGACTGCGACATGCGGATGTCGGGGTCGTCGGTGAGGCCCGAGGGCTCGAAGCGCAGGTTGGTGAACTTCGAGACGTAGGTCTCCAGCGGGACGCCGTACTGCAGGCCGATCGAGACCGCGATCGAGAAGGCGTCCATCACGCCGGCCAGGGTGGAGCCCTGCTTGCCGAGCTTGAGGAAGACCTCGCCGAGCTCGCCGTCGTCGTGGGCACCGGAGGTCATGTAGCCCTCGGCGCCACCCACCGTGAAGCTGGTGGTCCGCGACGCCCGGCTCTTGGGCAGGCGCTTGCGGAACGGCTTGTGGACCTCGACGACCTTCTCGACGACCTCGGGGGCGACGGTGGCCGTGGACAGGCCCTGGTCCTTCTTGGAGGACTCGGACTTGCCGTCGGACAGCGGCTGGCCGACCTTGCAGTTGTCGCGGTAGATCGCGGTCGCCTTCAGGCCCAGCTTCCAGCTCTGCAGGTAGACGTCCTCGATCTCCTCGACCGTGGCCGACTCGGGGAGGTTGACCGTCTTGGAGATGGCGCCGGACAGGAACGGCTGGCAGGCCGCCATCATCCGCACGTGGCCCATGGGCTTGAGCGCACGCGCGCCCATGGCGGTGTCGAAGACCTCGTAGTGCTCGGTCTTGAGGCCGGGCGCGTCGATGACGTGGCCGTTCTCGGCGATGAACTCGACGATGGCCTCGATCGACTCGGTCTGGTAGCCCATCTTCTTCAGCGCCCGCGGGATCGTCTGGTTGACGATCTGCATCGAGCCGCCGCCGACGAGCTTCTTGAACTTGACCAGCGAGAAGTCCGGCTCGATGCCGGTCGTGTCGCAGTCCATCATGAAGCCGATGGTGCCGGTCGGCGCGAGCACGGAGGCCTGCGCGTTGCGGAAGCCGTTCTTCTCGCCGAGCTTCTGGACGTCGTCCCAGACCTTGGTGGCCAGCTTGTGGACGCCGGCGTCGTGGACCCCGAGGGTGCGCACGACGTCGTTGGCGGCCTGGTGCTTGCGCATGACGCGCTTGTGGGCGTCGGCGTTGCGGGCGTATCCGGCGTAGGGACCGACGACCGCGGCGAGCTCGGCCGAGCGCTTGTAGGACTGACCCGTCATCAGCGAGGTGATGGTCGCGGCCATCGCGCGCCCGCCGTCGGAGTCGTAGCCCAGGCCCATCGCCATCAGCAGGGCGCCGAGGTTGGCGTAGCCGATGCCGAGCTGGCGGTAGTTGCGGGTGGTCTCGCCGATCGGCTCCGTCGGGAAGTCGGCGAAGCAGATCGAGATGTCCATCGCGGTGATGATCAGCTCGACGGCTTTGGCGAACAGCGGGGCGTCGAAGGTGTCGTCGTCCTTGAGGAACTTCAGCAGGTTGAGCGAGGCGAGGTTGCACGAGGAGTTGTCGAGCGACATGTACTCCGAGCAGGGGTTGGACGCGGTGATCCGGCCCGTCTCGGGGTTGGTGTGCCAGTCGTTGATCGTGTCGTCGTACTGCAGGCCCGGGTCGGCACAGGCCCACGCGGCCTCGCTGATCTTGGTGAACAGCTCACGGGCGTCGACGCTCTCGATGACCTCGCCGGTGTCGCGGGCACGCAGGCCGAAGGTGGTGCCGTCCTCGACCGCACGCATGAACTCGTCGCTGACGCGGACCGAGTTGTTGGCGTTCTGGTACTGGACCGAGGTGATGTCGGCGCCGCCGAGGTCCATGTCGAACCCGGCGTCGCGCAGCGCCCGGATCTTGTCCTCCTCCTTCATCTTGGTCTCGACGAACTCCACGATGTCGGGGTGGTCGACGTCGAGGACGACCATCTTGGCCGCACGACGCGTCGCGCCGCCGGACTTGATGGTGCCCGCGGAGGCGTCGGCGCCACGCATGAAGGAGACGGGGCCCGAAGCGGTGCCGCCGGAGGAGAGCAGCTCCTTGGAGGAGCGGATGCGGGAGAGGTTGAGGCCGGCGCCGGAGCCGCCCTTGAAGATGAACCCCTCCTCCTTGTACCAGTTGAGGATCGAGTCCATCGAGTCGTCGACGGAGAGGATGAAGCACGCCGAGACCTGCTGCGGGCTGGGGGTGCCGACGTTGAACCAGACCGGCGAGTTGAAGGAGAAGTACTGGTGCACGAGCAGCCAGGTCAGCTCGTGCTCGAAGACCTCGGCGTCCTTCTCGCTCGCGAAGTAGCCGTGCTCGCGTCCGGCGGCGGTGTAGGTCGTGACCACGCGGTCAACGAGCTGCTTGAGACTCCACTCGCGGGCGTCGGTGCCGACGGCGCCGCGGAAGTACTTCGTCGTCACGATCGTGGAGGCGTTGACGCTCCAGGTCGTGGGGTACTCCACGCCGCGCTGCTCGAAGACGGTGGCGCCGGTCTTCCAGTTGGTCTGGACGACGTCGCGTCGCTCCCAGGTGAGCTCGTCGTAGGGGTGGACCCCGGGCGTCGAGAAGGTCTGCTCGATCTTCAGGCCGCCCTTGCGACGTCCCCGTGCTGTGCCGGTGCTGCTCACCGTTTCGGTCATGTCCCGTGCTCCCTGGTTGGTGGTGCTCATCTGTCTTACGTGGTGGCCCCGCGCGCTGCTTCCCCACAGCGCACGGGGCTGATCGGGGTCAGCCCGTGGGCTGGGGGGTCGCGGCCCGTGCGTCGGGGTCGGACCCAGTCAAGCCGTCACCACCGACAACCGAGGCGGCGCGCAGCAGCGCGATCTCGCTCTCGAAGTCGTCGGCGCAGGTGAAGGCCTTGTAGACGCTCGCGAAGCGGAGGTAGGCCACCGCGTCGAGCGCCTTGAGGGGCGCCAGGATGGCCAGCCCCACCTCGTGGGCGGGCACCTCGGCCCAGCCCTCGGCGCGCAGGTCGTTCTCCACCAGCTGGCCCAGGCGGGCCAGGTCGTCCTCGGACACCGGGCGGCCCTTGCAGGCCTTGCGGACGCCGGCCACGGCCTTCTCGCGGGTGAACGGCTCGGTGGCGCCGCTGCGCTTGGCGACCATCAGCTGCATCAGCTCCACGGTGGAGAACCTGCGCTCGCAGGTGGGGCAGGTGCGGCGGCGGCGTACGGACGAACCGTCCTCGGCGACCCGGGAGTCGAGGACCCGCGTGTCGGTGCTGCGACAGAAGGGGCAGTGCACGGCGGACCTCCCTCCAGGTGTTCAACCTGTGTGCTCGGCTGTGGATTCCGTGTGGACGACGGGGGTTCGCTGTGCGTAACCCCGTCTGTCCTGTGGGACTAGATGTGGATAACTACATCCGTGTAACTACTAGATGTAGGGGAACCGTAGACCCGGCCACGGCGAGGTGCAACCGCGCGCGCCGACGGATCCGGCGGGCCAGGATCGCTCGTCCCGTTCTCGCAGGTCAGCGACGCGGACGCGTCCGGAAATCGGTGGGCGGCCCAGTGTCGAGGTGCGTGTCGACCAGCGCGGACCGGTCGGACACCGGCCGTCGGGGCCCCTGGGGAGGACCGACCTGGTCCCGATCCTGCCTCCGCGACGCCGTCGGGTCGGCATGATGTGCTCGTGACCTCGCCCCACCAGCACCGCGCCGCCCCGGCTCCTCGCCAGCTGCCGCGCGGTCGGCTCGCCCTGCTGGCACTGGCCGTGACCGGGTGCGTCGTGGTGTGGGGGCTGCTCGTCGTGCTCGCCGTCGGCGCGGGGCGACAGCTCGAGGCCGGGGCCGGCGCCTGGGTCGCGCTGGTCGCCGCGACGGTGGGGGCTGCGGCGTGCCTCCTGCTCGCCCTGCTCCTCGGGGTCCGGCTGACCGCACTGCTCCGGGAGGACCCCCACCCACCTCGTACGCCGGGCCGCCGCGTCGCGGGTCGCTGATCCGTCCTTCCCAGCTCCGCCGCCCCTGCGGCTCAGCTCGTCGACCGGGAAGCGTCGTCGCTGCCTGACTCGGGCGATCGCCGAACGTGCGGACCCCGTGCACGGCCTGTCGCGTGCGGAGTGTTCGGTGTTCGCGCGCGACCGGCTTCGCGATGGTCGCCAGGCGGAGCACGGGTTGTCCACAACCCGGGAACGGCGTGTAGCGCGCTTCTGACCTGGGTAGATACCGTCTCGACGTTCTCGGGACCGGACCCTGGAGGGTGACGTATGCGTCGGCTGAGCCGTGTGGTGGCCACTGTGACGGCCGTGATGGCGATCGGAGTGTCAGCCGCGTGCGGCGGCGACAACCCCGCCCCGTCGGCCGCACCTTCACCCGCACCGTCGAGTGCCTCATCCTCTTCTGTGGAACCGACGATCCCACCAATCCCTAAACCGGCTAGGCGGCCCAGTAAGGCTGGCGCGGCCGCTTTCGTTCGGCACTGGGTTGCGGTACTGAACTACGCGGGAGCCACTGGAGACACCAAGGCGCTGCGTCGGCTATCCACAAATGACTGCATCAAGTGTGCTGCTCTCTGGAATGGGATCGACAACATTTACGCTGGCGGCGGGAGGATCGAAGGCGGCGGTTGGACGGTTCTTGAGACGAAGCAGTTTGGGCCCACCCGGAACCGATACTTCGTTGACGCAACCATTAAGTCCGACGAGCAATCGCTAACTCAGTCGAGCGGCGCGACACCCACCGCGTTCCCTGGGGTGGCAAAACGACTGCGTGCCTTTGTTCTTCGGCCGGTTGAGAGCGGCTGGCTCGTCGCAGAGCTGGATCCAACCGCATGAACCGCGGGATGGCCGCGGCGTTAACCGCACTGATACTGGCACTCATCCCGGACTGGACTGCGGCAGCGGACCCCCCTGTGTCGCCCGGTGACGACGCTTTCGACGTCCTATTGAAGGGGTCTGAAGGCGGTGCGGCGATTAAGGGCAGTGATACAACCCCACCCGAGCAGATCTCCTCAGCACCAACCAAGCCTCCGCAGTTCCGCTACGAGTACCGCTCGCCGTGTGACACCGGAGTCGGCAGCCCGAACACGGGCGCGGGCGTCTGTCCCGCCAGTCCGTGTCCGCCCGGCAGCGTGCAGTACCGCCAGTGGCAGATCGGGTTCGGGGGCGAGACACCGCTGGGGTTCGTGTGCTCGGGCGATGGCCCTCCACCTGCGGTGACGGCCGCCGCACCCGCTCCCCCGCAGGTCACCGAGGCGATGGTGCTGGCGGCGTTCCGGCGGGTGCCGGTGCCGGAGCTGCGGTCGCAGAGCCAGCCAGGTGACAAGACGCTGGTCAACTTCGACACGATCTTCTTCACCGAAGCCGAGCCGCTGACCCGGGACGTGACCATCCTGGGGCAGGACGTGCGGCTGCAGATCGAGCCGAGCACCTTCACCTGGCAGCACGGCGACGGCACGAGCACGACGACGAGCACGGCGGGGGCGCCCTACCCGGCCAAGGAGATCGTGCACCGCTACGCCGACGCCCACGTCACGGTCGAGCACCGCGTCGTGGTGACCTGGACCGCGCAGTGGTCGCTCGACGGCGGCCCGCTGCAACCCGTCGACGGCACCGTCACCACCACCGGCCCGACGACACCGCTCCGCGTGGCCGAGGCCAGCCCGTCGCTCTCCGGGCAGGGGCACTGACCGACGGGTGGTCAAGACGGGGACGGGCCGCCTGCCCGCCGAGTAGGGTCACCGCGTGCATGGCGACCGGATTCTGCACGAAGGGGACGTCGTCCTCAGCGTCGTCATCGCCATGCGCGACGTCGAGCCATACCTGGGCCACCAGCTGGACTCGATCGCCGCACAGACGTGCCGGGTGCCGTGGGAAGTGGTCATCGCGGACAACGGGTCCACCGATCGCAGCGTCGAGATCGCCGAGGGCTACCGTGACAAGCTGCCGGCGCTGACGATCGTGGACGCCTCGGCCCGACGTGGCCCCGGGGCAGTACGCAACGCCGGTGTCGACGCAGCGCGCGGCTCGCGGCTGGTGTTCTGCGACGCCGACGACGAGCTGGCGCCCGGCACGCTCGGCGCCATGGCCGAAGCACTGGCCGCGCACCGCCTCGTCGCCGCCCGGTTGGACCACCGCAAGCTGAACCAGCCGTGGTCGCTGGACATCCACACCCCCCGGTCGGGGCTGCTGGAGACCAATCCTGCGTTCCTGCCCTACACGTTCGGAACCTCCATGGGCGTCCAGCGCGGACTCCACCACGAGCTCGGCGGGTTCGACCCCTTCGTCGAGATCGCCTGCGAGGACCGCGACTACTGCTACCGCGCCCAGCTGGCGGGCGAGGAGCTCGTCCTCGTGCCCGACGCCCTCGTGCACTACCGCCACCGCACGACGTGGACGGGCTGCTTCCGCCAGTGGCGCAACTACGCGATCGGCAGCGTCCACATGTACCAGCGCTACCGCACCCACGGACTGGCCAAGCCGCCGGCCGGGCGGGCCCTGCTGGGATGGGGGATGACGCTGCTCGCGCTGCTCCCGTCGCTGCGGTCCTCCCAGGAGCGCATGAAGTGGGCAGCCCGGCTCGGGTGGCGCGTCGGACGGGCCCAGGGGTCGTGGCGCTACCGCGTCTGGGCTCCCTGACGCAGGCGGTGCCGCACCCGGCTCAGCCTCCGGCGCACCCTGCGCGCGTGCGCTGGCAGCTCGTCCATGCGCAACCGTCCGCCGGACCCGACCTTGGCCAGGAACAGGAGCCCGGCACCATCGCGCCGCAGCACCTCGATGCGCGGCACGGCGGTGAGCTCGTCCGAAGGCACGGCGATGCCGGGCGTGACCGTGAACGCGAGCTCCAGCCCCGCCGCGGCCACGGCCTCCCGGGTCGGGGCGTCGTTCTCGCCGTGGGGGTAGGCGAACATCCGAGGACGCCGCAGCCCGAGCTGCTCGAGGGTCTCGACGCTGCCCGCGACCTCGCGCCGCAGGTCGGCCGGGTCGTGGGACACGCTCGTGAGGGGTCGGTGCGTGCTGGCGTGGGCGCCGATCTCGGTGCCTGCGTGCTGCAGCCGAGCCAGGCCTCCAGCGTCGAGCAGGGCGAGGGGCGGGGCGCCGATCTCCTGGTCCCAGCGGTTGCTGTCGCCCACGCGGTCCGCGACCGCGAAGGCCACGGCCCGCACGCGCTCCTCCTGCAGGACGGGCAGACCCGCGGAGACGAGGTCGCTGAAGCAGTCGTCGAACGTCACCAGCACCGCGCGGCGCGGTAGTCCGCCACCCCCGGTGAGCGCGCGGACGGCCTCGTCCGGGGTGACGAAGCGGTGTCCGGTACGCCGCAGCACCCGCAGCTGCGACCGCAGCAGCGCCGGCGGCACGCCGTACTGCCTGAGCGGCGGAGCGGCACGGAGGTCGGCCACGGCGTGGTAGCAGAGGACCCGGAGACCGCGCGCGACCGGCATCCCGCCTCCCTCGGCCACGCCGCGCCAGTACTCCAGGTTGCGGGCCTTGAAGAACACGGTGCGGGCCAGCTCCCCCTCGGGCTGTCGCGCCGCCAGCGCCAGGGCCACGGAGCGCAGCCCCGCGGCAGCGAGGTCGCGCACCACCGGCACGCGCGCCAGCGGCCGCATCACGTAGCGGTTGCTCCGCGTGCCCGGACGCTTGGCACCGAAGATCTCCTCCAGGTCGTCCGGGTGCTTGCGCACGTAGGCCACGTCGGCGGCGCCACACTGGTGCCACTGACGCAGGTAGGCGCGCGGCGTCACGGTGTAGAGCTGGTGGCTCACCGCGTCGGCGTCGAAGACGATGCGGTGCCGCCCGGCGAACAGGCGCCGGCCGAAGTCGGTGTCCTCGTTGCCGAAGGTGCCGCCCGCGGTGAAGGTCTCGTCGAATCCCCCCAGCTCCTCGAACACCGCGCGCCTGACCGACAGCTGACCCGTGAGGAGGTCGGCGGCCGTCAGCCGAGCCCCCTCCGCTGCCAGCCGGTCGCGTCGACGCTGCGCCCACTCGTCGAGCCCGGTCAGCAGGAACCCGGGCGGTGACGCCGGCGCTACCGGGATGTGCCCGAGGACGGCGTCAGCCCCGGCAGCGTGCCGTCGTCGCAGCACCTCGAGGAGATCGGGGGCGGCCAGCATGTCGTCGTCGAGGAACAGCAGCAGCGGCGCCGAGGAGACCTCGGCACCGTGGTTGCGGGCACGGGACGCACCGGCGTTGGTCTGCTCGACCACCTGCAGGGGGAAGGGCGTGTCGAGCCCGCGCAACGCCTCGGCGGTGCCGTCGTCCGACCCGTCGACCACCACCACGACCTCGTGCGGCGCGACGGTCTGCGACGCCAGGGCCTGCACCGCGGCCACGACGCTCTCGCGTCGCTGGAACGTCGGGATGACCACCGCGTGTGCAGGCTCGCCGTCGCTCACCTTGCGCAGACTAGTGGGCGGTGGACGCCCGCCGGTGCCAGAATCCCGACGGTGACCTCACCGCCGCGTCCCGACCCCGCCTTCGCGGCGCCCGAGTCACCCCCGTCGATGGCGCCCGGGCCGCGGCCGACCTTCTCCGTGGTCGTGGCGGCGTACGACGCGGCGCACGAGATCGGCGCCGCGGTGGGGTCGGCGCTCGCCCAGACCGAGCCGCCGCTGGAGATCCTGGTCGGCGACGACGGGTCGTCGGACGACATCGCAGGCGCACTGGCCCCCTTCGGCGACCGGGTGCGCCTGTCCAGGTTGCCGCACCGGGGTGCCGCGAGCGCCAGCAACGACGTCGCCCGCGAGGCCCGGGGGGACTTCCTGGTGATCCTCGACGCCGACGACACCTGGGACCCGCGCCGACTCGAGCGCCTCGGCGACCTGGCCCAGGCACGACCCGACCTGGACCTCCTCACCACCGACGCGTGGTTCGTGGTGGACGGAGCGAGACGGGGGACGTTCTACGCGGCCAACGACTTCGCGACGGTGGAGCAGGACGTCGAGATCCTGCGCCGCACCTACTTCTTCGCCCACGTGGCGGTACGCCGCTCGGCGTGGGAGCGAGCAGGCGGCTTCGCCGAGGACCTCGCCCGTGGCTACGACTGGGACCTGCAGCTGCGGCTGCTGCTCTCGGGTGTCCGGGCCGGTTGCGTGCTCGAGCCGCTGGCCGACTACGCCGTCCACGACAGCAGCCTCTCGGCCGACCGGTGGGAGTCCATGACGGCCCGGGTCGAGCTGCTGGACCGTGCCGAGCGGACCCACCGGCTGTCGGAGCGGCAGACCGCGGCGCTGCACGACGCCCGCCGGCTCTACCGCGTGCGCGGCCTCGACGCGCGGGCCGAGAAGCTCCTGATCGAGGGCGGGCGCGGCCGGCGCCGGGCCAACCTGGAGCTCGCCATCGCGAGCGGGGCGGGCCGTCGGCGGCGGGCGCTCGCCGCGGCAGCGGTCCTGGCGCCGGGGGTCGTGGGGCGTCGCGTACGCCGCAAGGCCGAGCGACGGGGCCGGGCGGCTACCGACCGCTCGGTCGCTTGACCGCCACCACGAACAGGGCCCGCGGCGGGCCCCACGCGAGCCCGTGGCGTTCGAGCCCGACCGCGGCGGCGGAGAGCGGCAGCAGGCCGAGCCGGACCACGCGACCGCGGTGCTTGAGCCGGTCGCGGACGTCCTGGGCCAGGGCGGTGGTGCGCCGGAACGTGGGTCGGACCTCGAGCACGTCCAGGCCCAGGCCCTCGAACATGCTCACCAGGTCGGCCCGGTCGTAGCCGTGGCGCGCCTCCCGCCGCCACGTGCGCTCGGCGCCCGACAGCACCGGCGTCCAGTCGTGGGTCGGGACCTGCGCCACCACGAGGCCTCCGACCTTCAGGGCGGCGACGATGGACCGCATGGCCTCGCGGTCGTCGGGCACCTCGACGAGCGACTCGAGGCTCGCCACCACGTCGTACAGCTCCTCGCCGAGGGGACGCTGGAGGTCTGCCTGCACGTAGCTGACGCCCAGGTGCTCCTCCCTCGACCACGCGCTGCCCCGGACCAGCGGCCGGTGGCTGATGTCCACGCCCACCAGGGTCCACCGGGGATGGCGCCGGGCCAGCTCCAGGCACAGCAGGCCCTCCTCGCTGCCCGCGTCGAGCAGCCGGACGTCGTCACGGTCGCCGACGAGCTCCTCGACCACGTCGACGGCCAGCCGCAGGCGGAGACGGCGGCCGGGCGGCAGGTTGCGCAGCTGGCGGGACAGACGGACCCTCAGCTCGGAGAGTGGGGGCCGTGGCACACGACGCATCCTGCCGCATCCCGGCAGGCTCGGGTGCTGGTTACACTCCCCGACCATGCCCGGGAGCCCAGCACCAGCTCCCCCACCGACGCCGGTGGCCGAGGTCGTGGACGGATCGGGCGGGAGCCGCGTCGCGCAGTGGCTCGCCGGTGACGACCACCTGCTCGGCCAGCTGCGCTCCGTGGTCGGCCCGTGGCACCACGTCGTCGTCGGGCTCGACGGTCGCGCGGCCGCCCCGGAGGAGCTGGCCGAGGCCGAGGCCGCCGTGGCTCGTCAGCTCGCCGCGGGACGGGCTCCGGAGGAGCACCGACGCTCCGACGTCGTCCGCACCAGGCGCGAGCTCGTCGCCCTGTCCCGACGTCGGGGTGAGGGCTCGGTGGCGGTCGTCCGGGCCGAGCCGGAGCTGCTCCCCCACCTGCAGATCGGGTCCTGGTACGCCGCGGGGTGGCGCGCCCGGTGGGCTCGGCGGGCCGCGCTCCCGTGGTCGCGGCTCGCGTCGCTCATGCCGGTGGGGCTCGCTGCGGACGTCGCCTTCTGGTCCGGCGTACGACGCTCGGCCACGGGCCGCGAGTGGAGACGACTCACCTCGAGCTCGTACGTCGTCCTGTGCTACCACCGTCTCACCGGGCTGGGCTCGCCCGGCCAGGAGCGGATGGACGTCGAGCCCCGCGCACTGCGCCGCCACCTGCGGGTGCTGCGCCTGCTGAGGTGGCACGCCCTGAGCCACGACGACCTCGTGCGGTTCCACACCGATCCCGACGCGGTGCTCCCGCGCCGCTGCTACGTCGTGACCGCCGACGACGGGTTCGCCGAGGCGGTGACCGAGCTGCAGCGCCACGGGCGGCACCACCCGCAGCTGTTCGTCGTCACCGCGGCCGCGGGCGGCACGTCGTACTGGATGGGCGACGAACCGGTCGCCGACTGGCCGGACGTGGCGGCGGCCGTGGCCGGCGGCGCGCAGGTGGGCAGCCACGCCCGCCACCACGTCAGGCTCGACGAGCAGGACCACGCCACGGTGCGCGAGGAGCTGCAGGGCTCCCGGGACGAGATCGCCGCACACCTCGGCGTCGTCCCCGGCGCGCTCGCCTATCCCCACGGCGGCCACGACCGGGCGGTGCGGGACGCGGCGCGCGACGCGGGCTACGACCTGGCCTACACCACCCGCCAGGGCCGCAACGGCGCCGGGACCGACCGGTGGTGCCTGCGCCGCGTCGAACCCAAGCTGTGGGACGACGCCGCGAGCCTGACCTGGAAGATGCTCACGGCCCAGTCACCGCCTTCCCGCTGGGAGCGACGGCTACGGGCGACGTGGGAGCGGCGCCGCGCTCAGTCGAGCGGCTGAACCCACAGCCCCGAGCCGATCTCGACCCGGCCGTCGCCACGCCGCCGACGACGGGCGGCCAGCCGCGCCGGAGCCACCACGCCGACCACTGCCCGGACGCGGCCCCCGGGGCTCAGTCCGGGGTGGACGGCCAGTCGGAGGTGGGCGCGGCGCGCGGCGGCAGGGGAACCCGAGAGCGACGCGACGGCCGAGCGCACGGTGAGGTCGAGGCGCTCGCGCCGCAGGGCCGCCCCCACCACGGCACGCTCGTGCGGTGCCAGGTCGTCACGGGCGTCCGCCCGCTCGAGCACGACGACGCGGGCGCGGACGACGCCGATCCGGTCCGAGCTGAGGGTCCCGGTCGCGAGCTGGTAGCGGGCGAGCGGCGCGTCCACCAGCCCCACCCGGGAACCGCCGAGCACGAGCCGCAGCCAGAAGTCCCAGTCGGTGGCACGGCTCAGCGACCGGTCGAACCCGCCGACCTCGAGCCAGCGCTCCCGGCGCACCGCCGCCAGACCCAGCACGAAGTTGCGCGAGAGGATCTCGGCCCGCTGGTCCTCCACCGGGAAGGTCCATCCCGGGTGGTACGCCCGCCGCACCTCCCGACCGTCGGCCTCGACGACCGCGTCCGTCGTGAGGACGTCGAGGTCGGGTCGTCGTACGGCCAACCAGGTGAGCGCCTCGAGCCGCTCGGCCTCGAAGACGTCGTCGGCGTCCAGGACCACCACGAAGTCGCCTGACGCCGCCTCCACCGCCGCGTTCTTCGCCGCCGCCTCGCCCCCGTTGTCCTGCCGCACGACGAGCACCCGGCCGGCGTACCGCTCCAGCACCGCGGCCGTGTCGTCGGTGGAGCCGTCGTCGCAGACGACGACCTCGAGGGGCGGGAGGGTCTGCGCCAGGGCCGAGTCGAGGGCGGCGGCGAGCGTGCGCTCCGCCTGGTAGGCGGCGACGACCACCGACATCGACGGGGCGATCCGCAGCGGCTCGGGCTGGACCTCCGGCTCGGGAGCCAGCACCGGCCAGGTGCGGTCTGCGGACCGCACGTTCGGTAGGTCCCCCACCTGCGCGGACGTTACCCTAACGCTCGTGCCGAGCCCCCCGTCCAGCCCGCCAGCGCCGGACGAGGCGCCACGCACCATCAGGATCGAGCCGACGCGCGGCTGGACGGCGCTGCGCCTCGGGCAGCTGTGGGAGTACCGCGAGCTGCTGGGCTTCCTCGCCCAGCGAGACATCAAGGTCCGCTACAAGCAGACCGTCCTGGGCGCGACGTGGGCCGTCCTGCAGCCGGTCGCCACGGCCGTCGTCTTCACCCTCGTCTTCGGACGGCTGGTCAAGGTCCCCTCGGACGGCGTGCCGTACGCCGTGTTCGCCCTGGCGGGCCTCGTGGTCTGGAACTTCTTCTCCACCTCGGTCAGCACCGCCTCCGCCAGCCTGGTGTCCAACACCGACCTGGTCAGCAAGGTCTACTTCCCCCGCCTCTCGGTCCCGATCGCCTCGATGATCGCCAGCTTCGTGGACTTCCTGATCGCGACCGGCGTGCTCCTGGTGGCGATGGCCTTCTTCGGCGTCGGCGGCGGGTGGCGGATGTTCCTGGCGATCCCGGTCGCGCTGCTGGCGTTCACCGTGGCCCTCGGTGCCTCGCTCTGGCTCTCGGCGGCGATGGCCCTCTACCGCGACGTGCGGCACCTCGTGCCGTTCCTCGTGCAGTTCGGGCTCTTCGCCACGCCCGTCGCCTACCCCGCGACCCTGCTCAGCGGGTCCTGGCAGTGGCTCTACTCCCTCAACCCGATGGTCGGGGTGGTCGAGGGGTTCCGCTGGGCCATGCTGGGCACCGCCACCGACCCCTGGGCGGCCCTGCTCATCTCCGTCGGGGTCGCCGCAGCCCTGCTGGCGTCGGGCACGATCTTCTTCCGCCGCGTCGAACGGACCCTCGCCGATGTCATCTGAGCTGGCCATCCGCACCCGGTCCCTCGGCAAGGAGTTCCGCATCGGGGTCCGGGGGTACGGCGACGACACCCTGCGCGAACGCGTCTCCCACCTCGTCACCGAGCCTCTCCGACGGCTGCAGGGACGAGGCACGCCGCCACCGGAAGGGGCCGTGCTCAAGGCCCTCGACGACGTCACCGTCGACATCGCGCCCGGCGAGACGGTCGGCATCATCGGGAACAACGGGGCCGGGAAGAGCACGCTGCTCAAGGTCCTCTCCCAGATCACCGAGCCCACGTCGGGCTACGCCGAGATCACCGGCCGCGTCGGCTCCCTCCTCGAGGTCGGCACCGGGTTCCATCCCGAGCTGACCGGCCGCGAGAACGTCTTCCTCAACGGCTCCATCCTCGGGATGCGCCGCACCGAGATCCGTCGCCAGTTCGATCAGATCGTCGCCTTCGCGGACGTCGAGCGGTTCCTGGACACCCCGGTCAAGCGCTACTCCAGCGGCATGCGGGTCCGCCTCGCCTTCTCGGTGGCGGCCCACCTGCAGACCGAGGTGCTGATCGTGGACGAGGTGCTGGCGGTCGGCGACACGGCCTTCCAGCGCAAGTGCATCGGCCGGATGGGCGAGGTCGCCGACGAAGGGCGGACCGTGCTGTTCGTCAGCCACAACATGGCCGTCATCCAGTCCCTGTGCAAGCGCGGGATCTACATGCAGACCGGTCGCGTGGTGGCCGACGGCCCGGTCGACCAGACCGTGGGTCTCTACCTGCGCAGCCTCGAACAGCTCATGCAGACCGACCTTCTGGAGCGCACCGACCGGCGCGGCTGGCACCGCATCATGGTCTCCGGCCTCGACGTGCAGCACCGCGAGGGCGGGAGCCCGGCCACCGGTCAGCCCGCCCGCTTCACCGTGTCGGTCACCGGGCTGCAGCCGAGCAGCACCTGCACCCTCACGGTGCTGAACCACCTCGGTCAGCCCGTGTGCCGACTCGACAGCGGGAACACCGGACCCACCGACACGACGTCGGGTGCGCGATCGGCCGACGAGCCCGCGACCTTCGTGTGCGACGTGGACGCGCTGGCGCTGGTGCCCGGCCGCTACCGGGTGGACGTGCAGCTGCGCGGCACCCACCAGCTCGAGGACGACCTCGACTCCGCAGCCATCTTCGACGTCGAGCCCGGCCTGGTGTCCGGCCGCCCGGTTGCGATGGACGGGGTCGGTGACCTGGCGCTGGACCACCGGTGGACGGTCCCGACGCTGTGAACGGCGCGGCGTCAGCGTCGGCCGAGCACCTCGTCGTAGAGAGCCTCGTAGGAGCGGGCCATGGCCGCGACGGTGAACCACTCCGTCGCCAGCGCCCGCCCGTCGGCCGCCACGCGAGCGCCGAGGTCGGGCTCGGAGGCGAGTCGAGCGACGGCGGCCGCGAGGGCCTCCGCGTCGCCGACGGGGACCAGGAGACCCGTCTCCCCGTCTCGCACGGCGTCGGAGACGCTGCCGACGGGCGTCGCGACGACCGGGACCCCGGCGTGCAGCGCCTCCAGCAGCACGAGGGGCAGCCCCTCGAAGCGCGACGGCATCGCCAGCACGTCGAGGGCGGCGTACCAGCTGCTGGGTCGGTCGACCCAGCCCGTCAGCATGAGTCGGTCGGCGACACCCAGGTCGTGCGCCAGGGCCCGCAACGCTGCTGCCTCCGGGCCGTCGCCCACCAGCACGACGTGCACGTCGGGCGGGAGCAGCGCGAGCGCACGGACGAGGACGTCGAACCCCTTCTGCTCGTGGAGCCGACCGACGCCACCCACCAGCACCCTCGCCCCCCGAGGTCGCGGGGGGACGGCTCCCGGCACGGGCACGGGCACGCCGTTCCAGACCACCCTGATCGAGCCCGCCGGTCGGTGGCGCAGACGCTCCAGCTCCCGGGCAGCCGGTCCACCGACCGCCACCTCGGCCGCGAGGCGGGGGTCGAGGACGCGTCGGACCGCCCGCAGCTTGGCCGAGGGCGTCGGCATCGGCAGGTGCTCCACGGCGATGACGCGCACGCCCGGCAGCGTGCTCGCACCCAGGAGGGTCCAGGGCTCGGAGAACGGGACGGGCAGGTTGAGCTGCACGACGTCGGGACGCGCCCCACGCATCGCCCGACGGTGCTCGCGGACGGCGGCCCAGTCGCGCGAACCGCCGATGCGCGGCACGCGCAGCACCTCGGTGCCCGGGCGCACCTCGACCACCCGCTCGAGGACCCCGTCGTCGACTCCCATCAGCGTCGGACGGACGTGGTCGCCCAGCGCTCCGAGGAGGTTGCGCACCATCACCTCGGCGCCGCCCCACTCCGTGGCACCCACGTGCAGGAGCAGGCGCACCTCGCGCCCCGCCGTCACCACCGCCCCCGACGTCCCCGGACGTCGCCATGAGGGTCCTGGTGGTCGCCGACGAGCACCCGTGGCCCCCCACGAGCGGCTACCGGCAGCGGCTGGCCCGCGTCGTGGGCACGCTGGGCTCCCACCACGACGTGGACGTCCTCGTGGTGCGCCATGACGGCCGGCCCGCTCCCCCGCCACCCCACGACCTCGCGCTCGGGCGCGTCGGCACCGTGCAGGCTCCGGGTCATCCCGGCTCCGCGGCACGTCGGGCCTGGCGGTGGTGGCTCAGCGACCACCCGCGGTCCCTGAGCCGGCACGACTGGACGCCCGCCCGCAGCGAGCTGGCGACGTGGGCCACCGAGTCCTACGACGCCGTCTGGTGGAGCCACGCCACGACCTACCTCCGACTGGGTGACCTGGTCGACCTGCCAGCGGTCGTCGACCTCGACAACCTCGAGTCGGAGGTGCTGCGCCACCGCCGGGAGTCGCGGCGACGCGCCAAGGCCCGGGGAGCCCGTGACCGGGCGCGCCGTGCGGCCCGGATGGCGGCGGACACCCTCGACGAGCGTCGCTGGCGGCGCGCCGAGCAGGCCGTCCGAGACCGGGTCGAGGTGGTCGCGGTGTGCAGCGACCTCGACCGCGAACGCCTGGGGGGCGCCAACGTGGTGGTCGTGGAGAACGGCTACGAGCGTCCGGATGAGCCCGCCGAGGCGGCCGACCACCGGTCGGCTCCCGTCGTGCTCATGGTGGGCCTGCTGACCTACGAGCCCAACCTGGACGCCGCGACGTACTTCGCCCGCGAGGTGCTGCCACTGCTCCGTCGCCACGTGCCCGGCGCGGTCTTCCGCGTGGTGGGTCGCTTCGACCACGAGTGGCAGGTGGCGACTCTGCGGGGGCTCGAGGGCGTCGAGCTGACCGGCGAGGTGCCCGACCTCGGTGAGGAGCTGCGAGCGGCCACGCTCTCGGTGGTGCCGGTGCGCTTCGGCGGGGGCACCCGCATCAAGATCCTCGAGGCCTTCGCCTACGGCGTGCCCGTCGTGTCCACCACCGTCGGCGCGGAGGGGCTGGAGGTCGAGCCCGGCACCCACCTGCTCGTGGCCGACGCCCCCGAGGACCTGGCAGCGTCGTGCGCGCGACTGGTCGGCGACCTGGCGCTCCGTCGTGCCCTGGCCGCGGCCGGGCGGCGTCTCTGGCACGCCCGCTACCGGTCCGACCTGGTCGCGCCCACGATCTCCGCCGCCCTCGAGCGCGCCGTGGCCGACGCCGGCTGAGGATCTCGTCACGACGTCCGCCAGGTCGACCAGCCGGGCCCCAGCTCGGGGTCGGCCAGCCATGGTCCGGCCATCTGCGCCAGGTGCCCGACCGGTGCCGCGGAGGCTCCCGCCAGCGCCCGCTCCCGCCGCTCGGCCGAGAGTCCGTGGTGCAGCCAGCACAGGGTGACGAGGGCCCCGACCTGGTCCGGCGCGACACCGAGCGCGGCGACCATCTCACGCACCCACCGGAAGAGCACCGGGGAGCCGGGTGCCCGGCCTCGGAACAGCTCGAGGCACCGTTCCAGGAGCACGGCGGGCCCCGCGACGCCCTCGGCGCGGACCAACGCGTCCCCGAGGAAGTAGACGAGGTCCCACAGGGGCATGCCGTCCGCCGTCGCGGACTCCCAGTCGACGGCCATGAAGTCGCCTCCCGCCGCGACGACGTTCCACGTTCCGAGGTCCTGGTGGGCGAGGACGGCGGGCGGGCCGCACCCCGGGGCTCGCAGTCGCGCGACCAGGTCGTCGGGCGCCCCGGCAGCGCGCCAGTGCGGCAGCACCTCACGCTCGAGCCGGTCCAGCTCGTCGTCCAGGGCGGCGGCGTCCCGCGCCGTCTGCTCCGCGACCTGGACCACCCAGCGCGCCACCGACTCGACCACCCCGCTCCGCGCACCCGGGACCTGGTGCACCAGCTGGGGTCCGGGACCTGCGGTCTCGACCGATGCCGGCAGCCCGTCCACGTCGTAGCGGCCCAGGAGTCGCGGCGCGTGCTGCGCCACCACGCCCCCGGCCCGCGCGACCACGGACAGACCGGCCTCGTCCCGGTCGAAGGCCGACGTCGCGGCCGGCACGCGGCTCAGCTTGACCACCCACCGCGGCGTGCCCCCGTGCAGCACGTGGAACACCGCTCGCTGGAGGTCGTCGCCGTCCCCGAGGGTGAGCACCCACCCGGGGTCGCCGGGCAGTCCGAGGTCCCGCGCCTGCTCCAGGAAGCGCGGGGCAACCGGCCGCCCCGGCTCCGGGAACCGGACAGCGCAGCTCGCGATGCGTGGCAGCACCGCGCCCGCCAACGGACCCCACATCAGTGACGCCCTCGCCGCCTGGTTGCGCAGCTCCCCCCTCCGCCCCGGCCGGACCGCGGTCGTCCGCACGTACTGCTGCAGCGGCTCTCGCCTCCACAAGGGCACCACCGCCGTGGGGCGCTGGGTCGCGCCGCGGAGCAGCAGGGGGTGCCACGGTCCCGATCGACGGCGCACGGCCTGGCCGACAGCGGGGCCGAGGACCACGTGCGACCTCGCCGTGACGGCCAGCACCTCCCGGGCATCGCGCACCTCGCCGACCACGAGATCGACCTGCCGCGATGGCCCGTCGACCTCGACCCCTGCCGCGCGCAGCCCCTCGCGCATCTCGGCGAGGGGACCCATCACCACCGCGGTCTCGACGCGGTGCGGAGCCACCAGCCTGAGGTCGGCCGAGCGCAACGACATCGGCAGCACGACCTTTCCGACGAGCGTCCGCCGTCCGGCGCTGAGCGTACCGACACCACGCTCGCCCCCGGGCTGGTGTGCGGGACCTGGCCGCCCTCGCCCAGGCCGCCGGGAGACGCCGACGGGGCGGGGCCACCATGGCCCCGCCCCGTCGCTTCCCCCGTGCGTCGACCCGGGTCGAAGAGGTCGTCGCACGTCATGTCGGCCCGTGGCGGACGGGCCGATGACTCAGCCGCGGGGGACGGCGAGCTTCTGGCCCTCGGCGATCGTCGCCGTGGGCAGCGAGTTGAGCTCCTGGATCTCGTAGACCATCTCGCGGACCTCGCCCGGCTCGGCGACCGAGGAGGCGATGCCGTAGAGCGTGTCACCCGGCTGGACCTCCACCACGCGCACGGGAACCGGCTCGCCGCCGCCGAGCGACGCGACGGCCCAGCTGCCACCGACGGCCACCATCGCGGTCAGCACGACGCCGAGGAACAGCAGGGTCAGGGTGAGGCGACCACGACGGGTCAGCCGGACCTGGCGGACCGCACGCGACTGACGCTGCGGCGCCGGGGCCGCGAGGGGCGCCACGGTGCGGACGGTGCTGGGCACCTCGAGCACCTGCAGGGCCGGGTCCTCCTGGCCGAGGGCCGTGACCGGCGCGGTGAAGTCGAACGTGGGCGCGCTCGCACGGGGGCGCGGGACCCGGACTCGGGCCGCGGCGGACGTGCGGGTGGTCTCGCGGGCAATGCTCAGCGTGCTCATCGATCAACCTCTTTCGGGGAAGTGCCGGGTCGGGCGACCCGGCACGGTCGGCGACCCCTGCCGGGTGCTGGAACGATGTCTATCCGCGACCACCGACAACCGAGGTCGTCCGCGGGTTCGAAGAGACGTTCGATCGAACACCTGTACGACGGTAGGGCACACGAACCGTCGAGACAAGCATTTCGTCGAACATCTGTTCGCACGTCGGTCGAACGCGGGACGCGACACGCGGTTCGAACAGGTGTTTGAAGTGGCCGACCCGGCTGGACTACCGTGCGGCTCATGGCGACGCGAGACGCACAGACCCCCGGTTCCTCCCCCACGACGAAGGGAGGCACCGTGTCCGAGCTGCCCGACGCGGCCCCGGACGTCACCGGGCTCACGCCACGCCAGCAGCGCATCCTCAACGTCCTGCGCGAGTCGATCGAGAAGCGGGGCTACCCGCCCAGCATCCGCGAGATCGGCGAGCTGGTCGGCCTCACGAGCTCGTCGAGCGTCGCGCACCAGCTGCGCGTGCTGGAGCAGAAGGGCTTTATCAAGCGCGACCCCAACCGCCCTCGGGCGCTGGAGGTCTTCATCCCCGAGCTCATGGCGGCGCGCCGCGCGATCGCGAGCGCCGACGAGTCGCCGTTCGACCCGACGGGCGCCGGCGACAGCATGCCCGAGGCGACGATGGTCCCCATGGTGGGCCGCATCGCAGCCGGCGGGCCCATCCTGGCTGAGGAGCGCGTCGAGGACATCTTCCCGCTCCCCAAGTCGCTCGTCGGCGACGGGACGTTGTTCCTCCTGGAGGTCTCCGGCGACTCGATGGTGGACGCCGCGATCTGCAGCGGCGACTACGTCGTGGTCCGCCAGCAGCCCAACGCCGAGAACGGCGAGGTCGTCGCGGCGATGCTCGACGGCGAGGCGACGGTCAAGACGCTGCAGAAGAAGGACGGCAAGGTCTGGCTGCTGCCGCACAACGACGCCTACGACCCCATCGACGGCACCTACGCCACGATCCTCGGCAAGGTGACCGCAGTCCTGCGCCGGATGTAGTTTGTCTGATTTGGGCATTTCGGCCCAAGAGTCCGTATTTGGGGTGACGATGAGGGGGTGCCCCCCCACGCCCGCCGACTCGTCGCTCTCGGCGCCACCGCCGCCATCGCCGCGGCGGTGGCGGTCGGCTCCCCCGGCGCACTGCCTCCCGGCCCCGGTGACGCCGAGGCCACCTCCGACGTGGCCGCTGCCGCTCCGCGGCGCGAGGTGTCGACCCGTCCGGCGACGGCGTCGACACCCCCCGCCCGACCTGCGACCCCGGCCGACGACCCGAGCGCCACCGGGACCGTCTCCCCCCTCCAGAACGACGCCGACGCGGGCCGCGCGTCGGGCCAGGTCGCGGCGCCCGACGCCCAGGTCGCTCCGGTCATCGACCGCGAGCGGCGCGGCCGCGACGCCCTCCGCGCCCTCGGCGACCAGGTCGGCGAGGCGGCTTCGCGCAGCGGTGTCAGCCCGCAGGCCCTGGCCACGGTGCTGCGCGACGACGACACGGCGTGGGTCTCGCGGGAGGGACAGCTCTACTTCCAGGAGCCGATGGCCACCGTGGCCGAGGGGCCCGTCGCCGGTGCGGTCACCACCACCAGCGTCGACACTGCCAAGACCTTCACGCTGCACAGCCGGCCCGGCGCCAAGCGCTCGATCGTCATCGACATGGACGGTGCGGACGTGCGGGGCAGCGCCTGGGGCAAGCTCATCAAGACCCCCCTGCGCGACGGCACCTGGGCCGGGTGGAACAGCGAGGGCACCGCCTCGACGTACAGCCTGTCCGAGCACGCCTGGATCCAGGAGGTCTGGCGCCAGGTCTCGGAGTACTACGCGGCCTTCGACGTCGACGTGACCACCGACAGCCGCGACGACGGCGTGTGGCGCCGGGACACGACCGCGGACGAGACCTACGGCGCCCGCGTGGTGGTCACCACGAGCACCGAGCCCCCCGCCCAGATCTGCGCCTCCGCGTGCATCGGCCAGGCCTGGAGCGGCGTGTTCGACCGGGTGGACCCCTCCGCCTCCTACCAGCCGGCCTGGGTGTTCGCCACCCCCATGGGCGGCAAGCCGATGTCGCCCATCGTCGCGGCCCAGTCGGTCGCCCACGAGGCGGGCCACACCTTCGGCCTCGTGCACGACGGCATCACCACGAACGGCGTCAGGAGCGACTACTACAAGGGCACCACGCTGTGGGGCCCGCTCATGGGCTCCTCGATGACGCGCGGGATCAGCCAGTGGAGCAAGGGTGAGTACGCCGGCGCCACCAGCACCCAGGACGACCTCGCGGTGATCGGCTCCAAGCTGACCCGCGTGCCCGACGAGGACGGCGGCACGACGGCCTCCGCGACCGACCTCCCCACGAGCCCGTCGTACGACGTGGCAGGGGTGGTCAGCGACCGGTCCGACCGGGACCTCTACCGGCTGACCCTCCCCTGCGCGACGACGCTCACCGCGACGGCGACGGGCACCGGCCCCCAGGCGTCCCTCGACCTCCAGCTGGCGCTGCTCGCCGCGGACGGCAGCACCCAGCTGACCTCGGACCAGCCCACGGCCACCCTCGTGACGTGGCCGTCGACCGTGACCGGGATGGATGCGTCGATCAGCCGCGCCCTGCCCGCCGGCACCTACTACCTGCGGGTCGACGGCGTCGGGAACGGATCGGCCTCCCAGGCGGGTGTCGGCTGGTCCGACTACGGCAGCCTGGGCCGCTACCGGCTGCGCGCCTCGGGCTGCGCCGGCACCACCCCCCCCAGCCCGACCGCGGGCCCGACCCCGACCCCGAGCACCGCGCCCTCGACGACGCCAGCGCCCGTCACCACGTCCCCGACGCCCACGACGAGCCCTGCCCCGGTCGTGATGACCCGACCGGGCGCCCCGACCATCGGCTACGCCTCCTCGGGGGCCAGCGGCGGCACCGTCAGCGCCACGGCCCGGTGGAGCGCCCCCAAGGTCACCGGCGGTCAGGCGGTCCGCGGCTACAAGGTGCGCGCCTACAAGCTCGACTCCCGCAACCGGGTGGTGCGCACCTACACGACCGCGCGCACCGCGGCCAACGTCCGGACACTGGTCTACCGACTGCCCCGGGGCCGCTACACCTTCGTCGTGACCGCGGAGAACGGCCTGGGCGCCTCGCCCTGGTCCTCCCGGTCGCGCATCGTCACCGCCCGCTGAGTCGGCGCCCGCCGGGACAGCCCCCCGGGGAGCGACGCCAGCAGCACCGGCTCAGGCGCCGGCGAGCCGCCTCAGGGCCTGCCGCACCAGGGCCGGGTCCTCGGTCTGCCACATCGGCGGCAGGCTGGCCCGCAGGAAGGAGCCGTAGCGCGCGGTGACCAGCCGCGGGTCGAGGCAGGCCACGACACCCTTGTCGGTGGTCGTGCGGATCAGTCGCCCCGAGCCCTGGGCGAGCAGCAGCGCCGCGTGCGTGGCCGCCACCTGCATGAAGCCGTTGCCCCCGCGCTGGTCCGCCGCGCGCTGCCGGGCCGACATCAGCGGGTCGTCGGGTCGGGGGAACGGCACCCGGTCGATGATCACCAGCTGACAGGTCTCCCCCGGCACGTCGAGGCCCTGCCACAGGCTGAGCGTCCCGAACAGGTTGGTGTGGGGGTCGCCGACGAACTGCCGCGCCAGCTCGGACAGCTGCGCCTCCCCCTGGGCCAGGGTGGTGAGGTGCGGCAGCACCTCGCGCACGTGCTCGGCGGCCGCCTCGGCCGCGCGACGGCTCGAGAACAGGCCCAGGGTGCGCCCGTCGGCGGCGTCGACCAGCTCGGCGATCTCGTCGAGGTGGCGCTGGGTCAGGCCGTCGCGGCCCGGCTGCGGCAGGTGGCGGGCGACGTAGAGGATCGACTGGGCGCGGTAGTCGAAGGGCGAACCGACGTCGAGCGCCTCCCAGGGCTGCGCGTCGTCCTCGGCCCCGTCGTCGGAGGAGGCGTCCACGGGGGTGTCGGCGGTGACGCGCTCGCGGGGCCACAGCCCGAGCGAGGTCGCGACGGCGTCGAAGTCGCCCCCCAGGCGCAGCGTGGCCGAGGTCAGCACGGCGGTCTTGTCGGCGAGCAGGCCGTGGCGCATCGGCATCGCGACCTCGAGCGGCGCGACGTGCAGCGAACGACCGCCGCGCACGCGGTCGCGCTCGGAGACCCAGAGCACGTCGCGGTCCGAGCCGGCCGCCATCCGCTCCGCGGTCGCGAACAGCTCCTGCGCCCACCCCTTGGCCTGGGCCGCCCCGGGGTCCGGCACCTCGCCGGAGCCGATGGCGGGCTCCTTGGGCAGCGCGGAGACCAGGGCCCGGGCGGCGTCACGCACCAGCTCGAGCGCGTCGCCGAGCGCCTGCGGCGGGCGGTCGACGCGCCCCGGCTCGATCGTGAGCAGCGCGTCGAGCAGGGCCTCGCCCGCGTCGCCGAGGTCGTCGGCCTCGTCGCCCTCGACCAGCCGGGCGGCGCGGCGGGAGGTGCGGTCGACCTCGCTCGCCGAGAGCTCGTCGGTCGCCGCCTGGGTCACGCGGGCGACCAGCTCGTGCGCCTCGTCCACGACCACCGTGTCGTAGGTCGGGATCATCGGGATGCCCTCGATGGCGTCGATGGCCAGCAACGAGTGGTTGGTCACCACGACCCGGGAGCGCTGGGCCCGCTCGCGGGCCAGCTCGGCGAAGCACTCCTGGCCGTAGGGACAGCGAGCCGCTCCCAGGCACTCGCGGTGGCTGACGCTGACCTGGCGCCAGACGCGGTCGGTGTGGCGCGGCGCGTGGTCGCGCTCGCCGGTGCCGCCCGAGGACGACTCGTCCTCCACCCACTCCCGCAGCGCGAGCACCTCGGCCCCGAGGGACCCCTCGGGCAGCGAGGCCGCGTCGAGCAGCGCTCCCTGGTCGTCGGGGACGCCCTCGCGGACCCGGTGCAGGCAGGCGTAGTTGGAGCGCCCCTTGAGCACGGCGAAGGAGGCGTCCTCGCAGCCCGGCTGGCCCTTGACGGCCTCGACGAGGGCCGGCAGGTCGCGCTCGACCAGCTGGTGCTGGAGCGCGAGCGTCGCGGTCGCCACCACGACCCGGTCGCCGTGGAGGAGCGCCGGGACGAGGTAGCCCAGCGACTTGCCGGTGCCGGTGCCGGCCTGCACCAGGAGGTGCCGGCGCTGCGACATCGCGCGGGCGACTGCCTCGGCCATCGCCACCTGACCGGGTCGCTCCTGGCCTCCCAGGGTGGCCACCACTGTGTCCAGGACCTCGCGCACGCCCTGCTCCTCGACCACCGGAGCACCTTATGCTGGTTGACCGCTCACCCCGGCCACCCCCTGGTGACCTGTGGAGGACGAGCCGCCTCACGGCAGCACGGCACGACCCGTACACCTGGAGAGAGAGGCACTCGGCATGGCCACGACCACCACCGAACCGACCGCGAGCGGACCCGAGCGGGATCCCCACGACGGTCGTCACGACGTCGTCGACGCCGTGTCCACCAGCCCCGACCTCGTCGCCCGCGCGGCGCAGACCGGTGAGCACCCGGCGTTGGAGAGCGTCGTCGACGAGCAGGACCACGGCTCCGGCCTCGACAAGGTGGTCTTCGGCGTGACCGCCGCCATCAGCCTGGCGTTCCTGGTGTGGGGGTTCGTCTCGACCGGCTCGCTGACGTCGGTCTCCGCCACCGCGCTGACCTGGGTCACGACCTACACCGGCTGGCTGTTCGTGCTGACCGCCACCGCCTTCGTGGCCTTCGTGATCTGGCTGGCCATGGGCCGCTTCGGCGACATCCCGCTCGGCAACGACGGCGAGAAGCCGGAGTTCAGGACGGTGTCCTGGATCGCGATGATGTTCTCGGCCGGCATGGGCATCGGCCTGATGTTCTACGGCGTCAGCGAGCCGCTGTCCCACTTCGTCACCCCGCCCCCCGGCACCGGCGCGGCCGGCAACCCCGAGGCCGTGCAGCACGCCATGGCGACCACGATGTTCCACTGGACGCTGCACCCCTGGGCGATCTACGCCGTGCTGGGCATCGCCATCGCCTACAGCGTCTACCGCAAGGGCCGCCCGCAGCTGGTCAGCTCGGTCTTCACCCCGCTGTTCGGCCGTCGCGCCACCTCCGGCCCCGCCGGCCGCGTCATCGACGTCCTGGCCATCTTCGCCACCCTGTTCGGCTCGGCCGCCTCGCTCGGCCTCGGCGCCCTGCAGATCGGCTCCGGGCTCGAGATCGTGACCGGGATCGGCCGCGTCGGCAACGGCGTGCTCGTCGGCATCATCGTCGTGCTGACCATCGCGTTCATCTTCTCGGCCGTCTCCGGCGTCGAGAAGGGCATCCAGTGGCTGTCCAACACCAACATGGTGCTCGCCCTGACCCTGGCGCTGTTCGTCTTCCTCGTCGGCCCGACGGTCTTCATCCTCGACCTCGTCCCGACCGCCCTGGGCTCCTACGTGCAGGACCTCGCCCAGATGTCTGCCCGCACCGAGGCCATCGGCGGCGACGGCATGGCCGAGTGGCTGTCCACCTGGACCGTCTTCTACTGGGCCTGGTGGCTCTCGTGGACGCCCTTCGTCGGCATGTTCATCGCCCGCATCTCGCGCGGCCGCACGATCCGCCAGTTCGTGACCGGCGTGCTGCTGGTCCCGAGCCTGGTCTCGCTGGTCTGGTTCGCGATCTTCGGCGGCACCGCCATCCGGCTGGAGCAGCAGGGTGCCGGCCTGGGCGACATCGAGGCGGCCGAGAGCCAGCTGTTCGGCATGCTCGACCAGCTGCCGCTCTCCACGATCACCGCCGTGCTGGTGATGGTGCTCGTGGCGATCTTCTTCGTCTCCGGCGCCGACGCCGCGTCGATCGTGATGGGCACGCTGTCCTCGCGCGGCACCATCGAGCCCAAGCGCGCCACCGTGATCTTCTGGGGCGTCCTGATGGGCGGCGTGGCCGCGGTGATGCTGCTGGTCGGCGGTGACGGGGGCGACGCGCTCACCGGGCTGCAGAACCTCACGATCGTGGCGTCCCTGCCCTTCGTGCTGGTGATGATCGTGCTGTGCGTCGCGCTGGTGAAGGACCTGCGCTCGGACCCGCTGATGGTGCGCCGCCGCTACGGCAGCGCCGCCGTCGAGCAGGCCGTGGTCGACGGCGTCACCCGCCACGGCGACGACTTCGCGATCGCGGTCGAGGAGAGCCCCTACGACGAGGAGACGCTGGCCTCCTCCGACCCGCGCAAGAGCGACTCCTAGACCGGCTCCTGCTCCCGGGTGGCGGCCCGCCCGGCGCCACCCGGGAGCAGCAGCGGCAGCGCGGCCACGGCGAACGCGCCCGGCACCAGCACGGCCAGCGTCCACGGCGCCAGCACCCAGGTCACCGCCGTCGCCAGCACCGCCGCGACGACGGCCAGCCGGGTGCGCCTCGGTCGCGACCGGGCGGCCAGCCGGGTCCCGGCGTACGACGTGACGAGGGCGAGCAGCAGCACCACGACCGGCGGCCACCACCGCTCCCCCAGCGCCGGCACCAGCCGCAGCGGCCACGGCAACCGCTCCGCCTCGGGGGCCTCGCCGTCGAGCACCACGTCGACCCGCACCGGCTCCCCGGCCGCCAGCCGGCCGGTGGCCACGACCAGGCCGCGGTCGGCCAGCCGGGGACGACAGCTGCTCCCGGCGGCGGAGCACCGCACGCGCTCGGGCCGGTCCGGCAGCTCCAGGCTGGTGCGGCTGCGCAGCACCGGCGTGCCCCAGCCGGCCGGCAGCAGGTCGAGACGCAGCCGGGCCCGGTCGTCGTCCTCCCCCGCTGTGGCCAGCACCCCGGGGACGGTCCAGTGCAGCACGTAGACGTGCTCCCCGGTGAGCTCGCGGTCGTGGTCGCCGAGCCGCGCGACGACCACGCCCGCCACGCGCTCGAGCGCGACCTCCTCCGCCTGGCCGTCGCGGGTCACGGCCACGTCACGCGGCGAGCGGTCGCCGCGCACGGCCCCGGGGTCGCGGAGGTCGAAGCGGCGCTCCAGGCCCGCCGTCGGGCGGGCGAAGCTGACGGTCAGCGTCTCGGCCGCCCGCAGCGTGCCGCGCCCGTCCACGGCGTACGCCGCCCGGTGGTCGGTCACCGTCACGCCGGCGTCGACGTCCGGCACCGGTGCGGCCGGACGCACGACCGGGGCCAGCACCAGGCACGCGAGCAGCACGCCGGCCACCACGCGCAGGACCGACCCGGCGAGGCGGTCCCGGCTCATGCCGCGGATCCTAGGCGGCGTACGGCCTCAGCCGGGGTACGCCGCGAGCTCGCCGGCGAGCACCTCGTTGACGCGGGCCTCGAGCCGGGTGCCGTCGCCGGTGTGCTCGAGCGAGATGACCTCGCCGTGCTCGTGGACCTTGGAGAGCAGGTCCCCCCGGTCGTAGGGCAGCAGCACCGAGACCTCCACGGCCGGCTTGGGCAGCTCGGACTCGATGGCGGCCAGCGCCTCGGTGATGCCCTCGCCGGTGCGGGCCGAGACCACGACGGAGTGGGGCTCGCGCTGCCGCAGCCGGGCCACGACCAGCGGGTCGGCGACGTCGGCCTTGTTGATGGCGACCAGCTCCGGCACCTTGTCCGCACCGATCTCGGCCAGCACCTCGCGCACGGCGGCGAGCTGGCCCTCGGGGTCGGGGTGGGACCCGTCGACCACGTGCACGATCAGGTCGGAGTCGGCCACCTCCTCCAGCGTCGAGCGGAACGCCTCGACGAGCTGGTGGGGCAGGTGACGCACGAACCCGACGGTGTCGCTCATCGTGTAGACGCGGCCGTCCCCGGTCTCGGTGCGGCGCGTGGTGGGGTCCAGGGTCGCGAACAGCGCGTCCTCGACCAGCACCCCCGCGTCGGTGAGCCGGTTGAGCAGCGAGGACTTGCCCGCGTTGGTGTAGCCCGCGATCGCGACGCTGGGGATCTCGTGCCGCTTGCGGCCCGAGCGCTTGGTGTCGCGCGTGGTCTTCATGTGGGTGAGGTCGCGGCGGAGCTTGGCGATCTTGGTGTTGATGCGACGGCGGTCGGTCTCGATCTTGGTCTCACCGGGACCGCGTCCACCGATGCCCGCGCCACCGGCGACCCGGCCACCGGCCTGGCGCGACAGGTTGCCGCCCCAGCCGCGGAGCCGCTGCTTCATGTAGTTCAGCTGCGCCAGCTCGACCTGCGCCTGGCCCTCGCGCGACTTCGCGTGCTGGGCGAAGATGTCAAGGATCAGCGCGGTCCGGTCCACGACCTTGACCTTGACCTTGTCCTCGAGGTTGCGCAGCTGGCTGGGGGCGAGCTCACCGTCGCAGATCACGGTGTCGGCGCCGCTGGCCTTGACGATCTCGGCCAGGCCCTCGACCTTGCCGCGGCCGATGTAGGTCGCGGGGTCGGGGCTGTCGCGTCGCTGGTAGAGCGCGTCGAGCACCGTCGAGCCGGCGGTCTCGGCGAGCAGCGCGAGCTCGGCCATGGAGTTCTCGGCGTCGGCGACCGAGCCCTGGGTCCAGACGCCGACGAGCACGACGCGCTCCAGGCGCAGCTGGCGGTACTCGACCTCGGAGATGTCCTCGAGCTCGGTGGACAGCCCGGCGACGCGGCGCAGCTGGTGGCGAGCCGCGAGGTCCTGCTCGCCGGTGGTCTGCTCGCGCTCGTCGGGCCACGGGGCCGGGTCGGCGGGCGAGGCGGGCGTGGTGGGAGGAGCCGTGGCGACCTCGGGGCGGCGCGGCTCGGTGGTCACCTCGTCCCAGTCCGCCGTGTCGGCGAGCTCCTGGGCGAGGTCGAGGGGTTCGGGTGCGTTCGTCATACGTCTCCCAGGTTAGTTCGCGCGTCGCGACGGGGCGAACCGGTTTCGGCGCGGTCGGTGCGCGACCGGAGCCGAGCGGTCTCGGGGTCGGACAGCTCGCGGCGCGCCGCGGGGTGGGTGCGGTAGTGCGCGACCAGGTCGGCCACCAGCGCCCCGTCGGAGCCGAGGAAGGCCAGCGGCACCGACACCTCGTGGGCCGCGACCCGGGGACCGCCGACCGGCTGCTCGGCCAGGCCCTGCGGGCCTCGGGTGCGGCGCAGCGCCTTCGCCGAGCGCGCCTCGAGCACCAGCCGGCTCCCGGGGTCGGCGACGAGCCGCTCACCGACGAGGTCCTTCCACGCCACCCGGGTCGTGGTGTCGTACGTCGACCACACCACCTCGCGCGGCGTGAGCAGCAGGCCGCCGCGCTGGTAGTCGCCACGCAGCAGCCGCACGCCCATCGGCGCCCCGAGACCGAGCACGCCGGCCACGAGCACGACCGGGCCCCAGGGACCGCCGGCCGAGGCGGAGAGCGCGTTGGCCACCAGGGTCAGGGCGAAGACCACGAAGAGGACCACCAGTGCGGCCAGCCACGAGAGCACCCACCGCGACACGGGCAGCTCGAGACCCCCGTCGCGCGACCGGGCGTCGACCCGCCCGGTGCGGCGCACGACGGTGGCCGTGACCAGGAAGACCACGGCGCTGAGGACCAGCAGGGCCAGGGCGAGGCCCGAGGCGGCGAGCCAGCCGCCGCTGGTCACCATCACCACCGCACCGGCGAGCGGCACGAGCGAGAGCAGCACCACGAGGGCCACACCGCCCCAGACCCTGACCGCCGGGCGACGGGGCAGCTCGTGCCCGCCCCCGGCCCGCGGCTCGCTCATCGGTCGGCACCCGTCGATGTCGTCCGACCGCCCCAGCGGACCCCGGCGGCGGGCGTGCCCCGCTCGACCCGGCGCGTGGGGCGCACCAGGGTGCGGGGCGGGTGGCTGACCAGGACGAGCCCGACGCGCTGCCCGACCGGCACCGGTGGCGTGGTCGCCGCCCGGGCGTCCATCACGCCCTCGGGGCGACGTACGGGTGCACCGTCGGCCTGCCGCTGCTCACCCCGAGCACGTTACCGACCACCGACGCGCCTTCCCCGCGACGGGTCACGGTGCTCGGTGGAGCACACTGGCCCCATGACCGCCGACGTCTGCCCGCTGCGTCGTACGGGCTGGGCCGTGCCGCTCGGGTGGGCCGCGCTCTACGTCGCGGTGATCGCCCTCGGACGGCTCGCGGTCCTCCCCGAGACCGGGCTGGCGCTGTTCTGGCCCGCGGCCGGGGTGGCGGCGCTGTGGCTGCTCCGGGGCACGACGCGTCGCGAGGTGCTCCTCGACGGTGCCCTGCTCGCCGCCGTGACCGGTCTCTACTTCGCCCCCGCGGGACCGCTCGCCGCCGTGCTCCTGGCGGGGGCCAACCTCGCCCAGGCGGCGGCCGTGAGGCTCGTGCTGGCGCGAGCCACCCGGCGCCCGGTGCTCGGCGACCTCGGCCCGTCGCTGGGCCGGCCCCGCGACCTGCTGCGCCTGGCGACCGCTGCCGGTGCGGCCGCCGTGGTGGGGTCGCTGCTCGGCACCCCTGCGTCGTGGGCGCTGACCGGGGACCTGACCTGGTCGACGGCGCCGGCATGGGTGGTGCGCAACGCCTGCGGCACCTACGTGGTGGCCGCCACCGTGCTCGCGCTGCGCGAGGCTCGGCGCGAGCGACGCGGGGAGAGCCTCGCCCTGACCGCGGAGCCGCGACGTCGCGCGGGCGCCGAGCTCGCGCTCGCGGTCCTGGCCACCGCGGCCCTGGGCGGCCTGGTCTTCGGCGCCGACGCGCAGCTGCCGGTGACCTACCTCGTGCTGGCCACCTCGGCGTGGATCGGCAACCGGTTCGCCCCGTGGGTCGGCGCGCTGCACTCGCTGGGCTTCGGGACCGCGGCCGTGGTCGTGACGCTCCTGGGGTGGGGCCCGTTCGCGGTGCTGACCGACCCGACGACGCGGGCCGTGGCCCTGCAGGTCTTCGTCGCCGTGACCACCTCGCTCGTGCTGCTGCTCGCCCTCGGCGTGGGCGAGCGGGCCGCCCTGACCCACCGGCTGCGTCGCTCCGAGTCCCGCGCGACCTCGCGGGCGGCCCTCCTCGACGCCGTCACGGAAGCCATGTCCGACGGGCTGTGCGTCAGCGACTCCCGGGGACGGGTCGTCCTGGCCAACTCCGCCGCGGCCGAGCTCGGGGGCGCCGACGCGTCCGGGCGCCACGTCCACGACCCGGCCGACGTCGAGCACTCCCGCATCGACGGACGCCCGGCGCTGCCGGACGGCCTGCCCCACGCCCGGGCCCTGCGTGGGGAGAGCGTCGCCCCGACCGACGTGGTGCGCGTCGACCCCGACACCGGGGCCGAGCGCGTGCTGTCGGTCTCCGCGGTCCCCCTCGACCACGACACGGTGGTCGAGGTCACCGACCCCCAGGACGCGGCCGGGGCCGCCGACCCCACGAGCGCCACGGATCCCGCACCCGGCCCGCTGGCGGTGGTGCTGCTGCGGGACGTGACCCGCGAGCGGGCCGACAGCCGCGTGCTGGCGAGCTTCGCCGGGGTGGTGGCCCACGACCTCAAGAACCCGCTGACAGCCGTGCTGAGCTGGTCCGAGGTGGCCCGCGACGCGCTCGAGGACGGCGGCGGCGACCCGGCGGCCGCGTGTGCCCATCTCGACCGGCTCGACGGCGCGGCCCGGCGCATGGAGCGTCTCATCGACGACCTGCTGGCCTACACGCTCGCCGGCAGCGCCGAGCTGCACCGCACCGGGCTCGACCTCGACGAGGTCCTCGCCGACGTGGTCCGCGACCTCGGGGTCGGCGACCGCGGGGCCGTGGTCGAGCACCGCGACCTGGGCCGGGTGCGGGCCGACGAGCTGCTCACCCGGCAGCTGTTCGCCAACCTGGTGGGCAACGCCGTGAAGTACGTCGCGCCCGGCGTACGCCCGCACGTGCAGATCACCAGCCGGGTGGTGGACGACCGGCTCGAGGTGCGGGTGACCGACAACGGCCTCGGCATCGAGCGTGCCGACCGGGCCCGCGTCTTCGAGAGCTTCTTCCGCTCCGCCGCGACCGGCGGCTACCCCGGCACCGGCCTCGGCCTGGCGATCTGCCAGCGCGCGGTGGCCCGCCACGGCGGCCGGATATCGGCGCTCGAGGGCCCCGGCGGGGTGGGCACGACCTTCGTGCTGACGCTGCCGCTCGACGGGCCGACGGGGGTCGTGGGCGCCGCCCCCGCCGCCGACACGGTCGCCATCGCGGCCGCGCTCCCTCTCGAGGATCCCGGTGAGGGCGCCGGTCCGTTCGCCAGCAGTCCCCTCGGTCCGTCCGACTGAGCGGGCTGCCCGGGGGCGGGTCGGGGCATGGGGTCAGTCGGTGGCCGGCCGGCCGCTGAGCCTGTCGCGGGCGGCCGCCGTGCCCAGCTCGGTGCGTGCTGCGGGGGTGGCGCGCCAGTGGGCCAGGGCCGCGGCGATCACGTCGGGAGCACCCGTCAGGTGCGGGAAGGACACGGCCAGGGCTCGGTCGGCGTCGGCGACCGAGCGCGCCTGCTGCTCCCCGACCCCGACCGGGGCGCGCCCCTGGGCGATGTCGTCGGCCCGGCGCGCGTACAGCACGAGCGTCCGGCGCGGGGTGCTCACCATCGTCACCTCGACCATGTCGTCCCACGCCAACGAGCGGTCGGCGTTCCAGGAGGACAACGTGACGGTGTCGTGGTCGAGCACCAGCTCGCCGGGTCGGATGCGGCGGTGCAGGACGCCCACGACCGTGGGGACGGCCACGACCAGCACGAGCACCGCCGCCCACACGCCGACGCCGGGACCCGCACCGCGGCCCCCACCTGCCACGACCGCGAGGACGAACACGGCGAGGAACGCGAGCGACGCCGCGAGGGTCCCCCAGGCGGTGAGCCGAGCGACCTGCGACTCGGGGAGCACGGTGGTCCCGTCGCGCTCGAGGACCCGGGGAGCACCCCGTGGGGTCATCAGGAAGCGCACGAGGTAGCTCACCGCGAGCACGTCGCCCACCAGGAGCAGCACCCCGGCCACGACCAGCAGGACCTGTCCCTGGAGCGACATCACGACCGCGGCGGCGCCGAGCGCGGCCCCGAGCACCACCGCGGCCAGCCCGAGCCCCACACGTTGCCCGACCGGCACGGGCGGCGCACCGGAGGTCTCGTTCACCACGGCGTCACGGCGTCCCATGCGTCCCCGGCCGCGTCCTTCACGTCGCTCGCCGCGTCCGCCACGCCCTCCCCGAAGTCCCGCAGCCCCTCGTCGACCGCCTCGGTGACGTCCTCGGGCACCCAGTGGTCCCAGGCGTACTCCGCCAGCATCCCGACCCCCACGGCGGCGACGGTACCGACGGCCGCCACGGCGATGACCGGCGCACCGAGGGTCACCGCGACCGCGCCGGCCGCGACCCCGGCACCGATCGCGAGGGTCTCGCTGGTGAGCACCTTCCCCGGAGACTCCCCGTTGGCGATGTCGTTGGCCGCGAGCACCGCGGTGAGGGCGCCGCCGACCAGCGGGAGCTTGCGGGCCACGCGTTCGGCACCCTCGGCCGCGGCGTCGAGGCCACGAGCCGCTGCTCGGTTTCCCCGGGTGTCCACCCCCGCGCCGGCCGCGCGACGTGCCGGGTTCCCGGAGCGCCGCGACGCGAGTGACTCCGCACGCTCGGCGCGCAGCCGGTCAGCCGTGCTGCGCCAGTGGCGGACCATCTCCTCGAGCCGGCCCTTGCGCACGTCGACGCTGAACAGCATCGCGGTCGCAGGCAGCTTCTGGAACTGCTTGACGAGGTAGGACAGCAGGGTCGGGTCGGACGCCGTGGCGATGGCGGTCAGGTTGGCCTCGATCCAGTCGTCCAGCTGCTTGCGATCGTCGTCCACCTCCGTGGCCAGCCGGTTGTAGAGCTCCACCTTGTCGTTGGCACGCTCGAACGCGGCGTTGCGCCGGTCCCAGTCGTCCGACTCGGCCTGCGTCGAAACCGCGGGCAGGTCGGCCGGTCGCACGGGCGCGGGCGGCTGCTGGACGACCGTCCCCGCGACCGTGAGGCCACCTGCCGAGGCCTCACCCCGACGCTCCCCCATGCGGTCCTGCACGTGGCCCAGCTTGACCGCGTAGGTGCGCAGCTTCTCGGCGACCTTGGCGAGGTCGTGCTCCTGCTCGTCGCCGGCCTCCACGATCTTCCCGGCGACGTCGCGGTAGGACGCCGAGGCGTCGCCCTCCCAGTCCCGCGAGGCTCGCCGCCGGGCCTGGTCGGCGAGCCGCCCGGCCTCCTCGACCTGGCCGCGCAGGGTCTCGCCGACCCACGTGGCCGCGGTCCGCACCGATGCCGGGCTGCCTTCGACCTCGGTCTCGATCACCGGGTCCACCCCTCGGGCACGTCACGCCCCAGCGCGTCGAAGTCGGCGTCCACGGACTCCTCGGTCGCCGTGTAGTCGGTGGCCACGTCGTCCATCACCGTCTGCGCGCCGCGATCGACCTGGGCCAGGTCGCGGGCCTCGGCGGCGACGCGCTGCATGATGGCGGCGATCGCGACGTCGGCGGGCCCCGCGTCGACCGACGTGGGTGCCGAGTCGGCCGCCCCCTCGATCGCGTCGACGGCCTCGCCGTGGAGTCCGGCGATCGCCGCCGCCGCACCGGCCTCGATCCGCAACCCGCTCATGCGCTCTCCCCCGTGTGTCGCACCTCGACGGGAAGCTCCTGGTCGAAGACCACGACGTCGTAGGAGGCGCTGCGGCGCAGCGCCGACAGCTCCTCGGTCTTGTAGAGGGCCCACGGCTGGTGGGGACCGCAGCAGCGCGACATCCGGTCGAGGGCGGTGTAGGCCAGGAGCGCCACGCGACCGTCCTCGAGCTGCCGCAGCTCGATCTGCGGGGCCTCGCCGGGGATCGACGGCCGGCAGGGCAGGTAGACCACCGGCGGGATCAACGGACGGTCGGCGCCTTCTGGGGTCTCCACGGCTGCTCCTCGGGTCGGTGCCGGGGCACGCGCTGCGCCCCGGGTTTGTCCGTTTCCTACCATCTGGGCCATCGGACGAAACCGCGGACCTGCTCGGGGCGGTGCCACGTCGGGAGACCGTCAGCGACGGGGGCGGACCACCAGCGCCGAGCCACCACCGCGGCGGGTGGGCTCGGAGACGGCCGTGAGCCGACCCCGGGGCCCGAGCTCGATGGCGGTGGCCGCGCCGATCTGGGCGGCGCTGGTGAAGGCGTCGCCGGAGGGCGTCAGGGTGTGGCCGTACTCCTCGAGGGCGTCGCCGTGGAGCGCGATGAACTCCGGCTCCGCCGTGACGGTCGCGCTGTTGCGCTGCGCGGCGCGCGGCGAGGCCAGCGCCTGCTGGATGGTCATGCCGAGGTCGAGCCGGTTGACCAGCGTCTGGAGCACCGTGGTGATGATCGTCGAACCACCGGGCGAGCCGAGCGCGAGCACCGGCTCGCCGTCGCGCAGCACGATCGTGGGCGACATCGAGGAGCGCGGCCGCTTGCCCGGCTGGATCCGGTTGGGGTCGTCGGCCGCGACGCCGTCGTAGGAGAAGTCGGTCAGCTCGTTGTTGAGCAGGAAGCCCCGGCCCGGCACGGTGATGCCCGAGCCGCCGGTCTGCTCGATGGTGAGGGTGTACTCGACGACGTTGCCCCAGCGGTCGGCCGTGGTCAGGTTGGTCGTGGAGATGTTCTCAGTGTCCTGCTCGGGGCGGCGCTCGGTGGTGCCGTCGCCGCAGACGCCGTCGTAGTCGTCGACGTCGCCCGGCTCCACCGGCTTGGTCGCGGCCCGGTCGACGTCGATCTCGCAGTCGCGCTCGGCGGCGAAGGTGTCCGAGAGCAGGTCGGTCAGCGGCACGTCGGTGAACCGCGGGTCGCCGACGTACTGCCCGCGGTCGGCGAAGGCCAGCGCGCTCGCCTCGAGGTAGAGGTGGAGCGCGTCGACCTCGGACAGCGCGCCCAGGTCGTGGCGCTCGAGGATGTTGAGGGCCTCGCCGATGGTCGAGCCGCCGCTCGAGGACGGCGCCATGCCGTAGACGTCGTAGCCCCGGTAGGTGGAGCGGGTCGGCGCCTGCGAGGCGACCCGGTAGCCGGCGAGGTCGGCGGTGGTGAGGTAGCCGGGCGGCACCGGCAGGCTGGGCCGGCGCACGGTCGGCGGGTCCTGCACGGTGCGGGCGATCTCACGGGCGAGCGGGCCGGTGTAGAAGGCCTTGACGCCCTGCCGCGCGATCAGCCGGTAGGTCGCGGCGAGGTCGCGGTTGCGCATCACGCTGCCGACCCGCGGCAGCTCGTTGCCGGGCAGGAACTGGCGCTGCGTGGCGGGGAACTGGCGGAACCGGGCCGCGTTGTCGGCCGTCTGGTCGCGGAAGGTCTGGTCGACCACGAAGCCGCGGGAGGCCAGCTGGGTGGCCGGCCGCAGCGACTGCGACAGGCTGCGGGTGCCCCACCGGCGCAGCGCGGTGTCCCAGGTCGCGAGCGTGCCCGGGGTGCCGACCGCGACGCCGCTGGTCACCAGCTCGGGAGTGAACCGGTAGGGCTCGCCGGTCGCGGGGTCGACGAAGGCGTCGGTGGGCATCGTGGCCGGCGCGGTCTCACGGCCGTCGAGGGTGCTGACGGTCCGGGTCCGGGCGTCGTAGTGCACGAAGTAGCCACCGCCGCCGATGCCCGAGCTGTAGGGCTCGGTCACGCCCAGCGCGGCGGCCGTCGCGACGGCGGCGTCGACCGCGTTGCCACCGCGGCGCAGCACCTCGACCCCGACCCGCGAGGCCTCGGGGTCCACCGAGGTCACGGCGCCGCCGTAGCCCGTGCTCGTGGCCGTCTTGACGTTGTAGCGGCCACCGGAGGGCACCCGCTGCTCGGCGCCGGAGCTCGCGGGGGCCAGGGCGAGTGCGCCCACGCCCGTGGTGAGCGCGACCAGGCCGGCGAGGAGACGACGTGAGGGGCGACGTGAGTGGCGACGTGGCATGGGGAGACCTCCGAGAGACGGTGCCGGTGGCGGACCGACCCCGACATCACACACCCCGCCACCGACAGCCGCAATCACCCACGGTCGTGGCGACGCCCGGGGGCGGCGGGTTGGGCACCCCGGTGACGGGTACGCCGTAGGCATGAGCGAGCACACCGACGAGACCGACACCACCGAGCCCGCCGCCTCCACCGAGGCGCCCGAGGTGTCCACGCCGCCCGGCGTGACGGGGGCCGAGGACCGGTCGCAGCCCGGCCTGGCCGAGGACACGGGCCTGCGCGACGAGCCGGCGGCCGACTCGGCGGAGGACTCCCACGGCGGCACCCTCGACGTCGAGGACGAGCAGCCCGGTCCCTCCGCGGCGAGCGAGGGCACCGAGGAGACCGCCGAGCAGCGGGAGAACACCGAGGCCTCCACCGAGCAGCCGTCCCAGTAGTCCCCCCAGCAGTCCCCGCCACCACCCCAGGAGCGACCATGAGCGAGACCCCGCACACCCCCGGCGCCCCCGCGACGGAGCCCACCGAGTCCGACCCCAACGCCGACAGCCCCGAGGGCCTGGCCGGCGGCATGGGCGTCAGCAGCGAGCGCACCGGCGCGATCCGCGGCAAGGACACCGGCGTCACCTACGACTCGGCGCCGACCCACACCGACGAGGGGCCCACGCTCGACGAGGACGGCGAGCCGCTGCCCGAGCAGTCCTCCCGCGACGGTCGTCCCGAGGTCCGGCCCGACGAGGTGGCGGCCCACCCCCACGACCCCGACCGCAACCCCCGCCACGGGGTCTGAGGCCGACTACGCGGTGGCCCGCTCCCCCGGCTCGAGGTCCTGCGACCACAGCACCGATCCCCCGGCGTTGCGCAGCGAGACGGTCAGCAGTCCCGAGCGTGCGATGTCGACGTGGCCGAAGAACTGGTTGCCGCCGCGCGGCGACTGGTTGGGGTAGTCGGCCGTGCGCGCGAAGACCTGCCGCGGCCCGAAGGTCCCGTCGAGCGCGCTGGGGCCGAAGGTGCCGGCGTTGATCGGGCCGGCCACGACCTCCCAGAACGGGTCGAAGTCGGTGAACCTCGCCCGCTCGGGGCTGTAGTGGTGGGCGGCGCAGTAGTGCACGTCCGCGGTGATCCACAGGATCCCCGGCACGCCCTTGAGGCCGCGCAGCACCCGCGCCAGCTCGAGCTCGCGACCGAGCGGCATGCCGGGGTCCCCGTTGGAGACCGACTCCTGCGCGGCGCCGTCGGGGACCACGAGGCCTAGCGGCAGGTCGGCGCTGATCACCTTCCACGTCGCGCGAGAGCGGCGTACCTCCCGGACCAGCCACTCGGCCTGCTCGCGCCCCAGGACCGGGGTCTCGCGCGGCTCCAGCCCGGCGGTGTTGGGTGACTTGTGGGTGCGCATGTCGAGGCAGAACAGGTCGAGGTGCGCGCCGCGCTCGATCCTGCGGTAGATCCGGGCCTCGGCGAAGCCGCTGCGGCCGCGGGCGACGCCGGTGGCGATCGGCTGGTACTCCTGCCACGCCCGGCGGGCCCGTGCGGCGAGCACGTCGACGCGGCGCTCGGTGTAGCGCGCGTCGTCGAGGACCTCGCCGGGCCACCAGTTGTTGACCGTCTCGTGGTCGTCCCACTGCGCCACGACCGGGGTGTCGGCGTAGAAGGCCCGGACGTGGTCGTCCATCAGGTTGTAGCGGTGCCGGCCCCGGAACTCGCGCAGCGTCTCGGCGACCTTGGAGACCTCGGGGGTGACCAGGTTGCGCCAGACCTGGCCGTCGGGCTCCACGACCCGCTCGGCGATCGGGCCGTCGGCGTAGATGGTGTCGCCGGCGTGGACGAAGAAGTCGGGGCGGGTCGCGTGCATCGCGGCGTACGCCGTCATGCCGCCGAGGTCGGGGTTGATCCCCCAGCCCTGCCCCGCGGTGTCGCCGGTCCAGACGAACGACGTCGCCGCCGGGCGGCGGTCGCCGGTGACGAAGCGGGCGCGGCCGACCTCGCCGCGGGTGCCGTCGGGCGCCTCGAACCAGAGCGCGGCGTCGTAGGCCCGACCCGGCGCCAGGCCCTCGAGCTCGATCCGGGCGGTGAGGTCGGTGTCGGGCGTGGCCCATGGCCCGCGTACGACGCGCGAGGAGCGGCCGCTGCCGACCCGGGCCACGAGCCGACCCTCCCCCGAGGCCCGCGACCACAGCACCGCCGAGCGGCTGGTGACGTCACCGGTCTGCACGCCGTCGGGCAGCGCGAGCCGGGCGCGGAGCTGGCCGGGCGCGGAGCGCGACGCCGCGGCGCCGGTGGGTCGGGACAGCGCGCCGGCGGCCAGGGCGCCGGCCGAGCCGGCCAGCAGGTGGCGACGGGAGAGGGAGGGCCGAGAGGTCATGCGTCGCACCCCACCCCGCCGCGGTGACGCCCGCGCCACGCCCGCGTGAACGGTGGGCGGACTGCCGGGCTACTTGGGGGGCATCCGGATGCCGCCGTCGACGCGGACGGTCTCGCCGTTCATGTAGGAGTTGGTCAGGCACTCCACGACCATGCTCGCCAGCTCCTCGGGCTTCCCGAGGCGCCTGGGGTAGAGCACGCTCTCGCCGAGCTTGGCCTTGAACGCCTCCGAGGCCTCGCCCTCGCCGTAGATCGGGGTGTCGATCAGGCCGGGCGCCACGGTGTTGAGCCGGATGCCGACCGCGGCGAGGTCGCGCGCGACCGGGAGGGTGAGGCCGACGACGCCGCCCTTGGAGGCGGAGTACGCCGCCTGGCCGATCTGTCCGTCGAACGCCGCGACGCTGGCGAGGTTGACGATCGCGCCGCGCTCGCCGGACGCCGTCGGCTCGGTCCGCGAGATCGCGGTGCCGACGAGCCGGATGCAGTCGAAGGTGCCGATCAGGTTGATGCGCACGACCTTGGAGAACGCCTCGAGGTCGGCGGCCGAGGCGTAGGTGCCGTCGCGGCCGACCGTGCGCTGCGCCCAGCCGATGCCGGCGGAGTTGACCAGCAGCCGCAGCGGGCCGAGCCTCTCGGCCTCCTCGACGGCGGCCTCGATCTGCTCGGTGCGGGTGACGTCGACCGGCGCGAAGACGCCCCCGATCTCGGCGGCGAGCGCCTCGCCCTTCTCCTGGTCGATGTCGGCGACGACGACGTGGGCGCCCCGCTCGGCGAGCTGCCGGGCCACGGCCGCGCCGATCCCCGACGCCGCACCCGTGACGATCGCACTGGCTCCGTTGATGTCCATGCGCCGGATCCTAGGGAGCGGCGTACGTGGGTGCCCAGCGGGGTCGGGAGGGTGGTGGGCCGGCCGCGGACTCCCCGCGCGGCGCCGATCAGCCGAGTCGTGAGTCCCACGACGCGCTGTGGCGCGGCCTCGGCCTCACGACTCTCAGAGCGCGGTGAGGCCCTCGGCGACGAGGACGGCAGGGCCGGTCATCAGGACCCGGTCGTCCTCGGTCCACACCAGGCGCAGCGTGCCGCCCGGCAGGTCGACGGTGTACGCCGTGCCGCGCTCGGCGCCGTCGGCGACGGCCGCCGCGACGGCGACCGCGCACGCGCCGGTGCCGCAGGAGCGGGTCTCGCCGGAGCCACGCTCGTGGACGCGTACGGCGAGGTGGTGCTCGCCGCGGCGTACGACGAGCTCGACGTTGACGCCGTCGGGGAAGACGTCCGGGTCGTGGCCGGGGGCGGTGGTCAGCGGCCCGGCGTCGTCGAGGGAGTCGACGAACGCCACGGCGTGGGGGTTGCCCATCGAGACGTGGACGGCCGGCCAGGAGCGCTCGCCGACGCTGACCGTGGTCTCGCCGAGCAGGGCGGGAGCGCCCATGTCGACGGTGATCTCGCCCAGGGGGTCGCCGTCGGCGAAGGTCAGCACCTTGGTGCCGGCGCGCGTGGCGATCGGCAGCGGGCCGCGGGCGTCGACGTCGGCGTGGGTGGCCAGGAAGCGGCCGAGCACGCGGATGCCGTTGCCGCACATCTCCGAGAGCGACCCGTCGGCGTTGCGGTAGTCCATGAACCACGTCGCCTCGCCGCGCGCCGCGACCGCGGCCGGGTCGTCGGTGGCGTCGGTGCGGACCACCCGGATCACGCCGTCGGCGCCGATGCCGGCGCGGCGGTCGCACAGCAGCGCGACCTGGCCGGGCTGGAGCTCGTGCAAGCCGCGGGCGTCGGGGACGAGCACGAAGTCGTTCTCGGTGCCGTGGCCCTTGACGAAGGAGTACTCGTTCACGCTCAGGGATCCTGTCACGACGAGTACAGCTGGTCGGCGTAGGACGGGCCGTAGTAGGCGTCGAGCTCGTCGACGGTGTCCTCGGGCCGCTCCAGCCGCTGGGCCAGGACCGCCCGCCGCGGCACCACGGCCTCGGGGTCCCACGACCCCGGCTCCCACAGCTGCGCGCGCAGGAACGCCTTGGCGCAGTGGTGGAACAGCTCCTCGACCTCCACGACCAGGGCCAGCACCGGCCGGTGCCCCTTGACCTCGAGGTCGTCGAAGAACGGCGCGTCGCTCACCAGCCGGGCGCGGCCGTTGACGCGCAGCGTGTCGGCACGACCGGGGATCAGGAACAGCAGCCCGACCCGGGGGTTCTCCAGCACGTTGCGGTAGCCGTCGACCCGCCGGTTGCCGGGCCGCTCCGCGATCGCGATGGTGCGCTCGTCGATCACGTGCACCAGCCGACCGGCCGGGTCGCCCTTGGGCGAGGCGTCCAGCCCCCCGCCGTCGGCGGCCGAGGTGGCCAGCACGCAGAACGGCGAGGAGTCCAGCCACGCCACGTCGAGGTCGGTCAGCGCGTGGCGCACCTTGTCGCGGGCGCGGGGGCCGGGCTCACCGACGATCGCCGTCAGGCTCTCGACGTCGGTGACCTCGCTCCACCCGGCCGGCGTCGGGTGCGGGCTGCTCGTCGTCGTCATGCCGGGACCGTACGCCGCCGGGCTCGGGGTGCAGCGCCAGGTAGAGGCTCCACGGCTCGCTGTTCGGGTCGCTCGCGCAGCGGCGAGGCCAGGGCGCGCGACTCGGCCTCGTCGGCCGGGCGACGGGCCCAGACCTGGCGGCCGCTGCCGACCGGCAGCGGGCCGTACGGCGCTTCGTCCGGTCGCGGGGCGGGTGTCGGCACGTCGCCGACGACACCTGATTGCCTTGTCCCCATCACTGGTCGACGATGGCGCGGTGACCGGTGCCGCCGCCCCCGCCCGCAGGCGACGGCTGCTGCGCCAGCACGACTTCCGACAGCTGTTCGGCGCCGACGTCGCCGCCCAGCTCGGCACCCAGCTCTCCACCCTCGCCATCCCCGTCACCGCCGTCGAGCTGCTCGGGGCCCGCGAGCTGGAGATGGGCCTGCTCGGCACGGCCGAGAACCTCGCCTTCCTGCTGATCGCGCTGCCCGCCGGGGTGTGGGTCGACCGCTGGCGCAAGCAGCGGGTGCTGGTCACCGCCGACCTGGTCCGGGCGGTGGCGCTGCTGACGATCCCGCTGGCCTGGTGGCTCGACGTGCTGTCGTTCGCGCAGCTGCTCGTGGTGACCACGGTGATCGGCACCGCCACGGTGTTCTTCGACGTGGCCTACCAGAGCTACCTGCCCGAGATCGTCGAGCCCGACGAGATCGGCGAGGGCAACGCCCAGCTCCAGGCGGTGCAGTCGGTGGCGATGATCGGCGGCCCCGCGCTGGGCGGCGGGCTGGTGCGGCTCGTCGGCGCACCCCTGACGTCGCTGCTCAACGCCGTCGGGTTCCTCGGCTCGGCGTTCTTCGTGCGCCGGATCCGGCACGTCTCCACCCCGCCGCCGCGCGAGGACCGCCGGCCGCTGCGCGTCGAGGTGCGCGAGGGGCTGGCCTTCGTGCTCGGGCACCCGCTGCTGTGGCGGATCACGGCCTGCACGGCGATCAGCAACCTGTTCTCCGCCGCGACCGGGGCCCTGCTGGTGCTGTTCGCGCTGCGCGAGCTCGGGCTGAGCGAGGCCCAGCTCGGGCTGGCGATGGGTCTCGGCGCCGGCGGCGGCCTCCTCGGCGCGCTGGCGACCCCGGCGGTGACCCGCTGGGTGGGCGAGGGCCGGATCATCCCGCTCTCGGCGCTGGTGATGGTGCCGGCGGGCCTGCCGATGCCGCTGGCCGGCACCGTGCTCGACCCGTTCGTGGCGGTGGTGGTCTCCAGCCTGCTGCTGACCTTCTCGGTCGTGGTCTACAACGTGGCTCAGGTCAGCTTCCGGCAGCGGCTGTGCCCCCGCCCGCTGCTGGGCCGGATGAACGCCTCGATCCGGTTCGTCGTCTGGGGCGTGATGCCGATCGGCGCCTTCGCCGGCGGGCTGCTGGGCGAGGGCATCGGCGCCCGCGGCGTCTTCTGGATCGCCCTGGCCGGCCAGGTGGTCGCGGCCGCGCCGACGGTGCTCTCCCCGCTGGTGCGGATGCGTGAGCTGCCCCGCGAGCTCGACCGGCTCAGCGCCGGCTGACCGGCTCCACGGCGCGGCGGGCGCGGTCCAGGCGCTGCGGGTCGTCGTGGGCCACCCAGACGACCCGGTCGTCCTTGCGGAACCAGCTGTCCTGGCGGCGGGCGAAGCGGCGGGTGCCGGTCACCGTCTGCTCGCGCGCCTGTGCGTCGGTGATCTCGCCGTCGAGGGCCGCGAGCACCTGTCGGTAGCCGAGCGCGCGGTGCGCCGTACGCCCCTCCCGGAGGCCGCGGCCGACGAGCTCCTGCACCTCGGCGACCAGCCCGGCCTCCCACATCCGGTCCACCCGGGTGGCGATCCGCTGCTCGAGCAGCCCGCGGTCGACGTCGACCCCGACCTGCACGGTCGCCGGGGCGACGTACTCCCGCGTGGGGAGGGTGGCGGCGAACGGCCGCCCGGTGATCTCCACGACCTCCAGCGCGCGTACGACGCGCCGCCCGTTGCTCGGCAGCACCTGCTCCGCCGCCGCCGGGTCCACCTCCGCGAGCCGCCGGTGCAGGGCCTGCGACCCCTGGTCGACCAGCTCCGCCTCCAGCCGGGCACGGACGTCCGGGTCGGTGCCCGGGAACTCGAACCGGTCGAGCACCGCACGGGTGTAGAGCGCCGAGCCGCCGACCAGCACCGGCACCACCCCGCGGGCGTGGCAGTCCGCGACGGCGGCCCGGGCCTGCTGCTGGAACTCCGCCACCGTGGCCGACTCCGTCACCTCGAGCACGTCGAGCAGGTGGTGCCGCACGCCGCGACGCTCGGCCTCCGGCAGCTTGGCGGTGCCGATGTCCATGCCGCGGTAGAGCTGCATCGAGTCGGTGTTGACCACCTCGCCGCCGAGGTCCAGGGCCAGGTCGAGGGCCAGGTCGCTCTTGCCCGCCGCGGTGGCGCCGACGACCGCCACGACGGGCAGCGCAGGAGCGGTCACCGGCCTAGTCTCGCCCGCTAGGTTGGACGGGGGCCCAGCGGGTACGCCGTGTCCGACGCGCCGGTACGCCGCGGCCCGCACCCCGCCACCCCCGCAGACACCCAGACCCAGGAGGACGCCATGGGCTTCATGGACGACGCCAAGAAGAAGCTGTCCGACGCCGTGGACAAGCACGGCGACAAGATCAACCAGGGCCTCGACAAGGCCGCGGCCGCCGTGGACAAGAAGACCGGCGGCAAGCACAGCGACAAGATCAGCCAGGGCGTCGCCCGCGCCAAGCAGGGCCTGGACAACCTCGACGGCCGCAACGACGACCTCGGCGGCCGTGGTCCCGACGCCCCCACGAGCCCCACCACCGGCACCACGACGGGCACCGGCGTCGGCAGCGGCGCGGGCCCGACCCGCGGCACCGACCACCCCGCCGGCCCGAGCAGCCCGTCGACGCCGACCGCGCCGAAGGACCCCAAGGCCCCCACCGGCCCGCAGGGCGACGGCACCCCCGGGCGTGACCGGTGAGCTCCGCCGACGGCGACCTCTCGCCCGCCCCCGAGCCCACCACCGACCCGGCGCCCGACTTCGCGCCCGGCGGTCCCGCCGACGCACCCCAGGTCGACACCGACGAGCAGCCCCCGGCGACGCCCGACCAGCCGCGCTCGGCGCAGGTCGAGGAGGACCAGGTGCCGGACGAGATCGACGCCCCCGAGGACGTCGACGAGTCCGAGGAGCACGTCGAGGACGAGCCGCCCGTCTGAGCACGACCAGCGCCCGTCCGGGGCCGCCGCCACCTGACCTGGTGCGCGCGTGGGTCGCCGGCTGGGCGCGCTCGCGCGACCTCCCGAGCGCCGAGGAGGTCGCCGCGGGCGTGCTGCGCACCCCGGTGGGCGCCCCGGGCCGTGACGTCGAGCTGCTCGTGCTCGACGCCGACCGTCACCCGCGGCGCACCGACGTCGCCGCGCAGGCGTCGTGGGACGAGCGCGACCCGTGGGTGACCGTGCCGACGGCCGATCCCGGCCGGGTCGCCGACCGCCTCGCCGAGCACGGGCTGGCCACCGCGACGGTCCCCGAGTGGCTGATGACCCGCTCGCTGGCGCCCTCCCCACGCACGCCGCTGCCGCCGGGCTACGCCGCGACGACCAGGCGTCCGGGGCCCCACCGCGTCGAGGTCGAGGTGGACGCCCCCGACGGCTCTCCCGCCGCGTGGGGGCAGGTCGGCCTCGACGGGGCGGTCGCCGTCCCCGACCGGATCGCGACCTCGGGCGCCCACCGGCGGCGGGGCCTCGGGTCGGCGGTGATGACCCTGCTCGGCGACGCCGCCCTCGGGTCCGGTGCCGACCGAGGCGTCCTGGTGGCCTCCGACGAGGGTCGGCGGCTCTACCTGACGCTGGGCTGGGAGGTCGTCGGCGCGGTCGTGGTGGCCCGGCGCCGCTGAGCGGGCCCGCTCAGCGGCAGCCGTCGACCAGCGGCGGCAACGGGGCGGGCACCCCGATCGTCGGCAGTCCCAGCGAGACGCCGGGGGCGGCGGCCGGGGCGGAGGTGGCCGCCTCCCAGGCGTCACCCGCGCGGGTGCGGCGTACGGACCTCACCGGACCGTCGGCGACCAGGTGGTGCGGCGCGGCGTACGACACGACGACCTCGACGACGTCGCCGGGACGGACCTCGACGGGGGTGCCGTCCACCGCCAGCGGCGTGAAGTGGACCAGCCGGTTGTCGCGGGCGCGGCCGGTGAGCCGACGGGTGGCGGCGTCCTTGCGCCCCTCCCCCTCGGCGACCATCAGCTCCACCACCCGACCCTCCAGGGCACGGTTCTCGGCCCAGGCGACCTCGTCGACGAGCGCGACCAGCCGCTCGTAGCGGTCCTGGACCACGGCCTTGGGCACCTGGTCCTCGAGCACGGCGGCCGGGGTGCCAGGGCGCTTGGAGTACTGGAAGGTGAAGGCGCTGGAGAACCGCGCCTGCCGGACCACGTCCAGGGTGTCCTGGAAGTCCTCCTCGGTCTCGCCGGGGAAGCCCACGATGATGTCGGTGGTGATGGCGGCGTCCGGCATCGCGGCCCGGACCCGCTCGATGATGCCGAGGTAGCGCGACTGCCGGTAGGAGCGTCGCATCGCCTTGAGCACCCGGTCGGAGCCGGACTGCAGCGGCATGTGCAGCGAGGGCATCACGTTGGGCGTCTGCGCCATCGCCTCGATGACGTCGTCGGTGAACTCCGCCGGGTGGGGCGAGGTGAACCGCACCCGCTCCAGGCCCTCGACCTCGCCGCAGGCGCGCAGCAGCTTGGAGAACGCCTGGCGGTCGCCGAACTCCACGCCGTAGGCGTTGACGTTCTGCCCCAGCAGGGTGACCTCGCTGACGCCCTCGGCGACCAGCGCCTCGACCTCGGCGAGCACGTCGCCGGGACGACGGTCCTTCTCCTTGCCGCGCAGCGCCGGCACGATGCAGAAGGTGCAGGTGTTGTTGCACCCGACCGAGACCGAGACCCAGGCGGCGTACGCCGACTCGCGCTTGGTCGGCAGCGTGGAGGGGAAGACCTCGAGCGACTCCAGGATCTCGACCTGGGCCTCCTCCGCCACCCTCGCCCGCTCGAGCAGCACCGGCAGCGAGCCGATGTTGTGGGTGCCGAAGACCACGTCGACCCAGGGGGCCTTGTCCGTGATGGTGGCGCGGTCCTTCTGGGCCAGGCAGCCACCGACGGCGATCTGCATGCCGGGCCGCTTCTTCTTCACCGAGGCGAGGTGCCCGAGGTTGCCGTAGAGCTTGTTGTCGGCGTTCTCCCGCACCGCGCAGGTGTTGAGCACGACCACGTCGGCCGGCTCGTCGCCGGTCAAGGCGGCGGTGTAGCCGGCCGTCTCCAGCAGGCCGGTGAGCCGCTCGGAGTCGTGGACGTTCATCTGGCACCCGTAGGTGCGGACCTCGTAGGTGCGTTGCTCAGCCATGACAGTCACCCAGGGTACGGGCCGCCGTCGGAGCGGGTCACTCCCCCGGGTTGCGCTCCGCGCCGCGCTGCAGCGTCTCGGCCTCGGAGAGCACCGACGCCTCGGCGCCGGGCTCGGGGGTCCCGGTGGTGGAGCCGATCGCGTCGACCGGTGACTCGGGCTCGCCGGCCGCCATGTCCTCGAGGAAGCCGTCGACGGCCTCGCGGTCGCCGGTGGCGCTGCCGCCGTGCTCGACCTCGCGGCTGGCGACCTTGGGCTCGGTGGAGAACGCCTCGCCGGGAGCACCCGGCATCGGGCCGGCCGCCCGGACGGCGATCTCGTCGGGCGTGGGGATCCTGGTCGGGCCGCTGCCCTCCGGCTCGCCCGGCGCGTCGGTCACCGGCTCGAGGGGTGCACCCGTCGGCGCCGAGGACGCGGAGGGTGCCGCGGGGGCGGCCTGGGCGGCGGGAGCGGCCTCGCGCGCGGTGGTGGGTCGCGACTCCGCGGCGCGGGCCGGGTCGTGGGCGGTGCCGGGGCCCGGGCCGGGGACGGTCGAGGGTCGCTGCTCGGGCGGGGATCCGGGGATCCGCCCGTGGACGACACCCACGCCCAGCCGCACCGCGTCCGTGGCCAGTCCCACCGCCTGCGAGGCGGTGGCGATCGGATGGCGGGCGGCGCCGTACGCCGTCCTCACCGTGCCGCGGACCAGGCTGACGACCAGGGTGCTCATCGTGGGTGACTCTCCTCGTGCTCGGGTGGCGCGCGTCGGACACCTCTGCTGTGCCCTGCGCAGGTCCGGCGAAACGTCCGCGGCGGCGGCGTGACGAGCGTCGCGACCCAGGTCACGAACTGGTCGCGAAGCGGCAGCGGGCGCCCTGTCCGCTCGACTCCCCCCGAAGCCCGCCCTAGGGTGCCGCCATGACCGAGCCCCTGATCGTCCTCGACCACGTCGACAAGTGGTTCGGCCAGCTGCACGTCCTCCAGGACATCCAGCTCTCGGTGGCCAAGGGCGAGGTCGTGGTCGTCATCGGCCCCTCGGGCTCGGGCAAGTCGACGCTGTGCCGCACCATCAACCGGCTCGAGACCATCGACCAGGGGCAGATCACCCTCGACGGCCAGGAGCTGCCGCAGGAGGGCAAGGCCCTCGCGGCGCTGCGCTCCGAGGTCGGGATGGTCTTCCAGAGCTTCAACCTCTTCGCCCACAAGACGATCCTCGAGAACGTCACGCTGGGGCCGATCAAGGTGCGCGGCACGAGCAAGGCCGAGGCCGAGAAGCGTGGTCGCGAGCTGCTCGACCGCGTCGGGGTCGGCCACCAGGCCGAGAAGTACCCCGCCCAGCTCTCCGGCGGCCAGCAGCAGCGCGTGGCGATCGCCCGCGCCCTGGCCATGGAGCCCAAGGCGATGCTCTTCGACGAGCCCACCTCCGCGCTGGACCCCGAGATGATCTCCGAGGTCCTCGACGTCATGGTCGACCTGGCCAAGCAGGGCATGACGATGATCGTGGTCACCCACGAGATGGGCTTCGCGCGCACCGCCGCCGACCGCGTCGTGTTCATGGCCGACGGGGCGATCGTGGAGGAGAACACCCCCGAGGAGTTCTTCACGCGGCCGCAGTCGCCGCGCGCCAAGGACTTCCTCGGCAAGATCCTCACCCACTGACGCCCGGCCACCCGGCCGCGGGCGTCCCCAGAGCTCGGGACAGCGGTACTTCCACACCACCGGACAGGGATCGGGTCACCGGCCCGGACAAAGGAGATCAAGATGCGATTCACCAGGACCAGGACGATGGCCGTCACGGCCGGTCTCGCGCTCGCGATGAGTGCATGCGGCGGCAGCGCCGGCGAGCCCGCGACGGGGGCCGAGGGTGCCGAGGCCCCGGAGGTCGAGGTCGTCGAGAACCCCGAGTTCGAGGCGGGCACCAAGATGGCCGAGATCGCCGAGGCAGGGAAGATCACCATCGGCGTGAAGTTCGACCAGCCCGGTCTCGGGTTCAAGGGCGCCGCCGACGACGTCCCCACCGGCTTCGACGTCGAGATCGCCAAGCAGATCGCCGGACAGCTGGGCATCGCTCCCGAGGACATCACCTGGGAGGAGACGATCTCCGACAACCGCGAGCCCTACCTCCAGCAGGGTCGTGTCGACCTCGTCCTGGCGACGTACTCCATCACCGACGAGCGCCGTCAGGTCGTCGGCCAGACCGGCCCCTACCTCGTCACCGGGCAGCAGGTGCTGGTCAAGGCCGACAGCGACATCACGGGCATCGCCGACCTCGAGGGCGAGGAGGTCTGCGCCGCCTCGGGCTCCACCTCCCTCGAGAACGTCGAGACCGAGGGCGCCGTCCCGGCTCCGGCCGACAACTACGCCGCGTGCGTCGACGACGTCCTCAACGACACCGTGCCCGCGATGTCGACCGACGGCGCGATCCTGCTCGGCTACGCCGCCGAGAACGAGGGCGAGCTGAAGGTCGTGGGCGACGAGTTCTCCGAGGAGCGGATCGGTGTCGGCTACTCCAAGGACGCCCCCGAGATGTGCGAGTTCATCAACGAGTCGCTCCAGTCGTCCTTCGACAACGACACCTGGGCCGAGGCCTACCAGTTCACGCTGGGTGGTGAGGGTATCGAGACCCCCGAGACCCCGACCCTGGACGACTGCCAGGCCTGATCGACCGCTGCCGCACCCGTGACGGAGCCCCGTCACGGGTGCGGCGTCGGGTGTCCGCTATCCCGCCACCCTGAGAGGAGGACGACGTGCGCCTGGTCTACGAGAACCTGGACCTGCTGGTCCGCGCCTTCGGCTACACCCTGCTGTTCTTCGTCGTCGCCGCCGTGCTCTCCCTGCTCCTGGGCACGCTGGTCGCCGCGATGCGGGTCGGCCCCGTGGCCGTCCTGCGGCGCGCCGGCGCGGCGTACGTCCTGCTGGTGCGCAACACGCCGCTGCTCGTGGTGCTCCTCTTCTTCCGGTTCGCCGGGCCCAAGATCGGTCTGACCTTCTCCTTCGTCGACCTCGACCTGGGCCAGTGGCGGATCAACAACATCTTCGCCTCGCTGGTGGTGGGGCTCTCGCTCTACACCGCCGCGTTCGTGTGCGAGGCCATCCGCTCGGGCATCAACGCGGTGCCGGTGGGCCAGGCCGAGGCCGCCCGCGCGATCGGGCTCCCCTTCGGCGGGGTGATGACCCAGGTGGTGCTGCCCCAGGCCGTGCGTGCCTCGGTCCCGCCGCTGGCCAGCGTCCAGATCGCCCTGCTCAAGAACACCACCGAGTGCGGTGCGCTCGGGGTGCTGGAGGCCTTCGGCCGGATGCGCTCGTTCACCAACAACGACCCGGGGCAGCGCTACGGCATCTTCTTCGTCTTCGCCGCCGTCTTCGTCGTGTTGGTGCTCGCGCTCTCGTTCGTCGCCAACCGTCTCGAACGCCGTTGGAAGGTGGCGTGATGAGCGCGCCCAGCATCCTCTTCGACGCCCCCGGCCCCCGGACCGTGCGTCGTCACCGCCTCTACACCCTCCTCGGCGTCGTGTTGCTGCTGCTGGTGATCGGTTTCGTGCTGCAGCGCCTGTACGTCGCCGGGACGTTCGCCTACGACCAGTGGGAGGTGTTCATCACCCCCCGCTTCATCGAGGTCATCCTGGTCGACGGCGTGCTGGCCACCCTCAAGATGGCAGCGGCCGCGGTGGCACTGTCGGTGGTGGTCGGGCTCGTCCTCGGGGTGGCCAAGCTCGCCGACCGTGCCTGGATCCGGGTCCCGGCGACCGTCGTGGTCGAGTTCTTCCGCGCGGTCCCCGTGCTGCTGCTGATGATCCTGTTCTTCTTCACCTTCGGCATCAACAGCGGGCAGAGCGGCGCCTTCTGGAGCGTGGTGCTCGCGCTGACGCTCTACAACGGCTCGGTGCTGGCCGAGATCTTCCGGGCCGGGATCAACGCCGTGCCGCAGGGGCAGTCCGAGGCGGCGTACGCCCTGGGGATGCGCAAGACCCAGGTCACCAACCTGGTGCTGCTCCCGCAAGCGGTGAAGATCATGCTGCCGGCCATCATCAGCCAGTGCGTCGTGGCCCTGAAGGACACCAGCCTGGGGTACGCCGTCGCCTCCCCCGGCCTCACCCGCGTGACCAGCCAGATCTACCAGCAGTTCGGCAACCAGGTCGCCGCGATCGCCGTGACCGCGGCGCTGTACATCCTGATGTGCGTCGCCCTGACCCTGCTCGCGACCTGGGTCCAAAAACGGTACGTCGGTGAGCGCAACCCCATCGACGGAGCGGTCGGGGGCCCGGGCGCGGCCTGAGCTCCGGCGGGTCAGCGCTCGGGGGTCACCCAGAGCCGGATGACGCCCTCGATCACCACGGTGCCGTCGGTGCGGACGCCCTTCACGCGGACCGCCACCTCGCCACCCTCCGCCGGCAGCGCCGCGTCGCTCCACTGCGCGGGGTCGGTGTCGGCGTGGCAGGTGATGTCGCTGGTGGCCTTGGCGGTGTAGGCGACCTCCATCCCCTTGGGGATCCACCGCTTGCCGGTCGGGATGGTGGCCTCGGCGAGCACCCCCATCGCAGCCTCGAGGCCGTTGCACAGCGCGATGGCGTGGACGGTGCCGATGTGGTTCTTCACCGCGCGCCGCTTGGGGATGACGACCTCGGCGTGGTGGGGCTCGATCACGGTGAACCGCGGCCGGATGCTCCAGAAGTACGGCGCCACCTGGCTGAAGGCGAAGGAGAACAGTCGCTCCCCCACCAGCGGGCCCACCAGGGGCAGCGACGTGCTGGCGCGGTGCAGGTCGAGGACGCGGCTCATGCCTGCGGACTCTAGGACCCGTGGCGGTCCGGCAGGCCCGGGGGTCGCCCGAGCCGATCGATGAGCTGCAGCGCGTCCCACGGGGCGTGGCCCTTGGCGTCGTTGTCGAAGTAGACGTAGGCCTCCCGGCCGTCGGCGGTCCACCCGCGGATCTTCTCCGCCCACGCATCCAGGGCCTCGTCGCCGTAGCCGCTCACGTAGAGGTCGACGTCGCCGTGCAGGCGGACGTAGACGACCGGCCCCTGCGCCTGCTCGAAGCGGGGGAACCTCGAGGCGGAGTCGGCCACCACCAGCCCCACGCCCGCCTCGTCGAGCTGCTGCAGCGCCGCCGGGTCGGCGAACCCGTGGTGCCGCGGCTCCAGGACGTGGACCATCGGCCGGTCCAGCACCTCGCCCACCCACAGCCGGTCGCCGGCGACCTTGTCGTCGTGCTGCTGCGCCAGCTCGGCGGCCTCGCCGGTCGTGCGGGGCAGCAGGGCCAGGAACTCCCCCACGAGCTGCTCGTCCCACGCCTGGGTGGCCGGCAGCTGCCACAGCACCGGGCCGAGCGCGTCCCCGAGCCCCAGCAGGCCCTGGGCGAAGAAGTTGGCGAGCGGCACCCGCGGCTCGCGCAGCCGCCGCAGGTGGGTGACGAAGCGGCTGCCCTTGACCGAGAACACGAAGCCCTCGGGCACCTCGGCGCGCCACCGCTCCCAGCTGGTGGGCCGCTGCAGGGAGTAGAACGAGCCGTTGACCTCGATCGAGGTGAGCCGCTCCGCCATGTAGGCCAGCTCCCGCCGCTGCACCAGCCCGGCGGGGTAGAAGTCGCCGCGCCACGCCCGGTAGGTCCAGCCCGACACCCCGATGCGCACCACGACTCGTCGTACCCCTCGAGCGGCCGTCGGACACCTGTGGTGCCCCAGCCTGGCGAGGTCCCGCCGACCTCGTCGTACCCTCCTCGCCCGGGGTCGGGGTCTGCTTGGATTCCTCCCGTGCAGCTGTCCGAGCTCGAGCAGGCGTTCACCGACTACCGCGCCCGGGTCGACGAGATCGCCGGCTCCGGTCGTTGGGGCGACTTCGCCGACCTGTTCACCGCGGACGCGACCTACCGCCGGGCCGGGCACCCCGACGCGGTCGGACGTGAGGCGATCCGCGGGTGGGTGCTCACCTCGATGACGACCTTCCCCGGCACGATGCTGGAGCGGCACGAGGTGGTGTGGCAGGCCTTCGACCCCTCCCACGACCGGGTCGTGCTCGAGCTGCGCAACACGTTGCGCGACCCGGGTGACGGCTCGGTCCACTCCGCCTGCTCGACCACGCTCCTGCGCCACGGTCACGACGGGCTGTGGGCCTACGCCGAGGACAGCCACAACCCGCTGGCCTACCGGACGATGTGGCGCAGCTGGACCCGGGCCGCGCTGCGCGCGGGCACCCTCGACGCCGACGACGCCACCACGATGTCGTTCCTGATCGGCGAGACCGCCGTCGACGGCAGCGCCACGGCCACCGACGTCGCCTGACCCGGCCTCCGACCGGGACCGCGGGTCCTAGAGCCCGTCGACCTCGGGGTCGTCGTCGCGCTCGAGACCGACCGCGTCGAGCTCGCTGCGGACGACGCGGAAGGCGGTCGCGCTGGAGTGGCCCTTGCGGGCCAGCATCCCCACCAGACGCCGCGTGGCGCGGTCACGGTCCAGGGTGCTGACGGTGCGCAGCCGGGCCTGCACCAGACGGCGGGCCGAGGCCTCCTCGGCGTCGCCGTCCACCTCCTCCAGGGCCTCACGGGCGACCTCGTCGTCGACGCCCTTGCGGCGCAGCTCCTGCGCCAGCGCACGACGCGCCAGGCCCCGGCCCCGTTGGCGCTGCTCGACCCACTCGCGCGCGAAGGCGGAGTCGTCGACCAGCCCGACCTCCTCGAACCGGTCGAGCAGGCGGTGCCCGACCTCGTCGGGCACCCCCTTGCTCGCCAGCTTGTCGGCCAGCTCGGCGCGCGTGCGGGCGCGCCCGGTGAGCTGGTCGAGGAGGATGGTGCGGGCCACGGACTCGGGGTCCGCGTCGGGACCGGTGTCGAGGTCGGCGGCGGGCTCGCGGCCCCAGCGGTCCCGGGACCTGCTGCGACGTCCGGTCGTCATCGTGCACACCTTCCTCGACTACCCGTGGTTGCGGTCGGCGGTCTCGTCACCGGGTCTCGAGACGCCTCGACCCGGTGGCCTGTTCCGAGGCTTCGTCCCCCGGCCCCGGGGCCGTCAGAAGTCGATGCCGTCGGGGTCGATCCCGGGGGCGTCGGCGGCGAAGGGCTCGGCCGGGGCGTCGACCTGGGGACCGATGCCGAGCTTCTCGAGGATCTTCTTCTCGATCTCGTTGGCCAGGTCGGGGTTGTCGCGCAGGAAGGTGCGGGCGTTCTCCTTGCCCTGACCGAGCTGGTCGCCCTCGTAGGTGTACCAAGCGCCGGCCTTGCGGACGAGACCCTCCTCGACGCCGACGTCGATGAGCCCGCCCTCACGGCTGATGCCCTTGCCGTACATGATGTCGAACTCGGCCTGCTTGAACGGCGGGGCGACCTTGTTCTTCACGACCTTGACGCGGGTGCGGTTGCCCACCATCTCGGTGCCGTCCTTGAGCGTCTCGATGCGGCGCACGTCGAGCCGGACCGAGGAGTAGAACTTCAGCGCGCGGCCACCGGTGGTGGTCTCGGGAGAGCCGAACATCACGCCGATCTTCTCGCGCAGCTGGTTGATGAAGATCGCGGTGGTGCCGGAGTTGTTGAGCGCGCCGGTCATCTTGCGCAGCGCCTGGCTCATCAGCCGGGCCTGGAGGCCGACGTGGCTGTCACCCATCTCGCCCTCGATCTCGGCGCGGGGCACCAGGGCCGCCACGGAGTCGATGACGATGAGGTCGAGCGCCCCGGAGCGGATCAGCATGTCGGCGATCTCGAGCGCCTGCTCACCGGAGTCGGGCTGGGAGACCAGCAGCGCGTCGGTGTCGACCCCGAGGGCCTGGGCGTAGTCGGGGTCGAGCGCGTGCTCGGCGTCGATGAAGGCCACGATGCCGCCGGCCGCCTGCGCGTTGGCCACCGCGTGCAGCGCGACGGTCGTCTTTCCCGAGGACTCCGGGCCGTAGACCTCGACCACACGCCCCCGCGGCAGCCCGCCGAGGCCGAGCGCGATGTCGAGGGAGATCGCACCCGTGGGGATGATCTCGAGCGGGGCACGGGTCTCGTCGCCGAGACGCATCACCGAGCCCTTGCCGAACTGCTTCTCGATGGACGCCAGCGCGACGTCGAGCGCCTTCTCGCGGTTGTTCGTGGCAGCAGCCATGGGACTTCCTCACCTCTCGTCGCGCCGGGCGGCGCGGGTCGACCTCGTGTCCTGCCAGACGTTAGGCGCGACCACCGACAACGTCGGTGACTGCTGCCGGCCTGTGGAGAACCACGGCGCGACCCCTGCCTGTAGAGACCAACGGTAGTACGAACACCTGTTCGATGCACGACGCAACACGCCGACCCGCCGAGGTGGCGGGCCGGCGTGCTGGTGGTGCGGTCGAGGTGTGCGGCGGGGTGTGCCCGGGGGGTCAGCCCGCCGGGAGGATGCGGTCCGGCGTCGCCGGCGTGTAGGGCGAGTTCTGCTCGAGGTAGTCGGCGAACGCGTCGATGTCGAGACCGCCGTAGTAGATTCCCGTGCCGCCCTTGAACGCCGGGAAACCGTCTCCCCCGTCGGCGAGGAAGTTGTTGGTCACGATGCGGTACGTCGCGGCCTTGTCGATCGCTTCCCCGTCCAGGGTCACGCTGCCGTCCACGGGGCCGGCGCTGCCGAGGCGGTACTCGAAGCCCTCGCTGACCTGCAGCACCTTCCTGCTCGCCGCGTTGGCCCCGGTGACCTGCTGGGTCAGCACGTCGTAGACCTGCTGGCCGGTGAGCGTCATCGAGACCAGGAAGTTGTTGAAGGGCTGGACGTCGAACGCCTCGCCGTAGGTGACCTCGCCCACCTGCTCGCCGTAGGTCTGCTTGTCGCGGGTGAGGTCCGCGCGGATGCCGCCGGGGTTCATGAAGGCGATCACGGGCTCGTCGCCCCCGGTCACCACCGAGTCGTCGGCCAGCTGGGCGTCGGCGATCAGGTCGCCCAGGGCGCTCTCGCCCGAGGTGGTCGGGGTCCGGGTGACGTCGGCGCCGATGCTGCCGAGGACCCGTGAGGCGATGGGCCGCACCAGCTCCTTGTACTTCGCGATCAGTGCGGTCTGGGCGCGGTCCTTGGGCACGTCGCGCGTCACCTGGAGGTTGGCCCCCTCCACGCTGGCCCGCACGATGTCCTTGCTCGCCTTGTCGTAGGTCAGGTTGGTCTCGGTGACCAGGCGCCCGAAGCTGGAGGCCGAGGTGACCAGCCGGTCCTGGCCGGCGGGGTCCTTGACGTCGCACACGTAGGGGTTGTGCGTGTGGCCCGAGACGACCATGTCGATCGCCGGGTCGAGGTTCTTGGCGATGGGCAGGATCGGCGAGGTGTCCTCGAGGGCCCCGCCCTTGGCGCAGGTGTAGTCGTAGGGCGCGGCCACGGAGTAGGGCTTGCCGTCCGCGTCCTTGCCGAGCTGCAGCTGCCGGGGGGTGCCGCCCTGGTGGATCAGCACCACCACCGCGTTGACGCCCTGCTTGCGCAGCACGGGCACCAGCGCGTTGGCGGCCTTGACCTCGTCGTCGAACTCGAGGCCGGCCACGCCGCTGGCGGTGACGATGTCGGGGGTCTCCTCCAGCGTCATGCCGATGAAGCCGATCTTGGCCGCGCCGACCTGCTTCACGGCGTACGGCGGGAGGATCGTCTCGTTGGTCCCGGCGTAGCGCACGTTGGCGGCGAGGTAGTCGAAGTCCGCGCCGGCGAAGGTGCCGGCCGGGCAGGAGTCCTGGTTGTCCTCGCCCGCGCCGTCGTCGAGGCAGCCGCCCCGCGCCATCCGCTGGAGCTCCTGGTAGCCCTCGTCGAACTCGTGGTTGCCGACGGCGCTGACGTCGAGGCCGAGCTTGTTGAGCGACTCCACGGCCGGCTCGTCGTGGAAGGCGGCCGACAGCAGCGGCGAGGCGCCGATGAGGTCGCCGGCGGCCACGGTGAGGCTCTGGGGGTGTCCCTCGCGGGCCTGGGCGAGCCTGGTGGCGAGGTACTCCGCGCCGCCGGCGTCGGTGGTCTGCGCGACCGGGGCCTTGGGGTCGGCCGGCGTGTAGCCCGTGGTGTTGCGGCCGCTCGACCCGGACGGGGGCTCGAGGTTGCCGTGGAAGTCGTTGAAGGACAGCAGCTGCACCGGGACGTAGCGACCCGGCTTGTCGGGCTTCCCCGGCTTCGCGGGCTTGGCCGGCTTCGTCGGCTTGGCCGGCTTGGCGGTGACCGGGGCCGCGTCGGCGGTCGAGGCGCCGAGGGCCAGGGGGGCCAGCGCACCCAGGGCGACGGCGGCGGACGCGAGGGCGCCGGTCAGGCGCCGCTTCGGGGTAGAGATCGACACGTGTGCTCCAGATCCTCCGAGTGGGACCCGGGAACCCTAACCGCGGCGGGGCCCCGGGGCGAAGGGTCCGGGACGTCACGGTTCGATGTCGTCTGGGCGAACGACCTCCGGGTTGCCGGGTCGGTGCCGTGGGTCAGCGGTCGCGGGGCGGCAGGCCGAGCTCGGCCCACACCGCCCGCCAGACCTCGCGGACGTCCTCGCCGGAGTCCAGGGACTCGGTGACCGTGCGGCCCCCGAGCGCGGACAGCACCTGCTGGTCCGCCCAGGTGCGGGCGTACGTCGACCCCAGCGCCGCCTCCATGCGCGTCCAGAACTCGGTGTGCCTCACGCCGGCGATCATGCCGGACCGCTCCCCACGACCCCACGACCCCACCCTGCGTCGGTCCCCCGCCGGCCCCCGACCCGACCCGGTCCTCCCGCCGGCGGGCGTGATCGTGTAGACCATGGACCCGTCGGTGCACGAGGAAGGGGACGCGATGTCGCTGGGGACGCTGGTGGTCGTGGTGGCCTCGCTGGTGCTGCTGGTGGCCGCCGTGCTGCAGCTGCGCGCCGGTCCGCTGCCCTTCCCGGCCATCATCACCGCGGCGATCACGTCCTCGCTGTGCTACACCGTCGGCGGCGCGACGGCCGAGGAGTCGACGGCGCCGAGCATCCCGATCGTGATGGGCTCGCTGGTCGGCGTGATGGCGCTGGTGGCGATGGTGGTCTCGCTCGTGCCCCGCACCCCCCAGGCCGACCGGGAGCGACGCGCGCCCCTCGTCATCGCGACGGCGGGGACGATCGTCGGCTCGCTGGGCCTGTTGTTCCACCAGTTCCTCTGACCCGTCCCCGGGGCCGCAGGCTCCAGGCGAGGGTGCCGGCCACGACGAGCCCGGCCAGGACCAGCCAGCCCCCGGTGTAGTCGCGGTCCAGCAGCGTCGGGTTGTCCGGGCGCGCGCCGAAGCGGCCGAGCACCGGCACCGCGGTCGCCGTGACGGTCAGCAGGACCACCAGCCCGACCGTGACCGCCGTCCACGTCCGCGACGGGAGCACCCGGCGCAGGGCGAGCGTGGCCAGCACGGTCAGCGGCGCCACGACGGCGTCGTGCAGCACCACGCCGCCGGCCAGCCAGAGCAGCGCGTCGAGCAGGTCGGGACCGTCCAGGTCGAGGAGCAGCAGCCCGCCGTACGCCGCGGCGGCGACGCCCACGACACCGACCACCGCCTGCGCCACCCGCTCGCCGCCCGGTGCGGTCCGTGCCACTCAGACCACCTCCACGCGTGAGACCCACTTGGTCTGCATCACGCCGGGCCGGTTGGGCGCGATCAGCCGGCAGGGGTAGCCGTGGTCGAGGTCGAGGTCCTCGCCGTGCAGCCGCAGCGCGAGCAGGGTCAGGTCGTCGCGCGCGAAGGCGGGCGGCAGCACGGTGGAGCGGAACGCCCCGGACCGCTGCAGCGAGACGACCCGCACCTCGGCGTCCGGCGGTGCGCCGACACGGTCCAGCAGCTCCCCCAGCCGTACGCCGGACCAGGTGGCCCCGGCGCTCCACCCCTCGACGCAGGCGATGGGCAGCTCGCTGGTGTGCTGCTCGAGGTCGGCCAGCTCCTCCCGGGTCAGGCTGACCTCGCCGTCGGGCCCGGTGACCGTCAGCCGGTAGCCGGCGTCGCGCGCGCTCTCCTCGACGCCCGCCGCGACGGCCGACTTGTTGACCGGGACCCCCTGCGGGCCCTCCCCGGTGCGGACCGCGAGGACGGAGACCCGGCGCAGCAGCGGGACCGTGCCGCCCGCGTTGGCGAGCACCGCGACGCCTGCGGCGAGCAGCGCGGCCCCCAGCACGGTGCGGCGACCCGGCCCGGTGCGCTCGGGGAGGTCGGTGTCGACGGGCGACCCGAAGGCCCGGCGGATGACCGGCAGCTTGACCGCGACGTGCAGCACCAGCGCGCCGATGGCGATCCAGGCCCCGGCGTAGTGGGTGGCGCGGAAGGAGAACGCCCAGGGGTACCACTGCGCGGAGTTGGCGAGGCCGACGACCAGCTGGAACACCGAGGCGGCGACCAGCACCGCGATCGAGAGCCGCTCGAGGCCGGTGAGCAGCAGCGCCCGCACGCCGCCCCGGGGCAGGCCCGCGAACAGCCGCGGGTAGACGCTCCAGAGCTTGACGAGCAGCAGCGGGATCGCCGCGATGCCGCTGAGCACGTGCACCCCCTGCGTGAGGCGGTAGCCCCACACCGGGCGGGTGGGCGGCACGAACCACGGGTCGGGCAGGTAGTACCAGTGGCTGACCAGGCCGGTGAGGAAGCACAGCCCGAAGCAGGTCCCGAGCCACACCCCGAGCCGGGCCGTCAGCCGCTCGTCGCGCAGCGGCGAGGTGAACGATGTGTCCCGCGGGACGGGGAGGCGCACGGCCGGGCCTACGGCGTCAGGACGGCGAACCAGCGGCCGTGGTGCTCGCGCAGCCGGCTCACCTGGAGCCCGGCCTTGCGTGCGAGCGGCTCGACGGCGTCCGCGCCGACCTGCGCCCACGGGAAGATCGAGGTGCGGCGGCCCTCGCTGACCAGTCGTGCCTCGTGGGTCTTCAGCCCGGTGCCGGGCGCCTCGAGGTCGACGACGAGGCGACCGCCCGGCCCCAGCAGCTCGGCACAGCGCCGCAGCAGCGCGTGCGGCTCGCCGCCGATGCCGATGTTGCCGTCGGCGAGCAGCACGGTGTCCCAGTGGCCCTCGCCGGGCATCGGGTCGAAGACGTTGCGGCGCAGCGCCGGCACGCCGCGCCGGCGGGCCTGCTCGACGGCCTCGCTCACGATGTCGACGGCGAGCACGGCGTGGCCGCGCTCGCGCAGGTGGGCGCTCATCCGGCCCGGGCCGCAGCCGACGTCCATGGTCGCGCCCTCGCAGTGGCTCAGCACCGCGCGGTCGGCACGGTCGGCCGGTCGCAGCCAGCTGTGGACGGGCAGCAGCTCCTCCTCGGCGTACACGCCTCGGACCGAGCAGGGGATGCCGCGCAGGGCGTCGGCGAAGATCTCGCTGAAGCTGACGTGGGCGTGGCCGTCGGTCAGGGTCTCCGAGGCCAGGCCGTCCGCGTCGGGGTAGAACTCGGCGGTGCTCACGCGGGCACCTCGGTCCCCGGCCCGACGACCGGCCCGACGCCCGGGTCGACCGCGGGGTCGACGCCGAGCTCGGCGAAGGCGAGGGCGAACCGGCTCTGCGGTGCGGCCTGGGCCACGGCCGAGGCGTCGTCGAGCTCGTCGACGTCGCGCAGCGCCTCCACCTGGTGGACGTGACCACCGGCTCGGGCCAGCGCGTCGAGCGTGCCGGCCCCCGTGGCGTCGGTGGACATGGGTACCTCCGGGAGATGGACGAGCAGGTGGGGCCCGGCCACGCCGAGCAGCCACCACCCGCCGTCGTGAGCGGGGCCCAGGACCGCGTCGTCCGGGCCGACGAGGAGGTCGGCCGCTGCACGCAGCGTCCCGACCGGTGCGTGGGGGGTGTCCATGCCGACCTGCACGACGGGCCCACCGGACACGGCGGCGACGTCGGCGTGCGCCGCGCCGAGCCGCTCGGCCAGGCCGTCGCCACGCTGGGGGTGCACCTGCCACCCCTCGAGCGCGTCGCGGAGCTCCTGCCCGCGGCGCGCCTCGGCGAGGTCGCCGTCGAGCGCGAGGTGCCGTCGTCCGGCGGGGTACGCCGCCGCGCACGCGGCGAGCGTGTCGAGCAGCGACGCGGCGGCCAGCTCGGCCGCGGCGTCCATGCCGATGCTGGCGCCCAGGCGCGTCTTCACGCGTCCGGGCACGGGGGCCTTGGCCACCACCAGCACGACCGCGGCCGCGACGTCTCCCACCCGGGTGCTCACGTGAGCACCCGCGCGAAGTCGCGGGCGGCGCGCACGGTGCCGACCACGGACCCCGAGACCTTCGACTTCGTGCCGGCCGCGCGGGGGTGGTAGTCGATGTCCTGCTCGCTGAGCCGCCACCCGGCGCGCCCGGCGCGCTGGAGCAGCTCGACGGGGTAGCCGAAGCGCCGGTCCTCGACGCCGAGCCCCAGCAGCTGCTCGCGACGGGCGACGCGCATCGGGGCGATGTCGTGGACGGCGAGGCCGATGCGGCGACGCAGCCACCACAGCACGACCGCGTTGCCGGCCCGGGCGTGCCAGGGCCAGACCCCGCGCGTGACGGGACGGCGTCGGCCCACGGCCAGGTCGGCCCGGCCCTCGCGCACCTCGGCCAGCAGGCCGACCAGCTGGGCGGGGTCCATCGAGCCGTCGCCGTCGATGACCGCGACGAAGTCGGCGGTCGCCGCCTCGAGGCCGGCGTGGACCGCGGCGCCGTAGCCGGGACGTGGTTCCTGGACGACCGTGGCGCCCAGGCCGCGGGCCACCTCGGCGGTGTCGTCGGTCGACCCGTTGTCCACGACGATGGCGTGGAAGCCGTCGGGGACCAGTGCCAGCAGGGCCGGCAGGGCGGGGGCCTCGTCGCGGCAGGGGATCACCACGTCGCAGACCGCATCGGGGGTCGACATGCTTACACCGTAGGGGGCGACGCCCAGCGAGGACGCCGACTTGCGCGACTGGGGCGCGGCGGGTCTCTCCCCCGCCACCTCCACCGGACCGGGGCCGCTCACCGCAGGGGTGCCGTCGCGAACTCCTCGACACCGGCCTCCGGGGTCACCTGGGCCCGGAAGCCCAGCTCGTCGGCCGCGAGCTCCGGGCTCGCCACGACGTGGCGCACGTCACCCGGTCGGTAGTCCCCGGTCACCTCGGGCGCGGGGCCGTCGGCGGCCTGCGCCAGCAGCTCGGCGACCCGGATGATCGGCACCGGCGACCCCGAGCAGACGTTGTACGCCGACCACGACTCGGCCTCCCGGCCCACCACGGCGTCGATGGAGGCCAGGTTGGCCCGGGCGACGTCGTCGACGTGGACGAAGTCGCGCATCTGCCCGCCGTCCTCGAAGACCCGCGGGGCCTGGCCGTGCTCCAGCGAGCTGCGGAAGATCGCGGCCACCCCGCTGTAGGGGGTGTCGCGCGGCATGCCCGGGCCGTAGACGTTGTGGTAGCGCAGCCCGATCGCGCGCGAGCGCGCCTGGCGCACCCACGAGGACGTGTAGTGCTCCTGGGCCAGCTTGCTGGCGGCGTAGCTGCTGCGGGGGTCGAGCAGCGCGTCCTCGGGGACCAGCTCCCACGACAGCGCCCGGTCGCACGTCGGGCAGTGGTTCTCGAAGTCGCCGGAGTCGAGCGCGGCGCGGCTGCGGACCCCGGGGACCTGGCGACCGTGCTCCTCGCAGGCGTAGCGACCCTCGCCGTAGACGACCATCGAGCTGGCCACGACCAGCGCGTCCACCCCGCGGTCGTGCATCGCGGCCAGCAGCGCCGCGGTGCCGAGGTCGTTGTGGCCGGCGTACAGCGGCAGGTCGGCGACGGTCACGCCGGCGCCGACCATCGCGGCCTGGTGGCACACCACGTCGACGCCGTCGAGCAGGTCGGCCCACTGCGCGGCGTCGCGGACGTCGAGCCGGTGCAGCCCCTCGGGCACCTCGGTTCCCTGGGCGTGCGCCTGCGGGATCACGGCGTCGACGCGGACCACCTCGTCCCCGCGCGCGGTCAGCTGGGCGTCGATGCGGGCGCCGATGAAGCCGAGCGCACCGGTGAGCAGGACCTTCACGCGGACACCGTCCGGCCCGGGCCGGGCAGCTCGAAGGACAGCTCGACGTCGTCGAGCCACGCCCCGCAGCCGCAGCCGGGCTCGCCCTCGGGCAGGCCGGCGACGACCTCGCCGAGCATCGTCTTCAACCGCCCGATGTGCTTCTCGAACAGCGCGAACACCGCGGCCTGGTCGACCGACTCCTCGGCGCTGACCCCGGCGTCGAGGTCGGTCACGAGCGCGATGGTGGCGTAGCAGACGCCGAGCTCGCGGGCCAGGACGGCCTCCGGGTGGCCGGTCATGTTGACGACCGTCCAGCCTGCGGCGGCGTAGCTCTGCGACTCCGCGCGGGTGGAGAACCGCGGACCCTCGATGACGACCATCGTGCCGCCGTCGATCGCGCCCTCCCCCGCCGCCGAGGTCAGCGCGGTGCGCAGCTCGGGGCAGTAGGGGTCGGCGAACGGCGCGTGGGCGGCGCCGGTCTCGACGTAGGTCTGGACGCGGCTGGTGGTGCGGTCGACGAGCTGGTCGGGCACGACGAGCGTCCCGGGCTGGGTCTCGGGCTGCAGGCCGCCGACCGCGCAGGGCGCCAGGATCCGCTCGACGCCGAGCGACTTCAGCGCCCAGATGTTGGCCCGGTAGGGGATCTGCGTGGGCGGGTAGCGGTGTCCGGCGCCGTGGCGCGGCAGGAACGCGACCGGGCGACCCCCGACGTCACCGACCGCGATCGGCGCGGACGGCTCGCCCCAGGGCGTCTCCACCGTCACGGTGGTGGGGTCGTCGAGGAACTCGTAGAACCCGCTGCCGCCGATGACGGCGACGCGCGGCGTCCCGCCGGGGTGCGGCGCGGAGGGGAGGTCGGTCATGGGCGCAGTCTGCCAAGCCCGGCCTCAGCGCGGGTCGTGGGCCTCGGCGAGGTCGCGCAGGGTGAGCAGCTGGCGACGCGCCATCACCAGGTCGCCGGCCCCGAGCACCGCCTGCCAGGCCCGGTCGAGCGCGACGAACGGCCGCCGCGGCGGGCCGACGGCGAGGCAGAGCAGCAGCCGGCTCGGCGTACGACGCCCGGGGAGTACCTCGTAGGACATCGCGACCGGGCCGCACACCCGCTGGCCCAGCCCCCGGGCCGCGACCACCAGCAGCCGGCCCGACTCGAGCTCGACCACGGGGCCGAACAGCACCCGCTGGCCCAGCTGCAGCCGCTCCGCGCCCGGCGTGAGCGTGCGTGGGCTGCGGCGACCCAGGTTGTCGACCACGTCGTAGCTGTACGGCGCGACGCCGAGCTGGCACACCCAGCGCCACGTGGTCGCCGGGTCGGCGTCCACGTCGACCGCGCGGACGAAGTGGCGTCCGCCGGGCGGCACGTGTGCGTCGGCGGCGTGGTGCGCGGCCGCCTCGGCCGGGGTGGTCCCCCACGCCGCGATGCGCCCCGCGAGTCCCGACGAGCCCACCCGGGCCTCCGCTCAGCCGAGCAGCAGCCGGTCCAGCCGCCGCGAGACCACCAGCATGCCCGCGACCGACAACACCACGAGGTAGACCACCGAGACGACCGAGTCGGCCGTCACCGCCCCGGTGGTGAGCTCGCGGACCAGCACCACGCCGCGGTAGAGCGGGGTGGCCTCGACCACCCAGCCGAGCCAGGTCGGGAACGCCTCGAGCGGGAAGAACGTGGCCGAGAACAAGAACAGCGGCAGCGTGGCGAGGGTGACGTACTCGAAGTCCTGCCAGGAGCGCATGTAGGTCGTCAGCGCCATGCCGACCGCGCCGAAGGCGACGCCGATGAGCAGGGCCGCCGGCAGCACCAGCACCGCCCACCAGGAGGCCACCAGGCCCATCGCCACCATGATCAGCAGGAACGCCAGCGAGTAGGTGCCGCCGCGCAGCAGCGACCAGGCGAGCTCGCCCCGGGCGATGTCGCGGGTGGTCAGCGGGGTGGCCAGCATCTGCTCGAACGTCTTGGCGTACTTCAGCTTGAAGAAGAAGTTGAACGTCGAGTCGAGCAGCGAGCCGTTCATGGCGGCCGCCGCGAGCATGCCGGGGGCCACGAACGCGGCGTACCCGATCGTGCGGCCGTCGACCTCGAAGCCCTGCACCAGCTGGCCGACCCCGACGCCGATCGAGAAGAGGTAGAAGACCGGCTCGAGGAAGCCGGACAGGAAGATCCACCAGGCGGAGCGGTAGACGACGTAGTTGCGCTGCACCAGCAGCCCGACCGCGCCGAGCGCGCCCAGCCGCCGGGTCTGCGCCGTCGCCGCGGCCGCGGTCAGCGGGCTCACGAGGCGAGCCTGCGGCCGAGGAAGCGCAGCACCAGGACGTAGCCGAGGGCCGTCAGGGCAGCGAGGTAGCCGACGTGCAGCAGCGCGAGCAGCGGGTCGAGGCGGTCGACGGTGAGCATCCGGGTCAGGTCGACGGCGTGCCACAGCGGCGTGAGCCGGGCCAGGGCCGCCAGGGTGGGACCGAGGTTGTCGACCGGGAAGAACGCCCCGGAGAACAGGAACATCGGGATCATGCCGAGGCGGAAGACCAGCGAGAAGCCCGACTCGTCCTTGAGGTAGGAGGACAGCGCGAAGACCGGGGTGGCGAAGGCCAGCGCGACCAGCAGCTGCACCAGCCAGGCCACCACCGCACCCCACCAGGTGGCGAAGACCCCGAAGGGGGCCACCACGAGGCAGAACACCGCCGAGCTCAGCGCCACCCGGAACACCACGAAGCCGACCTGGGACTGCACCACGTCGCGCACAGACAGCGGCGTGGCCACCATCGCGAAGTAGGTCCTGTGCCACTTCACGCCCGACATCACCGGATAGGTCAGCTCGCCGAAGACCAGCTGCATCGACTGGGCCGCGAGCATGCCCGGCACCACGAAGGCGAGGTAGGTGCTCGCCCCCTCGAGCCGGTCGGGGTCGCCCTGGATGAAGCCGCCGAGCAGCACGCCCATGGCCAGCACGTAGAGCAGCGGCGTCACGAACGAGGAGACGACGCTGCCCTTCCAGGTGCGCTTGTAGACGGTCCACCAGTAATCGGTCATCCGGGGTGCGAGCGAGCGCGTGGCAGCCATGGCGGTCCTAGTCGACCAGCGTCCGGCCGGTGAGGCGCAGGAAGACGTCCTCCAGCGAGGACCGCCGCACCAGCGACATGGCGGGGTGCAGGCCGCGCTCGTGGACCGCGGCCACCGCGGCCTCGCCGTCGGCGGCGTACAGCAGGAGCCGGTCGGGCAGCACCTCGACCCGCTCGGCGAGGTCCTCCAGCCGTGGGGCCAGCGCCTCGTGCTCCCCGGTGCCGAAGCGCAGCTCGGCGACCTCGCGCGTGCTGTGCTCGCGGATCAGGGACGACGGGGACCCCTCGGCCACGATTCGACCGCCGTCCATGACCACGAGCCGGTCGCACAGCTGCTCGGCCTCGTCCATGTAGTGCGTGGTGAGCACGAGGGTGACGCCCTGCTGCTTGAGCCGGAACAGCCGGTCCCACACCACGTGACGGGCCTGCGGGTCCAGCCCCGTGGTGGGCTCGTCGAGCAGCAGCAGCTCGGGCCGGTTGACGAGCGAGCGGGCGATGGTGAGCCGCCGCTTCATGCCCCCGGAGAGGTCCTCGACCTTGGACCGCGCCTTGTCGGTGAGCTGCACGAACTCGAGCAGCTCACCGCAGCGGCGGCGCACCTCGGCCCGGGGCAGCCCGAAGTAGCGGCCGTAGATGTAGAGGTTGTCGAAGACGTTGAGCTCGGTGTCGAGGGTGTCCTCCTGGGGGCACACGCCGATGCGCGAGCGGATCTCGGGGCCGTCGGTGGCGGGGTCGAGCCCGAGGATGCGCAGCTCGCCGCCGCTGACCGGCGAGACCGCGGCGACCATCCGCATCGTCGAGGACTTGCCGGCCCCGTTGGGGCCGAGGAAGCCGAACGCCTCGCCGCGGTGGACCTCGACGTCGATGCCACGGACCGCCTCGACCTCGCCGAAGCCCTTGCGCAGCCCGCGGGCGCTGATCATCGCCTCGGCGGCGGTCACCGGCTGGTGGCGCGGGCGTAGCGGGCCGAGGCGAGCGGCACGAAGACCAGCAGCACCACGGCCGACCAGATCAGGGTGTAGAGCTCGGGGTTCTGCAGCGCCCACGACGGGGTGGAGAGCCCGCCCCCGGGCGGCACGTTGCCGAAGTTCTCCCGCGCCGCCTGGGTGACCGCCGAGATCGGGTTCCACTCCGCGAACGTGCGCAGCGGACCGGGCAGCGTCTCCAGCTGCACGAACGTGTTGGCGATGAAGGTGAGCGGGAAGATGATGATGAACGAGGCGTTGTTGACCACCTCGGGACTCGGCACCAGCAGCCCGACGAGCGCCATGATCCAGGAGATGGCGTAGGCGAAGACCAGCAGCAGCAGGAAGCCCACCAGGGCGTGCCAGAAGCCGTCGCGGATGCGCCAGCCCACGGCCAGGCCCGTCAGCGACATCACCACGAGCACGATCACGTTGTTGACCACGTCGGAGAGGGTGCGGCCGAAGAGCACCGCGGACGGCGACATCGGCAGCGTGCGGAACCGGTCGATGATGCCCTTCTGCACGTCCTCGGCGATGCCGGCGCCGGTGATGGTGGAGCCGAAGACCACCGTCTGGGCGAAGATGCCGGCGATGAGGAACTCGCGGTAGGCGCTGCCGTCGCCGCCCTGGTCGATGGCGCCGCCGAAGACGTAGGCGAACAGCAGCACGAACATGATCGGCGAGAGGGTCGTGAACACGAGCAGGTCGGGCACGCGCTTGACCTTGATCAGGTTGCGCTTGGCGACGACGAAGCCGTCGGAGACGGCGGTGGACAGGCTCATGCGGAGGCCTCCTGGGAGAGCGCGGCGTCGTCCTCGGCGGTCGAGCGTCCGGTCAGGGTGAGGAACACGTCGTCGAGGGTCGGTCGTCGCAGCCCGACGTCGTCGAGCGCCACCCCCTCGCCGTCGAGCAGCCGCAGCGCGTCGGCCAGCCGGGCGGCTCCCCCGGTGACCGGCACCAGCAGGCCGCGCCGCTCCTCCTCGCGCACCACCGGCCCCACCGCCAGGGGTGTCAGGAGCTCCTCGGCCCGGCCCAGCTGGGCGGGGTCGGCCACCGTGACCTGCAGCCGCTCGCCGCCGACCTGGGCCTTGAGCTCGTCGGCGGTGCCCTCGGCGATGACCCGGCCGTGGTCGACGACGACGATGTTGTCGGCGAGCAGGTCGGCCTCCTCGAGGTACTGGGTGGTGAGCAGCAGCGAGGTGCCGCCGGCCACCAGGCCGCGGATCACCTCCCACATCGAGGTGCGGCTGCGCGGGTCCAGCCCGGTGGTGGGCTCGTCGAGGAACAGCACCGGGGGTCGGGCCACCAGCGCCCCGGCGAGGTCGAGACGTCGTCGCATGCCGCCGCTGTAGCCCTTGGCGACCCGGTCGCCCGCCTCCTCGAGGTCGAACTCCCGCAGCAGCTCCCGCGCCCGCTCCCGGCTGGCCCGGGCGCCGAGGTGGTAGAGCCGGCCGACCATGTCGAGGTTCTCGAAGCCGGTGAGGTACTCGTCCACCGCGGCGTTCTGCCCCGAGACGCCGATGCTGCGCCGCACCCCGGCCGGGTCGGCGACGACGTCGACACCCGCCACGCTGGCGGTGCCGGCGTCGGGCCGGACCAGCGTGGTGAGCACCTTGACCGCCGTGGTCTTGCCGGCCCCGTTGGGACCCAGCACGCCCAGCACCTCCCCCTCGGGCACGCGCAGGGACAGGCCGTCGAGCGCGCGGACCTTCCCGTAGGTCTTGACCAGGCCCTCGGCCAGCACTGCGTCCACCATGTTCGTCACCCTCCCAGACACCACCGACAACCGTCGCGCCCTTTCCGACCGCCGCCGGACCCCGGACTCATCGGTCCCGTCCCCGCGGGGCTGTCGGTGGGCTCCGGCAGGATGTCGGGGTGCAGCAGTTCAGCGAACCCACCCGTGCCTGGTTCGCGGCTGCCTTCGCCGCCCCCACGCCCGCCCAGCAGGGGGCCTGGGAGGCCATCTCCGCCGGCCGGCACGCCCTGGTGGTCGCCCCCACCGGCTCCGGCAAGACGCTCTCGGCGTTCCTGTGGTCGATCGACCGGCTCGCCACGACGCCGCCCCCCGAGGAGAAGCAGCACCGCTGCCGCGTCCTCTACGTCTCCCCGCTCAAGGCCCTCGCCGTCGACGTCGAGCGCAACCTGCGGGCCCCGCTGGTCGGCATCCGGCAGACCGCCGAGCGGCTCGGGCTGGAGGTCCCCGAGATCCGGGTCGGCGTCCGCTCCGGCGACACCCCGGCCCAGGAGCGGCGGCGGATCCAGACCTCGCCCCCCGACATCCTCATCACCACCCCCGAGTCGCTGTTCCTGATGCTCACCTCGCAGGCCCGCGAGGCGCTGCGCGGCGTGGAGACCGTGGTCCTCGACGAGGTGCACGCGGTGGCCGGCACCAAGCGCGGCGCCCACCTGGCGGTCTCGCTCGAGCGTCTCGACGAGCTCCTGGAGCGCCCGGCCCAGCGCATCGGCCTCTCCGCCACGGTGCGCCCCGTCGACGAGGTCGCCCGCTTCCTCGGCGGGGCCGCCCCGGTCGAGGTCGTCGCCCCGCCCTCGGAGAAGCAGTGGGACCTCACCGTCGTGGTCCCGGTCGAGGACATGACCCAGCTCGGCGGCGAGGAGGGCGACGACGGCCCGCGCGCGGGCTCGCTGTGGCCCCACGTCGAGGCCCGGGTGCTCGACCTCGTCGAGCAGCACACCTCCACCATCGTCTTCGCCAACTCGCGGCGGCTGGCCGAGCGGCTCACGGCCCGGCTCAACGAGCTGGCCGCCGAGCGCGCCGGCCTCGACCGCGAGGACGCCGCGCAGGACGGTCCGCCCGCCGAGGTGATGGCGCAGTCCGGCCAGACCGGCGCCGCCGACCCCGCGGCGCCCCTGGTCGCCCGCGCCCACCACGGCTCGGTCTCCAAGGAGCAGCGGGCGATCATCGAGGACGACCTCAAGCGCGGCCGCCTGCCCTGCGTGGTGGCCACCAGCAGCCTCGAGCTCGGCATCGACATGGGCGCCGTCGACCTCGTCGTGCAGGTCGAATCGCCGCCGTCGGTCGCCAGCGCGCTGCAGCGCGTCGGTCGCGCCGGCCACCAGGTGGGCGAGGTCTCGCGCGGGGTGCTCTTCCCCAAGCACCGCGGCGACCTGGTGCCCTCGGCGGTCGCGGTCGAGCAGATGCGCTCCGGCGGCATCGAGGCGCTGCACGTCCCCGCCAGCCCGCTCGACGTGCTCGCGCAGCAGGTGGTGGCGGCGACGTCGATGGAGGCGTGGTCGGCCGACGACCTGTTCGACGTCGTACGCCGCTCCGCACCCTTCGCGACCCTCCCGCGCAGCGCCTACGACGCCACCCTCGACCTGCTCTCGGGCCGCTACCCCAGCGACGAGTTCGCCGAGCTGCGTCCCCGCCTGGTCTGGGACCGCGTCACCGGGGAGCTGACCGGGCGGCCCGGCGCCCAGCGGCTGGCCGTCACCAGCGGCGGCACCATCCCCGACCGCGGCCTGTTCGGGGTGTTCCTCGTCGGCGAGAAGGCCAGCCGGGTCGGCGAGCTCGACGAGGAGATGGTCTACGAGTCCCGCGTCGGCGACGTCTTCACGCTCGGCACCACCAGCTGGCGGATCGAGGACATCACCCACGACCGCGTCCTGGTCGCGCCGGCCCCCGGCCAGCCCGGGCGGCTGCCGTTCTGGACCGGCGACACCCTGGGCCGCCCGGCCGAGCTCGGCGGCGCCATCGGGGCCTTCACCCGGGAGCTGTCGCAGCTGCCGCGCGAGCAGGCCCTGGCCCGGGTGCGGGGTGCCGGCCTCGACGAGTGGGCCGCCGACAACCTCGTCTCGCTGCTGGAGGAGCAGAAGGAGGTCACCTCGGCGGTGCCCCACGACCAGCAGCTGCTGGTGGAGCGCTTCCGCGACGAGCTCGGCGACTGGCGCATCGTGGTGCACTCCCCCTACGGCACGCCGGTCCACGCGCCCTGGGCGCTGGCCATCAACGCCCGGCTGCGCGAGCGCTACGGCCTCGACGCGCAGGCCATGGCCACCGACGACGGCATCGTGCTGCGCATCCCCGAGACCGACCAGGAGCCGCCGGGGGCCGAGCTGGTGGCCTTCGAGCCCGAGGAGCTCGAGCCGCTGGTCACCACCGAGGTCGGCGGCTCGGCGCTGTTCGCCTCACGCTTCCGCGAGTGCGCCGCGCGGGCGCTGCTGCTCCCCCGCCGCGACCCGGGGCGCCGCGCCCCGCTGTGGCAGCAGCGGCAGCGCTCCGCACAGCTGCTCGAGGTGGCGGCCCGCTACCCGTCGTTCCCGATCATCCTCGAGACCGTCCGCGAGGTGCTCCAGGACGTCTACGACCTGCCCTCGCTGGTGGCGCTGCACCGCCGGATCGCCGATCGCCGGCTGCGACTGGTCGACGTGCAGACGCAACGCCCCTCCCCGATGGCGCAGTCGCTGCTGTTCGGCTACGTCGCCGCCTTCATGTACGAGGGCGACTCCCCGCTGGCCGAGCGCCGGGCGGCCGCGCTCACCCTCGACCAGGGCCTGCTGGCCGAGCTGCTCGGTCGGGCCGAGCTGCGCGAGCTGCTCGACCCCGAGGTGCTCGCCGAGGTCGAGTCGGAGGTGCAGCGGCTGGCCGAGAGCCGTCGGGCCAAGGACGCCGAGGGCATCGCCGACCTGCTCCGGCTGCTCGGCCCGCTCGACGCCGACGAGGTGCGCGCTCGCTGCTCCGACCCCGACCAGGTCGAGGGCTGGCTGCAGCAGCTGGTGACGGCGCGGCGCGTCGTGCCCGTGCTGATGTCGGGCCAGCAGCGCTTCGCCGTCGTCGAGGACGTCGCCCGGCTCCGGGACGGCCTCGGCGTCCCCGTGCCGCCCGGGGTGCCCGACGTCTTCACCGAGCCGGTCGAGGACCCGCTGGCCGACCTGGTCGGTCGCTACGCCCGCACCCACGGCCCCTTCACCGCCCACGAGGTCGCGGCCCGCCTGGGTCTCGGGGTCGCGGTCTGTCACCAGACGCTGGCCCGGCTCGCGGCCCAGGGCCGGGTGATGGAGGGCGAGTTCCGGCCCCAGGGCAGCGGTGCCGAGTGGTGCGACGCCGAGGTGCTGCGGCTGCTGCGCCGCCGCTCCCTCGCCCGGCTGCGGCAGGAGGTCGAGCCGGTCGAGCCCGCGGCGCTCGCCCGCTTCGTGCCGGCCTGGCAGCACGTCGTCCCCCCGACGGCGACCGGCCGGCAGAGCCGGCTGCGCGGCCTCGACGGCGTGGTCACGGTCGTCGACCAGCTCGCGGGCTGCGGCGTGCCCGCGAGCGCGCTCGAGACGCTGGTGCTCCCCGCCCGCGTCGCCGACTACAGCCCCGCCATGCTCGACGAGCTGACCTCGACCGGCGAGGTGGTGTGGGCCGGGCACGGCGACCTGCCCGGCGCGGACGGCTGGGTCTCCCTCCACCTCGCCGACGCCGCCCCGCTCACGCTGCCCGACCTCGGCGAGCTCGCGCTCACCCCCGACCACGAGGCCGTCCTCGACGCCCTGGCCGGCGGCGGCGCCTACTTCTTCCGCCAGCTCGCCACCGTGGCGGGCAGCAGCGACGACAAGGCGCTGACGGCCGCGGTCTGGGACCTGGTCTGGTCGGGCCGGCTCGGCAACGACACGCTGGCGCCGTTGCGGGTGCTCACCCGCAGCGGTCGCAGCGCCCACCGCGCCCGCCGCACGCCGCCCCGGGTGCGCAGCGCCCGGCCCAGCAACCGGCCCCGGCTGAGCAGCGCCGCGCTGCGGGCCGCGCCGCCCGACATGGCCGGGCGGTGGTTCCTGCTGCCCGAGCGCGAGACGGACCCCACGCTGCGGGCGCACGCGGTGGCCGAGAGCCTGCTCGAGCGCCACGGCGTGGTCACCCGCGGTGCCGTGGTCAGCGAGCGGACTCCCGGCGGCTTCGCCGGCGCCTACAAGGTGCTGGCCGCCTTCGAGGACACCGGGCGCTGCCGCCGCGGCTACTTCGTGGAGGGGCTCGGCGCGGCCCAGTTCGGCACCGTCGGCGCCATCGACCGGCTGCGCATGCACGGCGACACCCAGCGCGACCGCGACTCCCAGCCGGTGCACGCCGTGGCGCTGGCCGCGACCGACCCGGCCAACCCCTACGGCGCGGCGCTGCCCTGGCCACCGCAGGAGTCCGGCCACCGGCCCGGCCGCAAGGCCGGGGCCCTGGTGGTGCTGGTCGACGGCCACCTCGCCCTCTACGTCGAGCGCGGCGGCAAGACCCTGCTCACGTTCGTGGACGCCGAGGGCACCGGCGGCGACGACGCCGCGGCCCAGGAGCGACTGGTCGCGGCGGTCACGGCGCTCGGCCGGGCCGTGGGAGACGGGGCCCTGGGCCGGCTGGTGGTCGAGAAGGCCGACGGCGCCAGCATCCACGGCGACGGCTCCGAGCCGCTGCGCCGGGCCATGGAGGCGGCCGGCTTCATCGCCACGCCCCGCGGCCTGCGGGTCCGGGGCTGAGGTCCGGTGCCCGAGGGCGACAGCGTCGTACGGGCCGCGCGACGGCTCGACGAGGGACTGCGCGGCCAGGTGCTCACCCGCTCGGACCTCCGGGTGCCCTCCCTGGCCACCCGTGACCTGCGCGGCGCCACCGTGCTGGGGACCGCCACCCGGGGCAAGCACCTGCTGACCCGGTTCGACTCCGGCCTCACCCTGCACACCCACCTCAAGATGGAGGGACGCTGGGACGTGCAGCGGCCCGGCGCCCGGTGGCGGCGGCCCTGGCACACCGCCCGGGTCGTGCTCGGCACGGCGACGACGGAGGCCGTCGGCTTCTCGGTGCTGCTCGACCTGGTCCGCACCGACGCCGAGGACCGGCTGGTGGGCCACCTCGGTCCCGACCTGCTCGGTCCGGACTGGGACGCCCCGACGGCGCTGGCCAACCTGGGCGACCACCCCGAGCGTCCCGTCGTCGAGGCGCTGCTCGACCAGCGGCTGCTAGCCGGCGTCGGCAACGTCTTCGCCTGCGAGATCTGCTTCCTCGCCGGCGTCGACCCGCGTGACCCGGTGGCGCTGGTGCCCGACCTCGCGGCGCTCGTCGCGGTCGCCCACGAGCAGCTGCTGGCCAACCGCGACCGCCCGTTCCGGGTCACCACCGGCGATTCCCGGGCGCTGCGGGCCGCGCGGGCCCCGCGCTCGGACTACCGCTCGGGGGCAGGAGGGCCCGGGTCGCGCCAGGGGCGGCGCTACTGGGTCTACGGCCACCGCGGACCCTGCGCCCGCTGCGGCACCCGGCTGCGCCAGGCCGACCTCGGCCCGGTCGGGCGGGCACGGCCGACCTACTGGTGCCCCTCCTGCCAGCCGCCACGGCGCGTGACCGGCGCCCAGGTAGGTTCCACCGCGTGACGCAGACCAGCGCCTCCACGTCCCGCACGACCTCGACCGGCGACGCCCCGCACCGACCGCCCCGCGGCCTGCTCGAGCTGATCGTGTTCGTGGTCGGCACCGCGAGCCTCGGCGCCGAGATCGCCGCCGCCCGGCTGCTGGCCCCGTGGTTCGGCGCCAGCACGATCGTGTGGGCCAACACGATCGCGATCACGCTGGTCTCGCTGTCGGTGGGCTACGCCATCGGCGGGCGGCTGGCCGACCGCAACCCCACCCTGCACGGCCTGGCCCGGTGGGTGCTGGCCTCCAGCGTCTTCTTCGCTGCGGTGCCGTTCCTGAGCGCGCCGTTCCTGCGGCAGTCGGTGCGTGCCTTCTCGGAGTACTCCGGCGGTCTGTTCCTGGGCTCGCTCGTCGGTGTCGGCGCGATGATCGCGGTGCCGGTGCTGATGCTCGGCATCGTCTCGCCGTACGCCGTCCGGCTGAAGGTCGACAGCGTCGAGGACACCGGCAAGACGGCCGGCCGGCTCTACGCCCTCGGCACCATCGGCAGCCTCACCGGCACCTTCGGCGCCACCCTGGCGCTGATCCCCCTGGTGGGGAGCCAGCGCACCTTCCTGGTGTTCTCGCTGCTGCTGGCCCTGGTCTCGGTGCCGGCGCTGCGCGGCAAGGTGCGGGTGCTGGGCATCGTGATCACCGTTGCGATCGCGGTCCTCGTCGCGGTCCCCCCGGGGTCGACCAAGACCGTGACCGACGCCGGCCGGGTGATCGACGAGGCCGAGACGGAGTACCAGTACGCCCGCGTCATCGAGGCCGACGACGGCACCCGCGTGCTGGAGCTCAACGAGGGCCAGGCGATCCACTCGATCTACCGCCCCGACGACTTCCTGTTCGGCGGCTACTGGGACTCGATGCTGGTCGCCGGGTTCGGCGGCGGCACCGCCCCGCAGAAGATCGTCAACCTCGGCAGCGCCGGCGGCACGGTGGCGCGCGGCCTGACCCACTACTTCCCCGACGTCGAGGTCGACGCCGTGGAGCTCGACGACAAGGTCAGCGAGATCGGCCGCGAGTACTTCGGGATGACCAGCGACCGCATCACCACCCACACCGCGGACGCGCGGCCGTGGCTGCAGCAGAGCGACGAGCGCTTCGACAACATCATGCTCGACGCCTACCGGCAGCCCTACATCCCCTACTACCTGACCACGAAGGAGTTCTTCGAGGTCACCCGCGACCGCCTCAACCCCGGCGGCACGGTCACCGTCAACGTCGGGCACGTGCCCGGCAACGACCAGCTCGAGAAGGTCCTCACCGCCACGATGCGCTCGGTGTACGGCGAGGCCAACGTCTGGCGCGACCCGGTGGACAGCACCAACACCGTGCTGCTCGCCACCACCGCGCAGGAGGACCCGCGCGACCAGCTCCGCGCCGCCGACGTGCCCCCCGACGTCCGCCCCGTCGCCGACGACGCGGCCTCCCGGCTGGAGCCCGGGCTGGACGGCGGCACCGTCTACACCGACGACCGCGCCCCCGTGGAGTGGCTGATCGACGCCTCCTTCGCGGCCGTCGCCGAGTAGGTCCCACCCCGGTCGGTCTCGCCCCTCGGGGCGGGCTCGCCGTGCGCCCCCGGTCTTCCGCACAATGTCCGCGTGGACCCCGACGAGCTGCCGCCTCCCGAGGACCTGTGGTGGTCCTGGGCGTGCGTGGCGGCGCTCGCGCTGCTGGCCCAGGACGACACGGACCAGGACCGGCACGTCCTCGACCTGCCGGCCCTGGTGCTGCGCCTGGACCGGGCCGACGGGTCCTGGCTGCGGATGCAGCCCACCCGTGGCGGGCGCTGGGTGCTGTGGGGACGCTCCGCGGACGCCCCCACCGCACCCCCCGACGCCCGGCGGGGTGCACCGGACTGGACCCTGAGCGAGGCCACCGACGAGGGCCGCCCCACCTTCGTGTGCTGGTGGGCCCACGAGGAGTGGGACACCAGCACCTCGGTCGAGGACCCGGGCGCGGTGCCGCTGCTGCGGGCCCTGGCCGGCGTCGACCCCCGGCTGGGCGCTGCCGCCCGCGCCGGTCGCGTCACCGCCGAGGACCTGCGCCACCACGCCGGGCCCGGTGTCGACGACGTGCGCCTGCTGCAGGCGCTGGACCTCCTGGCCGACGCCCGTACGCCGCCCCCGCTGCTGCCGCGCGGGCCGGTCCGCGAGCGGCTGCGCGACCAGCTGCACCGGCAGATGCGCGAGGCGCCCGACCGTGAGCGCGCGCTGATCCAGCAGCCGCCGGCCGTCGTCCGCTGGGCGCAGGTCAGCGGCCCGACCTCCCCCTACGAGTACGCCGTGATGGCGCGCCGCGACCGCCTGGTCCCGGCTCCCACCAACACCCGGCTGCCCGCCGCGGCCGAGCGCACCCTGGTCACGCTGCTGCACGTGCTGCACCACGACGAGGCGAGCGCGCCGGGCGGGGCCTGGCTGTTCGCCCGGGTGGCCTCCGACGGCGTCGTGGTCGACTTCGACCGGGCCTTCGACTCCTACCCGCCCTGGTGGCGCGTGCTGCACCCCGAGCAGGGCCCGGCGCTCGACGACCTGGCGTGGGAGATGGGCCAGCGCCACCCGGACTGGCGACCGGCCTGGGCCAGCCTGCTGCCCGCCCGGCTGCTGGCGCAGACCCCGCGCGGCCCTAGAGCAGGCGCCGGTCCGAGGCCCACCTCGTGAGCTCGTGGCGCGAGGAGAGCTGCAGCTTGCGCAGCACCGAGGACATGTGGGTCTCCACGGTCTTGGTGGAGATGAACAGCTCGGCCCCGACCTCGCGGTAGGAGTAGCCCCGCGCGATCAGCCGCATCACCTCCCGCTCGCGCTCGGTGAGCCGGTCGAGGTCCTCGTCGACCGCCGCGACCTCGATGGTGCCGGCGAACGCGTCGAGCACGAACCCCGCCAGCCGGGGTGAGAACACCGCGTCGCCCGAGGCCACCCGGTCGATCGCGGCGACGAGCTCGGGCCCGGTGATCGTCTTGGTGACGTAGCCGCGCGCCCCGGCCCGGATGGTGCCGATCACGTCCTCGGCGGCGTCGGAGACCGACAGCGCCAGGAAGCGGGTGGGGGCCTCGGCGGCGCCGGGCGACGCGGCGTACCGGCGCATCACCTCGGACCCGCCGCCCCCGGGCAGGTGGACGTCGAGCAGCACCACCGCGGGCCGGTGGGCCGTCACCGCGGCCACGGCCTCGTCGACGTCGGCGGCCTCGGCCAGCACGGCGACGCTGCTGCCGAGCTCGGCACGCACCCCGGCCCGGAACATCGCGTGGTCGTCGACGATCACGACGGTGTGCCTGCCGGTGGGGACGGGGTCGCTCACGGCGCCTCCTGGGTCGGGTCGTGCGGGGAACGGGGCATGGCGAGCCGGACCTCGGTGCCGCTGCCCCGGGTGCTGCGGACCTCGGCCCGGCCCCCGTGGCGCGTCATCCGCGACTCGATGCTGTGGCGCAGCCCGTGACGGTCCTCGGGCACGGCGGCCGGGTCGAAGCCTCGGCCGCGGTCGCGCACGAAGACCTCGATGCCGCGCGGGGTGGTCTCGGCGTAGACGTCCACCGTGGCGGCCCCGGAGTGCCGGGCCGCGTTGGCCACCGCCTCGCGGGCCGCCAGCACCAGCGGCCGGTCGGCCTCGGTGAGCGGCGCGTCGCCGACGCAGACCACCTCGACCGGGACGCCGTGCCGGTCCTCCACCTCCGCGGCCACGGCGCGCAGCTCACCGGCCAGGGTGGTCGGGCCCGGCTCGTCGCTCTGGAACAGCCACGTGCGCAGGTCGCGCTCCTGGGCCCGGGCCAGCCGCGACACCGTGGCCGGGTCGGCGGCCGAGCGCTGGATCAGTGCCAGCGTCTGCAGCACCGAGTCGTGCAGGTGGGCGGCCACGTCGGATCGCTCCTGCGAACGCACCCGCGCCTCGCGCTCCTCGCTGAGGTCGGCCGAGAGCCGCACCAGCCAGGGCCCCAGCACCAGCCCGATGCCGACCATCGCGATCGCGGCGGCCAGGCCGACGTCGAGCGCCACCGACAGGCTGCCCGAGCGCAGCGCGAAGACCACGACCGCGACCAGGAGCAGCGAGGTGCCGGCGAGCAGGCGCAGCCACGCGGCCGCTCCCCCGTCGCCCACGAGGGCGCGCACGGGGTTGACCCGGCGGCGGTCGTCGCGCCACCGGTCGCGCTGCGCCCGGTCGGCCTGCACCCACAGCAGCGACAGCCCGGCGGCGCCGATGACGAGCGGGGCGACGGCGAGCGCCCGGCCGGTGAGCAGGGTGAGCAGCAGCAGCACGCCCGCGGCGATCGCCCCGACCGCGACGAGCGGTCCGTGGTCGATCAGCCGGCGGGCCCGGCCGCCGCTGCGGCGGCCCTGCCGGGTGGCGGCGTCCAGGCCCGGGGTGCCCGGGGTGCCGCCGCCGTCGTCGCGGCGGGCGGGCAGCACCAGCCACAGGGCGGCGTACAGCACCGCACCGAAGCCGCCGAGGACCACCAGGGCGAGCATCGCGATCCGCACCCGCGCGACCGGGAGCCGCAGGTGGCGCGCCAGGCCGGCGGCCACGCCGCCCAGCAGCGCCTCGTCGGTCGCCCGGTAGGCGCGCCGCGGCGCCGCCCCGGGACGGGACGCGGGGTGCGGGGGCTGGACGGTGCTCGTGTCCGGGCTCATGTCCGCTCCATCGTGACACCCCGCGGCCCCCCACGGCACCGGGAGCGACCCCGGTCCGGCGCCGGGGGTCGACCCCGGGCACCCGGGGGTCGGACCAGGGTCGTCCCCGATGGTGCGGGGGGCCCCGCCCGACCACGATGGTGGACATGGACGACCAGGCAGACCGCCCCACCGAGGGCACCACCCAGACCGACCCCGGCCCCCGGCTCGGCACCGAGCAGGTGCGCGAGCTGGGCCGGCTCTCCCGCTCCACCTCCGACCGCTACCTCGCCGGCGTCGCCGGCGGGCTGGGCCGCCACTTCGGCGTCGACCCCACCGTGGTCCGCGTGCTGCTCGCCGTGCTCGCGCTCTTCGGCGGCGCCGGCCTCCTGGTGTACGCCGCGGTGTGGGCGTTCGTGCCCGAGGACGGCCGCGACCGCGCCCCGCTCGAGGTCGGCGCCGAGGGCCGCCGGGCGGTCGTGCTCGTCGCCGGTCTGCTCGCCGTGCTGATCGTGCTCGGCACGCCCTTCGCCGGCGACGGCTGGGGCTCGGGCTGGGGGGTCGGCCTCGGCGTACCCGTCCCGCTGCTGCTGCTCGTGCTGGTCGTGGCCGCGCTGGTCAGCAGCGCCCGCCAGCGCCGCGACCGCGAGGACGCGCCGCCGCCCGCCCCGTGGGGCACCGCGCCCACGGCCGCCAGCACCGGCGCGCCGCCCGCCCCCTGGAGCTCCCCGGCCGCGGGCGTGCCCCCGACGCGGGCCTACCCGACGACCTACGCCACCCCGCCTCCCCCGCGCCCGCGGCGTACCGGCCTGGTGCTGTTCTGGCCCACCGTCGCCCTCGTGGCCATCGCGCTCGGGGTGCTCGGCATCCTCGACGTCGGCGACGACGTCCTGGTCTCGGCGTACGCCGCCCTCGCGCTGGCCGTCGTCGCGCTGGTGCTGCTCGTCGGCGCCTTCGTGGGCCGACCCGGCGGCCTGGTCGCCCTCGGCCTGCTCGCCACCCTCGGCCTGGGGATCACCAGCGCGGTGGACGCCGCGGCCGGCTCCTCGGTCCGCGCGGACGAGACCTACGTCGTCCCGGGCGACGCGGCCGCGCTGCGGTCCTCCTACGCCGACGGCAACGGGGTCTTCACCCTCGACCTGACGAGCCTCGGCGACGCCCGGGCCCTCGACGGCCGGCGCGTCGCCGTGCGCATCGGCGCCGGTGAGGCCCGGGTCCTCGTCCCCGAGGGCGTCGCGGTGCGCGTCGACGCCGAGGTGGCGTACGCCGGGAGCATCGACCTCGGCGACCGGCACCGCGAGGGCCTCAACCCCGTCCTCTCCGGCCGGGTCGGACCCTCGGCACCGTCCCCCGACGTCCCCGTGCTCGACCTCGAGGTCGACGCCCGGGTCGGCCAGATCACCGTCCAGACCGAGGAGTCCTGATGAGCACCACCTCCCCCTCCGCCCGCCGGTCCGTCAAGGTCGCCCACCTGGTGATGGCGCTGCTGTTCCTCGGGGTCGTGGCGGTCTGGGCGCTGGTCGTCTCCGACGCCGTCGACGCCGACCAGGTCGCGTTCCTGGTGCCCGGCGTCCTCGTCGTGGCCGGTGTCCTGGGCCTGCTGGCCAGCGTGCTGAGCGCCCGCAACCGCGCTCGTCGTCCGCAGCCCGACCCGGTGCCGCCGCTGCCCGAGCCCCACGTCGGCCGTGACCGCTCTCCCGACGCCGACCTGCACGACGACCTGCACGACGACTCGCACGACGACCTGGAGCACACCGCTCCGCTCACCCCCACCCGCACGACCGACCAGGAGTCACGATGACCGAGCAGACCACCACACCGACCAGCCACCCGACCGGCCAGCCGACCACCCACCCGACCGGCCAGCCGCGGCCGCTGCCGCAGCAGCCGCCCCCGCCCTACCGCCGCTTGGTCCGCACCGACGGCCCGCTGGCCGGCGTGTGCGGCGGGGTGGGCGCCTACCTGGGCGTCGACCCGACCGTGGTCCGCGTGCTGGCGGTCCTCGCGATGGTGCTGACGCTGCCGGTCGGCCCGCTCGTCTACCTCGTGCTCTGGGCCGTCGTCCCGCGCGGCTGAGCACCGGCCGGGCTTCCGGGCCCGTCCTCCGAGACCGCCAACGACCGCGTGATCACGTCGTTGGCGGCTCGCTGGAACCCCGCCACGACGGCCTCCAGCGTCAGCTGACGCAGCCGCGACATCGTCTGCTCGAAGGCGGCGGTGTCGGCCTCGGAGTGCTCGCGACCGCGGAACGGCTTGAGCACCCGGTGGCGCAGCACGTCGGTCAGCTCGTCGGCCAGGGCGACCATGTGGCGGTTGATGGCCTCCGAGGCCACCTCGAGGGAGTCCGTGGGCAGGTCGAGCGAGTCGAGCCGGAGCGCCACGTCGAAGGCCGGCAGCAGCTCGTAGCGCTCACCGTCCCGGCGTACGGCGAAGATCTTCTCGAGACGGTCGACGTCGTCGTCGCTCAGCGCTCGCCCTGCCTGCGCCTCCAGCTGGCGCCGCGTCACCGGCTCGCGCCGGCCGCCGCCCCACGAGGTCAGCATCGCCCGCTGCAGCGCGAGGTCCTCGACACCGGCGTCGTCGGGCAGCCGGCGGAGGTACTGCTCGATCGCCGCGAGCGTGAAGCCGTGGTCCTGCAGCGCCCGGACCAGGTCGAGCCGGGCCCGGTGCAGCGAGGTGTAGTAGGCCATCCGGCCGCGGCGGATGGGCGGCGGGATCAGGCCGAGCCCGGCGTAGTACCGCGTGGTGCGCACGGTGGTGCCGGTCGCTGCCGCCAGCTCGTCCACGGTGTAGAGCTCGCGGCCCTCCTGCGCGGCTTCGGCCACCGGTTCCTCCTCGGGCGTCGCGGCGCCGGGCGGCACCGTCGTGCCCCACTGTGCCAGTCCTGCTGGCAACGTCGCGCGCCGCGCCGTCGTGCGGCCGCCGCGCGTCGTCCCTTGATCGTTGACACCGTTGCTGTGACAGTAGAGGTGTCAGCATCCCGCCCGACCGATCCGCTGCGAGGACCCCATGGCCGAGACGCCCACGTCCCTCTACTCAGACGAGCACGAGGACTTCCGCAAGACCGCGCGCACCTTCTACGAGCGCGAGGTCGTCCCCCACCACGACCAGTGGGAGCGCGACGGCATCGTCCCGCGCGAGCTGTGGACCGCCGCCGGCGAGGCCGGGCTGCTGTGCTTCGACGTGCCCGAGGAGTACGGCGGCCCGGGCGTGGAGGACTTCCGCTACCACGTGATCCTGTCCGAGGAGCAGACCCGCGCCAACGTCAGCGGCCCCGGCTTCTCGGTGCACACCGACATCATCGTCCCCTACCTGACCAGCCTGGGGACCGAGGAGCAGAAGCAGCGCTGGCTCCCCGGGTGCGTCTCGGGCGAGATCATCACCTCGATCGCGATGACCGAGCCGGGCGCCGGCAGCGACCTGCAGGGGATCCGCACCACCGCGGTCGACCAGGGCGACCACTACGTCCTCAACGGTTCCAAGACCTTCATCTCCAACGGCATCAACGCCGACCTCGTCATCGTGGTCGCCCGCACCGACCCCGAGGCCGGCCACAAGGGCATCAGCCTGCTCGTGGTCGAGCGCGGCATGGAGGGCTTCGAGCGCGGCCGCAACCTCGACAAGATCGGCCTGCACGCGCAGGACACCGCCGAGCTGTCCTTCACCGACGTCCGGGTGCCCAAGGAGAACCTCCTGGGCCAGGAGGGCGAGGGCTTCATCTACCTGATGATGAACCTCCCCCAGGAGCGGCTGATCATCGCAGCGCAGGCCGTCGCCGCCTGCGAGGCCGTGCTCGCGATGTGCCTGGACTACGCCAAGACCCGTGAGGCGTTCGGCAAGCCGATCGGCAAGTTCCAGCACAACCGGTTCCTCGTGGCCGAGATGGCGACCGAGACCCGGGTCGCCCGTGCCTTCCTCGACGAGTGCCTGCGCAAGCACCTCACCGGCGACCTGACCGCGGTCGACGCCGCGATGGCGAAGTACTGGTGCACCGAGCTGCAGAACAAGCTGGTCAACCAGGGCGTCCAGCTTCACGGCGGCTACGGCTACATGATGGAGTTCCCGATCGCCAAGGCCTACCTCGACAGCCGGATCTCCACGATCTACGGCGGCACGACGGAGATCCAGAAGGAGATCATCGGGCGCAGCCTGGGGCTGTGAACCCGGCTCGGGTGAACAGTCGTGGGCTGGTTGAACAAAAAACTGGACGGTTCGTCCCCTTGACGGATTCGTGGGCTAGGGTGCAAGGACGCGCTGCTGTCACGGCAGCGGGAGCCCGGTTGTAGACCTCGACCCGGCACCTGGGGACCCGACGGGTTCTCGCGGCACCCTGTCTCCCGCGGGAGAGCAAGGTCGAGTGGCCTGATGACCACCACTGCTCCACCGCCTTCGGGCGCCGACGGCAGCGCGACGACGCGCTCGCCGCTCGACGAGGTGCGCCCGGTCCAGGAGACCGGCGCCGCCGCGGCCCACACGGCCCCCACGGACACCGTGGACACCGCTTCCTCCGACACCGAGACCCGGGCCGCTCGCCGCGCCCTGGCCCGGAGCAACGCCAGCCAGGCGCGCAACGAGCGCACCCGCGAGCTGTTCACGATGGCGCTGGCCTGCGAGTCGGTCGTGGAGCGGCAGCAGCTGCTCGACCAGGTGATCGTGCTGCACCTCGAGCTCGCCCACGCCGAGGCCAAGCGCTACCGCTCCCGCGGCGTGCCGCTGGACGACCTGCGCCAGGTGGCGGCGCTCGCACTGACCAAGGCGACCAACGGCTACGACGTCACGACCGGTCACGACTTCCTGTCCTACGCCGTCCCGACGATCCGCGGCGAGCTGCGCAAGCACTTCCGCGACCACGGCTGGATGATCCGCCCGCCCCGTCGCATCCAGGAGCTGCAGGCCCGCATCAACGTGGCCGACGCGGAGCTGGCCAACGAGCTCGGCCGCGCGCCCCTCCCCGCCGAGATCGCACGACGGCTCGGGGAGCCCGAGACCTCGGTGATCGAGGCGCTGGCGAGCGACGGCTGCTTCGTGCCCGCCTCGCTCGACCACCCCGCCGGCGGCGACGGCCTCACCACGCTCGGCGACCTGCTCCCCTTCGACGACCTCGACCACCAGGCCTCCGAGGCCCGGCTGGTGCTGCGCCCGGTGCTGCGCGCGCTCTCCGACCGCGACCGCCAGATCCTGACGATGCGGTTCTACGAGGGCCTCACCCAGCGCGAGATCGCCGGCCGCATCGGGGTCACCCAGATGCAGGTCTCCCGGCTGCTCACCCGGATCCTCGGCCAGCTCCGCAGCGACGTCGGCGACCTCAGGGGTCGCTGAGCCCCTCGTCGGCTCGGCCGGGTCACCCCCACCGGCCCACCTCGGCGGGACCTACACCGCCACCGCAGCCGTACGCCGCGAGATGACCTCGACGGCGGTCTCGGGGTGGTCGCAGAGCAGGCCGTCGACCCCGAGGGCGAGCAGCGCCTGGACCTCGCGATCGGCGTGGCCGTGGCGGCGGGACGGGCCGGGGACCTGCAGCTCGGTGGGCAGGTAGCGGTTCTCGTCGCGCAGCGTCCAGACGAGCACGTCGAGCCCGCGCGACTGCACCCGCTCCACGGCCGGACCCGGTCCGGTCGAGCGGCCCTCGGCGTCGCGGGGCAGGGCGAGCTGCTTGTGCAGGCCGACCCCGGTGGCGTACTCCCCCACCTTGTGCAGCCGGCCGCGCCGCAGCGCCTTGGTCTGGTGCTTGTCGACGAGCTGCACCAGGTCGACGTCGACCTCGCGACGCAGCCCGCGCAGCAGGTCGGCCTCGAAGGCCATCACGGTGAGCGGCGCCAGCGCGGTGGTGAGCCGGTGCTGCCGCAGCAGGTCGACCAGCGGCTCGACGAGCGGCAGCCCGAGGCCGGCGAGGTGGGCGCCGTGCTTGAGCTCGACGTGGACGCCGAGCGCACGACCGGCGCGGGCCGACTCCTGCTCGCGGAGCTCGAGCAGCTCGGCCAGGGTGAGGATCGGCAGCCGGTCGTCGAAGGCGGCGCTGCGCCGCCGGCGCCGCGGCCAGCGCTCGCGGGCGCGCAGGGTGCGCAGCTGGTCGAGGTCGAGGTCGTGGACGAACCAGCCCTCCTCGACCTGCCCGTCGACGACCTGCCGGCGGCGCAGGTGGGCGAGCTCGGGGTGGTCGGCGACGTCGGTCGTGCGCGAGAGCTCGAGGTCGTGGCGGCACACCAGGACGCCGTCGCGCGTCGCGACGACGTCGGGCTCGACGGAGTCGGCGCCCGAGCGCCAGGCCAGCCGGTACGCCGCCGCGGTGTGCTCGGGGCGGTGGCCGCTGGCGCCGCGGTGGCCGATGACGAGAGGTCCGCTCACGACCTCCAGGGTCCTCGGCCCGGGTGACGGGACGGCGACGTCGAGGCGAACGCCACGACTACGGTGGCCGTCATGCCCCGACTCGGCACCCTCGACCTGGTCCCCGCGACCTCACGTCCCGACCTGCTCGCCGATCCCGTACGCCGCGCGCTCGACGCCTGGCCGCACGCGGACGAGGTCCTGCTGGCCGTGATCGACCCGGCCCTGGCCGACACCGCTGCGATGTCCGAGGCCTACGACGTCTCGCTGGAGGCGAGCGCCAACTGCGTCGTGGTGATGGGCAGGCGTGGCGGCGAGGAGCGCACCGCGGCGTGCCTGGTCCGCGCCGACACCCGCGCCGACGTCAACACGGTGGTCAAGCGGCTGCTCGACGTGCGCAAGTGCTCCTTCCTCGACCACGACCGGGCGGTCGCCGAGACCGGCATGGAGCACGGCGGGATCACGCCGGTCGGCCTGCCCGACGGTTGGCGGCTGCTGCTCGACGAGCGGGTGGTCGACGTCGAGCAGGCGGTCGTCGGGAGCGGCGTACGCGGGTCCAAGCTGGTGCTGCCGGGCCGGCTCCTCGCCGAGCTGCCCGGCGCCGAGGTCGTCGCCGGCCTGGCGGGCTGACTGGTCCACGGCTGCGCCGACCGCCCGGATGCACGATGCTGGGCGCATGGTCACAGGGACGCACCGCGCCGGCCGGTCACGGCGCTGGCTGCTGCCGGTCGCGGTGCTGCTGGTGTGGGTGTTCGTCGGCGGGCCGCTGAGCAGCTTCGCCGGGCAGCTCGGGTCGATCCAGGAGAACGACAACGCCGCCTTCCTCCCGCAGAGCGCGGAGTCCACCCGCGCGCTGGAGAAGCTGGTGCGGTTCCAGGACGAGGACACGCTGCCGGCCGTCGTGGTCGCCGAGCGCGACGGCGGCCTGACGGCCGACGACACCGCCCTTCTCCAGCGGTACGCCGGGGAGCTGGCCGACGTGCCGGGCCTGGCCGCCTCCGGGGTGACCGGGCCGATCCCCTCGGCCGACGGCGAGGCCGCCCAGCTGGTCGTCAACCTCGACGCCCGGGACGGCGACGCGCTGCTCGAGACGGTCGGGAAGGTGCGCGACGTCGTCGCCGACCCGCCTGCGGGGCTGACCGTGCTCGTCGGCGGCCAGGGCGGCATCCTCGGCGACTTCATCGAGGCCTTCGGCGCCATCGACGGGATCCTGCTGGTCGTCGCCCTGCTGGTCGTGCTGGTGATCCTGCTGGTCGTCTACCGCACGCCGGTGCTGCCGCTGGTGGTGATCCTCTCCTCGGTGCTCGCCCTCGGGGTCGCCTCGGCGGCGGTCTACGGCCTGGCGCGGGCCGACGTGCTCGACGTCAACGGCCAGAGCCAGGGGATCCTGTTCATCCTCGCGATCGGGGCGGCCACCGACTACTCGCTGCTGGTGGTCTCGCGCTTCCGCGAGGAGCTGCGCGACCACGAGTCGCGCTTCACCGCGATGGGCCGGGCGCTGCGGGCCAGCTGGGAGCCGGTCGTGGCCTCGGGCCTCACCGTCGTGCTCGGCCTGCTCTGCCTGCTGCTCTCCGACCTCTCCAGCCTGGCCGGCCTCGGCCCGGTCGGCGCGCTGGGCATCGTCGGCGCCGTGCTGGCCTCGCTCACGCTGCTGCCCGCGATGCTGGTGCTGCTGGGCCGGGCGGCGTTCTGGCCGTTCATGCCCGCCTACGGCTCGGAGCACCGCGACGACCGGGGCGTCTGGGGCCGGGTGGCGCGGCTGGTGGGCCGCCGCGCCCCGGCGGTGGCCGTCGTGACCGCGCTCGTGCTGGGGGTGCTGGCGGCCTTCATCACCACCCTCGACGAGGACCCGGTGCCGCAGACCGAGCTGTTCCTGACCGAGGTCGACTCGGTGCGGGCCCAGGAGGTGCTCGACGCCCACTTCGAGTCCGACAGCTCCAGCCCGGTGCAGGTCGTCGTGCCCGCGGCCCGGCTGCAGGAGACCGTCGCGCTGCTGCAGGACCACCCCGGCATCGCACGCCCCACCGACCGCACCCCGACCGTGTTCGCGCTGCCGGCCTCGCCCGAGGACCCGACCACGCCCAAGGTCGTCGACGGCGAGGCGGTGGTGCTGGCCACCCTGGACGCCCCCGGCGACTCGGCCGCCGCCACCCGGACGCTGGAGCTGCTGCGCACCGACCTGCACACGCTCGACGACGACGTCCTGGTCGGCGGGTCGACGGCGATCCTCGTCGACACCCGCGACACCACGCAGCGCGACCGGGCGGTGGTGATCCCCGCGATCCTGCTGGTGATCCTCGTCGTGCTGGCCCTGCTGCTGCGCTCGCTCGTGGCGCCGCTGCTGCTGATCCTGGCCAACGTGCTGTCCTTCGGCGCCACCATGGGCGTCAGCGCGCTGGTCTTCGAGCACGTCTTCGACTACCCGGCCAGCGACCCCTCGACGTCGCTGATCGCGTTCGTCTTCCTGGTCGCGCTCGGCATCGACTACTCCATCTTCCTGATGACCCGCGTCCGCGAGGAGTCGCTGCGGCGCGGCACCCGGCCGGGCATCCTCAAGGGCCTCTCGGTCACCGGCGGCGTCATCACCTCGGCCGGGGTGGTGCTCGCCGCGACCTTCACCGCGCTCGGTGTGATCCCGATCCTGTTCCTGGCCCAGATCGCCTTCATCGTGGCCTTCGGCGTGCTGCTGGACGCCCTCGTGGTCCGCTCGCTGCTCGTCCCGGCCCTGTGCCACTGGATCGGGCCGGGCATTTGGTGGCCCAGCCGACTGGCCCGCCGCCCCTGACCCCTCTAGGTTCGCCTGCGTGAAGATCTCCACGCAGCTGACCTACTCCGGCAACCCCCGCGAGACCGCCGACCAGGTCGCCGGCCTGGAGCGGGCGGGGCTCGACACCATCTGGGTGGCCGAGGCCTACGGCTTCGACGCCGCCACCCTGATGGGCTACCTCGCCGCCCGCACGGAGACGGTGGAGATCGGCTCGGCCATCCTCAACGTCTACTCCCGCACCCCGGCGCTGCTCGCCCAGACCGCCGCCGGCCTCGACAACGTCTCCGGCGGCCGCGCCATCCTCGGCCTGGGCGCCTCGGGCCCGCAGGTCGTCGAGGGCTGGCACGGCGTGCCCTACCGCGCGCCGGTCGCCCGCACCCGCGAGGTCGTCGACATCGTCCGGGCGGCGCTGCGCCGCGAGGTGCTGGTGCACGACGGCCGCCAGGTCACGCTGCCGCTGCCGCCCGACCAGGGCACCGGGCTCGGCAAGCCGCTGAAGATGCTCACCCACCCCGAGCGCTCGGCCGTCCCGATCTACATCGCCGCGCTGGGCCCGAGGTCGGTCGAGGGCACCGCGGAGTACGCCGACGGCTGGCTGCCGTTCCTGTTCAGCCCCGAGGGCGCCCAGGGGGTGTGGGGCGAGGCCCTGGCCGCCGGTGCCGCCCGGCGGCCCGCCGAGCTCGGCCCGCTCGAGGTCGTGGGCGGCGGCATGGTCGCGGTCGGCGACGACGTCAAGCACCTGCTCGACCTCGCCCGGCCCCACACCGCGCTCTACGTCGGCGGCATGGGGGCGCGGGGCAAGAACTTCTACAACGACCTCGTCGGGCAGTACGGCTTCGAGGCCGAGGCCGCCCGCATCCAGGACCTCTACCTGAGCGGGCGCAAGCAGGAGGCCGAGGCGGCCGTGCCCCTGGAGCTGCTCGAGCAGACCAACCTGGTCGGACCCGAGGGACACGTGCGCGAGCGGCTGGCGGCGTACGCCGAGGCAGGGGTCACCAACCTCAACGTGGTGCCGGTCGACGACGACCCGGCGAGCCTGGTGCGACGCCTCAAGGAGTGGGTGGGCTGACCGTGCTCGCGACCGGTCGGACCTTCGACCTCCAGGCCCACCGGGGCGGCGCGGGGCTGTGGCCCGAGAACTCGCTGCTCGCCTTCGACCGCGCCCTGGCGCTCGGCGTGACCACGCTGGAGTGCGACGTGCACGTCAGCGCGGACGGCGTGCCCGTCCTCTCCCACGAGCGGACCTACGCCGGGCACCTCATCGCCCGCCGCACCTGGACCGAGCTGGCGGGGCTGTCCTCCTGCGGGCCCGAGCCGCTGGCCACGCTCGACCAGCTGCTCACGCTGGTGCACGAGCGCGGCGCCGAGGTCGGCCTCAACGTCGAGACGAAGTTCGACGTGCTGCACGCCGAGGAGACCGCCCCGCGGGAGCGGTTCGTCGAGGCCGTCGTCGGGCTGCTCACCGACGCCGGGGCCCTCGCCCGCACGTCGGTGCAGAGCTTCGACTGGGCCGTGCTGCGCCTGGTGCGCGCCGCGGCGCCGCAGCTGCGGCTCAACGCCCTCAGCACCACCGACCGGCTCGAGGTCGACCAGCCGGGCGCCTCGCCGTGGTTGGCGGGCCTCGACATCGACGACTACGACGACAGCGTCGCCCTGGCCGCGGCCAGCCTGGGCTTCGACGCCCTCTCGCCCAGCCGCAGCAGCCTCACCCCCGACCTCGTCGACCAGGCGCACGCGGCCGGCCTGCGCGTGCTGCCCTACACCGTCGACGACGCACCCACGATGCGGCTGCTGGTCGACCTCGGGGTGGACGGACTGATCACCAACCGGCCCGACGTGCTCCGCCGGGTGCTGGCGGAGGCGGGCCAGGAGCTCCCGGTCTCCTGGCCGGGCTAGCCTGATCCGCGATGAGTGCCGACACGGATCCCCAGCCCGGCCCCACCCCGCAGCAGCTCCGTCGGGCCCTGGCCCGCGCCGAGCGCGGGGCGGCGCTCGACGTCGCCGAGGCGACGGTGCTGCTGTCCGCCCGGGGCGAGGACCTCCAGCGGCTCTCGGCGGTCGCCGCCCGGGTGCGCGACGCCGGGCTCGTGGCGGCCGGCCGCCCGGGCGTGGTGACCTACTCCCCCAAGGTGTTCGTCCCCGTCACCCGGCTGTGCCGCGACCGCTGCCACTACTGCACCTTCGTCACCACGCCGGGCCACCTCGAGCGGGCCGGCGAGGCGCCGTACCTCTCCCCCGACGAGATCCTCGACATCGCCCGCCAGGGCGCCGGGCTCGGCTGCGCCGAGGCGCTGTTCACGCTCGGCGACCGCCCCGAGGACCGCTGGCCCGAGGCGCGGGCCTGGCTCGACGAGCAGGGCTACGACTCGACGCTGGCCTACGTCCGGGCGATGGCGGTGCGGGTGCTGGAGGAGACCGGCCTGCTGCCCCACCTCAACCCCGGCGTCATGTCGTGGGAGGAGATCAACCGGCTCAAGCCCGTCTCCCCCTCGATGGGGATGATGCTCGAGACCACGTCGCGCCGGCTGTTCGAGACCAAGGGGCTGGCCCACTTCGGCTCGCCCGACAAGGACCCCGAGGTCCGGCTGCGGGTCCTCGAGGACGCCGGCCGGCTCTCGGTGCCGTTCACCACCGGCATCCTGGTCGGCATCGGCGAGACGCTGGAGGAGCGCGCCGAGTCGATCTTCGCCGTACGCCGCGTCGCCCGCCGCTCGGGCCACGTGCAGGAGGTGATCGTCCAGAACTTCCGCGCCAAGCCCGACACCGCGATGCGCCACACCGACGACCTCGGCCTGCAGGAGTACCTCGCGGCGCTGGCCACCGCCCGCGTCGTCCTCGGCCCCAAGGCCCGGCTGCAGGCACCGCCCAACCTGGTCGACCTCGAGGAGTGCCGGGCCCTGCTGGGCGCCGGCGTCGACGACTGGGGCGGCGTCTCCCCGCTCACCCCGGACCACGTCAACCCCGAGCGTCCCTGGCCCTCGCTCGACCGACTCCGCGAGGTCACCGCGGAGGCGGGGCTGTCGCTGCGTGCGCGGCTGACGGTCCACCCGGAGTACGTCGTGGCCGGGGAGCCCTGGATCGACCCCCGCGTCTCGGCCCACGTGGCGGCGCTGGCCGACGACGACGGCCTGCTGCGCGACGGCGTACGCCCCACCGGGCTGCCGTGGCAGGAGCCCGACGGCGGCTTCGCCAGCGTCGGCCGCACCGACCTCCACGCGGCCGTCGACACCGAGGGCCGCACCGACGACCGCCGCTCGGACTTCGACGAGGTGTACGGCGACTGGGACGAGCTCCGGGAGCAGGTCGCCGCCGGGGTAGTCCGAGACGATCGGCACCTTTTTCACGCCGCTGAGGGTGCCAAACGTCTCGGACTATCCGGACGTACGCCGGGCGCCGACGCCCTCCGCGCCGCCGAGGCCGACCCCGGCAACCTCTCCGACGACCACGCGCTGACCCTGATGACCGCCGAGGGGGACCTGCTCGACCAGGTCTGTCGGCTGGCCGACGACCTGCGCCGCGAGACGGTCGGCGACGACGTGACCTACGTCGTCAACCGCAACATCAACTTCACCAACGTCTGCTACGTCGGCTGCCGGTTCTGCGCGTTCGCCCAGCGACGCACCGACGCCGACGCCTACTCGCTGTCGCTGGACCAGGTCGCCGACCGCGCCGAGGAGGCGTGGGGGCTCGGCGCCACCGAGGTCTGCATGCAGGGCGGGATCGACCCCGAGCTGCCCGGCACGGCGTACTTCGACCTCGCGGCCGCGGTGAAGAAGCGCGTGCCGCAGATGCACGTCCACGCCTTCTCCCCCATGGAGATCGTCAACGGGTCCTCGCGCACGGGCCTGTCGTTCGAGGACTTCCTGATCAAGGCGCGCGAGTCGGGCCTCGACACGATCCCCGGCACCGCCGCGGAGATCCTCGACGACGACGTGCGGTGGGTGCTCACCAAGGGCAAGCTGCCGACCCGCACCTGGGTCGAGGTGATCAGCACCGCGCACCGCGTGGGCATCCCGACGACCAGCACGATGATGTACGGCCACGTCGACAACCCCCGCCACTGGGTCAACCACCTGCGGGTCCTCTCCCGCATCCAGGACGAGTCGCTGGCCGCGGGGACGACCGGGTTCACCGAGTTCGTGCCGCTGCCGTTCGTGCACACCAGCGCCCCGATCTACCTCGCCGGCGTCGCGCGCCCCGGCCCGACGCTGCGCGACAACCTCGCCGTCCACGCGATGGCCCGGATCCTGCTCCACGGCCGCATCGAGAACATCCAGACCAGCTGGGTCAAGCTCGGCGTCGAGGGCACCCGCGCGATGCTCCGCGCCGGCGCCAACGACCTCGGCGGCACCCTGATGGAGGAGACGATCTCGCGGATGGCCGGCTCCGAGCACGGGTCGGCCAAGACCGTCGCCGAGCTCGAGGAGATCGGCTCCGGCATCGGCCGCCCGGTGCGTCAGCGCGGCACGACGTACGCCTGAGGGTCTCGCGCTGCCGGGACAGTCCCGTCCTGACCCACGACCCTTGACTTAGTTCAGGAGTCGTATAAATTAGCGGCATGCCTCTGGTCCTCGGTGTCGACTCCTCCACCCAGTCCACCAAGGCCCTGCTCGTCGACGCCGACAGCGGTGCCGTGGTCGAGCAGCGCACGGCGCGTCACCCCGACGGCACGGCCGTGGACCCGCGGCGCTGGCTCGAGGCGTTCGAGGAGGCGGCCGGGCCGCTGCTCGACCGGGCCGACGCGGTCGCCGTGGGAGGCCAGCAGCACGGGTCGGTCGTGCTCGACGCGGCCGGCGAGCCCGTGCACGACGCGCTGCTGTGGAACGACATGCGCAGCGCCGGTGCCGCCGCCGACCTGGTCGAGGAGCTCGGCGGGCCGCAGGCCAGCGCCGACCTGACCGGCTCGGTGCTCAACGCCTCGATCACGGTCACCAAGCTGCGCTGGATGCGCGACCACGCCGCCGACGCGCTGGGACGTGCCCACCGGGTGCTGCTCCCCCACGACTACCTCACCTGGCACCTCGCCGGGCGGCCCGAGGAGGCCACCACCGACCGCGGCGACGCGTCGGGCACGGGCTACTTCTCGCCGCACACCGACGACTGGATGCCCGACCTGCTGGAGCGCGCCGCCGGTCGCCCGCTCGTGCTGCCGCGGGTCGCCGAGCCCGCCGAGGTCGTCGGCCACCACGGCCGGACCGTGATCGCCCCCGGCACCGGCGACAACATGGCCGCCGCCCTCGGCCTGGGCCTGGGGCCGGGCGACGCGGGCGTCTCGATCGGCACCTCGGGCGTGGTCTCGATGGTCGCCACGGGCCCGTCGGCCGACGGCACCGGGATGGTCGCCGGGTTCGCCGACGCCACCGGCCGGTTCCTGCCCCTGGCCTGCACCGTCAACGCCGCCCGCATCCTCGACCTCGGCGCCCGCCTGCTCGGCGTCGACCACGACGGCCTCGCCGAGCTCGCCCTCGCCTCGGTGCCCGGGGCGCACGGCCTGACCCTGCTGCCCTACCTCGACGGCGAGCGCACGCCCGCCCGCCCCGACGCCGCCGGCACGCTGCACGGCCTCACCAGCGCCACCACCCGCGAGGACCTCGCCCGCGCCCACGTCGAGGGCCTGCTGCTCAGCCTCGCCGACGCGCTGGCCGCCATGGACGCCATGTCCGACGCCTCCCCCACCCGCGCCCTGCTGATCGGCGGCGCCGCCCGCAACCCGGCCGTGCGCGCCCTGGCGCCCGCCGTGCTCGGCGTGCCCGTCGCCCTGCCCCATCCCGGGGAGTACGTCGCCCTCGGCGCCGCCCGTCAGGCCGCCTGGACCCTGCTCGGCAGCGAGGCCCCGCCCGACTGGCCGGTGCCGGCCACCGAGCTCGACGCCCCCGAGGCCGGGCCCGACGCGGGTGAGCTGCGGGCGGCGTACGCCGGGCTGCGCGAGCGCACCGCCGGCTGGTCCACCCCCTCCTGACGCCCCACCCCGCCAGCCCCACCCCTCCGCCAGCCCCACCAGAGAGGCACCACCATGACCGACCTCACCCCGCGCCCCGAGGACAAGTTCTCCTTCGGGCTCTGGACCGTGCAGTACCCCGGCCGCGACCCGTTCGGCGAGCCCACCCGCCCCGCCATGGACCCCGTGCGCGCGGTCGAGAAGCTGGCCGAGATCGGTGCCTACGGCGTCAACTTCCACGACGACGACGTGGTGCCTTTCGCGTCCTCGGACTCCGAGCGCGAGAAGATCCTCGACGGCTTCAAGAAGTCGCTGGCCGACACCGGCATGGTCGTCACGACCGCGACCACCAACCTCTTCGGCCACCCGGTCTTCAAGGACGGCGCCTTCACCTCCAACCTGCGCGACGTACGCCGGTTCGCGCTGCAGAAGACGATGCGCAACATCGACCTGGCCGCCGAGCTCGGCGCCAAGGTCTACGTCGCCTGGGGCGGCCGGGAAGGCGCGGAGTCGCAGGCCTCCAAGGACGTCATGGTCGCGCTCGACCGCTACAAGGAGGCCTTTGACCTGCTGGGTGACTACGTCACCGAGAAGGGCTACGACCTCAAGTTCGCCATCGAGCCCAAGCCCAACGAGCCCCGCGGCGACATCCTGCTGCCGACCGTCGGCCACGCGCTGGCCTTCATCGAGCGCCTCGAGCGCCCCGAGCTGGTCGGGGTGAACCCCGAGATCGGGCACGAGGAGATGGCCGGCATGAACGCCGCCGCCGGCTACGCCCAGGCGATGTGGCAGGGCAAGCTCTTCCACATCGACCTCAATGGCCAGAACGGCCCGAAGTACGACCAGGACCTCCGCTTCGGCGCCGGCAACGTCCGCGGCGCCTTCTGGATCGTCGACACCCTGCTCGCCGGCGGCTACGACGGCCCGGTCCACTTCGACTTCAAGACCCCCCGCACCGAGGACGACGAGGGCGTGTGGGTCTCGGCCGCGGGCTGCATGCGCAACTACCTGATCCTGCGCGAGAAGGCCCAGGCGTTCCGCGCCGACCCCGAGGTCCAGGCCGCGCTCGAGGCCTCCCACCTGCCCGAGCTCGCCGTGCCCACGCTGGCCGAGGGCGAGACCTGGCAGAGCATCGTCGACGCCCCGGCGCCCGACGTGGAGGCCATCGGCGCGCGCGGCATGGCCTTCGAGCGGCTCGACCAGCTCGCGCTGGAGCACCTCTACGGCATCCGCTGACCGTGCCCCTCGACCCGCGGCCGGCCGGTCCCCGCACCCGGGGACCGGCCGCCACCGACGAGGTACGCCGCCGCAACACCGCCGTGCTGCTGCGGCTGCTCCGTGACGGCTCGGCCCGGAGCCGGGCCGACCTGGCCCGGCTCTCGGGCCTGGCCAAGGCCACCGTCGGGGCCATCGTCGGCGACCTCGAGGACCTCGGCGTCATCCTCGAGGCGCCGGCCGCCCGCGACGAGCCCGGCCGCGGTCGGCCCGGCACCCTGGTGCGGCTCGACGGCCGGCGGCACGCGGGCGTCGGCATCGAGGTCAACGTCGACTACGTCGCCGTCACCGTCCTCGACCTGACCGGCGCCGAGCTGTGGTTCGAGCGCACCACCTGGGGCGCCGAGCCGCCGGGCACCGAGCAGGTGCTCCGGCTCGCGCGCGAGCACCTCGACCGGCTGCACGCCACCGGCGCGAGCGCGCTGGGCCTCACCGTGGCCGTGCCCGGCCTCATCGACCGCTCGCTCGGCCAGGTCGTCGACGCCCCCAACCTGGGCTGGCACGCCGAGCCCCTGGCCGACCGCCTCTCCTCCGGCCTGGCCTGCCCCGGCCTCGCCGTCGCGGTCGACAACGACGCCAACTGCGCCGCGCGGGCCGAGAGCCTCCAGGGCGTGGCCGTCGGCGAGACCGACCTCGTCTACCTCACCGGCACCGTCGGCCTCGGCGCCGGAGTCATCGCCGGCGGCGAGGTGCTGCGCGGCAGCCGCGGCCTGGCCGGCGAGGTCGGCCACCTCCGCGTCGGCACCGACCAGCCCTGCGCCTGCGGCCGCACCGGTTGCTGGGAGGCGCTCGCGGGCCAGCGCGGCCTGGTCGCCGCCACCGGCCTCGAGGTCGCCTCCGACGAGGACCCCGTGGCGTACGCCGCCCGCGTCGCCGCCCTGCCCGACGCCGCCACCCTGCTGCAGCCCGTCGTGGCCGCGATGGTCCGCGGCGTCACCGGCCTCGCGCTCGGCCTCGACCCCGCCGTCGTCGTCCTCGGCGGCGCCTTCGTGCCGCTGGCCGACGTCCTGGTGCCCGCTCTCGAGCAGGCGCTCGACGCCGGCTTCACCGGCCCCGGCACCCGCGTCGCCCCCAGCAGCCTCGGCCTCCACGCGGCCTCCGTCGGCGCCGCCCTCGACGCCCTCGACGCGACGTACGCCGGGCGGCGGTCGCTCCCCCGGGCGGGGTGAGCGGGCCTTGCTGATTACCCGGACGTCCGGGTAATTGGGGACTCGTCAGCCGTCACGACGGCTGACATGTCCCCACAACACCTGACACGTGCGTACGCCGCCCCGAGCTCACCGCACCCGACGGACGATCAGTTCGCTGCTCGCCCTGCCGCCCCACACCTGAGCCGACGACCGGACCCGACGAACTGATCGTCGAAGCGGTGCGTCTAGGACCCGAGCACCGCCGTGAGCGCTCCCTCGGCCCGCGCGAGCGAGCCGACGGGGTCGGCCAGGAGGTCGGTGAAGGCGAGCTCGGCCGCGCCGACGATGACGGAGTCGCCGGCCAGCCAGGGGAGCACGATGCTGGCCTCGCGGGCCGGGGCGTCCAGCGCCCACGCCTCGAACGCGTCGAGGACGTCGTCGCGCACCAGCGGGTAGACCCACCGGAGCACGCCGCCGAGGATCACGACCTCGGGGTTGAAGACGTTGACCAGGCCCCCGAGCCCGACGCCGAGCGAGTGCGCGAGGCGCCGCAGGGCGGGGGGCACGGGCTGGCCGGGGCGGAGGTACTGCTCGAGCTGGTCCATCCGGTCCGGCGGGCAGCCGACCGCCTCGGCGACCGCGTGGGAGCCGATCTCGGTCTCCCAGCAGCCGGTGTTGCCGCAGCGGCAGCGGGCCGAGCCGTTGTCGAAGCGCTGGTGGCCGACCTCGCCGGCGTACCCGCTCGCGCCGCGCATCGGGAGCCCCTCGATGATCACGCCGCCGCCGACGCCGACGTCGCAGGAGATGTAGACGAGGTGGGACAGGTGGCGGCCGGCGCCGCGGATGTGCTCGGCCAGGGCGCCCAGCTCGGCGTCGTTGCCGAGCCGCACGGGCACCTTGAGCCCGATCCGGCTGGCCAGCATCGGCGTCAGCGAGACGTCGCTCCAGCCGAGGTTGGGCGCGAACCGGACCAGCCCCGTCGCGTCGTTGACCACGCCGGGGACCGCGACACCGATGCCGACCAGCCGCGACCCCGGGGAGGCCGAGGCCAGCAGCTCGCGCAGCATGTCGACGACGAGGTCGACCACCACGTCGGGGTCGGGCGAGGCCGGGGTGGGGCGCGAGATCCGGTCGAGCACCGCGCCGCCGAGGCCCACCCGGGCCACGTCGAGGGTGTCGACGCCGAGCTCGGCGGCGAGCACGTGCACCGAGTCGGGGTCGGGGTTGACGTCGAGCGAGGGCCGGCCGGCCCCGACGCGGGTGGTGCCCACCTCGGGGGTCGACTGGTGCACCACCGCGAGCTCGTCGAGCTCCCGGACGAGGTCGCCGATCGTCGACCGGTTGAGCCCCATCCGCTCGGTCAGCTGGGCGCGCGAGACCCCACCGGAGTGGTGCACGTGGCCCAGGAGGGTGGCCAGGTTGTGGCGTCGTACGGCCTCCTGGTTGGTGCCGGTCCCGCGTCGTCTGGACGCGGACACGGCCCCTACGTCCCGGTGGCCGAGCGGCGGCGGCGCGAGATCGCGTCGACGGAGGCGGCGAGCAGCAGCACGGTGCCGGTGATGATGTAGTTGATGTACGCCGCCTGGTTGAGCAGGCCGAGCCCGTTGTCGATGGTGGCGATCACCAGACCACCGATGACGGCGTCACGGATCCGGCCCTTGCCGCCGAAGAGGCTGGTGCCGCCGATGACGGCCGCGCCGACGGCGTAGAGCAGCACGTTGCCGCCGCCCGAGCCGGGCGAGACCTTGCCGTCGTACGACGCGGTGATGATGCCGCTGACCGCCGCCATCGTGGAGCAGATCACGAAGGCGGAGATGCGCAGCCGGTCGACGTCGATGCCGGCCCGGCGGGCGGCCTCGGTGTTGCCGCCGACGGCGTACATGTGGCGGCCGTAGCCGGTGCGGCTGAAGACGAAGGTCCAGAAGATCAGCAGCGCGCCGACGAGGAACACGGCGTAGGGGATGCCGGCGATGACGAAGGTGGGCACGCGGCTGCGGTTGCCCGACAGGATGATCGCGACCACGGCGATGACCAGGACGAGGCCGCCGAACTTCACCGCGACGAGCGAGGTCGGGGGCCGCTGCAGGTTCTTCTGGGCCAGGCGGCGCTGCCGCAGGAAGAGCAGCCCGCCGTAGAGGGCGAGCAGGGCCACGACCAGGATCCAGCCGAGCACCACCGGCATCGACTTGATGGTGATGGCGCGCAGCACCTCGTCGCGCACCGGCACCGAGCCGCCGAGGCCGATGAGCTTGAGGATGACGCCCTGCAGGCCCAGGAAGAAGGCCAGCGTGACGACGAAGGACGGAATGCCGAGCTTGGCCACCAGCAGGCCGATGGCGAGGCCCACGAGGGCGCCGACGGCCAGGCCGATCACCACCGCGACCGGCCACGGCAGGTCCTGGCGCTCGATCGCGACGGCGGTGAAGCCGGCCGACATGCCGCCGGTGACACCGGCCGACAGGTCGATCTCACCGAGCAGCAGCACCGGGATCAGGCCCATGGCGAGGACCGAGATGGCCGAGGCCTGGGTGAACAGGTTGGCGATGTTGAGGGCGCTGGTGAAGGAGTCGGGGCGCAGCGCGGAGAAGACGGCGAAGAGCACCACGAGGCCGAGGACGGCCGGGAGGGCTCCCATGTCGCCGCCGCGGAGGCGGTCCTTGTAGTCGCGGAACGACTCGCCCAGCGAGGCGCTGGCCTTGTCGTTGGCGAAGTCGACCGCGGCGAACGAGGGGCCGGGTTCCCCGCCGGAGGCGGGGGTGGTCTGGTCGGTGCGTGTGGTCACGGGAGGCTCCTCAGGCCGACTCGGCCGCGGTCGCGGCAGGGATTCCGATGTCGCCCGACCGACCGGCGGTGATCAGCTCGACGATCTGGCTGTGGTTGGTCTCGGCGGCCGGGATGTCGGCGGCCACGCGACCGAGGTAGAGCGCGGTGATGCGGTCCGACACCTCGAGGACGTCGACCATGTTGTGGGAGATCAGCACGACCCCGAGGCCGGCGTCGGCGAGCCGCCGCACGAGGTCGAGGACCTGGCGGGTCTGGGCCACGCCGAGGGCGGCGGTGGGCTCGTCGAGCAGCACCACCTTGGAGTTCCACAGCACCGCCTTGGCGATGGCCACGGTCTGGCGCTGGCCGCCGGAGAGCGAGGCGACGCTCTGGCGCACCGACTTCACGGTGCGCACCGAGAGCGAGGCGAGGGTGCTGCGGGCGCGCTCCTCCATGCCGAGCTCGTCGAGCATGACGCCGTTCTTGGCCTCGCGGCCGAGGAACATGTTCTGGACGATGTCGAGGTTGTCGCACAGCGCGAGGTCCTGGTAGACGACCTCGATGCCCAGCGCCGAGGCGTCCTTGGGGCTGGTGATGCTGACCGGCTGCCCGTCGAAGCGGAACTCGCCGTTGTCGGCGCGGTAGATGCCGGCGATGGTCTTGACCAGCGTCGACTTGCCGGCGCCGTTGTCGCCGACGAGCGCGGTGACCTGGCCGGGGTAGACCTTGAAGTCCACGTCGTGGAGGACCTGCACGGGTCCGAAGCTCTTGTTCACTCCACGCAGCTCGAGCAGGGGTTCGGTCATCAGGTCTCCAAGGCGCTGGGTCACGGGTGGTGCGGCCGGGGTGGTGCGGGTGCTGCGTCGTACGACGGAGCAGGGGGCGGGCCCGGTCCCCGGAGGAGACCGGGCCCGCATCGCGCAGGGGCGACCAGGATCAGGAGATCCCGGCCTCCTCGCACTCCTTCTCGAAGCCCTTGCAGACGTCGGCGGCGGTAGCGCCACCGTCGTCGATGACCGCCTTGACGTTCTCCTTGGTCACCGAGACCGGGTCGAGCAGCACGGCGGGGACGTCGCGGTTGCCCTCGGTGTCCTTGACCGAGCCGTCGGCCTTGGGCTTCTCGCCCTGGGCCAGGCCGATGGCCAGGTCGGCCAGCGCGCCGGCCTCCTGCGTGGCGGACTTGTAGACCGTCATGCACTGCGTGCCGGCGAGGATGTCCTGCAGGCCCTGCACGGTCGCGTCCTGACCGGTGACCGGCACCTTCCCGGCGACACCGTTCTTCTGCAGGATCGAGATCGCCGAGCCGCCGAGGCCGTCGTTGGCGGCGAGGACGCCGTCGATCTTGCCGTCGTTCTCGGTGTACATCTGCTCGAAGATCTTCGTGGCCTGGGTGTTGTCCCAGCCCGGCACGGCCTGCTCGGCGACGACCTCGTAGTTGCTGTTGGCGTCGAGGACCTTGTGCGCGCCCTTGGAGAACGAGGTCGCGTTGGAGTCGTCGGGCGAGCCGTTGAGGTAGGCGATGTTGGCCTTGGTGTCGGCACCGAGGCAGTCCTCGAGGCCCTGGCCCTGCAGCTCGCCGACCTTCTCGTTGTCGTAGGAGACGTAGTAGGACGCCGAGCCGCCGAGGGTGAGGCGGTCGTAGTCGATGGTGGCGATGCCCTGGTTCTTGGCCTTCTCCTCGATGGCCGCACCGGAGGCGTTGTCGAGGTTGACGATGGCCAGGACGGTGACGCCGCTGGTGATCATCGAGTCGGCGATCTTGGCCATCTGGCTGGAGTCGCCCTGCGCGTTCTGGATCTCGTAGTCGACGCCGGCCTTCTTGAAGGCCGCCTCGAGCGCCGGACGGTCCGCGCTCTCCCACCGCACCGAGGACTCGGTGTCGGGCAGGATCACGCCGATCTTGGCATCCGCGGCCGCGCTGCCGCCGTCACCGCCGCCACTGTCGCCGCTGCTGCCACAGGCGCTCAGGGTCAGGGTCAGCCCGAGGGCTCCCACCGCAAGTACTCCAGGCATCCGCTTCACGCAGACCGCCTCCTCTTCGTCGAGTCAGGGGGTGTCTCCGGCGTCCGCCCGCGTTGGTCCGAGGGGTCGTCGCCCGCCTGGCCGGAGATCTAAATGTTGGTCGGCACAACGTAACGGCCGTCACATTCAGGGTCTAGTAGGTGCGGACAACAAATACGTGTCGGGTCGAACCGGTCTAGACGACCCCCACCCTCACCCCCTCCAGAACCCGGACAGAAGGTGCGAACGCCTCGTAACCTCACGGGGTGGTACGACGCTCGCTCGGGGTCCTGCTCACGCTGGTGACCCTGCTCGCCGCCGCCGGGTGCACCGGCAGCGACTCCCCCGACCCCGCAGCCGCGGCCGCGACCGCCTCCGGGAGCGACTGGTCACCCGCGCCGCGCACCGTCGGTGACCTCGACGTGCTCGCCACCTCCGGACCCGGCGGCCTGGCCCTGCACACCGCGTCGGGCGCGAAGACCTTCCTGCCCGGCATCAACCTCGGCAGCACCACGCCGGGTCACCAGCCCGGCGAGATCGACCACCTCGACGCGGCGACGTACCGCACCTGGTTCTCCCAGATGCACGACCTCGGCATCCGGGTGGTGCGGGTGTACGCCGCGCACCCGCCCGCCTTCTACGACGAGCTGGACCGCTTCAACCGGGCGCACCCGACGGCCCCGCTCTACCTGGTGCAGGGCGTCTACCTGCCCGACGAGAGCTACACCGAGGCCGGGCGGACCCTCTACACCCCCTCGGTGGACCGCGCCTTCACCGAGGAGCTGCGCGAGACCTCGGCGGCCGTGCACGGCGACCTGACCCGGCCCGAGCAGCCCGGCCACGCCGGCGGCACCTGGCGCACGGACGTCTCGCGCTGGGTGGTGTCCTGGATCGTCGGCGTCGAGTGGGACCCCGAGGGCACCCGCCGCACCGACCGCCGGGAGGCGGGGGCGGCGTACGAGCCGGGGCGCTACTTCGCCGCCACCCGCGACGCGACCGCCACCGAGCGCTGGATCGCGCGTCACCTGGACGTCCTCGCCACCGCGGAGGCCGCGCACGGCACCTCGGTGCCCGTGGCCTTCGCCAACTGGCCCACCACCGACCCGCTGACCCACCCGACCGAGCCGCTGCCCGCCGAGGACCTCGTCGGCGTCGACGCGATGCACGTGCTGCCGACGCGGGCGTGGCCGGGCGGCACCTTCGCGAGCTTCCACGCCTACCCCTACTACCCCGACTTCCAGCGCTTCGAGCGCGGCCTCGACCGGGTCGAGTGGGAGGGCGAGCCCGACCGGTACGCCGGCTACCTGGCCTCGCTGCAGCAGCACGTCGCCGGCACGATGCCGCTCGTGGTGAGCGAGTTCGGCGTGCCGTCCTCGCTGGGCTCGGCCCACGAGGGCACCCGCGGACGCGACCAGGGCTCGCACTCCGAGCAGGAGGCGATGGCGATGAACGCCTCGATGCTGCGGATGATGGCGGCCCAGGGCGTCGCCGGCGGGTTCGTCTTCTCGTGGGAGGACGAGTGGTTCAAGCGCACCTGGAACACCCAGGAGCACACCGACGCCGAGCGTCGCCAGCTGTGGCACGACCCGCTGACCAACGAGCAGTGGTTCGGCCTGGTGGCGACCGACACCACGCAGGTGCCGGACGCCGCCGCCGAGCTGGTCCCCGAGGGCGGCGACACGAAGTACGTCCACGTCTGGGCCGACCACTCCTACGTCCACGTCGAGGTCACCGGGCGCGACGGCGCTCCCACCCGGCTGCGGCTCGAGGCCGACGTGGTGCCCGGGCCCGAGGAGGCCGACCACCGGCTGCTGCTGGACACCGAGGCGGGGACCGGTCAGGTGCAGGTGCGCAGGGCGCTCGACCCGGTGCGGCTCGACGTCCGCGGCACGTCGTACCGACCCGACCAGGACGCGGCCTGGCACGACCTGGTGCTGATGACCAACCGCGCGCTGGCGGGTCGCCCCGCGGAGTACGACCCCGTCGGCCGGCTGGTCGAGGGCAGCTGGGACCCGCAGGACGCGTCGTACGACTCGATGGCGACGTGGCAGGTCGAGGAGGAGACCGACACGCTCGAGGTGCGGCTGCCGTGGTCGATGCTCGGCATGGCCGACCCCTCGGCGCGCGTCGCGCTCGGCGAGGGCCGGCCGGCCGCGCGGGTGCAGGTCCCCGGCATCGGGCTGGCGCTCGACGTCGACGGCGAGCAGCACGCGCTCGACCTGACCTGGCCGACGTGGAACCGCGTGGAGCACACGACGCGGGTCAAGGCCGGGGCCGACGTCCTGGCCGAGGCGTACGCCGACCTCGCGCCCTGAGACCGCCTCAGCCCCGACGGGTGACCGGCACCGACTCGACGCCGAACACGATCGAGAGCGCGCGGTGCTCCAGCTCGTCCGGGGGCACCGCCAGGGCCAGGTCGGGCAGCCGTGGCACCATCGTGGTGAACGCCGTGACCAGCTCCATCCGTGCCAGCTCGGCGCCGACGCAGCGGTGGAAGCCGTGCCCGAAGGCCAGGTGGCCGGGCCCGGCCGTGGTCAGGTCGACGTCGTCGCCCCGGCCGACGCGGCCGTCGCGGTTGGCGGCGGGCAGCGAGCACAGCACGACCGACCCCTGCGGGATGCTCTTGCCGCCGACGACGACGTCGTGGCGGGCGAAGCGCGGGAAGGCGACCTGCACGACCGAGAGCAGCCGCAGCAGGTCGTCGACCAGGGCCGGGGCGATGGTGGGGTCGGCCTGCAGCCGGCGCCACAGCTCGCGGTGCTCGAGCAGGTGGGCGGTGCCGAGCGCGAGCATCGAGGCGCTGGTCTCCAGGCCGCCGGTGAAGACTCCGTCGGCGAGGCCGCCGAGCTCGAAGTCGGTGACCTCCTCGCCGTGCTCGCGGATCAGCTGGCCGATCAGGCCCGGCCCGGGATCGTGCCGCTGCCGGGCGACCTCGGCCAGCAGGAACTCCCGCGAGCCGCCGATCGCCCCGATCGTCCCGGGCCCTCCCCCGGTGACGTCGAAGCGCTGGGTGGCGAGGCTGGCGAAGGTCTCGCGCCGTTCGTCGGGCAGGCCGAGGAGGTCGCAGATGACCAGGAACGGCACCGGGAAGGCGAGGGTCGGCACCAGGTCGGCGACGCCGTCGGGGGACTCGGTGAGCGCCGCCTCGAGCTCGTCGAGCTGGCGGTCGACGACGCGCTGGATCAGCGGGGCGAGGCGCTGCAGCCGCCGCATCGTGAACTCCGGCACGAGCAGCCGCCGCAGCCGGGTGTGGTCGGGCGGGTCGGTGAACCCCAGGCCGCCGATGTCGCCGTCCGTGGCGGAGCCGCTGCGGCCCATGTAGGGCCGGATGTCGGTGCTGTACGACGTGGCGTCGGCCAGCACCGCGCGGCACTCCGCGTCGCCGGTGACCAGCCACACCTCCATGCCGAACAGCCGGACCAGCCGCTGCACCGGGTCGGCGTTGCGGGTGGCCTGGAGCCGCGGGCTGGGCGACGTGCCGTCACGGCGCAGCGGCCAGGCCAGCGACTCCGGCACCTTGTCGAGCCGCGACAGGTCGACGCCCCCGGCGCGCGCCAGCACCCGCTGCCGCACCGCGCGGGTGAGCGTCGTGACCAGTCGTCCCACTGCGCACTCCTCGTCGTCGGACCCCGCGAATTCTAGGGAACCCTGGCCTCCCCCGTCGTCGGGGACACCCCGGACCCGTCCCCGACACCCCCGACCACCGCATCTCGTGTATGTTGAGTAAGTCAGTAGGTTTATGGCACGGACGAGCCCGAGGAGGACGCCACCATGACGCAGGCACCCGCACGGAACCACCACGTCAGCCCGCCCCGCGGCGCCTCGCTGGTGCTCGACAAGCTCGGCCCCCGCTTCGGCGCCGAGGTCATCGGCACCGACCTGCGCACCCTCACCGACGACCAGGTCGCCGACATCCGGTCCGCCCTGGTCGAGCAGAAGGTGCTCTTCTTCCGCGGCCAGGACCTCACCGACGCCGACCAGGTGGACCTCGGCCGACGCCTCGGCGAGGTCACCGTCGGCCACCCCGTCGTCGGCCAGAGCGCCCAGGTCGAGCTGCCCGAGATCTTCGACCTCGACAGCGCCGACCCGGAGTTCAGCTTCTCCGACGTCTGGCACACCGACGTCACCTTCGTCGAGCGCCCCCCGATGGGCTCGATCCTGCGGGCGCACCAGCTCCCGTCGTACGGCGGCGACACCAGCTGGGTCGACGCCGAGCAGGCCTACGAGTCCCTGTCGGCCCCCGTGCGCGGCATGGTCGACCAGCTCACCGCGATCCACGACGGCACCCGCGAGTGGGGCGCCTACCTGCGACGCCACGGCGGCCGCGGCAACTCGTGGGAGGGCCAGGAGGTCACCGAGCTGACCCCCGTGGAGCACCCGGTGGTGCGCGTCCACCCCGAGACCGGCCGCAGGGGCCTGTTCGTCAACCCCGGCTTCACCGAGCACGTCGTGGGCGTCTCCGACGCCGAGAGCCGCGCCATCCTCGACATGCTCTACGCCCACCTGCTCAAGCCCGAGCACACCGTGCGCCACCGCTGGCAGCTCGGCGACGTCGGCATGTGGGACAACCGCAGCACGCTGCACTACGCCAACCGCGACTACGACGAGACCCGCATCATGCGCCGGATCACCCTCGCCGGAGACGTGCCGGTCGGTCCCGCCACACGCTGAGCGCGAAGCGCGCCGTACGGCACGGGCCCGGTCACCTCTCGAGGTGGCCGGGCTGCGGTGCGTGCGTGCGGGGGCGTCGGTTTCCCGAGGTCGCTTGGGAAACAGCCCGGGCGCCGGAGCTGCGACCCCGGGCGAGCGACAGGCTCTCCGGCGGAGTGGTCGATCGTCCGACGTACGCCGATGAGCTGGCCGGCAACCGGGACGAACCGCGCCACCTGGCACCGTTTTCAGACACCTGGCAGGCATCGCAACACCTGACAAGTGCCAGATTCACCGGACGTCCGGGGAATCAGCAACCGGCTCAGTACCCCGAGCTCACTCCCACTCGATCGTCCCCGGCGGCTTGCTGGTGATGTCGAGGGTGACCCGGTTGACCTCGGGCACCTCGTTGGTGATCCGCGTGCTGACGGTCTCGAGCACCTCGTAGGGCACCCGCGCCCAGTCGGCGGTCATGGCGTCCTCGGAGGTGACCGGGCGCAGCACGACGGGGTGGCCGTAGGTGCGGCCGTCTCCCTGCACGCCGACGGAGCGTACGTCGGCCAGCAGCACCACCGGGAACTGCCAGATGTCGCGGTCCAGGCCCGCGCGGGAGAGCTCCTCGCGGGCGATCGCGTCGGCCTCGCGCAGGATGTCGAGCCGCTCGCGGGTGACCTCGCCGATGATCCGGATCCCCAGGCCGGGGCCGGGGAAGGGGTGGCGCCAGACGATCTCGCCGGGCAGGCCGAGCTGCTCGCCGACGAGGCGCACCTCGTCCTTGAACAGCGTCCGCAGCGGCTCGACGAGCTCGAACTCGAGGTCGTCGGGCAGTCCGCCCACGTTGTGGTGCGACTTGATGTTGGACGTGCCCGCTCCCCCGCCCGACTCGACGACGTCGGGGTAGAGCGTGCCCTGCACCAGGAAGGCCATCTTCACGCCCTCGGCGTGCGAGCCGGCGGCGATCTTGGGCGCGAGGATGTCGGCCTCGGCGGCCTCGAAGACCCGGATGAACTCCCGGCCGATGATCTTGCGCTTGGTCTCGGGGTCGGAGACGCCGGCGAGCGCGTCGAGGAACTGCTCCTCGGCGTCGACGACGACCAGGTCGGCCCCGGTCGCGGCCACGAAGTCGCGCTCGATCTGCTCCGACTCGCCCTTTCGCATGAGCCCGTGGTCGACGTACACGCAGGTCAGGCGGTCCCCGATCGCACGTTGTACGACGGCCGCGGCGACCGCGCTGTCGACGCCGCCGGACAGCGCGCAGATCGCCAACCCCTCGGGGCCGATCTGCTGCTGGATCCGCTCGACCTGCTCCTCGACGATGTTGACCATCGTCCAGGTGGGCCGGCAGCCGGCGATGTCGAGCAGGAAGTGCGAGAGCACCTCCTGGCCGTGCTCGCTGTGCAGCACCTCGGGGTGCCACTGCACGCCGGCCATCCGGCGCTCGGTGTCCTCGAACGCAGCGACGGGAGTCTTGGTCGTCGAGGCCAGCACGTCGAACCCCGCGGGCGCCGACTGCACCGAGTCGCCGTGCGACATCCAGACGCGGTGCGCCGCGGGCAGGCCGGCGAGCAGCGTGCCGGGGGCGGTGACGGTGACGGGCGTGCGGCCGTACTCCGAGGAGCCGGTGCGCGCGACCTCCCCGCCGAGCGCCTGGGCCATCGCCTGGAAGCCGTAGCACATGCCGAAGACGGGCAGTCCCGCGCTGAACAGGTCGTCGTCGACGGCCGGGGCGCCGGGCGAGTACACCGACGACGGACCGCCCGAGAGGATGATCGCGGCGGGGTTCCTGGCGAGCATCTCCGCGACCGGCATCGTGTGCGGGACGATCTCGGAGTAGACCCGGGCCTCCCGGACGCGGCGGGCGATCAGCTGGGCGTACTGGGCCCCGAAGTCGACGACGAGGACGAGGTCGTGATCGGTCACGATCGACCCTTCCGGTGGGGGTTCAACGGACCCCTGAGTCTGTCAGACGAGATGGTTGAAGATTTCTCCGGATGCCCCGTAACCGGGCCCGGGACCCCTCGTTGTGGTGGGTGGATCCGACAACCTCCCTCCCTCCCCGTCGGGTCCGTGCACGATGCAACAGCGGACGAGCCAGGGCCCGACCTCCCTCCCTCCCCGGTCGGGCCCTGGCTCGTCGGCTGTCGTGACGGCGAAGACCCCGGACACCTCTGGTGTCCGGGGTCTTGTCGTCGGCGTGGGTCCTCGGCGGGCGTGGCAGTCGAGTGCCACACCTGCGTCGTCGCACCGGCCGCCCGGGAGTTCTGCTGTGGCACTCGCGGCAGTTTCACCTGCTAGCCGGTGAAACCGCCCGTCACTGGGACGCCAGCGTCGCCCCGACCCCCGTCACACGACCCAGACGTCCCACCGAGCGACGTCACACCCGCACAGCACCCGAGCCCGCCGGACCACAGGTCCGACGGGCGAGAAGGCACGCGCCTAGCTGACCCCCACGATCGGCAGGTGCAGCGCACCGGGGGCCGAGGCGGGGACGACGGGGCTGTGGGGGGCGACCGGCGAGAGCTGCTCGTACGCCGCGTCGAGCGCCGGCCGGGGGTCGGCCTCGCCCTTGTTGGGCCAGAACGCCATCGCGCGCTCGGCCTGGGCGGTGATCGTCAGCGACGGGTTGACGCCCAGGTTGGCGGTGATGGCCGAGCCGTCGGCGATGTGCATGTTGTCGTAGCCGTAGACCCGCTGGTAGGGGTCGACGACGCCGGTCTCGATCGAGTCGCCGATGGTGCAGCCGCCGATGAAGTGGGCGGTCATCGGCATGTTGAACGGCTCGCCGATCGAGCCACCGGCGGTGCCGCCCATGATCTTGGCCATCTTGCGCACCACGGTGTTGGCGACCGGGATCCACGTCGGGTTGGGCTCGCCGTGGCCCTGTCGCGAGGTCAGGCGGTACTTGTTGGTCCCCGGCACCTTCTTGGGGTAGACGGTGATCGAGTTGTCGAGCGTCTGCATCACCAGGGCGACGACGGTGCGCTCGGACCAGTGCCGCACGTCGTACAGCGAGTGCACGTTCTTGCGCTGCGTCCACAGCTCCTTGAGCCACTGCTGCCAGCGGCGGCCGGGGACGTCGCCGTCGGTGAGCACCGTCTGCATCAGCGACATCGCGTTGCTGCCCTTGCCGTAGCGGCACGGCTCGACGTGGGTGTCCTCGTCGGGGTGGAAGGAGGAGGTGATCGCGACGCCGTAGCTGTAGTCGATCGTGGTGTCCGGCGCGATCGCGCCGAGGATCGACTCGGAGTTGGTGCGCGACAGCTCGCCGAGGCGGTCCGAGAGCCGCGGCAGGTGCCCCTCGGCCTTCATCTTGTGCAGCAGCTTCTGGGTGCCGATCGCGGCCGCGGCGAAGACGACGTGCTCGGCGGAGAGCGTGCGGGTCGACTTGGCGGTCGCCCGCTTGGCCTTGGTGAAGCGGATCCTCACGTCGTACCCGCCACCGTCGCGCTCGCTGACGCGCGTCACCGTCGACAGCGGCATCACGCGGGCGCCGGCCTGCTCGGCGAGGTAGAGGTAGTTCTTCACCAGCGTGTTCTTGGCGTTGTAGTTGCAGCCGGTCATGCAGTCACCGCACGCCACGCACGTACGCCGCTCCGGCCCGGCGCCGCCGAAGTAGGGGTCGGCCACCGTCTCGCCCATCTTCTGGTCGGGCTGGCCGAAGAAGACGCCGACCGGGGTGGGGTGGAAGGTGTCGGCCACGCCCATCTCGGTCGCGACCTGCTCCATCACGTCGTCGGCGGGCGTGCGGAGCGGGTTCTCCACGACGCCGAGCATCCGCTTGGCCTGGTCGTAGAAGGGGGCGAGCTCCTTCTTCCAGTCGGTGATGTGGGCCCACTGCCGGTCGCGGTAGAACGCGCCGAGAGGTTCGTAGAGCGTGTTGGCGTAGACGAGCGAGCCGCCGCCGACGCCCGCGCCGGCGAGGATCAGCGAGTCGCGGACCGCGTCGATGCGCTGGATGCCGTAGCAGCCGATCTCGGGGCGGTAGAGGAACTTCTTGAGGTCGAAGGAGGTCTTGGCGAAGTCCTTGTCCTCGAAGCGGGCGCCGGCCTCGATGACGCCGACCTTGTAGCCCTTCTCGGTCAGCCGCAGCGCGGTGACCGAGCCGCCGAAGCCGGAGCCGATGACGAGCACGTCGTAGTCGAAGTCGCTCTCACCGCCGGGGTTCGAGCCCCCGCCGCCGCCGGAGCCGCCGTTGCCGGTGTCCTTCACGCCCGTCCCGCCTTTCGCAGCAGCCGCAGGTTGGCCGTCATCACCTGGGCGTAGGTCTTGTCGTTCATGCCGAACTGGGGTGCGAAGCGCAGCACCCGCTGCACGGCGAGCGACTGCGTCTCGGTGTAGCGCAGCAGCCCCTCGGCCCCCTGGCGGCGGCCCATCCCAGACTGCCGCATCCCGCCCATCGGCGCCTCGATACTGGCGAACGTCGCGGCGAACGCCTCGTTGACGTTGACCGTGCCGCACTTGACCTGCCGGCCGATCTCGCGGGCGCGGCGGGTGTCGCGGCTGTAGATCGAGGCGTTGAGGCCGTACTCCCCCTCGTTGGCCCGCGCGATCGCGTCGGCCTCGTCGTGGAAGCGGTGCAGCGCGACGACGGGCCCGAAGGTCTCGGTGCCGAAGCAGGTCATGTCGGGGCTGACGCCCTCGAGCACGGTGGGCTCGTAGTAGTAGGGCCCCAGGTCCGGCCGCGCCTTGCCGCCGACGAGCACCTTGGCGCCCTTGGCGACGGCGTCGTCGACGTGGGCGACCACGGTGTCGAGCTGGTCCTGGGAGATCAGCGAGCCCATGTCGCTGCCCCACTGCAGCCCGGCCCGCAGCGTCATCGCCTTGGTGCGCTCGACGAGCTTGTCGCGGAACCGGTCGTAAACCTGGTCGGCGACGTACAACCGCTCGATCGCGACGCACAGCTGGCCGGCGTTGGAGAACACGGCGCGTACGGCGCCCTCGGCCGCGCGGTCGAGGTCGGCGTCGCGCAGCACCAGCATGGGGTTCTTGCCGCCGAGCTCGAGCGAGCAGCCGATCAGCCGCTCGGCGCACTGGCGGGCGATGATGCGGCCCGTCGGCGTGGAGCCGGTGAAGCAGACGTAGTCGGAGCGGTCGATGATCGGCGTGCCGAGCTCACGGCCCGGACCGGCGACGACGTTCCACAGGCCCTCGGGCAGCCCCGCCTCCTCGAGCAGCTGGGCGCCGAGCAGCGCGGAGAGCATCGTCTGGGCGTCGGGCTTGATGACCACGGCGTTGCCGGCGAGCAGGGCGGGGATGCCGTCGCACAGGGCCATCGTGAAGGGGTAGTTCCAGGGCGCGATGATCCCGACGACGCCCTTGGGCACGCGGGTCACCTCGGCCTGCGTCAGCCCGGGCACGACGCCGCGGACCCGCTTCGGCGCGAGGTGCTGGACTCCCGTGCGGCCGTAGTAGCGCGCGGTCAGCGCGATGTGGAGCGGCTCGTCGAAGGCGTGCTTGCGGGCCTTGCCCGACTCCCAGCAGATCAGGTCGATGATCTCGTCCTGCCGGTCGAGCACCAGGTCGTGCAGCCGCAGCAGCATCGCGGCGCGCTCGCGGATCGGGGTCTGTGCCCACGCCTTCTGGGCGCGACGGGCCCGGGCGAACGCCTCCTCGACGTCGTCCTCCCCCGACTGCGGGACCATCGCGAGCGGCTGCCCGGTGATCGGGGTGTACGCCGGGATCTCCCGCCCGGTCGTCGACACCACGCGCCTGGTCAGCGCGCGCACCGAGGCCGGGTCGAGGGCGTAGGACGCCGTGACGTCGTGCTCGGGATCGGCGAGGTCGTTGTCGCCGAACGACGCGCCACCGGCGCCAGCGGGCTGGGAGGAGGCAGACATGCTCGGCAGCCTAGACTCGCCAGTAACTTGACACAACGGGCTCGGTTGTCAACTGAGACGTGGCGCCCGTCACTCGTCCTGGTCGGGCTCCGGCGGCGGTGCCGCCCCCCGCTCCTCGTCGCGCTCGGCCCACTCCAGCAGCGGCGCGATGTCGAAGACGTGGTCGTCGATGTCGGCGTGCAGGTCGCCGAGCTCGGCGTACCGCGCCGGCATCGTGGCGATGGTGAAGTCGTCGGGGTGGACCTCATCCACCTCCTCCCATCCGATGGGGGCGGAGACGGTGCCGATGGGGTTGCCGCGCACGGAGTACGCCGCGGCGATGGTGTGGTCGCGGGCGTTCTGGTTGTAGTCGACGAACAGGTGGGCCGGGTCGCGGTCCTTGCGCCACCAGGCGGTGGTGACCTCGGGCGAACGGCGCTCGACCTCGCGGGCGAAGGCGAGTGCGGCGCGTCGTACGTCCTGGAAGCCGTGGTCGGGCGCGATCCGGACGTAGACGTGCATCCCCCTTCCCCCGCTGGTCTTGGGGAACCCGGTCGCGCCGAGGTCGTCGAGCACCTCGTGGGCGACGTGGGCGACCCGCTGCACCGTCTCCCACGGGCAGTCGGGCCCGGGGTCGAGGTCGATGCGCCACTCGTCGGGCTTCTCGACGTCGGCGCGACGACTGTTCCAGGGGTGGAACTCCACGGTGCTCATCTGCACCGCCCAGATCACCTGCGCCAGCTCGGTCACGCACAGCTCGTCGGCGGTGCGGTTCCAGCGTGGGAAGTGCACCCGCACCGTCTCCATCCACGGCGGCGCCCCCTTGGGCAGCCGCTTCTGGTGCACCTTCTCCCCCGACACCCCGGTCGGGAACCGGTGCAGCATGCACGGCCGCTCCCGCAGGGCGTTGACGATGCCGTCGCCCACGGAGAGGTAGTAGTCGACCAAGTCCATCTTGGTCTCGCCCCGCGCCGGGAAGTAGACCCGGTCGGGGTTGGACACCCGCACGACCTTGTCGTCGACCTCGATCTCCGTGGCTTTGGAGGGCATGCAGCCAACCTAGTGGGCAGGCCTCGTTCAATGAGCCACGCGCCTCGCAGTACGGCGCCTCCGCGGCCACCCGTGGTTTCGCGGTGGCAGAGGGCGCTTGGGTTCCGACAATCTCCCCTCGGCGATCCAATGGATGCGGGCCCGCTGGCCTCAGACGGGCTCCGAGTCCCACACCTTGTCGTAATCATCCGCGACCTGCGGCCACAGGATTCGCAAGGCGTCCTCGACTGTCTCCACCTGCTCAGCGAGGGGCGCAGAGACGACAAACTCGTGTGGAATGCTGCGGCCTGCTGCATCCCTACGCCCGTACGGATCCGGAAGCCGCACCGCGACGGTCGCCCCAACCCGCTGAATTGCGCTAGGGCCCGCCCCGATCCCGGCGAAAGCGGCCTCGTAGACAGGCAAGGGGTCTGCGAACCCACCGTCGCGGAGAAACCGGAAGCCCCAGGTACGCCCTCTGGTCGCCCAAATGACGCTCATCCAGGGCTCCTGAGAAGAACTGCCTTCTCCTCACCGACATCAAGATCAATGCGGAAGCCGTCGAGCGTCGCGGCGAGGTTCTGCCGCTTCGTGGCCGCGGCTGCATCAACCGCCTCGAGTTTGGCGCCAGCGGACTTGATGACATCCTCCAGCTTGGGCGTCAAGCCACTCAGCACGAGACCGACTGCTCCGGCGATCTTGCTCTTCTTGCTAATCAGCTTGGCGACGACTCCACTGGCGACACCGATTGCCGCGGCGACTACCTCAGCATTGCCGACGAGCTTCTTTGCCACCCCCGTCGTCAACTTGTCTGCCCGGGCCCACCGAAGGTGCCGCTCGAGCGGCAGCACGGCCGCCATAGGAAGTACGAGATCGATACCGACGCGCTGCGCAACCTCGATCGCGCCGGGGCTGAACTTCGCTGAAGAGATGAGAACGAAGTCCTCGCCCACAGATAGCGCACCATCAGACTCAACCAGTCCGCTGAGCACACCACCCAGCCCGGCGATCTCATCACCGACCTTCTCAATGATGAGCTCCTTGAACCCGTTGACGTCGAGATCGGGCAGCAGGTCGGATTTCGACAGCGCCACCACCCAGATGCGCGGGAAGGTCACCAGCGGCTTGCCTTCACTGAGGAGGTCGTCCCTGAGCAGCACCAGGCTGTTGCGAACGTTGCTCAAGAGGGATTTGAGGTAGCGCTCCTCCTGTCCAGCGTTGTCGAGGAGCTTCTGGCCGTCTACGAGCAGCAGGGCGACGTGAGAGGCAAGTAGAGCGCGGAACGCCTCGACCCGGCGGCTGGCCTCTTCCGGTCCGCTGACGTCCTGCTCGAACCACTCGCCCGGGTAGTCGTGCCAAACCAACCGAAGGGCATCGAACGGCTTCGCCTTTAACGGCTTTGACTCCGACTCGCCCTTAAGCTTGAGCAAGAAACGGTATGAGGTCGCGGTGAACTTCGTCGCGTCGGGGAGCGTCGCTGAATTCTTCATGCCTAGGTAGTTCTGATGCAAGCGCGTGCCCTGGCCGGCGTCTTCGGCCACTACGTTGAACGCGCCCTCCTTGATGTTCTGGGGTTCCTGCTCGGAACCGTAGAAGGAGGACAACATGACGGTCTTGCCGCTCCCGCTCTCCCCGAAGACGGCGATGTGTTGCTCGAGCACCTTGTTACTTGCCATGCGCGAACCCTAGGCGAGCACGACGACGTGACCCCGGGAGCAGCCAGGGAGTGACTGCGGCCCGTCCTGTAAAGGGAAGGTGGCACCGGACAGCAGGCGGGCTCATTGGCGGCGGTGTGTGGCTCGCTCACTCCGTCCCGTGGCGGCGTACGAACTCAAGGATCGTTTCCGACAGCTCCGGCCGGCACACGATCAGGTCGGGCAGCGAGACGTCGTCCTGGTTGTAGCGCAGCGGTGTACCGTCCACGCGGCTGGTGAAGAGGCCGGCGGCGCGGGCGACGGCGACGGGGGCGGCGGAGTCCCACTCGTACTGTCCCCCGGCGTGGATGTAGGCGTCGGCGACGTCGCGGACGACGGCCATCACCTTGGCGCCGGCGGAGCCCATCGGGACCAGCTCGGCGTCGATCTCGGCGGCGAACGCCTCGACGAAGGCCGGAGGCCGGGTGCGGCTGACCACGATGCGGGGGCGGTCCGAGTGTAGGTAGGCACGACGAGCCGGTCCGGCGAGACTCGGCGCCCGGAGGCGCCGGCCTCAGGGATGACGCTCAAGACTCCCGGAGTCGAGCAACGACCTCGCGGCGCAGGACCTTGCCCATCGGGTTCGTCGGCAGTTCGTCCACGAACACCACCCGGCGCGGCACCTTGTAGGGGGTCAGCGCCTGACGGGTGTGCGTCCGCAGCTCGTCCGCCCCCACCGGGACACCTTCGACGAGCACCACGGCGGCGACCACCTCCTCACCCCCGTCCGCCTGCGGCAGGCCGACGACCGCGACGTCCACGACCCCGGCATGGGTGCGGAGGATGCCTTCGACCTCCGAGGGATAGACGTTGAAGCCGCCGGTGATGATGATCTCCTTGATCCGATCGACGATCGTCAGGAAACCGTCGGGCGACATGGTCACGACGTCCCCCGTGCGGAACCACCCGTCGTGGAAGGCCGCGGCCGTCTCCTCGGGCAGGCCGCGGTAGCCAGAGAAGACCTGGGGACCGCGCACCAGCAGCTCACCGCGTTCCCCTTGCGGCATGTCGCGGTCCAGGTCCTCGGGGTCGGCGATGCGGATCTCCACGTCGGGGAAGGGCACCCCGATCGCGCCGGGGCGGCGAGCACGGGTCATCGGGTTGCCGACGATCACCGGGGACGTCTCGGTCAGCCCGTATCCCTCGACGAGGAGCCCGCCCGTGGCAGCCTCCCACTGCGCCACGAGCGCGGCCGGCAGCGGCATCGCCCCCGACAGCGCATACCGGATGCCCTCGATCGAGACCTTGCGGCGCTCCGCCTCGTCGACGATCCGCTGGTAGAGGGGCGGTACGGCGGGCACGAAGCTCGGCACCTCCCGCGCCATCGCCTCCATGATGAGGCCGATGTCCGGCTTGGGGAGCAGCACCAGCTTGGCGGCGAGTGCCACACCGAGCAGCACGCTGACCGTCACGCCGTAGGCGTGGAACAGCGGCAGCGCGACCAGGAAGCTCTCCTTCCCGACCTCCAGCCCCGGCACCCAGGCCCGCCCCTGCATCACGTTGGCCACGAGGTTGCGGTGCAGCAACGGCACGCCCTTCGGCACGCCGGTGGTGCCGGAGGTGTAGAGCAGGAGGGCGACGTCGTTCCGGTCCGGGCGGGGATGGGACTCGTCCAGCGGCGCCGCTCCCGCCAGCTCGACCCACTGCATCGCCCGGGGCGCGGGAGAGGTCAGCTGGGCCCGGGCCGCACGCGCCTTCGCGACCGGCAGGCGCAGCGCGAGTCGCTTGGTCCACGGCAGCCGGGTGGTCAGGTCGACCGCGACGACGTGCTCGAGGGCCGAGACGACGCGAAGCTCCTCGATGACGGGCACGATCTTGTCCCACACGATCGCCACCCGAGCACCGTGGTCGACGAACGGGTGACGGAGCTCGGCCGAGGTGTAGAGGGGGTTGTGCTCGACCACGGCGGCACCGAGCCGCAGCACGGCGAACAGCGCGATGATGCCCTGCGGGCAGTTCGGCATCACGAGGGCGACGTTGTCGCCGGGACGCACGCCGAGCGCGTGCAGCCCGCCCGCCACCCGGCCCACCTCCTCGGCGACCTCGGCATACGTCGAGCTGCGCCCGAGGAAGTCCAGCGCTGGTCGGTCCGGGTAGGCCTGCGCCGCGCCCTCCCACAGGTCCAGCACCGTGGTGTCGCCGTAGTCGAGGTGCAGGGGCACTCCCGGCGCGTAGGAGTCTGCCCACAGGGGCTGCTGAGCCGGCACGGCTGTCCTCACGTTCCTCGCCGCGGGACCGCGACTCCGCCAAGGTAGCGGTCCGGAATCCAGGCGCGACACGGGCTCGGGCGAGCTCGCCCCGACAGCAGCCCGGGATGACGCCTCAGTCCGTCCCGTGCCGCCGTACGAACTCCAGGATCGTCTCCGACAGCTCCGGCCGGCACACGATCAGGTCGGGAAGCGAGACGTCGTCCTGGTTGTAGCGCAGCGGCTGCCCGTCCACGCGGCTGGTGAACAGGCCGGCGGCGCGGGCGACGGCGACGGGGGCGGCGGAGTCCCACTCGTACTGTCCCCCCGCGTGGATGTAGGCGTCGGCGACGTCGCGCACGACCGCCATCACCTTGGCGCCGGCGGAGCCCATCGGGGCCAGCTCGGCGTCGATCTCGGCGGCGAACGCCTCCACGAAGGCCGGGGGGCGGGTGCGGCTGACCACGATGCGGGGGCGGTCCGAGGTGCGGGGAGGTACGACGATCCGGTCCCCCGTGCTGAAGGTCTGGCCGATGCCGGGCTGGGCGACCGCGCCGGCGATCAGCTCGCCGAGGCCGCCGTCGCCGTCACCCGCGCCGCGCTCCCACAGCGCGACGTGGACGGCCCAGTCGTCGCGGGGCGGCTCGGAGAACTCGCGGGTGCCGTCGAGGGGGTCGATGATCCAGACCCGGTCGGTGATCGAGCGGTCGTGGGTCGACTCGGTGCCGCGCCACGACTCTTCGGAGAGGATCGCGTCGTCGGGCCGGTGCTCGGCGAGCACCTTCATCAGGTGCTCGTGCGCCGCCATGTCGCCGGCGTCCTTGAGCTCGCGGCCCTCCAGGCCCTGGCGGCGTACGTCGAGGAGCAGCTCCCCGGCGGAGGTGGCGGCCCAGGCGGCGAGCTCGTGGTCGGAGTCGAAGTCGGTCACCGCGTCAGCCTAGTGAGGGTCTCGACGAGCTCGGCCGACGAGTCAGCCCGTGGTCTCGACGGGCTCGACCGACGTGTCAGCTGTTGTAGCGCTGCTGGGTGGACTCGAGACCCTCGCGGATGAGCGACTCGACCGCGTCGGCCGCGGTGTCGACCTGGAAGGGGAGCTCCTTCTGCTCGACCCGGGAGTACGCCGAGAGCACGAAGTCGGCCGGCTCCTGGCGACCCGGGGGGCGGCCGATGCCGGCCCGCACCCGGTAGAAGTCGCCGGTGCCCAGGGAGGAGCGCATCGACTTCAGCCCGTTGTGGCCGTTGTCGCCGCCACCGAGCTTGGTGCGCAGCGTCCCGAAGGCGATGTCGAGCTCGTCGTGGATCGCGACCACGTGGTCGGGGGCGACCTTGTAGAAGGTGGCCAGCGCCTTGACCGGTCCCCCGGACTCGTTCATGTAGCAGCGCGGTCGTGCCAGCACGACCCGCGGTGACGCAGAGCCGGGCGCGCCGAGTCGTCCTTCGACGACGTCGGCGCGCCCGGTCTTGTGCTTGCGCCACGAGCCGCCCGTACGACGGACCAGCTCGTCGGTGACGAGGTAGCCGATGTTGTGCCGCGTGCCGGCGTACGTCGGGCCGGGGTTTCCCAGCCCGACGACCAGCCAGACCGCGTCATCGACCACCGGAGGAGATCAGCGCTGGCCGGAGTTCGCGTCGGTCTCGGGGACGGTGTCGCCCTCGCCGGCGGCCTCGGACTCGCTGCCCTCGGTCTCGGCAGCCTCGGCGGCCTCCTCGTCGGTCTCGTCGCGCTCGATGCCGACCTCGGCCTCGGCCTCCTCCAGCTCGGCCTCGACCTCCTCGGCGGTGGGCGCGTGGATCACGTTGACGACCAGCAGGTCCTCGTCGGTGAGCAGCGTCGCGCCGTTGGGCAGCGCGAGGTCCTTGGCGAAGACCTGGAAGCCGATCTCGGCGTCCTCCACCGAGATCTCGAAGGCCTCGGGAATCGCGGTGGCGTCGGCCTCGATGGAGACCGTGTTGAGCTCGGTCACCGTGAGGGCGTCGGACTTGGACTCGCCGGTCACGTGGACGGGGATGTCGACGGTGACCATCTCGCCCTTCTTGACCTCGACGAAGTCGACGTGCTCGAGGAAGCCCTTGATCGGGTCGGCCTGGATCTGCTTGGTCAGCGCGAGGTACTTCTTGCCGTCGACGTCGATGTCGAGCAGCGCGTTGGCGCCGCCGCGCTTGAGCGCGAGGAACGTGTCGTGGCCGGGCAGGGTCACGTGGATGGGGGCGTTGCCGTGGCCGTAGATGACCGCCGGCACCTTGTCGGCGCGGCGGATGCGGCGCGCGGCACCCTTGCCGAACTCGGTGCGGGTCTCGGCCTTGATCTTGTCTTCGGACATCGGTGCGGCTCCTCAGGTGGGCGTGCGGGGACTGCGTCAGGGGGTTGCCACGGGCCGGGGACAGCACATGCACCGCAGGCCGACGGGCGCGGTGCATGGGGTCACGAACCGACCGCGTCGATCACGGAACGCGGCCCTCACGGGCCCGCTCCCTCGCCGAGGCAACTGCACAAGACTAGCCGCTGGCGGGCGGCCACATGAAATCGGGGCGACGTCGTGGTGGTCTCGTCAGGCGTGACCGACGAGACGCGGGCCGCGGGGCGCCGTACGACCGGCCGGCTGTGACGCCGTTGCCGGTGCGTGGCGGCTCGTGGCGACGGCCGACGCTCGTCACAGCGCACGGCAAGACCCCCGCCGCCCACCGGAGCAGACGCGGTCCCTGACATGCCAATGTCGCTCACGGGGCTGACGTGGTACCCACCCGTACGACGCGCCACATTCGCATGTTCAGCGAGCGCGGCCCGGACGAGCTCGACGGGCGACGGGTGCATCAGACGGCGCGGGCGTGACGGGCCAGCTGCCCGTCTGGCGCGGGACTGTGGACGCTTTCGGGCCGGCAGATCCCGTGTGAAGCGTCCATAACCCCGATTTACATGCCGCACCGGGCCCCAGCGAACCAGCGCGAACCTCAGGCGTGGCCGTCGAACATCGAGGTCACCGAGCCGTCCTCGAAGACCTCCTTGATCGCACGCGAGATCAGGGGCGCGATCGAGAGCACCGTCAGCTTGTCGAAGTGGCACTCCGGCGCGATCGGGAGGGTGTTGGTGACCACGACCTCGGTGGCCGGGGAGTTCTTCAGCCGGTCGACCGCGGGGTCGGAGAGGATCGCGTGGGTGGCGGCGATGATCACGCCGGCCGCGCCGTCGGCCATGAGCGCGTCGGCGGCCTTCACGATGGTGCCGCCGGTGTCGATCATGTCGTCGGTGAGGATGCAGATGCGGCCCTCGACCTTGCCGACGACGCGGTTGGCGACGGTCTCGTTGGGGCGGTCCTCGCGGCGGGTCTTGTGGATGAACGCCAGCGGTACGCCGCCCAGGCGGGCCGACCAGCGCTCGGCGACCTTGATCCGGCCGGCGTCCGGGGAGACGACGGCGAGCCGCTGGTCGCCGTACTTCTCCTTGACGTAGTCGGCCAGGATCGGCATCGCCATCAGGTGGTCGACGGGGCCGTCGAAGAAGCCCTGGATCTGGTCGGCGTGCAGGTCGACGGCGATCAGCCGATCGGCTCCCGCGGTCTTGAACAGGTCGGCCATCAGCCGCGCCGAGATCGGCTCGCGGCCGCGGTGCTTCTTGTCCTGGCGGGCGTAGCCGTAGAACGGCAGCACCACGGTGATCCGCTTCGCCGAGGCGCGCTTGAGCGCGTCGACCATGATCAGGTGCTCCATGATCCACTCGTTGACCGGAGCCGTGTGGCTCTGGATCACGAAGGCGTCGGAGCCGCGCACGGACTCCTCGTAGCGCACGTAGATCTCGGAGTTGGCGAACTCGTAGGCCGACGTCGGCACCAGCTCGGTGCCCATCAGGTCGGCCACCTCGTCGGCGAGCGCCGGGTGCGCCCGTCCGCTGAAGACCATCAGGTTCTTCTCGGTGGTGCGCTTCATTCCGCTCACGTGCGGCGCTCCTCGTGCTGGAAGGACGTGCGGGTCGATTGTGGCCCACGGACGGGGTGGCAGGACAAGTGGGTCACCCACCGACCACTGCCCCGTTCACCCCGGGGTCACTCCTCGGTCGCCCCGGCATCACGCGCCGCCTGCGCCTGCGCGGTGCCGTCGCGGCGCTTCAGCACCCACCCGGCGATGGTGCGCTGCGGGCCGGCCGAGACGGCCAGGGCGCCCGGCGGGACGTCCTCGCGGATGGTCGAGCCGGCCCCGGTGGCGGCGCCGTCGCCCACGGTCACCGGCGCCACGAAGGTGTTGTTACTGGCCGTGCGGGCGTGCCGGCCGATCGTGGTGCGGTGCTTGGCGACGCCGTCGTAGTTGGCCACGATCGTCCCGGCGCCGATGTTGGTGCCCTCGCCGATGTCGGCGTCGCCGACGTAGGACAGGTGCGGGACCTTGGCGCCGTCGCCGATGGAGGAGTTCTTGACCTCGACGAAGGCGCCGACCTTGCCGCCGGCCCCCAGGCGGGTGCCGGGGCGCAGGTAGGAGAACGGTCCGACGCTCGCGCCGGCGCCGATGACGGCCAGCTGCCCGTGCGTGCGTACGACGCGTGCCCCCGCACCCACCTCGACGTCCTCCAGCGTGCAGTCGGGCCCGATCACGGCGTCCTCCTCGACGACGGTCGCGCCGAGCAGCTGTACGCCGGGGAGCAGCGTGACGTCGCGGGCGAGCACCACGTCGGCGTCGACCCAGGTCGTGGCAGGGTCCATCACGGTGACGCCCTCACGCATCCAGCGGGCCAGGATGCGGCGGTTCTTCTCCCGGCCCAGCTCGGCCAGCTGCACCCGGTCGTTGGCGCCCTCGGTCTGCAGCACGTCGTCGAGCGGCATCGCGCCGACGGGCAGGCCGTCCTCGCGGGCCAGGGCGACGGTGTCGGTGAGGTAGTACTCCCCCGCGGCGTTCTGCGAGGACAGCCGGGGCAGCGCCGCGGCGAGGAAGGCGGCGTCGAAGGCGAGGATGCCGCTGTTGATCTCGCGGACGGCGCGCTGCTCCTCGGTGGCGTCCTTCTGCTCCACGATCCCGGTCACCTCGCCGGCCTCGTCGCGCACCACCCGGCCGTAGCCGTGGGGGTCGCCCACGATCCCCGACAGGATGCTGACCGCGCGGCCCGCGCCGACGTGGTCGGCGACCAGCGCCCGCAGGCTGGCGCCCTCGAGGAGCGGGGTGTCGCCGTACGCCACGAGGACGGTGCCCTGCCGGTCCGCGTCGTCGAGGACGTCCCACGCGATCCGGACGGCGTGGCCGGTGCCGTCCTGGGTCTCCTGCACCGCGATCCGCGCCTCGGGCAGCTGCTCCTCGACGTGGGGCGCGACCTGCTCGCGCTGGTGGCCCACGACGGTGACGACGCGTCGCGGCTCGAGCTCGCGCACGGCCGCCAGCACGTGGCCGAGCATGCTGCGACCGGCCAGCGGGTGCAGCACCTTGGCGGTCTTGGACTTCATCCGGGTGCCGCCCCCCGCGGCCAGCACGACGACCGTCAGGTCGGTGGCGGGAGGGGTCGGGGCGGTGCGATCGGTGCTCACGCTCCCCGGGTAGGAGTCGAACCTACGTCGCTTGTCCTGATTCAAAGTCAGGCGGGCCCTGCCGGCAGACCAACCGGGGAAAGTCGGTCACACGGTACCGATCCCGACGCCCGAAGCGTCACCTGCTGGACACCTGGGGCCTTGTGTCCGGTCACCCGGGCGGGGTTGGTTGTGGACCATGACCACTCTCGGGAAGCGCGGCCTCCTGGTCGCGCCCACGCTCCTGGCCGGCCTCGTGCTGGCCCTCCTCCTCACGCTGCCCGGCCTCGCCGGCGCCGCCCAGGCCGCGCCGCCGAAGGACCCCGGCGACCGCGGCGTGCGCACCTCGCAGCCGCTCGTGATCGGCCACCGCGGCGCCTCGGGCTACCGGCCCGAGCACACGCTCGCGGCCTACCAGCTCGCGATCGAGCAGGGCGCCGACTACGTCGAGCCCGACCTGGTGCCCACCAAGGACGGCGTCCTCGTCGCCCGCCACGAGAACGAGATCGGCGGCACCACCGACGTCGCGGAGCACCCCGAGTTCGCCGCGCGCCGCACCACCAAGACCATCGACGGTCGCGCGATCACCGGCTGGTTCACCGAGGACTTCACGCTCGCCGAGCTCAAGACGCTGCGGGCCGAGGAGCGGCTGCCGCTGGTCCGACCGGCCAACACGGCGTACGACGGGCAGTTCGAGGTGCCGACGCTGACCGAGGTGCTCGACCTGGTCCGTCGTACGAACGACGCCCGGCCGGGCAGCGCACGCGACGTCGGCGTCTACACCGAGACCAAGCACCCGACGTACTTCCAGTCGATCGGGCTGCCGATGGAGCGCACGCTGGTGGAGACGCTGCGCGCCCGCGGCTTCGACTCCCCCAACGACAAGGTGTTCCTGCAGAGCTTCGAGACCACCAACCTGCGCCAGCTCGACCGGATGACCAAGCTGCCGATCATCCAGCTCCTCGACGGTGCCGGGGCGCCGTACGACCTCGTGGCGCAGGGCGACCCCCGCACCTACCGCGACCTGACCACGCCGCGCGAGCTGCGCGCCATCTCGTCGTACGCCGCGGGCATCGGCCCCAACAAGGAGCTGGTCCTCCCCCGCGACGCCTCCGGCCGCACCGGCGCGCCCAGCCCGCTGGTCCGCGACGCCCACCGCAACAAGCTCGTCGTGCACCCCTTCACGCTGCGCCGGGAGAACCAGTTCATGGCCGTGAACTTCCGCCGCGGCACCGACCCGAACGCGCCGGGCGACCTCGCGGCCGAGATCCGCGCCTTCCTCGACGCCGGCGTCGACGGGCTGTTCACCGACAACCCCGACATCGGCGTCGCCACCCGCGACGCCTGGGTGCGGTCGGGCTCGCGTCCGGCGGCCTGAGGCGCCGCTAGACCCCCCGCTGCATCCGCGGGTCGTCGGCCGGGTCGCCGCCGGTCAGGTCGACGGCCCGCTCGGCGTTGGCCACGGAGGTCACGACCGCGCTGCCGAGGCGGCCGGCGCGGTCGAAGACCGTTGCGGTACCGACCGCGATGCCGTCGGCCGAGACCCGGTCGGCCGCCTCGAGGCCGATCTCGACGCCCTCGGGGGCGCGGGCCAGGGTGAGCGTGATGTCGGTGTTGATCTGCTCGATGCCGCGGTCGCCCCAGTTGGTGACCATGCTCGCGACGTCGGCGACCGAGGCGGCGGCGACGAACCCCGACGGGCGCTCGCCCGGCACCACGGGCACCCCGACCTGCCAGGTGGTCTTGCGGCCGGAGTTCTGGTGCTCCGCGAACGAGTCGTGCCAGCCCACCCCCTCGCTGCGGAACAGCGGCAGCCGGGGGCGGTCGGTCGGCGGGGCCAGGTCGAGCGGCGGCGGCTCCGGCGCACCGCCGGGCTCCCAGACCACGCCGGTCGCGGGCTCGCCCTGCTTGAGGAAGAGGCCGCTGGCCCGCGCGGCGACCTCCTCGCCGTCGTCGGTGTCCTGCACCAGCTCGACGTCGACCAGGCACAGCCGCGCCGACTCCCGCACCACGTGCACCCGCGCGCGGGTCACCCGGCGTCGGGCGGGTCGGAACAGGTCGACCGTCCAGCGAGCCGCCCGCAGGTCGTCGCGGCCCCGGCCCGCGACCTCGGCCTCGGCGGCGCGGGCCAGGAAGCCGCTGACGGCGACACCGTGGAGGTGGTCGTCGCTCCACAGGCTGCAGGCGGCGTCGGTCGGCGACCAGGCGTCCGCGTCGCCGGTCTCGGCGGGGACGAAGAAGGAGAGGGGCACGGGGGCATCCTGCCGGTCGGCGTACGGCTCAGGGGCGACGGGCGACGGCGAACACCCGCCGGAACGGCATCACCACGACGCCGTCCCGCTCGGGGTACGCCGCGCGCAGCTGCTGCTTGAGCTCCTCCTCGAACTCGCCGCGCAGCCCCTCGGGCAGCGCCTGGACGGTCGGGCGGAGGCCGGTGCCGCTGATCCAGTCGAAGACGGCGTCCGCGCCGGTGAGCACGTGGGCGTACGTCGTCTCCCACGCGTCGACCTCCCACCCCAGGCCTCGGAGCACCCACAGGTAGTCCTCCGGCGCGTGGCTGACCATGCGGGCCACGTCGCGGGTGTGCTCGTCGTACGGCGCCCGCGCGGCCAGGTCGGCGACCAGGCTGTGGCTCGGCGCGTGCCAGTTGCCGGGCACCTGCAGCGCCAGCCAGCCGCCGGGGGCGACCGTCGCGGCGAGGGCGGGCAGCAGCTCGAGGTGGTCGGGCAGCCAGTGCAGCACCGCGTTGCTGATCAGCACCTCGGGCCGCAGCCCGCGGGCGGGCCAGTCGCGGACGTCACCGACCTCGAGCTCGACGTCGGCCACCTCGCGGGCCCTGTCGACCATGGCCTCGCTGCTGTCGATGCCGACGACCCGGGCGTCGGGCCAACGCTGGGGCAGCAGGGCGGTCAGGTTGCCGGCGCCGCAGCCGAGGTCGACCACGAGGTCCGGGTCGTCGGCGTCGACCCGGGCGAGCAGGTCGTGGAAGGGACGGGCACGGTGGTCGGCGTGCCCGAGGTAGCGGGCGGGGTCCCAGCTGAAGGCCATCCGCCGACGTTATCTCGACATCGAGAATCTCGGCAGCCTCCAGTTCGGGCTACCCTCGCGGGGTGGAGCGCGACGAGGTCGACGAGCTGGTGGAGGCGTGGGGCCGCGAGCGCTCCGACCTCGACCTGGCGCCCGTCGAGGTGTTCAGCCGCCTCACCCGCCTCGCCCGCCTGCTCGACCGCGAGCGCCGCGCCGCCTTCGCCGCGGTCGACGTCGAGCCGTGGGAGTTCGACGTGCTCGCCGCGCTCCGTCGGGCCGGGAGGCCCTACCAGCTCAGCCCCGGGGCGCTGCTGCGCCAGACGCTGGTCACCAGCGGCACCATGACCAACCGCGTCGACCGCCTCGTCGCCCGCGGCCTCGTCGACCGCCTCCCCGACCCCCGCGACCGCCGCGGCGTCCTGGTCCGCCTCACCGCCGCCGGCGGCCGCACCGTCGACGACGCCTTCGAGTCCCTGCTCGACCGCGAGCGCTCGCTGCTCGCCGCTCTCCCCCCGGCGGATCGTCAGTCGCTCGCCCGGCTCCTCAAGCAGCTGATGGTGCCGCTGGTGTGAGGGCGGCGTCTCGCGGGTGGGCGGGGCGTTGCGGCGGGCGGGCGGGGTGGCGCCGCGGGTGGACGTGTGGCAGGCGGGGCGTCGTGGCGGGTCCGTCATACGTCCTCGTCGTCGCGGGCGGGACGTCATACGTGCTCGTCGTCCGAGCGACCACTCCGCATGACGCTCCAGCCGCCGGGGCGACGCGTCATACGAACAGGCGGCCCGGGCGACCACCTCGTATGACGCTCCGGGCGCGGGACGCCGTCATCCGCTCCGGACGTCATCGAGAACGGGGTCTCCAGGCCACGATCCTGATGACGTCCCGTGGGCGCGAGCCTGCGCGACGGAGTGGTCCGTCACACGTGCTCGTCGTCGCGGAGCGGACGTCATACGGACGGGTCGTCCGAGCGACCACCTCGTACGACGCTCACGCCGCCGGACGCCCCGGCCGGACAAGTCGGGCGTCGTCGCAGGCGAAACTGCCCATCGCTGCCCGTTTCATCCCGGTTCAGCGGGCAGTTTCACCGGCTGGCCGGTGAAACTGCCCACCCCTCACCCGAGCTGCTCCGCAGCCTCCAACCACTCCATCTCGAGCGTCTCCTTCTCGTCCTTGACCGACGTGAGCTCGGCCGTGAGGTCGGTGAGGCGGGAGTGGTCCTGGGCGTGGGTGAGCATGGCGTCGTGGAGGGTCATCTCGCGGTCGGCGAGCTTCTCCAGCTGCTTCTCCAGGCGGGCCATCGTCTTGCGGGCCGCGCGGGAGTCCGCGCTGCCCGCGGCCGGCGAGGTGCCCTGCGAGGTCGACGAGCGTGGCGACGGACCGCCGGAGGCACGGCCGGCGCGACGGTGCTCGAGGTACTGGTCGATCCCGCCGGGGAGCATCGAGAGCTGCCCGTCGCCGAGCAGCGCCCACACCGAGTCGGTGACGCGCTCGAGGAAGTAGCGGTCGTGGCTGACCACGACGAGCGTGCCGGGCCAGGCGTCGAGGAAGTCCTCGAGCACGTTGAGGGTCTCGATGTCGAGGTCGTTGGTGGGCTCGTCGAGCAGCAGCACGTTGGGTTCGGCCAGCAGCAGCTTGAGCAGCTGGAAGCGTCGCCGCTCGCCACCGGAGAGGTCGCCGAGCCGCGCGGTGAGCTTGTCGCCGGTGAAGCCGAACCGCTCCAGCAGCGAGGTCGCGGTGAGCTCCTGGCCGTCGGCGGTCTTGGTCACCCGCCGGATGCCCTCGACGGTCGGCAGCACCCGGGCGTCGGGGTCCTCCACCGGCACCTGCTGGGAGAGGTGGGCCAGCGAGACGGTGCGGCCCAGCTTGGCCTTGCCGCGGTCCGGCGCCACCTCGCCGGCGACGAGGCCGAGCACCGAGCTCTTGCCGGCGCCGTTGACGCCGACCACGCCGACGCGGTCGCCGGCCCCGAGCCGCCAGGTGGCCTGCGAGAGCAGCGAGCGCTCGCCGCGGACGAGGTCGACGTCCTCGAGGTCGACGACGTCCTTGCCGAGCCGCTGGGTGGCGAACTTCTGCAGCTCGAGCCGGTCGCGCGGCGGCGGCTCGTCGTCGATGAGCGCGCTGGCGGCGTCCATCCGGAACTTCGGCTTCGAGGTGCGGGCGGGGGCGCCGCGACGCAGCCAGGCCAGCTCCTTGCGCATCAGGTTCTGCCGGCGCGACTCCGAGGCCGCGGCCTGGCGGCTGCGCTCGGCGCGGGCGAGCACGAACGCGGCGTACCCGCCGTCGTAGGAGTCGACCACGCCGGCCCCGTTGCTGCCCGGGTGGACCTCCCAGGTCGTGGTGCAGACCTCGTCGAGGAACCAGCGGTCGTGGGTCACGACCACCATCGCAGCCGTACGCCGGGCCGCGGCCCGTGCGCGCAGGAAGCCCGCCAGCCAGGCGACCGCCTCGACGTCGAGGTGGTTGGTCGGCTCGTCGAGCAGCAGCAGGTCGTGGTCGGTCAGCAGCAGCCGGGCGAGCGAGCTGCGGCGCCGCTCGCCGCCGGACAGGCCGGCGACGGTGCGCTCCAGGTCCAGGCCGACGAGCAGCTCCTCGACCACCTCGCGCGAGGTGGGGTCGGCGGCCCACTCGTGGTCGGCGCGGCCGCCGAGGACGACCTCGCGGACGGTGGCGGTCTCCTCGAGGTCGTCGCGCTGGGCGAGGTAGCCGACCTCGAGCCCGCGGGTGCGCGAGACGCGGCCCCCGTCGGCCTCGGTGTGGCCGGCCATCAGGTCCAGCAGCGTGGTCTTGCCGTCACCGTTGCGACCCACGATGCCGACGTGGTCGCCCTCGCCGACGCCGAGGCTGACCTCGTCGAGCAGGATCCGGACGCCGTAGGACTTGGTGACGCGCTCGAGGTTGACGAGGTTGGCGCGCTGGCTCATCCGACGAGCTCGACGACGTGGGCGCCGGCCACCGGGCCGGTGGCGACGTGCACGACCGGCACCCCGGCCTCCAGCAGGGCGCGCCGGGTCTGCGTCGCCCCCTCGTGGGTGCTCGAGAGCGCCAGCACGGTCGGGCCGGAGCCGGAGAGCAGCACCGCGCCCTCGTGGTGGGCACGGACGAGCGCCAGTCGCTCGCCGAGCTCGGGTCGCAGGCTCACCGCGGGTCCTTCCAGGTCGTTGTGCAGGGCCGCGGCGAGGGCCGCGTGGTCGCCGTCGGCCAGCGCCGCCAGCAGCGCGTGGCTCGCGGGCGGGGTCGTGGGGGCGTCGGGGTGGAGCCGGTCGTACTCGCGGTAGACCGCCGGCGTGGACAGCCCGCCCTCGTCGGGCACGACCACCCACCAGTGGTCACCGGCGTCGGCGAGCGGGGTGACCTGCTCGCCGTTGCCGCCGCCGTGGGCGGTGCCGCCGAGCAGCGCGAACGGCACGTCGCTGCCCAGCCGGGCGGCGAGTCCGAGCAGGTCGTCGTCGGGGGTGCGCAGGTGCCACAGCCGGTCCAGCGCCACCAGGGCCGCGGCGGCGTCGGCGCTGCCGCCGGCCAGGCCGCCGGCCACCGGGATGCCCTTGTCGATGTCGAGCCGGGCGGCGCGGTCCAGGCCGTGGTGGGCGGCGAGCAGCTGCCCGGCGCGGACGGCGAGGTTGCCCTCGTCGAGGGGTACGCCGGAGCAGTCGACCCCGCCGACCGGGGTGACACCGACCTCCCACTCCTCGGCGGGCGAGGCGCGGACGTCGTCGTAGAGGCTGATCGCCTGGTAGACGGTGTCGAGCGGGTGCATCCCGTCGGGGTGGGGCCCGCCGACCGAGAGCACGAGGTTGACCTTGGCCGCTGCGCGGACGGTCACCGGGGTCGGCCTCACCGGCCCGCCCCCGGGACGACCGGGCGACCGGTGACGGAGACCAGCGCCTCGGTCAGGCGCACGAAGTCGGCCAGCACCAGCTGCTCGCCGCGGGTCAGCGGGTCGATGCCGGCCGCGGCCAGCGCCGCGCTCGAGGCCTCGGCGGAGCCCGCCAGCTCGCGCAGCGACGCGCGCAGCGCCTTGCGGCGGTGGGCGAACCCGGCGTCGACGACGGTGAAGACCTCGCCGCGGGACACCGCGGTGGCCGGGGGCTCGCGCCGGCTCCAGGCGACCAGCCCGGAGTCGACGTTGGGGGCCGGCCAGAAGACGTTGCGGCCCACGGCGCCGGCGCGACGGACGTCGGCGTACCACGACGCCTTGACCGACGGCACGCCGTAGACCTTGGAGCCGGGCCGGGCGGCGAGCCGGTCGGCGACCTCGGACTGCACCATCACCAGCCCGCGCTCGAGCGAGGGCAGCAGGCCGAGCAGGTGCAGCAGCACCGGCACCGAGACGTTGTAGGGCAGGTTGGCCACCAGGGCGGTCGGCGCCGGGCCGGGCACCTCGGCGATGCGCAGCGCGTCGGCCAGGACCACCTCGAAGGCGTCGACCTGGCCGGGCGCCCGCTCGGCGACGGTGGCCGGCAGCTCGGCGGCGAGCAGCGGGTCGACCTCGACGGCGACCACGCGGCGCGCCACCGCCAGCAGCGCCAGGGTCAGCGACCCCAGGCCGGGACCGACCTCGAGCACCACGTCGTCGGCCCCGATGCCGGAGTCACGCACGATGCGGCGCACCGTGTTGGGGTCGATGACGAAGTTCTGGCCCTTCTGCTTGGTCGGCCGCAGGTCGAGCCGGTCGGCCAGCAGACGCACTTCTGCCGGACCGAGCAGGCTCGGTCCGGCAGAAGGAGTCGTCACGGGGACGAGCGTAGAGGCCGTCAGTGACCGGCCCCGCAGTGCGGCCAGGCGCCGTAGCCACCCTCGGCCGCAGCGACCCGCTCGGCGACGGCGATCTGCTGCTCACGGCTGTTCTGGTGGGGCATGCCCGACCCGCCGTAAGCCTGCCAGGTGCCGAGGCTGAACTGCAGGCCGCCGTAGTAGCCGTTGCCGGTGTTGGCGGCCCAGTTGCCGCCGGACTCGCACGCGGCGATGGAGTCCCACACGCTGCCGCCGCCGACGGACGCCGCCGGGGTGGACGGAGCGGCGGGGGCAGCAGGGGCCACGGGCTCGACCTTGGTGCCGACCTTGACGATCGCGTCGACCGGCTCGCGCACGACGCGCGAGCTGACGACGACGGTGCGCACGGCCTTGCCGTTGCGGAAGCTCGTCTTGTAGGTGACGTCGCGGACGCCGTCGCGGCCCTCGCGGACCGTCTCGGTCCTGCCCTTGGCCAGGGAGTCGTCCTCGCGCCGGACGGTGCCGGACTGGATGGTCTCGTCGGCGACGCGCTTGGTCTTCTCGCCGCGCTTGACCACGACCACGCGGTCGCCGTCCTCGAGCTCGGTGCCCCGCGAGGGGCGCACGACGTCGTTGCGGTCCACCTCGACGCCGGTCTCGGCGAGCAGCTCACCGACGGTGCTGACGGGCAGGTCGTGGCGCTTGGCCTTCTCCGGGCCGTACTTCAGCACCACCTTCTTGGGCGTGGTGACCTCGAGGGCCAGGCCGCTGCGGTCGATCTCGGTGCCGCGGCTGACCGACAGCGCGGCGCCGCCGAAGCGCAGCCCCAGCTGGCTCAGCGCGGAGGAGACCTTGGTCGCGGTGGTCCACAGCGTCTTCTCCTCGCCGTCGACGGCGAGCGTCAGCGGGCGGCCGAGGCGGACGGCGATCTCGGAGCCGTCCCGCACGTCGGCCTCGGGGCCGGGGACGACGGAGTCGTGCTTCCCGGTCTCGATGCCCTCGGCGGCGAGCACGTCGCTCACGGAGCCGGCGAAGGTGCGGACCTGCTGGCGCTCCCCGTCCACCGAGAGGGTGACGGTCTTGCTCATCCCGGCGTACGCCGAGGCGCTGCCGACGATCCCGAGGAGGACTGCGACAGCGAGTCCCACGAGAAGGGTCTTGTTCTTGGTCAGGTGCTCAAGGCGTGCGCGCACGATGCTCCAGTGATCGCATTTCCCGGTCCGCGGGCGGTGGCGCCGGCCTCACGCGCCGCGTCGTCCTCGACGCTGCGCGGGCCCCCCAGATGGCGCCAACCGGACGAAGTGGTGCTCCCGCTTCCGGCCAACAGCGCTCGACCCTAGGTGCGGGCACGGGGCAGGCGCAAACCGCGACCCGCCACGCCGGTGCGTCCCAGGCGGGTCCGTGTGGCGCCTCTCACGCTCCCCAGGCGCCACCGAAGGCGGCGAAGGTGTTGCTCTCGACGGCCTCGCAGAGCTCCCGCAGCGGCACCCCCGTGATCTCCGCCATCGCCCGCACCGTGAGCGGCACGAGGTAGGAGGCGTTGGTGCGGCCGCGGTGCGGGACGGGGGTGAGGTACGGCGCGTCGGTCTCCACCAGCACCCGGTCCAGCGGGGTCACGCGGAGCGCCTCGCGGAGCGGGTCAGCGTTCTTGAAGGTGACCGTCCCGGCGAAGGAGAGGTGCGCCCCGCGGTCCAGGCACGCCCGCGCGAACGCCGCGTCGCCGGAGAAGCAGTGCATCACCCAGCGCTCGGGGGCGCCGACGTCGTCGAGCACCCGCAGCACGTCGTCGTGGGCGTCACGGTCGTGGATCACCAGGGTGCGGTCGAGCTCCTTGCTCATCGCCACGTGGGCGCGGAAGGACTCCTCCTGCACGGCCCGTCCCTCGGGCCCGGTCCGGAAGTGGTCGAGCCCGGTCTCCCCCACCGCCCGCACCCGGTCGCTGCCCGCGGCCAGGCGGCGTACCTCCGCCAGGGCCTCGGCCAGCCGGCCCTGACGGCTGAGCAGCGGCGCCTCGTTGGGGTGCAGCGCGACGGCCGCGACGACCTGGTCGTGCGTCTCGGCGGTCGCCGCGGCCCAGCGGGCGCCGGGCAGGTCGCAGCCGACCTGGACGATCCGCGTCACCCCGACCTCGGCGGCGGCGGCGAGCGCGTCGGCGACCGCCAGCGGCGCCTCGTCGCCCCGGGCGACGTCGAGGTGGCAGTGGTTGTCGACCACGGGGTGCGGCAGCGGCTCGGGCAGGCCCGGCCGCCCGTCGAGCACGGCGCTCACGGGCGGTGCACCGCGTCGTACACGAGGCGCTTGGGCACCCCGGAGCGGCGCGCGACGTCGCCGATCGCCTGCTTGCGCGGCACCCCGACCGCCTCCTCGGCCGCCACCAGGGCGGCCAGGGCGACCGGGTCGGTGACCGCCGCGGGCGGCTCGGCACCCTCGACGACGAGGGTGACCTCGCCGCGGACGCCGTCCTCGGCCCAGGCGACCAGCTCGGCCAGCGTGCCGCGGCGTACCTCCTCGTGGGTCTTGGTCAGCTCGCGGCACACCACCGCACGACGGTCGTCACCGAAGGCCTCGGCCAGCGCAGCCAGCGCGGCGGCGGTGCGGTGCGGGGCCTCGAAGAAGACCAGGGTGCGCTCCTCGTCGGCCATCGCCTGCAGCCGCCGCAGCCGCTCGCCCGCCTTGCGCGGCAGGAAGCCCTCGAAGCAGAACCGGTCGACCGGCAGCCCCGAGACGGCGAGCGCGGTCAGCACCGCCGAGGGGCCGGGCAGGCTGGTGACGGTCACGTCGCGCTCGATCGCGGCGGCGACGAGGCGGTAGCCGGGGTCCGAGACGCTCGGCATGCCCGCGTCGGTCACCAGCACCACCCGCTCGCCGGCCACCAGGGCCTCGACCAGGGCGTCGGTGCGCAGGTGCTCGTTGCCCTCGAAGTAGGACACGACCCGACCGGGGATCTCCACGCCCAGGTCGCCGGCCAACCGCCGCAGCCGCCGGGTGTCCTCGGCCGCGACCACGTCGGCGCCGCGCAGCTCGGTCGCCAGCCGTGGCGAGGCGTCCTCGGGGCGGCCGATCGGGGTGCCGGCCAGGACCAGCACGCCGCCCCCGGACAGGTGGGAGGACTCGCGCGGATCGCTCATGTGCCTGATCATCGCAGCCGTATCCTCGGGCAGCGTGAGCCTCCTCGAGCGCCGTACGACGCTGTCCGCGACGCCGCGGGGCGAGCGGCTCCCGCCGGCCGCCTCCCGAGCCGGGCTGCCCGGCTCGGACCGCGTCCGGGGCTGGGTCGCGGCCGCCGGCGTGGCCCTGCTCGCGCTGGTGCTGCGGCTGCACGACCTCGGCAACCCCCGGGCGTTCGCCTTCGACGAGACCTACTACGCCAAGGACGCCTGGTCGCTGCGCCACTTCGGCTACGTGCAGACCTACGTCGAGGACGCCGACAAGGCCATCCTCGGCGGCCAGACGACCGGCCTGTGGACCGGCGACCCCTCGATGGTGGTGCACCCGGAGCTGGGCAAGTGGCTGATCGCGCTCGGGGAGTCGGCCTTCGGCATGACGCCGTTCGGCTGGCGGGTCTCCTCGGCCGTGGTCGGCGCCCTGATGGTCCTCGTGATGGTGCGCCTGGCCCGCCGACTGACCCGCTCCACCGCCCTGGGCGTCCTCGCCGGCCTGCTGCTGTGCCTGGACGGCCAGCACTTCGTGCTCTCCCGGCTGGCGCTGCTCGACGTCTACCTCGCCTTCTTCATCCTGTGCGCCGTCGCGTGCACCGTCGCCGACCGCGACTGGACGCGCTCCCGGCTGGCCGACCTGGTCGAGGGCACCCGGCTGGCGGCCGACGCCTGGGGACCGCGGCTACTGTGGCGCCCCTGGCGGCTGGCGGCCGGCCTGTGCTGGGGCGCGGCGGTCTCGACGAAGTGGACCGCGCTGTTCGTGCTGGCGGCCTTCGGGCTGACGATGTGGCTCTGGGACGCCGGCGCCCGCCGCTCCTTCGGGGTCCGCTGGGCCGTGGCCAAGTCCGCGCTCATCGACGCCACCCCCGCCCTGGCGTACGTCGTGCTGCTGCCGTTCGTGCTCTACGTGCTCAGCTGGACCGGGTGGCTGCTCCACGCCGACGTCTACGAGCGGGCGCTGTCGGACACGCAGTACGGCCCCTACTGGGGCAGCTACCTGGAGACGGACGCCACCGGGTTCTTCCCCGAGCTGTGGCAGTCGCTGCAGTCGCTGTGGCACTACCACCAGGACGTCTTCTCCTTCCACACCCGCTTCCTCGACGACAGCACCCACGCCTACCAGTCGAGCCCGTGGGGCTGGTTCGTGCTGAACCGCCCCGTCGGCATCTCCACCGAGCTCGACATCGCCCCCGGCGAGCAGGGCTGCACCGCCGCCGCCGGCTCGACGTGCCTGCGGCAGGTGCTGCTGCTGGGCAACCCGGTGGTGTGGTGGGCGGGCACCGCGGCGGCGCTGTGGTCCGTGGTCGCGGGCCTGCTGCGCCGCGACTGGCGTCACGGGCTGGTCCTGGTCGGGCTGGCCGCGACCTGGCTGCCGTGGTTCCGCTACGACGACCGGCCGATCTTCAGCTACTACTCCTCGGCCAGCCTGCCGTTCCTGGTCCTCGCCCTCGTGCTGCTCGTGGGCGGGATCGCCGGCGGCCCGGGGTCCTCACGGGTACGCCGTCTGCTCGCCGGCTCGGTCGCCGGCGTCGTGCTCGCACTGACGGTGGTGGCGTTCGTGTTCTTCTGGCCCGTCTGGACCGACGAGCTGCTCACCAACGCGCAGTGGCTGCAGCGGATGTGGTTCCGCCGCTGGATCTAGCGCGGGGCTGCCGGGCGACCGGCAGCGAGCCCCGGGACTCGAGGAGTGGACTCCAGGACGGGGCTCGGGACCTCGGGCCTCAGGCGGCGGCGGCGCCGGGCAGGGCCCAGGGGTCGGCGTCGGTGGTGACGGGGCTGAGCGGGGTCGGCCGCGAGACCAGGACCTTGCGCTCGAGCAGGGCGATGCGGACCACGGCGACGGCGATGATGACCATGCCGAACAACCCGACCAGCAGGACCGACAGCGGTGCGACCTCTCCCATGGTGCCCCTCCCAGGTACCTCGGTGAACGTCTGTAGGGACACCGTAAACGAGATCGGGGAATTCGGACATAGTTCTTCTGGACTAGATCAGGGGGCACCGCTGTGCTTGAGGAGTTGACATCCCGCGCCAGCTGGTTCTCGCCTCAGGAGCGTCGTCCGAGCCAGGCCAGGTAACCCGTGGCGACCCCGACGAGCCCCATCCCCAGCGCTCCCCCGGGCCAGTAGATGTGGTCGTGGTGCACCAGCCAGGCGCCGGGCAGCAGCAGCACGCCGGGCAGCGCCGCCAGCCGGTGCCGGAGCAGGAAGTCGCCGGCCACGACCACGGCCGCGAGCAGCAGCGCCCAGGAGCCGATCTCGCCGAGCGGGGTGCCGAGCGCGAAGATCGAGCGCACCTCGTCGGGTCGCGGGGCCCCGGACGGCAGCCGCGAGGTCACCCACCCGGCGCCGATGCCGCTGAGGATGTCCAGGGCGTTGTAGAAGATCGCGTAGACGAAGGACGCGAGCACCGCGACCACGGCTACGGGGTCGCGCCGCCCCTTGAACAGCCACATCAGGGCCAGGCCGACCAGCGGGAAGACCAGCATCCCGGGCACGTGCAGGGTCCACCACCGGTGGGCCGTCATCTCGTTGAGGCTCTCGGGGTGGAAGTAGCCCGCGGCCATCAGCACCAGGCCGGGCAGGGCGCTGAGCACCCCGGCCGTCACCGGTCCCGCCCACCGTGCGTCCGTCGTCGTCCCTGCGTCCCGCGTCGTCGTCGCCACGGCCCCGAACCTACGGGGCCGGGGCCAGCGCTCAGGCCGTACGACGCTCCGTGAAGTCGGCCGGCGTGAAGCGGCCCTCGGCCAGGTGGGACTCGATGTCCTCCAGGCTGTGGCCGGTCAGCTCGGGCATCAGCCGCCACACGAAGATCCACGCCGCGACGTTGAACAGCCCGTAGAGCCAGAACACCTGGCCCACGCCGAGGACCTCGATCATGGTCAGCAGCGTCAGCGTGATCAGCAGGTTGGTGCCCCACAGGGTCGCCGACTGCACCGCCGTGCCCGCGCCACGGACCGCCAGGGGGTAGATCTCCGACCCCGTCAGCCAGCCCATCAGCTGCAGGCCACCGGCGTTGAACAGCATGAAGACGATGAGGCAGGTGACGATGAAGGGGACGTTGTCCTGCCCGGCGTTGCCGGTGACGAAGAACGTCCCCAGCACGAACAGGCTCAGCGCCGCTCCCGGCACCATCACCATGGTCAGCCGGCGGCGACCGACGCGGTCGACGATCATGAGGCCGACCACCTGCGCCAGCAGGTAGGTCACGCCCAGCGCGACGCTGACCCGCAGCGCGGCCGTCGTGCTGAAGCCGTTGTCGGTCAGGATCGTGGGCGCGTAGTAGATGATCATCTCGATCCCGGACAGCTGGGTCAGCGCCGCGATGCCGCAGCCGATGACGAGCGCGGGGCGCACCCAGGGGCGCCTCAGCCCGCTCCACCCGCGGTCGCGCACCTTCGTCTCGGCCTTGCGCTCCTCGACCTCGACGATCTCCTCGAGCTCCTGCTCGACCGGGTAGCCGTCGGGGCGCACCCGGCGCAGCACGGCCTCGGCCTCGTCGCGCCGCCCCTGCTTGACCAGCCACCGCGGGCTCTCGGGCAGCCGCAGCTGGAGCAGCAGCATGATCAGGGCGGGTACGGCGGCCGCGCCGATCGACACCCGCCAGTCGACCAGCTCCGTGGCACCGACGAGGGTCGAGATCACGATGCCGACGCCGATCGCGAGCTGGAAGCACAGCACCAGCCGCCCGCGCAGCCGCGCCGGCGCCATCTCCGCGACGTACATCGGGACCGTCTGGGTGGCCCCGCCCACGGCGACGCCCAGCAGCACCCGGGCCAGCGCCAGCAGCACCGGGCTCGGTGAGATCGCGCAGAGCAGGCTGCCGGAGACGAAGATCGAGCAGATCAGCAGGATGGTGCGGTGCCGGCCCCAGCGCTCGGAGAGCAGGCTGCCACCGAGGGCGCCGATCACCGCGCCCAGCAGGATGCCGGCGGCGATGGCCTGCTCCAGCCCGTTGCCGAGCGAGAACTCCTCGGAGATCTGCAGCAGCGCGCCGGAGATGATGCCGGTGTCGTAGCCGTAGAGCAGCCCGCTCACGGCCGAGACGACGGCCACCACGAGCATCAGCCCGTTGAGCGCACCTTCCTGCGCCTCGCTGCGGTCCTCGGTCTGGGTCATGACGCCCCCTGGGCTCGACGCCGACGGCCCGAGCGGACCGGCGTGGCGGCGCCGTACCCGACCGGTGACGCACGACACGCCGACGCGGGCCGCGTGCCCGACCGGGCGTGTCGAGTGCGCTCACGAGCGCCCGCACGTTGCCGGGGCGGGCACCACCCGGTCACGAGGACGCACCCACCCGGGCGCGACCCGTGGCCATGACCCAGGTCACACCACGAGCGCATGAGGTCGTCGGGGCCGGGTACAGCGTGCGCAACGACCGCCCCGAGCAGACCTCACGCAGCGTCTGCACGGGGCGGTACTTTTGCGTCGGCACCGAGCCGCGCCCCAGGCCCCGGGAAGCACCGAAGCCGCAGACCTGAGGTCTGCGGCTTGTCGGTGGAGCTGAGGGGATTCGAACCCCTGACCTTCTCATTGCGAACGAGACGCGCTACCAACTGCGCCACAGCCCCGGAGCGCCCGTCTGCACGAGCGCGAGGGAAAAGTTACCACCGGGACCGGCGTGGTCCCGAATCGGGTCAGGCGCCGGCGACCTTGCGGTCGGTCGTCTCCGCGGACGCACGGTCGGCGTCCTCGTCGGCCTGCCGGGCGATCGCGGTGTCGGCGTCGTCGTGGCCCGAGCTGGTCATGCCGGTCAGCTCGATGGTGCGCACGGTGCGGCGGGCGGTGGCCTTGCCGACGTACGTCGGGAGGGTGAGGGGCAGCGGGTCCCACAGCGAGCCCTCGTCGGCGAGCGCGGCCTCGAGCTCGGCCTGCTGCTCGCGGCCGGTCGTGGGGTCGGTCAGCAGCTCGAGCGCCTCGTAGGAGAGGGCGGCCGGGGCGACGGGGGCCCGGGTCTCGACGGGGGCGGTGGTCTCGACGGGCTCGACCGACGCGGGGCGCTCGACCGTCGCGGACGGCTCGACCGGGTCGGCGGCGGGGCGAGGGGCGGAGCGGCGGGCCGCCTGGGTGCGGCGGACCGAGATGCGGGCGACGACCAGGAAGGCGACGATCGCGGTGGCGGGGACCGCGACGGTCCACCACGGGGCGACGGCGAAGCCGGCGAGGGCGACGACGGCGAGCAGCACGGTGACCAGGCCACCGAGCACCCGGCGGCGGTTGCGCGCGGCACGGGCGGTGGGGCTCAGGACCGGGGCGGTACGGCGGGTGACGGTGTCGGTGCGCTCGACCTCGACCTCGGTCTCGACCTCCTCGACGGCGTCCGGGGCCGCCTCGTCGACCGGGTGGCGACGACGGGTCAGCACGCGCACCTTCTCGGAGTGACCCTCCTCCAGACGCTCCCCCGCCACCTCGTCGTGGTGGGCGAGGGCCTTGGGGATGAGGTAGACGGCCCAGGCGAGGGCGAGCACCACGAAGATCACAGCTGACAGGTCCACAACCCGGACCCTACGAGCGGGCGGTCACCGCGCCCCGGACCCGTGGCGGTGTGTCGTCAGTTCACTCCTGTGACTGCTGTGGATCCCGTGCGCCGGGGCCCTCACGCACGCCCTGCTCGAGGCGGACCAGCAGCCCTTCGGGCACGTCCTCCTGGGTCAGGGCGAAGAGCCGGTGGTCGCGCCACTCCCCGTCGATGTGCAGGTAGCGCCGGGCGTAGCCGACCTCGGCGAAGCCCAGCTTCTCCACGACGCGCAGCGAGGAGGCGTTCTCGGGACGGATGGCGACCTCGATGCGGTGCAGGCCGACCGGGCCGAAGCAGTGGTCGACGACCAGGGCGACGGCGCGGGTGACGACGCCGCGGCCGGCGTACGCCTCGTCGACCCAGTAGCCGACCGAGGCGAGCTGCGCCGAGCCGCGCAGCACGTTGCTGACCGTGAGCTGGCCGACGAAGCGGCCGTCCAGCTCGACCACGAACGGCAGCTGCCGGCCCGCGCGCGCCTCGCGGCGCATGGTGCGCACCATCGCGGCGAACGAGCGCGGCTGGGCCTGCGAGCGCGACGGCGCGGTGGCGTCCCAGGGGCCGAGCCACGCCGAGTTGGCCTGCCGCACGCGGCGCCAGGTGTGCCGGTCGGCCTGGGTGATCGGACGCAGCCGGACGCCGGCCGACTCCAGCACCACCGGCCACCCGGCGCTCAGTGGTCGCTCCCGACGATCTGCTCCACGGCGTGCCGCAGCAGGGGCACGACGACCGCGAGACCGTCCCTGACCCCGCCCCGCGACCCCGGGAGGTTGACGACCAGCGCCTGGCCGGCGACCCCGGCGAGGCCGCGCGAGAGCGCCGCCGTCGGGACGCCCTTGGCCGTCCCGTGCGCGCGGATCGCCTCGGCGATGCCCGGGACCTCGCGCCTCAGCAGCGGCCGGGTGACCTCGGGGGTCAGGTCGGTCGGGGTCAGGCCGGTGCCGCCGGTGGTCAGGACGGCGCGGGCGCCGGCGTCGAGGGCGGCCCGGATGGCCTCGGCGACCGGCTCCCCGTCGCGCACGACGACCGGGTCGCCGACCGTCCAGCCGTCGGCCCGCAGGGCCTCGACGATGAGCGGGCCGGTGGTGTCGTCGTACACCCCGGCCGCGGCGCGGTTGGACGCGACGACGACGGCGGCGGGCAGCGGGGCGGGCTGCGAGGCGGGCTGCGAGGCGGGCTGCGGGGCGGGCTGCTCAGCCACGGCGCCACGTCCCGCTCTTGCCGCCGAGCTTCTCCTCGACGCGGACGTCGGTGATGACCGCGCCCTTGTCCACGGCCTTGACCATGTCGACCACCGTGAGCGCCGCGACCGAGACGGCCGTCAGCGCCTCCATCTCCACCCCCGTGCGGTCGGTGGTGCGCACGGTGGCACGGACCGCCACGGCGTCGTCCTCCACCTCGAGGTCGACGGTGACGCCGGAGATCGCGAGCGGGTGGCACAGCGGCACGAGGTCGGGGGTGCGCTTGGCGGCCATGATGCCGGCGACGCGGGCCACGCCGAGCGCGTCGCCCTTGGGCACGCCCTCGCCGCGCAGCAGCGCCACGACCTGCGCGGAGACGAGCACGCGCCCCGACGCGGTCGCGCTGCGCGAGGTGACGTCCTTGTCGCCGACGTCGACCATGCGCGCGGCGCCCTGCTCGTCGACGTGGGTGAGGCGGGTCCCCCCGGTCTCCTCCGGCGGCGCGCTCACGAGCCCGCCACCCGGTCCAGCAGCAGCGCGGGCACGACGTCGCCCTGCGAGACGGCCGTGACGTCGGCGTCGAGCACGACCAGCGCGTCGGCCTGCGCGAGCCCGGCGATCAGGTGGGAGCCGGGGCCGCCGACGGGAGTCAGCAGCAGCCGCCCGCCCGAGTGCTCCACCCGGGCACGCAGCAGCTGGGTCTTGCCGCGCATCGAGCGCACCGCCTCGGTGAGGACGCCGGCACGCAGCACCGGCTCGACCCGGGCGTGGCCGGTCATCCGGCGCAGCGCGGGCGCGACGAACGACTCGAAGGAGACGTACGCCGAGACCGGGTTGCCCGGCAACGTGAAGATCGGCGTCCGGTCCTCCCCCACCACCCCGAAACCCTGCGGCTTGCCGGGCTGCATCGCGACCTCCAGGAACTCCACCGTGCCGAGCTCGCGCAGCACCTCCTTGACCACGTCGTGGGTGCCCTTGGACACGCCGCCGCTGGTGACGACCATGTCGGCGCGCAGCAGCTGGTCGGCCAGCGCGTCGGCGAACTGGTCGGGGTCGTCGGTGGTGGCGGTGGCCCGGTAGGCGATGCCGCCGTGGGCGCGGACGGCCGCGGCGAGGAGGTAGCTGTTGGAGTCGTAGATCTGGGCACCCTGCAGGGGCTTGCCGGGCTCGACGAGCTCGAGGCCGGTGGACATGACCACGACGCGGGGCCGGGGGGCGGTCGCGACCCGGCCGCGGCCCAGCGCGGCGAGCAGCCCGACCTGGCGGGTGCCGACGACCTCGCCCCGGCGCATCAGCAGGTCGCCGCGCGCGACCTCCTCGCCGGAGCGGCGTACGTGCTGGCCCTCCTCGGGAGCCTGGGAGACGACGACCTGGCGCCCCTCCTCCGTGGTCCACTCGAAGGGCACCACCGCGGTCGCGCCGGTCGGCACCGGCGCCCCGGTCATGATGCGTACGGCGGTGCCGGGGGTCAGGGTGTGGATCGTGGTCTGCCCGGCGGCGATCTCGCCCACGACCGGCAGGTGCACCGGGCGCTCGGCGGTGGCCTCGGCGACGTCGCGGAACGCCACGGCGTAGCCGTCCATGGAGGAGTTGTCGAAGACCGGCAGCGGGACGTCGGCATGGACGTCCTCGGCGACGGGCAGGCCGAGGGCGTCGAGCAGCGGCCGCTCGGCGGCCTCGAGCGGGGTGACGACCTCGAGGACCCGGCGGAGGTAGTCCTCGGGCGGGATCGGGCGGGTCTCACGGGGCGGCGAGGACATGGGACGAACCTAGACGGCCGGGTGCAGGGTCCTACTCGGCGGGCGCGTCGCCGAGGACGCTGCCGGCCTCGACGCGGCCGTGGTCGCCGTCGAGCTCGGCCTTGCCGCGCACCACGACCTTCTCGCCGAAGCTCCAGTCACCGTTGACCACGAGCGACTCGGCCCGGCGCATCGAGGGCACGCCGGAGGCGAAGCGCTGGTCGAAGTCGGCGACGAGCTTGTAGTGCTCGTCGTCGAGGTCGACGAACGGGATGCTCTCGACCTGCTGGTCGAGCACGAAGTCGCTGCCGATGTCGTAGGCGTCCGAGCGCAGCACGAGCAGGTCGTTGGTCGTCTTGACCGGCACGAAGCGGTCCCGGCCGACCTCGATCAGCCGCGAGTCCTCGAAGACCTCGATCGCCGCGCCCATCGCGGTCTCGACCTGGATCACCTCGGGGCTGCGCTTGTCGGCCGGGTCGACGTTCTTCTCGTTGCGGATCATCGGCAGGCCGAGGATGCCGTCGCGCCGCGCCATCTCGTCGCGCATCCGGACCAGGTCGAACCACAGGTTGTTGGTCGAGCAGTACTGGTGGCGCGAGAGGTCCTGCAGCGCCTCCTGGTCGGCCTTCGGCGTCTGCGCGGTCTCGCGCAGCACGATCCGGCCGTCGGCCTTGCGGCGGGCGAAGTGGCCGCCCTTGCGGTCCGAGGGCGTACGCCGCACCGCCTCGATCGCGAACGGCGCACCCGACTGGGCGAACCAGCCGGCCACCCGCGCGTCCGCGACGGCGCCGAGGTTGTCGGAGTTGGAGACGAAGGCGTAGCGGTAGCCCGCGTCGATGAGACGGTCGAGCAGGCCGGTGCCGACGAGCGCGGTGTAGAGGTCGCCGTGGCCGGGAGGACACCACTCCAGCGCCGGGTCCTTGGTCCAGGTCACCGGCGTGAGGTCGTCCTTGCGCAGCTTGGGCTCCTTGTTCTGCAGGAACTCCAGCGGCAGGCCGTCGACCTCGAGGTCCTGGTAGCGCGCCAGCGCGGCCAGCGTGTCCTCGGAGGTGCGGAAGCTGTTCATGAAGATGAGCGGCAGCGTGGTGCCGTACTCGCGGCGCAGGTGCAGCACCTGGCGGGCGATCACGTCGAGGAAGGAGAGCCCGCGCCGCACGCACAGCAGCGACTTGGCGCGCGCCATGCCCATCGAGGTGCCGAGGCCGCCGTTGAGCTTGATCACCACGGTCGCGCCCACCGCCTCGGCGGCGACGTCGTCGGGCACCTCGACGTCGGCCAGGGACTCCATGTCGACCGGGTCGATCGAGTCCTCGGCGATCATGCCGGTCTCGCCGTGCTCGATCTGCCGGTAGTAGTGCGAGAAGACCTCGATGGCGACCTGGTCGACGCCCTCGGCGGCCATCTTCTCGCGGGCCTGCTTGAGTCCCTTCGACTTCATGCCTCCGATCGTAGGCTCCATCCGTGCCCGACCTCACACGGACCGCCAAGCTCGCCCTGCGGGACCAGCTGCTGGCCGCCCGCCGCCGCATCCCCGTGCTGGAGCTCGGCGAGGGGGCCCGGGCCACCGCCGCGCACCTGCTGGCCACCGAGGAGGTACGCCGCGCGGCGACCGTGGCGGCGTACGTCTCGGTCTCGCACGAGCCCGGCACCGGTCCCCTCCTCGAGGCGCTGGCGGCGGCCGGCACGCGCGTGCTGCTGCCGGTCGTGCTGCCCGGCATGGACCTCGACTGGGCGGCGTACGCCGGGCCGGAGGACCTCCGCGCGGCCCGCGGGCTGCTCGAGCCGGCCGGGGCCCGGCTGGGCGTCGACGCGGTCGCCGGCGCCGACGTCGTCCTGGTCCCCGGACTGGCCGTCGGGGCCGACGGCACCCGGCTCGGCCGCGGCGCGGGCTGCTACGACCGGGCCCTGGAGCGGGTGCCCCACGGCACCTTCACCTGCGTGGTGCTGCACCGCGGCGAGCTGCTCGACGCGGTGCCGGCCGAGGCGCACGACCGGCCGGTCCGCGCCGCCGTCACGCCCGACGGCGTGGTCCGGCTAGCCGCCGGGTCGTAGCACCAGCCGGTCCTCGGCCGCCTGCTCGACGGCCTCCCGGGAGAACGGCCAGGCCAGGGTGCGCCCGGCGAGCCAGGTGCCGAGCTGGTCGGTGTAGTGCGGCGAGGCCGGGTGTCCCGACGCGCCCCCGAGCAGCACCCAGCGGGAGGCGTCGAGGTCGGCCAGGTCGACGACCATCCGCATCGAGGGCGCCGTCGTCACGTCGTACCCCGCCGGCGCGGTCCACGCCGTCGCGTCCACGCTCGTCCCGCCCCCGCCGACCGGCTCGGGTCCCCGGTCGAGCAGCGCCCGCGCCACCGCCGAGCCGCGGCCCAGGGTCTGGTGCTCCAGCTCGAGCCGGTGCAGCCGGCCCCAGCTCCACTGCCGCGGGCTGACCGAGAGCCGACGGGTGAGCTCGTCGCGCGCCTGCTCCAGCGCCTCGGCGAGGATCTGGTCGCGGTCCTCGATGACGCCGGTCGTGGTGCTGTCGTCCCACCACTGGGAGTCCGGCTGGCGCAGCAGGTTGGACACCACGGCCACCCACCGCTGGCCGCCGTCGGGCCACAGCGACGCGGGCAGCTCGTCGTGGAAGGTCAGCCGCAGCAGGCTGCGCCACACCGCCTCGAAGTACGCCGCCGCCGCAGAGTCGGGTGCCTGGTCGAAGTCCCAGTCGAGCAGCAGCCGCTGGCCGTCGGCGTAGTACTCCGAGGTCATCAGCGGCCGCAACAGGTAGGGCACCAGCACCGGACCCATCGGGTTGCGGGTGTCGGTCTGGATGTCCTGCACCGCCCGCACGTCGAGCTGGGCGCCGGCGTCGATCCGGGCCTCCAGCAGCCGGCGGATCCGCTGGCTGCGGTAGCCGTGGTCCCAGTCGGTGGTGAGCAGGAAGGGGTAGCCGGGCCCGGTGGCGGCCTGGTTGGCCGAGACCACGAAGCCCTCGGCCGGGTTGAGGCGGCTGGGCAGCTGCTCGAACGGCACCAGCCGGCCGGTCCAGTCGTTGCGGGAGTCCCAGCCGGCCGCCGGGTAGCGGCCGTCGCGGCCCGACCGGCGGATCGGCACGTCGCCGGGCGCCTGGTAGCCGATGTTGCCCTCGCGATCGGCGTACACGAGGTTCTGGCTGGGGACGGCGAAGTCGCGTGCCGCCTCGCGGAAGTCGTCCCAGTCACGCGCCCGGCCCAGGGCGAAGACCGCGTCGGCCGTGGGACGCGGCGTCAGCGCGGTCCACGCCAGCGCGACGCCGTAGCCGTTGCCGCGCTCGGGCGCGTCGGGGCCCACCTCGGCGTTGGCGCCCACGCTCGACAGCTCGCGGGAGACGTCGGAGAGCAGTGGTCCGTGGCGGGTGGACCGCACCGTGATCAGGCGGGTCCCCTCCCCCTCGACCCGGATCTCCTCGTCCCGCTCGACGAGCGGGAGCTGCTGGCCGTCGTACTCGTAGGTCTTGCCCTCGACCTTCTCCAGGAACAGGTCGGTGACGTCGGGGTCGAGGTTGGTCATCCCCCAGGCGATATCGCGGTTGTGGCCGACGATCACGCCCGGGAAGCCGGCGAAGGTGAAGCCCGAGACGTCGAAGGGGCAGTCCTCGCCGAGCGAGCGGCAGTGCAGGCCGGTCTGGTACCAGACCGCGGGCTGGGAGACGCCGAGGTGCGGGTCGTTGGCGAGCAGCGGCTCGCCGGAGACGGTGTGCTCGCCCGAGACCGCCCAGGCGTTGGAGCCCAGCCCGTCGCCCGTGCCCAGCAGCGCCGGCACCGAGGCCAGGTGGTCGCGGACCGCCGCCACGGCGTCGGCGCCCTCGCGGTCCTGCTGCTCCCCGGACGACCGCGTCGCCCACGCCGGCGTCGCGCGCGGCGCGGGGGCCGCCGCCGTCGCGTCGGGCAGCACCGTCGCGTGGCGGCCGTAGGGGTAGCGGGGGTAGAGCTCGTCGACCTGCTCCGGCGAGCGGTCGACCGCCAGGCGGGTGCGGGCCACCTCGTCGGCCATGTTGCCGCGCAGGTCCCACGCCATCGCCTTGAGCCAGGCCAGGGAGTCGACCGGAGTCCACTGCTCGGGCTTGTAGTCCAGCCCGCCGAGGGCCAGCAGGGTGTACTCCACCGACATCGCCGTCACCGAGCGGCCGCGCAGCCACGCGTTGACGCCGTCGCTGTAGGACTCCAGGTAGCTGCGGGTGGCTGGGTCGAGCAGGTCGAACTCGCGCTCGGCGACGCGGCGCCACCCCAGCGTCCGCACCGTCAGGTCGGACTCGACCGCCGCCGGACCGACCAGCTCGGCCAGCCGCCCGGCGGTCACGTGACGGCGCACGTCCATGTCGTAGAAGCGGTCCTGGGCCTGGACGTAGCCCTGGGCGTAGAACAGGTCGGTGGCGTCGTCGGCGTAGATCTGCGGCACGCCCCGGGCGTCACGGAGCACCTCGACGTCGGCGCCGAGACCGGGCACGGTCAGGGTGCCCTCGGTCTCCGGCAGCGGCCGCCTGACCATGACGACCGCGCCCACCGTCACCACCACCAGGAGCAGCGCGAGCGCCGCGACGGCGTACGTCGTCGCACGGGCCCACCCCGGCCAGCCGCGGAAGGTGTCGAGGCGGCCGAGCAGGCGGGACGACGTCACGCGAGGCATTGTGCCGTAGCATTCGGCGGCGACGACGAGCGCCGCTCCCCCGTCCGTGTGACTTCCCCGGAGGACCCCCACCCGTGCCCACCTACCAGTACTCCTGCACCGAGTGCGGCCACTTCTTCGAGGCCGTGCAGAGCTTCTCCGACGACTCGCTGACCGTCTGCCCGGTCTGCGAGGGCCGGCTCCGCAAGGTCTTCAACGCGGTCGGCGTGGTCTTCAAGGGGTCCGGCTTCTACCGCAACGACAGTCGCGCGGCCGAGGGCGGCGCGTCCGGCGGCTCGGGTGGATCGGGTGGATCCGGCTCGTCCGGTGACGGCGCCTCCACGTCGACGCCGAAGGAGTCGGCGCCGGCGAAGAAGGAGTCCTCCCCCGCGCCCTCGAAGGGCGACAGCTCCTCCTCGAGCCAGTCCAAGTCCGCCTGACCCACGCCTTCGGGGAGCCTCCCGACGGGGCCCTGTGGACGACGTACGACGCGCACCGGCGTCCGCGCCTAGCGTCCGGGCATGGCCCCGGTGATTCCCTCCCGACCTGCCCGCTCCCCCTGGTCGGCCCCGCGCACGCTGGTCCGCAGGGCACGACGACGGGTGCTGCTGCACCGCCGCGGCCTCTCCGCCCTGTGCGCGGGACTGGCCGTGCTCGTCGCCCTGGGGGCCGCGTCACCGTCGGCCGCGCCCACGGTGCAGGCGTGGACCGCCGCCAGCGACCTCCCCGGCGGCAGCGTGCTGCGACCCGGCTCGGTCGTGGCGCGCGAGGTCCCGCCCGACGCGCTGCCCGACGACGCCGTGACCGACCCGCGCCAGGTGGTGGGCCGGGTGCTGGCCGCACCCGTGACCCGCGGAGAGACGCTCACCCGGCTCCGGGTGGTGCAGGGACGGCTGCTGCGGGGCTACCCCGGCCGGACCGCGGTGCCGCTGCGGGTCGCGGACGGCACCGCGGTGTCGCTGCTCCGGGTGGGCGACCGGGTCAGCTTCGTGCTCGCCGACCCCGACGGCCGGGCGGCCCCCGAGCTGCTGGTCGACGACGTGCCGGTGGTCGCGCTGCCGGCGGGTGGCGCGAGCGCCTCCGAGGGGGCTCCTCCGGGGCGGCTGGTGGTCGTGGCCGTGCCCGACCTGGCCGCGACCAGGGTCGCGGCGCGCGCCGCCACGGCAGTTCTCATCCCCGTCTGGAAGGACTAGGTTGATCCGCGCCGGGTCGGCCGACCCGGCGCCAGCCCACCTCTCGGACAGGAGAACCCGCATGAGCGGCTTCAAGAACTTCCTCCTCCGCGGCAACCTGATCGACCTGGCCGTCGCGGTCATCATCGGTACGGCGTTCGGCGCGGTCGTGACGACCTTCACCAACTGGCTGACCGCGCTGCTGCCGGAGAGCACCAAGCAGTACTTCACCAACGAGCCCAACACCTTCGGCGCGTTCCTCAACGCCGTGATCTCGTTCGTGATCCTGGCCGCGGTCGTCTACTTCTTCATCGTGACGCCCTACACGAAGGCGAAGGAGCGCTACTTCCCGTCGCCGGCGCCGGGCACGCCCGAGGACATCGAGCTGCTCCGCCAGATCCGCGACCTGCTCGCCGGTGGTGCCGCGACGCCGCCCGGCACGTCCTCGCCGGCCGACCGCTGACCCTCCGCTGCCGCTGCCGCGGCTCGGTCAGCCGACCGGGCCGTGGTGCGGCGGCACGTCGCGCCGCAGCCGCTCGTCGGCCGCGCGGTCGTCCTCACCCGGGCGGTCCTGGCCGCCCCGGTCGTCCCCGGTCTGCTCGGGGAGCACCTCGCCGAAGACCTCGGCCAGCCGCCGCCGACGGCGGGCGCGCTCGGCAGCGGTCTCCGGGCCGTCCGGGGGTTTCAGTGGCTCGCGCTCGGGCATCGCCGCAGCGCCGCGTCCAGCCAGCCGGCGTCGAACTTCGGCCGGTGCGGCTGCCAGCCGGTCTGCGAGGCGAAGTGGTCCGAGCACACCCGCAGCGACCGGGCGAGCGGCTCGTAGCGCGGCCCGATCCACCAGCGGCCCACCGGACCCATGAACGACGTCGACTCGACGCCCATCGCGTCGGCGTACCCCTGCACCAGCTCGTGGCGCTGCACCGGCTCGGCGCCCACGTTGTAGACGCCGGTGGGCGCGTGGAGCGCCGCCAGCACGGCGTCGCCCAGGTCGTCGGTGTGCACGACGTGCGCCCAGTCCGAGGGGTGCCCGAGGCCGATGCGGCGGCCGGCCTCGGCGGCGCGCAGCCAGTAGCGGGTCTGCTGGTCGTCACCGACGATGCCGCCGAAGCGAAGCACCACGCCGGTGCGCGAGCAGCTGCCGAAGTCCTGGACGTGCGACTCGCCGACCGCGGCGGGCTCGGTGGTCGTGGTGATCTCGAGGGGGCTGCGCTCGTCGATCCACTCGTCGCCCTGGTCGGCGTACAGGTAGCTCACGCCCTCCTGCACCAGGCGCCGCACCCCGGCGGCACGGGCGGCGTGCACGACGTTGGCCACGCCCTGGGTGCGCAGCACGTCCTGGCGGCGCCACGGCCCGGGCGTCAGCGCACTGTGGCCGACGGGCGTGCGGCCGGCGAGGTTGACCACGACGTCGGCGCCGTCGAAGGCCGCACGCAACGAGGCGCGGTCGAGCACGTCGCCCCGGAGGGCGGGGACGTCCAGCGCGGCGGCGACGCGGTCGGCCCGCGGGGAGCGCGTGACCACGGCGACGTCGTGCCCGGCTCGGCGCAGGGAGACGACGGCGGCGCGTCCGATGACGCCGGTGCCTCCGGTCAGGACAGTCCTCATCCCGGCCATCCTGCGATAACGATCCGGTGACGGCAAATCGGGCGCGCCGTGTGAGGTCGACGAAGTGTGGGTACTCGCACCCGGTTCGCGAGGTCCGGGTGAGCCGTCAGGCGCAGAGCCCGGCCTCTTCTGCGATGCGCTTGCGCTCGGCCTCCGCGGCGGCGCGGGCGGCGGCCTGGTCGGGCGTCGTGGTGGGCGACGGCGAGGTCGAGGGTGAGGCGCTGGAGGGGCTGCCGGACGGGTTCTTCGTGGCGTCGTCGGAGGGCAGCTCGCCGGGCTTGCGGCCCGGCACGACGGCGTCGGCGGCGAGGGGGCCCAGCGGCCGGTCGAAGCGGATCCGGCGCCACAGCGCGTCGGCCTCGGGGGCGAACTGCAGCCGGTTGGTGTCGGCGGTGTAGGGCTCGTTGGGCACGGTGATGAACTGGATGTTGTCCAGGCCGATGTCCTGGAGCGACGACCCCAGGCTCGCGAGCTGGCGCAGCTGCGCGAACCCTCGGTCGGTGGTCAGCGAGCTGGTGGCCGCGTCGAGGAAGTTGTAGAGCCGCACCGGGTTGGCCAGGGTGCCGCGGGAGACGACCTTCTCGATCATCGAGGCGATGAAGGCCTGCTGGCGCTTCATCCGGCCGATGTCGCCGTTCTCCAGACCCAGCCCGTGCCGCACCCGCACGTAGTCGAGCGCCTGCTGGCCGTTGACCTTGTAGGTGCCGGCGGGCAGGTAGATCTTGCCGATGTCGTCGTTGACCTCGTTGGGCACGCACACCTTCACGCCGTTGACCGCGTCGACCATGTCCTTGAAGCCGGCGAAGTTGATGACCACGAAGTGGTCGATCCGGACGTTGGTGATCGCCTCGACGGTGCGGACCGTGCAGCCGGGCCCACCCACGTTGTACGCCGCGTTGAACTGCGTCTTCGCCCCGGGGACGGTGCGGCCCTTCTTGCCGGTGCAGTCGGGGCGGTCGACCATGAGGTCGCGCGGCAGGCTCACGCCGTACGCCCGCTTCCGGTCGGCCGAGAGGTGGAGCAGCATCGTGGTGTCCGAGAGCCCGGGGGTCTCGCCACCGATGCCGCTGCCCGACCGCTCGTCGGACCCCATCACCAGGACGTTCAGCGGCTCCTTGGGTCCCTCGACCTCGACCTGCTCGGGCCGGTCGGTGCCGAGGTCGATCTGCACCGCGTTGATGTTGCCCTCGAGCTGGCGGTAGGCCACCACGACACCCACGGTCGCGATGACGGCCAGCACGCACAGGCCGACGACGACCCGCCGCACGATGCGCCGCCGACGGGAGACGCCGGCGTGGCGGGGCTCTGCGTCGCTCACCGTGTCGGTCTCCGTCTGTCGGGTGTCGCCCGGGGCCGGGGCGTCGGTGCTGGTCAGGCGCCTGTGCCGTCGGTCGACCCGCGAGCACCAGCCGGCCCATCTTGCCACGGGTCCCTGTGCCAGGGCTGAGGAAAGCCTCAGGTGGGGTCGGTGGGGTCGGCGGGGTCGGCGCTGGGCCGGGAGCCGGGCAGAGGCGGTTTCGACCCCGGCGGGTCGCCCCTGACAGGATGAGCCCTGCCAGGTGGGCGGTGCCCACCTGACGCGCCCCAGTAGACCGTGTTGAAAACACTTGGGCCCGCCTGAGATCGTCCCCTCAGATGATGCCGTTGAACAAGTTGTGGCCCTGTTTGGAACAACTTGCCTGTAGACAGCCCGCTTCAGCGGGTGTGCACCTCGACAAGAGTGTCTCGTGAAGGCCCGCGAGGGCCGGGTTTCGTGTGGCCGACCTCCCAAGGCACGGGCTGACTCATCACGTTTCAAAGTTGGACCTTTTGCTGCGCCGTGACGCCACCTGGCCCTGCTGCGTTGCAGTTGAAACTGGGCTGTCAGTGCCGTCCGCCACGCTCAGAGTCAGCCCTGGCACCAACCGCATGGGAGAAAATCGTGGGACCAGTTGAGCGCGCAGCGCTGTTGACTCGTTGGATGGACGTGTCGAGCCCATCTGAGAAAGACCGCATGGAGCGCGCAGAACGCATGGTGAAAGCCGCAATCGACGCCCACCCGGCCTTCGACGGCTACCGGTCGAGCATCAAGGTCTACGCCAAGGGTTCGTACGCCAACAGGACCAACGTTCGGGCCGATAGCGACGTGGACGTCGTGGTGGAGAACCAGCACGTCACCTACTTCGACTACTTCCCGCGCAGCAGCGCGCCCTCGCCCGACCCCAACGCGAACCCGTACACAGGCCGCTGGGACGACCCCGACGACTGGCGTGAGGAGGTCCGGCTCGCGATGGTGAGAAAGTTCGGCGGCGGCGACGTGGACAGCAGCGGCGAGGTCGCCATCACGATCGCCGAGGTCACGGGAAGTCGCCCGAGCGCCGACGTGGTGCCATCGTTTGACTACCGCCGATACGACAGCCCGGACAGGAGAGTCGCCCACGTCGGCAGCCGCGTCTTCAAGCGAAGCGGCGGGACCGTCGCCAACTACCCCGACCAGCAGAAGGCCAACGGCATCGCAAAGGATCAGAACACCGGGGGTCGGTACAAAAAGTACGTCCGAGCGCTCAAAAACGCTGAGAACTTCCTCGCTGCCCAGGGCATCAACAAGGAACTCCCCTCGTACTTCATGGAGTGCCTCGTCTGGAACGTCCCGAACTCGCACATCGCCCTCGGGGGCACCCTCGACCAGGGCTTCCGCAACACCCTTGCTTACCTCTTCAACAACCTCCTCCCCGCCGCCTACGACTACGACGATTGGGTGGAGCCAAACGACCTCAAGTACCTCTTCTACGGCGACAAGTGGTCACGCGAGGACGGCTTCAAGTTGGTCGACGCCACCTGGGAACTGCTGGGGTATGAATGAACTCAACTGCCAAGGTTGCTCGCTGGACCGCCATCGGCGTCTCCGCCGTCTGGGCCGCCGTTCTCTTTTTCACCGGCCTCGATCTCGATGACAACACCCGTCGCGGGCTGTCCTACCTACCCTCCGCAGCGGGTCTGCTCGTTGTGGCCTTCGACCTATGGCTATGGAAGATCCCCGGCGTTAGCCGCATCACGGGACGTCCCCACCTCTGGGGCACGTGGAAGGTCGAACTTCAACCCAGCACGCAGGCCCTCATCCCGGAAGGCGGCAACCGGGGACCCATCCCCTGCGTCATGGTCATCGAGCAGACCTTCTGGACCACCGCCGTGCAGTTCTACACCCGAGAGTCAGGGTCGTCCTCGATCTCAGCCGCCATCGTCAACAAGACCGACAGCAAACAAGCGAAGTCGCTCCTGTTTACCTACACCAACAACGCGCGACAGGAACATAGGCACCGCAGCCATCCGCACTCCGGAACCTGCCGCCTCGACGTGACCGGCACATCTCCCGGCACCCTCTCAGGTACCTACTGGACAGACCGGATTACCGCCGGAGACCTGTCCCTGACACTTCTAGACCGCAAGGACGACCGCACTCGCGACGAGGCCCTGGCCGTAGCCGGAGTTGTCGGTGACCCGCCCGTGCTGACCAGCATTTGGAAGTCGAAGAGGGTCTGGGCGGCTATCGCGGTTGTCGGAGTGATGGTCGTAGCCGGTGTGGTGCTTCTGATTGGGCGAATCTTGTAGATCCCGTGGTCGCCCATGTCGGCAGGTTGCCTGAGTGGCCGCCCTCTTCTGGGTCCCACGTGAGGGTCCCGACACTCGATGTTCGCCGTGCTCGGGCAGCCGCCAGCGACCCCGAAGCGTGAGCGGTTCGCTCATCAGATGGCCGGTGTCTGGCCGGGGTCAGCGGTGGCACTGTCGGTTGGCCGGGCGTCCGCCTTGCGAGCCGTGATGGCGAGTTCGAGGCCCATACCTAGCGTCAGAGCGAACCGGAGTCCGCGTGAGCCGCGAACATACGACCGGTTCCGCGCTGCTCGCGGGTAGAAGTGCGGTACCGGGAGTTCGGCCTTGGCTGTGTTCATAGTCGGATTATTGAAACGGCAGCGTCTTGTCCGGGCATGTTTTCTGTAGTGCGTTCTTCGGTGCGCAGGTCGCCGAGTGCTCCCGACTGCCAGTGGTAGGACCACGGGTCTGCTGCACGGATAGGTGACATCTGATCTGCGTCGATGTGTGTCGGCGCTGGAAGGATGTGCACTATGCCGAAGGCGTTCCCCAGAGAGTTCCGCGAGGACGTGATCCGGGTCTACCGGGACTCGGATGCGTCGCTGGCCCAGGTCGCCAAGGACTTCGGCATCTCGCCGTCGTGCCTGAAGCGCTGGGTCACGATCGATGACAAGAAGTCTGCCCGCCCATCCTCAGCCGGCCGAGCGCCCGTGGAGTCCGACGCGCTGCGCGAAGCGAACAAGCGAATCAGGCTCCTCGAGCAAGAGAACGAGGTTCTGCGCCGCGCCGCTGCGTATCTCTCTCAGGCCAACCTGCCGGGAAAATGATGTACCCGCTCGTCCGCGAGCTGGCCGCCGATGGGGTCCCCGTCGCGGTGACGTGCCGGGTGCTGAAGATCGCTCGCCAGCCCTACTACCGCTGGCTGGTCAATCCGGTCACCGATGCCGAGCTGACCGCGGCCTACCGGGCGAACGCGTTGTTCGACGCCCACCGCGACGACCCCGAGTTCGGCTACCGGTTCCTCCTCGACGAAGCCCGCGGCGCAGGTGAGCCGATGGCCGAGCGGACCGCGTGGCGGATCTGCTCCGACCTCGGTTGGTGGTCGGCGTTCGGGAAGAAGCGCGGCAGGAACGGGAAGAAGCCGGGCCCGCCGGTGCACGACGACCGCTGCGCCGTGGTCGACGACCAAGGCAGGATCCGCCACGAGTTCACCGCCACCGGCCCGAACGAGCTGTGGCTGGCCGACATCACCGAGCACTGGACCGGGGAGGGCAAGCTCTACGTCTGCGCGATCAAGGACGTCTGCTCCAACCGCATCGTCGGCTACTCGATCGACTCACGGATGAAGTCCCGGCTCGCGGTCGCTGCGCTGAACGACGCAGTCGCTCGCCGCGGCAAGGTGGCCGGTTGTGTCCTGCACACCGACCGAGGATCGCAATTTCGAAGCCGCAAGTTCGTCCACGCGCTCAACCGCCACGACATGGTCGGCTCGATGGGCCGCGTCGGCGCAGCCGGCGACAACGCAGCCATGGAGAGCTTCTTCTCGCTGCTGCAGAAGAACGTCCTCGACCGCCACCCCTGGGCCACCCGTGAAGAGCTGAGGATCGCGATCGTCAGGTGGATCGAGAGGACCTACCACCGGCGCCGGAGACAGGCTGCTCTCGGGCGATTGACCCCGGTCGAATACGAGCTGATCATGACTCCAACCGCCACCCAGGCGGCCTAACCAAAACTGTCACCCGTTCGTGCAGCAGACCCTTCACCGCCTAGGGGCTCTGTGACGGACCCGTGGTGGATTTCGCTGAGTCGCTTGAAGAGGTACCCGTCGAGGAGCGTGGCCGTGTGAGCGTCGGTGGCTACGGGCTCTAGGACCGACTTCCAGAACTTCTTGCGGCTGCTGCCGTGCGCTGCGACGGGGTGCTGTTGAAGAAGTTGTAGGCGGGCCAGAGCGGGGGCGTCTGGCGCGGCGGCTGGAACGGCAAGGTCGGGGTTCAACGTCGGGTCGCTGAGGATGCCGGTGTTGGCGGGCACGCCTAATGAGAGGCATGCGCTGTCGGCGATGACTGCGACGTCGGTTTGTCCTCCCCACTGTGCACGTACGCCGTCCAAGGTGGTGACGCTGGCGAGCGTGGCTGGCCCGGGAGGGTCAGTGAAAACCACCCGGCCCGATTGTCTGAGTTGCATTAAGGCTGCCGTCCAGCGTGTCCGGGCTCCAGGTGGCATGCCTTCGGTGGTCTTGATGGCCCGCACGAATTCCAGTGCTTCACCTTGGCTTGTGAACACGAGCCGTCCATGTGCGAGGAGCATCTCGATGAGCGTGCCGTGCAACGCGTTGGCAACCGGCGGCGGCAGTGTGCCGAGGTCGAGCGAGTTGGACGCAACGGCAACACGGGCGTACATCAGAACTCACCGAACAGTTCGTCAAGACGCTCGTCGAAGAACCCGTCAGGCCACTCGTCGAGGAACTCGCCCTCATCGCTCAGGCGGAGGGGTTTCACCGTGGTGTCCCCTTGGGGTCCTTGGTCTACGTAGACGACGGACACGTTGCGTGGGTCGAGGCTGCCCTCTCGGATGCGTCGCTGCACCCTCAACATGAGGTGCTCACTGTGGGTTTCGACGATGAGTTGGTTGCCCTGGCCGCCTTCTTGGGTGGTGTCGATGAAGAGGTCTGCCAGCCGTGCCTGTAGGCGCGGGTGCAGGTGGGTTTCGGGTTGCTCGATAGCGACCACGCTGTCGCGGCGGGAGAGGACTTCCACGACGATGGGAAGGACTTGGCTGATCCCGAACCCAACGTCGGCGGGCGTGACGTTGACGCCACTCCGGCTGTCGAACAGCGAGATGGCAACGAGGTCGCCGATCAGGTGGGAGGAGTTGCCTGCGTTCACCGGGACCACGTCGAGCGTGTAGGGCACTTCTAGCCGTTTGAGCCACTCGTTGACTTGTGTGACGACGGTGGTGTGGTCAAACAGGTAGATGGCTACGTGGCGACCGTCGCCGGGTGTGGAACTGGTGTCGGCGCGGTCGTAGACGCGCTGCGGCGCTGAACGCAGCGGCCCAAGCCAGACGAGGCTGTCGAGGAGTTGGGCCACCTCAGCGGAGACGCCTCCGGCGAGTTTGGCTGTCCGGTTGACGTAGGAGTCAACGATGCCCTGCTCGTGGTTCGAGATGCCTGACCGTGAGGGGCGAAGTAATACTTCACTGGTGGGCAGGATGCCGTTGGCGCGGACGTCGATGGTCTCGATGCCGTCGCGTTCAAGGATTCGCAGAGTGCGCTTGGCGTTCTGCTGGCGTCCCTTGTGCCGTCGGGCTTGCTCTGCGTCATCACCGTCTTGATAGTGGCGAGCATCGAATGGATAGAGCAGGGTGCCGCTTGCAACGCCCTTGACTACCTCGTCCAGTTCCGCGCGGCTTAGGGCGAAGTCGGTAGCCCCGGGGTCTTTTCGGAAGACCAGGCGGTATTCACCGAACTGAATGGCTACCTGAGTGACCGCGCCCTGACCTGTGCCGTTGCTCTCGAAGGTCCATCCCACCTGTCGTGTGAGGCTGGGATCCGGAGTGCCTCGTTCTGGGATCCACGTCGGGAGCGTGCCGTAGGTGAAAGCCACCGTCACCGGGTCATCACCATGTCGGTGAACAAGGCCTCGGAATCCGCCTACGTTGAGCAGCGAGCCTTGCGTGACAAGAGCGTCGGAGGCAAGGGATTGCTTCAACAACAGGAGTGACTGCACAAGAGTTGACTTACCGGCCGAGTTTGCGCCGTACACCAGCGTGAGTGGGGCGAGTGGCACCTGAGTCGGTGCCCCGAAAGCCTTGAAGTTGCTGAGTTCAATCTGCGTGAGAAGCGTGCGGTCAGGGGCAGGGTGGGTGACTTGCTCCTCTGGCGGCTCATCCAAGTACAGGCCGGGGTTCAGCCCTCGGTCGAGCCGGAGTTCGTTCGTCCCGACGCTACGTGCAACGTGCGAGGGAGCGGCCACGGTGCCGGTCCTACGGAACTCGGTGACGATGTCAACGAGTGCGCCAATGGTGTTGGGAGTGATCTCGACTCGGCCATCGTCAGTCGTCTGCATCAACGTCTGAGCGTCGATCAGGGCCAACGAACTTGCTGTGTTGCGGGTCGTAGGTTCGCGGAACAGCCACAAGGCCGTGGCAATGCTGGTGTGACGGAAGACGCCGGTCGGTAACGAAATGATTGCTTCGATGGCTCCTCTGCGGAGCAGGTACTCGTAGTTCTCGCGGTTGCGGGGGACAAGGCTGCTGCCTGAGAGGACAAGCGCCGCACGACCGTCCGGCTTGAGGGCGTCAAGCGCCAGCAGGACCCATGGCATGTCGCCCTTAGGTGCTGAAGCCTTACCTGACAGCGCCCCACCTGCCAAGGTTCGGATGGTGTCACGTTGCGGGTCGGTGAACGTGAGCCCCCACGGGGGCTGAGCGAGCACTACATCTGCAAGTCCGGTTTGCGGTTCGTTGAAGGCGTCGGCACACCACACGCCGAATCCACTGCCGGTTTCGACGCCATGAATCATGAGGCGCATCGACGCGCGTCGGGCGACCCGCTGGTTGATGTCGAACCCGGACACGCTGACGTTCGGTTGGACTCGGGCAGCCGTCAGCAACCCGGTCCCGTTACCGCACACTGGATCGAGGACGGAGTCACCCGGACGCACGGTTAGCGCTGCCATTAGGTCCGCAAGGGACCGTGGTGTGTCTGACTCTCCCGATTGTTTTCCCAACCGCGAGAGGTGTTCGAGTGTCTCGTCGAACGCGTCGGCAATCTGTTCCCGTTGCTCTGCAATGTCGAGGGACCACGGGATCGAGTCGTCAATGGTGTGCAGGATGGAGCGCAGGGTCTGCCGGTAGGCGTCAGCATCGTCAAGCCGCGAGTCGCTGGACGTCTCTCGAAAGATGTCCAGCCGCGCGAACCGGTGAGCCAGGTCGTCGTCGTTGCTAGATGCGCCTAGTTCTCGCCAGCGACTTTCCCCGTCGGCCTGCGTCGTGAGCCAGCGAACGAACAGTGCGTGCAGCACGAGGTCGACGCCCCGCTCGACCCCCACGCCTCGGGTTGCGTTCATCAAAGCCCAACTCAGGTTCTTGCCGTCGGCGCTCATGCGGGTTGCTCCTCGGCCTTGATGTTTTCGTGGACGAGTTCTCCGAGGAGATGCACGAGTGCGACCTTGATCTTGTCCTCGGTGAAGAAGATGTCGGCCATCTTGTTGTGGCTGGTCTGGTTCCCCAGGACGGCTTCGACGACGGCGTCGTTGAGGTCAGGTGACTCCATGAACTGCTTCTTGGAGTTGTTGGTTGCTTGGGTCTGGATGGTGTCGTCGTCCATGAGGACGGTGACGACCCCTTCGACCCAGGAGCGTTGCTCAGCGACGGTGAAGTCTTCCCCGGCGAACAGGTCGTTGACCTTGGCGAGGATTGCTTCGAGACGAACCATGTTGGGGTCGCGCGACTGCCCGGAGCCGGTGGCCGTAATGGGCTTGAGGCCCTTGGCTTCCCCGGTGCCGAGGTCGAGGCTGCGGTCGGCGGTGCGGGTCTGCTTGATGTGGGTCAGTTCGACGGTGGAGAAGTCGACTTCTTGGTTGCGGTTCTTGGCGGTGATCTGGCGGGCGAGGAACCGCAGGTAGAGGGATCGCTTCTCTAGGTCGGTGTCCTGGTAGTTGACGATCTGGGAAAGGAAGTCGTAAAGCCGGATGAAGGAACCGACGTCTTTTCGGAACACGTCCAGGTCGTCGACCGTGGCCTTGTCGTCGGCCGCGACGGCGACGTTGTAGCGGTCGTTGAAGCGGTCCTTGGCGGCCTTCAACGGCGCTTGGATGGCGGAGTTCCCCTTGCCTCCCACGTACGCCTCAGCGAACGCGTCGACCTCAGCGGTCGTGTAGATGCCAGCGTTGTCTAACTTCGCTTGGAGGTCGTGCACGAGGTCGGGGTCGGTTTCGCCTTCGAGGGTGGCGGTCTCGTAGTAGACCTTGAAGTCGGCAAGGATCTCGTCGGGGTCGTTGACGAAGTCAAGGACGTAGGTGGTGTCCTTCCCGCCCGCCGCGTAGGTGCGGTTGAGCCGAGAGAGCGTCTGGACGGTGGTGACGCCAGAGAGGCGCTTGTCGACGTACATGGCGCAGAGCAGGGGCTGGTCGAACCCGGTCTGGAACTTGTTTGCGACCAGCATGATCTGGAACTCATCTGTGGCGAACGCCTTCGGGAGCGACCGGCCCTTGAGTTGCGTGTTGAGGTTGCCCTCGGTGTACGGGGGCTCGACGCCGGGGAACGTGACACCGTCGACCTCGATGGAGCCAGAGAACGCGATGAGGGTGGCGATGTCGGTGTAGCCGCGCTTCTTGATGTAGGCGTCGATGGCTTCCTTGTAGCGGACGGCTGCCTCACGCGACGAGGTGACGACCATGGCTTTGGCGTGCCCGTCGATGAGGTGACGCACGTTGGTGCGGTAGTGCTCGACGATGATTTGGACCTTCTGGGCGACGTTTGTGGGGTGTAAGGACACCCACTTCATGAGGCCCTTGGTCGCTTCGACCTCATCCACGACCTTGACCTCGGACAACTTTGTTTTCCCGGTGGCGGCGGTGGCCTTGGCCTTTTCGGCGATCCGGAATGCGGTGTCGTAGGTGGTGTAGTTCTGGAGGACGTCGAGGATGAACCCTTCCTCGATGGCCTGGCGCATCGTGTATTCGTGGAAGGCGCGCGGGATGCCGTTGGGGTCCCTGCGTCCGAACAGTTCCATCGTCTTCGGCTTGGGTGTGGCGGTGAACGCGAAGAACGACAGGTTCGGCGAGTCGGCCCGATCCTCCATCTCGGCGGCGAGCAGAGCCTCGGTGTCGATCTCCCCACCGTCTTTGAGTTCGGCCTCTTCCTCATCAGTGAGCACCTTGCGCAACTGCTGACTGGTGCGTCCGGTCTGTGAGGAGTGCGCTTCGTCGGCGATGATGGCGAACTTCTTGTGCGCCAGCCCCTTGTTGGCGGCGATCTCTGCCATCGCGAACGGGAACGTCTGCATCGTTACGATGATGATCAACTTGCCGTTCACCAACTGCTGGGCGAGCAGCCCGGACTTTGACGTCTGCCCCGACTTGCGCGCCTCGTCGATGTTGATCTTCGCGACCGTGCCTGCAGTGCCTTCGATCTGCTTGATGGCGGCCTGTAACTGGTCGTCGAGCACGGTGCGGTCGGTGACGACGATGACGGAGTCGAAGACCTTCTCGTTGTTCTCGTCGTGCAAGGTTGAGAGACCGTGCGCGGTCCAGGAGATGCTGTTGGTCTTGCCGGATCCTGCTGAGTGTGCGCCGAGGTAGTGGTGACCTGGTCCTTCGGCCTGGACGGTGTCGAGCAGGTTGGTGACCAACTCCCACTGATGGAAGCGCGGGAACAGCAGCGTCGTCTTCTTTGACTTCGCCCCGGTGATCGGGTCGATGTCGTCCTTGATTTCGACGTGCAGGAACTTCCCGATGATGTTGAGCCAGGCGTCGCGATCGAGTACCCGCTCCCACATGTAGGAGGTAGACGACGTACCGGGGACGACCGGGTTACCGGCTCCCCCATCGCGACCCATGTTGAACGGCAAGAAGTGCGTCTCCTGGCCCGCCAATTTGGTGGTCATGTAGACCTCGTCGTTCGACATCGCGAAGTGCACCAGCGCCCGCGAGCCAAACTGCAGCAGAGGTTCGCCCTTGACTGGGCGGTCGTCTCGATACTGCTTCTTCGCGTCCTCGACCGTCTGCATGGTGTCGGTCTTCAACTCGATCGTCCCCACGGGAAGACCGTTGACGAAGAAGACCAAGTCGATGGACTCGGCAGGGCGCTGCTTCGAGTAATGCACCTGACGCATCACTCGCAGACGCACCTTGCCGTACCGCTCCAGCGTCGCCTTGTTCAACGAGGTGGCGGGCTTGAACTCGCACATCCGGAACTTGGCAGGCGTCTTCTTGAACCCCTTACGCAGCACGTTCAACGTGCCACCACCAGACTCAAGAGGTGCGTCGAGCGCCTTCACCAGCCTGTCGAGGAACAGGTCCTTCGACTTCCTCGTGTCAGCGCTAGACGCACCCGGCTTGACGACCTTCGCCAACTCTTCCGGCTGCGTGTCCTCCAGCCAACCGAACACGTCCTCGGGGAACAGCGCACGGACCTTGTCGTACCCCTCACCGTTCTTCGAGTACAACCACCCGTGGGTCGCGAGGTACTCGCACAACTCTTGCTCGAACACGCTTTCGTGCTCCTGCGCCATGATCAGGCCACCTCCCCAGAGACATCGATCTGACCCGTCACCGCAGCCGCGATGAGCGCCGATCGACGCTCCTTCGCCACAGCAACCATCCCCTCGGCCTCACTGATCAGGCCATCAATCTTCGCTGTCTGCTCATCGAGGTACGAGGCGATCCCGACCTGCTCGTCACGAGGCGGCAAGGCAACGCGCATTTGGGACAGGTGCGAGGGGCCGAAGTGCTGAATTGTCGAACCCGTCTTTAGCGCCTCGACCTGTTCAAGAAATTCGCTTGAAACCACAAACCAGCGAATGAAGTCTTCCGACATTGCGCCCGGAGTGAACTTGATGATTCCGGTGTATGGGACTGCTCCCACCACGTCGTCGCTGTCCACCTTTGAGACAGTGCCCATGCTCGCGCTCGCACTAATCAACAGATCGCCACGGTCAACACGGAAATGGGACCACTTTTGGGCGACCATGTCGGGGTCGAGATGGTTGCAACCCTCCAGCGTTGCCACGGCGGTCCTTACCCCGCTGATGCGCAGTAGTGGCACACCTGCGTCCCGGAAGTCTGCTGCCAAGATCCCCGGCCCCTCCTGGTACCTCAGCGTGTAGCGCAGGGGCAACACGGGCCAGTGAGATGGGACCTCCCACGCCGTTTCTCCTACTGCCACCTTCTTCACCGGCGCGGCGCGGTCCAGGCCGGACACCACGGCATGAGAGATGAGCGCCCTCCGCCGTTCGCGCGAGACCGTAAGCAAACCCTCCTGCTCCGCAATAAGCGCGTCGATCTTCGAAGTCTCTCGGTCAAGATATGCGGAAATGGAACGCTGCTCATCCTCCGACGGAAGCAGCACCGGCATTCGAGCCACGTCGGAAAGTTTGATGGACTGGCGAACCCCACCACCGAAGGCGTAGAAGACTTTCGAAGCATCGTAAGCCCTCATGAGGTAGTTCGCGTATCGAGGCTCAATGCCCGTGGGGGTCGCGACGCCGTACGCGGAGGTGATGATGCCCCGCTCATTTGATATCGCGGTTCGGAGACTGCGCTGATCATTTTGTAGGTCTGTAAACCGGAAGACCAAATCTCCAGGCTCGACGATCTGATAGGTCCCAAAAGACTCGGGGAGAAGCCCCCCAAGCGAGTCGATGTCTTTGCGAACAATGCGACCGAAACTCAACGAAAGGAGATTGGCCTCGACCATCCCTGCATTAGAGCGCTTGCACTCCCGCATCACGGTGAAGAATGGGACCGTCCCCCACGCTGCTGGGATCCGATTCACCCAAGGCACGTCGCTCATCCGGTATCTGTCGTACGTCCGGAGCGTCATGCCTCAACCTCGCGCAGCATGTCGAGGACCCGCGCGACCCGGTCCTCAAGATCGGCATCAATCTCTTCCAGCGTTCGCGGCGGCTGAAATTTGTAGAAGATCCGCGTGAAAGGAATCTCGTAACCGACTTTGCTCTTCGAGGCGTCTACCCATGCGTCTGGGACATGCGGCAACAACTCCGCTTCCAAGTAAGACGCGATAGTGGTGTCGCGACCGTGCACTCCGTCGGCATTACCGTCATAAGTGAATGGGACGTTCTCGGTGTCGCGGAGTGCGGGGTCGGGCTCGGGGTTGCCGTTCTTGTCGCAGCAAACATCGGCGTTGTCGTCGTGCACACCGAGAGCAAGCCACAGCGTCTTCCGCTGCGGGGTAGTCAGGACGACACCATGCTGACGAAGAAGCGGGTTCAGATCCCTCAGGAACTCCTCACGGTTCGTGTAGGTCTCAGCGCCGAACGATTCGAGGGTCTCGCGAAGACGTGCGTGGTCCACGGCCTTGAGCGCCTTGACAGCGAGGGCTGCTTCAATCCGTTCAGTGGTGCAGGCGAAGTTGAGGCGGAGGGGTCGCTCGACGGTAATGGTCCAGTAGCCGAACTGATCGTTGGTGAGGGTGTTGGACCGCTTGTCCTCGGCTAGTTCGTCGTAGAGCCAGAGGATGGTTTCGCGGCCTTCGTCGGTCAGTTCGCGGTTTTTGGAGCCGAGGCTCTTGCGCATCTTTGCGTACATGCTGGTGCCGTCGATGAGTTGCACCTTGCCGACGCGTTCGGGCTGCTTGGTGTTGTCGAGGAGCCAGATGTAGGTGGCGATGCCGGTGTTGTAGAACATGTTGGTCGGTAGGGCGACGATGGCTTCGACGAGGTCGTTTTCGAGCAGGTAGCGACGGATCTCACTGGGCCCGGATCCGGCTCCGCCGGAGAAGAGCGGGGAGCCGTTGAGGACGATGGCTGCTCTGCCTCCGCCGTCTTCGACGGGGCGCATCTTGGTGGCGAGATGTTGCAGGAAGAGCATCTGGCCGTCGCTGATGGGTGGCAGTCCGCCGGGGAAGCGGGAGTAGGAGCCGCCGTGGTTGTACTCGGCGAGGACGGCTTCCTGGGATGACTTCCAGTCGACGCCGTAGGGCGGGTTGGAGAGGCAGTAGTCAAAGGTGCGCCCGGCGAACAGGTCGTCGGCGAGGGTGTCGCCTCGCTTGATGTTCCCGGCGTCTTGGCCCTTGGCGATCATGTCGCTCTTGCAGATGGCGTAGGACTGGTCGTTGATTTCTTGCCCGTAGAGGTTGAGGCGGGCGTCGGGGTTGCGTGACTTGAGGTGTTCGTCGGCGACGGAGAGCATGCCGCCGGTGCCTGCGGTGGGGTCGTAGACGGACCGGACGACGCCCTTCTCAGTGAGGGCGTCGGAGTCTTCGGCGAATACGAGGTCGACGGCTAGGCGGATGGCGTCACGTGGGGTGAAGTGTTCACCGGCGGTCTCGTTGGAGGCTTCGGCGAACTTGCGGATGAGTTCTTCGAAGAGGTCGCCCATTTCGGCGTTGGAGACCACGTCGGGGTGGAGGTCGATGTCGGCGAACTGCTGGACGACGATGAGGAGTCGGTTGTTTTCGTCGAGGGTGGCGATCTCGTTCTCGAACTTGAACCGTTCGAACACGTCGACGTTGGCGGAGAACTTCGAGATGTAGTCGATGAGATTGTTGCGGAGCCCGTCGGGGTCTTTCTTGAGCCGGGTCAGGTCGTAGGCGGACGTGTTGTGGAAGTGGAGCCCGAATTGACGGCGCACCTTCACGTCCAGGATCTCGGGCCGGGGCTCGGTTTCGGCTAGGGCACGGACTTGCTCGCGGGTGGGTTCGAGGATGCAGTCCAGACGCCTCAGGATCGTCATCGGGAGCACGACGTTGCCGTACTGGCTGGGCCGGTACACACCCCGCAACTGATCGGCGATGCCCCACACGAAGTTGCCGAGGTTGCTCACTACTGGTGTCTCCCTTTGCTCGAATGACTTGTTACTCGTATCGGCAGGCGTCGGCTACTGCTGCACCCGCAGCGGCCTGATGGAACGCCGTGGCGCTCCCAAGGTGCTGGCGGACACGTGTTGGTCAGAATTCGCAGTCACAATCGTGGATCTGAACCTTGAGTGACGCAGCACGGGCCTCGACCTGGGCGGTGGCAGGTTCGGGGTTGTAGGTCTCGGGATGCATCCCGTCGAGGGTCATCGCGCCGATGAGCGTCTCGGTTTCAAGGGGCGACTCGGCTACGAGCAGGGTCTGGATGAGGAGAGGGCGCGGCATCTTAGCGTCAAGGAGTTCGTGCAGCCGGTCACTATCAAAATCCGGTCCCCACAGGTTGGTCTTGGCGCGGCGGTCCTCATTGAGCACGAACGCCTGGTGGGGCGTGAAGCCGTGCTGCATGTAGAGGTGGGCAACCGATGCATCGAGTTCATGCCAGATGGCGTCGAGGCTGTCGACGACGCTGTAACCGTAATCGGCAAGGGAGCCGCTTCGGTCGTCGGCGATGAGGCGGAACGCTTCGCTCCCATTCCAGATGCATTCGAGGGCTTCTACGTCGTCGAAGGTGACGCCGATGCGATGCAGCCGCGCACTGTGGGACTCGATGACGTCATCGGGCGTCTCTGGCACGGTTCCTCCCGAGGGGTAGCCAAATGCGTGGAGCCTGGGGGTCCGAGTGCTCCTGGAACGGCAACGTATACGGCGCGTCAACTCATAGGATTCGCCCGTGGCCTCCCAACCTCGTGACTGGTGCAGCCCCAAAACATCGTTCGGTCGACGCGACGTCAACGAGCGCGTGTGGTTGCCGCCGGACCCGAACGGGGAGCCGTTGGCGGTGTCGAAGTTCCGCGCTGCGGTGATGCAGAACGCGATTGTTCTGGCGGTGCGGGAGCACAAGACCCTGCAAGGTCTCCCGCAAGAAGGGTTGGCGCGTAGGGACCTTCGCTCGGACTCGACGAACATGTGGAACGCACGTCTGTGCGGGCGCGCGAATCTGACGGCGCAGGACATCGTGACGCTGATGATGGTGCTGCCGGGCGCGATGCCGACCGAGGAGTCCATTCGGTTCTTCATCGAGGTCGCTGAGGGCACCAAGGCGCGACCGAAGTTCTGGGATTTCCCGGACACGAGCGCACCGGCCACGCGGACGTAACCGTCCCCACCTCGGCCTGGCGGCCCTGCCCATTCCGGCGGCGTTCGCGCAGGTCAACCCGTCTTAACCTAGGGCGAGGACTGCGTACGGCGGGAGTCAGCCCCGCAAAATCCACGGGGGTGAAATCGTCCTCGGTCGGATCCAAGGGGGCTTTTTCCGCGCTTATTTGGACGGTTCGTAGACCCCAGATTGGGCGTCATGAACACCTCCTTCAACCGGCTCGCCGAAGCCGCCGCCTGCTTCACGAGCCGCGTTCTCGGACTCCTGTCGGCACCCGCCGCTACAACAACGACGACGGACTCCGGTCGCCGACTGAACGGGACGGCACAGGCCGGGCTCGTCCACCTCAACGCTGTTCGCACAAGTGTTCGACACGTCCGGGTCCCGGGTGGTAGGACGTCCGTATGCGTTTCATGCGGTCGCGGCTCAGAGGGAGCGCCGGAGAACCCGGCACTCCTGACGCCCACGACCCCGGAACGCCTGTGCCCTAACACGAGGCAGCACTGGGTCGATGTCACCCAGGAGCACCACATGCCCGAGCACACCCAGACGGGCCGCGCGTCGCTGCGGCTCGTCGACCCCGACGAACCGGTCGCCACCGACCCGTTCGCGCTAGCCGTCCCCCGCTACCGCACCCCGGGGCCGCTGAGCCGCCCCGTACTAGTGCGCACCTACCCGGCTTCGGCTGTGCCGCCGCCGGACCAGGTCGCCGGGTCCGAGCAGACCCCGCCGCGCGAGAAGCCTTCGTGAGCGGACGCACGCGCCCGCCGCCGCTGCCTTAGCAGCCACCGCTCACCCCCTCAGCCCCTCTTCTCCGCACACCCGCGTCGCCGACCGCCCGCTTGTGGCCGTCACCGCCGCCGGGTCTGCTCGCCTACCCCGAAAGCGAAAACCGTCATGCCCACGTCCAACCCCCAGCAGTACGTCCGCCGCTCCTCGAACCGTCGCCGTGTCGGGCTCCCCGGCCCCTACGACGCGTTCACGCTCGCCCCCGGTCTCACCGCCCCCGGTGACGTCCCGCTCGCTGAAGCCCTCACCCTCGTCATGACGGCCTGGGTCAAGGAGTCGGTCCCCGTCGGCTTCACCGCACCCACCCTGCGGCGCTACGAGCACAACCTGACCAGGTTCGTCGCCTACACGACCGCCATGGGCTACCAGACCCTCGGCGACATCGACCCGACCATCTGCGCCGACTGGGTCCACGCTCGCCCCAGCGGCAAGATGTGGCCGTCGAACACCACCGGGCTGCCCGCCTACGGCACCCAGGCCAACCGGCGCACCTCCCTCATCAACTTCTTTGCGACCTGCCACCACCTCGGCTTGTGGGATGAGAACCCCGGCGAGAAGGTCACCACTCACGGACGCTCCGTGAACCGCGTTCGCCCCCTCAGCCCCGCCGAAGCGCAACGCGTCATGGACCGCGCCGCCTACCGGGCACGCGAGTCGAAACTGCCCGCCGTCGTCGCTCTTGCCATGGCCGGGGCCACCGTCACCGAAATCCCCCAGGTCGAAGTCAACGACGTCCACCTCACCGAAGGCGTGGTCTGGCTCCCCGGGCTGGGTCGCCGCAACCTGCCCCGCTGGGTTGCCCTCGACGCGTGGCAGACCGACGCGCTCACCGCCCGCATCACCTACCTGACCCGCAGCCACGGGAGCGACCTGTCAGGGCTCTCCCTCGCACGTCGTGACCGGGTGGCCGACCAGGACCCCACAAAGGTCGCCATGGCGACCAACGGCATGTTGTGGCGCGCCCTGAACAAGGCCGGACTCACCCCCGACGACGGCGTCCGTCCCACCTCCATCCATGAGTACGTCGCCAACCGCGTCTACATCGAGACCGGCTCAGTCGAGGCCGTCGCCGTCACCTGCGGGCTGCGGTCCCTCGACGCCGCCGCCCGGCTCCTCACCACGAACTGGCGCACCAACCACGAAGTCACTGCACCGGTTGCTGCCACCCGCACCGACCGCTACAACATCGTGAGCACGGCCCCGGACGGGGTGCTCTGATGGGCAAGGCACGACGCATCCGCGAGGACGCTGCCCGCATCGACCGGCTCGTGCGTCGCTACAAGCAGACCCAGTCCCGGAAGGCTCTCGTCGCCATCCTCGACGAGACCGTCGCTGAGCAGCGCGCCCGCCGACTCGGCGACCTCGGCAAACTGCTCGCCGCAGCCACCGACCCCTGGCTCCTCAAGCGCGCCGCCGCCCTCGACACCAAGAAGGTCCGCACCCCCGGACGGCCCACCGCCTACCCCAACTGGGCGCTCCTGCTGTTCGGGCAAGCCATCGACATCTACGGCTCCGCGCTCTACACAGACATCAACCTTGGCGACCCCAACATCTGGGCACTCGTCACCGCCGCCGTCCGCGACGTCCACGGCGACCACATCGCTGACGCCCTGCCCGCCATCGGCCCATCGGTCAACCACTGGAACCACTTCCAGAAAAAGAGCAAGCAGTACGGCTGGGTGGACAAACTCCGCAACGCACACCGGCGGGCCGCCGCCGAGCAGGCCGTCGCCATGGGCATGTACGAGCCCGGCAACGCCTTCCAGGTTGCCAAGCCCACCCGCGAGGTCGTCGTCACCCTCGACGGCAAGGTCTCCACCTCGCCCTCGAAGTACAAGCCCGGTACCGAGTACGTCAACAAGGTCACCGGCGAGATCAAGATTCGCCGCGCCGACCCCAACACCGACCTCTGGCCCGAAGCCGGAAGCCCGGCCATCCCCGAAGGCTCCACCGCCGAACAGATCGCCAAGTACCGGGGCGACAAGACACACCGCTACGAATGGGGCGTCAAGGGCACCTACGCCTGGGCCCGCCTCATCCAGTCCGGCACCCGCATCTGCCTCGACGTAGAAACCATGACCCCCGACGAGCACGACGAAGGCCGCGCCATCGTCGACATCGTCAACTCCCTCGCTGACCTGCTCCCTGGCCTGCAGACAGTCGTCGTCGACGGCATCCTCCACCACAAGCACATCGACCCCCTGATGCGGCGCGGCCTCATGGTCGTCAACAAGCCCACCCAGGGAGCCCGTAACGGGCGCTCAAGCGTCAAGGTCGGCGACCGCTACGAGAAGTCCCACCACGTCGGAACCTACGAGAAGACCGGCAGGCACGGCACCTGCCGCCACCGCCTCTACGGCATCGGCGGAGCCGTCTACCAACTCACCGCCGACGACCAGGGCAACCAGACCCACACCCTGCTCAACCAGCGCACCATCCGCCGCCCCGGCGCAAAGAACGAGTTCAACTGGTACCGCCTCATCGACATCGACTGCCGCCGCTGTGGCGGCGTCAAGGGCCACTCCGTGCCCCTCGTCGCCCAGGCCGACGACGGCTTCCTCCGCTCCGAGTACCTGCGCCAAATGGCTATCACCGACACCAACTTCGCCACGTCCTGCGGCTTCCGCCCCGACGCCGAATCAGGCAACAACGGCATCGAACAAGCCTGGTACCTCAAGCGCATGCCCGCGTACGGACACCACAACCAGTCCCTCCGCATGCTCCTGCACGCAGCCCAGATCAACGCCGAGGCATGGCACATCCACAACGGACGCCTCGCCCACCACGACCTGCTCCCCGACCCCGAACCCCCGAAGCAGGTCGCCGCCTAGAACACAACCGGCACCCCAACAGAACAGCACCACCCTCACACCCCGCTGGCCTCAGCCAGCGGGGCAAGAGTGCTGCCCAAACACAACCCACCCGACTACCGCCACAAGCCGCGCCGCCGCCGTCACCAGGCGCGGAAGGTCAGATACACCCCGTCAAACCGCCGTGACAAGATACGGCCCGACGTGCCGCGAGTTTTCAACACGAGACTGCACACGTCCCGCCCCAGTAGCTCAGTGGATAGAGCAGCCGCCTCCTAAGCGAAAGGTCGCCAGTTCGACTCTGGCCTGGGGCACCCGACCGACCGCAGCGCCCGGACCGGCCCCCTCGGGTCCGCTCCGAGGAGACGTCCGCGTTGCTGGAACGCTCCAGCAACGCTCGGCACCCTGGGGGTCAGGTGTGCCTCAGCCCACCACGACCACGTGCAGCTGCCGGGGGCCGTGGACGCCCTCGACGCGGTCGAGCTCGATGTCGCTGGTGGCCGAGGGACCACTGATCCACGTGTGGGGCCGCGTCGGGTCGAGCCGGGCGACCGCGTCCTGGACGTCGGCGACGACCTGGTCCGCGCGCACCACGCACACGTGCAGGTCGGGCACGAGCGTGACCGCGCGGCGCCCCTGCCCGGGGCCGTGGTCGAGGACGATCGTGCCGGTCTCGGCGATGCCGACCGTCGCCGTCGTGACCACGCCGTCGAGCCGGTCCAGGTCGGTGGCGGCGAGGCCGTCGTCGACGACGGCGCCGGGCAGCGTGAGATCGGCGAGGTCGAGGAGCTCGAGCAGGCCGTCGGGAACCACGACCCGCCGCTCGCCCACGACGTCGGCCAGCCGGGCCGGGAGCTCGGCGGCCGTGCAGCGCTCGACCACCGCGCGGTAGTCCGCGACTCGCTCGACGAACAGGTCGACGTCGCCCGGGCGGCTCTGCGACGCGGGCCGCTCGAGCACGGGCGCGACCGCGGTCGCGGTGGCCTCGCGGACCCGGGCCAGGATGTCGTCGCGGGCGCTCATCGACGCGCCTCGTCCGTGGGACCGGTCCCGCTGCTTGTGCCGGTGCCGGTGCCGCCCGTGCGCTTCCACCAGGCCCGGAAGGACTCGGCCGGCGCGGTCGGGAGGTCGCGGGCGCCGGACCAGGCCGAGGCGAGGCCCAGCCGGCCGGCGACGCGGGTGCCGATGCCGGTGAAGCGCTCGGCCAGGCGCAACCGCCGCGAGGAACCGAAGGTCGCGCCGGCCCCCTTCATCGCGACCGCCTCCACGGAGGGACGCCCGCCGCGGTGGGCGTCGACGACCTGGGCCCGCAGGTCGACCAGGACCGAGGGGATGTCGATCTTGACCGGGCACACCTCGTAGCAGGCGCCGCAGAGCGAGGAGGCGTACGGCAGCGAGTCGGTCTGCTCGTCGACGCCGACGCCCTTCATCAGCGGGTTGAGGATGGCGCCGATCGGGCCCGGGTAGACCGAGCCGTAGGCGTGGCCACCGGTGCGCTCGTAGACCGGGCAGACGTTGAGGCACGCCGAGCAGCGGATGCAGCGCAGCGCCTGACGGCCCACCTCGTCGGCGAGCGCGCGGGTGCGGCCGTTGTCGAGCAGCACGACGTGCAGCTCCTGCGGGCCGTCGCCGGGACTGACGCCGGTCCAGGTCGAGGTGTAGGGGTTCATCCGCTCCCCCGTGCTCGACCGGGGCAGCAGCCGCAGGAAGACGTCGAGGTCCTCGAAGGTCGGGACCACCTTCTCGATGCCGACGACCGAGACGAGCACGTCGGGCAGCGTCAGGCACATCCGGCCGTTGCCCTCGGACTCGACCACGACGAGCGTGCCGGTCTCGGCCACCGCGAAGTTGGCGCCGGAGACGGCCATCTTCGCCCGGAGGAACTTCTCGCGCAGGTGCAGCCGCGCGGCTCCGGCGAGCTCGGCCGGCTCCTGGCTCAGGTCGTCGGGGGCAGGACGCCCGGCGCCGGCCATCTTGTCGAGGAAGATCTGGCGGATCTCGGAGCGGTTGCGGTGGATCGCGGGCACCAGGATGTGGGAGGGCAGGTCGTCGCCGAGCTGCACGATCAGCTCGGCGAGGTCGGTCTCCCAGGCGGCGATGCCCTCGGCGGCCAGGGCCTCGTTGAGCCCGATCTCCGCCGTGGCCATCGACTTGACCTTGACCACCTCGTCGAGCCCGTGGCTGCGGGCGACGTCGGCGACCACGCGGCACGCCTCCTCGGCGTCGCGGGCCCAGTGCACGGTGGCACCGGCGGCGGTGAGCCGCTCCTCCAGGGTGACCAGGTGGGTCTCGAGGTCGGCGAGGGTGGCGTCCTTGAGCGCCGCGCCCCGGGTGCGCAGCTCCTCCCAGTCGTCGACCTCGGCGACCACGCGGGCCCGCTTGTCGCGGATGGTGTGGGTGGCGTGCTCCAGGTTGTGCCGCAGCTGGCTGTCGGCGAGCGCGGCACGGGCGGCGACCGGGAAGGCCGGCATCCCGACGAACGTCGCGGCGCTGGTCATGGGGTCGGGGGCGAGCGTCATACCGGCTCCTCCGTGTGCTTCGGGGCGGAGCCGGCGCCCGATCCCTCGACCGCCAGCCCCTCGGTGCTGGCGAGGACCTCCGCCAGGTGCATCGTGCGTACGCCGGCCCGCTGGCGACCCAGCATGCCGCCGACGTGCATCAAGCAGCTCGCGTCGCCCGCGACCAGCACCTGGGCGCCGGTGTCACGGACGTGGCGGGCCTTGTCGGCACCCATCGCGATCGAGGTGTCGGAGTTCTTGACCGCGAAGGTGCCGCCGAAGCCGCAGCACTCGGTCGCGCCCGGGAGCTCGCGCAGGTCGATGTCGCGCACCTCCCGCAGCAGCTGCAGCGGGCGGTCGCCGACGCCGAGCATCCGCAGCGAGTGGCAGGTCGGGTGGTAGGTGACGGCGTGCGGGAACGACGCCCCCACGTCGGTCACCCCGAGCACGTCGACGAGGAACTCGCTGAGCTCGTGGGTGCGGGGACCGGTGACGGCGACCGCGTCGGCGAGGCCCTCGTCGCCGGCCCGCCGGGCCACCATCGCGTGCTGGTGGCGTGCCGCCCCGGCGCACGACCCGCTCGGGGTGACGATCGCGTCGTACCCCTCGAAGGCACGGACGAAGGAGCGCACCGCCGGCACCGCCTCGTCGAGGTAGCCGGAGTTGATCATCGGCTGGCCGCAGCAGGTCTGCGCCTCCGGGAAGTCGACCTCCACCCCGAGCCGCCGGAGCAGCCTCACGGTCGCCTTGCCGACGTCGGGGAACAGCGCGTCCCCCAGACAGGTCACCTGCAGTGCCACCTTCACCCCCCGACCCTACGTCCCACGTGACGGGGCCCACGGTTGTCGGTGCCGGACGGCGGGTCTATCGTGATTAGGCAAGCCTTACCTGTCAGGAGCCGTGATGTCGTCCTTCCCCCTCGGCAACTACCTCATCGGCCTCCGCGAAGGCCTCGAGGCCAGCCTGGTCGTCGTCATCCTCGTCGCCTACCTGGTCAAGTCGGGCCGGCGTCACCTGCTGCCCCGCATCTGGGTCGGCGTCGCCCTCGCCGTCGCGCTCTCGGCCGCCTTCGGCGCGCTGCTCACCTTCGGCCCCCGCCGGCTCACCTTCGAGGCCCAGGAGGCGCTCGGCGGCATCCTGTCGATCGTCGCCGTCGGCTTCGTGACCTGGATGGTCTTCTGGATGGCCCGCCACGCGCGGGCGCTGAGCGGCGAGCTGCGCGGGCGCATCGACGCCGCCGCCGAGGCCGGGCGCGCCAGCCTGGCGCTCGTCGCCTTCCTCGCCGTCGGTCGCGAGGGCCTGGAGACCGCGCTGTTCCTCTGGTCGGCCACGCAGGCGACCGGCTCCGGCGGGTCGCAGCTGGTGCCGCTGCTGGGCGCCCTGCTCGGCATCCTCACCGCCGTCGCGATGGGCTACGCCTTCTACAAGGGCGTGCTCAAGATCGACCTGTCGCGCTTCTTCACCTGGACCGGGGCGATCCTCATCGTCGTCGCGGCCGGCGTCCTGGCCTACGGCGTCCACGACCTGCAGGAGGCTCGCATCCTCCCCGGCCTGAACAGCCTGGCCTTCGACGTCAGCGACACCATCGAGCCCGCCTCGGTGCTCGGCACCGTCCTCAAGGGCACGCTGAACTTCTCCCCCGCCACCACCTGGCTCGAGGCCGTCGTGTGGGTGGCCTACGTCGTCCCGACCATGACGGTGTTCCTGCTGCGGGCGCGTCGCCCCCGCAGCACCGGCACCGCCACCACCGCGCCCACGCCGGCCCCGGCGCGGGCCGCCTGAGCAGAGAGACCCTCCTTCCCGTGAAGCTCGTCCCCGCCGCTGCCGCCTGCGCCGCGCTCCTGATCGGCACCACCGGCTGCTCCCTGACCGAGTCCAACGACCCCGAGGCCTCGGGGTCGCAGGGCTCGGGCACGATCACCGTGGACTCCAGCGCCGACGCCTGCGACCTGACCACCACCGAGGCGCCCTCGGGCAACCTGGTCTTCGACGTCAAGAACTCCGGCGACCAGGTCACCGAGTTCTACTTCTACGCCGAGGACGGCCTGCGCATCGTCGGCGAGATCGAGAACGTCGGCCCCGGCCTGTCGCGCGACCTCGTGGTGCGCGCCGCTCCGGGCACGTACGTCGCCTCGTGCCGTCCCGGCATGAGCGGCAAGGGCATCCGCTCGGACTTCACCGTCACCGACTCCGGCGAGGACACCAAGATCACCGGCGTCGAGCAGGCCGACATCGACGCGGCCACGACGCAGTACGCCGCCTACGTCAAGGACCAGTCCTCGCAGCTGGTCGACGAGACCACCGCCTTCGTCACGGCGTACGCCGCGGGGCAGGACGAGCGGGCCCGCGAGCTCTACCCCGAGGCCCGCACCTACTGGGAGCGGATCGAGACCGTGGCCGAGTCCTTCGGCGACCTCGACCCCAAGATGGACCTCCGCGAGGCCGACCTCTCCCCCGGCCAGGAGTGGACCGGCTGGCACCGCATCGAGAAGGACCTCTGGCCGCCGGCGTCGGGCTACACCGCGCTCAGCACGGCCGACCGCGAGAAGTACGGCCAGGACCTGCTGGAGAACACCAAGACCCTCGACAGCCGCGTCCAGGACCTCGACTACACCGTCGACCAGATCGGCAACGGCTCCAAGGGCCTGCTCGACGAGGTCGCGAGCGGCAAGATCACCGGCGAGGAGGACATCTGGTCGCACACCGACCTCTACGACTTCCAGGCCAACGTCGACGGCGCCCGTGTGGCCTACGAGGGCCTCAAGCCCCTCCTCGACGTCAAGGACCCGGCCCTGTCGCAGAAGATCCAGTCGGCCTTCCGCGACCTGCAGACCTCGCTCGACCAGTACCGCCAGGGCAAGGACGACTTCGTCTCCTACGACACCGTCACCGAGGCGCAGCGCAAGGAGCTCTCCGACCGGGTCAACGCCCTCGCCGAGCCGCTCTCCAAGCTCACCGGAGCCATCACGCTGTGACCGAGCCCGCCTCCGCGCCCGACGCCGCGTCCCCGACCGCCCCCTCCGGCGTCAGCCGGCGACGCCTCCTCGGCGCCGCCGGTGCCGGTGCGCTCGCCGTGGGCGCGGCCGGGGTCGGCGGGTACGCCGTGGGGCACGCGGCCGAGGACCCGGGCGAGCCCGGCCAGTCGAGCTACGCCTTCGGCGGCCGGCACCAGGCCGGGATCGTCACCCCCGCCCAGGACCGGCTCCACTTCGCCGCCTTCGACGTCACCTCGGAGTCGCGCGACGACCTGATCCTGCTGCTGCGGGCGTGGACGGCGGCCGCCCGGGCGATGACCTCGGGCCGCCCGGTGGGCGAGGGCGTCCCCACGTCGTACGACGCGCCGCCGGACGACACCGGCGAGGCCCTCGACCTCGACGCCTCCGGTCTGACGCTCACCTTCGGCTTCGGCCCGACGCTGTTCGAGCGGGACGGCAAGCCCCGCTTCGGGCTCGGGGGCAAGCAGCCGGCGGCGCTGCGCGAGCTGCCGCACTTCCCGGCCGACAAGCTCGACCCGGCCCGCAGCAACGGCGACCTGTGCGTCCAGGCCTGCGCCCACGACCCGCAGGTGGCCGTGCACGCCATCCGCAACCTCTCGCGGATCGCCTTCGGCACCGCCGCGATGCGCTGGGCCCAGCTCGGCTTCGGCCGCACCTCCTCCACCTCGACGGCGCAGGCCACGCCGCGCAACCTGTTCGGCTTCAAGGACGGCACCGCCAACCTGAAGTCGCAGGACCGCGAGGGCGTCGAGGAGTTCGTGTGGGTGGGCGAGGGCGACGACCCGCGTGCCGACTGGCTGGCCGGCGGCACCTACCTGGTGGCCCGCCGCATCAACATGCAGATCGAGACCTGGGACCGCAGCAGCCTGCGCGAGCAGGAGGCACTGGTGGGGCGCGACCGCGAGGAGGGCGCTCCGCTCTCGGGCGGCACCGAGTTCACCGAGCCCGACTTCGACCTGCAGGGCCGCGAGGGCCCGCTCGTCGGCCTGAACTCCCACGTCCGACTGGCGCACCCGAGCCAGAACAAGGGCGTGAAGATGCTGCGCCGCGGCTACAACTTCACCGACGGCAGCAACGCGCTGGGCCGCCTCGACGCCGGCCTGTTCTTCGTGGCCTTCGTCCGCGACCCGGACGTGCACTACATCCCGATGCAGACCCGGCTCTCGGCGCAGGACGGCCTGATGGAGTACCTCCAGCACACCGGCTCGGGCCTGTGGGCGGTGCCTCCCGGCGTACGCCGCAGGACGGGGTTCGTCGGCGACACGCTCTTCGCCTGAGCCACCGGAGCCGGGCGGTCCACCTGCGGACCCTCAGACGACCTCGAACCGCATCCCCGCCGCCTGCAGCCGCGGCACCAGGTGGGCCGCCATGGCTTGGGCGGTGGTGACCTGGCCGGCGGTGGTCGGGTTGTCGTCCAGCAGCAGGCACAGCGCCGACTCGGCGAGCATCTTGGCGGTCTCGGTGTAGCCCGGGTCGCCCCCGGAGACCCGCGTGTGCACGGTGCGCCCGGCGCTCTCGCCGACGAAGTCGACGGTGAACCACGACGTCGACCGGCGCTGCTCCGAGGGGCCCTGGCCCTGCGGCACCCGCTTGAGCAGCTGGGCTCGCAGCGGCCCCACCTGGGCGGCGGCGGCCAGCGCGCCGACACCGACGACCGCACCGGCCGTGTAGCGCAGCGTCTTCAGGCCGGCGTAGTGGCTGTAGCGGAAGTCCGGGCCGTACGACGCCAGCGCGGCACCGGACCGCGCGACCACGAACGGGTCGATCGTCGGCAGCGGCAGCAGCCAGCGACCCAGCACCCGGTCGCGGTGGGGCTTGCCGGACACCGCGCGGGAGCGACGTCCCTCCGGGCGCTGCTCGCGGGCACGCCGCTCCTTCATCGCGCTGCGCATCCCGCCGGCGTTGCTCATGGCGCCGAGCGCGGAGTGGAAGGTGCCGCCCGAGAAGGTGCCGGCGGCACGGACGACGCCGCGGACCGTGATCGGGTCGGTGTCGCCGAGCTGCTGCACGGTGAACCACGCACCCAGGTCGTGCGGGATCGAGTCGAAGCCGCAGGCGTGGACCAGCCGGGCACCGGAGGCGACGGCGGTCTCGTGGTGCGCGAGGTAGGCCCGGTCGACGAACTCCGGCTCGCCGGTGAGGTCGAGGTAGTCGGTGCCGGCGGCGGCGCACGCGGCGACCAGCGGCATCCCGTGGGCCAGGTAGGGGCCGACCGTCGTGACGACGGCGCGGGTGGACTCCGCCAGGGTGCGCAGCGAGGCCTCGTCGCTGCTGTCGGCCTGCAGCAGCGGGAGGTCGGCCAGCGCGGGGTCGATCTCCGCGAGCCGGCCGCGCACCGCCTCGAGCCTGGCCCGGTTGCGCCCGGCCAGGGCCCAGCGCAGGCCCGCCGGGGCGTGCTCGGCGAGGTAGGCCGCGGTCAGCTCGCCGGTGAATCCGGTCGCGCCGAGCAGGACCAGGTCGTGCTCGCGTTCGGGGGTGTTCTCGGGCACCGGGGGTCTCCTGGGCTGGGGGTGCGGGTGGGTCGGGCCGCCATCCTGTCCCATGCGCGACGGCCGGGTGCGACGTACCCTCGGTGGCATGTGCCGCAACATCCGCACCCTGCACAACTTCGAGCCCCCGGCCACCCACGACGAGGTGCACGCTGCAGCCGTGCAGTACGTCCGCAAGATCAGTGGGTCGACCCGCCCCTCACAGGCCAACCAGGCCGCGTTCGACGCGGCGATCGCCGAGGTCGAGGCCGCGACGCGTCGCCTGCTCGACGGGCTGAGCACGCCGGCGCCCCCGAAGAACCGCGAGGAGGAGGCCACCAAGGCGCGCGCCCGGGCCGAGGTGCGCTACGCCCGTGGCTGACCGCGCGCCCGCCTCCGCGGAGCTGCTCGACCTGCTCGGCCCGCGCGCGGTCGTGCTCACCGGTGCGGGGCTCTCCACCGACTCCGGCATCCCCGACTACCGCGGTCCGGGGGCGCCGGTGCGACGCCCGATGACCTACCAGGAGTTCGTGGCCACGCCCGCCAGCCAGCAGCGCTACTGGGCCCGCGCCCACGTCGGGTGGTCGCGGATGGGCTCGGCCGAGCCCAACGCCGGCCACCGTGCGCTGGTGCGGCTCGAGGCCGCCGGCCGGGTGCCGCTGCTGATCACCCAGAACGTCGACGGCCTCCACGAGCGCGCCGGCCAGCAGCAGCTGGTCGCGCTGCACGGGCGGGTCAGCGAGGTGGTCTGCCTCGACTGCCGCCGCACCTCCGGACGTACGCCGCTCCAGCGCCGCCTCGCGGCACTCAACCCCGGGTGGGCCGAGGCCCACGCCGACGTGGCCGCCCGACCCGACGGCGACGTCGCCCTGGAGGAGACCCGCGACTTCGTGGTGCCCGACTGCGAGGCGTGCGGCGGCCGGCTCAAGCCCCACGTGGTGTTCTTCGGCGAGAACGTGCCCAAGGACCGGGTGGCCCGCTGCTACGCCGCCGTCGACGAGGCGAGCTCGCTGCTGGTCGTCGGGTCCTCGTTGACGGTGATGTCCGGGCTGCGCTTCGTGCGCCACGCCGCGAAGGCGGGCACGCCGGTCGTGCTGGTCAACCGGGGCGCCACCCGCGGGGACGACCTGGCCACCCTCAAGCTCGAGACCGGCTGCAGCGACTGGCTCACCGGCCTGGCCGACCTGGCCGACGCGGCCGAGCAGGCGCGCGGGGCGCTCAGACCCGCGTGACCTCGCCGGCGACGGTCACGAAGATGTGGTCGGCGGCCTCCGGGAGGATCTCGGCGGTCTCGCCCGAGGAGCCGAGCAGGACGCCCTCGGCGGTCGCGACCGCGGCCACGACGGCCCCGGGCAGCGCACCGACGCGGCGCAGGGCGGTCATCAGCGACTCGTCCTTCTGCATCTCCTCGCTGATCCGGCGCACCCGCACCCGCAGCGACTCGGTGCCGGCGACGTCGGTCAGCGACTCGACGCCGTCGCGGAACTGCTCACCGGCCGGGGTCTCCCCCAGCTCGGCCAGGCCGGGGATGGGGTTGCCGTAGGGCGACTCGGTCGGGTGGTCGAGCAGCTCGAGGAGCCGACGCTCGACGGTCTCGCTCATCACGTGCTCCCAGCGGCACGCCTCCTCGTGGACCAGCTCCCAGTCGAGCCCGATCACGTCGGTCAGCAGCCGCTCGGCGAGACGGTGCTTGCGCATCACCCGGGTCGCCAGGCTGCGTCCCTCCTCGGTGAGCTGGAGGTGGCGGTCGCCCTCGACGGTCAGCAGCCCGTCGCGCTCCATCCGGGCCACGGTCTGGCTGACGGTCGGCCCGCTCTGGTGCAGCCGCTCGGCGATCCGGGCGCGCAGCGGGACGATGCCCTCCTCGTCGAGCTCGTAGATGGTGCGGAGGTACATCTCCGTGGTGTCGATCAGGTCGCTCACGTGCCCATCCTCTCCCATCGGCGCAGCGGACGTCGCCGCCGGCGGCTGAGCAGCCGGTCAGCAGCGGGTCAGCAGCCGGTCAGCCCCGTTCGAGGGCGGCGTTGTAGCGCGACATGACCGCGACGAACCCCCGCAGGTCGGCATCCGACCAGTCGTGCAGCTTCTCGAGGACCTCGAGCCGTCGCTGGGCGGCGACGGCCTCGAGCCGCTCGCGTCCCAGTGCCGTGATCTCGAGGATCGCGGCCCGGCGGTCGTCGGGGTCGGGGGTGCGCTCGATCAGGCCCAGCTCGAGCAGTGTCTGCACCTGGCGGCTGACGGCGCCCTTGTCGATGGCGAACAGCTCCACCAGGGCGCTCGCACGCTGGGCGCCGCCGTCGTGCAGGGCCATGAGCATGGAGTACGCCACGGGCGCCAGCTCGGGGTGCACCAGGCGTGCCCGTTCGGCGATCCTCCGGCGCAGCCGACGGATCAGCACGCTCATCTCGTGCTCCAGCGCCAGGATGGTCTCGTCGTCGGCCATGGGCGCACCCTACAAAAGCAGGCGACCCGCAGACGTGGCCGAGGGTTCGGCCGCTCCGGGGGACGTGTTCCCGGATCGTCTGCGGGTCGGGTGACTGCTTGGAATTCACCAGCGCGCTCACGCGGCTGGGCGGTGCGCTGCTAGTGGGCAGCCACCTCACGCGTCCTCGAAGAACTCATTCCTCGGACCACCTCCTTTCCCGTGTCTCACCAGCGTAGGACGCGAGGCCCGTCCCTTCAACGGAGTTGTGTCTGCGCCCCGGGCGGTGGGGTACGTCGCTCGCATGAGCGAGCAGCCGGACGAGGACCAGAGCACCGACCAGACCACCGACCAGACCGCGGACCAGGGCGGTGAGCCCGGCGAGGTGACCGACTCCCAGCTGCCCGAGGACCTGCAGCCCGGAGAGGACAACCCCTTGGCCACGCACCCCGACCAGACCGGCAACGAGGACGACCAGATCGGCGCCGACCGCGAGGAGGCCCCCGAGACGGCCCCCCTCACTGCCGACCAGGCCGACTACGGCTCCGGCGCCGGCGGCAGCGGCTCCGGCAACGGCACCGACGGCGGGGCGAGCTCGGGCGGCGACGGCACCGGCGACGGCCGCGTCGGCTCCGAGGAGGACGACGGCTCCGACACCCTCGACAACGGTGGCGGCGGCGCGGGCTAGACCCGGCTAGACCCCGGCCCCGCTGAACTGCGCGGCGTGCAGGCGGGCGTAGGCCCCGCCGGCGGCGAGCAGCTCCTCGTGGGTGCCCTGCTCCACGATGGCGCCGGCCTCCATCACCAGGATGAGGTCGGCGTCGCGGATCGTGGAGAGCCGGTGCGCGATCACGAAGGACGTGCGGTCGCTGCGCAGCGCCCGCATCGCCTGCTGCAGCAGCAGCTCGGTGCGGGTGTCGACCGACGAGGTCGCCTCGTCGAGGATCAGCAGCGCCGGGTCGGAGAGGAACGCGCGGGCGATCGTCACCAGCTGACGCTCCCCCGCCGACAGGTTGGACCCGTCCTCGTCGACCAGGGTGTCGTAGCCGTCGGGCAGCGAGTGCACGAACCGGTCGACGAAGGTGGCCCGGGCCGCCTCCAGCACCTGCGCCGGCGTGGCGTCGGGGTTGCCGTAGGCGATGTTGTCGCGGATGGTGCCGGCGAAGAGCCAGGTGTCCTGCAGCACCATCCCGGTCTGCCGTCGCAGCACCGCCCGGGGCACGGCGGAGACGTCGACGCCGTCGAGCGTGATCCGCCCGGCGTCGACCTCGTAGAACCGCATCACCAGGTTGACCAGCGTCGTCTTGCCGGCTCCCGTCGGGCCCACGATCGCGACCGTCTCCCCCGGCCGGGCGACCAGCGACAGGTCCTGCACCAGCGGTCGGGCCGGGTCGTAGGAGAAGTCGACGTGCTCGAACCGCACCTCGCCGCGGCGTACGTCGGAGGGGACCGGGCCGGTGCCGGCCGCCGACGGCTCGGGGTCGGGTGTCTGCTCCGGCGCGTCGAGCAGCTCGAAGACGCGCTCGGCGGAGGCGACGCCGGACTGCAGCAGGTTGGCCATCGAGGCGACCTGGGTGAGGGGCTGGGTGAACTGCCGGGAGTACTGGATGAACGCCTGCACGTCGCCCAGCGACAGCGACCCGCTCGCCACGCGCAGCCCGCCGACCACGGCGATGACGACGTAGTTGAGGTTGCCGACGAACATCATGATCGGCATGATCAGGCCGCTGACGAACTGCGCCCCGAAGCTGGCGCGGTAGAGCTCGTCGTTCTCCTCGGCGAAGACCTCCTCGGCCTCGCGACGGCGCCCGAAGACCGTGACCAGGGCGTGCCCGGAGAACGACTCCTCGATGTGGGCGTTGAGCCGTCCCGTACGCCGCCACTGGGTCACGAAGAGCCCCTGCGAGCGGCCCATCACGACCTTGGCGACCAGCATCGAGACCGGCACCGAGACCAGCGCGACCATGGCCAGCAGCGGCGAGATCCAGAACATCAGCGAGATCACGGCCAGCACCGTCAGCAGCGACGTGAGCAGCTGGCTCATGGTCTGCTGCAGGGTCTGGCTGACGTTGTCGATGTCATTGGTGACCCGGCTGAGCAGCTCGCCGCGGGCCTGCGTGTCGACGAAGGCCAGCGGCAGCGCGTTGACCTTGTCCTCGACCTCGGCGCGCAGCCGCAGCACGGTCCCCTGCACCACGTCGTTGAGCAGGTAGCCCTGGACGAAGGCCAGCAGCGCGGCCACGAGGTAGACCGCGAGCACGAGCAGCAGCACCCGCCCGACCGCGTCGAAGTCGACGCCCCGTCCGGGCACGAGGTCCATCGAGCCCACCATCGAGGCGAGCTGGTCCTCGCCGCGCGACCGCAGCTCGGCCACGGCCTGGGCCCGGGTCAGGCCCTCCGGGAGCCGCCCGCCGAGCAGGCCGGAGAAGATCAGGTCGGTGGCCCGGCCCAGCAGCCAGGGGCCGAGCGCGGTCAGGCCGACGCTGAGGACCGCGAGGACGACGACGAGGATCGCCCTGGTGCGCTCGGGCGCCATCCGGCCGACCAGCCGGCGGGCCGAGGGTCCGAAGCTGGACGCCTTCTGCCCGACCATGCCGCCGCCGAAGGGCCCGCGGCCCGGGCCGCCCCCGCTGGGCTGGATGCGCTCGGTCTCCTGCAGCCGCCCGGCGGGGCCGTCGACGTCGGCCGCCTCGTGGTCGCTCATGCCACTGCCTCCGCACCGAGCTGGGAGGAGACGATCTCCTGGTAGGTCGGGCAGTCCCGGAGCAGCTCGTCGTGGGTGCCGCGGCCGACCACGGCGCCGTCCTCGACCACGAGGACGACGTCGGCGTCACGGATGCTGGAGACCCGCTGGGCCACCACGAGCATCGTGGCCTCGCGCGTCACCGGTCGCAGCGCGGCCCGCAGCCGGGCGTCGGTGGCGAGGTCGAGGGCGCTGAAGGAGTCGTCGAAGAGGTAGATGCGCGGCCGTCGCACCAGGGCGCGGGCGATCGAGAGCCGCTGGCGCTGGCCGCCGCTGAGGTTGGTGCCGCCCTGCGAGACCGGGGCGTCCAGGCCCTCCGGCAGCGCCTCCACGAAGTCGCGGGCCTGGGCGGTGTCCAGCGCCTCCCACAGCTCGGCCTCGGTGGCGTCGGGTCGGCCGTAGGCGAGGTTGGAGCGCACGGTGCCGGAGAACAGCCACGCCTGCTGGGGCACCAGCCCGATCTCGGCGTGCAGCAGGTCGGGGTCGAGGCGGCGTACGTCGACCCCGCCGACCAGCACCCGACCCTCGGTGGCGTCGACCAGCCGCGGCACCAGCCCGACCATCGTGGTCTTGCCGGCCCCGGTCGAGCCGATCATCGCCACCACCTGGCCCGGGTGGGCCTCGAACGAGACGTCGCGGACCACCGGCTCCGCTGCTCCGGGATAGCGGAAGCCGACGTGCTCGAACCGCAGCGTGCCGGGCTCGGTGAGCTCGCGCACGGGGTCGGCCGGGGGCACCACGGACGACTCGGTGTCGAGCACCTCCATGATCCGGTCGGCGCACACGGCCGAGCGCGGCACCATCATCAGCATGAAGGTGCCCATCATCACCGACATCAGGATCTGCATCAGGTAGGCGAGGTAGGCCGTCAGCGCCCCCACCTGCATCTGGCCGTCCTCGACCCGGTGGCCGCCGAACCACAGCACCGCGACCGAGGAGACGTTGGCGACGAGCATCACCGCGGGGAACATCGCGGCCAGCCAGCGGCCCGCCCGGACCGAGACGTCGGTGAGGTCGCGGTTGGCGGTGGCGAAGCGCTGCGTCTCGTAGGGCTCGCGGACGAACGCCCGCACCACGCGCACGCCGGTGATCTGCTCGCGCAGCAGCCGGTTGACCTCGTCGATGCGCTCCTGCATCGCACGGAAGCTCGGCACCATCTGCCGGATGACCAGGCCGATCACCAGCACCAGCACGGGCACCGCGACGGCGAGCAGCCAGGACAGCCCGAGGTCCTCGCGCATCGCCATCACCACGCCGCCGACCATCATGATCGGCGCGGTCACCATGAGCGTGCAGCTCATCAGCACCAGCATCTGCACCTGCTGCACGTCGTTGGTCTCGCGGGTGATCAGCGACGGCGCGCCGAAGCGGGTCACCTCCCGTTGCGAGAAGCTGCCCACGCGGTGGAAGATCTCGCGGCGCACGTCGCGCCCGAAGCTCATCGCGGTCCGCGCCGAGAACCACACAGCGGCGACCGAGCAGACCACCTGGAGCAGCGCCACCCCGAGCATCACCCCACCCGTGCGCACGACGTACGCCGTGTCGCCGACCGCCACGCCCCGGTCGATGACGTCGGCGTTGAGGCTGGGCAGGTAGAGCGCCGCCATGGTGCCCACCAGCTGCAGCAGCACGACGGCGCCCAGCCACGTGGCGTAGGGGCGCAGCCGGGTGCGCACGAGCCGCAGCAGCATCAGGCCCCGCCCACGTCGACCCGGGCCTCGCGCCGGGCGAGCCCGTCCAGCAGCAGCTGCGTGACCACCTCGGGGGTCAGCGGGGACGGGGTGGGCATCCCCGGGCTGTGGGCGCCGAGCATGAGGGCCCGGAACGCCGTCGCGGCGACGAGCGGGGACACCGCCAGCTCGTCGGCGGAGAGCTCGAAGACGCGGGTGAGCCGGTCCATCAGCGCCTCGTTGGCCTCGACCAGGAAGCGGGGCGGGCTGAGCCCGGGACCGCGGTGGGAGGCCTGCTCCATCAGCGGGCGCATCACCATCAAGGTGGCGTGCACCTCGCGCATCCGGGCCTGCGAGCGCTCGGCCAGCGCCAGCAGCCGGGTGGCCAGGCCCGGCAGCGCCGCCATCTGCTCGACGAGGTGGTCGGCCGAGTCGGGCGGGCGCAGCACCTCCTCGAGCACGGCGTGCAGCAGCGCGTCCTTGTCCTCGAAGACGCGGTAGATGGTGCCCTCGGCGACACCGGCCGCCTGCGCGATCTCGCGGGTGCTGGGCATCCGGCCGTGCTCGAGCACCAGGGGCGCCACGGCGGTCACGATGGCCGCCCGTCGCTCGTCGGGGGCCATCGGCGTCGCGCGGGGAGTCACCCGTCGAGACTAGGTGAGTGAGTGCTCACTCACAAGGCTCGGTGGCGTCCCAGCCGTCAGGGGGCGAGGCGCTCGAGCGTCCAGCCCTCCCCCGGCGACCGGCGGTAGACCAGCCGGTCGTGCATCCGGCCCGACCGGCCCTGCCACAGCTCGACCACCTCCGGGGCGACGCGGTAGCCGCCCCAGTGCGGCGGCACGGGCACGTCCTGGCCCTCGAAGCGGGCCTCGGCCGCGGCGTACCGCTCGTCGAGCTCGGCCCGCGAGGCGACGGGGTCGCTCTGCGGCGAGGCCCAGGCGCCGAGCTGGGAGCCGCGGGGCCGCTGGGCGAAGTACGCCGCGCTCTCGGCCGGCGGGACCCGCTCGACGGCGCCCTCGACACGGACCTGGCGCTGCAGGTCGTGCCAGGGGAACAGCAGCGCCGCCCGGCCCGAGGACTCGAGCTCGCGACCCTTGCGGGAGTCGTAGTTGGTGTAGAACACGAAGCCCGTGTCGTCGAGCCCCTTCAGCAGGACGGTGCGCGCGGCCGGGAGGCCGTCGGCGCCGACGGTGGCCACGACGACGGCGTTGGGCTCGTGGAGCCCGGCCTCGACCGCCTCGTCGAGCCAGCGGCGCACGGCGGCGACCGGGTCGGCGGGCAGGTCCTCGGGCTCGATGCCGGTGTCGCCGTACTCCTGGCGCAGCGCGGCGAGCCGGTCCGCTGCAGGGTCCTGCGGGGTCGTCATGACCCGACCCTAGGCCGGGTCGCGAGCACCGCGGTGGACGGTCCTGCTGACCGAACCGGCCAGTAGGTGCACAATGCGTCGCATGACTGAGGTGCACCACGGGCTCGAGGGCGTCGTCGCCTTCGAGACCCAGATCGCGGAACCCGACAAGGAAGGCTCGGCGCTGCGCTACCGCGGCGTCGACATCGAGGAGATCGTCGGGAGGATCCCGTTCGAGAAGGTCTGGGGGCTGCTCATCGACGGCGCCTACGACCCCGGGCTGCCGCCGGCCGAGCCCTACAACCTGCCCATCCACACCGGTGACGTGCGCGCCGACGTGCAGGCCGGCGTCGCGATGCTCGCGCCGATGCTGGGGATGAAGCAGACCTACGACATCAGCGACGAGCAGGCGCGCACCGACCTGTCGCGGATCGCGGTGATGGTGCTGTCCTACGCCGCCCAGTCCGCGCGCGGCATCGGCCAGCCCATCGTCCCGCAGAGCGAGGTCGACACCGGCACCACGCTGGCGGAGAAGTTCCTGATCCGCTGGAAGGGCGAGGCCGACCCCAAGCACGTCAAGGCGATCGACGCCTACTGGAGCTCCGCGGCCGAGCACGGCATGAACGCCTCCACCTTCACCGCGCGCGTCATCACCTCCACCGGTGCCGACGTCGCGGCCGCGTTCTCCGGCGCCATCGGCGCCATGAGCGGTCCGCTGCACGGCGGTGCCCCGGCCCGCGTGCTGACGATGATCGAGGACGTCGAGAAGAGCGGCGACGCGACGGCGTACGTCAAGAAGCTGCTCGACGACGGTGAGCGGCTGATGGGCTTCGGCCACCGCGTCTACCGCGCCGAGGACCCGCGCGCCCGCGTGCTGCGACGCACGGCCAAGGAGCTCAACGCGCCGCGCTACGAGGTCGCCGAGCAGCTGGAGCAGGCCGCCCTGGCCGAGCTGCGCGAGCGGCGTCCCGACCGCGTGCTGGAGACCAACGTGGAGTTCTGGGCGGCCATCGTCCTGGACTTCGCCGAGGTGCCGGCACCGATGTTCACCTCGATGTTCACCTGTGCGCGCACCGGTGGCTGGTCGGCGCACATCCTGGAGCAGAAGACGACCGGCCGACTCATCCGCCCCTCGGCGATCTACGCCGGTCCGGGCGAGCGTGCCGCCAGCTCGATCGAGGGCTGGAACGAGGCCTGGGGCGACACCTCGGCCGACGAGGAGCTCGTCGTCTGACCCACGGTCCGGCCCGCCCCACGGCCGGACCGCCCGAGGTCGGTGCTCGCCGCCCGTCCCCCTGTCCGGGAGACGGGCGGCGGTGCTCCCTAGCGGGCTCGGGCGACGCGCCCGACGTACCAGCTCGTGCGACCCGCCCCGCCCGCCTTGGACAGCGAGACGTGCACGTGGTCACGGTGCCGCAGCGTCGCCGAGCACCGCGAGAGCGGCTTGCCCCGGCACGAGCTGCTGACGTAGGCCGTCGCCGCGAACTGGCGGTAGGAGGCATACATCCTGTCGTTCCAGATGACGTACATGACGCCCATCCGGCGGGCCAGCTCGGCGCGCTCGCCGCTGGGGCCGGTGGCGAACAGCGCCGTCAGGTAGCGCTGCGCCCTGGCGCGGTCGCCGGCCTTGCGGGCGTCGAGGGTCCAGTCGAAGGCCCGCCCCTCCTTGTGCTCCGAGAGCGACCCGCCGCAGGCGCGCGAGATGCCGCCGGCGCGACCGCCGTAGGCCGCGACCGCCCACCTCTGCGCGGCGATCGTGCCGGGCTTGGCCTTGGGCGAGCAGGTCGTCTGCGGCTCGTAGCGGGCGTAGGACTCGACCGGCGGCGGCGTCGTCGTGGTCGGCGGGGGTGCCGGGTCGGCGGCCTGGGCGCCGGGCGCGGCCAGGACGAGCAGCAGTGCGGCCGACAGGGCGGCGAGCACGGGAGCGACGGTACGGCGCATGGTGACCTCCAGGGGGTCCCACCACGGTAAGAACATGATGTCCGTTTTGTCTGTTGTTCACGCATACTCGTCGCCGAACGGGGCACGTGTACGTCATGAGTGAAACGTCTACTACTTCCACCGGCGGTCACACCGCCCACGCCCTGGTCACCCAGGGCGCCTCCCAGTCCTTCGAGCGCAGCACCATCGAGCGCCGCGCCCCCCGCGCCCACGACGTCGTCATCGACATCAAGTTCGCCGGCATCTGCCACTCCGACATCCACCAGGGTCGCGAGGAGTGGGGCCCGGCCCTGTTCCCGATGGTCCCCGGCCACGAGATCGCCGGCATCGTCGCCGAGGTCGGCTCCGAGGTCAGCAAGTACTCCGTCGGCGACCGCGTCGGCGTCGGCTGCTTCGTCGACTCCTGCCGCGAGTGCGAGAACTGCAAGGCGGGCGACGAGCAGTACTGCCTCAAGGGCGAGGTCCCGACGTACAACGGCAAGGAGTACGACGGCGAGCCCACCTTCGGTGGCTACAGCACCTCGATCGTCGTCGACGAGAACTACGTGCTCGGCATCCCCGAGGGCGTCGAGCTCGACGTCGCCGCCCCCCTGCTGTGCGCCGGCATCACGCTCTACTCCCCGCTGCACCACTGGGAGGCCGGCCCCGGCAAGAAGGTCGCCATCATCGGCATGGGCGGCCTGGGCCACATGGGCGTCAAGATCGCCGCGGCGCTCGGCGCCGAGGTCACCGTCCTCTCGCAGACCACCTCCAAGGAGGAGGACGGCAAGCGGTTCGGCGCGCACCACTACTACGCCACCAAGGAGGAGGAGACCTTCGAGAAGCTCGCGGGTCACTTCGACCTGATCGTCAACACGGTCTCCGCCGACCTGCCGATCGACAAGTACCTCGGCCTGCTCGGCCTCAACGGCACCCTGGTGCACGTCGGCATCCCCGAGGGCGACAGCTCCTACCAGGCGTTCTCGCTCGCCGGCATGCGCCGCAGCATGGCCGGCTCCAAGATCGGCGGCATCCGCGAGACCCAGGAGATGCTCGACTTCTGCGCCAAGCACGGCCTGGGCGCCGAGGTCGAGGTCATCGGTGTCGACGACGTCGACAAGGCCTGGGACCGCGTCGTCGACTCCGACGTGCGCTACCGGTTCGTCATCGACACCTCGACGTTCGGGGCCGGGGCGGCCTGAGCCGTGGGGGCAGTTTCACCGGCTAGCCGGTGAAACTGCCCGCCGATGTCCGGCATGTCCGGTCTCGCGGGCAGTATCGCCCTACCCAGCGCCCGCTTCGTCCCTCCGGGGACGGAGCGGGCGTTCGTCGTACGCCGGGCCTCAGCCCACCCGACCGACGACGAGGTAGCGCTCGTCGGTCGTCGGCCCGCCCCACAGCGCCGGGTCGTCGAGCAGCCGTGCGCCGAGCGACGGGGCGACCGCGCGGACCAGCTCGACGCACTCGGCCATCGCCAGCCCGGAGCCGGTGTGCCAGCGCCCCTCGACGAGCACCAGCCGGCCGCCCGGCACGAGCAGCGAGACCCAGCGACGCAGTGCGGTCGCGGGGTCGGGGAGGGCCCAGAGGACGTGCCGGCACAGCACCACGTCGTACGACGCGGCGTCGAGCGGCGGGTCCGCGGCGTCGCCGGTGCGGGCGTCCACCCCGGCCGCGAGCGCCCGCTCGACCATCGCCGGAGCGAAGTCGACGCCGGTGACGGCGTACCCCTCGGCGGCCAGCAGCGCGCTCAGCGTGCCGGTGCCGCAGCCGAGGTCGGCCACCCGCGCCGGCGCCGGCGGGAGCGCCCCCAGCAGCAGCGTGCGCCAGGCCTCCCGCACGGCCGGGTCGCGCAGCCCGTGGTCGGGCTCGTCGTCGAAGGTCGGGGCCGCGGCGTCCCAGGCGGCCCGCTCCCCCAGCGGCCGGGCGTAGCAGCGCGACAGCGGCGCGTCGGCGTAGAAGCCGAAGCCGGGGATCTCGCGGTAGCCGCTGGACTCGTAGAGCGCGATCGCCTCCGGCTGCTTCTCGCCGGTCTCCAGCACCATCACCTCGGCGCCGGCCTCGTGCGCGGTGCGCTCGAGGTGGGCGAGCACCGCCCTGGCCAGGCCGCGGCCGCGGGCGCCCTCGACGACGTACATCCGCTTGATCTCGGCCGTGGCGGTGGTCCCGGCGTACGCCACGTCGGTGCGGCGCCGCCACGCGCCGGTCGCGACGGGCTCGCCGTCGAGGTAGCCGACGAAGAACGAGCCGAGCGGCGGCTCGAAGTACGACGCGTCCAGCGGGGTCAGGTCGGGACCGCCGTAGCGGACGACGTACTCCTGCTGCACCTCCTCGACCAGCCGCTGCGAGTCGGGGTGGGTGAAGCTGCGACGGACGACCTCGAAGCCGGGCACGGGGCACACCGCTGACACACTAGGACCGTGGTCGACCTCGTCATCCCCCAGGACCTGCTGCCCGCCGACGGACGGTTCGGCTCGGGCCCCTCCAAGGTCCCCGACGGCGCGCTGGACCGGCTCGCCGCCTCCGGCCGCACCCTGATGGGCACCTCCCACCGCCAGGCGCCGGTGCGCGCCCTGGTCGGCCGGGTCCGCGAGGGGCTCGGGGCGTTGCTGGGGCTGCCCGACGGCTACGAGGTGGTCCTCGGCAACGGCGGGTCGACGGTGTTCTGGGACGTCGCGACCTTCGGGCTCGTACGCCGCCGCAGCCAGCACCTCGTCTTCGGCGAGTTCAGCCAGAAGTTCGCCGACGCCACCGCGGCCGCCCCGTTCCTCGACCAGCCCGACGTCGTCCGGGCCGACCCGGGCTCGCTCGCGACCCCCCACGAGGCCGACGTCGACGCCTACGCCTGGCCCCACAACGAGACCTCCACCGGCGTGATGGCGCCCGTGCGCCGCGTCGCCGACGACGGCTCGCTCGTCCTGGTCGACGCCACCTCCGGCGCCGGTGGGCTGCCCGTCGACCTCGCCGAGACCGACGTCTACTACCTCGCCCCGCAGAAGGGCCTCGCCGCCGACGGCGGCCTGTGGCTGGCCACCTTCTCCCCCGCCGCGATCGACCGGGCCGCCGAGCTCGCCGGGGAGCGCTGGGTCCCGGCCTCGCTCGACCTGCCGACCGCGATCGAGAACTCCCGCAAGGACCAGACCTACAACACCCCCGCCATCGCCACGCTGTTCCTGGTCGCCGAGCAGCTGGAGTGGATGCTCGCCCAGGGCGGGCTGGAGGCGATGGTGGCGCGCACGACGGCGTCGTCGGAGGCGCTCTACGGCTGGGCCGAGGCCTCGTCGTACGCCGCCCCGTTCGTCGCCGACCCGGCCCACCGCAGCCTGGTCGTCGGCACCGTCGACCTCGACGACTCCGTCGACGCCGCCGTGGTCTCGGCGGTGCTGCGCGCCCACGGCGTCGTCGACACCGAGCCCTACCGCAAGCTCGGGCGCAACCAACTGCGGATCGCGATGTTCCCCGCAGTCGACCCCGCCGACGTCGCGGCCCTCACGCGCTGCGTCGACCACGTGGTCGAGCGGCTCTAGCGTCCTCCGGGCCGCGCGCGGCGGCGCTGCACCAGCCAGGTGACGGCCGCCAGCCCGACACCGCCCAGCAGCAGCCCGGTTCCGAGGGCGAGCCGGTCGACGCCGTCGTCCCGGGTCGCGCTCGTGGGGTTCGGGACCGGATTCGGGCTCGCGCTCGGGCTCGGGCTCACGCTCGGCTGCGGGACCGCGGCCGGGTCGGCCGTCGCCGAGGCCGGCAGCTGCCGGACCGGCTCGCCTGCGCCCTCGCTCGCGACCCGCACCCTGCCGCCCGGGCCGACGGACAGCGCCTCGCCCTGCGGCTGCTCGGGCAGCGGGACGCGGCGTACGGGCTCCCAGGAGGGCCAGGCGTAGAGGCCGGCCTCGGCGTACCCCCGCACCAGCACCCGCGTGGGTGACAGCAGCGCCGCGTCGGTGGCCAGCGCCTCACCGACGGTCGCGACCTGCTCGAGCCGGTTGGGCCCGGTCGCGTCGAGCCGGGCCGGGGCCCGCATCACGGCCCCACCCGCGAAGGCCTTGGTGACCACCACCAGCCGGCCGTCGGGGTCGACGAGCAGCGACTCCGCGTCGACCGGACCGTCGGGGTAGGTCAGCTCGTACGACGCCACCGCCCCGCCGTCGAGCGGCACCCGGGTCACGGTGACCGACTCCCGCACGCCGCGGTTGTCGCCGACGTCCCCGACCCACACCGCGCCCTCCGACCGGTCGCCCGCGGGGGCGAGCGCCTCGACGTCGACGGCGGGAGCGGCGTACTCCCTCACCGCGACGGTGCGTCCCGACCCGTCGAGGACGAACAGCCGCGCGGCGTCGCCGGAGTCGTTGGTGAGCACCGTGCGCGACCCGAGGTCGACCATCCCGCTCACCTCGTCGATCCGCTCGTCCTGCACCCGGAAGACCTCCCGCGGCCCGGTGTCGGCGGCGGCGCCCGGCGCGGCGACGGCGGCGAGGACGGCGAGGAGGACGACCGCTGCGACGGTCGCCGTGCCGGCGGTCTCCCCGGTTCGCCTGGGAAACTGCCACTGAGCCGGGGATGCAGCTCCGGCCCAGTGACGGGTTTCCGAGCGACCTCGGGAAGCCGCGCGCCGCCCACCCACGACCTCAGCCCGACACACCTCAGCCCGACCCACGACCCAGCCGCTCGGCGAGCGCGGGGCGGAGGTGCCAGGTGGCGACGAGGTCGTCGTACTCCGAGGAGGCCGGCCGGGCGCCGCCACGCACCCGGACCGCCCGCAGCAGCGTGTTGCGCGGCGTGTGGGCGCTGTCGACGAACTCCGCGACCTCGACGCGGTAGCCCTCGAGCCGCAGCAGCGAGGCGCGCAGCGCGTCGGTGAGGGTGTCGGCCAGCCGCTCGCGGAGGATGCCGTCGCGGGTGAGCATGTCGTAGCCGGGCGGCGTGGGCTGCTGCCGCAGCTGGGCGGAGACGTCGTGGTGGCAGCAGGGCGCGGCGAGGACGAGGTCGGCCTCCCAGCGCACCGCCCGGGCGAGCGCGTCGTCGGTGGCGGTGTCGCAGGCGTGCAGCGCGAGCACGACGTCCGGCGGCTGCGGCAGCTCGACGTCGTCGATGCCGGCCTGCACGAAGTCGACCTGGTCGGCGACGCCGAGCGAGGCCGCCACCTCGGCGTTGTGGCGACGCGACTGCTCCTTGACGTCGACACCGGTCAGCCGCACCGGCATCGACCGGGCGAGCCAGGCGTGGGCGGCGAAGGTGAGGTAGGCGTTGCCGCAGCCGAGGTCGACCACGCGCAGCGGGTCCTCGGGCGTGGGCGTGCGCAGCGTGCCGGCCCGGTGGCCCTCGGCCACGGCGGCGTCGAGGGCGCGGACCAGCTCCTCGACCTGGCGGTACTTCGCCTGCCGCGACGGCTTGACCCGCCCGTGCGCGTCGGAGATGCCGAGCGCGCGCAGCACCGGGTGGTCCTCGGGCAGCAGCCGCTGCTTGGCGTGGTCGTGGCCGCGCTCGGGCGCCACGGGCTCGGCGCGCTCGGTGGTGTGCAGCAGCGCCTCGCCCTTCTTGGTCACGCGCAGCTGGTGGGTGCGCTGGTCGGTGTCGACGTGCCAGTTGCCCCAGGCCTGGCCCAGCAGGTCGTCGAGGGCCTCCTCGGCCGCCGTGCCGGCGTGGTTGCTGGTGTGGGCCTGCGTCTCGTCGTACGCCACGACCTGGAGGTGGCGCCCGCCCTTGAGGTCGACGTAGCGCAGCTCGACGCGCTTGAACCGCGGCGGCTCCTGCCCGCGGCGACGCCCGGTGGCCAGGGCCCGGACGAGGTGCTCGTCGTCGAGGATCTCGGCCCGGAGGCGGGACAGCGTGGGGAGCAGCTCGGCCATCGTGGGCGCGGCTAGCGGGTGAGCGCGGCGATGACGACGATGAGGATGAGCCCGCCCAGCGCGACCGGGATGACGAGTCGGCGGTAGCGCGGGTTCATGGTCGTGGAGTCTAGGTCGCGGAGCCGGGGCGGCCGGCGGCGGTGGGGTACGGTCGCGCGGGTGAGCACACTGCCGTCGTACGCCGAGATCGCCGCCCTCCCGTCCTACAGCGAGCGCCCCGTGCCGGTCGCCTTCGAGGACATCAACGGCCACATGAACGTCCGCTACTACCTCGGCATCGCCAGCGAGGGCCTCGACGAGGCGCTGACCGAGGTCGGCATCCCCACCAACTGGGCCGACAAGGGCTTCGCGATCTTCTCCGCCGAGCACCACCTGACCTACGTCGCCGAGCTGCTGACCGGCGACACGGTCTCGGTGCGCGTGCTGCTGGTCGGCCGCTCCGAGCGGGCCCTGCACCTCGTGGTCTACCTGCTCGACGACACCCACGAGCAGATCAGCTGCATCGTGGAGGAGATCTGCCTCCACATGGACATGAGCACCCGGACGACCTCGCCGTGGCCCGAGGAGGTCGCCTCCCAGATCGACGCCCGCGTCGCCGAGCACCAGGCGCTGAGCGTGGAGCCGACGCTGTCGGGGTCGATGTCGCTGCGCTGAGCGCGCCTCAGTCCGACGCGGCGGCGACCGCCGCGACGCACGTCTCGTCGACGAGGCCGAGCTCGGCCAGCCGCCGCGCCATGGTGAGCGAGTCGGGTGCCAGCACCAGCGGCACGCTCTCGTCCCACCCCGCCACCGCGCGCTCGACGACGCCGTCGCGGGGGTCCAGCCGCACCTCCCGGATGCACACGGCCAGCACCCGGCCGGGGTGGCGACGCACGGTCGCGGCGTAGATCTCCGGGTCGTGCTCGCCGGAGTCGCCCAGCAGCACCCAGCGCAGGTCGGCGTGCACCCCGAACAGCTCGTCGATGCGCTCGCGCTTGTGGCCACCGGTGACGAGGTCGCGCAGCAGCACCGGCCCCGCGGGGAAGCCTCGGTGGGCCAGGAACTCCAGCAGGAACTCGTGCAGGTTCCACGGGCTGGAGCTGACGTAGAAGACCGGGTCGGCCTCGTCCGGACCGCTGAGGCCGCGGTAGAGCTCGGCCGCCCCGGGGAACGACGTCCGGGTCAGCGCCGAGCCGGTGAGCGTCTGGCGCACCATCGTCCAGGTGCGCTGCACCCCGGTCTGCAGGACGGTGTCGTCGACGTCGGAGAGGACGCCGAGCGCGGCCCGGCCGTCGCTCACGCGCACGCGCACCTCGGCCTCGGCGTGCCCCACCCCGCGGTACGCCGCCGCCAGCGAGACCCGCCCCGTCGTCCACGGCGAGACCAGGTCGGCGCCGTCCAGCTCGGCGCGGAGGTAGCCGTCGGTGTCGGTGACCACCTCGGTGCTCGCACCGCCCACCTCCACCCGCAGCCGTACGCCGGGCAGCTCGGTCGTCAGGAAGCCGCGGGCCGTGCGCCGCACGGCCGCCCACGGGCTCTCACCGGCCAGCGTCTCGGCGGGCTCCGGGTCGTCGACCACGCGGCCACGGACCACCACGTGCCCACCGGCGCCGTGGGCGACGTAGGTGACGATGCGCAGCTCGGTCGGCACCCGTCGGGCGCCGCGCAGCGAGTCCCACCGCCGCTCGACGCGACGCAGCAGTCCTCGCGCTCCTCCCACCGGTCGAGGGTAACCGCGACCGGCCGGGCCGGGCCCCCTCAGGAGGCGACGGCGACCGCGCGGACCGGGTCGGTGGTGAGGACCTTCTCGCCCAGCCGGTGCCGGCTGCGGGCGAACAGCGCCACCGAGAGCAGCACGCCCAGCAGGGTCAGGCCCCCGCCGCCGATCAGCGTCCAGCGGGCGCCGAAGGCCTCGCCGAGCCAGCCGATGAAGGGCGAGCCGATCGGGGTGCCACCCATGAAGACCATCAGGTAGAGCGCCATCACCCGGCCGCGCAGGTGCGGCGCCGTGGCCAGCTGCATCGTGGTGTTGGCCGCGGTGATCATCGTCAGCGCGGCGAGGCCCAGCAGCGGCACCGTCACGGCGTACGTCGCGTAGGTCGGCATCAGCCCGGCCGCGATCTCGACGACCCCGAACATCACCGCCGCGCCCACCACCAGCCGCAGCCGCACCCGGACCCGCCGCGCGGCCAGCAGGGCACCGCTGAGCGAGCCGATGGCCATGATGGAGCCGAGCAGGCCGTACTCCGTGGCGCCCTTGTCGAAGACCTGGGTGGCCATCAGCGCCGAGGTCATCTGGAAGTTGAGGCCGAACGTGCCGGCGAAGCCGACCACGCTGAGCACCAGCAGCAGGTCGGGACGGCCGCGCAGGTAGCGCACGGCGTCGCGGATCATGCCCTTGTGGCGCTCCTCGGGCACCGTGGTGAGCAGCTGCGAGGAGCGCATCCGTCCCAGCGCCAGCAGCACCGCGCCGTAGCTGAGGCCGTTGATGACGATCACCCAGCCGGTGGCGGTGACGCCGCCGCCGAAGGCCGCGATCAGCACCCCGGCGAGCGCCGGGCCCATCATCCGCGCCGCGTTGAACGAGGCGGAGTTGAGGCCGACCGCGTTGCTCAGGTCGTCGGGGCCGACCATCTCGCTGACGAAGCTCTGCCGCGCGGGAGCGTCGAAGGCCGAGCCGGTGCCGAAGACGAAGGCCAGCACGAACACGTGCCAGACCTCGACGGTGCCGGTGACGGCCAGGACGCCCAGCACCAGCGCGGTCAGCGCCATCACGCTCTGGGTGATCTTGAGCAGCCGCAACTTGGGCATCCGGTCGGCGATCAGGCCGGCGTACGGCGAGAGCAGCAGCGCGGGCAGGAACTGCAGCCCGGTGGTGATGCCGAGCGCGACGCCGTCGTTGGTCGCCAGCAGCACCACGAGCCAGTCCTGCGCCACCCGCTGCATCCACGTCCCGGTGTTGGAGACGACCCCACCGGCTGCGTAGAGCCGGTAGTTGGGGTTGTGGAGGGCACGGAAGGTGGGGCTCAACTGGTGGCCAATCTCTGCAGCAGCGGGGCGACCTGCCGGAGCAGGGCGCGTTCGTCCGGGGTCAGGTCGCGCAGCCGCTGGGCCAGCCAGGCGTCCCGGCGCCGACGGTCGGCCAGCAGCACCTCGCGGCCGTGCTCGGTCAGGTCGACCAGGGTGGCGCGCCCGTCGGTCTGGGACGGTCGCCGGGCGGCGTACCCCTCCTCGACCAGATGGTTGACCGTGCGCGTCATCGACGGCGGCTGCACCCGCTCGTGGGCGGCCAGCGCGCCGACGGTGCACTCCCCCTCGCGGAACAGGATGCCGAGCGCGCTCAGCGCCGCGACGCTGAGGGTGTTGCCCGGCTCGCGCTCCCCGCGCAGCCGCCGGGACAGGCGCATCACCGACAGCCGGAGCTCGCTGGCGAGCCCGGAGTCGGTGCGCGAGGCGGACTGCACGGTGGGGGTCATGTTGCTTAGCGTAACTCATTACCCGTGCTAAGTATTTCCGCGAACGTGGTGGACCTCCGACGGGGCGACGGTTTCCCAGGTGATGAAGTGAAACTGCCTCTCCACACACGACGCGACGTGTGTGAAGAGGCAGCTCGGGTTCATCACCTGGGAAACCGGACGCGGCCGGCCCCGGACGACCTAGGTCAGCAGCGCGGTGAGCGGGTTGATCGCGAAGTACGCCACGAACAGGACCGCGATGATCCACAGCAGCGGGTGCACCTGGGCGACCTTGCCCTTGACCACCTTGATCAGCACGTAGGCCAGGAAGCCGGCACCGATGCCGACGGTGATGGAGTAGGTGAACGGCATCAGCACGATCGTCAGGAACGCCGGCAGGGCGATCTCGACGTCGTCCCAGTCGATGCCCTTGACCTGCTGCATCATCAGGAAGCCGACGAGCACCAGGGCCGGGACGGCCGCCTCGCTGGGGATCACCGCCACGAGGGGCGCCAGGAAGATCGAGAGCAGGAAGCAGACGCCGGTCACGACCGAGGCGAGGCCGGTGCGGGCACCCTCCCCCACGCCGGAGGCCGACTCGATGTAGGAGGTGTTGGACGACACGCCCGCGGCACCACCCGCGACCGCGGCCACGGAGTCGACGACGAGGATCCGACGGGTGCGCGGCGGAGCGCCCTGCTCGTCGAGCAGGCCGGCCTCCGCGCCGATCGCGGTCATCGTGCCCATGGTGTCGAAGAAGTCGGCGAGCATCAGGGTGAAGACCAGCAGGATCGCGGCGACGACACCGACCTCGGCGAAGGAGCCGAGCAGGTTGAACTGGCCGAGCGTGCCGAAGTCGGGGACGTCGACGACGTTGCCGGGCAGCGAGGGCTTGGTCAGCGCCCAACCGGTGGGGTTGTCCGCACCGCCGGAGCCGAAGTCGCCGACCGCCTCGGCCACGACCGCCACCACGGTGGTGACCAGGATCGAGATCAGGATGGCGCCCTTGACGCGCAGCACCCACAGCGCGACGACCAGCACCAGGCCGAGGCAGAACACCAGGACGGGCCAGCCCTGCAGCTGGCCGCTGGGGCCGAGCTGGACCGGCACGGTGGTGTTGGCGGCGTCAGGGATGCGGCGCACGAAGCCCGCGTCGACGAAGCCGATCAGGGCGATGAACAGGCCGATGCCGACCGAGATGGCGATCTTGAGCTGGGCCGGCACCGCGTGGAAGACCGCCTCCCGGAACCCGGTCAGCACCAGGACCAGGATGACGATGCCCTCGAGGACCACCAGGCCCATCGCGTCGGCCCAGGTCATCTGGGAGGCGATCGCGAAGGCGACGAAGGCGTTGAGCCCGAGGCCGGTCGCCAGGGCCAGCGGGAAGTTGGCCACCACGCCCATGGCGATCGTCATCACCCCGGCCACCAGCGCGGTGCCCGCGGCGATCATCGGCAGGTTGCCCGGGGGCTCCACACCACCGAGGAAGCCGCCGCTGGCGTCGGGCGCGAAGCCCAGGATCAGGGGGTTGAGCACGATGATGTAGGCCATCGTGAAGAAGGTGACGATGCCGCCGCGCACCTCGCGCGCGACGGTCGAGCCGCGCTCGGTGATCTTGAAGAAGGTGTCCACGGGCGGTATCGAACCACCCGTGGGTCACCGCTGTGTTTCCCAGCCCCCCACGTGGGACGGCTAGATTGACCTCCGTGCCCGACGACGAGCAGCCGGTGGTCCACGAGATCGGCAACCGCACCTACATCGTCGCCGACGTCGCGCCCCTCGACCTCGACGGCGTCCGCACCATGCAGGTCGGCACGGCGCTGTGGCTGCTCGGCCTGCTGGTGCTGCTGCCCTTCCACGCCCGGCTCCGCGAGGACGGCCACCTGTGGTGGCTGTGGACCTGCGTCGCGGGCTTCGGCCTGGGCCTGGTGGGCTGGGACCACTGCCGCCGGCGGCGCCGGCTGCGCAAGGAGGGCCTGCTCCCCGAGGAGGACCCCGCGCCGTGACCCGCTGCCGCTACTACACCGCCACCACCCTCGACGGCTTCCTGGCCGACGAGCACGACTCGCTGGCCTGGCTCTTCGAGCAGCAGCACGAGCCCGGCGGCCTCGGCGACTTCGACGCCTTCGTGGCGGGCATCGGCGCCCAGGTGATGGGCGCGACGACCTACGAGTGGCTCCAGGAGCACGAGCCCGACTGGGACCCCGGCCCGGGCCAGCCGGTGTGGGTCTTCACCCACCGCGACCTGCCCGTACGCCGCGACGGCGTGCGGCTCGTGTCCGGCCCGCTCGCCGACCACCTCGACGCGATCCTGGCCTCGGCCGGGGACAGGGACGTCTGGGTCATCGGCGGAGGTGACCTGGCGGGCCAGTTCGCCGACTTGGGCCGGCTCGACGAGGTGCTGGTCTCGGTCGCCTCGGTCGTGCTCGGCGCCGGGCGGCCGCTGCTGCCGCGCCGGCTCGACCTGGAGCTGCTCGCCCACGAGCGCAACGGCGACCTCCTGGTCGCGCGCTACGCCGTGAAGGGCACGCGCACCGACTGACGCGGCGGCCCTGGTCTCAGAACTGCTCGAGGTCGTCGCGCACGATCGTGTCGAGCACGTGGTCGGGCAGCGGCGGCGGCAGCTGCTTGCGCCGCAGCTGGGCCTCGGAGTGGGCGCCGCAGCCGTGGTCGAGCGAGACCACGCGGGCGTCGTCGTTGGCGTACTCGTTGGCGCAGACGCCGAACATCGTCGCGAGCGGCCCGGTCAGGCGCACCAGGAAGCCACAGCCCCCGCAGCGGCCGGGTGCCGACTGGGCCAGCGGGGTGTCCGGGCCCTGGTCACCGGCGTACCACCGCTCGGCGGCGGCGTCGCGCCCCTCCAGCGAGAGGACGCGGGGCCGGCCGAGGCCGATCTCCTCCACCACGGCGCGCGCGACCGGGTCGGGGCGGTCGCCCTCGAGCCAGGTCGGGACCAGCCGGTGGTCGTCCTCGTCGGCGGGGAGCAGGTCGCCGGGAGAGAGGTCGCCCGGCTTGATCCGCTCGCGGTAGGGCACCCACTCCGGCGCCACGATCGCGTCGTCGCCCGGCAGCATCACCACCTCGTCGACGGTGACGGGCAGGCCGTCCCCGGGGAGGACGGTGACCACGGCCCACACCCAGCCGCGGTAGCCGGGCTGGCGGCAGGCGAAGCGGTGGCTGACGACGCCGTCGCCCTCGGGCTCGGCGCCGAGGTGCTCGCCGACGAGCTCGCCGCCGACCTGCTCGACGAGCACGGCGCGGGCGGTGTCGACGGCCTCGGCGGAGGCCCCGGAGGACACCTCGGACGGGACCTGGTCGGCTGCGGACATCACGTCGGCGATCATCCCCCATCGGGCCGGGTCGTGTCTCCCCGGCCCTCCGGGTGCCCGCCCGTTGTTGGCAGGATGGGCGCATGGACGGCGAGGAGGGACGCAGCCGACGACTCGTCGGGGCGACCGGGCGCGGCCTGAGGCGTGCCGGGTCGGCGACGGGCCGGGGAGCGTCGTACACCGTGCGCCAGGCGCGTCGCGCCTCGCACGCCGAGGGCGCGGGCGACTCCGGCCTCTACCGACTGATCGAGCTGCACGCCTTCAACGCCGCGGGTGACGCCGCGGTCGCGATCTCGCTGGCCGGGACGCTGTTCTTCGCCCAGCCCGGTGAGGCCCGCGGGCCGATCGCGCTGTTCCTCGGCCTCACGATGCTCCCCTTCGCGGTGGTCGCGCCGCTGCTCGGCCCGTTCCTCGACCGGTTCAGCCACGGCCGCCGGTGGGCGATCGGCGCCACCATGGCGCTGCGCGCCTTCTTCTGCTGGCTGATGGCCGACGCGGTCGCCTCCCAGTCGCTGCTGATGTATCCCACCGCGCTCGGCGTCCTGGTCTCCTCCAAGGCCTACGGCGTCGCCCGGGCCGCGACGGTGCCGCGGCTGCAGCCGGCCTCGCTGACCCTGGTCAAGGCCAACAGCCGGATCTCGCTGGCCGGGGTCGTGGGCGCCGCGATCTCGGCGCCGCTCGCGGGCGGGGCGTCGTACTTCGGGGCGCAGTGGTCGCTGCGCTACGCGTTCGTCGTCTTCGCCGGCGCGACGATCCTCTCGATCCTGCTCCCGGCCAGGGCGGACGCCACGGGCGACGAGCTGCCGGTGAGCCTCGGCGGGGAGAGCCGCAAGTTCAAGATCCCCGCCGACGTCGGCTTCGCGCTGCGGTGCAACGCCGGGCTGCGGATGCTCTCGGGCTTCCTGACGATGTACATGGCCTTCCTGCTGCGCGACCAGCCGTTCCCCGGCTGGGAGGACAAGGCCACCCTGCTGCTCGGCCTGGTGATCGGCGCCGCCGGGCTCGGCAACACCGTCGGCATCGGGCTCGGGTCCATGCTCCGACGGGTGACCCCTGCCCTGACGGTGGTGGTGGCGCTGCTCGCGGACGCCGCGATGTCGGTCGTGGCCGCGCTGTTCTACGGGCTGCTGGCGGCGGTCGCGCTCGGCCTCACCGCGGGCGTGGCCCAGGCCATGGGCAAGGTCTCGCTCGACTCGACCATCCAGACCTCGGTGCCCGAGCGGCACCGCACGTCGGCCTTCGCGCGCTCGGAGACGATGCTGCAGCTCTCCTGGGTGGTCGGCGGCTTCATCGGCATCGGGCTGCCGCTCATCCCCCGCCTCGGGCTGGGCGTGCTGGCCGGGCTGATGGTGGCCTGGACCGTCTTCGTGCTCGTACGCCGCCCCGGCGGTCCGGCCGCGCTCCCTCCGGGCCGGGGCCCGCGCGTCGACCGGGACGCCGCCGACGACGACCGTGCGGCGGACGACGACCCGGGCGAGGCGACCGGCCCGATCACCCCGGTCACCGGCTAGGGCAGGACCAGCTGCCCGATCTCGCCGGGGTTGGTGGCGATCTCCCACCGGAAGCCGTCCGGGTCGGCGAAGTAGCCGGTGTAGCCGCCCCAGGCCCGGTGCTGCGGACCGGCCACGGTGGCGCCGAGGGAGCGGGCGAGCGCCAGCACCTCGTCGACCTCGGGCTCGGTGGCCACGTTGTGGGCCAGCGTGATCGGCGAGACGCCCTCGCCGCGGCGTACGGGACCGATCTCGTCCTCGAACTCCGCCAACGACCACAGCGAGAGCACCAGCCGCTCCCCCGCGCGCAGCATCAGCACCTCGCCGGGCACGAGCAGCTCGGGCTCCCAGCCGAGGCCGTCGACGTAGAACGCCCGGCTGCGCTCGACGTCCTCGACGGCCAGGGTGACGAAGCTGATCCGTTGGTCCATGCCTGCCGACCCTGCCACCGCAGCGCCCGGGCGTCGAGGGGCCGGGCGTCGAGGGGCCGGGTCAGCCGCAGACCGCGCCGTGGGCGGCGGACTGGACGACCTTGGCGTACTTGCCCAGCACCCCACGGGTGAACTTCGGCTCCCGCGGCACCCAGCCCTCGCGGCGCGACTCGAGCTCCTCGGGCGAGACGTCGACGTCGAGGGTCATGTTCGTGACGTCGAGGGTGATCTGGTCGCCGTCGCGCAGGAACGCGATCGGGCCGCCGTCGGAGGCCTCGGGGGCGACGTGGCCGACGCACAGGCCGGTGGTGCCGCCGGAGAACCGGCCGTCGGTGAGCAGCAGCACGTCCTTGCCCAGGCCGGCGCCCTTGATCGCACCGGTGATGGCGAGCATCTCGCGCATGCCGGGCCCGCCCTTGGGGCCCTCGTAGCGGATCACCACGGCGTCGCCGGCGCTGATGCCGCCCTCGGCGAGGGCGTCCATCGCGGCGCGCTCGCCGTCGAAGACGCGGGCGGTGCCCTGGATGACGGTGCCGTCGAAGCCGGCCGACTTCACGACCGCGCCCTCGGGGGCGAGCGAGCCGTGCAGGATGGTCAGGCCGCCGGTGGCGTGGATGGGCGAGGTCAGCTCACGGATGACGCCGCCGTCGACGGCGGGCGGGTCGATGTCGGCGAGGTTCTCGGCCAGGGTCTTGCCGGTCACGGTCAGGCAGTCGCCGTGCATCAGCCCGGCCTCGAGCAGCGCCTTCATCACCATCGGGATGCCCCCCACGCGGTCGAGGTCGACCCAGACGTACTTGCCGAACGGCTTCACGTCGGCGAGGTGCGGCACCCGGCTGCCGATGCGGGTGAAGTCGGCCAGGGTGAGGTCGACCTCGGCCTCGCGGGCGATGGCGAGCAGGTGGAGCACGGCGTTGGTGGAGCCGCCCAGCGCCATCGCGACGGCGATGGCGTTCTCGAAGGCCTCCTTGGTCAGGATCTGCCGCGCGGTGATGCCGCGGCGCAGCAGCTCGACGACGGCCTCGCCGGACTTGTGGGCGTACCCGTCGCGGCGACGGTCGACCGCGGGCGGGGCCGAGGAGCCCGGCAGCGACATGCCCAGCGCCTCGGCGACGGCGGCCATCGTGTTGGCGGTGTAGGCACCGCCGCAGGCGCCCTCGCCCGGACAGATCGCGCGCTCGACCTTGTCGACCTGCTCGCGGCTGATCTTGCCGGCCAGGCAGGCGCCGACGGCCTCGAAGGCGTCGATGATGGTGACGTCCTCGCCGTCGACCTTGCCGGGGAGGATCGTGCCGGCGTACAGGAACACCGAGGACAGGTCGAGCCGGGCCGCGGCCATCAGCATGCCGGGCAGCGACTTGTCGCAGCCGGCCAGCAGCACCGAGCCGTCGAGCCGCTCGGCCATCATCACGGTCTCGACCGAGTCGGCGATGACCTCGCGGGAGACCAGCGAGAAGTGCATCCCCTCGTGGCCCATCGAGATGCCGTCGGAGACCGAGATGGTCCCGAACTCCAGCGGGAACCCACCCGCCGCGTGCACGCCGCTCTTGACCGCCTGCGCGAGGCGCTGCAGCGACAGGTTGCACGGGGTGATCTCGTTCCAGCTCGACGCGACGCCGATCTGGGGCTTGACCCAGTCGTCGTCGCCCATGCCCACGGCCCGGAGCATGCCGCGCGCGGCGGTGGCCTCCAGGCCGTCGGTGACGGCGCGCGAACGGGGCTTGATGTCGGGGGTGCCGGTCATGGGGCTGAGCCTAATCCTGGCAGGGTGGCGTCCGTGAGACGCATCATCGGCATCGCCGGCGCCCCCGGGGCGGGCAAGACGACCTACGCCGTGGCGCTGGCCGCCCGGCTCGGCGGGGTCCACGTGCCCATGGACGGCTTCCACCTCGCCGACGTGGCCCTGGACTCCCTGGACCTGCGGGACCGCAAGGGGGCGCCGGAGACCTTCGACGCCTTCGGGTACGCCGCGCTGCTGGCCCGGCTGCGCACGGAGACCGGGCACACCGTGTGGGCGCCCGCCTTCGAGCGCGACCTCGAGCAGCCGCTCGCCGGTGCCATCGGGGTGCCGGCGGACGCCGAGGTCGTGGTGACCGAGGGCAACTACCTGCTGCTGGACACCCCGGAGTGGCGCGCCGTGCGGGCGCAGGTCGACGAGTGCTGGTGGGTCGAGGTCGACGAGGTCGTACGCCGCGCCCGGCTGGTCGCCCGCCACGTCCGGTTCGGCAAGACCCCGCAGGAGGCCGAGGCCTGGGTCGCGCGGGTCGACGACGCCAACGCGGCCCTGGTCACCGCCGGTCGTGCCGCCGCCGACCGGGTGGTCGACGCCGACGAGCTGGTCCCGCCCACCAGCCCGCCGCCCCGCTAGTCGGCGACCGACGCCGCCCGCACCACCATCACGTCGGGCAGGTCGCGGACCAGCTCCTCCCACGTCTCCCCCGCGTCGGCGCTGCCCCAGACCGCGCCGTTGCGGGCACCGAAGTAGAGGCCGGGCTGCTCGTGGTCGTCGACGCACATCGCGTCGCGCATGACCGCGACGTAGAAGGAGTCCGGCAGCCCCTCGGCCAGCTCCTGCCAGGTCCCGCCCGCGTCGCGGGAGCGCCAGACCCGGGCCCTCGCACCCGGCGGGTAGCGCCCCCCGCTCCCGCCGATCGGGAAGACGAACAGCGTGTCCGGCTCGTGCGGGTGCACCACGACGGGGAACCCGAAGTCGGCGGGCAGGCCGTCGGCGATGTAGGTCCAGGAGCCGCCCTCGTCGTCGGAGCGGTAGACGCCGCCGTGGTTCTGGAGGTAGAGCCGCTCGGGACGCGCGGGGTGGCGCGCGACCTTGTGCACGCACTGGCCGAACTCGGGGTACTGCTCGCCCTCGGGCAGGAACTCCGCCCGGATCCCGGCGTTGCGCGGCTCCCAGGAGTGACCGCCGTCCTGGGTGCGGTAGACGCCCCCCGTCGAGATCGCCACCGTGACGGAGTCGGCGTCGGTGGGGTGCGGCAGGATCGTGTGGAAGGCCTGCCCGCCGAAGCCCGCGCCCCACTGCTCGCGGTGCGGGTGCTCCCACAGTCCCCGCTCCAGCTCGAACGTCGCCCCGCCGTCGCCCGAGCGCCAGACCGCGCCGGGCTCGGTGCCGGCCCAGACCACCCCGTCCTCGGCCCCGGGCACGAGCTGCCACACCCGCTCCACGCTGCGCTCGACGTCGTCGGGGAAGCGCACCCCGCCGCCGTCGCCCTCCTCCCAGGTCGCGCCGAGGTCGGCCGAGCGGCGTACGCGCGGACCCAGCCACATCGACGAGGCCCCGGCCAGCAACCGGGTCTCCCCGCCGCGGGTGTCGACGGCGCAGGAGTAGACCTCCTCCATGTCGAAGTGCGGTCCGCTCCAGCTCCAGTCGCGCCGCTCGGCGTCCGAGCGCCCCACCCACAGCCCCTTGCGCGTGCCCACCAGCAGCACCGTCGTGCTCGCCATCGCCTGCTCCTCTCGTGTCGTCGCAGGGACCGACCCGCGTGAGCGCGCGGACTCATCGGTGGAGTTCACGCACTCGTCACACGACAGAGACGTCGCGGACCCGCCCGCTGCCTAGGTTGGACCTTCCGGGAGAGCACCACCAGGGGAGACCACCATGTTCCACCTCGTCGCACCGCTCCGAGCCCCGCGCAGCCCCCTGGCCGGGTGGGCCGAGCGCAGCCAGCAGGCCGCCTGCCGCAACGCGATGGCCGCGTCCACCGCCCTCGCCGCGCAGCGTCGCGAGCGCGACGAGGTGGCGGCGTACGTCGAGACGGTGGTCGCCCACCGCACCGGCACCGCCGTCGGTGCCGTCCGCCCGGCGCCGCGGACGGCCGCGCTGGGCTGAGGCACCACCCCGGCCGCCCGTCCCGCGGGACGGCAGGGGGATTGCCGGGCGCACGGGTCCGCGGTCCGGCACACTGCGCCCATGGCCCGCCACCGTCCCCGCCCGCTCACGATCGCCCCCTCGGCCGACGAGGGGCTGGCGCTGCGCTACTACCCCGTCAAGAGCGCCGACGGGACCGTGCTGCAGGCGTGGACCAACGACGTCGAGGGCCCGACGGTGCTGCTGTGCAACGGGCTCGGCACCAACCCCTACGCCTGGCCGTCGCTGCTCGACCCCGGCTGCGGGGTGCGGGTGGTGTCGTGGAACCACCGCGGCACCGGCGGATCGGAGCGCCCGACCGACCGCGACCGCGTCGGGATCGACGCCTTCGCCGAGGACGCCCTGGCGGTGATGGACGACGCCGGCATCGACGCGTGCGTGCTGATGGGCTGGTCGATGGGGGTCAACACGATGTTCGAGGTGGCCGTGCGCCATCCCGAGCGCGTCACGGGCCTGTACGCCGTGGGCGGGGTGCCCGGCGACACCTTCGCCTCGATGGGCGCCCCGCTGCGCATCCCCCGGCCGCTGCGCAAGCCGCTGACGGTCAACCTCACGCGGGTCGCCATGACCGTCGGCCGGGCCGTCACGCCGTGGTCCTCGCAGCTCGCGATCGGCCCGCGTGCGCTGCACCTGCTCACCCACAGCGGCTTCATGGCGCCGGTCGCCGACGAGGGGCTGTCGCGCCGGGCCGTGCGGGAGTTCCTGACCACGCCGGTGGAGTGGTACATGCACCTCGCCTACCACTCCTCGCAGCACGCGCGGGTCTCGCTGCGGAGGATCTCGGTGCCGACCAGCTTCCTCGCCGGTCGCACCGACGTGCTCGCCTCGGCCCACGACATGCGCACCGCCGCCGAGCGGATCCCCGGGGCGACCTACCGCCTGCTGCGGGCCACCCACTTCCTGCCGATGGAGCGTCCCTCGGAGGTCCACGCCGAGCTGCTGGCGCTGCTCGCGCGGATCCCCGACTCGCCCCGCACCCAGGACGGCACGGTCTCCTAGGGCTCGACCAGCAGGATCCGGTCGTCCTCGCGGCTGGGCTCTCCCCGGCCGTCGCGGTTGGACGTGGTCACCCACAGCCGCCCGTCGGGCGCGGTGACGACGGTGCGGATCCGGCCGTAGTCGCCGACGAAGAAGCCCTTCTGGTCACGCGCCCGCGACCCGTCGACGTCGACGCGCCACAGCCGCTGACCCTGGAGCGCGCCGAGCCACAGCCGGCCGTCGACGAAGGCGAGGCCCGACGGGGAGCTGTCGTCGGTGGCCCACTGCACCTGCGGCTCGATCGCGCCCGCGAGCTCGCCGTCGCGGCCCTCGACCTCCGGCCACCCGTAGTTGCCGCCCTTCTCGATCCGGTTGAGCTCGTCCCAGGTCTGGTCGCCGAACTCGGAGGCCCAGAGGCGGTCCTGGTCGTCGAAGGCGAGGCCCTGGACGTTGCGGTGGCCGTAGGACCAGACCGGTGAGTCCGGGTCGGGGTTGCCCGGCGCCGGCTCGCCCTCGGGAGTGATCCGCAGGATCTTGCCGCCGAGCGACTCCAGGTCCTGGGCGTTCTCGGTGTCCCCGGCGTCGCCGGTGGAGACGTAGAGCATGTCGTCGGGACCGAACAGCAGCCGGCCCCCGTCGTGGTAGTCGTTGCGCGGGATGTCGGTCAGCACCGGCGTCGCGTCACCGAGCCGACCGTTGCGGAAGGTCGCCCTGACCACGCGGTTGTCGTCGCCGGTGGTGAGGTAGAAGAAGACGGTCGCGTCCTCGGCGTACGACGGTGACACCGCGACGCCCAACAGCCCGCCCTCGCCGTCGGGCTCGGTCTGGTCGAGCTGGCCGACCCGGGTCACCTCGCCGTCGCCGACCTGGAAGACGCGCTCGGTGTCGCGCTCGGTCACCAGCGCGGAGCCGTCGGGCAGGAAGTCGATGCCCCACGGGGCCTGCAGCCCGCTGGCGACGGTGCCGACGACCTTCGGCCGCGCCGAGGCGGCCTCGACGGTCTCCGACGGGCTCGGGGAGGCGGCGGCCGAGCCGGTGTCCGCGGTGCCGGGGGACGGCGTCTCGCTCACCTCGGGCTCGGTGGCCTCGCCCCCACCACCACACCCGGCGAGCACGACGACGGGGGCGACGAGCAGGGCGACGAGCCTCTTCATGCGGCGAGGCTAGCGGCCGGGCCCAGCCGGGGCGGCCGTGTCCACGGGCCCGACGCGGACCACCGTGGCGCGGCGCACGGCGCGCCGCAGCGTGGCCAGCACCGCGGGTCCCAGTACCACCAGCGCGACCCCGGTCGTCACCGCCCGGCCGGTGTCCCAGCTCCCCGTGGAGGTCAGCAGCGTGTAGACGCCGAAGCGCCGGAGGTTCTCGAGCAGGGGGTCGCCGGGCACGAACGCGAGCCCGCCGTCGTGGCCCGGCACCGAGATCCCGAGCGCGAAGGGCCAGCTCGTGAGGTTCATGGCCAGCCCGAAGGCGTACGCCGCGACGACGCCGTAGAGCACCAGCATCGCCACCTCGCCGCGTCCCCGGACGCGGCGCGGCAGCAGCCCCGCCCCCGCCCCGACCCACGCCGAGGCCATCATCTGGAACGGCAGCCACGACCCCACGCCCCCGGTGAGCAGGGCCGAGGCGAACAGCGAGGTGCAGCCGAGCACGAAGCCGAACCCGGCGCCGAAGACGCGACCGCCGAGGATCAGCAGGAAGAACACCAGCTCGATGCCGCCGACCCCGGCCGACAGCCCGCGCATCACGGCGTTGACCGCGGTCAGCACCGCCAGCACGGCCAGGACCTTGGAGTCCATGCCGCCCTCGCTGAACTCCGCGAGGCAGACCACGATCACCACCGGCAGCAGCAGCATGAAGACGAACGGCGGCTGCACGGTGTCGGCGTCGGCACGCACCTGCAGCAGCAGCGGCCAGCAGAACATCACCAGACCCGCCACCGACGCCAGGCCGAGCACCAGCGCCGAGCGCGGCCGCAGCCGCAGCCCGGGCGGGTCGGGACGGCCGACGGCCGCGGGGTCGCGCACCGGCGCGCTCACCGGCCCTCCCCCGACGAGGCCGCCACGACCTGGGCCACCGTGAGAAAGGCACCGCCGAGGATCTTGTGCACCTGCGGCGCGAAGGCCGGCGACTCGGCCACGACCCGGGCGGTGGGCCCGGCCGAGACCACCTCGCCCTGGGCGAGCACGACCACCTGGTCGGCGACCTGGGCCACGAACTCGACGTCGTGGGTGGCCACCAGCACCGCCCGGTCGGCGGCGGCGAGGCCGGTCAGCACCTCGGCGAGCGCCTGCTTCCCGGGGTAGTCCAGGCCACGGGTGGGCTCGTCGAGCAGCAGCACCTCGGGGCGGGCCGTCAGCACCACCGCGAGCACCACGGCGAGGCGCTGGCCCTCGGACAGGTCCCGGGGGTGGGCGCGCCGGTCGACGCCGGGCACCAGCCGCTCGAGCAGCTGCGAGGCGGTCCCGGGCGGCTGCTCGGCCTCGGCGTCCGCGGCGGCGCACTCCTCCTCCACGGTCTCGAGGTAGAGCAGGTCGGCGGCGGTCTGCGGCACCAGCCCGACCAGCCGCCGTCGCCCGGCGGCGGGCAGGGTGGCGGGATCGGTGTCGCCGACCAGCACGCTGCCGGCGGCTCGGGCGCGGGAGCCCTGGAGCGTCCACAGCAGCGTCGACTTCCCCGAGCCGTTGCGGCCCATCAGCGCGGTCACCTGACCGTGCCCGACGGTGAGGTCGACCCCGAGGAGCGTCGTACGCCGACCGTGGAGCACCGAGACTCCGCGCGCCACCAGCGCCGGACGGGTCGGGGGGAGCGCCTCGGCCGCCCGGGGCACGAGCGCGAGCCGGGACGCGCGGCGCCGGGCGTCGCGGACGCTGAGCGGCAGCGGCGACCAGCCCGCCCACCGGCCGAGCTCGACGATGGGCGGGGCCACCGGGGAGTGCTCGAGCATCTCCGCGGGGTCGCCCGCGCGCACCCGGCCGTCGCCCTCGACCAGGACCACCCGGTCGACGAAGGGCACCACGCGCTCGAGCCTGTGCTCGGCCACCACCACCGTGACGCCCAGGTCGTGCACGAGACGGGTCAGGGTGGCGAGCACGTCCTCGGCGGCCGTCGGGTCCAGCGCCGAGGTCGGCTCGTCGAGCACCAGCAGCCGGGGGTGCATCGTCAGCACCGAGCCGATCGCCACCCGCTGCTGCTGGCCCCCCGACAGGGCGCGCAGGTCGCGACCGCGGAGCTCGGCGATCCCGAGCAGGTCGAGGGTCTCCTCGACGCGGCGGCGCATGGTGGCCGGGTCGAGGCCGAGCTGCTCCATGCCGTAGGCCAGCTCCTCCTCGACGGTGTCGGTCACGAAGCCGGCGGTCGGGTCCTGGCCGACGTACCCCACGACGTGGGCGCGGTCGCGCGGCGGCAGGTGGAGCACGCTCGCCCCGTCGAGGAGCACGTCGCCCGAGAGCAGTCCACCCGTGAACGCCGGGACCAGCCCGTCGAGCACCCCGAGCAGCGTCGACTTGCCGACGCCGGTGCGCCCGGCGACCAGCACCAGCTCGCCCTCCTCCAGGGTCAGGTCGACCCCGGCCAGCACCGGTGGCGCCGCCGGGTCGTAGCGAAAGGTGACCTCACGCAGCTCCAGCACGGGTGACCTCCTGCCCGCGGTCGTTCCGGGCCCGGTGGGCGTGGCGGCGGGCCAGCGCGGCGCCGCGGTCGTCCGGGTCCGACAGCGCCGGCGGCGGTGCGACCACGGCGGCCAGCAGCCCGGCGGCGACCACGAGCAGCGCGGTCGCGGTCACCGGGGGCGCGGCGTCCAGGGCGGGGGTCAGGACGGCCAGCGGGACGGCGTCGCGCAGCGCCCAGGCCACGACGATCCCGGTGAGCGCGACCACGACCTCCTCAGCACGCCAGCGGTCGGGGCGGTAGCGGGTACGGCGCACGCGGCGACCGGCCGACCACAGCCCCACGCCCGCCAGCAGCACCCCCAGGCCCAGTCCCCCGCCGACCAGCCAGCGCGGGGCGGTCTGGTCGAGCAGGGCGTAGCTGCCGACGCAGATGCCGCACAGCCCGAGCAGCAGCAGTCCCCCGGTCGTCGTACGCCGGCCGCGGCTGAGCGCGCCGACGCGGCCGTACCCCCGGGCGTCCATGCCGGCTGCCAGCGCCATCGAGCGCTCCAGGGCGTCCTCGAGCACGGGCACGACCACGCCGCGCAGCCGTCGCAGCCGGCCGCCGGACACCCCGCGCAGCTGCCGGGCGGCGCGGACGCGGCGCAGGCTGTCGGCCAGCTGGGGCAGCAGCGCCACCGCGACCACGACGGCCGTCCCGACCTCGTAGAGCGCCGGGGGCAGCGAGCGGAGCAACCGCTTGGGGTTGGCCAACGCGTTGGCGGCGCCCACGCAGATCAGCAGGGTGGCCAGCCGGAGGCCGTCGTAGAGCCCCGCGAGGAACGACTCCTGGGTGACCGGACCCAGCAGCCGGATGCCGGCGACCCAGTCGGGCAGCGGCACCTCCGGCAGGTCCAGCCAGACCGTGCCGCCCCCGCCGCCGCCCAGCAGCAGGCGGAGCACCACGCGGACGACGACCACGGCGACGCCGAGCCAGAGGTACAGGGTGAAGGAGGCCGACCAGGGGTGGTCGGAGCGACGCAGCACGACGGTCAGCGACGCCACCCCCACCAGCCCGAGCAGCAGCACCGGGTTGGTGGTGGCGGTGGCGGCGGCCGCGAGCCCGAGGGCCCACGACCACCACGCCGCGGGATGCAGGTCGCGTGCGGGGCGCGCCCTGCTCACCGCTCCCGCCACCGCGGGGTCACTCCCCGGCGTGCTTGCGCCGGCGCAGCAGCAGGAAGCCGACCGAGCCCGCCAGCAGGGCGAGGACGGCGAGGGGGATGTAGATCGCCAGGTCGCCGGCGTCGTTGCTCTCCACCGAGCTCTCACCGGTGCCGTCGCCGGAGTCGGGGCTGTCCACCTCGGCCCCCGTGGAGGGCGACGGCGAGGCCGACGCGGTGGCCGCGACCGGCTCGACCGACGGCGGGGTGGACTCCGAGCTGTCCTGCCAGGCGAAGGCCACGAAGGCGCCGTCCTCGAGCTCCAGCTCGTCGGCGCCCTTGGGGGCGTAGTCCCAGGCGTCGCCGGTGGCGAGGTAGAGGCCCCAGTAGGCGTCGGCCGGCGGCATCGACTGGCAGGCGGCGTCGGCGGGCTCGCCGTCGACCTTGCAGGCGGCGCCGGGGAACTCCCCGACCGGGGTCAGCTCGTGGCCGGCGGAGGCGAAGACGTCGGTGGCGAGCCGGCCGCCGCCGTCCTCGACGCAGTCCTGCTGGACGGCCCCGCCGAGGGAGCCGGGGTCGACCACGACGCTGACGCCCTGGCCGTCGGTGCACAGCGAGCCCTCGGCGTCCGCGGTCCGCACCCCGGTCGCGGACGAGGCCGGGCCGGCGCCGAGGAGCACCAGCAGCCCGACGACGACGAGCAGCAGGAGCGAGGACGAGGTCCTCGCGGGACGACGTGCGGCACTGGTGTGCATGGTTCCTTCCCGGCGGCGCTGGCGGGGGGCCCGGGAGGGAGCCGCACCCGCTGCGTTCCACGGCAGCATCGAGGGGGCGTCGTCCCCGACGGGTGTTCCGGCTCGCCGCCCGAGGGGCGGCCCACGGTTGCGGGTCAGCGCCGGCTTCGGACCGGCTTCCCCCGCGGGGACCAACTGGTGTTGCGGGCCCTTACGCGGGCCGGTCCTACGCTAGCACCGGACGTCACACCCCTCGGGGTGAGGCGCCTCACGGCGAGGAGGTGCTGGGCGACCTCGTCAGGAGGACAACCGCTCGACGATGAGCTCGCGCACCCGGCCGGCGTCGGCCTGGCCACGCATCTCCTTCATCACCGCGCCGATCAGCGCGCCGGCGGCGGCCACCTTGCCGTCGCGGATCTTGGCGGCGACGTCGGGGTTGGCCTCGATGGCGCGGTCGACGGCCTCGCCGAGCGCCCCGTCGTCGGAGACGACCGCGAGCCCGCGGGAGGCGACGACCTCGTCGGGGGTCCCCTCGCCGGCGAGGACGCCGTCGAAGACCTGGCGGGCGAGCTTGTCGTTGATCTTGCCCTCGTCGACGAGCGCCTGGATGCGGGCGACGTCGGCCGGGGTGATCGGCAGCGCAGCGAGGTCGGTGCCCGTCTCGTTGGCGCGGCGGGCCAGCTCCGAGAGCCACCACTTGCGGGCCGACTGGGGACTGGCGCCGCAGGAGATCGTCTCCTCGACCAGGCCGAGCGCGCCGGCACCGACGGTGTCGCGCATCTCCAGGTCGGAGAAGCCCCACTCCTGCTGCAGCCGCGAGCGGCGTGCGCGCGGGGGCTCGGGCAGCGTCGCCCGCAGCTCCTCGACCCACTCCCGCGACGGTGCGACCGGCACGAGGTCGGGCTCGGGGAAGTAGCGGTAGTCCTCGGCGTCGGACTTCTCGCGGCCCGAGGTGGTCACGCCGGTGTCCTCGTGCCAGTGACGGGTCTCCTGGGTGATGGAGCCGCCGGCCCGCAGGATCGCGGCCTGGCGCGAGACCTCGTAGCGGGCGGCCCGCTCCACCGAGCGGAAGGAGTTGACGTTCTTGGTCTCGGTCCGGGTGCCGAGCCCGCCCGAGCCCACCGGCGCGAGCGACAGGTTGACGTCGGCACGCAGGTTGCCCTGGTCCATCCGCGCCTCGGAGACCCCGAGCGCCACGATCAGCTCGCGCAGGTGGGCGACGTAGGCCCGGGCCACCGCGGGGGCGTGCTCGCGCGCGCCCGTGATCGGGCGGGTGACGATCTCGATCAGGGGGATGCCGGCGCGGTTGTAGTCGACCAGGGAGTAGTCGGCGCCGTGGATGCGACCGGTCGCGCCGCCGACGTGCAGCGACTTGCCGGTGTCCTCCTCCATGTGGGCGCGCTCGATCTCGACGCGGAAGGTCTCGGTGCCGTTCTCGGTCACCACCTCGACGTCGGTCCAGCCGTCGAAGGCGATGGGCTCGTCGTACTGGCTGGTCTGGAAGTTCTTGGGCATGTCCGGGTAGAAGTAGTTCTTCCGGGCGAACCGGCACCACTCGGCGATCTCGCAGTTCAGCGCGAGGCCGATCCGGATCGCGGACTCGACGGCCCGGGCGTTGACCGCCGGCATCGAGCCGGGCAGGCCGAGGCAGGTCGGGCAGGTCTGGGTGTTGGGCTCGCCGCCGAAGACGGCCGGGCAGCCGCAGAACATCTTGGTGGCGGTGTTGAGCTCGACGTGGACCTCCAGGCCCATCGCGGGGTCGTACGACGCCAGCGCCTCGTCGAAGTCGACCAGCTCGGTCGGGGTGCTCATGCGTGCTCCTCGGTCTCGAGTGCGAGCTTGTCCGCGCTCAGCAGCGGGCCGCCCCACTGCTGCTCGAGCAGGGCCTCGAGGGCCGCGCCGACGCGGTAGAGGCGGTCGTCGGCCGTCGCCGGGGCGAGGACCTGGAAGCCGACCGGCAGGTCGTCCTCCTCGGCCAGACCGGCCGGGACCGAGATGCCGGGCACGCCGGCGAGGTTGGCCGGGATGGTGGCGACGTCGTTGAGGTACATCGCCAGCGGGTCGTCGAGCTTCTCCCCCAGCCGGAACGCCGTGGTGGGCGAGGTCGGGGAGACCAGCACGTCGGCCTGCTCGAAGGCGGCCTCGAAGTCGCGGCTGATCAGGGTGCGGACCTGCTGGGCGGAGCCGTAGTAGGCGTCGTAGTAGCCGCTGGAGAGCGCGTAGGTGCCCAGGATGATGCGGCGCTTCACCTCGTCGCCGAAGCCCGCGTCGCGGGTGGCGCGCATGACGTCCTCGGCGCTCGGGGAGTCCACGCCCTCGGGCAGCACCCGCAGGCCGTAGCGCATCGCGTCGAAGCGGGCCAGGTTGGACGACGCCTCGCTCGGCATCACCAGGTAGTAGGCCGCCAGCGCGTGGACGAAGCTCGGGCAGCTGACCTGCACGACCTCGGCGCCGGCCTTCACGAGCAGCTCGACGGCCTCGTCGAAGCGCTGCTGGACCCCGGGCTGGTAGCCCTCGCCGCCGAGCTCGGAGACGATGCCGACCCGCAGCCCGGCCAGGTCGACGCCTGCGCCGGCGTGGGCCGCGTCCACCACCGCGGGCAGCGGCTGGTCGATGCTCGTGGAGTCCAGCGGGTCGTGGCCGCCGATGATCTCGTGCAGCAGCGCCGCGTCGAGCACGGTGCGGGTGACGGGACCGGCCTGGTCCAGGCTGTTGGCCATGGCGACCAGGCCGTAGCGCGAGACCCCGCCGTAGGTCGGCTTGACGCCCACGGTGCCGGTGACGGCACCGGGCTGGCGGATCGAGCCGCCGGTGTCGGTGCCGATCGCGAGCGGCGCCTCGAAGGCGGCCACCGCGGCGGCCGAGCCGCCCCCGGAGCCGCCGGGGATCCGGTCGAGGTCCCACGGGTTGTGCGTGGGGCCGTACGCCGAGTGCTCGGTCGAGGAGCCCATCGCGAACTCGTCCATGTTGGTCTTGCCCAGGATCGGCAGGCCGGCGGCCTTCAGGCGGGCGACCACCGTCGCGTCGTACGGCGGACGCCAGCCCTCGAGGATCTTCGAGCCGCACGTGGTCGGCAGCCCCTCGGTGGCCAGCACGTCCTTGACGGCGACGGGCACGCCGTCGAGCGCGGAGGCGGGGGTGCCGGCGGCGCGGCGCTCGTCGGAGGCCCGGGCGGCGGCCAGCGCGCCCTCGGCGTCGACGTGGAGGAAGGCGTGGACGGCGCCGTCGACCTCGGCGATCCGCCTCAGGAAGGCCTCGGTCAGCTCGACGCTGGTCGTCTCGCCCGAGGCCAGGGCCTGCGCCAGGGCGGCGGCGGAGCGCTCGATCAGGGGCGTGGTCACTGCTCGTCCCCCAGGATCCGCGGCACCGCGAAGCGCTGCTCCTCCACCGCCGGGGCACCCGAGAGCGCCTGCTCCGGCGTGAGGGAGGGCCGCACGACGTCGTCGCGGAACACGTTGGTGACCGGCAGCGGGTGGCTGGTCGGCGGGACGTCGTCGGTGGCCACCTCGCTGATGGAGGCGACGGACTCGAGGATCACGGAGAGCTGCGGCGCGAGGTGGTCCAGCTCGGCGTCGTCGAGCTCGATGCGGGCGAGGTCGGCCAGATGGCGCACCTGCTCCCGGCTGATGTCAGGCATGCCCGTCATCCTAGGTGCGTGCGTCTCCTTCCCCTGCTGCCCCCTCGTCCCCGCGCGACCGCGCTCGCCGGCGGTCTCGCGGCGGCCCTGCTGCTCTCCGGCTGCGGGGCGGGGACGGGCACGCCGGAGCCGGCCCCCTCGGCCGCGCCGTCGGCGGCCGCCCCTTCCGAGGCGCCCGGCGGCACGTCGTACGTCGCCCTGGGCGACTCCTACACCTCCGCCCCCTTCGTGCCGCAGACCGACGTGGCCGGCGGCTGCTTCCGCTCCGACGACAACTACCCCGCCCAGGTCGCCGACGCGCTGGGCGCCGACCTGACCGACGTCAGCTGCGCGGGCGCCGACACCGGCGACGTACGCCGGCCACAGCTCGACGGCGTGCCCCCGCAGGCCGACGCGCTCGGACCCGACGCCGACCTCGTCACGGTCTCGATGGGCGGCAACGACGGCGGCGTGTTCTCCACCCTGGTCGGCCAGTGCGGCCGGCCCGGGGTCGCGGCCACCGACTGCTCGCGGCCCATCTCGGCCGCGACCGAGGCGCGGCTGCGGCAGCGTCTGGGGCGCACCGCCACCGACCTGGCCCGGGTGCTCCGGCTCGCGGCCCGTCGGGCGCCCGACGCCCGGGTGCTGGCCGTGGGCTACCCCACGATCGTGGCAGCGGGCGAGGGCTGCGAGGCGCTGCCGCTGTCCGCGGCGAGCCAGGCGGCCGCGGCGCGGCTCAACACCGGGCTCAACGACGCGGTGCGCACCGCCGCCCGCCGGGCCGGGGCGACCTACGTCGACGTGGCCGCGGCCACCGAGGGCCACGACATCTGCGCCGAGGACCCCTGGATCAACGGCGCCACCACCGACCAGCAGCGGGCGCTGGCCTTCCACCCCTTCGCGGCCGAGCAGCGGGCCGTCGCCGAGGCGGTCGTGGCCGCCGTGGAGCGCTAGGAGGCGTCCTCGGGCTCGGGATCCGGCGGGCCCTCGGCGAGCAGCCGCTTGAACCCCGCCTCGTCGAGCACCGGGACGCCGAGCTGCTCGGCCTTCTCCGCCTTGGAGCCGGCGTTCTCGCCGACCACGACGTAGTCGGTCTTCTTCGACACCGACCCCGAGGCCTTGCCGCCGTGGCTGATGATCGCCTCCTTGACGGAGTCGCGGCTGAAGTCCTGCAGCGAGCCGGTCGCCACGATGGTCAGGCCCTCGAGGGTGCGCGGCACCGACTCGTCGCGCTCGTCGGCCATCGAGACGCCCGAGGCCTCCCAGGTGTCCACGATCCGCACGTGCCACGGCTCGGCGAACCACTCGATCACCGCCGCGGCGATGGTCGGCCCGACGCCCTCGGCAGCGGCGAGCTCGGCCTCGGACGCACCCCGGATCGCCGCCATCGAGCCGAACTCCTGGGCCAGAGCCCGTGCCGCCGTGGGGCCGACGTGGCGGATGGAGAGCGCGACCAGCACCCGCCAGAGCGGCACGTCGAGCCGTCGCCGCAGGTTGTCGAGCAGGCGCTGCCCGTTGGCGCTGAGCTGTGGCCCCTCCTCGCCCTTCCTGGGCGCGCGGGTGAACAGCGGCGCGGTCAGCACCCTGGCCTCGTCGAGTTCGAACACGTCGCCCTCGTTGGCGATCGCGCCGGCCTCGAGCAGGGCGACGGCGGCCTCGTAGCCGAGGCCCTCGATGTCGAAGGCCCCGCGACCGGCGACGTGGAAGACGCGCTCGCGCACCTGGGCGGGGCAGTGCTCGTGGTTGGGGCAGCGGAGGTCCTTGTCGCCCTCCTTCTGCTGGGCGAGCGGCGTGCCGCAGGCCGGGCACTCGGTCGGCATCTCCCACTCCGGCAGCCCCTCGGGCCGCAGCGCGAGCACCGGCCCGAGGATCTCCGGGATCACGTCACCGGCCTTGCGCAGGATGACGGTGTCACCGGGGCGGACGTCCTTGCGCCGGACCTCGTGGGCGTTGTGCAGGGTGGCGTTCTCCACCGTGGAGCCGGCGACCTTGGTCGGCACCATCACCCCGAAGGGCGTCACCCGGCCGGTGCGGCCGACGTTGACCGAGATGTCGAGCAGCTCGGCGTTGACCTCCTCGGGCGGGTACTTGAACGCGATCGCCCACCGCGGCGCCCGGCTCGTCGAGCCCAGCCGGCGCTGCAGGGTGACGTCGTCGACCTTCACGACGACGCCGTCGATCTCGTAGGGCACGATCGTGTGGCGGTGCTCGCCGACGTGCTCGACGTAGGCCGCCACCGCCTCGAGGCCGGTGACCACCTCGACCTGGTCGGAGGTGGGCAGGCCCCAGGCCTGCAGCGCGGTGTAGGCCTGCGACTGCGCGGCCGGCTCGAAGCCCTCACGGGCGCCGATGCCGTGGCAGACCATCCCGAGCGCACGGGTCGCGGTGACCCGAGGGTCCTTCTGCCGCAGCGACCCCGCGGCGGCGTTGCGCGGGTTGGCGAACATCGGCTTGCCGGCCTCGGTCATCGCCTCGTTGAGCCGCTCGAAGGCCTGCACGGGCAGGAACACCTCGCCGCGCACCTCGAGCAGCCGCGGCGTGGGGAACTCCTCGCTCTCGCGCAGCCGGTGCGGCACCGAGTCGATGGTCTTGACGTTGGGCGTGACGTCCTCGCCGGTCCGGCCGTCACCACGGGTGAGCGCCCGCACCAGCCGGCCGTCCTCGTAGAGCAGGTTGATCGCCAGCCCGTCGACCTTGAGCTCGCAGAGGTAGGCCGGGTCGGTGATCCCGTCGCGGACCAGGCGCTGGACCCAGGAGGCGAGCTCGTCGGTCGAGAACGCGTTGTCGAGGCTCTCCATGCGCTGCAGGTGGTCCACGGCCGTGAACTCGGTCGAGACCGCGCCGCCGACCTGCTGCGTCGGCGAGTCCGGCGTGCGCAGGTCGGGCACCTGGCCCTCGAGCTCCTCCAGGCGCCGCATCCGCGAGTCGAAGTCGGCGTCGGACAGGGTCGGGTCGTCCAGCACGTAGTAGCGCCAGCGCGCCTGGTCGACCTCCTCGGCCAGGCGGCGGTGCTCCTGGCGCAGCTCGGCCTGCGGGTCCTGGGCCGGAGCCGGGTCCGGGTCCGGGGTGGGGTCCGGAGTGGGGTCCGGGGCGGGGTCCGGGGTGCTGTCGGGAGCGGTCACGTCGCTGCTCTTGCTCACGGGCCCATCTTGCCGTGCGCCACCGACACCCCTCCGCGTCCCGTCCGCTCCCATCCACAGGTGCGGGTCGCGCCGAACCGCACCCGGTCCGACCGACCGCCCCACCCGCTGCCCCACCAGCCGCCCGATTGGATGAGCACGTGCCCGCACCCTCCCTGCTGCCCCCCGACGCCTCGCTGAGCCCACGCTCGCCCGGGGCGGTGGTGCTGATGCTGCACGGGGGCGCGCAGCACGGCCTGCAGGAGGTGGGCCCGCGCAGCGCCTCGCTGTGGCGCACCGGCCGGATGCGCGACGTGCTGGAGCCTCGGCTCGCCCGGCACGGTGTCGCGACGTGGCTGCTGCGCTACGCCGTGCGCGGTTGGAACGAGGGCGCCGGCCCCGAGCCCTCCCCCGTGCCCGACGCCCGCTGGGCCCTGGCCGAGCTGGCCCGCGCGCACCCCGGCGTCCCCGTGGTGCTGCTCGGCCACTCCATGGGCGGGCGTACCTCGGTCCGCGTGGCCGACCACCCCGCCGTCGTCGGCGTCGTCGGGCTCGCCCCCTGGCTCGAGCCGGGCGACCCCGTCGCCGCGCTCGCCGGGCGCCACGTGCTGCTGGGCCACGGCAGCCGCGACAAGATCACCTCGGCGCGGGCGACCCGGGCCTACGTCGAGCGGGCCCGCCCGGTCGCCGCCTCGGCGGGGTTCACCGACCTGGGCCGGCTCGGCCACTACATGCTCGCCCGGCAGGACACCTGGAACCGGTTCGCCCTCGACGCGGTGCTCGAGGTCCTCGCGCGGGCCGGCGTCCCCCACCCCGACCGGGGCCTGGACCGGGGCCCCGACCGCACCTCGCAGGAATGAGCCGGGGGTCGCGCCGGTTCAGACCCACGATGTCCTCCGCCACCGCCCCGCGCGACACCACCGCCGACGCGGCGGCACCCGGTCCGGCCCGCGTGCCCGTCCTGGTCGGGCTGCTCTTCGGGCTGGCCGGCCTCGGCAGCTCCTCCGCGGCGATCGCGCTGCCCACGGTGGCGGCCGACCTCGACGTCTCGACCGGGGTCAGCGCCTGGGCGATCAGCCTCTACGCGCTGATGCTCGCCGTCGCCACCGCGGTCTACGGCCGGGTCTCCGACCTGGTCGGGGTGCGACTGCCGCTGCTCGTCGGCGTCACCCTGATGACGGCCGGGGCGCTCGCGGGCGCGCTGTCGCCCGACTTCGGCGTCCTGCTGGCCGCACGCGTGCTCCAGGGGGCGGGTGCGGCGGCCGTGCCGACCCTGGGCGTGGCACTGGTCAGCGCCCGCTTCTCCGGCTCCGCCCGCGGCTTCGCGCTCGGCCGGGTCGCCGGCATCGCCGCCGCCGTCAGCTGCCTCGGGCCCCTCGCGGGCGGCGTCGTCGAGGGCCTGCTGGGCTGGCGCGCGGTGATCGCGCTGCCCGTGCTGGGCGCCCTGCTGCTGCCGCTGCTCTGGCGCTCGGTGCCGACCGACGGCTCGGGCGCCCGCCTGGACCTGGTCGGCGCGGTGCTGGTGGCCGCGACCGCGGCCGGCGTGGTGCTGCTCGTGCAGTCGCCCTCCACCGGTCCCGTCGTCGCGGCGGTCGGCGCGGCGCTGGCCGTGCTGGGCGCCCCGGCCGTGGCGATGTGGGTGCGGCGCCGGCCCCACGGATTCCTCCCGGCCAGCGTCATCCGCAACGCCACGGTGGTGCGCAGCGCCCTGGCCGCCGGGGCCGTCCCCGCGGCCTGGTTCGCCCTGCTCATCGCCGTGCCCGCCGTGCTGGTCGCCGACGGCTGGGAGCCCTGGCAGGTCGGCGTGGCGCTGCTGCCCAGCGCGGTGACCGGGCTGGCCGCCCCGCGCCTCGCCGGCCCGATCCTGGCCCGCGTCGGTGCCGGCCCCGCGCTCGCGCTGGCCGCCGGCGTCACGACCGTCGCCCTGCTGGTCTCGGCGCTGGGTGCGCGGCAGACCTCCGCGCCCCTGCTGGTGACGGCCGTCGTCGTGGTCACGTTCGCCTTCGGGCTCGGCCAGCCCGCGCTGATGGAGGCGGTCGGCGACGCGGTCGCCGACGACGTCCGCGGTGTGGCCCTGGGCATCGCCACCCTGTTCTTCCTGGTCGGCGGCGGCATCGGCTCGGCCGTCGTGGGCGGCCTGGGCGACCCGCTGGGCGTCGACGGGGCGCTGCTGCTGCTCACGGTGCTGCCCGTCCTGGGGCTGCTGCTGCTCGTGCCGCGCCTGCTCGCGAGGCGGCGACAGGACGCGTCCGTCCCACCGGACTGAGGGCGTCGCCGGAGCGGTCGTGGCGGGTTTCCTTCTGCTCGGACGAACTCCTGCACCCGGCGACTCCGGCTGCCAGCATGGGCGCCATGACTTCTCCTCTCGGACGCCGTGCTTCCCTCGTCGCGACCACGGTCCTGCTCACCTCCCCCCTCCTCGCCGCCTGCGGCGGCAGCTCCGGCGCGGTCCAGACGTGGGCCGGCACCTACTGCGGCAGCGCCAGCAGCGTGCGCCAGATCCTCTCCGCGGGCAACGACGCCCTGCGCGGGCAGCTCGAGATCCCCGACAACCCGCCCGGCAACGTGCGGTCCTCGCTGAGCGGCACCGCCGGCAACGCCGCGACGTCGGCCAGGAGCGCCGTGCAGCGCGTCACCGACGCCGGCGAGCCCGAGGTCGCCGAGGGCGAGCAGATCCAGGAGGCCGCGGTCGGCACGATGGAGCAGCTCGTCGAGGACATGACCGCCCTGGAGGCCCGGGCCCGCGCCATCCCCCTCGACGACCCCGACGCCTTCACCGCGGAGGTCAAGGCGGTGAGCGAGGCCTTCGCCGCGCAGAGTCGCGACCTCGCGGGCAGCCTGAAGGCGCTCGACGAGTTCGAGGGCTACGACGAGGTGCGCGAGGCCATCGGTTCCGGGGACGACGTGACCGACGTGCAGGGCACGTGCGAGCGCCTGGAGACCGTGCGGTCCTCCTGAGGCGTCGCTGCCACCTCGCCCGCGGCGGCCCCGGTGGGGCCACGTGGGCGAGGTCACCCTCGGTTCCGGGAACGTTCCGGGGGGTCCGGGACGTCGTACCTCGGTACGCCCGCTCCCGATCCGCGAGGACCATGACCGACGACGACGCCCCCCGCAAGCTCGAGCTCTCCGGCATCCAGGTGATGGCGAGCGCCCTGGCCGCGGTCTCCGCTGCCTTCTTCGCCTCCTGGCTCGGCACCGCCGGCACCCTGATCGGCGCCGCCGTCGGCAGCGTGGTCGCCACGGTGGGCGCCGCGACGTACTCCTACTCGCTGAAGCGCTCCGCCGAGGCCGTACGCCGCCGCGCGGCCCAGGTCCGCGAGGCCTCGCTGATCGCCGCGGCCGTCTCCCGCACGGGCAGCACCTCGCGCACCCAGCAGCTGGCCGCCGTGGAGTCCGACGTCGAGCGGGCCGCGGCCGAGGAGAAGGCGGCGCAGGGCGGGCTGCTCGCCCGGCTGGACCCCCGCCGCGTCGACCTGCCCTGGGGCAAGGTCGCGCTGGCCAGTGCCGCCGTGATGCTCGTCGCGCTGGTCGTCATCACCTCCTTCGAGGGCCTGACCGGACGCTCGCTGGCCTCGCTGGCGGGCGACGACGACGCGGGCCGCACGACGGTCACCTCGGTCGTCGACCGCGGCTCCTCGAGCCAGGACACCGAGCAGCCGGCGCCGTCCGAGGAGCCCACGCAGGACGGCACCACGACCGACGAGAGCACGTCGGACCCCACCCCGACCGCGGACCCCACCCCCACGGCCGACCCCACCCCGACGGCGGAGCCCTCGGAGCCGACCGACCCCACCCCGACTGCCGACCCGACCCCCACCTCGGGCACCAGCCCGTCGGCCCCCGCAGCGGAGCCCTCCACCGCTCCCTGACGCGGGCCCGCCGCCACTCCTCCTGACTGGGCCACTCGCGGCTAGACCAGCAGCGGCCCAGGGAACACCTCGGGCGCTGGGCGCCTTGCGACTCCTCGATGGAACGAAACGGTTTCGTTCCATTCCGTGACGAGGAGGTGACGAGCAGGTGACCCCGCCCCAGCTCCGTCCCCGGGTCGAGGGGGCGCGCGAGGAGGAGATCCTCGACGCCACCGTCCGGCTGCTGCTCAGCGCCGGCTACGACCGGCTCACGCTCGACGCCGTGGCCAAGGAGGCCCGCGCCAGCAAGGCCACGCTCTACCGCCGCTGGGACGGCAAGGCCAGCCTCGTCGTCGACGCGATGGTGCGCGCCAAGCAGGCGCCCCAGGTCGAGGTGCACGACACCGGGACCCTGCGTGGCGACCTGCTCGCCACCTTCTGCGGCCGCCACGGCCTGGGCACGGGCGACGCCTCGGGCCTGCTCGGCGCCGTGATGACCGCCGTCAGCAACGACCCCGACTTCGCCGAGCGGTTCCGCTCGGCGTTCATCGCACCCAAGGTCGAGGCCTCGCTGCGCATCTACCGCCGCGCGACCGAGCGCGGCGAGATCGACGCCGCCCTCGACCTCGACGTGGTCGCCCCGTCACTGGCCGGGATCGTCCTGCACCGCGCGTTCGTCCTCGGCCTGCCGGTGGACGACGACGTGGTGCGCCGCGTCATCGACCACGTGATCCTCCCCGCCGTCGGCCTCGGGGCCCCCGCCCCTGGCACTCCCGGTCCCACCCCTGGCACCACCGTCACCGCCCGCACCACCACCCACTCCCAGGAAGCAACGTCATGACCGACACCCGTGAGCCCGCGGCCATCCCGGCCGAGCCGGCCGAGACCACCGGCGGCACCACCCGCCTGGGCTGGGCCCTGCTGCTGATCTCCGTCGCGCAGCTGATGGTCGTGCTCGACGCGACCATCGCCAACATCGCGCTCCCCTTCATCCAGAGCGACCTCGACATCTCGCAGGCCAACCTGCAGTGGGTCGTCACCGGCTACGCGCTGGCCTTCGGCGGCCTGCTGCTGCTGGGCGGCCGCCTCGGCGACCTCTACGGCCGCCGCCGCGTGTTCATGATCGGCGTCGCGATCTTCGCCGTCGCCTCCGGTGTCGGGGGCCTCGCCGCCAACGAGGCCATGCTGCTCGCCTCCCGGGGACTGCAGGGCCTCGGCGCCGCCCTGGCCTCCCCCGCCGCCCTGGCGCTGATCACCACCAACTTCCCGGCCGGCCCGCAGCGCAACCGCGCGTTCTCGATCTACGCCGCGATGTCCGGCGCCGGTGCCGCGGTCGGCCTGCTGCTCGGCGGCTGGCTCACCGGCCTCACCCCCGACCTGTTCGGCACCACCGTCGACGGCTGGCGCCTGACCTTCCTGATCAACGTGCCGATCGGCCTGGCCGCCGCCTTCGCCGCACCCCGCGTGCTGGCCGAGAGCGAGTCGCACGCCGGCGAGCTCGACGTGCCCGGCGCCCTGTCCGGCACCGCCGGCCTCGTCGCGATCGTCTTCGGCCTCTCCCGCGCCGGCGAGCCCAGCCACGGCTGGGACGACGCGCAGACCCTCGTCGCCCTCGTCCTCGGCGTGGTGCTGCTGGCCGCGTTCGTGGCCATCGAACGCCGCGTGGCGCACCCGCTGCTGCCGTTCCGGATCCTGCTGAGCCGGACCCGCGCGACCGCGTTCGTGACGATGATGATCGTGCCGGCGGCGATGTTCGCGATGTTCTACTTCCTCTCGCAGTTCGTGCAGAACGTCATGGGCTACTCCCCGCTGCACACCGGCGTCGCGTTCCTGCCCTTCAGCCTCGGCATCGTCATCGCCGCGACCGTGTCCTCCAAGCTCATGGACAGGGTCGACCCCCGCTGGATCGCCGGCATCGGCACGGCCATGGCCGGTTTCGCGCTGCTCGGCTTCTCGCGGCTCTCGGTCGACGACAGCGCGCGCACCATCATCTCGACCGTCACCAGCGGCGAGGTGCACCTCGGCGCCGGCATCAGCTACTGGACCGACATCTTCCCCTTCATCTCGCTGATGTCGCTGGGCATGGGCGCGACCTTCGTGCCGATGACGCTGGCCGCCGTCCACGGCGTCTCCCACCGCGACTCCGGCATCGGCTCGGGCGTGCTCAACACGATGCAGCAGGTCGGCGGCGCGCTGGGTCTGGCCGCCCTGTCCACCGTGGCGGTGCACTTCTCGACCGAGCGGGCCACCCAGATCGCGGGCGCGCTCCAGGCGGCCACCCCGGCGGGCAGCGAGCCCACCGAGGCGATGCGGTCGGCCTTCGCCGACATCGCCTACCAGGGTGCGTTCACCCAGGGCGCGACCAACGCGTTCCTCACCGGTGCCTTCATGATCTGGGGCGCCAGCCTGATCGTGTGGATCTTCCTCGGCGTCAAGCACGAGGATCTGGCCACCGACGACGCGCCGGAGGGCGTGCACGCGGGCTGAGCCAGGTCGTCACCGACCGACCGCGCCCACGACGTCCGGGCCCGGGCACAGCGACGGGGCCGGGGGGATCTCCCCCCGGCCCCGTCGGTGGTGCCGGCTCAGGCCTCGAGCGCCTCGGCGATCGCCTCGACGAAGGCCGGCAGGTCGTCGGGGTTGCGGCTGGTGATGAGGCTGCCGTCGACGACGACCTCCTCGTCGACCCACTCGGCCCCGGCGTTGCGCAGGTCCACGGACAGGCTCGGGAAGCTGGTCAGCCGCTTGCCCCGCGCCACGTCGGCGGAGGCGAGCAACCACGGTCCGTGGCAGATGATCGCGAGCACCTTGTCGAGCTCGAGGGCCTGGCGCACGATCTCCTGGGCGTCCTCGTCGGTGCGGATGGTGTCGGCGTTGACGGTGCCACCCGGCACCACGACCGCGTCGACCGAGTCGACGTCGAGGTCGGTGAAGACGCCGTCGACCGGCACCTTCTGGGTGGGCTCGGTGTCGCCCTCCACCGCCTGGATGGGGTCGGTCGAGGTGCTGTACACCTTGACCTCGGCCCCCATCTTGGCGAGCTCGTCACGCGGGGTGACCAGCTCGGCCTCCTCGAAGTGCGAGGTGGCGATGATGGCGACCTTCTTGCCGTTCAGGTCAGGCACGTCGTGCTCCTCTCGTCGGTGACGACCGTGTACCCACCCCAGGGCCACGATCACCGGCGTCGAGGACCCGTCAGGTCAGCGCCTCGGCGGCCCCGCGCAGCGCCGCCAGCACCGCCCGGGCGTACGCCGGGGTGGCGCCCGCCAGCCCGCAGGCCGGGGTGAGCACCAGCCGGTCGGACACCTCGGCCGGGTCCAGCCCGAGCATGTCGAGCAGCCGCATCGTGCGCTCGACGGCGGCCTTGACCGACGGGGCGGCGGACCCCGTCGCGGGCAGGACGCCGAGCAGCGCGGTGCCGCCCTCGTCGAGCACGGTCGCCAGCTCGTCGTACGCCGTGACGGCCAGCGTGGCGACGTCGACCGAGACCGCCCCGGCGCCGGCCGAGCGGAGCAGCCCGACCGGCACCTCGGCGTCGCAGCAGTGGACGACCGTGAGCCGGTCGTCGGCGGCGTCCAGCACCCACTCCAGCGCCTCGGAGGCGACCGGGGGCGTCACGGAGCGGTGGCGGCCGAAGCCCGACGCGGTGGGCACCCGCGCCGCGAGCACCGCGGGCAGCGCCGGCTCGTCGACCTGCAGCACCAGCTCGGCGCCCGGCACCCGACGGGCGACGTCGGCGAGGTGGGTGCGCACGCCCTCCGCGAGCGCCTGGGCGAGGTCGCGACGGGCGCCGTGGTCGCTCAGCACCTTGTCGCCGCGCGGCTTCTCGACCGTGGCGGCCAGCGTCCAGGGCCCGGCGACCTGCACCTTGAGCGTCCCGGTGAAGCCTTGCGACTCCTCCTCGAACGCGTCGAGGTCCTGCGCCAGCAGCGACCGGGCCCGGCGGTGGTCGACCCCCGCGGCGTCGGTCAGCCGCCAGCCCGCGGGCTGCAGGTCGAACCCGAGGTCGGACACGACGGCGACGGCACGGCCGGTCAGGTCGGCGAGCGCTCCGCGCGCGGGCAGCTCGGGCAGGTGCGGCAGGTCGGGCAGCTCCCCGAGCACGACGCGCGCCGCCTCGTGGGCGTCCTCGCCCGGCAGCGACCCGATGCCGCTGGCGCGGGTCACGCGGACCGGCCGGCGACGCTGCGGGTGGCCTCGATCGTGGCCGAGCCGACGACGCGGGTGCCGTCGTAGACCACGACCGCCTGGCCCGGCGCGATGCCGTCGGCCGGGTCGGTCAGCCGGACCTCGACGCGGTCCCCGTCGGGCAGCACCACCGCACGGTGGGGCTCGCCGTGGGCCCGCAGCTGCACGGTGCACTCCAGCGGCCCCGTGGGCGCGGCACCGCACCAGCGAGGGCGGGTGCCCTCGAGGCCGTCCACGGCCAGCGACTCGCGGGGGCCGACCGTGACGGTGCCGGAGACCGGCTCGATGTCGAGCACGTAGCGCGGCCGGCCGTCGGCGGCGGGCGTGCCCAGCCGCAGCCCCTTGCGCTGGCCGACGGTGTAGCGCCAGGACCCCTCGTGGCGGCCCAGCAGCTCGCCGTCGCGACCGACGATGTCGCCGCCCGCGTTGACCCCGCGGTCGGCGAGCTTCTCGGCCAGCCAGCCGCCGGTGTCGCCGTCGCTGATGAAGCACACGTCGTGGCTGTCGGGCTTGTCGGCCACGAGCAGCCCGCGGCGGGCGGCCTCCTCGCGCACCTGCGCCTTGGGGGTGTCGCCGAGCGGGAGCAGCGCGTGCGCGAGCTGGTCCTGGGTGAGCACGCCGAGGACGTAGCTCTGGTCCTTGGCGGCGTCGACGGCGCGGTGCAGCTCGACCTCGCCGTCGGGGCCCGGGACCAGACGGGCGTAGTGGCCGGTGGCGACGGCGTCGAAGCCGAGCGCCAGGCCGCGGTCGAGCACGGCGGCGAACTTGATCCTCTCGTTGCACCGCAGGCACGGGTTGGGGGTGCGGCCCTCGGCGTACTCCTCGACGAAGTCCTCCACGACGTCCTCGTGGAAGCGGTCGCTGAGGTCCCAGACGTAGAACGGGATGCCGATCACGTCGGCGGCACGCCGGGCGTCGGTGGCGTCCTCGATGGTGCAGCAGCCGCGGGCGCCGGAGCGGTAGCTCTGCGGGTTGCGCGAGAGCGCGAGGTGGACGCCGGTCACCTCGTGGCCCTGCTCGTGGGCCCGGGCGGCGGCGACGGCGGAGTCGACCCCGCCGGACATCGCCGCGAGGACCTTCATCGTCGGCCGGACCCGGCCGGGGCGCGGGAGACGAGCGCGGCGCCGCGGGCCCGCTCGACGGCGGCGGCGACCACGGCCACGACCGCGTCGACGTCCGCGTCGGTGGTGGTGTGGCCGAGGGAGAAGCGGAGCGAGGAGCGCGCGAACTGCGCGTCGTGGCCCATCGCGATCAGCACGTGGGAGGCCTGCGGCACCCCGGCGTCGCAGGCCGAGCCGGTCGAGCACTCGATGCCGTGCGCGTCGAGCAGCATCAGCAGCGAGTCGCCCTCGCAGCCGGGGAAGGCGAGGTGGACGTTGCCCGGCAGCCGGCCCTCCGGGTCGCCGTTGAGCACGGCGTCGGGCACCTCGTGCAGCACGCCCGCCACCAGCCGGTCGCGCAGCGCGCTGAGCCGGACGGCCAGCTCGGGCTGGCGCTGCACGGCGAGCTCGCAGGCCACCGCGAAACCGGCGACGGCGGGCGGGTCGATGGTGCCGGAGCGGATGTCGCGCTCCTGGCCGCCGCCGTGGAGCAGCGCGGTCGGCTCCAGCTCACGGCGTACGACGAGGGCGCCGACGCCGTAGGGGCCGCCGGCCTTGTGCCCGGTGACCGTCAGCGCGTCGACCCCGCTGGTGGCGAAGTCGACCGGGAGCTGGCCGAGGGCCTGGACCGCGTCGGTGTGGACCGGGATGCCGTGGGCGTGGGCGATCTCGGCGACCTCGGCCACGGGCTGCACGGTGCCGACCTCGTTGTTGGCCCACATCACGCTGACCAGGGCGACGCTGCCGGGGTCGGACTCGACGGCCGCCCGGAAGGCGTCGAGGTCGAGCCGGCCGAGGCGGTCGACGGCGACGTGCTCGACCTGCGCGCCCTCGCCGGCCAGCCAGTGCAGCGGGTCGAGCACCGCGTGGTGCTCGACGGGGGTGGAGAGGATCCGCACCCGGCGGGGGTCCTCGGCCCGGCGGGCCCAGTAGAGGCCCTTGACGGCGAGGTTGTCCGACTCGGTGCCGCCGGAGGTGAAGACCACCTCGCCGGGGCGGCACCCCAGCGCGCGGGCGACCCGCTCCCGCGACTCCTCGACGACCCGGCGGGCGGCCCGGCCCGAGGCGTGCAGCGAGGAGGCGTTGCCGACCCGCGTCAGCTCCGCGACCATCGCGGCTGCGGCTTCGGGGAGGATCGGCGTCGTCGCCGCGTGGTCGAGGTATACGGTCATCGCCGGTCAAGCCTACGCGCCGGTCCAGGCGTCCCCGTGGGCCGTCCGCCCGTCCGAGGAGCAGCCCCGTGACCGACCCCGACCTCGTGCTCGACCTCGACCCCGGGGCGCCCGAGCCGCCGTACGAGCAGGTCCGCGAGGCGATCCGGGCGCAGGTCGACGACGGCACGCTGCGGCCGGGCACGCGGCTGCCGCCCGTGCGGCGGCTGGCGGAGACCCTGGGCCTGGCGGCGGGCACCGTGGCTCGGGCCTACAAGGAGCTCGAGGCCGCCGGGGTCATCGAGACCCGCGGCCGCGCCGGGAGCGTCGTCACCGGCGGCGGGGTGGAGCGGGCGGCGCGGGAGGCCGCCACGACGTACGTCGGCCAGGCCCGTGGACTGGGCCTGGGCGACGACGAGGTGCTGGCGCTGGTGCGCCGTGCGCTGAGGGGCTGACCCGTGTCGGTGGTGCGACCGGACTAGACAGCTCGCCGGCACGACAGCCTGTTCGTTGGAGCGATCCCGCCGCCGACGGGCCCGGACAAAGCACCCCGGACCATGCATTTCCGGCGGACCTTTCCGACATCCCAGGCTTCTCCGCGATCCCGCTGACCGCCTGTCGAGACGCCCTCCGCCAGGGTGCGACACGTTCGACGGACCTCCTTGCGCGGCGCTCCGGGGTGACACATATTCCCCTGGTGGACACGACTCGGGCGCCCGGAGCTGCTGCCCGCGGGCACTCCTGGCGCCGCGACCTGCTCGTGGTCCCGGCCACGGCCCTCGCCGTGGGACTGGCCCTCGCCATCCACGCCCTCGTGCCGGTGGAGGTGGTCCGCTCCCACAACACGGTGGCCATCGTCGCGGCCGCCGGCCTGCTCCTGGTGGCCGCGTGCCTGCGTCACGCCCAGCACCTGCTCACCCGACTGCCGGAGGTCCGGGCCCGGGCCCGCGTCACCGCCCTGTTCGGCCTGGTGCTGATGCCGCTCCACCTCGGGAGCCACACCTCGCTGGACACCGCGAGCTCCTCACCGGTGGCGCTGACCGCCGTCGGTCTCGGCCGTGCCTGCGTCGCGCTGAGCGTCGTCGTCCTGCTCGTGCGCGCGCTCGCGCGCCCGAACGGCACGCCGGCGACGGTCGGCGCTGCGTCCGTCCTGCTGCTGGTCCCCGTCGTGCTCGCCTCCACCGCCGCCTGGTGGCCGGGTGCCGTGCCGGCCCTCCTGCGCGGCGTCGGTGTCCTGATGGCCGCGGTCTGGGCCGCCTGCGCGTGGTACGCCGCCCGCCGATCCCGCAGTCATCCCTGGGCCGGGGCGCTGACGCCCTCGCTGCTCCTGATGGGGGTGACCGAGGTGCTGGTCGTCGCGGACCCGCGGGTGCCCGGTCCCGGGGCCACCGCCGCCCTGCTGGTGATCGCGGCCCTTGCCGCGACCGCAGCGCTGATGGCGCACGGCGACCTGCGTTCGTCGGTCCGGGCCGAGGTGCACCGGGCCGCCCAGCTCGAGACCGACCTGCTGCGGACCCGGGACGACCTCGCCCTGCTGCAGCAGCAGGAGCGCAGCCTGTCCCACCACGCCCGGGGGACGCTCGCGGGGTTGCGGGCGGCGGTCCACATCTGGGCCAGCGTGCCCACCCGGGACGCGGCAGAGGACCGGGACCCCTCGGCCGACCTCCGGCGGGCAGCACTGGCCGAGATCTCCTCGCTGGACGACACGTTGCGTCGGCACCGCGTCGCGCTGGGGGGCGGCCCGGTCGCCCTCGACCTCGTCGTCGGCCGCGCCGCCCGCGCCGCCCGCTCGCGCGGCGCGGACGTCGTGGTGGACGTCCCTCCGCTCGTCGTCCTGGGCCAGCTCGTCGACCTCGAGTCGGCGCTGCGCGACGTGCTCCAGGCCAGCCATCGCCGGGCCGCCGGCGGACGCGTCGAGGTGACGGCGACCCACGACCGTGCGGTGGCCCGCATCTCGGTCACCGTGCGCGGGTCCGCACGCGCGCGCCACGAGCGGTCGACGGGCGCCGTCGCCGTCGCGCCCCACCTGCGGGCGGCCGGCCTGATGCAACGCCAGAGCGGCTCGCTGGAGCACGACGAGGGTGCCGGCGTCGTGCACCTCCTCATCCCGATGTGCCCGCCGCCGCCCGCCCTGCGCGCACCCGGTGCGACCACGGACACCCACCGCATCCCGCGACAGCGCACGGCGTCCTCGGGCCAGCAGCACGTCGCGGCCACCCGGGCGGGCCGGTGAGCGAAGGGTGGGCGCCCACCCAGGTCGTCATGATCGACGACCACCCCCTGCTCACCCACGCCCTCGCCTTCGCCCTCCGCTCACGTGGAGTGGCCTGCACGGTGCCCACGCTGCGCGACCCGGCTCGCCTGCTGGACGACGTCCGGGCGCTCGGTCCCGACGTGGTGCTGCTCGACCTCGACCTCGGCGCCCTGGGCGACTGGGCCGACCTGGTGCCGCCCCTGGTGGCCCTCGGCGCCACCGTCGTGGTCGTCTCGGCGACGCGCGAGGAGGAGAAGATCGGCACGGCCCTGGCACGCGGAGCCTCCGGGTTCATCGCCAAGGAGCGTCCGCTGGACGAGCTGGTCGAGGGCGTGCTCGTCGTCGCGCGGGGCGGGTCGCTGATGACGCCCCAGGACCGCGACCGGCTGATCGCGCTGGCCCGCACGGCCGAGCGCCGGCGCCGGGCGACACTCGCCCCGCTCGAGGACCTGTCCACGCGCGAGGCCCACGTGCTGCGGTCCCTGCTCGCCGGCAGCTCGGTCCGGGAGATCGCGGTCGCCGGCCACGTCTCGGAGGCGACGGTGCGCTCCCAGGTGCGAGCGATCCTGCGCAAGCTCGACGTGTCCTCGCAGCGCGAGGCGGTGGCCCTGGCCGCCCGGGCGTCCTGGTCCTGACCGTCCTGATCACCTGCCGCGCGAACGCCGACGGGACGCCGTACGGACCGGTCGTCGAGACGAGCAGGTCGTACGACGTCCCGTGACGTCGAGCGGGAGGGCTCAGCCCTTGCGCTTGGTGATCTCCTCGGTCGCGGCCGGGAGCACGGTGTGGAGGTCGCCCACCACGCCGAAGTCGACGAGCTCGAAGATCGGCGCCTCGTCGTCCTTGTTGACCGCGATGATCGTCTTCGAGGTCTGCATGCCGGCGCGGTGCTGGATCGCCCCGGAGATGCCGTTGGCGACGTAGAGCTGCGGGCTGACGACCTTGCCGGTCTGGCCGACCTGGAAGGCGTGGGGCTTCCAGCCGGAGTCGACGGCGGCACGCGAGGCGCCGACGGCGGCACCCAGCGAGTCGGCGAAGCCCTCGACCTCCTCGAAGTTGCCGCCGGTGCCGCGACCGCCGGAGACCACGATGGCGGCCTCGGTCAGCTCGGGACGGCCCGAGGCCTTGCGGGCCTGGGAGGCGACGATCTTGGCCTTCTTGGCCGAGTCCGAGATCGACGGCGAGAACTGCTCGACGGTGCCGGCACCCGCGGCCTCCTCGGGGGCGGCCGAGTTGGGCTTCACGGTGATGATCGGCGTGCCCTGGGTGATCTTGGCCTGCACGGTGTAGTTGCCGGCGAAGACCGACTGCGTGGTGACCGGACCCTCCTGCACGTCGACGGCGTCGGTGATCAGGCCCGACTTCGTCTTGACGGCCAGGCGCGCGCCGACCTCCTTGCCCTCGGCGGAGGAGGGGATCAGCACCGCGGCGGCGGAGGTCTTCTCGACCAGCTGCTGCAGCACCTCGGCCTTGGGTGCCACGAGGTAGCCCTTGATCTCGGCGTCGTCGACGACGTAGACCTTCTCGGCGCCGTACTTCTTCACGGTCTCGGCGACCCCGTCGGCCGCACCGGCGTCACCGATGAAGACCGCGGAGGGCTCACCGAGGCGACGCGCGATGGTGAGCAGCTCGAGGGTGGGCTTGCGGACCTTGCCGTCGACGTGGTCGACGAGCACCAGAACTTCAGACATGTCCCTATCTCCTGCTCAGATGAACTTCTTGGACGCGAGGAAGTCGACGAGCGCCTTGGCGCCCGACCCGTCCTCGTCGGCCACGATCTCGCCGGCGGTGCGCGGCGGGCGCTCCTCGGTGCTCTCCACGAGCGTCCAGGAGGCCTCGATGCCGACCTCGCTGGCGTCGACGCCGATGTCGGCGAGCGACCAGCTCTCGAGCGGCTTCTTCTTCGCGGCCATGATCCCCTTGAAGGAGGGGTAGCGGGCCTCGCCCGACTGGTCGGTGACCGAGAGCACGAGCGGGGTGGTGGCGCCGATGACCTCGGTGGAGGTGTCGCCGTCGCGCTTGATCCGGACCTGGTCGCCCTGGCGCTCGATGACCGAGCCGAGGGTGACCTGGGGCAGGTCGAGATGCTCGGCGAGCATGGCCGGGACGACCGAGCCGGAGGCGTCGGTCGAGGCCATGCCGCACATCACCAGGTCGACGGGGGTCTCCGCACCCAGCTTCTCCACGGCCTTGGCCAGGACGAGCGAGGTGGAGACGTAGTCGGACCCGGCGATCGCGTCGTCGACGACGTGGACGCCCTTGTCGGCACCCATCTGCAGCGCCTTCTTGATCGCGTCGGCGGCCTCGTCGGGACCGACGGTCAGGGCGGTCACGGTGACCTCCTCGCCGTCGGCCTTCTCCTTGAGCTGCAGCGCCTGCTCCACGGCGTACTCGTCGAGCTCGGAGAGCAGGCCCGGGACGCCGGCGCGGTCGACCGTGTGGTCGGACTCGAAGTGGCGGTCGGCGGTCGCGTCGGGGACGTACTTCACACAGACGATGATGTTCATGGTGGCAACGGCCCGTGGGGGCCCCTCCTCAGGTGGACGTGTGACTCGATGTTACCCACCGGTCGCGAGAGCGGTGAGGGGTCACTCGGGTGTGGTCAGTCACAGCGACGACGACCCCGGCGACGTGGCTCAGGCCTTGCCCTTGGGCGCGATCACGCCCGCGAGGACCCGGCCCAGGACCAGGTAGACGATCGCGGCGATGCCCCAGTTGACCAGGGCGTTCTTGGCCTCGGCGTTCTTGCCCGAGAAGTCGAAGATGCCGTCCTGACGGCTGAACGGGCCCGACACGGCCTCGGCCACGTCGGTGACCAGCTTCACGATGGTGTTCTGCTCGTTGACGCTGTCGCGCAGCACCACGAGCAGCGCGCCGAGCGCGAGCACGACCGCGAGCACGATGAACACGATCCGCACGACCCGGGCGACCTGGGTCCTCACGGCGTGCTGGCTGAGCGTGGAGGTGCGGCGGGGGGTGGACTCGTCGGTCCTGGCCTTCGGTGACACGGGGGCTCCTGCGGTGGTGGGCGTGGTGGCGGGAACGGCGTCGGCGCGGCCCCGGGGGGCCGGACGGGTCAGCGTCCCACGAACCGGGCCTTGCCCGGCCCGTTCTCAACGAACGACCCCATGCCGAGGGCACGGTCCTCGGTGGCGAAGAGTGCGGCGAACTGCTGGCGCTCGATCTCCAGCCCCGTCTCGAGGTCGACCTCGAGACCGCGGTCGATCGCCTCCTTGGCCGCACGCAGGGCGTACGACGCGGCGTTCGCGAACTGCGCGGCCCAGGCGTGGGCCTCCTCGTAGACCTTCTCCTTCGGGAGGAGCCGGTCCACCAGGCCGATCGCCAGCGCCTCGTCGGCCTTCACGAAGCGGCCGGTGAAGATGATGTCCTTGGCCTTGCTCGGGCCGACCAGGCGGCTCAGCCGCTGGGTGCCGCCGGCGCCCGGGATGATGCCGAGCAGCACCTCGGGCTGGCCGAGCACGGCGTCGTCGGCGGCGAAGCGCACGTCCGCGCACAGCGCGAGCTCGCAGCCGCCGCCCAGCGCGTAGCCGGTGATCGCGGCGACGACGGGCTTGGGGATGCGGGCCACCGTGGACAGCGAGGAGATCAGGGCACCGGAGCGCTTGACCATGTCGGTGTGCGACATGTCGGCCATCTCCTTGACGTCGGCACCGGCCGCGAAGAGCCGCTCGCCGCCGTAGACCACGACCGCCTTGACGTCGTCGCGCTCGGTCGCCTCGGTCGCCGCGGCCCGGATCTCCTCCTGGACCTGGACGCTCAGGGCGTTCATCTTCGGCCGGTCCAGCCGCAGCGTCGCCACCCCGTCGGCCACCTCGAGCCGCACGAACTCACCCATGCCAGTACCTCCTCGTCGTCGACCGCCGGCCGGTCCGCCCCGACCCTAGAGGAGCGGCGGTTTCGGCGTCCGGCGGCGCCGAACGCGACCCCTGCCTCATAATCGCCCCTGTGACTCCAGGACAGTGGTCGGCCGCCGACGAGCGCGTGGCGGTGTGGCCGGGCCGCAACTGGCCCCTGGGAGCCACGTGGGGCGAGGAGTCGACCAACTTCGCGGTGCACGCACCCGACGCCACCGAGGTGTGGCTGTGCCTCTTCGACGACGACGGGGCCGGCGGCGAGGTCGAGACCCGCCACACCCTGACCGAGCACAGCCTCGGCATCTGGCACGGCGCCGTCCCCGGGGTGCAGCACGGCCAGCGCTACGGCTTCCGCGCCGACGGCCCCTGGGCGCCCGACAGCGGGATGCGCTTCAACCCCCACAAGCTGCTGCTCGACCCCTACGCCCGCGCGGTCGCGGGCGAGTTCCTCACCCACCCGGCGGTGCACGGCCACGAGTCCGACCGCAGCGGTCGTCCGGTCCAGCCGCTGCGGCGCGACGAGCGCGACTCCGCGCCGTACGTCGCGCGCAGCGTCGTCGTCCGCGACGACTTCGACTGGGGCGAGGACCGCCCGATCCGCGCCCGCTGGCGCGACACCGCGATCTACGAGCTGCACGTCAAGGGCTTCACCGCGCTGCACGACCGGGTGCCCGAGGAGCTCCGGGGGACCTACGCCGGGCTGGGCCACCACGTCGTCACCGACTACCTCAACGACCTCGGCGTCACCGCGGTCGAGCTGCTGCCCATCCACCAGTTCGCCTCCGAGGCCCACCTCGCCCCGCACGGCCTGGCCAACTACTGGGGCTACAACTCGATCGGCTTCTTCGCCCCGCACGGGGCCTACGCCGCCGCCGGCGACCGCGGCGAGCAGGTCGCGGAGTTCCAGCAGATGGTGAAGAGCTTCCACGCCGCCGGCATCGAGGTGCTGCTCGACGTCGTCTACAACCACACCGCCGAGGCCGGTCCCGACGGGCCGACGCTGTGCTTCCGCGGCCTCGACGACCGCGGTGCCTACAAGCGGGTGCACGCCAGGTCGCAGGACCACCGCCAGCCCGACGCCTACTGGGACGTCACCGGCTGCGGCAACACCGTCAACGCCGAGAACCCCGCGATGCTGCGGATGATCCTGGACTCGCTGCGCTACTGGGTCACCGAGATGCACGTCGACGGCTTCCGCTTCGACCTGATGTCGGCGCTGACCCGCACCGGCCACGACGTCGACATGGCCGGCGCGCTGCTGACCTGCATCGGCCAGGACCCCGTGCTGCGGCACGTGAAGCTGATCGCCGAGCCGTGGGACGTCACCGGCGAGGGCTACCGCGTCGGGGAGTTCCCGCCTCCGTTCACCGAGTGGAACGACCAGTACCGCGACACGCTGCGCGACTTCTGGCGCGCGAGCACCGACGGCGTGCGCACCGTGGCGACCCGCCTGGCCGGGTCGAGCGACCTCTACCTCGACGACGGGCGGTCGCCGTACGCCTCGATCAACCTCGTCACCGCCCACGACGGCTTCACGCTGCGCGACCTGGTCTCCTACGACCACAAGCACAACGAGGCCAACGGCGAGGGCAACCGCGACGGCAGCGACAACAACCGGTCGTGGAACTGCGGCGTCGAGGGCGAGACCGACGACGCCGAGGTGCTCGCGCTGCGGCAGCGGCAGGCGGCCAACCTGATGGCGACGCTGTGCCTGTCCGCCGGCGTCCCGATGATCACCGCCGGTGACGAGCGGGGCCGCACCCAGGGCGGCAACAACAACGCCTACTGCCAGGACAACCCGGTCTCGTGGGTCGACTGGCGCGCGGACGACGCGTGGCTGGGCCAGTTCGAGATCACGCGTACGGCGCTGCGGCTGCGGCGCGAGCACCCCGCGCTGCGCCAGCGCCACTGGTTCGAGGGGCGGCCCACCATCCGGGGCGGCCCCAAGGACCTCGCCTGGATCCACCCCTCGGGCCGCGAGATGACCGGCGACGACTGGCTCGACCCCCACCTGCACGCGCTCGGCATGTTCGTCTCCGGCGACCCGCTGCGCGCCCCCGGTCCGCGCGGGGAGCAGCAGCGCGACACCAGCTTCATGCTCTGGGTCAACGCCTCCCCCGCCGCCTGCGAGGTCACGCTGCCGGTCAACGACTGGGTGCAGTCGGGGCGCGTCGTGCTCTCCACCGACCCCGCCCACCCGGTCGGGACCACGGTCGCCGCGGGCGACGCGCTCGCGCTCGCCCCGCGCGCGCTGGTGCTGCTGCAGGAGGGGTAGGGGGAGCCCGGGGAGCCCAGGTGCGTGGCCGACGCGGCGTCAGCCGCGGGCGGTCAGCACGACCGGCTCGTCCAGGGTGATCGCGATGGTGTGCTCGGAGTGGGCGCCCCGGGAGCCGTCGGCGCTGCGCAGCGTCCAGCCGTCCGGGTCGGTGCGCAGCTCGTCGGTGGTCTGCAGGAACCACGGCTCGATGGCGATCACCAGACCGGGCCGCAGCTTGAAGCCGCGTCCGGGCCGGCCGTCGTTGGCGACGTGCGGGTCGCCGTGCATCGTCCGGCCGACCCCGTGGCCGCCGAACTGCAGGTTGATCTTCAGGCCCTCGCCGCGGGCCACGTCACCGATCGCCGCGCCGATGTCGCCGAGCCGCTTGCCCGGCCGGGCCACCTCGATGGCGGCGGCGAGCGCCCGCTGGGTGGTGTCGACGAGGGCGAGGTCGGCGGGGTCCGGCGTACCGACCACGACACTGACCGCGGAGTCGGCCACCCACCCGTCGACCGAGGCCGCGAAGTCGACGGAGAGCAGGTCGCCGTCGGCCAGGGTGTAGTCGTGCGGCAGGCCGTGCAGCACCGCGTCGTTGACGCTCGTGCACAGCACCTTGCCGAACGGCATCGCCCCGAACGAGGGGTGGTAGTCGATGTAGCAGGACTCCGCCCCGCGCTCGCGGATCATCCGGTGCGCCAGGGCGTCGAGCTCGAGCAGGTTGACGCCCACGTCGGCCTTCTCGACCAGCGCGGTCAGCACCTCGGCCACGAAGCGCCCGGCGGGCCGCATCTGCTCGATCTCGGCGGGGCTGCGCAGCTCGATCATGCCGACGAGCCTACGGAGTGCGGCCCGTGCGCGGCGCGACGGGCATCGCCGCGAGGTCACCGCGGGCCGGGTCGGACCGACGGGCCGCGTCCACCCCGGTCTCGGCCGGCGCAGCGACGGTCTCCCGAGCGACCTCGGGAGACCGCGGGTCCTAGGCCAGCGCGACCAGCCCGAGCTCGGCCGGGGTGGCGAGGTCGGGGTTGCCGGGCAGGATGCGGACGGTGTAGCCGAAGGAGCCGGCGCGGGACAGCGGGACGTGGCCGTCGAAGCGGTGGCGGCCGCCCTCGTAGGACTCCCCCAGCGCCAGCGGGGCCGCGGAGGTGTCGGCCAGCGAGTCGTCGGCGCCGACGCGACCGTGGACCACCTCGACCCGGACGTCCTCGGGCGCGAGCGCACCGAGCGAGACGAAGGCGTGCACCTCGAGCGAGGCACCGATCTCGGGCACGTCGGGCAGGCCGCCGCTCTCGACGTGGTCGACCCGGACCTCGCTCCAGCCCTGGCGCACCCGCGACTTCCAGGTCGCCAGCGCACGGGCGCCGTCGTAGGAGTCGTTGAGGGCACGGGAGGCCACGGCGGAGGGCGAGTAGAGCTTCTCGACGTACTCCTTGAGCATGCGGGTGGAGAGCACCTTGGGGCCGAGCGACTTCAGGGTGTGGCGCACCATCTCGATCCAGCGCAGCGGCACGCCGTCGCCGTCGAGGTCGTAGAAGCGGGGCGCGACCTCGTTCTCGAGCAGGTCGTAGAGCGCCGCGGCCTCGAGGTCGTCACGCCGGCCGTTGTCGAGCTCGGCGCCCGCGCCGCTGCCGTCGTCGGCCGAGGGGATGGCCCAGCCGTTGCTGCCGTCGTACCACTCGTCCCACCAGCCGTCGAGGATGGAGAGGTTGAGCCCGCCGTTGAGGGCGGCCTTCATGCCCGACGTGCCGCAGGCCTCGTAGGGGCGCAGCGGGTTGTTCAGCCACACGTCGCAGCCGGGGTAGAGCGGCTGCGCCATCGCGATGTCGTAGTTGGGCAGGAAGGCGATCCGGTGGCGGACCTCGGGGTCGTCGGCGAAGCGCACGATCTGCTGGATCAGCTGCTTGCCGCCGTCGTCGGCCGGGTGGGACTTGCCGGCGATGACCAGCTGCACGGGACGCTCGGGGTCGAGCAGCAGCCGCTTGAGGCGGGCGGGGTCGCGCAGCATCAGCGTGAGCCGCTTGTAGGAGGGAACCCGGCGGGCGAAGCCGATGGTGAGCACGTCGGGGTCGAGCGCGGAGTCGGTCCAGCCGAGCTCGGCCGGGGCCGCACCCCGCTCCAGCCACGAGCCGCGGATCCGGGCACGGGCGTCGTCGATGAGCTTCTGGCGCAGCACCCGCTTGGTGGCCCAGAGGTCCTTGCCGGAGACCTTGTCGACCGCGGCCCAGACGTCGTCGCCGTGCTTGTCGGCGAGCTCGAGCACCTCGCGGCCGACCCAGGTCGGGGCGTGGACGCCGTTGGTGATGGAGGTGATCGGCACCTCGGCCTCGTCGAACGCGGGCCACAGGCCGTTGAACATGCCGCGGCTGACCTCGCCGTGGAGCTGCGAGACGCCGTTGGCGCGCTGCGCGAGGCGGAAGCCCATCACGGCCATGTTGAACACGCCGGGGTCGCCGCCCTGGTAGTCCTCGGCCCCCAGGGCCAGGATCGCCTCCACGGGTACGCCGGGCGCGGCGCCGTGGCCGCCGAAGTACTGCTCGACCAGCTGGCGCGGGAAGCGGTCGATGCCGGCGGGCACCGGGGTGTGGGTGGTGAAGACGCTGCCGGCGCGGGTGACCTCGAGCGCGGTGTCGAGGTCCAGCGCCGGGCCGCCCTCGGCGACGGTGAGCTCGCGGATCCGCTCGACGCCGAGGAAGCCCGCGTGGCCCTCGTTGCAGTGGAAGACCTCGGGCTCCGGGTGGCCGGTGAGGCGGCAGTAGGCCCGGACGGCGCGCACGCCACCGATGCCGAGCAGCAGCTCCTGCTGCAGCCGGTGCTCGGTGGTGCCGCCGTAGAGGCGGTCGGTGACCTCGCGCAGGTGCTGCGGGTTCTCCTCCACGTCGGTGTCGAGCAGCAGCAGGGGCACGCGGCCCACCTGGGCGATCCAGACCCGGGCGACCATGACCTGCTCGCCGGGCACGGCGATCTCGACGGTCGCCTGGGCGCCGTCGCCCTCGCGCAGCGGCACGATCGGCAGGCCGTCGGGGTCGAGCACGGGATAGCTCTCCTGCTGCCAGCCCTCACGCGAGAGCGACTGGCGGAAGTAGCCCATCTGGTAGAGCAGCCCGACGCCGATCAGCGGGATGCCGAGGTCGCTGGCGGTCTTGAGGTGGTCGCCGGCGAGGATGCCGAGGCCACCGGAGTACTGCGGCAGCACCGAGGTGATGCCGTACTCGGAGCTGAAGTAGGCCACGGCGCGCGGCAGGTCCGGGTCGCCCTCGTCCTTGCGGCCACGTCCCGCGGCCTGCTTCTGGAACCACCGGTCGGCGCCCAGGTAGTCGTCGAGGTCGGACTGGGCGAGCTGGAGGCGCTTGAGGAAGCGGCGGTCGCCGGCGAGCTCCTCGAGGCGGTCCGGGGAGACGTTGCCGAGCAGCTTGACCGGGTCGTGGCCGCTGGCGCGCCACACCTCGGGGTCGACGGCGGCGAAGACGTCCTGCGTCTCGGGGCTCCACGACCAGCGCAGGTTGAGCGCCAGGTCGCTCAGCGCGGCGAGCTTGGCGGGCAGGACGGGGCGGACGGTGAATCGTCGGATGGCACGCACGGGCAGCACCGTAACCGAAGTCTTGGATCGATCCAACGGCTTCGCGCGAGTCGGCCGCGAGCCGGGCCCGAGGTTTGCGTGCGGCCCCGCGCTCCGCGAGTGTGGTGCCATGGTCGGACGCATTCCCGTCATGGACGTGACCCCGGTGGTCAACCTCGGACGCAACCCCGCGAAGGCGACGGTCGGTGAGCGCTTCGACGTGACCGCCCTGGTCTTCCGCGAGGGCCACGACCAGCTCGGCGCCGAGGTGGTCCTCACCGATCCCTCCGGCACCCGTCGCGCGCCGCAGCGGATGGTGGCCGTCCCCGACGAGGTGTCCCGGATGACCGCCACGGTGCGGCCCGACACCGAGGGTCCGTGGAGCTTCGAGGTGCAGGCCTGGGGCGACCCGCTCGGCACCTGGCTCCACGACGGCCCGATCAAGATCGAGGCCGGCGTCGACGTCGAGGTGATGTTCGCCGAGCTGGTGCTGCTGCTGGACCGCGTCGGCGCCGAGCCCGACGTCGACGGCGCCGAGGCGCAGGTGCTGGCCGACACCAGGCGAGCGGTCCAGGACACCACGCGCCCGGTCGAGGCCCGGCTGGCCGCCACCACCACGACGGAGCTGGCGGCGGTCTTCGCCGCCCACCCGCTGCGCGAGCTGCTCAGCACCGAGGGCCCCTACCCGTTCTTCGCCGACCGCGAGCGCGCGCTCTACTCCAGCTGGTACGAGTTCTTCCCCCGCTCCGAGGGCGCGCACGTCGACGCGACCACCGGGAAGCTCGTCTCCGGCACCTTCCGCACCGCCACCGCCCGGTTGCAGGCCATCGCCGACATGGGCTTCCACGTGCTCTACCTCCCCCCGATCCACCCGATCGGCGAGGTCAACCGCAAGGGCGCCAACAACACGCTCACCCCGAGCGCCGACGACGTCGGCTCGCCGTGGGCCATCGGCAGCCGCCACGGCGGCCACGACGCCGTCCACCCCGACCTCGGCACGCTCGAGGACTTCGACGCGTTCCTCGCCGAGGCGCGGCGAGTCGGGCTCGAGGTCGCGCTCGACTACGCCCTCCAGGCGGCACCGGACCACCCCTGGGCCCGCGAGCACCCCGAGTGGTTCACCGTCCGCGTCGACGGCACCATCGCCTACGCCGAGAACCCGCCCAAGAAGTACCAGGACATCTACCCGATCAACTTCGACCGCGACCCCGAGGGCATCTACGCCGAGTGCGAGCGGGTGCTGCGCTTCTGGATGGACCGCGGCGTGCGGATCTTCCGGGTCGACAACCCGCACACCAAGCCGGTGGCGTTCTGGGAGTGGCTGCTCGGCCGCGTCCGCGCCACCGACCCCGACGTGCTGTTCCTCTCCGAGGCGTTCACCAAGCCGCCGATGATGCAGGCGCTGGCCACGGTGGGCTACCACCAGAGCTACACCTACTTCACCTGGCGCAACGCCCGCTGGGAGATCGCGGAGTACCTCCAGGAGGTCGCCCACGAGACCTCGGCGGTGCTGCGCCCCAACTTCTTCGTCAACACCCCCGACATCCTCCCCGCGTTCCTGCAGTACGGCGGCCCGCCGGCCTTCCGGATCCGCGCCGCCCTGGCCGCCACCAGCTCGCCCGCCTGGGGCGTCTACGCCGGCTACGAGCTCTACGAGCACGTGGCGCTGCGCCCGGGCACCGAGGACTACCTCGACTCGGAGAAGTTCCAGCTCAAGGTCCGCGACTGGGAGGGTGCCGCCGAGCGCGGCGAGACCCTCGCGCCGTACCTCACCCGGCTCAACGAGATCCGCGCCGCCCACCCGGCGCTGCAGCAGCTGCGCGACCTGACCCTGCACAGCAGCGACGACGAGGCCGTGCTGGTCTTCTCCAAGTCCGAGCAGCTCGAGGACGGCAGCACCGACACCGTGATCGTGGTGCTCAACCTCGACCCGTACGCCGCCCACACCACCACCGTCCACCTCGACCTGCCCGCCCTGGGCCTGGAGTGGCACGACAGCTACGTCGTCCACGACGAGATCACCCACCAGGACTGGACCTGGGGCGCGCACAACTACGTCCACCTCGACCCGTGGGTGGAGCCCGCCCACGTGCTGGCCGTGCGGCGCCCCCCGGCGGCGACCGCGTGACCCACGCCCCCCACGCCCCGCACGCCCCGCACGCCGACGAGTCGCCCCAGGTCGTCGAGGGCGAGACCCCCGACTGGTTCAAGACGGCCGTCTTCTACGAGGTCCTGGTCCGCTCGTTCAACGACTCCGACGGCGACGGCGTCGGCGACTTCCGCGGCCTGACCGACAAGCTCGACTACCTGGAGTGGCTCGGCGTCGACTGCCTGTGGGTGCCGCCGTTCTTCACCTCGCCGCTGCGCGACGGCGGCTACGACGTCGCCGACTACACCGGCGTGCAGCCCGAGGTCGGCACGGTCGAGGACTTCCAGGTCTTCGTCGCCGAGGCCCACCAGCGCGGGATCCGCGTGATCATCGACTTCGTGATGAACCACACCAGCGACCAGCACCCGTGGTTCCAGGCCAGCCGCGCCGACCCCGAGGGCCCCTACGGCGACTTCTACGTCTGGTCCGACGACGACGACCTCTACGGCGACGCTCGCGTCATCTTCGTCGACACCGAGCCGTCGAACTGGACCTGGGACCCGGTGCGCCAGCAGTACTTCTGGCACCGGTTCTTCTCCCACCAGCCCGACCTCAACTTCGACAACCCGGCCGTGCTGGAGGCGATGCTCGAGGCGATGGCGTTCTGGCTCGACATGGGCCTGGACGGCTTCCGGCTCGACGCCGTGCCCTACCTGTTCGAGCGGCCCGGCACCAACGGCGAGAACCTGCCCGAGACCCACGAGACCCTCAAGGCCGTACGCCGCTTCGTCGACGAGCACTACCCCGGCCGGGTGCTGCTCTGCGAGGCCAACCAGTGGCCGACCGACGTCGTGGAGTACTTCGGGGACGCCTCCGTCGGCGGCGACGAGTGCCACATGGCCTTCCACTTCCCGGTGATGCCGCGCATCTTCATGGCGGTGCGCCGGGAGAACCGGTTCCCGATCTCGGAGATCCTCGAGGAGACGCCGGCGATCCCCGCGGGCTGCCAGTGGGGCATCTTCCTGCGCAACCACGACGAGCTGACCCTGGAGATGGTCACCGACGAGGACCGCGACTACATGTGGTCCGAGTACGCCGGCGACCCCCGGATGAAGGCCAACATCGGCATCCGCCGCCGGCTCGCCCCGCTCCTGGACAACGACGTCGACCGGATGGAGCTGTTCACCGCGCTGCTGCTCTCGCTCCCTGGGTCGCCGGTGCTCTACTACGGCGACGAGATCGGGATGGGCGACAACATCTGGCTGGGCGACCGCGACGGCGTGCGCACCCCGATGCAGTGGACGCCCGACCGCAACGCCGGCTTCTCCCGCGCCAACCCCGGCCGGCTGCACCTGCCGACGATCCAGGACCCCGTTTTCGGGTACCAACGCGTCAATGTCGAGACCGAGCTGGACGACCAGTCCTCGCTGCTGCACTGGACGCGCCGGATGATCCAGGCCCGCAAGCAGCACCCGTGCTTCGGCCTCGGCGACTTCTCCGACCTCGGCGGGTCCAACCCCTCGGTGCTCTCCTACGTCCGACAGCACACCGACCCCGTCACCGGGCGCACCGACACCGTGCTGTGCGTCAACAACCTCTCGCGCTTCCCGCAGCCGGTGGAGCTGGACCTGCGACGCTGGGAGGGCCTGACCCCGGTCGAGCTGCTCGGCGGGGTCCGGTTCCCGCGCATCGGGGAGATGTCCTACCTGCTGACCCTCGGCGGCTACGGCTTCTACTGGATGCGGCTGCCCGACGTCGGCACCGACGACTCGACAGGAGTGCCCCGATGACCTCGACGAGCAGCCACCCGCAGATGACCGCCTACCTCGCCCACGCACGCTGGTTCGCCGGCAAGGGCCGCGACCACGTCGTCACCGACGTCACCCGGGTCGCCACGCTGCCCGGCCCGCCGACCGTGACCATCGACGTCGTCGACGTCACCTACCCCGACGGCAGCACCGAGCGCTACCAGATGCCGCTGGTGCACCACGTCGAGGAGCAGCACCGCATCGGCCACGCGCTGGTCGGCCACGGCACCGACGAGCTCGACCCCGACGCCGGCGAGCGCTGGACCTACGACGCGGTGCACGACCGCGAGGCGATGGCGGTCTACCTGCAGACCTTCTGCTCCACCCCGAGCGGCGGCGAGCAGGCGTACGGCGGCGCCACCTTCCACCGGGTCGGCGACCACGAGCTGGCCACCGACGTGCACTCCACGCTCTTCAGCGGCGAGCAGAGCAACTCCTCGGTGGCCTTCGGCGACGACAGCCTGCTCAAGGTGTTCCGCAAGGTCACCAGCGGCCGCAACCCCGACATCGAGATCCACGAGGTCCTCACCGAGGCCGAGAACCCCAACGTCGCCGCGCTCTACGGCTGGGTGCAGGCCGGCGAGGACGACCTCGCCATGCTGCAGCAGTTCCTGCGCACGGCCGCCGACGGCTGGGACCTCGCGCTGTCGAGCGTGCGCAACCTGTTCAGCGAGGCCGACCTGCACGCCGACGAGGTGGGCGGCGACTTCGCCGGCGAGTCCGAGCGGCTCGGCGCCGCGGTCGCCGACGTCCACGTCGTGCTGCGCGAGCACTTCGGCCACGACACCGTCGACGGCGCGTCGCTGGCCGAGCAGATGCGGGTGCGGCTGGAGGCCCAGCTGGCCGGCGTACCCCCGCTCGCGCCGCACGCCGACGCGCTGCGCCGGGTCTTCGCCGACCTGGGCGACCTCGGTCGCCAGGAGGTGCACCGCGTCCACGGCGACCTGCACCTCGGCCAGACGCTGCGCACCGCGCGCGGCTGGAAGCTGGTCGACTTCGAGGGCGAGCCGGCCAAGCCGCTGGCCGAGCGCCGGCTGCCCGACTCGCCCTGGCGCGACGTCGCGGGCATGCTCCGCTCCTTCGACTACGCCGTCGAGTCGGTGGTCAAGGACCTCCACGAGGTCGGTGACCCCGGCCCCCAGGTGGAGTACCGCGCCCAGGAGTGGCGCGAGCGCAACCGCGCCGCGTTCCTCCACGGCTACGTCGAGCGTCGGGTCGAGGCGGGCGGGTCGGCGATGACCGACGCCGAGCGCGCCCTCGTCGACGCCTACGAGGCCGACAAGGCCGTCTACGAGGTGGGCTACGAGGCCCGCAACCGCCCGACCTGGGTCGACATCCCGCTCGCCGCCATCTCACGCATCGGAGACCACGCATGACCGACGACCACATCCTGGGTGAGATCGACCTGCACCTGATCAACGAGGGCCGCCACGAGCGGCTGTGGGAGGCGCTGGGTGCCCACGTCGGCACCGAGGGCACCACCTTCCGGGTCTGGGCGCCGCACGCCCAGGAGGTGCAGGTGCGCGGCGGCTTCAACGACTGGGACGGCAGCCGCAGCCCCCTGGTGCAGAGCGGCGACTCGGGCGTGTGGGAGTGCTTCGTGGCCGGCGCCGGGTCGGGCGAGGCCTACAAGTTCCACGTCCGCGGCGCCGACGGGCACTGGCGCGACAAGGCCGACCCGATGGCCTTCCACACCGAGGTGCCGCCGCACACGGCCTCGGTGACCTTCGAGAGCACCCACAGCTGGTCCGACGACGCCTGGATGGCCGAGCGCGCCGAGAACACCCGGCACGACCAGCAGCCGATGTCGGTCTACGAGGTCCACCTGGGCTCCTGGCGGCACCACCCCCGCGGGCCGGGCGAGTCGACCTACACCTACGACGACCTGGCCGAGCACCTCACGGCGTACGTCGTGGAGATGGGCTTCACCCACGTCGAGCTGCTGCCGGTGATGGAGCACCCCTTCGGTGGGTCGTGGGGCTACCAGGTGACCTCCTACTACGCCCCCACCTCCCGGTTCGGCGACCCCGACGGCTTCCGGCGCCTCGTCGACGCGCTCCACCAGGCCGGGATCGGCGTCATCGTCGACTGGGTCCCCGCCCACTTCCCCAAGGACGAGTTCGCGCTGGCCCGCTTCGACGGCACGCCGCTCTACGAGGACCCCAACCCCAGCCGCGGCGAGCACCCCGACTGGGGCACCTACGTCTTCAACTTCGGCCGCCGGGAGATCCGCAACTTCCTCGTCGCCAACGCGCTCTACTGGCTCCAGGAGTTCCACGTCGACGGGATCCGCGTCGACGCGGTGGCCTCGATGCTCTACCTCGACTACTCCCGCGAGCCCGGCGAGTGGGAGCCCAACGTGCACGGCGGGCGCGAGAACCTCGAGGCGGTGCACTTCCTGCAGGAGCTCAACGGCACCGTCTACAAGAACGTCCCCGGCGCGGTGACCATCGCCGAGGAGTCGACCTCCTGGCCGGGCGTCACCCGTCCCACCAGCGAGGGCGGGCTCGGCTTCGGGCTGAAGTGGAACATGGGCTGGATGCACGACTCGTTGAGCTACGTCGCCCGCGAGCCGGTGCACCGCGGCTACCACCACCACGAGGTCACCTTCTCGATGGTCTACGCCTACTCCGAGCACTTCGTGCTGCCGATCAGCCACGACGAGGTCGTGCACGGCAAGGGGTCGCTGCTGCGCAAGATGCCCGGCGACCGCTGGCAGCAGCTGGCCAACGTGCGCGCGTTCCTGTCCTGGCAGTGGGCCCACCCGGGCAAGCAGCTGCTGTTCATGGGCACCGAGTTCGCCCAGGACCAGGAGTGGGCCGAGCAGCGCGAGCTCGACTGGTGGCTGCTGGGCGACGCCGACCACGAGGGCGTGCGCCGGCTGGTGCGCGACCTCAACAGCGTCTACCTCGACAGCCCGGCGCTGTGGTCGCAGGACTCCGACCCCGCGGGCTTCACCTGGCTCGAGGCCGACGACTCCGGCGGCAACACCGTCGCCTTCGTGCGCTGGGGCAACGACGGCAGCGCGCTGGTCTCGGTCACCAACTTCTCGGGGCAGCCGCGCGAGTCGTACCGACTCGGGCTGCCCTTCGCCGGGGAGTGGAGCGAGGTCATCAACACCGACGCCGAGGCCTACGGCGGCTCCGGCGTCGGCAACCTCGGCACCGTCACCGCCCACGCCGAGCCGCACCACGGCCAGCCCGCCTCGGCGTCGCTGCGCGTGCCCCCGCTCGGCACCGTCTGGCTCTCCGCCCGGCGGTGACCGGCGGGCTCGGCGCGGTCGCCTCCTCGCTGCTCGAGGTCGCCGACCGCGTCTGGCCGGTGCTGCTGTTCCTGGCGCTGATCCAGGTGGTGGCCGACCTGTGCGACGAGGCCGGCCTGTTCGACGTCGGCGCGCACCTCGCGGCCCGCGCCGCGGGCGGCAGCCGGCTGCTGCTGTTCGGCCTCTTCGTGGTGCTGGCCACGGTGTGCACCTGGGTGCTCAGCATCGACACCACGGCCGTGCTGCTCGCCCCGATCGGCCTGGCGCTGGCCCAGGAGCTCCGGCTGAGCCCGCTGCCGTTCGCCTTCGCCGCGATCTGGCTGGCCAACGCCGCCTCGCTGCTGCTGCCCGTGTCCAACCTGACCAACCTGCTGGCCCAGGAGCGGCTCGACCTGCACCCGCTGGAGTTCCTGGCGCAGACCTGGGCGCCCCAGCTCGCCGTGCTCGTCGTGGTGGTCGCGGTGCTGCTGCTGCGCCACCGACGGGCCCTGGTCGGTCGCTACGACGTGCCGCGGGGGCTCCCGCCCGCCGACCGCACGCTGGTCGTGCTGGCGGCGGTGGTGGTGGCCCTGGTGGCCCCGGCGGTCGTCCTCGGCACACCGCCCTGGCTCACGGCCCTGGTCGCCGCGGTGGTGCTCGTCGCCGGTTTCGCCGTACGCCGTCCCGCGGTCGTCGCCCCGCGCCGGCTGCTCGCGCTGCTGCCCTGGTCGGTCATCGTGCTGGCCGTGGTGCTGTTCGCGGTCACCGACGTCGTGGTCGACGTCGGGGCGCCGGTGCTCACCGCGGCGCTGGGCCAGGGGTCCTCGCCGGGGTCGGTGGCCCAGCTGGCGGGCGTCACCACGGTGCTGGCCAACGTGGTCAACAACCTGCCGGCGTACCTCGTGGTGGAGCCGTTCGCCGGCAGCACCGACCGGCTGCTGACGGCGCTGGTCGCCGTCAACGTCGGCCCGGTCGTGCTCGCCTGGGGGTCGCTGGCCAACCTGCTGTGGCTGCGCAGCTGCCGCCGGCGCGGGCTGCCCGTCAGCGCGCTGCGCTTCGGCCTGGAGGGGCTGCTGGTCGCCCCGGCCGCCGTCGCCGCCGGCGTGCTCGCGATCTGGCTGCTCTGACCCCCTCCCCCCGCCGGTCACTAGGGTGGGCGTCGTGCGTGCCGAGCTGACCTCCGTCGCCCCCGGCGTGGTCCGGGTGTCCTGGCCCCCGGCGCTGCAGGAGCAGGGCCTGCAGGTCTGCTCCGAGGAGGTGCGACGCGTCGTGGAGTCGGCCTTCAAGGGCGGCGCCACCCGGGTCGAGACCCACGTCGACCCCGACGACGACCAGGCCCAGCGCGTGGCGACCTTCTCGGGCCTGATGCGCGAGGGTGTCGCCCGCGGCGTCGCGGACGCCGACGGCGAGGTCGACCGGCCCGCGACCGACCGGGTCGTCTACGCCCGGCTGGTCGACGACACCCCGCTGGAGGACCCCGACGGGTTCCGGACGCTGCTCAACTCGTTCCTGCCGCGCAAGCGCGCCATCAGCCAGCTGCTGGTCCGCGACCGCGACGACCGGGTGCTGCTGTGCCAGCTGACCTACAAGCGCGACCACGACCTGCCCGGCGGCGTCGTCGAGGTCGGCGAGTCGCCCCAGCTCGCCGTGGCCCGCGAGGTCCGCGAGGAGCTGGCGCTGGACCTCGAGCCGGGCCGGCTGCTGCTCACCGACTGGCTGCCGCCGTGGGGCGGCTGGGACGACGCGCTGTGCCTGGTCTTCGACGGGGGCGTCGTGGACGCCTCGGTGCTCGACGAGGTGGTGCGGCAGGAGCGCGAGATCCGCTCGGTCGCCTTCCACACGCCCGCGGAGGTGCGCGAGCGCTGCGCCGACTTCACCGCCCGTCGCGTCGAGGCGGCGCTGGCCGCGCTCCGGGCCGCTCCCCCGGCCGCCGAGCCCGGGCCGGCGGCCTACACCGAGAGCGGGCGGGGCTGAGGATCAGGGACGCGGGCGCTCGTCCGCGTCGCCGTACCAGTCCTCGCTCCAGTCGTCGTCGTCCTCGTTGCGCGGGCCGGTGCGCAGCGCGTCCCAGCCCCGGCGGAGCACCTTCTCGGCCAGCCGCGCGTTGATCCACGCCGTCGTGGTCCACACCGCGACCCAGGCCACGCCGACCGGCCAGGACACCGCCTCGGGGCCGTGGCCCGCCAGCGCGCCGACGGCCAGGGCGGCGTAGAAGCCGACCCACATCGCCAGCAGGCTGAGCGGCAGCGTGAGCAGCATCAGCACCACCCAGGCCACCGGGGAGTCCACGACGAAGGCCACCGTCGCAGCGACCGCCACGGCGGCGACGTAGGTCTGCCCGCGCAGCGAGAGGCGCACCGGGGCCGCGGCGGTCTGCTCCATGGGTCCATGGTGGGGCATGGACCCCGAGGGTGGGTCAGTCGGCCGCGAGCACCTGGGTGTCGAGGTCGTCCGGGTCGTCGTCACCGTGCACCGGGACGACCACCACCGGGCACGGCGCGTGGCGCATCACCTGGTCGGCCGTCGAGCCCATCCGCAGGCCCAGGAACCCGCCCGCACCGCGGGTGCCGACCACGAGCATGTCGGCGTGGGCCGCGGCCTCCAGCAGCCGGCGGCCGGCCGCGCCGTGGACGACGTGCAGCTGCACGGCGTCGCCCTCGGACACCCCGGCGGCGGCGACGTCCTCACGGAGCCGGTCCAGGACGGCCTGCTCGAAGTCGGTCAGCGGCGGCACGTAGCCGCCGGTCGCACTCGCCGGCCGCGGGGCCGAGGAGATCGACCAGGCGCGTACGACGTGCAGCGTCTCCCCGAGCCGTCCCGCCAGGTCCGCCGCCCAGCGGACCCCCTCCTGGGAGGCCGGCGAGCCGTCGTCGCCCACCAGGATCCCGCCACGTGCGTCGACCTCGGTGGCCACCTTGACCGTGCTCATGTGCCTACCTCCCCACGGGACCGGACGCTCCGGCCCGAGCCCCACCCTAGGGTCAGCCCTTCTCGGCCCCGGCCGTCAACCCGCCCACGAGGAACCGCTCGGCCAGGAAGAACAGCACCACGATCGGCAGCGTCAGGATCACCGAGCCCGCCATCAGCGTCGTCGTGGGCACCTCGATGCTCCCCGCCAGCTGCGACAGGCCCAGCGAGACGGTCCACGAGTCGCGGTCCTCGACGAGGAACAGCAGCGCGAAGAGGAACTCGTTCCAGGCGATCATGAACACGAAGAGCGCGTTGGAGGCCACCGCGGGCAGCGCCAGCGGCAGGCTGATCCGGCGCAGCACCTGCAGCCGCGAGCAGCCGTCGATCGCCGCGGCCTCCTCCAGGCTGACCGGGATCGTGTCGAAGTAGTTGCGCAGCATGTAGATCGTCACCGCTGCCACCTGGGCGAGGTAGACGATCAGCAGCCCGACGAGGGAGCCGCGCAGCCCGATGCGGGTGTAGAAGACGAACAGCGGCACGGCCAGCAGGATGCTGGGGAAGAAGTAGACGGTCAGGAACAGCGCCGAGACCTGACGCCGGCCGAAGAAGTCGAGCCGGCTGACGGCGTACGCCCCCGGCACGGCAACCAGCAGCGAGAGCACCACGGTGCCGCCGGCCACCAGCAGGCTGTTGCGGATGAACGAGGCGAAGCCCTGCCCGCCGGCGTCGACCGAGCGCAGCACGTCGGCGTAGGTCGCCGGGTCGACCTCCGAGAGCCCCACCCACATCCGACCGGGGTCCTGCACCAGGCTGTCGAGCGGCCGGAACGAGAGCACCACCATGTAGTAGAACGGCACGAGCGCCACCAGCAGCAGCAGCCCGATGACCACCGGGCGGAGCACCGCCAGCGAACGCTCCTCGATCGTGTTGCGCAGGTTGGTCGTGCTCATGCCCGCTCCTCCCGCCGGCCGAAGAGCGTGAGGTACGCCGTGACGAGCACCGCCAGGATCGCGGCGAGCACCAGCGCCTGGGCGGCCGCGGCGCCGATGTCGCTGCGGGCGGTGAGGTAGTTGAAGACCCGGACGGCGACCACCTCGGTGCCGGCCCCCCCGCCGGTCAGCAGGTAGATGTCGTCGAAGTTGTTGAAGGTCCAGATGAACCGCAGCACGCACAGCACCGCGATCGTCGGCCCCAGCTGCGGCAGCACGATGTGGCGGAACCGCTGCGTCGGCGTGGCCCCGTCGATGCGCGCCGCCTCCTCGTAGGTGTCCGGCACCGCCTCCAGGCGGGCGGTGAGGAAGAGGAAGGCGAACGGGAAGGAGCGCCAGGCCTCGAACGCGATCACCGTGAGCAGGGCGGTCGGCACCTCCAGCTGCAGGCCCAGCACCGACACGTCGTCGGAGCGGGAGCTGAGGAACGCGATCGGGTCCTCCCAGCCCAGCGCGCCGGTGCCCCAGGCGTTGACCACGCCGTACTGCGGGTTGAGCGCGGTCGACCAGACGAAGGCCGCCGCGACCACCGGGGCGACGTACGGCAGCAGCAGGGCGGCGCGGACCAGCCCACGGCCCCGGAACGGCCGCCGCAGCGCGAGCGCGGCGACCAGCCCGACCAGGATCGCGAGGCCGGTGCCGCCCACGGCGTAGAAGAGCGTGGTCAGCAGGGCGGTGAGGAACCCGTCGGAGGTGAGCACGTCACGGAAGTTCTCGAGCGTGTAGTCGCCGATCACGCCGGTGGTGCGCAGGTCGAGCAGCCGCACCTCCTGGAAGGCCAGCGAGACCGTCCACAGGATCGGGAGCACGACCACCACCACGACCACCACGAAGGTGGGCGAGATCAGCGCCAGGCCGGTGCGGGCGTCCTGCCGGGCCCGCGTGGAGGGCGTACGCCGCCGGGTCGGTCGGGCCGGCCGGCTCGGGCGGGCGGGGCGGGCCGGTTCGGTCGAGGTGCTCACGACAGCGACTCCTGGATCGAGCGGACGTCCTCGGCCGCCTGGTCGGCGACCTCCTCGGCGTCCTCGCCGGAGGCCACCTCGTCGACGGCCGCGGCCACCGGCTGCTCCCCCTGCAGGGCGCCCAGCAGCTCGCCCTGGCCCTGCGGGATGCCCCAGCGGGAGAACTCCTCGGGGCCGGCGGCCAGCGCGGCCAGCACGTCGTCGTCGTAGAAGTCCGAGAGCGGCCGCTTCTCCTCCTGCGGGACGCCCTCGCCGACCGGCAGCGTCGACCAGGTGCGGGAGAACCGCTGCGGCGCCTCGGGGGTGCCGGTGCGGACCGGCACCTTGCCCTCGGGCGCGATCTGCAGCCACGGCACGTAGCCGTCGCCGAACATGTGGGCCACGAAGTCGGTCGAGGCCCGGGTCGAGGACTCGGCCGTGATCGTCCACGACGTCACCTCGCCGAACGAGGCCGGTCCCGCGTTCGCCGGGCCCGCGAGGGTGGTGACCACCCCGGTGTTGCGCGCCAGGAAGGCCGGGTCGTCCTCGCACTGCGGACAGGTGGGCTTCGCGTCGGGGCGCAGCCCGGCCATCTCGTCGAGCACGAAGGTCGACCAGACGAACATCGCGGCCTGCCCGGCGAAGTAGGAGGCCCGCGTGGTGTCGACGTCCTGCGCCCCCGGCACCGAGTAGTCCTCCACGAGGGTGCCGTAGAAGTCGAGCGCGTCGACGCACCGCTGGCTGTCCAGCCCGATCGCGCCGTCGTCCTCGACCAGCTGGCAGTCGTTGCCCAGCGCCACCTGCTCGAAGGTCTGCTCGGTGAAGGCGTCCCCCGGGGCGGTGCCGCCGACGAAGCCGGCCAGGTCGTCGCCGTCGAGCTCCTTCGCCGCGGTCAGCGTCGCGTCGTACGTCGTGGGGGGCTCGAGCCCGGCCTCCTCGAAGAGGTCCTTACGGTAGAAGAGCAGCTGCGACCACGACTCGCTGGGCACCGCCAGCTGCGCGTCGCCCTCGCGGGTCAGCTCGACGGCCCGGTCGACGAAGGTCGAGCGGTCGAGCCGCTCCACCACCGCGGCGACGGCGTCGGTGTCGATCAGCTCGTTGCCCGACAGCGTCCGCACGGCCGCCAGCGGCAGGGCGCCGATGACGTCGGGCAGGTCGCCGGCCGCCGCCGAGGAGACCAGCAGCTGGGTGAACTGGTCCTCGGCCACGGCGACCAGCTCGACCTCCACCCCGGTCTCGGCGGTGAAGTCGTCGACGATCGCCTGGGTCGCCGCGACCCGCTCCGGCAGGTCCTCCTGGATCCAGACCGTGATGCTGTTCGGCGGCTGCGGCTGCGGTCCCCCGCCCGCGCAGGCAGTCAGGGAGACCAGGCCGGCCAGCGCGGCGGTGGCCAGGAGCGCGACCGGTCGCCGGCGGCGGCGACCCCGCGTCCCACGACGGGCAGGTGCGACGGACATGAGGGCCTCCCCGGAGCGGACGTCGACGGTGACGTCAGGTGCGCAGTATCCACTCAGGCCCGACGCACGCCTAGGAGCTCGCGCCCCGCTGTCGGGGGACCCGCAGGCTCAGAACAGCGCGGAGGCGAGGTCCCGCCGGGCGCGCTGCACCCGCGGGTCGTCGTTGCCCACGGCACCGAACAGGCCGATCAGGTGCGTCCGGGCCCGGTCGCGGTCGGCGTCGGACGTCCGGCGCACCAGCTCGACCAGCCGACGGAAGGCGTCGTCCACGTGACCGCCGAGCAGGTCGAGGTCGGCCACCAGGGTCTGCGCCTCGACGTCGTCGGGCGCCGCCGCCGCGGCGCTGCGCGCCTGCTGGAGGTCGACCCCGTCGGTGCGCTGCAGCACCTGGGCCATCGCCAGGCCCGCGGCCGCCTCGGTGTCGGCGGGGTTGGCGGCGACCAGCTTCTGGTACTCCGCGACCGCGGCATCGATGTCCCCTCGCTCGAGCGCGTCCTGGGCGGGGGCGTAGCGCGGGTCGACGAGCTCCTCGCCGGTCTCCTCGTCCACCTCGGCGCCACCGGTGCGGGGCTGGTGGCGGCCCGTGACGCCGCTGGCGGTCAGCTGCTGCAGCACCTGCGTCAGCGCCGCACGCAGGTCCTCGATCGGGGCGGCGTCCTGGAACAGCGGCATCGGGCGGCCCTGGGCCACGAGCACGACGAGCGGCACCGACGGGATCTGCATCGCCTGCGCGATCTGCGGCACCTGGTCGATGTCGACCCGCCCGAGCAGCACGCGGCCCTCGAGCTCGGAGGACAGCGTCTGCACGTCGTCGGCGAGCCGGGTGCTCTCCGGGGAGCGCTGCGGGCTCTCGAAGGCCAGCAGCACCGGCGCGTTGCGGGACGCCTCCAGGACGTCCTGGAAGTTCTGCTCGGTCACCTGCAGGGCGTACGCCGCGCCACCGCCGGCGGGCGCGCCAGCAGGGGTGCCGGCAGGTGCGCCAGCAGGGGTGCCGGCGGGGGCGGTGCTGGGCTGGAGCCCGGAGAGGTCCACCGCACCGGGTCGCGAGAAGGGTTGCTGCGTCATGACGCCATTGTCCCCGAGACCCCGGACGCGGTCACACCAGCGTCCGCCCCCACCGGTGCACGCCTACCGCGCCGCGTTGCTCGGCCGCCCCCACGGACCGGTGATCGCGAGCACGTAGCCCGGCGACTGGATGTTGGCGAACAGCACGGTGCCGTCGGGGCTGAAGGCCGGCCCGGCGAACTCGCTGCCGTTGAGGTCGTTGCGCGCCATCGGGAAGGTCTTGCCCTGGTCGGTGACGCCGACCAGGTGCTGCACCCCGTTGCCGTCCTCGGCGAGGATCAGTCCGCCGTGGGGCGAGAGCGTCATGTTGTCGGGCCCGTCGTAGTTCTCGGCGTCGACCTCGGGGTCGGGGTTGACGCTGAAGATGGTCCGCAACGTCACCGTCCGGGACCGCGGGTCGTAGAACCAGACCTGGCCGTCGTGCTCGTTGGCGCTGCCGTCGCTGCGGCGGGCGAAGCTGGCCACGAAGTAGGCGCCGCCGTCGCCCCACCAGGCGCCCTCGAGCTTGCGGCTGCGGGTGACCTGCTGGTCGGTGAGCTGCTTGCGCACCGAGACCGTCCGGGCGTCGCGGTCGGGGACCTCGACCCACCGGACCTGGTAGCGGGTGCCCGCCCGCGTCGCGAGGGACAGGTCGGGGACGTGCCGGTCGCCCTGCCAGCAGCTCATCGCCTCCAGCGTCCCGGCGGTGTCTCCCCCGGGGCTCTCGGCCAGCTTGCGCAGTGCGCCGAGCCCGCCCCGGAAGCCCTGCGGCGGGGTCCAGCGGTAGTAGAGGCCGTTGGGGTTGCCGGCGTCCTCGGTCTCGCAGATCGTCGACGTCGCCGGGTCGACGGCCACGGCCTCGTGGGCGTAGCGGCCCAGGAACCTCAGCGGCACCGCCGCCTTGTTGACGTTGGCCAGCTGGCTGGACGGGTCGACCTCGAAGACGTAGCCGTGGTCCTTCTGGAGGGTGGCGCTCCGGCGCGCCTCCGTCTCCTCGCAGGTGAGCCAGGTGTTCCACGGCGTCTCGCCGCCCGCGCAGTTGTTGTGGGTGCCGGCCACGGAGACGTACTCGCTCAGCCGCCGTCCGCGGGGGTCGACCTCGATCGTCGTGGTGCCGCCCCGGGCGCCGGGGTCGTAGGTGAGACCCGGCAGCGGTGGCACGCCGGGCGACTCGGACCCCCCGATCTCGTGGTTGCACACGATGGCGGCTCCTCCGCTCGCACGCCCGAAGACGCCGTTGGCGTCCTGGTCCGTCGGCGTGGGGCCCTCGCCGTTCGCGAGCTGGGTGACGCCGGCCTGGGCCACGATCTCGTAGGAGAAGCCCGGGGGCAGGGCGAGCAGTCCACGAGGGTCCGCCACGAGCTCGCCGTAGCCGACCGCCGGGCGGCGCGGTCCGGCGACGGCCTCGACGCTGCCGCTGAGGGCGATGCCCAGGCCGCCGGCCGTGGCGCCGCCGAGGAGTCCGCGTCGGGAGAGAGAGGGGTTCATCGAGATCCTTTTCGAGGGGTGGTCGCCCGCCTCGCGGGCACGGCTCCCAGCCCACCGCGTGACCACCAACACCACGGGCACACCCGGTGAACACGGCACGAAGGACGTGCAGGTCCCCCATCCGCCGGCCCCTCCGCTCCGAACAGCCGTCGTGAGCCTGCTCTCCTCCCGCGCCGACCGACGCGCCTGGTGGCAGCAGCGGCTCGCGCCGCTGCTGGTCCGCTACGACCGGGAGCTGGTCGCCGCGCTGCGTCGACCGGGTGACCGTCCGGTCCGCCCGACCAAGGTGCGGCTGCAGACCCGTCACGGCCGGGTCGACGCGCTGCTCTACGCCCCGGAGGAGCAGCGCTGCGACCTGCCGGTGCACGTGCACCTGCACGGCGGGGCGTTCGTGATGCGTCGTCCGCGGATGGACGAGTTCGTGGCGCAGCACCTCGTGGACCGGCTCGGCATCGCGGTGCTACTGCCCGACTACGCCGTGGCGCCGCAGGTCCGCTACCCGGTGGCGCACGAGCAGGTGCACGACGTGCTGCTGCGGCTCTCCGAGCAGGGCCCGCACTGGGGGCTGGACCCGACCCGGGTCTCGGTGGGCGGCTTCAGCTCCGGGGGCAACCTCGCGGCGGCCGCAGCGCTGCTGGCGCGGGACTCCGGCGGCCCGCGGCTGCGCGCCCTCACCCTCGGCGTCCCGTCGCTCGACGTCGCCTCGACGTGGGCGCAGAAGGCGGTCTCGCTGCCGGCCGGGGCGCAGCCGATGCTCGGGGCGTCGGTGCTCGAGCTGGTGCGGGCGACGTACTTCCGCGACCCGGACGCCCGTCGCCAGCCCTACGGGTCGCCGTTGCTGGCGCCGTCGCTGTCCCGGCTGCCGCCGACACTGGTGGTCACCGCGGGCCTGGACCTGCTGCGCGAGGAGGGCGAGCGGTTCGCCGCCCGGCTCGACGAGTCCGGGGTCGCGGTCCGCCTGCACCGGGTGGAGGGTCGCGACCACTACTTCCTCGACCCCACCAACGTCGCCGCCGAGCTCGACCTGCTCGCCTCGCACCTCCGGACCACCTTGGCCTGAGGGGTGTCGAAACGCTGCGGGAGGACCCCCCGTTCCCCGATACTGCGGACATGGAGGTGCAGGCGGCGGGCTGGCGCACGCCCGCAGCCGGGCCGGGGCGGGCCCTCGTGCCCGAGGGGCTGCGGCTGGTCGCCTTCGTGTGCGCCACCTGGATCGCGACCGACATCGGGTTCGCGAGCTACCGGCCGGAGTTCGGGGTCAGCCTGATCTGGCCGCTGTCCGGCGTCGGGCTGCTGTGGGCCGCCACGGGCGACCGGCGCACCTGGCCGCTGGACGCCGTCCTGCTGACCGCCGTGAGCTCGGCCGCCCTCGTGGTCGCGGGCTCGACGACGGGCCAGGCCGCCATGGGCGCGCTGCAGGTCGTCCTCCAGGCCACGGTCTACCAGGCCGTCATGGTGCGCTGGGCACCCGCGCTCTGGGGCAGCGGCGGCACCCGCCCGCTGCGTCGTACGGCGGACCTGTGGGTGTTCCTCCTCGCCGTGACCGTCGGCTCCGCCGTGGCCTCGGGGGTCCGCGCCGCGGGGCTGGGACTGGTCCCCACCTCCGACCTCCAGGACGCCTCGCTCGTGCTCGCCCGCAACCTGAGCTGGATGATCGCCGTGGGCGGGGTCGCGCTGCAGCTCGGCCCGCGGCTCGCCCCGGGGGGACCCCGCCCGGCGCGGACCCGCCCCGAGCCGGGCCCGCGCGCCGCACCGACCGACCGGACCTGGCGCGGCGGCCCGCTGGAGCTGCTGGCCCTGGCCGTGGTGACCCTGGCGGTGTACGGCGCGGTGTTCACCCGGGAGCAGCCGCTCCCGCTGACCTTCCTGCTGACGGTGCCGAGCCTGTGGGCGGCGATGCGGCTCGACGCGCTGCGCGCCGCCGTCCACGCGGTGGCCTCGGGCACCTTCGCCATCGTGATGACGCTGAGCGGCAACGGCGTCTTCGCCTCCATGGACGACCCCCGGGTCGGGGCCGCGCTGGCCCAGGCGCTGCTCGCGGTGCTGGTGCTCAAGACGCTGGTGATCTCGTGCGTGATGAGCGAGCGCGACGCGGCCATCCGCCGCGCCCGGGTCTCCGAGGCCGCCTCGCTGGGCCGGGCCGCCCTGCTGGGGGCGGTGCTGCACAACATGAACGAGGGCATCGTCGTGGCCCGCGAGGACGGCGAGGTGCTGGTCCGCAACGCCGCGGGCGACGCCCTGCTGCGCTCCTCGGTGATGCTCACGACCCTCCCCGACGCCACCCGGGGTCGGCTGTTCCACCCCGACGGCACCGCGCTCGACGAGGCCGAGCTCCCCTTCCGCCGCGCCCTGGCCGGCGAGGAGGTGCTCCGCGAGGACCTGGTGCTGCGCAGCGACTCCTCCCCCGACGGCCGGGTGATCGAGGTCAGCGCCAGCCCCGTGGCGGAGACCGAGGAGTCGCCCCGGGCCGCGGTGGTCAACTTCCGCGACGTCACGACCGTGCGCGAGCACGAGGGCGACCTCGCCGCCTTCGCCGGGGTGGTCGCCCACGACCTCAACAACCCGCTGACCGTGGTCAGCGGGTGGGCCGACTCGCTGGCCGACTTCTTCGCCCTGGGCGACGTCAGCGCCGAGGACGGCCAGGCGATGATCGGCAGGATCCAGGGCGCCGCGACCCACATGCGCCGCTTCATCGACGACCTGCTCGGCTACACCGTGGCCCGCGACCGCCCGCTGTCCCCGGAGGACCTCGACCTCTCCGCCGTCGCCGAGGAGGTCGCCCGGCTCCGGCGCGACGGCGCCACCCACCCGCACATCGAGATCGAGCCCGGCATCCGGGTGCGCGCCGACGTGGTGCTCCTGCGGCAGCTGCTGGACAACCTGGTCGGCAACGCGGTCAAGTACGTCGCTCCGCACACCCGGCCCCACGTCACGCTGACCTGTCGTCCCGCCGGCGACATGGTCGAGCTGCGGCTGACCGACAACGGCATCGGCATCCCCGAGTCGATGCGCCAGCGGGTCTTCGAGACCTTCGTGCGGGTGCAGACCGACGGCTACGGCGGCACCGGCCTCGGCCTGGACATCTGCCGCCGCGTGGTGGTCCGCCACGGCGGCGACATCCGGGTCGAGGAGGGCGCCGAGGGGGTCGGCAGCACCTTCGTGTTCACGCTCCCCCGCGCCGGCGCACGGCTGCCGGGTCTCCCGCCCGTCGAGCGGCAGCAGGTGGCCGTGTCGCCCGAGCCGACCGCCTAGAAGCGGGCCGGCTCCCGGTACTCGCCCCACTCGGCGCGCAGCGCGTCGCAGATCTCGCCCAGCGTCGCCTCGACGCGGCAGGCCTCCAGCATCGGCGGCACCATGTTGCGGTCCTCGCGGGCCGCGGCCAGCATCTCCTCGAGCGCCCGCTTCACGGCGTCGTCGTCGCGTCCGGCGCGGCGCTCGGCGAGCTCACGGACCTGCTCGGTCTCGACCTCGTGGGAGACCCGCATGATCTCCAGCTCGCGGCTGACCGACTCGGTGTGGCAGTTCACCCCGACGACCTTCTTCTCCTTCTTCTCCAGCGCGACCTGGTAGACGAAGGCGGCCTCGGCGATCTCGGACATGAACCAGCCGTCCTCGATGCCGCGCAGCAGGCCCTGGGTGATCGGGTCCTCGCCGTTGCGGGCGGACTCCGCGAGCGCCTCGACGTGGTCGTGGCGCAGGTCCGAGCCCCCCATCTCGAGGATCTTGTCGAAGATCGCGTTGGCCTCGGCCTCGATGCGGTCGGTCAGCGCCTCGACGTACCAGCTGCCGCCCAGGGGGTCCGCGACGTTGAGCACGCCGGTCTCCTCCATGATCACCTGCTGGGTGCGCAGCGCGACCTCGGCGGCGTGCTCGCTGGGCAGCGCCAGGGTCTCGTCGAGGGCGTTGGTGTGCAGGCTGTTGGTGCCGCCGAGCACCGCGGCGAGCGCCTCGACGCCGGTGCGGACGACGTTGTTGTAGGGCTGCTGGGCGGTGAGGGAGACGCCGGCGGTCTGGGTGTGGAAGCGCATCCACTGGGCCTTGTCGGTCTTCGCGCCGTAGACGTCGCGCAGCCAGCGGGCCCAGATCCGGCGACCGGCACGGAACTTCGCGATCTCCTCGAAGAAGTCGAGGTGGCTGTCGAAGAAGAAGCTCAGGCCGGGGGCGAAGACGTCCACGTCGAGGCCTCGGGAGAGCCCGAGCTCGACGTAGCCGAAGCCGTCGGCGAGCGTGAACGCCAGCTCCTGCGCGGCCGTGGAGCCGGCCTCGCGGATGTGGTAGCCCGAGACGCTCAGCGGCTTGTAGGCCGGGATCTCCTCGGCGCAGTACTCCATCAGGTCGCCGATCAGCTTCAGGTGCGGCTCGGGACCGAAGAGCCACTCCTTCTGGGCGATGTACTCCTTGAAGATGTCGGTCTGCAGCGTGCCGTTGAGCTTGGACAGGTCGGCGCCCTGCCGCTCGGCGGCGACCAGCATCATGCAGAACACCGGCACCGCCGGACCGCTGATGGTCATCGACGTGGTGACCTGCTCGAGCGGGATGGAGTCGAAGAGCACGTCCATGTCGGCGGCCGAGTCGATCGCCACGCCGCAGTGGCCGACCTCGCCGAGGCTCTTGGGGTCGTCGGAGTCGCGGCCCATCAGGGTCGGCATGTCGAAGGCGACGCTGAGGCCGCCACCGCCCCGGCCCAGGATCATCCGGTAGCGCTCGTTGGTCTGCTGGGCGTTGCCGAAGCCGGCGAACTGCCGGATCGTCCACGCCCGGCCGCGGTAGCCGGTGGCGTAGAGGCCGCGGGTGAAGGGGAACTCCCCGGGCCACTCCGAGTCCTCGGTGCCGTACGCCGGCTCGACCTCGACGCCCGAGAGCGTCGTCCAGTCGGCGTCGCGGACCTTGCCGCCCGTGAGCGCCGCGTCGTACCGCTGCTGCCAGCGCTGTCGTGCTGTGTCCCCGGTCACGTCGGTCATGACCCGATGGTAGGTGCGGGGGTGAACGAGCGCTCACCGCAGTAGTCTCCGGCGAGGATTCGTCTCAGCCCCACGAAGGAGCACCGTGCCCGAGGTCAAGCCGCTGCAGAAGGTCCTGGTCGCCAACCGGGGCGAGATCGCCGTCCGCGTCATCCGCGCCTGCAAGGACGCGGGCATCGGCAGCGTGGCGGTGTACGCCGAGCCGGACCGCGACGCGCTGTTCGTGCGCGTCGCCGACGAGGCCCACTCCCTGGACGGCAGCACGCCGGCCGAGTCCTACCTCGACATCGCCAAGATCATCGCGGTGGCCGAGAAGTCGGGCGCGGACTCGGTGCACCCCGGCTACGGCTTCCTGGCCGAGAACGCCGACTTCGCGCAGGCCGTGATCGACGCCGGCCTGGTCTGGATCGGCCCCACGCCCGCGGCCATCGACGCGCTGGGCGACAAGGCCAAGGCCAAGCACATCGCCGAGCGCGCGAACGCGCCGCTGGCCCCCGGCACCAAGGACCCCGTCGCCGATGCCGACGAGATCGTCGCCTTCGCCGAGGAGCACGGCCTGCCCGTGGCCATCAAGGCCGTCTACGGCGGCGGTGGTCGCGGCCTCAAGGTCGCCCGCACCATCGAGGAGATCCCCGACGCCTTCGAGGCCGCCACCCGCGAGGCGGTCGGCGCGTTCGGCCGCGGCGAGTGCCTGGTGGAGAAGTTCCTCGACAAGCCCCGCCACGTGGAGACCCAGTGCCTGGCCGACCAGCACGGCAACGTCGTGGTGATCTCCACCCGCGACTGCTCGCTGCAGCGCCGCAACCAGAAGCTCGTCGAGGAGGCGCCCGCGCCGTTCCTCACCGACGCCCAGGTCGAGGAGCTCTACACCTCCTCCAAGGCGATCCTGCGCGAGGCGGGCTACGTCGGCGCCGGCACCTGCGAGTTCCTCGTCGCCGCCGACGGCACCATCTCCTTCCTCGAGGTCAACACCCGCCTCCAGGTGGAGCACTGCGTCTCCGAGGAGGTCACCGGCATCGACCTGGTGCGCGAGATGTTCCGGATCGCCGCCGGCGAGGAGCTGGGGTACGACGACCCGGACATCCGCGGCCACTCCATCGAGTTCCGCATCAACGCCGAGGACGGCGGGGCCAACTTCATGCCCGCCCCCGGCACGCTCACCCGCTGGTCGCCCCCCAGCGGCCCCGGCGTCCGCCTCGACGGCGGCTACGAGGAGGGCGAGACCATCCCGGGCGCCTTCGACTCCCTCGTCGCCAAGCTGATCGTCAGCGGGCGCGACCGCACCCAGGCGCTGGAGCGCTCGCGCCGCGCGCTCGACGAGTTCGTGGTCGAGGGCATGCCGACGGTCATCCCCTTCCACGCCTCGGTGGTCCGCGACCCGGCGTACGTCGGTGACGGGTCGACCTTCACGGTCTACACGCAGTGGATCGAGACCGACTACGACAACCAGCTCACGCCGTACGCCGGCCCGAGCGCCGAGGCGCCGGAGGCCGAGGAGCGCCAGCGGGTGACCGTCGAGGTCGGCGGCCGCCGTCTCGAGGTGGTCCTCCCCGGTGGCCTGGCCGCCGTCGGCGGCGGTGCCGCGGGCGGCGCCAAGAAGCCGAAGCGCAAGGCCGGGGCCAAGGCGGGCGCCGCGGTCTCCGGCGACGCGGTCACCTCCCCGATGCAGGGCACGATCGTCAAGGTCTCGGTCGCCGAGGGCGACGAGGTCGCCGAGGGCGACGCCATCGTGGTGCTCGAGGCGATGAAGATGGAGCAGCCGCTCAAGGCCCACCGCGCCGGCGTGGTGACCGGGCTGCAGGCCGAGGTCGGCGCCACCGTCACCAACGGCGCGGTGATCTGCGAGATCAAGGACGCCGGCTGACCCGGGCCGGGACCGCTACCGCAGGCCGGGGTGCGCCTTGGCCAGCACCCGGGCGAGCAGCCCCTGCGGGGCCCGGGCGGCGAGCACGGCTCCCACGCGGTTGACCGCACCCGGGATGACGACGGCCCGGCCGGCGTCGAGCCCGGCGACCCCGGCGCGCGCCACGTCGCGGGCCGCGACCCACATCGGCCGGGGCAGCGCCTTCTCGAAGTCCTCGCGGTCGAAGCCGGCCGCCTCCCCGAACCCGGTGTCCACCGGCCCCGGGCACAGCACCGTCGCGGTGACGCCGGTGCCGCGCAGCTCGGCGGCCAGGCTGCGGGTGTAGGACAGCACGAAGGCCTTCGACCCGCCGTACGCCGCCTGGCCGGGCAGCGGCTGGAAGGCCGCCGTCGAGGCCACGTTGAGCACCGCGCCCGCACCCCGCTCGACCATGCCCGGCACGAACCGGCTGCACAGGTCGACCACCGCCCCCACGTCGACGGCCACCATCCGCAGCTCGGCGACGGCCTCGCTGCGCGCGACCGGGCCCAGCGTGGAGAAGCCGGCGTTGTTGACCAGCACGTCGACGACCAGGCCGCGCGCGGCCAGCTCGTCGCCCAGCCGGGCCCGCTCGGCGTCCTCGGAGAGGTCGACCGGCACGACGTGCGCGGTCCCGGGCAGCGACGCGGCCAGCGCCTCGAGCCGCCCTCGCGAGCGCGCCACCAGCACGAGCTCGTGACCCCGCTCGGCGAGGTCGCGGGCGATCTCCTCGCCGATGCCGCTGGAGGCCCCGGTGACGAGGGCGACGTGGGCTGCGGCGGGGGCGGGGAGGCTCATGCGGGCAGGCTACGCAGGCCGGGGCCGGCCGGGTGCGGGGTCTACCGGCGGGTACGCCCGGAGCCGAGGCCACCCTCGGGAAAAACGTGAGGAGGATTTCGTGTTCTGCGCTCGAACATGACACACTCCTCACATGACTCAGCTTCCTCCGAGCACCCTCAGCCACGACCACGCCACCCCCGCGAGCGGCAGCAGCCTGGCCGACCGGCTCCACGACGGGGACGAGTTCGCGGTGACCTTCGGGGGGCAGGGCGCCGACTGGTTCGCCACCCTGCGCGAGCTGTTCGGGGAGGACCCCGACCTGGCGCGGCTGACCGCGCTGGTCGAGGAGTCGGGCCGCATGGTCGCCCCGATCGCGGCCCGCCTGGCCCCGGCGCTACCCCGCCCCTTCGCCCCGCAGGAGTGGCTGCAGGACGAGGCCGACCCGGCCCGCACCGAGACCCTCGCCACCGGGCTGGCGCTGCCCGGCGTGCTGCTGACCCAGCTGGCCACGCTCGACCTGCTCGCCGCCGAGGGCCTCGACCTCACCCGGGTCGCCCCGGTCGCCTCGGTCGGCCACTCGCAGGGCATCCTCGGCGTCGCGGCCTTCGCCGGCCGCCGCGAGGGCGACGTCCGCAGCGACGTCGAGCTGCTCGCCATCGCCCGCCTGATCGGCGCCGCGGCGGCCATCGTGGGCCGCCGTACCGGCCTCGTGGCCCACGGCGAGGACACCCCGATGCTCTCGGTCGCCGGCGCCTCGGTCGCCGAGGTCCAGGAGCTGCTCGACACCGGCGCGACCGACGACGTCGCCGTCGTCGCCGCCGTCAACGGCCCCCGCCGCCTGGTCGTGAGCGGGTCGCCCGCCGCGCTGCGCGCCTTCCGCGCCGCCGTCGAGGCGCGCTCGGCCCGCGAGGCGGCCGAGATCGAGGCCAAGTCCCGTGGTGGCCGCGCCTTCGCGCCCGTGCTCGAGCCGGTGCCCGTCGCGCTCGGCTTCCACCACCCCGCCCTGTCCCCCGCCGTCGCCCTGGTGCGCGAGTGGGCCCAGGAGTGCGGCCTGGACGCCGCCCTCGCCGAGCACCTCGCGCAGGCGATCTGCGTGGAGACCGTCGACTGGCCGCGCGAGCTCGCCGACGCCGTCGCGAGCACGACCGACTACGTCATCGACCTCGGCCCGGCCCAGCTGTCGGCCAACATGACCGGTCGCGCCCTGCGCGGTCGCGGCGTCACCGTCGTGCCCGCGGCCACCACCGCCGGACGCGACCTGCTCTTCACCCCCGGCGCGCGCGTCACCCGCGCCGCCGACTGGTCGACCTTCGCCCCCCGCCTGGTCGACCGCGGCGACGGCGTCCCCGTCGTCGACACCGCATTCACCCGCCTCACCGGCAAGTCCCCCGTGCTGCTCGCCGGCATGACGCCGACGACGGTCGACCCCGAGATCGTCGCCGCCGCCGCCAACCGCGGCCACTGGGCCGAGCTCGCCGGCGGTGGCCAGGTCACCGAGGAGATCTTCGCGGCCAACGTCGCGCGGCTGACCGACCTGCTCGACGAGGGCGCCACGGCGCAGTTCAACACCCTCTTCCTGGACCCCTACCTGTGGAAGATGCAGGTCGGCGGCCAGCGCCTCGTCCAGAAGGCCCGCCTCGCCGGCGCCCCGCTCGACGGCCTGGTGATCAGCGCCGGGATCCCCGAGACCGACGAGGCCACGGCCATCATCGAGGACCTCCACGCGGCCGGCATCGGCTACGTCGTCTTCAAGCCCGGCACGGTCAAGCAGATCCGCCAGGTCCTGGCCATCGCCAAGGCCGTGGACACCCCCGTCATCGCCCACATCGAGGGCGGCGTCGCCGGCGGTCACCACTCGTGGGAGGACCTCGACGAGCTGCTGCTCGCGACCTACCCCGACCTGCGCGCCACCGAGAACCTCGTCGTCTGCGTCGGCGGCGGCATCGGTACGCCGGACCGCGCGGTCGACTACCTGCGCGGCACCTGGGCCACCGCCCACGGCGAGGCCGCGATGCCGGTCGACGGCGTCCTGATCGGCACCGCCGCCATGGCCGCCAAGGAGGCCACCACCTCCGACGCCGTCAAGGAGCTGCTCGTCAGCACCCCCGGCCTCAGCCCCGCCGAGAACGGCGGCTGGGTGGGCGTCAACCAGGCCGCCGGCGACGTGACCTCGGGTCGCAGCCAGCTCGGCGCCGACATCCACGAGATCGACAACGCCGCCTCGCGCTGCGGCGCCCTGCTCGACCAGGTCGCCGGTGACGCCGACGCCGCGCTCGCCCGCAAGGACGAGCTGGTGGCCGCCATGGCCGCGACCTGCAAGCCCTACTTCGGCGACGTCGCGGAGATGACCTACGAGCAGGTGCTGCGCCGCTACCTCGAGCTCGCCGGTCCGCGCGCCGCCGCCGCGGACGGCACCACCTCGGGCAGCGGCGCGTGGCTCGACGTCACGCTGCGCACCCGCTTCGAGGAGCTGCTCGACCGCGCGCTGGGCCGCGTCCACCCGGAGACCTCCGGCACCGTGGAGCGCCCGTACGCCGCCGAGCTCCCCGCCAGCGACCCGGCCGCCGCCCTCGACGCGCTGGTCGCGGCGTACCCCCAGGGCGTCTCCTGCGTGCTGCACCCCGCCGACGTGCACTTCTTCGTCGAGGTCTGCCGCCGTCCGGGCAAGCCGGTCACCTTCGTGCCCGTCATCGACGCCGACGTGCGCCGCTGGTGGCGCTCGGACTCGCTGTGGCAGGCCCACGACGCGGCGTACGACGCGGACCAGGTCATCGTCATCCCCGGCCCCGTGGCCGTCGCCGGCATCACCGTCAAGGACGAGCCGGTCGCCGACCTGCTCGACCGCTTCGAGGCGGCCGTGGTCGCCGACCTGACCGCCGAGGGCGCCCCGGTGACCCCCGCCGTCGCCCGCACCACCGTCGGCGCCGACGTGACCCTCCTCGACGCCGCGCGCACCTCGCGCGACGTCGTCTGGGCGAGCCGCGTGGTCGGCAACCCGCTGCACCGCCTCGAGGGCACCGCCGCCACGCTCGAGCCGGTCGGCGACGTCGCCACCAGCCGCAGCGCGGTGCTGCGCGTGCCGCTGCTGAACGGCGAGCTCGCGCTCGCCCTCGACCTCTCGGCTGTGCCGGCCGGCGGCCTCCCGGTGATCACCGAGGACGCCGTCACCACCGCCATGTCCGACCTGCTGGCCGTCACCGCCGGGGGCACGCTGCCCGAGGTCGTGGACGACCCGGACGGTGGCACCGCGACCGTCACCGCGACCTGGTCGGCCGACCTCGTCGCCGACCACGTCGGCGTCACCGACCCCGACCGCACCCGACGCGGCGACGCCGTGGCCGACCCCCAGCAGGGCGCCGTCCCCGACACGCTCGTGGGCCTCGCCTGGCCGGCGGTCTTCGCCTGCATCGGCCCGGTCGAGGGCCTGCTCGACCTGGTCCACCTCGACCACCGCCTCGTGGTCACCGGGGACCTCGCCGCCCTCGCCGACGGCACCGGGCTGACCCTGGCCGCCACCCGCGCGGGCGTCGTCGACGCCACTGCCGGCCGCGTGGTCACCGTCGACGTCGTCGTCCGCGACGGCGCGACCGAGGTCGCCACCCTGACCGAGCGCTTCATGGTCCGGGGCCGCACCGGCTCCGCCTCCCTGGCCGCCCCGGAGTCGGTGGTGGAGCACGCCGAGGAGAAGCCCCGCGCCCGCCTCGACCGCTTCACCGTGACCGCCCCCCACTTCATGGGTGCCTTCGCGGCCGTCAGCGGCGACCACAACCCGCTGCACACCGACGTCCCCGCCGCCCGCCTCGCCGGGTTCGACGGCCCGATCGTCCACGGCATGTGGACCTCCGCGGTCGCCCAGCGCGCCGCCGCCTCGGTCGGTGCCACGCACCACCCGCGCCGGCTCCGCTCGTGGCTGGCCCGCTGGGTCGCCCCGGTCCAGCCGGGCGCGACGGTGGAGATCACCGTCGAGCGCACCGGCGTCGTCGACGGCGACCTCGTCGTCGAGGTCAGCGCCAAGGCCGACGGCGAGCTGGCCATGGTGGCCAAAGCCGTCGTGGCGGCCCCGCGGACGGCGTACGCCTTCCCGGGCCAGGGCATCCAGAGCCAGGGCATGGGCCTGGACGCCCGCTCCCGCTCCACCGCCGCCCGTGAGGTCTGGGACCGCGCCGACCGCCACACCCGTGAGGCCCTCGGCTTCTCGATCCTGGCCGTCGTCCGCGACAACCCGACCGACCTGTGGGCCGACGGCGAGCTGCACCGCCACCCCGACGGTGTGCTCTTCCTGACCCAGTTCACCCAGGTCGCCATGGCGACGCTGGCCGTGGCCCAGGTCGCCGAGATGCGCGAGGCCGGCGTCTTCGTCGAGGGCGCCATCACCTGCGGCCACTCCGTGGGCGAGTACAACGCCCTCGCCGCGGTCACCGGCATCCTGCCCCTCGAGGCGCTGCTGGAGATCGTGTTCCGCCGCGGCATGGCGATGCACCACCTCGTCCCCCGCGACGCGCAGGGCCGCAGCAACTACCGCCTGGCCGCGATCCGCCCCTCGCAGATCCGGCTGGCCGACGACGACGTCGCCGACTTCGTGGCGCAGGTGGCCGCCGAGTCCGGCGAGTTCATCCAGATCGTCAACTACAACCTCAAGGGCTCGCAGTACGCCATCGCCGGCACCGTCCGCGGTCTGGAGGCCCTCGAGGAGGTCGTGGCCGAGCGCCGCGCCCGCTTCAACGGCAAGGCCGCGTTCATCCTGGTCCCGGGCATCGACGTGCCGTTCCACTCCTCGGAGCTGCACGCCGGCGTGGACGACTTCCGCGCCCGCCTTGACGACCTGCTGCCCGAGACCATCGACCCGTCGCTGCTCATCGGCCGCTACATCCCCAACCTGGTGCCGCGGCTGTTCAGCCTGGACAAGGCCTACGTCGAGGAGGTCGCCGCCTACGTCGACTCCCCGCTCCTCACGCCCGCTCTCGAGGACTGGGCGACCTGGTCGGCCGACCCGTCGCGGCTGGGTCGCGCCCTGCTCATCGAGCTGCTCGCCTGGCAGTTCGCCAGCCCGGTGCGCTGGATCGAGACCCAGGACCTGCTCTTCGCCGACCCGGCCGAGCAGACCCCGATGGGGGCGGGCCTGGGCATCGAGCAGTTCGTCGAGGTCGGCGTCGGCAACGCGCCGACGATCGCCAACCTGGCGGCGCAGACCACCAAGCTCCCCTCCTACACCGGCGTCGCCCCGCGGATCGTGAACTCCTCGCGTGACGCCGCCGTCGTGTTCGCCACCGACACCCCGGTGGTGGAGGACGAGGAGGAGGTCGAGCCCGTCGAGACCACGGCGGCCCCCGCCGCCGACGCCGCCGCTGAGGCCAAGCCGCAGGCCGCCGCCGCCCCGACGGCCGCCGCCGGGGCCGAGCGTCCCGCCGACCTGACCTACGACGCCGCCGCCGCGACCACCACCCTGGCCGCGCTGCGGACCAAGGTGCGCGTCGACCAGATCGGCTCCGCCGACACCATCGAGGCGCTGTGCGACGGCGTCTCCTCGCGCCGCAACCAGCTCCTCGTCGACCTCGGCGCCGAGCTGGGCCTGGGCGCCATCGACGGCGCCGCCGAGGCGGCCTGGACCGCCCTGGGCGGCACCGTCACCAAGCTGGCGCGCTCCTACTCCGCCTTCGGCCCGGTCCTGACCGAGGCCGTCAGCGAGCAGCTGCGCAAGTTCGCCGGCTCCGTGGGCGCCAAGCCCGCCGCCATCACCGACCGCGTCACCGAGACCTGGCAGCTCGGCCCCGGCTGGGTCAGCCACGTGCAGTCCGCGCTGGCCCTGGGCCTGCGCGACGGGTCCTCGACCCGCGGCGGCTCGCTCGGCTTCGACGTCGACACCTCCGACCTGGCCTCGGCCGTCGACCACGCGGTGCAGCAGGTCGCCTCCGCCCACGGCGTCACGGTGGGCATGCCCGCCGCCGGCGGCGGCGGCGAGGGCGCGACCGTCGACGCGGCCGCGCTCGGCGAGATCACCGCCTCCATCACCGGCCCCGACGGGGTGCTCGCCTCCACGGCGCGCCACCTGCTCGGCCAGCTGGGCCTGGCCGACGAGGGTGTCGGCGAGCAGACCGAGGACCTCGACGCCGAGCTCGTGCGGCTCGTCGAGGCCGAGCTCGGTGCCGACTGGGCCAAGAAGGTCTCCCCGAGCTTCGACGCCAAGCGCGCCGTGCTCCTGGACGACCGCTGGGCCTCGGTCCGCGAGGACCTCGCCCGGATCTGGACCGGTGACGACGCCGTGCGCACGCGCAGCTTCGCCGGCCTCGACCAGGCCGCCCTCGCACAGGCGCAGTGGTGGCTGGACCGTGCCCGTCGCGAGCAGCGCACCGACCTGGTCGACTTCTACGAGGGCGCCCTCGCCAGCGGCTCGCAGGGCGACTGGGCCGACGACGTCGCCGTCGTCACCGGTGCCGCACCCGGATCCATCGCCGGCGCGGTCGTCGGCGACCTGCTGCGGGGCGGGGCCACGGTCGTGGCCACCACCTCACGGCTCTCGCCCGAGCGGCTCGCCTTCTTCAAGCAGCTCTACCGCGACCACGCCTCCGCCGGCGCGGCGCTGTGGGTGCTGCCGGCCAACCTCGCGTCGTACGCCGACGTGGACGCGCTGGTCGAGTGGATCTCCTCCCCCGTGGTGGAGGAGGCCGGCGGCCAGCGCACCGAGCTGCGCCCGGGCCTCGCACCGACGCTGGTCTTCCCCTTCGCCGCCCCGTCGGTGCAGGGCACGGCCGCCGACGCCGGCCCGCGTGCCGAGGTCGAGTTCCGCGTCCTCGTGTGGGGCGTGGAGCGCCTGGTCACCGGCCTGGCCGCCCAGGGCGCCGACCACCGCCTCGGTCGCCGAGTTCACGTCGTGCTCCCGGGCTCGCCCAACCGCGGCCGCTTCGGCGGCGACGGCGCCTACGGCGAGGCCAAGGCGGCGTTCGACGCGTTCGTGCAGCGCTGGCACGCCGAGTCCGACTGGGCCGCGCGCGTCTCCTTCGCCCACGCCCACATCGGGTGGGTCCGCGGCACCGGCCTGATGGGCGGCAACGACCCGCTGGTCGGCGCCGTCGAGGCCGCCGGCGTACGCACCTGGGCGCCCGAGGAGATGGCCGCCGAGCTGCTCGCGCTCTGCACCGACTCCGCTCGCGAGGAGGCCGCGACCACCCCGGTGGTCACCGACCTCACCGGCGGCCTGGGCGAGGCCGACCTCGACCTCGCCGCCCTGGCCCGCCAGGCCCGGGAGCAGGCCGCGGCCGCGGCCGACGTCGACGGGGCCGAGACCGACACCGTGCCGGCGCTCACCCACCCCGCCGGCTGGGGCACCGCGCAGCCGACGATGGACTGGACGAGCATCGACACCCGCCCGGAGGACCTCGTGGTCATCGTGGGCACCGGCGAGGTCGGCCCGGTCGGCTCGCACCGCACCCGCTTCGAGCTCGAGGTGGAGGACTCCCTGTCCCCCGCCGGCGTGCTGGAGCTGGCGTGGACCACCGGCAAGATCGTGTGGGAGACGCAGCCCAAGGCGGGCTGGCACGACGCCGCGTCCGGCGACCCGCTCACCGAGGCCGAGGTCGTGGAGCGCTTCCGCGAGCAGATCGAGGCCGGGGTCGGCATCCGCCGCTACCGCGACGACGGCCAGATGCTCGACAACACCGCGCCGCTGATGGTCTCGGTGTTCCTCGAGCAGGACACCTCCTTCGTGGTCCGCACCCGCGACGAGGCCGACGCCTTCGTGGCGGCCGACCCGGCCCGCACCCGTCTCACCCCCACCGAGGACGGCGACTGGCTGGTCACCCGGCTGGCCGGCAGCGAGATGCGCGTCCCGCGCCGCTTCAAGCTGACCCGCTTCGTCGGTGGCCAGGTGCCCGACGGGTTCGACCCCGCCGTGTGGGGCCTCGGCTCCATGGTGGAGTCCGCTGACCGGCTGGCCGCCTGGAACCTCGTGGCCACCGTCGACGCCTTCGTCTCCAGCGGCGTCACGCCCGCCGAGCTGCTGCGCTGGGTCCACCCCACGCAGTTCGCCAACACCCAGGGCACCGGCATCGGCGGCATGCAGTCCACCCGGAAGATGTACGTCGACGCGCTGCTCGGTGAGCAGCCGCCCAACGACGTCCTCCAGGAGGCGCTGCCCAACGTGGTGGCCGCCCACACCGTGCAGTCCTACCTCGGCGGCTACGGCGCGATGGTCCACCCGGTCGCCGCCTGCGCCACCGCGGCCGTCTCGGTCGAGGAGGCCGTGGACAAGATCAAGCTGGGCAAGGCCAGCGTGGTCGTGGCCGGCGGGTTCGACGACCTCGGCATCGAGGGCATCCTCGGCTTCGGCAACATGAGCGCGACCGCCGACACCGCCCAGATGCTCGGCAAGGGCATCGACGAGCGCTACGTCTCGCGTCCCAACGACCGCCGTCGTGGCGGCTTCGTGGAGGGCCAGGGCGGTGGCACCGCCGTGCTGGCCCGGGGCGACGTCGCGGCCGAGCTGGGCCTCCCGGTCCTCGGGGTCGTGGCGTACGCCGGCTCCTTCGCCGACGGCATCCACACCTCGATCCCGGCTCCCGGCATCGGCGCCCTCGGCGCCGGCGTCGGCGGGGCGAGCTCGCCGCTCGCGAAGGGCCTGCGCACCGTGGGTCTCGGCGCGGACGACCTGGCCGTGGTCTACAAGCACGACACCTCGACCGCCGCCAACGACCCCAACGAGTCGCAGCTGCACGAGAAGCTGGCCGCCGCCCTGGGCCGCACCGACGGCGCGCCGCTCTACGTCGTCAGCCAGAAGTCGCTCACCGGTCACTCCAAGGGCGGTGCCGCGGCGTTCCAGCTCAACGGTCTGTGCCAGACGCTGGTCGCCGGCACCGTCGCCCCCAACCGGGCCCTGGACTGCGTCGACGAGGCGCTCGCCGAGAACGCGCACCTCGTCTGGCTGCGGCAGGCGCTGGAGACCGGTCCGCTCAAGGCCGGTGTCCTCACCAGCCTGGGCTTCGGCCACGTCTCGGCGATGATCGTGGTGGCGCACCCCGGTGCGTTCGTCGCGGCCCTCCCGGAGTCGCAGCGCGCCGCGTGGATCGAGAAGGCCAGCGCCCGGCTCGTCGCCGGCGAGACCCGTCGTCTCGACGCGATGCACGGTGGGGCGCCGCTGTTCGAGAAGGCCGAGAAGCGCCGCTTCGCCTCCTCCGACCTCGCCGAGACCAAGGCCGACGAGAGCGCGATGCTCGTCGACCCGCAGGCGCGTCTGGGCGAGGACGGGGTGTATGCCCGAGCCGCTCGCTGACCCGGGTCCCGTCCCGCTCGAGAGGGCGGCGGGGGTGGGCGTCGACGTCGTCGGCGTGACCGCCTTCGCCGCCCAGCTCGGCGAGCCGGGGACCCGGTTCGCCCGGGTCTTCACACCCGGCGAGCGGCGTACGGCACGAGGTGGGGGGCGCTCCGCCTCCCGCGAGGCCCAGAGCCTGGCCGCCCGCTGGGCGGCCAAGGAGGCGGTGCTCAAGGCGTGGTCGAGCACCCGGTACGGCGCCCCCGAGGTGATCGACCCGGCCGCCGTCGACCTCCGCCAGATCGAGGTCGTGACCGATGCCTGGGGACGCCCCGCCGTCCGGCTGCACGGCGCGATCGCCGATGCCCTGCAGGACCACGAGGTCCTGCTCTCGCTCTCCCACGACCCCGACGCCGACGTGGCGATCGCGTTCGTGGTGCTGCAGGAGGCCTGAGCCTCGGGTCGCTGCGCCTCTGTCCGGGCAGTCGGGGGGCCGCCCGGACAGAGGCCGGTGGTCGAGGCGGTCGCTCTGCGACCTCCGTCCACAGGTCCTGCTGACCCCTGGATCGTGTCAGTGGTCGAAGGTAAAATCGAACACGTGTTCGACATGCCGCACCCGAGTCCGACGGCCCCCACCGCCGCCGACCTCGACCGCGCGCTCGAGCACCTCGCCACCCTCGACGGAGCCGGCGGCGGCGAGGCCGACCAGATCGCCCTGATCGCGTCCCTCGAGCGGCTCAAGGGCGCGATCGCCGCCGCCCAGGCCCGCGTCACCGACGCCCTGGCCCGGGCCCGCACCCGCCACGAGGCCGAGCGCGGGATCCCCGCCGCCAAGCGCGGCCAGGGCCTGGCCGCCGAGATCGCCCTGGCCCGACGCAGCAGCCCCCACCGAGGGTCCCGCGACCTCGGCATGGCCCGGGCGCTCGTCCGCGAGATGCCGCGCACCCTCGACCTCCTGGCCCGTGGACAGATCAGCGAGTGGCGCGCCACGGTCGTGGTCCGCGAGACCGCCGTCCTCACTCCCGAGCACCGCGGCCAGGTCGACACCGAGATCGCCGACCGGCTCGCCTCCCTCGGCGACCGCGAGGCCGCGGCGAAGGCCCGCGCCATCGGCTACCGCCTCGACCCCGGGTCCGCGATCCGACGCAACCGCGGGGCCCGCGCCGACCGCCACGTCAGCCTCCGCCCCGCGCCCGACACGATGAGCTACCTGACGGCCTTCCTGCCCGTCGAGCAGGGCGTCGCCTGCCTCGCCGCCCTCCGACAGGCGGCCGACACCGCCCGGGTCCAGGGCCAGCCCCGCTCGCGCGGCCAGGTCATGGCCGACACCCTCGTCGAACGCCTCACCGGGCAGACCCACGCGGCCGACGTCGACGTCGAGGTCCACGTCGTGATGACCGACAGCACCCTGCTCACCGACGACCCCACTCCTGCTCACGTCGTCGGCCACGGCCCCCTCCACGCCGCCCTCGCCCGCCAGGTCGTCCGCGACGCACCCCGCGCCTACCTGCGGCGCCTGTTCACCCGCCCCGGCGCCGGCGACCTCGTCGCCACGGACTCACGCCGCCGCACCTTCACCGGCGAGCTCCGCGAGCTCCTCGTCGTCCGCGACCAGGTCTGCCGCACCCCCTGGTGCGACGCCCCCGTCCGCCACGCCGACCACGTCACCCCCGCAGCCGACGGCGGCCCGACCTCCCTGGCCAACGGCCAGGGACTGTGCGAGTCCTGCAACTACGCCAAGCAGGCACCCGGCTGGCAGTCCCATCACCTGCCCGGCGACCGCCACCAGGTGCTCGTCACGACCCCCACCGGGCACACCCACGTCTCCACCGCGCCCGACCCACCGGGGTGGTGGCTGCCACCGCACGAGTCCGACGTCGGAGACATCGAGCACTGCTACCGCTCACCTCGGGACTGCCTGCCACACGTCAACCCGATGCTGGCGTGAGACTGCCGGCTCGGCTGGTGGGACACAGCGCCGCGTCTGACGCAGACCCAACCCGAGCATCCCACCCGAGAACCCTCAGCCCAGCAGACTCTGGATGCTGCCCGGCCCCTCGACGTTGACGGTCGGGACCCCACCGCCCACCCGGGCGATCACGGCCAACGACGGCTCGCGCGAGGGGTTCGACTCCCGGTGGACGGTCCACGCGGGCACGTGCACGAAGTCGCCCGGGCCGGCGTCGAGGTAGCCGTCGTGGCCGTCGAACTCCAGCCGCAGCACCCCGCGTACGACGTACAGGCTCGACTCGTTGCGCTCGTGGTGGTGCCACCCCGAGACCGCGCCGGGCTCGGTCACGACCTGTCCGGACCACAGCAGCGGCAGCTCGAAGGCCCGCGCACGGCTCATGCCCGCGGTCGGGTCGGCGGCGACCAGGTCGTCCGGTGTGAAGACCCGGACCGGCCGGGGCAGCTCGGGAGGCGCCCCGGGGCTCATGTCGCGAGCGTGCGGACCTCGCGGGTCACGTTGTCACCCGTCCGCTCGAGGAACACGATCTCGCCGAACTCCAGGGGCAGCCAGTCGTCGGCCTCCTCGGTGAGCGGCTCGGAGGCGAAGATGACCGCGGAGGCGTCCTCCTCACCGCAGTCGTCGAAGCCGTACGTCGCGTCGTCGTGCGTGAAGTCGCGACCCATCAGGTAGTACATCGGCTCGAGCAGCATCGACAGCGCGTAGTCGTCGGTGCCCGGGCCGGACTTTCGCAGCTCGCGCCAGTCCCCCTCCGGCTGGGGCTCGCCCTGGTGACCCGTGCCGCAGTTGACGCCGATGATGCGCCGCGGGGAGACCAGGGCCATCTTGAGCTTGGCGAGCCCGGGGAGGTCGAGGGCCTTCATCGCCGCGACGATGAGCTCCAGCACCCGCTCGAACCCGCGCTGGACGTCGTCGTTGCTGTCGCCCTCCAGCACCGAGAGCAGCAGCACGTAGAGGAACTCGGTGTCGGTGGTGCCGGTCATCTGCTCGAGGAACTCGTCCTTGCAGTGCTGCAGCAGCTCGCGCTGCAGCACCTTCCAGTGCGGCAGGTCGCCGTTCTGGGCGACGATCCAGGGCGTGCCGGAGTAGCAGAACGGGTGGCAGTTCTCGTCGGCGAGCACCGCCCCCGCGTCGTACGCCGCGGCCCGCACGTGGGCGAGCAGCGTGCTGACCTGCAGGTGCGGGACGATCCCCTCGACGTTGTCGTCGTAGAAGGCGGCCATGGGCCGCCGGTAGATCAGGGGCACGTCCGGCTTGAGCAGGTGCTCGCTCCAGATCCCGAACCCCCACCCGGCCAGCTGCAGCTGGGGGTGCCGCTCGGGGTCGAGGGTCTGGTTGACCAGGCTGTTGCGCGGGGTGAGCAGGAGGTCCTCGAGGGGGAGCTCGGGACCGATGTAGGCAAGGACGCGGCACATGCGCTGCAGGCTACGCGCCCGCCGCCTCAGCCACCCGTGGCGTGACGCTCGATGGCCTCCACGATCTCGGGCCGCAACCGGGCCGCGGGGATGACCGCGTCCACGGACCCGACCTCGACGGCGCGGTGGATGTCGTGGATGCCGTCGAACTCGGCGGCGACCTCGCTGATCTTCTCGGCCCGTACGGCGGTCCGCAGCTGCGCCCGCTCGACCTGGAGCCCGATCCGCTCGGCGCCGCGCGCCGAGGCGATGCGCTCGTCCAGCGCCCTGATGGCCGGCGTGGCCGCGGTGCGCTTCTCGACCTCGCCGGTGAACACCACCGCCGCGGCGGGGGCGCCGCCGATGACCGAGGCGAACGAGCCCTCGACGGCGAGCACCGTCATGCTCGGGTTCAGCGCCTTGGAGAACACCACGAACGCACCCCCGTGGTAGCGGGAGATGACGCAGAAGACGATCGGGCCGCGGAAGTTGACGATCGCGCGGCCGATCTCGGCGCCGTACTCCAGCTGGAGGTTGCGCATCGACTCCGGGGAGCCGTCGAAGCCCGACAGGTTCGCGAGCACGACCAGCGGCCGGTTGCCGCTGGCGGAGTTGATCGCCCGGGCCGCCTTCTTCGACGACTTCGGGAACAGCGTGCCGGAGGTGTAGGTGCTCGGGCCGTCGGTGGGCGGGAAGCCGGAGCGGCGTACGGACTGGCTCTCGATGCCCATCAGGCACACCGGGTAGCCGCCGACGTGCACGTCCTGCACGACGGCCGTGTCGGCGTCGGCCATGCCGGCCCAGCGCTCGAGCACGTCGTGGTCCTGGTCGGCGACCGCTCGCATCACGGTGCGGATGTCGAAGGCCTTCTTGCGGTCGGGGTTCGCCGTGGCCGAGAAGATCTCGCCGACGGTCGCGAAGTCGCTGCCCTCGATCGCGTGGGGGAAGGAGGAGATGTCACGGTCGACCGGGTCCGAGGACTCCGTACGACGCGGCGCGGACTCGCCCGGCGCGACGTAGGTGTGCTCGTAGTGGGCCATCAGCACACCGAACGCGCCGGCCAGGTCGGGCGCCCAGTACTGCGCCTGACCGTTGGGGCCCATCACGCGGTCGTAGCCGCCGATGCCGTAGTTGTCCTCGGCCGAGACGCCGCCGGAGAAGTCGAGCGACTGCTTGCCGGTGAGCACCATGGCGCTCTCCGGCGTCATCACCAGGATGCCCTTGGTGTGCATCAGCATCGTGGCCTCGGCGTTCCAGTAGGGCTGGGCGCCGACGTTGATGCCCGCGACCACGACGTTGATCTCGCCGCCGTCCTGGGTGAACTCCACGATCCGGCGCAGCGCCTTGGCCACCCAGTCCATGTTCTCGGTGCCGGAGTCCATCGAGATCCGCGCACCCGCGGAGAGGGCGAACCACTCCACCGGCACCTGCATCTGCTCGGCCAGGTCGAGCGCCGCGATCACGCGCAGGCACTCCTGCTCCGCGACCGAGCCGAGCGACTTGGTCGGGTCACCGCACAGCACCACGCGGGTGACGCCCTGCGGGTGCAGCGCCGTCGGGGTGGTGACGACGGCCGCGAGGATGCCGGACTCGTTGAGGCCGTAGGGCCGGTCCACGGGGACGAGCCGGCCGGTCTCGTCGAGGTCGTGCTCGACGAGCGAGCCACCGGCGCCGGCGAGGACGCCGCTGAGCTCGTAGGGGTAGACCAGGCCGCGGCGGCGCGAGCGCACCACCTTGGAGGTGTAGTCGTCGAGCGGCTGCAGCAGCTCGGTCGGCGGCTCCTCGACGGTGGTCGTCACGCCCGCACCGGGGCGGGCGCTGAAGCGCACCGCCATCGCGACCGGCTCGGCCCCCGGGACGGCGAGGCGGCCCTGGGCCACGACCTCCTCGACGCCGGCACCGTCGGTCAGCGGGCTGATCTTGGACCCGAGCGCGCCGAGGGCCTCGAGGTCCAGGTCGACCACGGGCCACACGTGCACCCAGACGTGGTTGAGGTCGAGCTTGGCTCCGGCGGAGCCGCGGGCCACCCGCTCGCGACGGATCGACTCCAGGCAGCTCTCGACGGCACGCTCGGCGTGCGGCAGGGCCGTGATGGTGCCGTCCTCGTCGCGTACGACGGACATCTGGCGCACCTGGGCCAGCGCCACGAGCCGACGGTCGGACGGGTTCTCCCGGGCAACGCACTCGTAGAGCAGCACGTCCTCGGGCGCCTCGATCCGGGTGATGTCGAAGTTGCGCAGCCGCCACAGGTCCAGGCGCCGACCGACCATCGGGTGCACGCCCCGGGTGAGGTCGTCCTCCTCGATCGCGGGAGCGGCGCCCTCGTCGGCGGGACGGAAGGTGAAGTAGCCGACGTGGCGGTCGCCGCCGCCGGCGCAGACGGCGACGCAGACGCGGCGTACGCCCCGGGTGAGCGGCAGCTCGGCGAGCAGGGAGCGCAGCGCCTCGCTCGCCTCGTCGGCGGACGCGGGGGCGTCGGCCCAGGAGAGGTAGAGGTCGACGACGGCGTCCTCGCCGGGTGCACGGTCGGCGAGGTGGGGCTCCAGCGCGGCGACGAGGTCCGACCCGGGCTCCAGCTCGGCCACCGAGCCGATCGAGGAGACCAGCCGGGTCCGCCGCTCGTCGAGGGTGTAGGCGGCGACGACGACGGGGCGCGGGGCGTCGAGCGACCGCACGTCGTGCAGGTCGTACTCGCGGTAGTGCCGGCGGGCCAGCACCTCGAGCATCGGCTCACGCTCGGGCAGTCCGTGCTCGAGTCGGTCGCACAGGAACCCGACGGTCTGCTCGGGGATCGAGGCCAGCGCCTCGATGCGACGGGCGCGGTCGGGGGCGTCGGCGGACGCGGCGAGCGCCTCCACCTCGTCCCGCATCCCGAGCAGCACGCCGCTGCGGTCGGCGTCCACGGCCGGCTGGTCGAACCAGCGGAACCGGACGCTGCGGGCGAGGTCGCCCACCGCGGGGTAGCGCGCCTGCGGGACGCGGCCGAGCCGCTCCAGCACCTCGCGCGACCGGGCGGCGAGGTCGCCGACCGGCGGGGCCTCGCGGCTCCACGCGCCGAGCAGCGCCGCGACGAGCGCGACCTCGGGGGTGGTGCGCTGCTGGGCCAGGAAGATGCGGAAGACCGCCGCCTCCAGCTCGGGGGTGCGGTCGAGGGAGGTCAGGCCGTAGTGGCGCAGCACCCGCTCCAGCCGCTCGCGGAACTGCTCCGGGAGCCCGCCGCGGTCCACGTCGAGGCTGAGCAGGTAGGTGTGGAAGTGCTCGCGCGAGCTGTGCACGCGCAGCGCGGTGTGGCGGTCCTCGTCGGCCGGGCGGTTGCGGCTCAGCTCGGCGAGGTCGACGAAGGTCTCGAGCAGGGTCACCTCGTCGGCGAGCACGGAGCCGTCGTCGGGCTCGGCGAGGTCGCGCACGGTGAGGTACTCCGAGAGCGCCGCGTCCTGGTCCTCCGGCGGCACGTCGTAGCCGAGCACGACGGCGCTGAGAGCCGCACGGGCCCGCTCCCGCTGGGTGGCCGGGTCGACCCCGGCGTCGGCGGGCAGGTCGACGACCGCGCCGGCGTCGACGGTCTCCTCGGTCCCCTCCCCCAGCTGCTCGAGCTTGATCAGCGCCGCGCCGGTCTCGACCTGGCTGCCGGTGATGACGTGCAGCTCCTTGACGCGGGCCGGGAAGGGCGCGTGCAGCGCCGTCTCCATCTTCATCGACTCGAGCACGACGACCGTCGCTCCCGCCTCGACCTCGTCGCCCACGGCGACCGGGGTGGCCACGACCAGGGCCGGCGCGGGCGAGCGCAGCACGCCACCCTCGTCGCGGCTGACGCGGTGGGCCACGCCGTCGACCTCGACCAGCGTGGTCGGGCCGTGGGTGGCGGTGACGACGTGGTAGCGCCGGCCGCCGACGGTGAGCCGGCGGCGTACGTCGTCGACGTGCGCCAGCTGGACGTCCACGGTCTGCGAGGTCGCGCCGGAGGCGACCCCGACGCGGAACCGTCCGGGCCCGGTGTTGATCGTCGAGACCTGGTAGGGCACGCCGCGGAGCTTCAGCTCGACGGGCCGGCCCACCTCGTGGGCGGCCGAGGGACGGCCGCCGTGGGCGGTCTCGATGAGCCGCGCCGTCTCGAGCCGGACGCGCTCGAGGTAGGCCTCGATGCCGGCCGCGACCACTGCGATGCCCGCGTGGGCGTGGGAGGCCAGCCGACCCTCGGCGCGGACGCGGTCGATCCAGCCGGTGTCGGCCCACGGGACGCCGCCGTCGGGGTCGCCGCTGACGACCTCGGGCTGGGCCAGCAGGTCGAGCACGAAGCTCTTGTTGCAGGCGCCGCCCTCGATCACCACGGTGGTCGAGGTCATCGCGCGGCGCAGCCGGGCGAGCGCCTCGTCGCGGGTGCGGCCGTAGGCGATGATCTTGGCGATCATCGAGTCGAAGTCGGGCGGGATGGTGTCGCCCTCGGCGACGCCGGTGTCGACGCGGATGCCGGGCCCCGAGGGCAGCTCGAGGTGCTCGATGCGGCCGGGGGCGGGGGCGAAGTCGCGGTCGGGGTCCTCGGCGTTGAGCCGGGCCTCGACGGCGTGCCCCACCTCGGCGGGCTTCTCGCCCTCGAGGCGGCCGCCCTGCGCGACGTGGAGCTGGGCCCGCACCAGGTCGACGCCGGTGGTGGCCTCGGTGATCGAGTGCTCGACCTGGAGCCGGGTGTTGACCTCCAGGAAGGCGAAGGTCTGCAGCTGCGGGTGGTAGAGGAACTCCACGGTGCCCGCGCCGACGTAGCCCACGGCCAGCGCCAGCTGCTCGGCCGAGGACTTCAGCTCCTCGACCTGCGCGGGGCTCAGCAGCGGCGAGGCCGACTCCTCGATGACCTTCTGGTTGCGGCGCTGGATGGAGCAGTCGCGCACGCCGAGCGCCCAGGCGGTGCCGTGGCTGTCGGCGATCAGCTGGACCTCGACGTGGCGGGCGCCGGTGACCAGGCGCTCCAGGAACACCGTCCCGTTGCCGAAGGCGCGCAGCGCCTCGTCGCTGGTGCGCTGGTAGGCGTCCTCGAGGTCGGCGGCCGAGGCGACCATCCGGATGCCGCGCCCGCCGCCGCCGGCGGTGGCCTTGAGCATCAACGGGTAGCCGACCTGCTCGGCGGACGCGAGGGCGTCCTCGAGGGTGTCGACGGCGCCGCGGCTCCACGGGGCGACCGGGACGCCGACCTCCTCGGCGATCAGCTTGGAGCCGATCTTGTCGCCCAGGCGACGCATCGCCTCGGCGCTCGGCCCGACGAAGGTGACGCCGTGCTTGTCGCACAGGTCGACGAAGGAGGGGTCCTCGGCCACGAAGCCCCAGCCGGGCCACACGGCGTCGGCCCCGGTCTCGAGCAGCGCCCGCTCGAGGACCGCCAGGTCGACGTAGGGCCGCTGGCTCGCGGGCCCGAGGTCGTGGGCGAGGTCGGCCTCGCGCACGAACATCGCGTTGGCCTCCCCCGTGGTGTGCAGCGCCACGGTCTGGAGGTGCTCGTCCGGGTGGCGGGCGGCGTTGAGCTCGCGCACGGCGTGCAGCAGCCGCATGGCGGACTCGCCACGGTTGACGATCGCGATGCGACGGAAAGACACGAAGGACCCCTCGGGTTGGACGCTGGAAATGCGAGGCTGGTCTCGCATTGGAACCACCGTCCCACGACTTCGGGGTTACGGGCGAGTCACATCCGTCGGCGCGCCGCCTCGGCCTCGGCGGCGAGCAGGTAGTGGGTCAGCATCGACTTCAGCTGCACCACCGCGTCGGGGTGGGACTGGCCGTCCCGGATCGAGAAGTTCAGCATCGAGTAGGTCACGTGCACGATCACCTCGGCGAGCGTCTGGCGATGACCGGTCGCGGAGCCGGGCGTCAGCGGCGCCAGGATGCGGGTGACCTGCGAGGCGAGCTGCCGCTCGTGACCGGCGGCGATGGCGCGGGTCGGCGGGGTGGCCTGCATCGCCAGCCACACGGCGCGGCGTGAGGGGTCGGTGCGCCACAGCGTGGCGAGGTGGTCGAGCAGCTTCTCGAGCAGCTGCGCCCAGTCGAGGGTGGGGATCTCCGAGCCGAAGTCCTCCAGCGCCTTCTCGACGTTGGCGGTGTCGAGCCGGTCGAGCTCGCAGATGATGGCGTACTTGTTGCCGAAGAACTGGTAGAGCGACCCGATCGGCACCCCCGCCCGCAGCGCCACCTGCTCGGAGGTGAAGGCCTCGAAGCCGACCTCGACCAGCAGCGCACGGGCGGCGCGGAGGATGTCGTCGAAGCGTCGACGACTGCGCTCCTGCGAGGGCCGGCGGCGCGGCAGGAACTCCGCGGGGTCAGCCGTCTGCATGCTCATGGCGGCAGCGTACGCGAGGGTAGCCTCCGATATCGGCTCCTCCGGAGGTCCGTCTCAGCCGCCGAAGCGGAACCAGTCCGACTTCAGCCCGAACCGGCTGCGGAAGGCCGTGCCGGTCAGCGTGACGTCGCTCCTGGAGCCGTCGAGCACGACCGACAGCACCCGCCCGCCCTGGTCGCCGTTGCCGTCGCGCCTGGTCACGCGCACCGCCCGCAGCGTGCCGAGCGCCGGATAGCTCGACTGCACGCGGGCACGGGTCAGCGTGGTGCGCCAGGTGTGGTTCGGGTTGCTCGAGGTCGCGTCGTAGCGGTCGGCCTTGGCCACGAGGTAGGGCCGGCTGCCCGCCTTGGTCCAGCCGCCGCTGCTGGAGGAGAACTGGGTGAAGGCCGGCTTGCCGTCGTAGGTCCGGACCTGCCGGGCGGTGGCCCGCACGGCGGCGTCGGCGGACGGGTGCTCGGCGTTCACGCCGCCGTAGACCTGGCAGGACGTGGTGTCGCAGGTCTGCCAGGCGCGACCGGCGTTGGCGGCGCGCTCGAACGCGGCGTACGTGCGCGCGGCGACGGCCTGCGACTGCACGGCGGCCGGCTCCCACGACGCCGGCATCTCCCGGGCCACGACCCCGCGCACGAAGTCGTCCATGCCGACGATGTTCACGGTCGTGCGCTGCACGTAGCGCAGCGCGCCGCGGTAGGGCCGGTCGACCGACCCGATCCGCAGCGTGGTGGGCCCGGTGTCGCGGAAGAACGCGGCGGCGCCGGTCATCGGCACCGAGCCCGGCCGGTGGCCCCGCCAGGCTCCCCCGGCGTAGAACTCGAGCACGTTGCGGTCACCGGAGGTGCGCAGCCGCCACGAGGAGGGGCGCAGCGAGCCCACCGTCGTCGGGAGGGCGTACGACGGACCACCCACCTGGCGCACCTGGAGCCCCGACGCGGGGGCGACCGAGAGCATGCCGTCGGTGTCGGCGCTGATCCGCACCCAGATGTTGCCGCGGACCGTGCCCGCGGCCGTGCCGGGGTAGTAGAACGACATGATCTGGCCCTGCTTGAGCCCCGCCTGCGCGGCACCGCGGGCGCCGTACTGCGACATGCCGTGGCCGTGACCGTAGCCGTGGCCGGTCAGCTTGAGCACCCCGTCGGAGGGCACGGCGTACGACGCGTCGGCGGCGGCCGGCGACACCGCGCCGGTCGTCACCGCCGCGGTGGCGACGAGCAGCGCGAGGGTGGTGCGGACGGCGCCGAGAACGCCGGGGGTGCGGGACATCTGTGACCTCAGTGACCGGTGGGGAGGGAGTGAACCGATCCTGAGTATGCGCTCCTCCAGAATGCACTGAAAGGCATTCCGGAGGATTAGCACTAATGCAGCGCTAATTACAACAGCGTCATTCGACGCCGGTATTCAGCGCTGCGGCGAGTGGTGCAGCCGGCGCGCCGCCTCGGCGACCGACCCGCTCATCGAGGGGTAGACGGTGAAGACGTGGGCCAGCTGGTCGACGGTGAGCGACTCGGCCACGGCGATCGAGATGGGGTGGATCAGCTCGCTGGCCCGAGGCCCCACCACCACCCCGCCGATCACGGCGCCGGTGCCGGGGCGGGCGAAGAGCTTCACGAACCCGTCCCGCACGCCCTGCATCTTGGCCCGGGCGTTGCCGGCCAGCTCCAGGCGCACCGTCTCGGCCGGGATCTCGCCGGCGTCCACGGCGCGCTGCGAGCAGCCCACGGTGGCGATCTCGGGCGCGGTGAAGACGTTGGAGGACACCTGGCCCAGGTCGAGCGGGGTGACGGCGTCGCCGAGGAAGTGCCACATCGCGATCCGGCCCTGCATGGCGGCGACGCTGGCGAGCATCAGCACACCGGTGCAGTCGCCCGCGGCGTACACGCCCCGGGCGGAGGTGCGCGAGACGCGGTCGACCTTGACGAAGCCGCCGTCGTCCAGCGCGACGCCGGCCTCCTCCAGGCCCAGGCCCTGGGTCTTGGGCACCGAGCCCAGCGCGAGCAGGCAGTGCGAGCCGGTCACGGTGCGGCCGTCGGTCAGGGTCACGGTGACCTCGTCGCCGTCGCGGGTGACCGACTCCATCCGCGAGCGCGAGAGCACGTTCATGCCGCGCCGGGTCAGCACCTGCTCGAGCACCTCGGCGGCGTCGGCGTCCTCGCCGGGCAGCACGCGGTCGCGCGAGGAGACCAGGGTGACCTCGACGCCGAGCGCGAGGTAGGCGTTGGCGAACTCCGCACCCGTGACGCCGGAGCCGACGACGATCATGTGCGAGGGCGTCTCGGTGAGGTCGTAGACCTGCTCCCAGGTCAGGATGCGCTCGCCGTCGGGCTCGGCGGTGCGCAGCGTGCGCGGGGCGGCACCCGTCGCGAGCAGCACGGCGTCGGCCTCGAGCCGCTCGGTGCCGCCGTCGGGCAGCGTGACCTCCACGGCCCCCGGCCCGTCGAGGCGACCGAAGCCGGTGACGACCCGGACCCCCTCGGTCTCGAGGCGCTCGCCGATGTCGTCGGACTGGTCGCGCGCGAGCCGCTTGACCCGGGCGTTGACGCGGCCCAGGTCGACGGTGAGCTGGTGGGCGGGGTCGCCCTCGTGGTCCTCGAACTGCACCCCGAGCTCGGGCGCGCCGGAGAACTCCGTCATCAGCTCGGCGGTGGCGATCAGGGTCTTGCTGGGCACGCAGTCGGTCACCACGGCCGAGCCGCCGAGGCCGTCGCTGTCGACCACGGTCACCTCGGCGCCGATCTGCACGGCGACCAGCGCCGCCTCGTAGCCGCCGGGGCCGCCGCCGATGACCACCACGCGCTGGGCCTGCCCGAAGTCTGGTGTCGTCACGCCCTCATTGTGTCGCATGCCGGGCCGGCGCCCGCCGCGGCTTAGTGTGACGCCGTGACGCTGTACGCCGCCTACGGGACCAACCTCGATCCCGCCCGCATGGGAGAGCGGTGTCCCCACTCCCCGCTGCGGGGCACCGGCTGGCTCGAGGGCTGGCGCCTCACCTTCGGCGGCGAGGAGCACGGCATCGACGGCGCCCTCGCCACGATCGTGCAGGACACCTTCGAGCGGGTGTTCGTGGCGATCTACGACGTCACCGACGAGGACGTCGCCGCGCTCGACGGCTGGGAGTCGGCCGACACCGGGCTGTTCCGCAAGGTCAAGGTCCGGGTCTCGCTGCTGGCCTCGGAGGAGGTCGCGTGGGCCTACGTGCTCGACGCCTTCGAGGGCGGGCTGCCCTCGGCGACCTACCTCGGCACCCTCGCCGACGCCGCGGAGGCCGCCGACGCGCCCGACGACTACCTCGCGGCGCTGCGCTCCCGGCCCTGCCGGTCCAACTTCGGCGGCTGAGGCGACGACATAGGGTCGGGGCCGTGAACGAGCAGACCACGCCCCCGTCGTACGCCGCGCAGGCCGCCGAGGCCGCCGCGGTCCTGGCCGAGAGGACCGGCGTCGAGCGCCACGACGTCGCCCTGGTGATGGGCTCGGGCTGGCTCCCGGCCGTCGACGCCCTCGGCGAGGCCACCGCCGAGATCAGCGCCACCGACCTCCCGGGCTTCGCCCCGCCGGCCGTGGCGGGTCACGCCGGCCGGATCCGCTCGGTCCGCGCCGGGGACACGAACCTGCTGGTCTTCCTCGGGCGCACCCACCTCTACGAGGGCCTGGGCACGCGCGCCGTCGTGCACGGCGTCCGCACCGCCGCGGCGGCGGGCTGCCGCACCGTCGTGCTGACCAACGGCTGCGGCGGTCTCGACGAGTCCTGGGCGCCCGGCACGCCCGTGCTGATCTCCGACCACGTCAACCTGACCGCCACCTCCCCCCTCGAGGGCGCCACCTTCGTCGACCTCACCGACCTCTACAGCCCCCGGCTGCGCGCGCTGTGCCGCGACGCCGACCCGACGCTGGACGAGGGCGTCTACGTGCAGCTGCCCGGTCCCCACTACGAGACCCCCGCCGAGATCCGGATGATCCGCGCCATCGGCGGCACCCTGGTCGGGATGAGCACCACGCTCGAGGCCATCGCCGCCCGCGAGGCGGGGATGGAGGTGCTCGGCATCAGCCTGGTCACCAACCTCGCCGCCGGCATCACCGGTGAGCCGCTGGACCACCAGGAGGTGCTCGCCGCGGGTCGCGCCGCGGCCAGCCGGATGGGCGAGCTGCTCGGGGGCGTCGTACCCCACCTGTGAGGACGCCGCCGCGGTGTCCGCGCCCGCGCCCGCACCGTTGACAGCGTCGCCCCCGCACCGATAACCAGGACCCCGGCCGCGCGCTCCCGTCCGGGGGCGGCGGCCGAGCCACCGGGAGGGGCAGGCATGAGCGAGGACAAGGCCCAGCAGGACCAGCAGGCCACGCACGACCAGGGCGAGTCGCCCGACTTCGACGGCGACGGCCACTCCGAGGAGGGCACCATCCTCGACGACGGCGGCGTCGACACCGACGAGCGCGCCGGCCGCAGCCAGGGCATCGACACCGAGTCCGAGCCCGACGAGGACACCAAGCAGGAGATGGAGGAGGAGCGCGAGCGCCGCCTCGACCCCGAGAACCGTCCCGACAACGCGGAGATCGACAACACCCAGCGCGACTTCGACGTCGACCGGGGCAAGTTCACCGACCGCGACGACTACGACGAGAGCGACCCCGCGCCGTACGCCGACGAGCAGGACCCGGAGAGCAGCGCCGCCGAGGACGAGGACGCCGAGGACTAGCCTTCGGCGCATGCGCTCCCCCGCCCCCCTGGTCTCCTGCTCCGTCGCCGACGGCGTCGCCGAGGTGCGCCTCGACCGGCCCGAGAAGCTCAACGCGCTCACGCTCCAGACGCTCCACGAGCTGGTGGCCGTCGCACGCCGGCTGCGCCGCGACCGGTCGCTGCGCGCGGTCGTGCTGACCGGCGAGGGCACCTCGTTCTGCGCCGGCCTCGACTTCGGCGCGGTGCTGCGGCAGCCGGCGGGGATCGTGACGGCGTTCGTGCCGCGTCCCTGGCGCGGCACCAACGTCTTCCAGGAGGCCTGCTGGGCCTGGCGCCGGCTGCCGGTGCCGGTGATCGCGGCGGTCGACGGCCACTGCTACGGCGGCGGCGTGCAGCTCGCGCTGGCCGCCGACTTCCGGGTCGCGGCGCCCGACTCGCAGTGGTCGGTGCTCGAGGGCAGGTGGGGGATCATCCCCGACATGAGCGGGGTGGTGACGCTCAAGCAGCTCGTCGGCGCCGACACCGCCAAGCTGCTGACGATGACCGCGCGCAAGGTCTCGGGCAAGGAGGCCCACGACCTCGGGCTGGTGACCGAGCTGGCCGCCGACCCCGTCGCCGCGGCCCACGACCTGGCCCGCGAGCTGGCCGAGCGCTCCCCCGACGCGCTGGCGGGCGCCAAGCGGCTCTTCGACGACACCTGGACGGCCTCGGTGCGGCGTACCTTCGCCCGCGAGCGCGCCGAACAGCTGCTGCTCCTGTTCGGGGCCAACGCCCGGGCCGCCCGCGAGGCCGCCTTCGGGTCGGCCCCCGCCCGGTTCGGTCCCCGCACCCGGCGGTGAGGAGTCGGGTCTAGATTGACCGGCATGGCTACCACCGCACTCGGTCCCGACCCCGCCCAGACCTCCGGCGACCTGCCCGCCCCCGGCTCGCAGGCCCCCGACTTCACCCTCGTCGACACCGACCTGGCGGAGTTCTCCCTCTCCGACCTGCCCGGCCGCCGGGTGATCAGCATCTTCCCCAGCATCGGCACCGGCGTCTGCCAGGCCAGCGTGCGGAAGTTCAACGAGCTGGCCGCGGGCCTGGAGGACACCACCGTCCTCAACGTCTCGGTCGACCTGCCGTTCGCGCTCACCGGCTTCTGCGCCGCCGAGGGCCTCGACGCGGTCAAGGTGGGCTCGGCCTTCCGGTCCAGCTTCGGCGAGGACTACGGCGTGCGCCTGCTCGACACCAAGTTCGAGGGCCTGCTCGCCCGCGCCGTGGTCGTCGTCGACGCCGACGGCACCGTGGTGCACTCCGAGCTGGTGCCGCAGATCGGCCAGGAGCCCGACTACGACGCCGCCGTCGCGGCGCTCTCCTGACGGGTCCGGGTCGATGAAGCTCGCCGTCCACGCCGCGAACCTGACCTGGCCCGGTGGGGCCGGCGAGCTCGCCCCCACCCTCGCCGGGGTCGCCCGCGCCGCCGACCAGGGCGGTGTGACCACCCTGACGATGATGGACCACTGGTTCCAGATGGAGCAGATGGGCGGCCCCGCCGAGCCCATGCTCGAGGGCTACACCTCGCTGGGCTTCCTGGCCGGGGTGACCGAGCGCGTCGAGCTCGGCCTGCTGGTCACCGGCGTGACCTACCGCCACCCCGGCCTGCTGGCCAAGACCGTCGCGACCCTCGACGTGCTCTCGGGCGGCCGGGCGCTCTTCGGGATCGGCGCGGCGTGGTACGACCGCGAGCACCACGGCCTCGGCGTGCCGTTCCCCCCGATGAAGGAGCGCTTCGAGCGGCTCGAGGAGGCGATCCAGGTCTGCGCGCAGATGTGGGGACCCGAGGAGGGCGCCTACGAGGGCACCCACTACCAGCTCGCCGAGACCGTCTGCCGTCCTGCGCCGCTGCGCGAGGGCGGTCCGCGGGTGCTCGTGGGCGGGTCCGGGGAGCGCAAGACGCTGCGGATGGTGGCGCAGTACGCCGACGCCTGCAACCTCTTCGCCACCGACCGCGACGAGCTGGCCCACAAGCTCGAGGTGCTCGACCGGCACTGCGCCGACCTGGGCCGCGACCCGTCCGAGGTCCAGCGCACCAACATCTACGGCGGTGACGTGCTGGGCGACGTCGACGGCTTCCTGCGCCAGGCCGAGGTCTGGGCCTCGCTGGGCCTGGACATGGTCTGGGTCGGACCCTCGTCCGACGACCCGGTGGGCAGCGTGGAGCGGCTCTGCACCGAGGTGCTGCCCCGGCTGGAGCAGCTGGGGTGATCCCGGAGGACCTGCGGCAGCGCGTCCTGGCCTGGATCTCCGAGGACCCCGACCCCGGCACCCGGACCGAGCTCGAGGCGCTGCTCGAGGCCGGTGCGGCCGAGGAGCTCGCCGACCGCTTCGCCGGCGTGCTGGAGTTCGGCACCGCCGGGCTGCGCGGCGCGCTCGGCGCGGGGCCGCGGCGGATGAACCGGGTCGTGGTGCTGCGTGCCGCGGCCGGCCTCGCGGCCCACCTCCGCGAGAAGGGCGCGGGCGAGGCCGACTCCGTCGTCATCGGGTACGACGCCCGCCACCTCTCCGACGTCTTCGCCCGTGACACCGCCGAGGTCGTCGCCGGGGCCGGGATGCGGGCCCTGCTGCTCCCCCGCCCGCTCCCGACCCCGCTGCTCGCCCACGCGATCCGCGACCTGGGCTGCGTGGCCGGCGTGATGGTGACCGCCAGCCACAACCCACCGCAGGACAACGGCTACAAGGTCTACCTCGGCGACGGCAGCCAGATCGTGCCGCCCGCCGACGAGCAGATCGCCGCCCGCATCGAGGCCGTCGGCCCGCTGGCCGAGGTGCCCCGCGGACCCGACGAGCGCATCGAGGTGCTCGGCGACGACGTGCTCGACCGCTACCTCGACGACGTGGTCGGGCTGGTCGGCAGCGACGGTCCCCGCGACCTGGTCACCGTCTACACCCCGCTGCACGGGGTCGGCGGCGACACCGTCGCCACCGTGCTGCGCCAGGCCGGCTTCCCGGCGCCCCACGTGGTGGCCGAGCAGGCCGAGCCCGACCCCGACTTCCCGACCGTGGCCTTCCCCAACCCCGAGGAGCCGGGGGCGATGGACCTCGCGCTGGCCCGCGCCGCCGAGGTCGGCGCCGACCTCGTGGTGGCCAACGACCCCGACGCCGACCGCTGCGCCGTCGCCGTCCCGGGCCCGCACGGCTGGCAGCTGCTGCGGGGCGACGAGGTGGGCGCGCTGCTGGCCTCCCACCTCCTCGACCGTGGTGCCCGCGGCACCTGGGCCACCTCGATCGTGTCGTCCTCGCTGCTCGGCAAGCTCGCCGCCGCGCACGACCAGGCGTACGCCGAGACGCTGACCGGCTTCAAGTGGATCGGTCGGGTGCCCGACCTGGCCTTCGGCTACGAGGAGGCGCTCGGCTACTGCGTCGACCCTGCCCACGTGCGCGACAAGGACGGCGTCTCGGCCCTGCTGCTGGTCTGCGACCTCGCCGCCCGGCTCAAGGCCGAGGGCCGCACCCTGCTCGACCGGCTCGACGACCTCGCCCGCGAGCACGGCCTGCACGCGACCGACCAGCTCTCGGTGCGGATGGACGACCTGGCGGCCATCCCGGCGGCGGTCGACCGGCTGCGCTCGGCCCCGCCCGCGACGCTGGGGGGCCTGGCCGTCGAGCAGGTCGACGACCTCGCGCAGGGGGCCGGACCGGGTCTCCCGCCCACCAACGGGCTGCGGCTGCGGCTGGCCGAGGGCGGTCGGGTCGTCGTACGCCCCTCGGGCACCGAGCCCAAGCTCAAGTGCTACCTCGAGGTGGTCGTGCCCGTGGACGCCGGCGGGGTCGACGCGGCCCGGATCTCCGCGGCGGGACGGCTGGACGCGATCCGCGCCGACCTGGCCGCGGCCGCGGGGCTCTGAGCCCCCGAGGTCACGCCTGGGGTCGCGCGGCGCGCTTGCTGCGCAGGCCCACGCGCTTCTGGACCTCCTGGATCTTGAGGTTGCGCTGGTCGATCCGCGGCACGTAGCGGATCTCGCGCAGCCCCTGCTCCTGGGCGGCCGACTCGAAGGTGAAGTGGCCGAAGCCGAGGATGCGGCCGTGGAGCGGCTTGTAGACCGTGATGTCGAGGATGCGCTGCAGCGGCATCGAGGCCTCGCGCCGGTTGAGCAGGCCGTGGACGCGGAACACCTTGTCGCTGGTGACCACGAACCGGTCGATGTTGCGCTGCAGCGCCATCACCCCGCCCCACGCCATCACCAGCAGCCCGGCGAGGAAGGGGAACCACGCGCCGCTCGGGCGGGTGAAGAGGAACAGCGCCCAGATGGCGAGCCCTGCGGCCCCCACGAGCGCGGGGACGACGTAGACCACCCAGTGCTTGGTCACGACGTCGGCGATGTCCTCGTCGTCGACGCCGTCGCGCAGCAGTCGCTCACCGATGTCGGGGTCGGTCAGCCAGCGCCAGACCCTGCCCACGTCACAGCCCGCCCACGAGGTCAGCCCGTGACGGTGGTGAGGAACCGGCTGAGGGCGTCGAAGAGCCGCATCAGGAGGTCCCAGATCGCGGTGCCGATGTCACGCACCATCGAGCCCGCGCCGTTGGGGTCGGTGAAGAGGAACCACAGCAGGAACAGGACGACGACGATGCCCACGCCCTTCTTCAGCACGCCTGTCATCTCGCCGCTCCTCGCTGGACTGGTCTCCGCGCGAGCACGCGGGACCCGACCTTTCTACCAACGTCGGCGGCCGGACCGGCGCAGGCGCGCTCACCCGGCGCACGGCATGATGCGGGCATGAGCCCCGCCCCCCTCGTCCCCGTCCCCTTCCCCGTCGAGGTCGAGGGCGGCACCCTGGCGACGTTCCGGTACGGCGACCCCGACGCGCCCCCGCACCGCACGGTGGTGGCGCTGCACGGCATCACCGCCTCCTCACGGGCCTGGCCGGCCGTGGCCCGCGCCCTGCCCGACGACTGGGCCCTGGTCGCGCCCGACCTGCGCGGCCGCGGCGCGTCGCGTGACCTGCCCGGCCCGACCGGGCTGACCCGTCACGCCGACGACCTCACCCACGTCGCCGCGGCGATCGACCCGGAGGAGACCGGCGACCTCGTGCTGCTCGGCCACTCCATGGGGGCGTACGCCGCGCTGCTGACCGTCGACGACGACCCCACCCCCTTCCGCCGGCTCGTGCTGGTCGACGGCGGCATCCCGCTGCCCGTCCCCGAGGGCGTCGACCACGACGAGCTGCTCGCGGCCACGCTCGGCCCGGCCCTGGCGCGGCTGAGCCAGACCTACGAGGACGCCGAGGCCTACGTCGACCTCTTCCGGGCGCACCCGGCGCTGGGCCCGCACTGGAGCCCCGACATCGAGACCTACGTCCGCTACGACGCCCTCGAGACCGCCGACGGCGTGCGCTCGCGCGCCGTCGAGGACGCGGTGCGCTCCGACGGGCGCGACCTGCTCGTGCTGGGCGAGGAGCTCGACGACGCCCTGGGCCGGCTGCGGGTGCCCACCACCCTGCTGGTGGCCCCGCTCGGCATGTTCGGCGAGGCCCCGGGCCTGTTGCCGGCGGCCGCCGTCGAGCTGTACGACGCCGCGCTGGACGACCTGACGGTGGAGACCGTCGAGGACGTCAACCACTACACGATCCTGTTCGACCCGAGGGCCGTCGAGCGCGTCGTGGCCGCCGTCACCGGCTGAGGAGCCCCCTCCTACGAGCCGCCCGCCTCGAGGCTCTCCAGGAGCAGGTCGGCGGCGGCGTAGGGGTCGCTGCGGCCGTGCACGACCTCCTCGGCGAGGTCGTCGAGCGCGGCGTTCTCGTGGACGCCGCGCCACTGCTGGCGCAGCGCGGTCAGCGCGATGCTCTCGATCTCGTCGCGGGCCCGACGCAGCCGGCGGCGCTCCAGCTCGCCGGACTCCACGAGGTGGACCCGGTGCTGCTCGATCGCCTCGGCGACCTCGTCGACGCCGACGCCCTTGCTCGCCACGGTCTTGACGATCGGGGGGCGCCAGGCGCCCTCGGGCCGGTCGCCGAGCGCGATCATCGAGCGCAGCTCGCGACGCACCTGGTCGGCCCCGTCACGGTCGGCCTTGTTGATCACGAAGACGTCGCCCACCTCGAGGATGCCGGCCTTGGCCGCCTGGACGCCGTCGCCCATGCCCGGGGAGAGCAGCACCAGCGTGGTGTCGGCCATCGCGGCGACCTCGACCTCGCTCTGCCCGACGCCGACGGTCTCGACGAGGATCACGTCGCAGCCGGCCGCGTCGAGCACCCGCAGCGCCTGCGGCGTCGCCCAGGACAGGCCGCCGAGGTGGCCGCGCGAGGCCATCGAGCGGATGTAGACGCCGCCGTCGAGGGCGTGGTCCTGCATCCGGACCCGGTCGCCCAGGAGGGCGCCACCGGAGAACGGCGAGGAGGGGTCGACCGCGAGCACCCCCACCCGCTTGCCCTGCTCGCGCAGCACGCCGACCAGGGCGGAGGTGGAGGTCGACTTGCCGACCCCGGGCGAGCCGGTCAGGCCGACCACCTGGGCGCCGGAGCGCCGCTCGTCGTCACCGCGGGCCGACCCGGAGTACGGCGCCAGGCCGGCCATCACCTCGCGCAGCAGCGGCGAGGCGTCCTCGACGAGCGAGATCAGCCGGGCGACCGAGCGGGCGTCGCCGGACCTCGCCTTCTCGACGAGGGTCGGGACGTCGCCGCTCGATCGCCTGCCCACGTCAGGACGCGGGGACCTTCACGACCAGGGCGTCGCCCTGGCCACCGCCGCCGCACAGCGCCGCGACACCGGTGCCGCCGCCGCGACGACGCAGCTCGTGGGCGAGGTGGAGCACGATCCGGGCGCCGGACATGCCGACCGGGTGGCCGAGCGCGATGGCGCCGCCGTTGACGTTGACCTTCTCGTCGGGGATCCCGAGCTCGCGGGCCGAGGCGATGCCGACGGCCGCGAAGGCCTCGTTGAACTCCACGAGGTCGACGTCCTCGACCGAGAGGCCCTCCTTGGCCAGCGCCTTGGCGGTGGCGTTGGCGGGCTGCAGCTGCAGCGTGGAGTCGGGGCCGGCGACCTCGGCGTGGGCGCCGATCTCCGCGATCCACGACAGGCCCAGCTCCTCGGCCTTGGCCTTGCTCATCACGACCACGGCGCAGGCGCCGTCGGAGATCTGCGAGGCCGAGCCGGCGGTGATGGTGCCGTCCTTGCGGAAGGCGGGGCGCAGCCGGCCGAGCGACTCCGCGGTGGTGTCGCCGCGCACGCCCTCGTCCTGGCTGACCACGACGGGGTCGCCCTTGCGCTGGGGGATCTCCACGGGGACGACCTCGTCGTCGAAGAGGCCGTTCTTCCAGGCCGCGGCCGCCTTCTGGTGGCTCTGGGCCGCGAACTCGTCCTGCTCCTCGCGGGTCAGGTTGGCGTCGGCGCCGTTGCACTCCTCGGTGAGCAGTCCCATCGCCTGCTGGGTGGTCTGGTCGTAGAGCGCGTCGTAGGCCATCGAGTCGACCAGCGCGACGTCGCCGTACTTGAAGCCCTCGCGGGACTTGGGCAGCAGGTGCGGGGCGTTGGTCATCGACTCCATGCCGCCGGCCACGACGATCTCGTGCTGGCCGGAGCGGATCAGCGCGTCGGCCGTGGCGATGGCGTTGACGCCGGAGAGGCAGACCTTGTTGATGGTGATGGAGGGCAGCGACATCGGCAGGCCCGCCGCGATGCCCGCGGTGCGGGCGGGGTTCTGGCCCGCGCCGGCCTGGATGACCTGGCCCATGATCAGGTAGTCGACCTGGTCGCCGGAGACGCCGGCCTTCTCGAGCGCGCCCTTGATGGCGACGCCGCCGAGCTCGGCCGCCGAGAGGCCCTTGAGCCCGCCGAGCAGGCGTCCGATCGGGGTGCGAGCACCGGCGACGATGACGGATGCGGACATGGCGGGGCCTCCTGGAGGAACGGGACTGCGACTGCTGGCCACCGTAACCGCGATCACCGACGAGCAGCAGGGGTGGATGCGGACCACGGATGTCGGACACGTCACACCGGGTCGACGCCCCGCGCGGCGGCGTCCCACACTGACCGGCATGACCGACGCACCCGCCCTGCCGACCCACCTGTTCACCGCGATCGACCACGTGGGCATCGCGGTGCCCGACCTCGACGTCGCGATCGCGGAGTACCGCGACAAGTTCGGCATGGTCGTGCTGCACGAGGAGACCAACGAGGAGCAGGGCGTGCGCGAGGCGATGGTCGGCGTCGGCGACTCCGGCTCCTGCATCCAGCTGCTGGCGCCGCTGTCGCCGGAGTCGACGATCGCGAAGTTCCTCGACCGGTCCGGGCCGGGCCTGCAGCAGCTCGCCTACCGCGTCGACGACGTCGAGCAGGTCTCCGCGGTGCTGCGCGAGCGCGGCCTGCGTCTGCTGTACGACGCCCCCCGTCGCGGCACCGCCGGGTCGCGCATCAACTTCGTCCACCCCAAGGACGCGGGCGGCGTCCTGGTCGAGCTGGTCGAGCCCGCGGCCGGGACGCACTAGCCCGGTCGGCGACGCCCTCACCGCCGCCGCGCCATGATGGGCCGGTGAGCGACCAACGCCCGGACCCGACCACCGACCACCGCTCGGCCGCCGAGGACGCCGCCCTGCTCGAGCAGGCGCTGTTCGAGGTCAAGCGGGTCATGGTCGGGCAGGACGCGCTGGTCGAGCGGATGATGGTCGGGCTGCTGGCCCGCGGCCACCTGCTCCTGGAGGGCGTGCCGGGCGTGGCCAAGACGCTGGCGGTGCGCACGCTGGCCGACGTGGTCGGCGGCTCCTTCCACCGGCTGCAGTTCACCCCCGACCTGATGCCCGGCGACATCGTGGGCACCCGCGTCTGGCGGCCCTCGAGCGAGGCCTTCGACACCGAGCTCGGACCGGTGTTCGCCAACCTGGTGCTGGCCGACGAGATCAACCGGGCACCGGCCAAGGTGCAGTCGGCGCTGCTGGAGGCCATGGCCGAGGGCCAGGTGAGCATCGGGCGCACGACGTACGCCCTCCCCCAGCCGTTCCTGGTGATGGCCACCCAGAACCCGATCGAGTCCGAGGGCGTCTACCAGCTGCCCGAGGCGCAGCGCGACCGCTTCCTGATGAAGGTCGTCGTGGACTACCCCGACGAGGCCGAGGAGCTGACGATCCTGCAGCGGATGAGCGTCGACCCGCCGCGCTCGCGCCAGGTGCTCAGCGCCGAGCAGGTCCTCGGCCTGCAGGCCGCGGCCGACCGGGTGTTCGTGCACCACGCCGTTGCGCAGTACGTCGTGCGCCTGGTCGTCTCGACCCGGCACCCCGAGCGCCACGGGCTGCACGCGATCGCGCCCCACGTGGAGTTCGGCGTCAGCCCCCGGGCGACGCTCGGCCTGGTCGCGGCGGCCCGCGCCCTGGCGCTGATGCGCGGCCGCGACTACGTGCTGCCCCGCGACGTGGCCGACGTCGCGCCCGACGTGCTCGCCCACCGCCTCGTCCTGACCTTCGACGCCGTCGCCGACGGCGCCGACCCGCGGCGCATCGTCGAGCACGTCCTGTCGGTCGTGCCGGCGCCCCAGGTGGCGCCCCACGACGCCCCGAGCGCGACCGGGGTGGCGTGAGGCCGCCGACCGGCGCCCCCCCGGGTGGCGGGAGCCGTCGCGCCTCCGCGCCGCTCTCGGAGACCGCCCGCGCCTTCGCCTCGCTGGACCTGCGCGTCCGGCGTCGCCTCGGCGGTCTGCTGCACGGCGACGAGGCCGGGCTGCGACTGGGCCCGGGCAGCGAGCCCGAGGAGGTGACGCGCTACCGCCCCGGTGAGGACGACGTGCGCCGGATCGACTGGAACGTCACCGCCCGCAGCTCCGAGCCCCACGTGTGGCGCACCGTGGCCGAGCACGAGCGCGAGACCTGGGTGCTCGTCGACGAGACCGCGAGCATGGACTTCGGCACCACCGACCTGGAGAAGGGCGACCTCGCCACCTGGGTCACCGGCGCGCTGGGGCTGCTCAGCGCCGGTCCGGGCAACCGGCTCGGCGTCGCCCACCTGCGTCCCGAGGGGATGGCCTGGACGGCACCGCTGCCCCCGCGCACCGCCGCGATGCAGGCCCTGTCCCGGTTGCCCGCCTCGCCCGGGCAGGCCGGGTCCTCGACGGGACGCACCCCCACCGACGCGGCGCTCCCCTCGACCCTCGACCTGGCCGGCGCCCTGGACGCGCTCGGCGCGCGGCACCGCCGACCCGGGGTCCGCGTGGTGGTCACCGACTTCGTCGAGCCCGACGGCCGCACCGAGCGGCCCTACCCCTGGGAGCGGCCGATGCGCCGGCTGGCGCAGCGCCACGAGGTCCTGGTGGTCGAGGTCGTCGACCCCCGCGAGCTGACGCTCCCCGACGTCGGGCCGGTCGTGCTCGTCGATCCCGAGACCGGGCACCGCTGCGAGGTGTGGACCTCCTCGGCCCGCCTGCGCCACGAGTACGCCGAGCTGGCCGCCGCCCACCGCGCGGGCGTCGCCGCGGCCGTCCGCGCCGCCGGGGCCGGCCACCTGGTGCTGCGCACCGACCGCGACTGGGTCGACGACCTCGCCCGCCACGTCGTGGGCCGCCGCACCCCGCAGCGCGCGGGGCGCCGCGCCGCGAGGAGCCCCCGATGACCTTCCTGAGCCCGTGGTGGCTGCTCACGCTGCTGCCGGTCGTCGCCCTCGCCGTCGTCTACGTGCTGCAGCGCCGGCGGCAGTCGTCGTACGCCGTGCGGTTCGCCTCGCTGCCGATGCTGGAGCGGCTGGTCCCCCGCCGACCCCGCTGGCGGCGCCACCTGCCGGCCGCGCTGCTGCTGCTCGCGCTGGCCTCCCTGGGCCTCGCCGCGGGCCGCCCGCAGGCCGAGCTGCAGGTGCCCCGGGAGAACGCCACCGTGATCGTGACCGTGGACGTCTCGCTGTCCATGGAGGCCACCGACGTCGAGCCCAACCGGCTCGAGGCGGCCCAGGACGCCGCGGTGGAGTTCGTCGAGGGGCTGCCCGAGGGCTTCAACGTGGGCGTCGTGACGTTCTCCGGCAACGTCACGGTCGCGGCACCGCCGACCGCCGACCGCGCGGCGGCCGTCGAGGCCCTGGAGGACCTCGACCTGGACACCCGCACCGCGATCGGCGAAGGCGTGTTCACCTCCCTCGACCAGGTCGCGCGGATGGCCGAGCGCAACGGCGAGGAGCAGGTCCCGGCCCACGTCGTGCTGCTCTCAGACGGCACCAACACCGTCGGCCGCACCCCCGCGCAGGCCGCCGAGGCCGCCACCGCGGCCGGGGTGCCCGTCTCCACCATCGCCTACGGCACCGCCGAGGGCACGGTCATGGCCGAGGGCCAGCTGGTGCCGGTGCCGGTCGACGAGGCCACGCTCGCCACGCTCGCCACCGACACCGGTGGGACGGCGTACACCGCACGCTCCGGGGACGAGCTGGCCGAGGTCTACGACGACATCCGCTCCTCGATCGGCTTCCGCGCCGAGGACGTCGAGCTGACCCGCTGGCTGGCGGTCCTGGGGCTGCTGCTCGGGCTGGTGGCGGCGGGGCTGTCGCTGCGCTGGTTCGCGCGCTTCCCCTAGCCGGTCCGTCGCGGAGCGGCACCGTTCCGGGGGGACTGAGACGAGTGCCACAGTCGGGGGACACCGAGGTTACCGGTCGTTAATGTCGGGCCACCTGATCGACCCAACGCCCCGATCGCCCAGCCCCTAGGAGCCGACGACCGTGCAGCAGATCCTCGACGCCATCCTGGCCGGTGACACCTCCCCGGAGGACTACGCCGCCCTGGAACTCCCTGCCTCCTACCGCGGCGCCACCGTGCGCAAGGACGAGGTCGAGATGTTCGAGGGCGTGGCCAGCCGGGACAAGGACCCCCGCAAGTCGCTGCACATCGACGAGGTGGACCTCCCCGAGCTCGGCCCGGGCGAGGCGATCGTCGCGGTGATGGCCAGCGCCATCAACTACAACACCGTCTGGACCTCGATCTTCGAGCCCGTCTCGACCTTCGGCTTCCTGGAGCGCTACGGCCGCGTCTCGCCGCTGTCCAAGCGCCACGACCTGCCCTACCACGTGGTCGGCTCCGACCTCGCCGGCGTCGTGCTCAAGACCGGCCTCGGCGTCCACTCCTGGAAGCCCGGTGACGAGGTCGTGGCCCACTGCCTCTCGGTCGAGCTGGAGAGCCCCGACGGCCACGGCGACACGATGATGGACCCCGAGCAGCGGATCTGGGGCTTCGAGACCAACTTCGGCGGCCTGGCCGAGCTCGCGCTGGTGAAGTCCAACCAGCTGATGCCCAAGCCCGACCACCTCACCTGGGAGGAGGCCGCCTCCCCCGGCCTGGTCAACTCCACGGCGTACCGCCAGCTGGTGAGCCGCAACGGCGCCGGCATGAAGCAGGGCGACAACGTGCTGATCTGGGGCGCCAGCGGCGGCCTGGGCGGCTTCGCGACGCAGTACGCCCTCAACGGCGGCGCCGTCCCCGTCTGCGTGGTCTCCAGCGACGAGAAGGCCGAGATCTGCCGCAAGATGGGCGCGGAGCTGATCATCAACCGCTCCGAGGCGGGCTATGCCTTCTGGAAGGACGAGCACACCCAGGACCAGAAGGAGTGGCGCCGCTTCGGCGGCGACATCCGGGCCCTGACCGGCGGCGAGGACGTCGACATCGTCTTCGAGCACCCGGGTCGCGAGACCTTCGGTGCCAGCGTGTACGCCGCTCGCAAGGGCGGCACCATCGTCACCTGCGCCTCCACCAGCGGCTACATGCACCAGTACGACAACCGCTACCTGTGGATGAACCTCAAGCGCATCATCGGCTCCCACTTCGCCAACTACCGCGAGTCGTGGGAGGCCAACCGCCTCATCGCCAAGGGCATGATCCACCCGACGCTCTCGCGCACCTACGGTCTCGACGACGTCGGCCAGGCCGCGCTCGACGTGCACCACAACAAGCACCAGGGCAAGGTCGGCGTGCTGTGCCTCGCGCCCGAGGAGGGCCTCGGCGTCCGCGACGAGGAGCTGCGCGCGAAGCACCTCACCCAGATCAACGCCTTCCGCGGGGTCTGACCACAGCGCCCCCGCGACCCCGACCGGGGCTGGTGGGTTCCCCAGGGGACCCACCAGCCCCAGTCGTGTCCCCGATGTGCGTTTCTCCGGCGCGTCGGCGCGTGGCCCACGTGCTTCGCGGCACGTGGTGGGTGACACTGGGCGGCGTACGGCGGACACCGGTCCCCCCGGTCGCACCGTCGCCGTCGGTCACCACACAGGGGATAGAGGAACTTCCATGAGCAACCAGGGCCTGTCCATCTTCGACCGCGACCCCGAGCCCGGCGAGCGGGACGACGAGGCGACCCAGGTCGTGCCGGTCGTCGACGAGGCCCCCTCCGAGGCCCCCGCCACGGGCTCCGGCAGCGGCGCCACGGGCAGCACGTCGGCCACCCGCACCCAGTCCCGACCGCAGGCCCCGACGCAGCGCCAGCAGCCGCGCGAGCAGGCCCCGCGGGCCCAGGGCGGCCAGGGCCAGCAGCGTCCCGAGCGCACCGAGCAGCCGCGCTCCGAGGACCGCCCGTCGGCCCCCGCACGTCCCGCGGCCGCCCGGCCGCAGACGAGCACCCAGGCCCCGCAGCTGCCGACCGTGCGTCGTGGTGGCTACGACACCGCGGCCGTCGACAGCTTCGTGCGCACCGCCACCGCCGAGAAGGCCGGCCTCGCCGCCAGCCTGTCCGAGGCCCAGGACCGGCTGCAGTCGCTGACCTCCGAGCTCGACTCGCTGCGCACCCGGGTCGAGGAGAACGAGAACCCGACGTACGCCGGTCTCGGTGCCCGCGCCAACGAGATGCTGCGCCTCGCCGAGGAGCAGGCCGCTGAGGTGCTCGACGAGGCCAACGCGCAGGCCCAGCAGATCCGCCAGCAGGCCCAGCGCGACGCCGCGGCGGTGAAGTCCGAGGCCGAGGCCGACGCCGAGGACATGCGCCTGGTGCAGACGCGCGAGCTCGAGGAGACCCGCAACCGCGCCACCGCCGACATCGAGGCCCACCGCGCCCGCGCGCTCGCCGAGGCCGACGAGCGCCTCTCCGGGGCCAAGCGTGAGGCCGAGCAGCACCGCCTCGCCGCCGAGCAGGAGACCAACGCGCTGCGCATCAGCGCCGCCCGCGACGCGGAGGCCGCCCGTGCCGCCGCCGAGCGCGAGGTGCAGGAGGCGCGCCGCACCCTGGCCGTCGAGCAGGAGCGGCTGACCCGCGAGGCCGCGGACAACCACGACCTCGCCCGGGCCGAGACCCAGCGCCTGGTCACCGACGCGCAGGACGCCGCCGACGCCGCGCAGAAGCGGGCCCGCGAGGCCACCGAGGCCGCCGAGGCCGCGCGCGAGCAGGCCGCCCTCGAGGCCGAGCAGCACGTCAGCCGGTCGCGCCGCGAGGCCGAGCAGATCGTCAACGCCGCCAAGAAGCAGGCCGAGGCGCTGCGCAACAGTGGCCACGCCGACTCCGAGCGGGAGCTGCAGGCGCTGCAGGCCGAGGTCGACCGCCTGGCCCGGCGTCGCGACTCGATCACCTCCCAGCTCGCGCAGCTGCGCGACGTGGTGGCCGGGTTCGGCTCCGACGACTGAGGCGCCCCGCCCACGACGAGGGCCCGCACACCTCACGGTGTGCGGGCCCTCGTCGCGTCCGTTCAGGGGGCGGTGAACCGTCGCAGCACCTCGACGAACACCTCGGGCTTCTCCGAGTGCACCCAATGGCCGGCGCCCTTGACGGTCAGCCGGCGGTGGTGCGGGAACAGCGCCGCCATGGCCTCGACGTGCGCGGGCTGCACGTAGCGCGACTCCGCACCCGCGACCCACAGCACCGGGCCGTCGTAGGTCAGCCCGGCGAGACGGTCCCCGGGCCACCCGCTGATGGTGGCGAGGCTGGAGCCCAGGCCCTCGAGGTCGACCTGCCAGCGCCACGACTCGCCGTCGCGGCGCAGGTTCTGCAGCAGGAAGTCGCGCACGGTCCGCGACGGGACGGCGTCCGACAGCGCCTCCTCGGCGTCGCTGCGGCGATGCACCGCGGCGAGGTCGAGACCCCGCATCGCCTCGACGTACGCCGCGAACTCGGTGCTCCCGCCGTAGTCGACCGGCGCGACGTCGACGACGACCAGCCGCGCGACCAGCTCGGGGTGGCGCACCGCGAGCACCATCGCGACCTTGCCGCCCATCGAGTGGCCGACCAACGTCACCGGCTCGTCGGTCGGCAGCGCCGCGGCGACCTGGTCGGCCAGGTCGAGGTAGTCCACCCGCTCGGGCCACGACGACCGGCCGTGGTGGGGCAGGTCGACGAGCAGCGACCGGTGCTCGTCGGACAGGGCCTTCGCGACCCCGGTCCAGTTGCGCCCCTGGCCGAACAGGCCGTGGCAGAAGACGAGCAGGGAGCCACTGTGGTCGCCACCGACCGTGGTGGTGTGCAGGGCCATGGGCCCATCCTGCCGCAGCCCAGGGTCAGGCCGACCAGCGCACGGACTCCTCGACCACGTCGGCGAAGGCGTGCACGCCCCGGAGGTCGGTGCGGTGGGAGAGCAGGGTGCTGACGCCCTGCAGGTGGCGCACGGCGAGGTCGCGGGTGGCCCCCTCGCGGCGACGCTGCTCGGGGGTGGTGCCGGCGGACGTCGGGACAGCCAGGTCGTGGCGGTGCGGACGGTTCAGGGCGATGGTCATGGGCTCAGCGTGACCGAGGCAGGTCACCGGGAGGTTGACGCTCCGTTACGGCTGCGTCACCAGATTGGATCGTGCAAATGTACGCCGCTCAGAAGTCGAAGCCGTCGAACATGTCGCCGACGCCGTCGAACATCCCGCCGATCCCGTCGCCGATCGAGCCGATGCCCTCCCCCAGGCCCTCGCCGATGGCCCCGATGCCGTCGCCCAGACCGTCGAAGCCGCCGCCGAACATCATCCCCATGAACATGAAGTTCATCGGGCTGAAGCCACCGAAGTAGCCCGCGGCGTAGGGCTGGTAGGCGCGACCCCCCTGCCAGTAGGGCACCCGCTGCGAGCCGACCATGACCTTGCGGATGTCGGGCTCGGCGCCGACCTTGACGCGCTCGGCGTCCAGGGCGCAGGCCGGCACGTCGCGCAGCGCGCCGCCCGGCGGGGCGTAGGGGACGTCCTCGACCGAGAGGCCGTGGCGGGGGTCGAAGAAGCACGGCGGACGGCGGGTGGGCAACGGCTCCCCCGCGACCCGGGCCCGGACGCACGCCATGGCGTAGCGGCCGTCCTCGAGGATCTCGGTGACGTGCTTGACCTGCTCGGGGGCGGTGATCGTGTCCGCGGCCTTCTTGGCCGCCTCGTAGGCGTCCAGCGCCCGCTGGTAGTCGGAGCTGGCACCGGGGTCGAGCGGCGCCCCCGCCAGGTCGAGGTCGAGGTCCTGCAGCTCCACCCCCAGCGCCGTCACGTCCTCGAAGGCGAGCTGGCGCACGGGGGCCAGCTCGGCCTCCTTGCGCTCCAGCTCGCGCCGCTTGTTGCGCTGCAGCACCCACCACAGGGCACCGGCGGCGAGCGCGAGCACGACGAGGAACACGAGGGTCTGCATGCCGCCAGCGTACGTCGGGCGCGGAGCCGCCGACCCGGCTCAGCCCGCCGCCGGGTCCTCGCCCGCGGCCCGCAGCAGCCGGGCGGCGGTCTCGCGCAAGGAGTCCCGCAGCTCGGCGGGCTCGAGCACCTCGAGCTCGTGGCCCAGGCTCAGCAGGAAGCCGACGAACCACAGCAGGTCCTCGCCGCCCGCGGTCAGCACGCACGCGCCGGGCCCGTCCTGCTCCAGGCGGCCCGTCGACGGGCTGACCTGCTCGGCGAGCTCCTCGATCGGGGCCTGGACCCGCACCCGGGCGACGTAGCGGTAGGGCGAGGCGGAGACCGCACGCTGCACGAACCCCGCGGGGTCCGGGTGCTCGCGCGGGGTGAACCGCCAGGTGGTCACCTCGAGGTCCTCGACGCGGTCGAGCCGGAAGGTGCGCCAGTCGTCGCGGTCGAGGTCGAACGCCATGAGGTACCACCGACGGCTGGTGGCCACGAGCCGGACCGGCTCGACCAGCCGCCGGCTCTCGGTGCCGTCGTGGGAGCGGTAGCCGAACCGCAGCCGCACCGTGTCGCGGCAGGCCCGGGCGGTGCGCAGCAGCAGCTCGCCGTCGACCTGCACCCCGCCGCCGGTGAGCGTCTCGGTGGCGTCGTGGATGGCCCGCACCTCGCTGCGCAGCCGCGGCGGCATCACCTGGTCGAGCTTGGCCAGCGTGCGCACGGCCGCCTCGCTGGCCCCCGCCACGGTGCCCCCGGCGGCCAGCCGGAGCGAGACCGCGACGGCCACGGCCTCCTCGTCGGCCAGCAGCAGCGGCGGCAGCGCCCGGCCCGCCCCGAGCTGGTAGCCGCCGCCGGCCCCGTGCGCGGACCCCACGGGGTAGCCGAGCTCGCGCAGCCGCTCCACGTCGCGCCGGATGCTCCGGGTGGTGACGCCGAGCCGGTCGGCCAGCTCCCCGCCCGACCACACCGGCCGCGACTGCAGCAGCGCCAGCAGCGTCAGCACGCGCGCGGTGGTGTTCACGGCCCCACTCTCGCAGCGCCGCCGGACAGGACCTGTCCGCTGCGCGAGGCAGGGTGCGCCGCGAGGCAGGGTGGACCCATGAGCACCCCCACCGCCCCGACCACCGACTGGACCCGTCTCCTGCTCGAGCAGCTGGAGTGGCACTGGGCGCACCAGCTGCGACCACGGCTGGAGGGGCTGTCCGACGAGGAGTACACCTGGGAGCCGGTGCCGGGCTGCTGGAGCGTCCGCCCGCGCGGCCGTTCCTCGGCCCCGGTGCAGGCGGGCTCCGGGGCGTTCACCATCGACTTCGCCTTCCCCGAGCCCGAACCGAGCCCGGTCACCACGATCGCCTGGCGCCTGGGCCACGTCGTGGTCGGCGCGCTGGCCGTCCGCAACGCCGCCCACTTCGGCGGCGCGCCCGCCGACTACGCCTCCTGGGAGTACGCCGGCACCGCCACCGAGGCGCTGGAGCAGCTCGACGACGCCCACGACCGGTGGGTGCGCGGCGTACGCACCCTCGACGCCCAGGCGCTGGCGCAGCCCTGCGGGGAGGAGGGTTTCGAGCACGACCCCATGGCCGCGCTGGTGCTGCACGTCCACCGCGAGGTGGTGCACCACGGTGCCGAGGTCTGCCTGCTGCGCGACCTCCACCACGCCCGCACGCGGGCTGAGCGGGGTCAGCGGTTGCTGTAGTCCCGGAAGCCGCGCTTGGTCTTGCGACCGAGGTAGCCGGCCGTGACGAGGTGCTCCAGGAGCGGAGCCGGGGCGAAGCCCGGCTCGCGGAACTCCAGGTAGAGCTCGCGCTGGATCGCCAGCGACACGTCGTTGCCGACCACGTCGAGCAGCTCGAAGGGCCCCATCGGCAGCGCACAGCCCTGCTTCATCGCCGTGTCGATGTCGTCGGCCGTGGCGTAGTGCGCCTCGAGCATCCGGATCGCGTCGTTGAGGTAGGGGAAGAGCAGCGCGTTGACGATAAAGCCCGCGCGGTCGCCGCAGGACACGGCCACCTTGCCGACCTTGGCGCACAGCGCGCTGACGGTCTCGGCGACGTCGTCGCTGGTGGCGACGGTGGAGACCACCTCGACCAGCTTCATGATCGGCGCCGGGTTGAAGAAGTGCATGCCGATGACGTCCTGCGGCCGGTCGGTGGCCGAGGCGCACTCGATGATCGGCAGCGAGGAGGTCGTGGTGGCCAGGATCGCGCCGGGCTTGCAGATCTCGTCGAGGTTCTCGAACAACGTCGTCTTGACCTTGAGGTCCTCCGCGATCGCCTCGATCACGATGTCGACGTCACCGAGGTCGTCGAGCGAGGTCGAGCCGGTCAGCCGACCCAGCACCTCGGCCTTGGCCGACTCCTCGAGCTTGCCGCGCTGGATCGCCTTGTCGAGCGAGCGCTCGATGGTGGCCGAGACGCCGGCGACCTTGTCCTGGCTGCGGCCGACGTAGGTCACGGCGTACCCCGCCTTGGCCATCACCTCGACGATGCCGGTGGCCATCGTGCCGGTGCCGACCACGCCGACGCGCTGGATGTCGTGCTTGAGCTCGGGGGCGTCGTCGGCCGACGGGGTGCGGTCGTCGGGGACCACCACGGGGCTGTCGGCGGCCTCGTAGGAGTAGAAGCCTCGACCGGACTTGCGGCCCAGCAGGCCCGCGGTGACCATCTGCTTGAGGATCGGGGCGGGGGCGTGGAGGCGGTCGCGGCCCTGGCGGTACATCGTCTCCAGGATCTCGTAGGCCGTGTCGAGGCCGATCAGGTCGAGCAGGGCCAGCGGCCCCATCGGGTAGCCGCAGCCGAAGCGCATCGCCGCGTCGATGTCCTCGCGGGAGGCGTAGCGGTTCTCGTACATCGACACCGCGTGGTTGAGGTAGCCGAAGAGCAGGGTGTTGGCGATGAAGCCGGCCTTGTCGCCGCACACCACGGGGTTCTTGCCCAGCGTGCGCACCAGCGCCGAGACGTCCTCGACCACCGACGGCTCGGTGACGACCGTGCGGACCACCTCGACGAAGCCCTGCACCGGGGCGGGGTTGAAGAAGTGGACGCCCACGACCCGGCCCGGGCTGGCGTTGGCGGTCGAGATCTCGGTGACCGAGAGCGAGGAGGTGTTGGTGGCGAGCACCGCGGTGGGCTTCACGACCGCCTCGAGGTCGGCGAAGATCTGCTTCTTCACCGCCAGCGACTCCACGACCGCCTCGACCACGAGGTCGGCGTCGGCGAGCCCGGACAGCGAGGTCGCGAAGCTGACCCGGCCCAGCAGCTCGGTCTGCTCCTCCTCGGTGAGCTTGCCGCGCTTGACCGCGCGGGCGGTGGAGCCCTCCAGGTGCTGGCGGCCCTTGGTGATCCCGTCCTCGTCGACCTCGACCCCGACGACGTCGTAGCCGTGCCGGGCGAAGACCTCGGCGATGCCGGCCCCCATGGTGCCCAGGCCGATGACGCCGATGGTCTTGAACTCGCGTGTCCCGGTGCTCATGCCGGGCATCCTGCCACGGGTTACCGACGGGTCAGGTGTGTGACCGATCACGCGCGGTGGGTCACCCGACGAGGCCGGCGACCAGGCCGGTGACCTCGTCCGCGCAGCCCCACGACAGGGTGACGCCGGCGCCGCCGTGGCCGTAGTTGTGCACCACGCGGCCCGCGGCCTCCAGGCGCACCGAGGGGCGTGCGGGGCGCAGCCCGACCCGGTGGGCGACCACGCGCCCGGCGGCCAGCCCGGGCACCAGCCGGGTCGCGCGCTGCAGCACGGCGGTCGCGGTCCCGAGGTCCGGCGTACGGCTCCACTCGCCCTCGTCGGCGGTGCCGCCGACGACGACCACCTCACCCCGTGGCACGACGTACGTCGGACCGGCGGCGTCGAGCCACCAGCGGTCCAGCTCCACCCCCGCGAGGTGCACCACCTGCCCGCGGACCGGGCCGACGCTGCGGTCGGCGGCCAGCAGCCGGGCGCCCATCCCGGCGCAGTTGACGACCACCTCGTCGTCGGCCGGGGGCGGCAGCGCACTCAGGCTCATCCGGGTCACGGTGCCGCCCAGCCGCTCGACCCGCGCGCGGAGCCAGTCCAGGTGCACCGGCATGTCGACCACCGGAGCGGCGAAGGACCACGCGTCGGCGTACCCCTGCGGCGCGGCGACGCGGTCCAGCCGCGGCACGGCGTCCACCCACCAGGGGTCGGCCACGGCCGCGGCGTGCACCTCCGTGCCCGGCAGCACGCGCACGCCGCTGCCCGGCTCGTCGACGAGCGCCGCCAGCGCGGCGTACGTCGTGGCGCCCCAGGCCGTGACGCGCTCCTGCGGCAGCGCGCGGTAGGGGTACCAGAGCGCGGCCGCGACCACCGAGGTGGTCTCGCGGGGCAGGTCACGGGCCAGCACGTCGACGCGGTGGCCCGCCTCGAGGAGCCGGACGGCGGTGGTCAGGCCGACCACGCCGGTGCCCACGACCACCACCCGTGCGACCGGTGTCCCCATGGGCCCAGCATCGCAGGTAGATTCACCGGCCGTGAGGATCGTCGTCGCGAGGTGCCAGGTCGACTACGCGGGACGGCTCACCGCCCACCTGCCGATGGCGACGCGGGTGCTGATGCTCAAGTCCGACGGATCGGTGCTGGTGCACTCCGACGGCGGCTCCTACAAGCCGCTGAACTGGATGAGCCCGCCGTGCACCGTCAGGGAGGGCCTCTCCGAGGACGGCCAGGTCGAGTGGCTGGTCGAGGCGAAGAGCGGCGACTCGCTGCGGATCCTCGTCGAGGAGATCGTCGCGGACTCCACCCACGACCTCGGCGTCGACCCCGGCCTGCAGAAGGACGGGGTCGAGAAGCACCTCCAGGAGCTGCTCGCCGACCACCCCGCCACGCTGCACGAGGGCCTGACCCTCGTCCGCCGCGAGTTCCCCACCGCCATCGGCCCGGTCGACCTGATGTGCCGCGACGCCGGCGGCCTCTCGGTGGCCGTCGAGATCAAGCGCCGCGGCGAGATCGACGGGGTCGAGCAGCTGACGCGCTACCTCGAGCTGCTCAACCGCGACCCGGCCCTGACGCGCCTCGGGGCCGTGCGCGGCATCTTCGCCGCCCAGGAGATCAAGCCCCAGGCCCGCGTGCTCGCCACCGACCGCGGCATCGCCTGCCGGGTCGTCGACTACGACGCCCTGCGCGGCATGGACGACCCGAGCGAGCGCCTCTTCTAGCCGGGGCCTCGTCCCGCCGGTCCGGTCGGGTCGAGCCCGTCGGGACCCGTCAGTCCTCCGCCCGCCGGAGCGGGAACGTCATCCGGAACGTCGTGCCCCCGGCACCGCTGCGCACGACCTCGATGGTGCCGGCGTGGGCCTCCACGATCGCCAGCGCGATGGTGAGGCCGAGGCCGGCGCCCGGGGTCTGCTGGGCCACCGCGGTCGGGGCGCGGAAGAGGCGCTCGAAGAGCTGGTCGGGGTCCTCGTCGCCGATGCCGACGCCGGTGTCGACGACGTCGATCTCGGCCTGACCGCGCCCGGGTCGCAGCACGACGCGGACCGAGCCGCCGGCGGGGGTGAACTTGATGGCGTTGGAGAGCAGGTTGTCCATCGCCTGCCCGAGGCGGTCGCGGTCGCCGTACATCGCCACCGCCGCGCCGGGGGTCTCCAGCGACAGGTGGAGCTGCGCCTCCTCGGCGCGCGGACGCCCGGCCTCGACGGCCTCGCGCACGACCCGCTCGAGGTCGATCTCGGCCGTGCGGATGGCCAGGCCCGACTCCTCGATCGCGACCAGGGTCAGCAGGTCGTCCACCAGCCGGAGCTCACGCTCGGCGCTGCGCATGATCACCGACAGGAACCGTTGCCCCTGCGGGCTGAGGTCCTCCAGGTCGGTCATCAGCTCGCCGTAGCCGATCATCGAGGTCAGCGGGGTCCGCAGCTCGTGCGAGACGGTCGCGAAGAACTCGTCCTTGACCCGGTCGTTCTCCTCCTGGAGCCGACGGCGCTCGGAGATGTCGCGGACCGCGGCCGAGACCAGCAGCCCGTCCTCGGTCTCCAGCGGCGAGAGGGTCACCTCGACGGGGAACTCGGTGCCGTCCTTGCGGCGGGCGTGCAGGTCGCCGGCCAGGCCCATCGGACGGGTCCGCGGCTCGCTCACGTAGCCGTTGCGGAAGGCCATGTGCATCCCGGAGTAGCGGTCCGGGACGAGGATCTCCACGGGCTCGCCCACCAGCTCGGCGCGGTGGTAGCCGAACATCTGCTCCACCTGGGCGTTGACGAGGGTGATGATGCCGTCGCGGTTGACGATGACCATGCCGTCCGGCGCCGCCTCGAGGAGACCGCGGAAGAGCTTGGTCTGCTGGTACTTGTCGGTGGAGTCGCGCATCCCGATGGAGACGTAGGGCCCGCGGTCGGTCTGCACGGGGGCCAGCGCGAGGTCGACGCGATGGGTGCCGCCCATGGCGTCGGCGACCTGGCAGGACCGGACCGTCACCTCGACGCCGTTGTCGACGACCGCCTGGACCGCCGCCCCCTGGAACAGGTGCATCGAGTCCCGTCCGAAGTCCTGCACCCGACGGCCCACGAGGGCCTCGGCCGGCAGCGCCAGCAGGTCGCCGGCGTGCCCGTTGGCCACCACGACGACCCCGCCGGCGTCGACGAGCACGGTGGCCTCGTCGGCCTTGAGCAGGGTGTCGGTGAGCAGGCCGTAGTGCCAGGGCTCCTGCTCGTGCAGCTGCTGCATGGGGGGCGATCCGCCTCGGTCTCAAGCGTGGGCGACCGGCCTCCTGGTCGCTCCATCCGTCCGCCTCGCACAGTACGACGTCGTGGGACGCGTGTGACGGGGTACGACTCGTCGGGCGACAATTTGAGCCGCTCGAACTAGACCAGTTGGTGGGCCACCCGGATCGCGTCGACGATGCCGCCCATCGCCTGGGTCAGGCTGAAGTCCTTGGGCGTGAACACCGCGGCGACCCCCAGCTCCTTGAGGGCACGGGCGTCACGGTCGGGGATGATCCCGCCCACGATCACCGGCACGTCGTCCAGACCGGCGTCCCGCATCTGGTCGAGCACGTCCGGCACCAGCTCCATGTGCGACCCGGACAGGATCGACAGGCCGACGCAGTGGACGTCCTCGGCCACGGCCGCGGCCACGATCTGGGCCGGGGTGAGCCGGATGCCCTGGTAGACGACCTCGAAGCCGGCGTCACGTGCCCGGACCGCGACCTGCTCCGCGCCGTTGGAGTGGCCGTCGAGACCGGGCTTCCCGACCAGCAGCCGCAGCCGCCCGCCGAGCTCCTCCGAGGTCGCCCGCACCCGCTCGCGCACCGCGGTCAGCTCGGCGCCGGCGTCGGCCACGCCGACCGCGCCGGACACCCCGGTGGGGGCGCGGAACTCGCCGAACACCTCGCGCAGCGTGCCGGCCCACTCCCCCGTCGTCGCCCCGGCGCGCGCCGCGACGAGCGTGGCGGCCATCAGGTTCGTGTCGGTCTTGGCGGCGGCGGCCAGCTCGGCCAACGCCCGGTCGACGGCGCCCTGGTCGCGCCCGGCCCGCCACTGCTCGAGCCCGGCGAGGGCCGAGCGCTCGGCCTCGGGGTCGGCGGCCTGGATCGCGCCGTCGAGGTCGGCCGTCAGCGGCGACTCGGCGGTGGTCTCGAAGCGGTTGACCCCGACCACGACCTCCTCGCCGCTCTCGATGCGGCCCCGGCGGGCGGCGTGGCTGCTGACCAGCGCCTGCTTCATGTAGCCGGACTCGACGGCGGCGACGGCTCCGCCGAGGGCCTGCACGCGGTCCATCTCGGCGCGGGCGTCGGCCACCAGCTGGGCGACCTTGGCCTCGACGACGTGGCTGCCCTCGAAGAGGTCGTCGTACTCCAGCAGGTCGGACTCGAAGGCGAGCACCTGCTGCAGCCGCAGCGACCACTGCTGGTCCCACGGGCGGGGCAGTCCGAGCGCCTCGTTCCAGGCGGGCAGCTGCACCGCGCGGGCCCGGGCCTGCTTGGACAGCGTGACGCCGAGCATCTCCAGCACGATGCGCTGCACGTTGTTCTCCGGCTGCGCCTCGGTCAGCCCCAGCGAGTTGACCTGCACGCCGTAGCGGAACCGACGCATCTTCTCGTCGGTGACGCCGTAGCGCTCGCGGGTGATCTCGTCCCACAGCTGCACGAAGGCGCGCATCTTGCACATCTCCTCGACGAACCGCACGCCGGCGTTGACGAAGAAGGAGATGCGGCCCACGACCCTGCCGAAGTCCTCCTCCGAGACCTGCCCGGAGTCGCGCACGGCGTCGAGGACGGCGATGGCGGTGCACAACGCGTAGGCCAGCTCCTGCGTCGGCGTCGCCCCGGCCTCCTGCAGGTGGTAGCTGCAGATGTTGATCGGGTTCCACTTCGGGATCTCGTGGACGGTGTAGGCGATGACGTCGGCGATCAGCCGCAGCGAGTGCTCGGGCGGGAACACGTAGGTCCCGCGGGAGAGGTACTCCTTGATGATGTCGTTCTGGGTGGTGCCCGCGAGCTGCGCCGCGACCTCGGTCGGGTCGAGATCGGGGTTCTGCTCCTCGGCGACCACCTGGTAGAGCGCGAGCAGCCACATCGCGGTGGCGTTGATGGTCATCGAGGTGTTCATCCCGGTCAGCGGGATGTCCTCGAACAGCCGTCGCATCTCACCGAGGTGCGGCACCGGCACGCCGACCTTGCCGACCTCGCCGCGGGCCAGCGGGCTGTCGGGGTCGTAGCCGGTCTGCGTCGGGAGGTCGAAGGCCACCGAGAGGCCGGTCTGCCCCTTGGAGAGGTTGTTGCGGTAGAGCTTGTTGGACTCCGCGGCCGAGCTGTGGCCGGCGTAGGTCCGCATCACCCAGGGGCGGTCCTTCTCGGGCCGGGGGGACGGCGGAGGCGGCGTCTGGCTCATGGGGCTGAGGTTAGGCCCGATGGCTACCGCCGGGTAAGGGATGTGCACTGCGTCACACGCGGGACATCTCACACGCCTCGGACCGAGGTGTCGGAGCGGTGCGCCGGCTCCACGGCCAGCAGCCCCCGCAGGTGCGAGAGGTGCAGCAGCCGTCGTACGCCGCTCGTGCAGCCCCGCAGCACCACCCGGCGCCCCTGGCGCTGCGCGCTCCGGCTGGCCACCGCCAGCAGCTTGAGCGTGGTCAGGTCGACCGAGTCGACGCCGCCGAGGTCGACGACCACCGTGCCGTGGCCCTCCGCCAGGGCGTCGTACACCAGGGCGCGCAGCGTGGCCGTGCAGCGCACGTCGAGCGTGCCGCCCAGCACGATCGTGCTCCCGTTCGTGGAGTGCTCCACGAGCACCACCCCCTGCCTACCCCTGCCCATCCTCGACGCCCGACACACCTCGGGGGTTCCGTGACGCGCCCGGGAGGCCCGGCTGGCGGGGATCCGCCCGACCTCAGTCGTCGACGCGGCTGACGTCGGCGCCGACCGCGGCCAGCGTCTCGGCGAACCGCGGGTAGCCGCGGTCGACGTGGTGGCCCTCGGCCACCAGGGTGGTGCCCTGCGAGGCCAGGCCGGCGAGCACCAGCGCCGCGCCGGCGCGGATGTCGTGCGCCTCCACGGGGGCGCCCGAGAGCAGCGGCGTGCCCCGGACCACGGCGTGGTGGCCGTCGGTGCGCAGGTCCGCCCCGAGCCGGGCCAGCTCCTGGGCGAACATGAAGCGCGCCTCGAAGACGTTCTCGGTGATCATCGCGGTGCCCTCGGAGACCGCGGCCAGGGCCATCGCGAACGGCTGCAGGTCGGTGGGGAACCCCGGGTAGGGCAGCGTCACCACGTCGAAGGCCCGCAGCCGGCGCTCGCAGCGGACCGTGAACCCGTCCGGGTCGACGTCGAGCTCCAACCCGGCGGCCACCAGCTTGTCGAGCACGAGGTCGAGGTGCTCGGCCACGCCGGCGCCGACGTGCAGCTCCCCGCCGGCGATCGCCGTCGCGAAGACCCAGGTGCCGGTGACGATCCGGTCGGTGACGGTGCGGTGCTCCACCGGCGCGAGCCGGTCCACGCCCTCCACCTCGAGCGTCGGGCTGCCGACCCCGTCGATGCGTGCCCCCATCGCCTGGAGCATCCGGCACAGGTCGACGATCTCGGGCTCGCGGGCGACGTTGTCGATCACGGTGCGGCCCTGCGCCAGCACCGCGGCCATCAGCAGGTTCTCGGTGGCCCCGACCGAGGGGAAGTCCAGCGCGATCTCGGCGCCGACGAGCCGGCGACCGGCCACCTCGGCGACGACCTGGCCGTGCTCGATGCGGACCGACGCGCCGAGCGCCTCGAGGCCCTGGATGTGCATGTCGAGACCGCGCGAGCCGATCGCGTCACCGCCGGGCAGGGCGACGCTGGCGCGGTGGCACCGGGCGGTCAGCGGACCGAGGACCGCGATCGAGGCCCGGAGCCGGCGTACGAGCTCGTAGGGGGCCTCGGGCTGCAGCTTCTCCGGCACGTCGACCACGGCGCGACCGGCGGTCGAGGCGGCGGGGTCGGAGGGCTCGGGGTAGGTGATCTCGACGGTGCAGCCCAGCCGCTCCAGCAGGTCGCCCATCACGGCGACGTCGAGGATGCGCGGGACGTTGTGGACCACCGAGCGGCCGGGCGCGAGCAGGGTCGCGGCGAGCAGCTTGAGCGCGGAGTTCTTGGCGCCCCCGACCTCGACCGCACCGGCCAGGGGTCGGGTGAAGGGACCCTCGGACACGACCCGGAAGCTCCCCATACCGGGAGGCTAACGGAGCGGGCGGTCACCGCCCCTCTCTAGGGTGGGCCCCATGGTGAACCTCACGCGCATCTACACCCGGACCGGGGACGACGGCAGCACGCGACTGGGGGACATGAGCGAGACGAGCAAGACCGACGCCCGGCTGCAGGCCTACGCCGACGTCGACGAGGCCAACGCCCACCTCGGTGTCGCGCTGAGCGCGGGCGGTCTCGAGGAGGACGTCGTGCGCGTCCTGACCCACGTGCAGAACGACCTGTTCGACGTCGGCGCCGACTTCTGCACGCCGGTCGTGCCGGACCCGGAGTACCCCCCGCTGCGCATCGAGCCCGACTACGTCGACCGCCTCGAGGCGTGGTGCGACGAGTACAACGAGCACCTGCCCAAGCTGCGGTCCTTCATCCTCAACGGGGGTACGCCGGGGGCGGCCCACCTCCACGTCGCGCGGACCGTGTGCCGCCGGGCGGAGCGCTCCGCCTGGGCGGCGTGGGAGCACCACGCCGACTCGATGAACGTCCTGGCGATCCGCTACCTCAACCGGCTCTCGGACCTGCTGTTCATCCTCGCCCGCCACGCCAACCGCGACCTGGGCGACGTGCTGTGGGTGCCCGGAGGCGAGCGCGGGGTCGAGCGCGGCAGCGCCGCGCCGGACCAGGGCTAGCGCGAGGGGCGCGAGCCCGGCGGACCGGCCTCGAGCCAGGACTGCAGGCCGGTGAGCGACTGCGGGCTCATCGCGAGCTCCACCTCCCCCGCCGGGGTGGAGCAGTGCACGACGAGGTGGCCGGAGTAGAGGGCGTAGCCCTCCTCCTCGTCGGTCGCACGCTGGGACTCCAACGTCAGGTCGTTGCGGCCCCACGTGCGGCGCGGCCGCGGCAGCGGCGAGAAGATGCGGAACCACTCGAGGTGGTCGTCGCGGTAGCGGCCCAGGCCGAGCGCCCAGCCCCGGCCGGCCGGCTGGCGGGGGTCACGGACGCTGAGCTCGAAGGTGCCGCCGTGGCGGGCCAGCACCCGCCGGCGTACGACGAGCACGACGCCCAGCACGAGGACGAGCAGCAGCAGTGCGCCGACGACGTCGAGCAGCACGAGCCACCACGCCATCCGATCCTCGTTCCGCCGCCGTCGGTTGTGGCGCTCAGCGTAGGAGACGGCGGGAAACGACGAGGGGCCGCCCCGGTCTCCCGGGGCGACCCCTCGTCGCGTGCGTGCTGGCTACCTGGTCAGGACGCCTGCTCCACGGCCCGGATCCGGGCCTCGAGGCGGCGTACCTCGGCCTGCGCGTCGTCCTCGTTCTCGCCGGACTGCTTCGCCCGCTCGAGGTCGCTGCGGGCCTGCTCCAGGTCGATCTCGTGCGACATCTCCGCGCGCTCGGACAGGATCGAGACGCGGTTGTGGGCGACCGAGAGGAAGCCCGCGTCCACCGCCGCGACCCAGGTCTCGCCGTCGGTGGTCTGGATGTCGACGACACCGTCCACCATCAGCGAGAGCAGCGGCGCGTGGTGCGGCAGGATGCCGACGTCGCCCTCGGTGGTGCGGGCGATGACGCGCGTCGCGTCGCCGGACCACACCAGGCGGTCCGCCGCGACGAGCTCGACGCGGATCGCGTCGTCGGTCACGAGGACTCCCCGGTCTTGCCCTGGATCTCCGCCCACTTCTTCTCGACGTCGTCCAGGCCACCACACATGAAGAAGGCCTGCTCGGCGACGTGGTCGTACTCGCCGTCGGCGATCTTGTTGAAGGCCTCGATCGTGTCGGCCACGGGGACCGTCGAGCCCTCGATGCCGGTGAACTGCTTGGCGACGTAGGTGTTCTGCGAGAGGAACCGCTGGATGCGACGGGCCCGCGAGACGATGACCTTGTCCTCCTCCGACAGCTCGTCGACGCCGAGGATCGCGATGATGTCCTGGAGCTCCTTGTTGCGCTGCAGGATCTGCTTGATCCGGATGGCGCAGTCGTAGTGCGCCTGACCGATGTACTGCGCGTCGAGGATCCGCGAGGTCGAGGTCAGCGGGTCCACGGCCGGGTAGATGCCCAGCGACGCGATCTCGCGGGACAGCTCGGTCGTGGCGTCGAGGTGCGCGAACGTCGTGGCCGGCGCCGGGTCGGTGTAGTCGTCGGCGGGGACGTAGATCGCCTGCATCGAGGTGATCGAGTGACCGCGCGTGGAGGTGATGCGCTCCTGGAGCTGACCCATCTCGTCGGCCAGGTTGGGCTGGTAGCCCACGGCGGAGGGCATCCGACCCAGCAGGGTCGAGACCTCCGAACCGGCCTGGGTGAACCGGAAGATGTTGTCGATGAAGAGCAGCACGTCCTGGTTCTGCACGTCGCGGAAGTACTCCGCCATCGTCAGCGCGGACAGCGCGACCCGCAGGCGGGTGCCCGGCGGCTCGTCCATCTGGCCGAAGACGAGGGCGGTCTGGCCGATGACGCCGGCCTCCTCCATCTCGACGATGAGGTCGTTGCCCTCACGGGTGCGCTCGCCGACACCGGCGAACACCGAGACGCCACCGTGGTCCTTGGCGACGCGGGCGATCATCTCCTGGATCAGCACGGTCTTGCCGACGCCGGCTCCACCGAACAGGCCGATCTTGCCGCCCTGGACGTAGGGCGTGAGCAGGTCGATGACCTTGATGCCGGTCTCGAACATCTGGGTCTTGGACTCCAGCTGGTCGAACGCCGGGGCCTGGCGGTGGATGCCCCACCGCTCCGTGACGTCGAGCTCCTCGCCCTCCTCGAGGTTGAGGCACTCGCCGAGGGCGTTGAAGACGTGGCCCTTGGTGACGTCGCCGACCGGCACCGAGATCGGGTTGCCGGTGTCGCGCACCTGGGCACCGCGCACGAGGCCGTCGGTGGGCTGCAGCGAGACGGCGCGGACCATGCCGTCACCGATGTGGAGCGCGACCTCCATGGAGAGGATCCGCTTCTCGCCGCTCAGGTCGAGCTCGACCTCGAGCTTGTTGTACATCTCGGGCATCGCGTCGCTGGCGAACTCGACGTCGACGACCGGACCGGTGACGCGGGCGATGCGGCCCACCCCGCCCTGGTCCTTCTGGGTCTTGTGCTCATCAACAGTGGCAGTCATGGCTCTCTCACTCACTCCCGGCGTTCGCGTCGGCCAGCGCGTTGACGCCACCGACGATCTCGCTGATTTCCTGGGTAATGCCGGCCTGGCGGGCCTGGTTGGCGATTCGGGTGTACTTCTTGATCAGCTCGTCGGCGTTGTCCGTGGCCGACTTCATCGCCTTCTGGCGGGCGGCGAGCTCGGAGGCGGCCGCCTGCAGCAGGGCGAAGAAGATCCGGCTCTGGACGTAGCGCGGCAGCAGCCCGTCGAGGACCTCGGCCGGGGACGGCTCGAACTCGTAGAGCGGCAGCACGTCGGCCTCCGCGGGCTTCTCCTCGCCCTCGACCACCTCGAGCGGCAGCAGCCGCACCGCGGTGGGCTCCTGCACGAGCATCGACCGGAAGCGCGTGTAGACCACGTGCACCTCGTCGACGCCCTCGGAGCCCTCGAGCGCCTTGCTCTCCTCGGGGTTCTCCGGGTCGTGCAGGAAGGCGCCGATCAGCGCCTCGCCGATCTCGCGGGCCACCTCGTAGCTGGGCTGGTCGGAGTGACCGGTCCAGGTCTTGACGACCGGGCGGTTGCGGAACCGCAGGTAGCCCTCGCCCTTGCGTCCGGAGACGTAGAGCTCGACCTCCTTGCCCTCCTCGCGCAGCTTGGAGGACAGTCGCTCGGCCTCCTTGAGCACGCTCGAGGAGTAGGCCCCCGCCAGACCACGGTCGCTGGTCACGATCAGCACGGCGACCCGCTTGGGGTCCTCGGGCTCCGTGGTCAGCGGGTGGTCGACGTTGGAGAACGTCGCGACGGCCGAGACCGCCCGCGTCAGCTCACGGGCGTACGGCGCTGCCGCCTGCGCCCGCTGCTGCGCCTTGATGATGCGGGACGCAGCAATGAGCTCCATGGCACGCGTGATCTTCTTCATCGACTCGGTCGACTTGATCCGCGCGCGGTACTCACGCAGCGAGAGAGCCATGGTGGATCAGCTCCGCTTCTGCTTGACGATCTGCTCCTGCTCGACGTCCTCGTCCTCCAGGGCCTCGGCCTCGGCTTCCTTGCCGGGCTTGATCGAGCCTCCGTCGGAGGTCTCGAACTGGTCCAGGAAGGAGTCGTAGGCGCTCTTCACGCCGTCCTCGTCCTCGAACTTCTGGCTCTCGCGGATGCCCGAGAGGATGCCGTCGTGCGAGCGGTGGAGGTAGTCGAGGAACTCCTGCTCGAAGCGGAGCACGTCCTCGGTGGGGACCCGGTCCAGGCTGCCCGAGGTGCCGAGCCACAGCGAGACGACCATGTTCTCCAGCGGGTACGGCGAGTAGGCGGGCTGCTTGAGCAGGGCCATCAGGCGCTGACCACGGTCGAGCTGCTGGCGCGAGGCCGCGTCGAGGTCGGAGGCGAACATCGCGAACGCCTCCATCGCGCGGAACTGCGCCAGGTCGACCTTGAGCGAGCCGGTGACGGCCTTCATCGCCTTCGTCATGGCGGCACCACCCACGCGCGAGACCGAGACGCCCACGTCGATGGCGGGGCGCTGGTTGGACGCGAACAGGTCGGACTGCAGGAAGATCTGCCCGTCGGTGATCGAGATGACGTTGGTCGGGATGAACGCCGAGACGTCGTTGGCCTTGGTCTCCACGATCGGCAGCCCGGTCATGGACCCGTGGCCGAGGTCGTCGGAGAGCTTGGCGCAACGCTCGAGCAGCCGGCTGTGCAGGTAGAACACGTCGCCGGGGAACGCCTCGCGGCCCGGCGGGCGGCGCAGCAGCAGCGACACGGCGCGGTAGGCGTCGGCCTGCTTGCTCAGGTCGTCGAAGATGATCAGGACGTGCTTGCCGTCGTACATCCAGTGCTGGCCGATGGCCGAGCCGGTGTAGGGGGCGAGGTACTTGAAGCCGGCGGAGTCGGAGGCGGGAGCGGCCACGATGGTGGTGTACTCCAGCGCGCCGGACTCCTCGAGGGCGCCACGCACCGAGGCGATGGTCGAGCCCTTCTGGCCGATCGCGACGTAGATGCAGCGGACCTGCTTGTCCGGGTCACCGGAGTCCCAGTTCTGCTTCTGGTTGATGATCGTGTCGATCGCGATCGTCGTCTTGCCCGTCGAGCGGTCGCCGATGATGAGCTGGCGCTGACCGCGGCCGATCGGGGTCAGGGCGTCGATCGCCTTGATGCCGGTGGCCAGCGGCTCGTGGACCGACTTGCGGGCCATCACGCCGGGGGCCTGCAGCTCGAGCGCACGCCGGTCGGTGGTCTCGATCTCGCCGAGGCCGTCGATGGGCTTGCCGAGCGGGTCCACCACGCGGCCCAGGAAGTTGTCGCCGACGGGGACCGAGAGGATCTCGCCGGTCCGGCTGACCTTCTGGCCCTCCTCGATGCCGTCGAACTCACCGAGGATGACGACGCCGATCTCCCGGGTGTCCAGGTTGAGGGCGAGGCCCAGGGTGCCGTTCTCGAACTCCAGCAGCTCGTTGGCCATGCACGAGGGCAGGCCCGAGACACGGGCGATGCCGTCGCCGGCCTCCGCCACGATGCCGACCTCTTCCTTGCTGGCCGCCTCCGGCTGGTAGTCCGAGACGAAGCGCTGCAGTGCGTCCCGGATCTCCTCCGGACGGATCGAAAGGTCCGTCATTTCTCATCCCTACTCTCTGGTGCGTGAAGCGAAGTGTGAAGTGGTGGAGCGGTCGCAGGCCTCAGCCGGCGAGCCGACGACGGGCGTCGTCGAGGCGGCTGGCCACGGTGCCGTCGATGACGTCGTCACCGATCTCCACGCGCATCCCGCCGATCAGGCCGGGCTCGACGATGACGTTGAGGTGCACCGGACGGTCGTACTGACGGCCGAGAGCGGCCGCGAGCCGCTCCTCGTCGCCGGCGGTGAGCTCCTTGGCGACGCGGACGGTCGCGACCCGCGCCCCGTGGGCGTCGGCCGCGATCTTCTGGTACTCCTCGATGGCGATCGAGACGGTGCGCTCGGTGCCCGCGAGGGCCTGCTCGGTCAGGCGCAGGGTCGCCGGGAGGGTCCGGCCCTCGAGCAGGGACCGCAGCAGCGCGGCCTTGTCCTGCGTCGAACGGGCCGGGTCGGACAGCGCCGACCGGAGGTCCGGCTCCTGCTCCAGCAGCCGGCCGACGGTGAAGAGCTCGTCGGAGAGACGCTCGGCGTCGTCCCCGGCCGAGTCCACGACCGCGACCACCCCGAGGTGCTCCAGCGCGTCCGCCAGGTCGCGGGGGCGCGTCCAGCGACGCTCCACCGCGTCGGCGACCAGGTCGAGCGCCGGGGCGCCGACCTTGCCGTCGAGCAGTTGACGCACCAGGCCGGACTTGGCCCGGGACTCGGTGGAGACGTCGGTGACCATGCGGCGCACCGAGGCCTCGCGCCGCAGCACGCCGGCCACCGCGAAGAGGTCGTCGCCCACCTGCGAGAGGCCGGCCGCGTCCGTGCCGCCCTGGCCCAGCTTCTGGGTCAGGTCGGCCAGGGCGTCCGCCGACGGCCCGCGCAGATCGGAACGTGCCATCAGACGGAACCTCCGGAGGTGGTGCTGCCGCCCGTGGTGTCACCCGCGGAGCGGGCGCCCTCGTGCAGCTCGAGGTCGGCCAGGAAGCGGTCGACGACCCGCGAGGAGCGGTCGTCGTCCTCCAGGCTCTCGCCCACGATGCGACCGGCGAGCGAGGTGGCGAGCGCGCCCACCTCGGCCCGCAGCGACGTCAGCGCCTGCTGGCGCTCCGCCTCGATCTGGGACTTGCCGTGCTCGACGATGCGGGTCGACTCGGACTGGGCCTGGTCGCGCATCTCGGCCACGATCTGGGCGCCCTGCTCGCGCGCCTCCTCACGGATGCGCGCCGCCTCGTGGCGGGCGTCCGCGAGCTGCTGCTCGAGCTCGTGGAGCTTGGCGTCGGCCTCGGCCTGCTTGGTCTCGGCCGCCTTGAGCCCGCCCTCGATCGCCGACGTCCGCTCCGCGAACGTCTTCTCGAACGTGGGCACGACGAACTTGCGGATCAGGAAGAACAGGATCGCGAAGACGACGAGCGCGACGATGACCTCGACGGGCTCTACCGCGAGCGGGCTCGGCTCCGCCGACATTGGGATGGGGTACGACATGTGTCGCTCTCCTCGGTCGTTGGAGAGTGGACTACTGGATCACGAACGCGAGCGCGATACCGATGATCGCGAGCGCCTCGGCGAGCGCGAAGCCCAGGATCGCGATGCTCTGCAGCCGGCCCTGGGCCTCGGGCTGACGGGCGACGCCGTTGATGTAGGCGGCGAAGATCAGGCCGATGCCGATGCCGGGGCCGATAGCGGCCAGACCGTAGCCGACCATGTTAAGCGAGCCACCCATGACGGCTCTCCTCTCGAGTTGGCAGCACTGCTGCGCTGTCGTGTTGTGCGGATGTATTCAGTTGTGGGTCCCGGCCGAGGCCGGGGAGATCAGTGCTCGTCGGCGAGGGCGCCGGCGATGTAGGTCGCGTTGAGCAGCACGAAGACGTAGGCCTGGAGGAACTGCACCAGCAGCTCCAGGAAGCTGACCGCGATGGCCATGATCCAGGCGGCGACGCCGGCGACCGGGTAGAACCAGTTGTCCGAGTGCAGCACGAGGTACTCGCCACCGACCGCGAACAGGATCAGCAGCAGGTGGCCGGCGAACATGTTGGCGAAGAGTCGCAGCGCCAGCGTGACCGGTCGGACGATGAGGTTGGAGAAGAACTCCAGCGGGATCAGCAGGGGCAGCAGCGCCACCCCGACGCCCGAGGGCACGCACTGGAGCTTGAGGTAGCCCAGGAAGCCGTGCTTGCGGATGCCGACGGCGTTGTAGACCAGCCAGCTCAGACCGGCCAGGGCGTAGGCCATGGAGGCCCGGCTGAAGGTCGGGAACTGGATGAACGGGATCGCGGCGAACCAGTTGTTGATCAGGATGAAGAAGAACATCGCGACCAGGTAGGGCACGTAGGGCATGAAGTCGCGCGAGCCGATGATGTCGCGGCCCACGCCGTTGCGGACGCCGCTGTAGGCCTGCTCGCCGGCGAACTGGAGCCGCCCGGGGACCATCGCGCGCTTGCGGGCCGCGAGGTAGAGGAAGCCGAAGACGAGGACCGCGCCGAGGACCAGCTGCAGCATCGGCTTGGTGACGCCGACGCCCGCGACGCTGAACACGGGGGGCAGGTCGAAGCTGGCCGGGCCGGGGGCCTCGAATCCACCCTCGCCGCCCTCGGCGGCGCGGAGGACAAGTCCGGTCACGTTCAAAGCGATTCCCCTAGTTCTTTCCGTGCTGCCGGGGCAGCGCATCGAAACGGGCGATGGTCATGTAGATGCCGAGGCCGGCACCGATGAGGATGCCCAGGGCCACGACGAACGACGTACCCAGCCACTGGTCGGCCAGCCATCCCAGCAGTCCGTAGAACAGGACTCCCGCGACGATGTAGCCGAAGGCGTGCCACGGGTCGCCCCTGGGTGCCTCGTCTCGTTCGGCACCTGGTGAGGACATCGCGGCGTGAGAGTAACAGTCGGAGCGGCTCACGGGGCACCCGCCTCCTGTCGCTCGGACCGCACGTCGGCGGCGGCGGCGGGCAGGTCGTAGACGGGGATGCGGGCGCGGGTCAGCGCCACCACCTGCACGAGGGTCCAGGCGGCGGCGACCAGCAGCAGGCCCACGGCGAGGGCGCGGACCGAGAACGTCCGGTCGGCCCCGTCGGCGCCGGTCACGGCGTAGAAGACCACGCCGGCGAGCACGGCGTGCAGCGCGAAGGTGGTCACCGCGACGAGCAGGGACAGGCGCGGGTCGACCCGGGCGGCCACGGCCACCACGAGCGTCCCGCTGACCAGCAGCAGCAGGGCGAGCGCGCCACCCGCCACGAGGCCCAGCGCGGCGGGGGCGCCGACCACGAGCCAGGTCAGCAGCCCGGCGACGACCAGGCCGGGCGGGCCCCACACGAGCGACCGCACGGCCACGCGCACGGGGACCACGACCGGGCGCACCCCGGGAGGCCCCGGGTGCGGGGAACGCGTGGTTCCGGCGGTCGTCGTCATGGGCAGCCTCATCGTCGTCGTCAGGCGACTCTCCCACGTGCTCGACGGGGCTGTCACCAGGGCGGTGGCGGTGCTTGTGAAAATTAGCACAAGGTCGGGTCGACGGTCGAACCCGGCGGGCGCACGCCTGCTCAGCCGCCCACCACGGCCGGTCGCTGGAGGCGTGGCAGCACGAAGGTCAGCGTCGCGGTCAGCAGCGTCCCGACGCCGAGCAGCACCCAGGTGAGCGGACCGGAGTAGAGCCCCACGAGGACACCGCCGAAGGCGACCAGCCCGGCCCAGAGCCACATGATCAGCACGGCCCGGCGCTGGCTGTGGCCGATCTCGAGGAGCCGGTGGTGCAGGTGCTCCTTGTCGGGCTGGTAGAACGCCTGGCCGCGCCGGGTGCGGCGCACGACGGCCAGGACGAGGTCGACCATCGGCACGATCAGGATGATGATCGGCAGCAGGATCGGCAGCAGCATGACCAGGATCGAGGAGGTCGTCCCGCCGTCGCGCTCGACCGAGACCGTGGCGAACTGGCCGGTCAGCGTGAGCGAGGACCCGGAGAGCACCAGGCCGAGCAGCATCGACCCGGAGTCGCCCATGAAGATGCGCGCGGGGAAGAAGTTGTGGGGCAGGAAGCCCGCGCACGCCCCGCCCAGGGCCGCGCAGAGCAGCGCCGCGGTGATGGCCAGGGTCTCGCCGTTGGTGGCCGAGAGCTGGTAGGAGAACAGGAAGAAGGCCACCGCCCCGATCAGCACCACTCCCCCGGCCAGGCCGTCGAGGCCGTCGACGAAGTTGACGGCGTTCATCGTGCCGACGACCAGGAGCACGGTCAGCAGGCCGGCCTGGGTCGGGTCGAGCACCAGCTGCCCCACCCCGGGGAGCTGCAGCGACCAGAGCTTGACGTCGTTGAGGACGAGGAAGCCGGCGGCCACGACCTGGCCGCCGAGCTTGGTCAGGGCGTCGAGCTCGATGAGGTCGTCGAGCACCCCGACCGCGCAGATCATCGCCCCGGCCAGCAGCACGTAGCCCGAGTCGTGGAACACGAAGGGCTGCGAGGTGGACAGGAACGGCAGCCGGTGGGCCATGAGCAGGCCCGCCCCGAGGCCGCCCAGCATGGCGACGCCGCCGAAGTAGGGGATCGGGGTGGCGTGGACGTCGCGGTCACGCACCCGGGCCACCGCGCCCGACCTGATGGCCGCCTCGCGGGCGAAGACGCAGAGCAGGTAGCTCACGACCCCGGCCACGAGGAAGACCACGAGGTACTCACGCACCCGAGCCGGCCCCCTCGTCCTCGCGCGGCTCCGGGCCGTCGTGGTCCGGGTCCTCCAGGCCGCTGCCGAGCTCGCGCAGCGCCTCGTCGAGCTCCTCGCGCGCGATCGCGCCCTCCCGCAGCACGCGCGGGACGGTGCCGGTGCAGTCCACGATGGTCGAGGCCAGCGAGCTCCGGCTCGGGCCGCCGTCGAGGACCACCTCTACCTCCTCCCCCAGCATCGTCACCGCCTCGTCGGCGGTGGTGGCGGCCGGCTGCCCGGACAGGTTCGCCGAGGACACCGCGAGCGGGCCGGTGCGGCCCAGCAGGTCGAGCGCGCCGCGGTCGTCGGGCATCCGGACGGCGACCGTGCCGCGGGTCTCGCCGAGGTCCCAGCGCAGCGAGGACTGCTGGCGGCACACGAGCGTCAGCGGCCCGGGCCAGTAGCGCTCCATCAGGCCGCGGGCCCAGCCGGGCACGTCGGTGGCCAGCGCGTCCAGGGTGGTGGCGGTCGAGATCAGCACGGGCGGCGGCATGTCGCGACCGCGGCCCTTGGCGTCGAGCAGGCGCTGCACGCCGTCGGGGTCGAAGGCGTCGACGCCGAGGCCGTAGACGGTGTCGGTGGGCAGCACGACCAGCTGGCCGCGGCGTACGGCACCGGTGGCGGCGGCGAGGCCCTCCTCGCGGGCCTCGTCGTCGGAGAGGTCGTAGCGCTGGGTCACGGCGCTCATCGTGCCAGCCGGGCCGTCACGAAGCGCGGACGACCTGCCAGGTCAGCGTGGTCGCGCACCTCGACGAAGCGACCCGTGCCGCTCAGTACCTCGACGGCCGACTCCCCCTGCACGTCGGCGTGCTCGGAGCCCAGCCACCCGCCCGGGACGAGCAGCCGGGCGGCGGTCCGGGCCAGCACGCGCAGCGCGTCGAGGCCGTCGTCGCCCGACCACAGCGCCAGCGCGGGGTCGTGGTCACGCGCCTCGGGGGCGACGCTCTCCCAGGCGTCCAGCGGGATGTACGGCGGGTTGCAGACCACCACGTCGACGGTGCCGTCGAGGTCGCCAAACGCCTCGGCCATGTCGCCGCGCCGCAGGTCGACCCCGGTGCCCTCGAGGTTGCGTGACGCCCAGGCGTGCGCCGGCCCGTCCAGCTCGACGGCGTGGACCTGCGCCCCGGGCAGCTCGTCGACCAGGCTGCGTGCGATGGCGCCCGACCCGGTGCACAGGTCGACCACGACGGGGGCCCGCCCGGTCACCTCGCGGGCCCGGTCGAGCGCCCAGCCGGCCAGCAGCTCGGTCTCGGGACGCGGCACGAACACGCCGGGCCCGACGGCCAGCTCGACGTGCCGGAAGGCCGCGGTGCCGGTGAGGTGCTGCAACGGCTCGCGGGCCGCGCGACGACCGACGAGGGCCTCGAACCGTCCGGCCACCTCGGGGGTGACCTCGTCGAGCAGCGGCAGCCGCGAGCGGGTGGTGCCCGCGACGTGGGCCAGCAGCTCGGCCGCGTCGTGCTCCGGGCTGGCCACGCCCGCGTCGGCCAGGACGCCGGCCGCCGCCCGCACCAGGTCGCGGGGCCGGGTGGTCACGGGGCGGCGCTCACGGGGCCAGGGCGTCGAGCCGGGCCGCCATGTCGGCCTCGACGCAGGAGCCGATCACCCCGCCCAGGTCGCCGTCCAGCACCCGGTCGAGGTCGTAGGACTTGTAGCCCGTGCGGTGGTCGGAGATCCGGTTCTCCGGGTAGTTGTAGGTCCGGATCCGCTCGGAGCGGTCGACGGTGCGGATCTGCGAGCGGCGCACGTCGCTGGCCTCGGCGTCCGCGGCCTCCTGGGCGGCGGCGAGCAGCCGGGCACGCAGGATGCGCATCGCCTGCTCCTTGTTCTGCAGCTGCGACTTCTCGTTCTGGCAGCTGGCCACCACGCCGGTCGGCAGGTGGGTGATCCGGACGGCCGAGTCGGTGGTGTTCACGCTCTGGCCGCCGGGGCCGCTGGAGCGGTAGACGTCGATGCGGAGGTCGCCGTCGTGGATCTCGACGTCGACCTGCTCGGCCTCGGGCAGCACCAGGACGCCGGCGGCGCTGGTGTGGACCCGCCCCTGGCTCTCGGTCACGGGCACCCGCTGGACGCGGTGGACGCCGCCCTCGAACTTCAGCAGCGCGTGGGGCGCCTCCCCCGGCTCGGGGGTGCCCTTGGCCTTGACCGCCACGGTCACCGACTTGTAGCCGCCCAGGTCGGACTCGGTGGCGTCGATCACCTCGGTCGACCAGCCCCGCTGCTCGGCGTACCGGGTGTACATGCGGAGCAGGTCACCGGCGAACAACGCCGACTCCTCACCGCCCTCGCCGGACTTGACCTCGAGGATCACGTCCTTGCCGTCGGCGGCGTCGCGCGGCACCAGCAGGTGGCGCAGCCGCTCCTCGGCCTGGGCCAGCCGGGGCTCGAGCTCGAGCGCCTCGGCGGCGAACGACTCGTCCTCGCCGGAGAGCTCCCGCGCGGCCTGGAGGTCCTCCCCCAGGGCGAGCCACTCGGCGTGGGCCCGGAGCACGGCGCTCAGCTCGGCGTAGCGCTGCGAGAGCCGGCGCGCGAGCGACGGCTCGGCGTGCACGGCCGGGTCGGCGAGCCGGGTCTCCAGCTCGGCGTGCTCGTCCGCGAGCGACTCGACGGCCTCGAACACGATGACTCCTGGGGGACTCCTGGGGATGGCCGGGTGGACGACGAGCACGGGTCCCCCGCCGTGCGGCGGGAGACCCGTGAGGAGCCGTGGAGGCTACTTCTTGTCGGCGGTCTTCTTGGCGTAGCGCGCCTCGAAGCGGGCCACGCGGCCACCGGTGTCGAGGATCTTCTGCTTGCCCGTGTAGAAGGGGTGGCAGTTGGAGCAGACCTCGGAGCGGATCGAGCCGCCGGCCTTGGTGCTGCGCGTGGTGAACGTGTTGCCACAGGTGCAGCGCACCTCGGTGGTCACGTAGTTCGGGTGGATGTCCTTCTGCATGGGCGTTCCTCTCGCGTGTACGGCGCCGGGTCGCCCCCCAACGGGGGACGTGAACCGGACCAGCGGGTGATTCTGCCACCCGCGGCCCCGGGGGGCCAATCGGGCGACACCGGCTCAACAGCGCACCCCGGCCCGGTGTTCCCGGCCGGGGTGCCGGCTCAGGGTCCGGGCTCGGCGCCGGACGTGGCGCCGGGCTTGGCACCCGCCTTGGCCTTGGTCGTGGCGTCGGTGCCGAAGCCCTTGCGCGTCATCTCGCCCCACTGGTGGCGCGACCCGCGCCACGCGTCGATCGCCCCCCACATCCGCCACCAGGCGGTGAGCTGGCGGTAGCCGAAGTTCTCCTCGACCGCCGACCAGGCAGCGACGAGCAGCCCGGGCACGCCCCGGTAGCGGCGGTAGGACATCTCCTCGGCCAGCAGCGCGACCAGGCTGACCAGGATCGCGAAGGCGACCGAGGTGGACAGCAGCAGCACCACCACGGGCAGGTCGACCCAGTCCGAGGGCACGATCCCCATCCCGCCGAGGCCCAGCAGCACCATAGCGACGGCGAAGTAGAGCAGCCCGAAGACCTCGATGAAGGGCGCGGCCAGCTCGAAGAGCAGGAACCAGGGCATCGTGATCATGCCGATGAAGCCGTAGCGGGGCCGGAGCACCATGCCGCGGTGGCGCGAGAAGATCTCGGCCAGCCCGCGGTGCCAGCGCCGCCGCTGGCTGCGCAGCACCTTGAGGGTCTCCGGGGCCTCGGTCCAGGCGACCGGCTCGGAGACGAAGACGATCCGGCCGTCGACGTCGTTGTCGCCCATCCAGCGGTAGAGGCGCACCACCAGCTCGGCGTCCTCGCCGATGCAGTCGGTGGCCACGCCCCCGACCTCGAAGAGGATGTCGCGGCGGAACATCCCGAACGCGCCGGAGATGATCAGCAGCCCGCCCGCGGCGGACCAGCCGGCCCGGCCGATGAGGAAGGCGCGGAGGTACTCCACGACCTGGACGCGTGGCAGCCACTTCCGGGGCATCTGCACGTCGAGCACGCGGCCGCGCGCGATGGTCGACCCGTTGGCCACCCGCACCACCCCGCCCGAGGCGATCACCCGCTCGGGGTCGTCGGCGAACGGTCGGGAGACGTGCAGCAGGGCGTCGGGGTCGAGCAGGGAGTCCGCGTCGACCATGCAGACGAGCTCCTTGCGGGCCACGTTGATGCCGACGTTGAGGGCGTCGGCCTTGCCCCCGTTGGTCTTGCACACCAGCAGCAGGTTCATCGCGCCGCGGGTGCTGACGAAGCAGCGCTGCACCTCCCCCTTGGTGGGGACCATCGGGGCCTGGGCCAGCGGCAGCTCGACCATGTCGAAGGCCTCGACCATGGTCGTGACGGTCGCGTCCTTGGACCCGTCGTCGATGACGACGACCTCGAAGTCGGGGTAGCGCAGCGAGGACATCGCCTCCACCGACGCCACGATGGTCAGCTCCTCGTTGTAGGCCGGCATCAGCACCGAGACGCCGCGTGCGAGGGGCTCGGCGAAGCTCTCGTCGTACGCCGCGAACTGGCTGCGGCGGCGGTAGCGCACGAAGTCGAGCATCGCCAGCACCGTCAGCACCACGAAGCTGAGGTTGATCGCCACCGAGTAGGCGACGAAGAACCAGCCCAGCACCGTCAGCAGGAGGTTCACGAGCGGCCTCCGCGGATGGCCTCGAGCGCCAGCGCCTCCACGGCGTACGGCGAGGAGCTGGTCGCGAGCATCCGGCGGCCCCCGGGCCCGAGCTCGACGAGCGCCTGGGCGGCCTGGCGCGAGACCTGCGGCTCCTGCTCGTCGACGACGTCGAGCAGGCTGGCCGCCGCGACCGAGGAGCCGATCGAGCCCAGCGCGTGCGCGGCGCCCGCCCGGACGTTGGGCCGCAGGTCGAGCAGCGCCTCGACGAGGGCGGGGATGGCCTCGGGCGCACCGATGCGGCCCAGGGCCTCGGCGCAGGCGCCGGCGAAGGAGGGGTTCGGCGAGCGCATCCCCTCTGACAGCACCTCCACGCTGGGTCGGTCGGCCAGCAGCCCGAGCACCACGGCAGCCGGGTCGAGGTGGAGGTGCTCCCCACGGTCCATCTCCTCGCGCAGCACCGAGCGCAGCTCGGGGGCGGAGTCGGGGCCGAGGCGGTCGAGGGCGAAGACGAGGTCGCGGGTCAGCCGGGGGTCGTGCTCGCCCAGCTCCAGCAACGGTCGTACGGCGCGCGGGTCGCCCATGGTGCCCAGCGCCCGCACCGCCACGCGGCGCACGAGGAAGTGCGGGTCGTGGAGCAGCCCCACGAGCCGGTCGACGTGCCGGGTGAGGCCGAGCATGCCGAGCTGGAAGGCGCCCCGGCAGCGGCGTACGGACGAGCGCGACCCGACCAGGGCGAGGGCGTGCTGCTCGGCCCCGCTGTCGATGAGCAGGCGCACCAGCTCGGCGCGCGACTCGCCACGGAGCTTGGGCAGCATCTCGAAGACCTGGCGCTCGACCCGGTCGGCGGCGCGTCCGCGGGCCGCGGCGAGCGCGGTGCGACCGCGCCCGGCGTCGCCGTCCTCGCCCATGACGACCTCGAAGATGTGGGACCGGACCTCGTCGGCCGCCCGCGCCCGCCGACGGGCGAAGAGGTCACGGAGCGCCCGCACCACCACGAGCACGACGAAGAGCAGGACCGAGGTGACGGCGAACCCGACCAGCAGCACCCAGCTGAACCACAGGTAGCCGCCCACGTCCCCGAGAGGGGAGCCCATCAGTGGCGCGCGATCGTGCGCGAGGTCATGTCAGCGACTGCGGGCGAGCACCGCGGAGACCCGCGAGGCGAGCTCGCGGGGGCTGAACGGCTTGACGATGTAGTCGTCGGCGCCGGCCTCGAAGCCCTGCTCGATGTCGGACTCCTGGGCCCGGGCGGTGAGCATGATGATCGGCAGGCCGTCCATGGTGGAGTCCTGGCGCAGGGCGCGGGCGGCGTCGAGCCCGCTCATGCCGGGCATCATGACGTCGAGGATGACGAGGTCGGGCTTCTCGGCGCTGCACGCCTCGACGGCAGCGGCGCCGTCACCCACCGGCACCACGTCGTGACCACCGTGTCGCAGCTTGAAGACCACGAGCTCGCGGATGTCCGCGTCGTCGTCGGCAATCACGATGCGAGCCATGGAATCCCCTCGAAGTCCGAACGTTGTCGTCGGTGAGCATAGCCACACCTTCGGACACATGCGGGCAGAACGGCTCCCGCCGAGCCAGGTCAGTCGTGCTGCGAGGAGCCCGCTGCGGGCGTACGCCGCCGTACCTCGCCGAGGAGCTCCAGGTTGGACTGCGAGGACCGCAGCCGACCGAGCAGCAGCTCGACGGCCTCCTGGCCCTCCAGGCCCGCGAGCTCCCGGCGCAGCTGCCACACGGTCGCCAGCTCCGCCGGCTCCAGCAGCTGCTCCTCACGGCGCGTGCCCGACTGCACGACGTCGATCGCGGGGAAGATCCGCTTGTCGGCGACGTCGCGGCGCAGCCGCACCTCCATGTTGCCGGTGCCCGTGAACTCCTCGAAGATCACCTCGTCGACCGTCGAGCCGCTCTCCACGAGGGCGGTGGCGATGATGGTCAGCGAGCCGCCGTTCTCGATGTTGCGGGCCGCGCCGAAGAACCGCTTGGGCGGGTAGAGCGCCGCCGAGTCGACGCCGCCCGCCAGGGTGCGGCCGCTGGCCGGGGTCGCAAGGTTGTACGCGCGGCCCAGCCGGGTGATCCCGTCGAGCAGCACCACGACGTCGTGGCCGAGCTCCACCAGGCGCTTGGCCCGCTCGATCGAGAGCTCCGCCACGATCGTGTGGTCGCCCGGCGGCCGGTCGAAGGTCGAGGCGACGACCTCGCCCTTGACGGACCGCTGGAAGTCGGTGACCTCCTCGGGGCGCTCGTCCACCAGCACCACCATCAGGTGGCACTCGGGGTTGTTGGTGGTGATCGAGTGCGCGAGGGCCTGCAGGACCATGGTCTTGCCGGCCTTGGCGGGCGAGACGACCAGCCCGCGCTGGCCCTTGCCGATGGGGGCGGCGATGTCCATGACGCGGCCGATCAGGTCGGTCGGTCCGGTCTCCAGGCGCAGCCGCTCCGAGGGGTACAGCGGGGTCAGCTTGGCGAACTCCACCCGGGAGCGCGCGGTCTCCGGGTCGGCGCCGTTGACGCTGTCGAGGCGCACGAGCGGGTTGAACTTCTCCTTGCGCTCCCCCTCGCGGGGCTGACGCACCTGGCCGGTGACCGCGTCCCCGCGGCGCAGACCGAAGCGCCGCACCATCGACATCGAGACGTAGACGTCGTCGACGCCGGGGAGGTAGCCGCTGGTCCGGACGAACGCGTAGTTGTCCATCAGGTCCAGGATGCCCGCGCACGACGTGAGCACGTCGTCCTCGAGGATCTGCAGGTCGGGCTCGTTGCGGTGGCCGCGGCCGGTCGCCGCGGGGGCGGCCGGGCCCTGCTGCCGGTCGCGTCCCCGGCGGCGACGGTTGCGACGGCTGCCGCCCTCGTCGTCGTCCTGGTCGTCCCTGCCGTCGTTCCGGCCGTCGTTGCGGTCGTTCCGGCCGTCGTTGCGGTCGTTCTGCTGCCGGTTCTGCTGGCGGTCGTTCCGGTCGTTCTGCTTGTCCTGCTGCCGGTCGTTCTGCTGGCGACCCTGCTGCCGGTCGTTCTGGCGGTCCTGCTGGCGGCCGTCCTGCTGCTTGTCGTCCGGCTGGTCCTTCTGCTGGTCCTTCTGGCGACCCTGCTGCTTGTCCTGCTGCTTGTCGTCCTGCTTCTCGGGCTGGTCCTGCTTGCGGCCCTGGGTGCGGTTGCGCCGCGACCCCTCGGCCCGGGCCTCGCCCTGGTCCGCCTGCGTGCCCTGGCCGGCGCCGTCGTCCTGGCCCTTCGTGGCCTGCGTGCCCCGGTCGCCTCGGTCGCGCTGGTCGCCCCGGTCGCCCTGGTCGCGCCGGTCGCGCCGGTCGCCCTGGTTGCCCTGGTTGCCCTGGTTGCCCTGGTCGCGCGTGGGCTCGGCGGCCCGCTCGCGCTCCTGCGGCTTCTCGGCGGCCGGCTGGGTGAGCTGGGTCGCCTGGGTCGCCTGGGTCGCCTGGGCCGGCTGGGCCGGCTGCTGCGACGCGGTCGCGCGCCGCGGCTCGCGGGCGCCCCCGCCCTGCTGCTGGTGGGCCTTGATGGCCTCGATGACGGCGCCCTTGCGCATCCCGGTGGTCTTGATGCCCAGCCCGCCGGCCAGCTGCTTGAGCTGCGGGAGCAGCATGCCCTCGATGCCGTCCTTGCGACCGCGCGCCGAGGAGGGCGCGGGCTCGGACGGCTGGGAGGCCCCGGAGGTGTCGGTGGTCTCGGTCATGGGTGGGGTCCTCCCCCTGTGCGACGCGGCAGCATCGCTGCCCGCGTGGTGCGGCTGGTGTGGTGGGTCACCGACCACGGCGTGTGCCGGGGCACGCGCCCGAGGCCTCGGGACGAGGCCGATCGGGGGGACGGTGAGACGTCGCGGTGCGTCGGCTCGCGGTGGCCGGAGGGCTCACCACGGGGGCCGGCCGTGACGCGGCGTCACGCTAGCACGCGGGCTCCGGGGCCACCGACGGCCTGCGGGAGCACCCGCCAGCCCGTGGGCAGGTGCGCGGCGACGGCGTCAGGCACCCCGTCCTGGTCGACCACGAAGGCCAGCACCGTGGGGCCGGCGCCCGAGACGACCGCCGGGACCCCGGCGCCGCGCAGCGCGCCGACGACCGCGAGCGTCTCCGGCATCGCCGGGGTCCGCTGCTGCTGGTGCAGGAAGTCCTCGGTGGCGCGGAGCAGCAGCGACGGCTCCCCCGCCAGGGCCGCGACGAGCAGCGCCGCCCGCCCGGCGTTGGCCGCGGCGTCGGCGTGCGGCACCACCTCGGGCAGGAGGCCCCGGGCGACCGCGGTCGCGACAGCGTACGGCGGGACGGCGACCACCGCCCGCACCCGCGGGTCGAGGTCGACACGCTGCGCCCAGACGACCTCGCCGGCCTGGCCGGAGACCACGAAGCCGCCGAGCAGGGCGGGGGCGACGTTGTCGGGGTGGCCCTCGATGCGGTTGGCCAGCGCCAGCAGGGCGGCGTCGTCGAGCCGGGCCGCGCCGTCGGCGACGAGCGCCCGAGCGAGCACGAGGCCCCCGACGATGGCGGCCGAGGACGACCCCATGCCGCGGCTGTGCGGGATCCGGTTGGTGCAGCGCAGCCACAGCCCCGGCGGCGGGCCGTCGAGCGCGCTGAACGCGACCTGCATCGAGCGCACCACGAGGTGCCGCTCGTCGCGCGGGACCTCCTCGGCCCCCTCGCCCGCGACCTCGATCGCGAGGCCCGCGGGCCGCACCTCGGCCTCCAGGGTGTCGACCAGCTCCAGGGCCAGGCCGAGGCAGTCGTAGCCGGGACCCAGGTTGGCGCTGGTGGCGGGCACCTCGACGGTGACGGGACCCGTCACCCAGCCGCTCACGAGCTGGTCGGCGGTCGCCACCTCAGGCGAGGCCCGCCGCACCGGCGGCCGACTCGACGTCGGCGTCGCACACGGTGTCGACGAGGTCGGTGAAGGTCGACAGCGCGGTGTCGATGTCCTTCAGCCCGTGGCCGGTCACCGTGACCACGACCCGCTGGTCGTCGTAGCGCACGCCCTCGGAGGCCTCGAGGAGCAGTCCCGCCACGCCGGCGGCCGAGGCCGGCTCGACGAAGACGCCCTCGCGCCGGGCCAGCTCGCGCTGGGCGTGGAGGATCTGCTCGTCGGTGACGTCGCGGAAGCGGCCACCCGAGGAGCGGGCCGCGTCGACGGCCAGGTCCCAGGAGGCGGGGTTGCCGATGCGGATGGCCGAGGCCACCGTCTCGGGGTCGGCCACCGGCGCGCCGTGGACGAGCGGGGCGGCACCCGCCGCCTGCCAGCCCCGCATCACCGGCAGCTTGAGGGTCTCGCCGGCCCGGTGGGCCTCGGTGTAGCCCAGCCAGTACGCCGAGACGTTGCCCGCGTTGCCCGTCGGGAGCACGTGCACGTCGGGGGCGTCCCCGAGGACGTCGACGACCTCGAAGGAGGCCGTCTTCTGCCCCTGCAGCCGCATCGGGTTGACCGAGTTGACCAGCGCGACCGGGTAGTGGTCGGCCAGCCCGCGGGAGAGCCGCAGGCAGTCGTCGAAGTTGCCGCGGACCATGATCACCTGGGCGCCGTGCACGATGGCCTGCGCGAGCTTGCCGGCCGAGATCTTGCCCTGCGGCACCAGCACGAGCGGCTTGATGCCGGCCCGTGCGGCGTACGCCGCCATGGACGCGGAGGTGTTGCCGGTCGAGGCGCACACCACCGCCTCGGCGCCCTCCCCGACGGCGACGGACAGCGCGACGGTCATCCCGCGGTCCTTGAAGGAGCCGGTCGGGTTGTCGCCCTCGACCTTGAGCCACACCTCGGCGCCGGTGACCTCCGAGAGCCACGCGGACTCCACCATCGGGGTGCCGCCCTCGCGGAGCGTGATGGTGGGGGTGTTCGCGGGGATGTCGAGGCGGTGGCGGTACTCCTCGATGACGCCGCGCCACTGCCGCGAGACGCCGGGGGTCGCCGCGCCCACGCGGGTCTCGCCGCCGGGGCCGGTCGCGGCGGGCGTGCCGGTCGTCGTGGCGCTCACTCCGCCTCCCCCTCCACGCGCATCACCGAGGAGACGTCGCGGACGTTGGCCATCCCGCGCAACGTCTCCACGGTCGCCGCCAGGTCGGCGTCGCTGGCCCGGTGGGAGACGACGACGAGCTGGGCGTCGTCGCCGCGGCCCTCCTGGCGGACGGTCTGGATCGAGACGCCGTGCTCGGCGAAGGCCTGGGCCACCGCCGCGAGCACGCCCGCCTTGTCGTCGACGTCGATCTGCACGTGGTAGCGGGTCTCGGTGCTGCCCATCGGGAGCACCGGCAGGTCGGCGTACGACGACTCGCCGGCGCCGCGCACGTCGGAGAGCCGGTTGCGCGCGACCGTGACGAGGTCGCCCATGACGGCACTGGCCGTCGGCGAGCCGCCCGCCCCGGGGCCGTAGAACATCAGCTGGCCGGCGGCCTCGCTCTCGACGAAGACCGCGTTGTAGGCCTCGCGGACGCTGGCCAGCGGGTGGCTGCGCGGGATCATCGCGGGGTGCACGCGGGCCGAGACCGACGGGCCGTCGGGGCCGTCCTGGACGGCGCAGATCGCGAGCAGCTTGACCACGCAGCCCATCTCGGCGGCCGAGGCCACGTCGGAGGCGGTCACCTCGGCGATGCCCTCGCGGTGGACGTCGGCGGCGGTCACGCGGGTGTGGAAGGCCAGGCTGGCCAGGATGGCGGCCTTGGCGGCGGCGTCGAAGCCCTCGACGTCGGCGGTCGGGTCGGCCTCGGCGTACCCCAGGTCCTGCGCCTCCTGGAGCGCCTCGTCGAAGCCGGCGCCGGAGCTGTCCATGCGGTCGAGCACGAAGTTGGTGGTGCCGTTGACGATGCCGAGGACCCGGGTGACCTGGTCACCGGCCAGCGACTCGCGCAGCGGCCGCAGGATCGGGATCGCCCCGGCGACGGCGGCCTCGTAGTAGAGGTCGCGGTGAGCGCGCTCGGCGGCCTCGAACAGCGTGCTGCCGTCCTCGGCGAGCAGCGCCTTGTTGGCCGAGACCACGCTGGCACCGTGCTCGAGCGCGGCCAGGATCAGGCTGCGGGCGGGCTCGATGCCGCCGATCAGCTCGACCACGACGTCGACGTCCTCGCGGGTGACCAGGGCGTGGGCGTCGGTGGTGAACAGGTCCTCGGGGAGCTCGACGTCACGGGTCAGGCCGAGACGGCGCACGGCCACCCCGACGAGCTCCACGCGGGCGCCGACGCGGGCGGTCAGGTCGTCGGCCTGCTCGTGCAGCAGCCGGGCGACCTGGGAGCCGACGACGCCGCAGCCGAGCAGCGCCACCTTGACGGCGGGCGCGTCGGGACGCGGGTGAGGTGCTGGGTGCTCGTTCATCGCCGCACATCCTCCCACCGTCCGACCCGTGGACCCCAATCCATCCGCCTGCTGGTCCGGGCCACGCCGACGCCGGCCCGCTGCACCGGAGGTCGTGCTGCTGCGCCAGGGCGCTTCCCCGGCGGAGAACGCCGGGGAGCCCGAGGGAAGCCGGACCTCAGCCGACGTCGGTGAGGAGGAGGTCCTCCAGCGTCTCCCGGCGTACGACGACCCGCGCGACGCCGTCCCGCACCGCGACCACGGCCGGGCGCGGCACGTGGTTGTAGTTGCTGGCCATCGACCGGCAGTAGGCGCCCGTGCCGGGCACCGCGACCAGGTCGCCCGGGGCGAGGTCGCCCGGGAGGAACTCGTCCTTGACCACGATGTCGCCGGCCTCGCAGTGCTTGCCGACCAGCCGGCTGAGCAGCACCGGGGCGTCGGAGCGTCGGCTGGCCAGGGTGCAGGAGTAGTCCGCGTCGTAGAGCGCGGTGCGGATGTTGTCGCTCATCCCGCCGTCGACGGACACGTAGGTGCGGACCGCTCCCCCGTCGAGCTCGACGGCCTTGACGGTGCCGACCTCGTAGACGGTGCACATCGAGGGCCCGACGATCGCGCGACCGGGCTCGACGGAGAGCCGCGGCACCTCCAGCCCCCGCGCCGCGCACTCCTCGGTGACGATCGTGCGGATCTCGGCGGCCAGCGACGCCGCGTCGGCCGGGTCGTCCTGGGTGGTGTAGGCGATGCCGAAGCCGCCGCCGAGGTCGAGCTCGGGCAGCTGCACCCCGGTCTCCTCGGCGACCTGGCGGTGCAGGGCGAGCACCCGCCGGGCCGCGACCTCGAAGCCGGAGGTGTCGAAGATCTGCGAGCCGATGTGGGAGTGCAGCCCGCGCAGCTCCAGGCCCGGGGTCTCCCGGATCGCCCGCACGGCGGCCATCGCGTCGCCGCTGCTGATGGAGAACCCGAACTTCTGGTCCTCGTGGGCGGTGGCGATGTACTCGTGGGTGTGGGCCTCCACGCCGGGGGTGACCCGCACCATGACGCGGGCGGTCATCCCGGTCTCGGCGGCCAGGTCGGCCAGCCGGGTGATCTCGTGGAAGGAGTCCACGACGATGCGCCCCACCTGCAGCTCCAGGGCCCGCCGCAGCTCGTGGGGCGACTTGTTGTTGCCGTGCAGCTCGACCCGGTCCATCGGGAACCCGGCGCGCTCGGCCACCGCGAGCTCGCCGGCGGTGCACACGTCGAGGTGCAGCCCCTCCTGGTCGACCCAGCGGGCCACCTCGGTGCACAGGAACGCCTTGCCGGCGTAGTAGACGTCGAAGCCGGAGAAGCCGTCGCGGAAGTCGCGGGCACGGCTGCGGAAGTCCTCCTCGTCCAGGACGTACGCTGCCGAGCCGTGCTGGGCGACGAGGTCGGGCAGCCGTACGCCGCCCACCTCGAGCACGCCGTCGACCTTGCGCGCGGTGCGCGACCACAGCCGCGGCACCAGCGCGTTGACGTCCGCGGGGTCGCGCAGCCACGCGGGTCCCCGGACCGACACCGCCGCGTGGGCCCAGCCGGCCTCGTGCGCCCTCACGACCCGCTCACATCCGCTCGGGCGCGGAGACGCCGAGCAGGCCGAGGCCGTTGGCGAGCACCACACGGGTCGCGTCGACCAGCAGCAGGCGGGCCGCGTGCAGCTCGCCCGCCGGCTCGTCCCCCATCGGGAGCACCCGGCAGTTGTCGTAGAACCGGTGGTAGGTGCCGGCGAGCTGCTCGAGGTAGCGCGCCACCCGGTGCGGGTGCCGCAGCTCGGCCGCGCTGGTGACCACGCGCGGGAACTCGGCGAGCGCCCGCAGCAGCTCGCCCTCCTTCTCGTGGACCAGCAGGTCGGGGTGGGAGGCGGCGACGACCCCGAGGTCGGCGGCGTTGCGCAGCAGGCTGGAGACCCGGGCGTGGGCGTACTGCACCGTGAAGACCGGGTTGTCGTTGGACCGGCTGGCCCACAGGTCGAGGTCGAGGTCGATGTTGGAGTCGGTGGAGTAGCGGGCCAGCGCGTAGCGGGCCGCGTCCACGCCGATGGCCTCGACGAGGTCGTCGATGGTCACCACGGTCCCGGCGCGCTTGGACATCCGGAGCGGCTGGCCGTCGCGTACCAGGTTGACCATCTGGCCGATCAGGATCTCCAGGTTGACGCCGGGGGTGTCGCCGAACGCGGCGCACATCGCCATCATCCGGCCGACGTAGCCGTGGTGGTCGGCGCCGAGCATGATGAAGCAGCGGTCGAAGCCGCGGCTGCGCTTGTCGAGGTAGTAGGCGAGGTCGCCGGACAGGTAGGAGCCCTGGCCGTCGGACTTGATGACCACGCGGTCCTTGTCGTCGCCGAACTGCTCGGTGCGCAGCCAGGTCGCGCCGTCCTGCTCGTAGGTGTTGCCGAGCTCGGTCAGCCGCGTGACCGCCTTGTCCACGGCGCCCGAGCGGTGCAGGTCGTCCTCGTGGAAGTAGACGTCGAAGTCGACCCCGAAGTCGTGCAGGCTCTGCTTGATCTCGGTGAACATCAGGTCCACCCCGACGGCCCGGAAGACCTCCTGGGCCTCGTCGTCGGGCAGCGAGAGCACGTCGGGACGCTGTGCCACGACGGCGCGGGCGATGTCGTCGACGTAGGCCCCGCCGTAGCCGTCCTCGGGCGTCGGACGGCCGTGCGCCGCGGCGAGCAGCGAGCCGCTGAAGCGGTCGATCTGGCCGCCGTGGTCGTTGAAGTAGTACTCCCGGCTGACCCGCGCACCGGTCATCGTGAAGATCCGGCCGAGGGCGTCGCCGACGGCGGCCCAGCGGACCCCGCCGATGTGGATCGGGCCCGTGGGGTTGGCCGAGACGAACTCGAGGTTGATCTGCTCGCCCGCGAACGCCTCGGTGCTGCCGTACGCCGTCCCGGCGGCCACGACGTCGGCCGCGACCTGGCCCTGGGCGCCGGCCTCGACGGTGATGTTGAGGAAGCCCGGCCCGGCGACGTCCACCGCGCCGATGCCGTCGGCGGCCCGGAGCCGCTCGGCGAGCTGCTCGGCCAGCGCCCGGGGGTTGGTGCCCGCCTTCTTGGCCAGCTGCAGCGCGACGTTGGTGGCGTAGTCGCCGTGGCTGCGCTGACGCGGACGCTCGACGGTGACCTCGGTCGGCACCCCGTCGGGGAGGGTGAGCGAGCCCCCCTCCACCAGGGAGGCGAGGGCGGCGACGACGGTCGCGGACAGCTGAGCGGGGGTCACCGACCCAGCGTATCGGCGGGCACCGGTTGGCGGCCCGGGAGCATCGGCCGGTACTGTTCGGGCTCGTGCCGCGAGGCACTCCCGCCTCCGTAGCTCAGGGGATAGAGCACTGGTTTCCGGTACCAGGTGTCGCAGGTTCGAATCCTGCCGGAGGCACCAGCACGACCCGGCGGCTCAGCCGCCGAAGACCTGACCGGCGTAGACCCGCCCGGTGTCGGTGGAGCGCCAGGCGTCGATGCCGATGTACTTGTAGCGCGCGGTGAGGATGTTGCGGCGGTGGCCGGGCGAGTTCATCCACATCCGCACGACCTGCGTGGCGGTCATGGAGCCGCCGCGCCAGGCGAGGTTCTCGCCGGCGGCGCGGAGGCCGCAGTTGCGCATGATCGGGCGCAGCGCCTGGTGGTACATCGTGTCGCGGCTGGCGAGGTGACGGGTCCAGCTGTTCGCGTAGCGGTCGGGGCAGCTCGTCATCCGCAGCGGCCGCAGCCCGTGGCGCTTGCGCTGCGCGTTGGTCGCGGCCAGCACCTGGGTGTCGAAGCTGGAGGCCACCGGCGCGGTGTCGGCGGCGGCGTGGGCGGTGCTCGGCACCAGGACGACGCCGACGAGGCCGGCGGCGGCGGCCAGCAGGCCGACGAGCAGGGTGCGCAGGCGGCGTACGGACCCCGTGGCGGTCGTGGTGTGCGGCAGGTGTGCTGAGGTGTGCATCGCGGTCTCTTCTCCGGTCGGCCCCCGTCTCGGACGGGCCAAGAGTTGCATATCCGGACAATATGCGCATCACGATTCTCGCAATTGCCCCGAAAGTGTGCGAAACGGACAGTCATTCACCGGGCTCGCACGGGGCATCCGCCTCCCACGCTCCGCGGCCGGGGGTCTAGCCTTGTCGGGGTACTCACACCCACGCGCGTTGGAAGAGGCGGAACTGGCCGTGCCGGAGTCGACCGAAGAGAGCTCCCCCACCGGGTTCGGAGCCAATCAGTGGCTCGTCGACGAGATGCGTGAGCGCTTCGAGGAGGACCCCGAGAGCGTCGACCGGGTCTGGTGGGACTTCTTCGACAAGTCCGGGTCCGGCGCCCCCGACGAGCCCGACTCCCACGAGTCCGACGCCCCCGCCGCGAGCACCGCCTCCGGCAACGGCCACCACGGCGCATCCGCCGGCGCCCAGCGCATCGTGGAGTCCACGGGCGCGCCCAAGCGCCGCCCCGCTCCCGCGCCGGAGGCCCCGGAGCAGCCCGCACAGTCCGGCAGCACGCAGCAGTCCCCCGAGAAGGAACAGGCCCAGCCCTTGTCCGAGCAGAAGTCGTCCTCGTCCACCCGCAGCTCCTCGCAGGGCACGAAGTCCGCGGCAGCGTCCACCTCCTCGGGCTCCAAGGGCACCGCGAAGGCCGAGGCCGACCAGTCCGCCGAGAGCGCCGTCGACGAGGGCCCCCGCCACACCGTGCTCAAGGGCGCCCCCGCCCGCACCGTGGCCAACATGGACGCGAGCCTGACCGTCCCGACCGCCACCAGCGTGCGCTCGGTCCCGGTCAAGCTGCTCTGGGACAACCGGATCGTCATCAACAACCACCTCGCCCGCGCCCGGGGCGGCAAGGTCTCCTTCACCCACCTGATCGGCTACGCGCTGGTGAAGGCGGTGCGCTCGATGCCGGAGATGAACGTCGGCTTCGACGTCGTCGACGGCAAGCCCAACCTGGTCACGCCCGCACACGTCAACCTCGGGCTCGCCATCGACCTGCCCAAGCCCGACGGCACCCGCCAGCTGCTGGTCCCCAGCATCAAGGCCGCCGAGGACATGGACTTCGCGCAGTTCTGGACGGCGTACGAGGAGCTGGTGCGCAAGGCCCGCAACGGCAAGCTCGCCGTCACCGACTTCCAGGGCACCTCGATCAGCCTCACCAACCCGGGCACGATCGGCACCAACCACTCCGTGCCGCGCCTGATGAAGGGCCAGGGCGCGATCGTCGGCGTCGGCTCGATGGAGTACCCCCCGGCCTTCCAGGGGGCCTCGGAGGAGACGCTCACCCGCAACGCGATCAGCAAGATCATGACGCTGACCTCGACCTACGACCACCGGGTCATCCAGGGGGCGCAGAGCGGCGAGTTCCTGCGCCGGATGCACCAGCTGCTGCTGGGCGAGGACGGCTTCTACGACGAGATCTTCCGGTCGCTGCGGATCCCCTACGAGCCGATCCGCTGGTCCAACGACATCTCGGCCAACCACGACGACGAGATCAGCAAGCAGGCCCGCATCCTGGAGCTGATCCACGCCTACCGCGTGCGCGGCCACATGATGGCCGACACCGACCCGCTGGAGTACAAGCAGCGCAGCCACCCCGACCTCGAGGTCGAGAGCCACGGCCTGACGCTGTGGGACCTCGACCGCGAGTTCGCGACCGGCTCCTTCGGCGGCGAGCGCCGCTTCATGAAGATGCGCTCGATCCTCGGCATCCTGCGCGACTCCTACTGCCGCACCGTCGGCATCGAGTACATGCACATCCAGGACCCCGAGCAGCGCCGCTGGATCCAGGAGCGCGTCGAGCAGCCGCACCGCAAGCCCCCGCGCGAGGAGCAGCTGCGGATCCTGCTCAAGCTCAACCAGGCCGAGGCGTTCGAGACCTTCCTGCAGACCAAGTTCGTCGGGCAGAAGCGGTTCAGCCTCGAGGGCGGCGAGACCACCGTCCCGCTGATCGACGAGATCTGCGAGGCCGCCGCCGAGGCCGGCCTCGACGAGGTCACCATCGGCATGGCCCACCGCGGCCGCCTCAACGTGCTGGCCAACATCGTGGGCAAGTCCTACAGCCAGATCTTCCGCGAGTTCGAGGGCAACATCGACCCGCGCACGGTGCAGGGCTCCGGCGACGTGAAGTACCACCTCGGCGCCGAGGGCGAGTTCCTCAGCGACGGCGGTGACCGGGTCAAGGTCTCCGTGGCCGCGAACCCCTCCCACCTCGAGGCGGTCGACCCGGTGCTCGAGGGCATCGCGCGCGCCAAGCAGGACGTGCTCAACCAGGGCGAGGCCTTCCCGGTGCTGCCGCTGCTGGTGCACGGCGACGCCGCGTTCGCCGGCCAGGGCGTGGTGGCCGAGACCCTCAACCTCTCGCAGCTGCGCGGCTACCGCACCGGCGGCACGGTGCACGTCGTGGTCAACAACCAGGTCGGGTTCACCACCTCGCCCGCCGCGTCGCGCTCCTCGCTCTACTGCACCGACGTCGCCCGGATGGTGCAGGCGCCGATCTTCCACGTCAACGGCGACGACCCCGAGGCCTGCATCCGCGTCGCACGGCTCGCCTTCGAGTACCGCCAGGCGTTCAACAAGGACGTCGTCATCGACCTCGTCTGCTACCGCCGTCGCGGCCACAACGAGGGCGACGACCCGTCGTACACCCAGCCGCTGATGTACGACCTGATCGAGCAGAAGCGCTCCGTACGCAAGCTCTACACCGAGTCGCTCATCGGTCGCGGCGACATCACGCTGGAGGAGGCCGAGCAGGTCCTCAAGGACTACCAGCAGCAGCTCGAGCGGGTCTTCACCGAGGTCCGCGAGGCCACCTCGACGCCCGACAGCTGGACCACCGTCCCGGACTACCCGGAGAAGAGCCACGAGGAGTACACCACCGCGATCTCGCGGGAGGCCCTCAAGCGCATCTCCGACTCCTACGTCAGCGCGCCCGACGGCTTCACGGTGCACCCCAAGGTGCTCCCCCAGCTGCAGAAGCGTGCCGCGGCGATGACCGACGGCCCGATCGACTGGGGCGCCGGCGAGATCCTCGCCTTCGGCTCGCTGCTCATGGACGGCCGGCCGGTGCGGCTCTCGGGCCAGGACTCGCGGCGCGGCACCTTCGCCAGCCGGTTCGCGACCATCATCGACCGCAAGAACGCCCACGAGTGGACGCCGCTGTCCAACCTCACCGAGGACCAGGCCAGCTTCTTCGTCTACGACTCGCTGCTCTCGGAGTACGCCGCCCTCGGGTTCGAGTACGGCTACTCCGTGGCCCGGCCCGACGCGCTCGTGGCCTGGGAGGCGCAGTTCGGCGACTTCGTCAACGGCGCCCAGACGGTGATCGACGAGTTCATCACCTCCGGCGAGACCAAGTGGGGCCAGCAGTCCGGCGTCGTGCTGCTGCTGCCCCACGGCTACGAGGGCCAGGGTCCCGACCACTCCTCGGCCCGCATCGAGCGCTTCCTCACCATGGGCGCCGACGAGGCCTTCGTGGTCGCCCAGCCGTCCTCGCCCGCGAGCTACTTCCACCTGCTGCGCCGCCACGCGCTCGGCGACCGGCACCGGCCGATGATCGTGTTCACGCCCAAGTCGATGCTGCGCCGCAAGGAGGCCGCGTCGCGGCCCGAGGAGTTCACCAGCGGCACCTTCCAGCCGCTGATCCCCGACTCCCAGGCGGACCCGGCCAAGGTGCAGACGCTGCTGCTGTGCAGCGGCCGCATCACGTGGGACCTGATGGTGCACCGCGAGAAGACGCAGGGCGACGCCAAGACCACGGCGATCGCGCGGCTCGAGCAGCTCTACCCCCGCCCCACCGACGAGGTGAAGGCCGAGCTGTCCCGCTTCCCCCACCTCCGCGACGTGCGCTGGGTGCAGGACGAGCCCGCCAACATGGGCCCGGCGCCCCACATGCGGCTCAACCTGTTCCCCGAGCTCGACCTGCCGGTCCAGGTGATCTCGCGCGACGCCTCCAGCTCGCCGGCCGTGGGCCAGGCCAAGCGCCACGCGGAGGAGCTCAAGGGCCTGCTCAGCGACGCGTTCGCCGAGCCCGAGGGGATCGCCGAGGAGAAGTACTGACCCGTGTACTTCACCGACCGCGGGATCGAGGAGCTGCAGCGACGACGGGGTGACGACGAGGTCACCTTGGAGTGGCTCGGCGAGCGGCTCCAGGAGTTCGTCGACCTCAACCCCGAGTTCGAGACGCCCGTCGAGCGCCTGGCCACCTGGCTGGCCCGTCTCGACGACCCCGACGACGACCTCTGAGCCGCCCGGCCTGGCAGTGAGGGTCCGCACGGTCCACTTCCTGCCACACTGACCCGGTGACCCTGTCCCGCGTCGCCGTCGTCGTCCCGCCCCGTCCCGCCCTGTTCGAGCTGGGGGTGGTGCACGAGGTGTTCGGGGTCGACCGGACCGACGACGGGGTGCCGGCGATCGACCTCGTGGCCTGCACCGAGGTGCCCGGGGTGCCGCTGCCGACCAGCCACGGCATCACCATGACCTTCGCGCACGGCCTGGAGGCGGCGGCGGACGCCGACCTGGTGGTGGCGCCGGCGTACGACACCCACGAGCCGCCGAGCAAGGCAGTGCTGGAGGTGTTCCGCGCCGCGCACGCCCGCGGCGCCTGGGTGCTCTCGGTCTGCTCCGGCGCGTTCCTGCTCGGGCACGCCGGCCTGCTCGACGGCCGCAGGTCCACCACGCACTGGCGGCACGCGGCCGAGCTCGCCGAGCGCTTCCCCGCCACCGTCGTCGACCCCGACGTGCTCTTCGTCGAGGACGACCGTGTCATCACCAGCGCGGGGACGGCCGCCGGCATCGACGCGTGCCTGCACCACGTGCGCTGCGAGCTCGGCGCCGGCGTGGCCAACCGGATCGCCCGCCGGATGGTGGTGCCGCCCCAGCGCGACGGCGGTCAGCGGCAGTTCATCGACCTGCCGGTGCCGGACTGCCGGGCCGAGAGCCTCTCGCCGCTGCTGACCTGGATGCGCGAGCACCTCGCCGAGGACCTGCCGGTCCGCACCCTCGCCCGGCGTGCGGCGATGTCCGAGCGCACCTTCGCCCGCCGCTTCGTCGCCGAGACCGGCACCACCCCGGCGAGGTGGTTGCTCGGCCAGCGGCTGCACCACGCCCGCTCGCTGCTCGAGGCCACCGACCTCCCCGTCGAGGCGGTGGCCTCGCGGGCCGGGTTCGGCTCGGCCGCGCTGCTGCGCCACCACTTCGGCACCCGGGTCGGCGTCTCGCCGGCGGAGTACCGCCGCACCTTCTCGGCCCCCGCGCCGGTGCGTGCGGCAGGCTGACCCGATGACCGGCCCCGCGACGTACCCGCCCTCCCCCTGGACCCTGCACGGCCAGCTGTGGCTCTCGCTGTTCCGCGTACGACGCGGCGCGGACCCGCAGCACCCGGACCGCCCCGCGGGGCTGTACGGCGTCGCGCTGGTCTCCTACGAGGACCCCAGCCCGCTGGTCTACCGCGAGCTGCTGTGCGCGCGGCCGCTGGGCGCCGACGTCGGCATCACCGACATCTGGGTCGACTCCCCCGCCTCGCGCGCGGGCGGGCGCGACCTGTGGGCGATCCCCAAGGAGCTGGCCTCGTTCCGTCGTACGACGCGCGGCCGGGCCGAGCGCCACGCCACCTGGGAGATCGGCGACGAGGCGGCCACCTGGGCGAGCATCGAGGTCACCGACGCCGGCCCCCGCACGCCGCGGGTGCCCTTCGCCTTCCGCACCCGCCAGGTGCGCGACGACGGCAGCGTCGTGGTGACCCCGGTGCGTGGCACGGCCCGGCTGGGACGCAGCACGGCCCGCTGGACGGCGTACGACGAGGGGCCGCTCGCCTGGCTGGCAGGCGAGCGGCCCCTCGTGACGCTGCGGGCGACCGACTTCGCGATGGAGTTCGGCCGCGCCGGAGGCTAGGCGGGCCGGTCCGGTGGGGTCTGGACCGCGCGGATGGCCGGACGCTGACCGTCGGGCAGTGCCTCGGCCTCCGCGGAGCCGCCCCGGGCGAGCTCCTGGTCCTCGAGCGCCCGCCGGGTCGAGTCGCGGATCTCGAAGACCTCCGTGGCGAACCCGCCCAGGGTCCGGGCGACGTCACCCACGGCGTTGGTGAGGATCGTGGTGACCGCACCGACGGTCGCGGCCGCAGCCGTCACGCCGTCCTGGATGGCGTCCTTGCGGATCTCGCCCTTGCTCAGCTCGTCGCTCACCTGCGCACCTCCGTCGGCGTCGGTCCCCTCGCGGGTCCGGGTGTCCCCCGGGCCCCCCATCATGGCGTACGGGAGTCCTCAGGCCGCCAGCTTGTGGTCGACGACCGTGCCGGGGTCGGTGGCCTTGCTGCGACGGGTCGGCAGGGCCATCTTGCAGATCTTCTTCGCCACGCTGCCGAGCTGGCGGTGCAGCGGCCCGGTGTTGTAGGCGATGCCGTAGCGCTCGCAGATCTCACGGACCTCCTCGGCGATCTCGGGGTAGCGCCGCGCCGGGATGTCCGGGAAGAGGTGGTGCTCGATCTGGTGCGAGAGGTTGCCGCTCATCAGGTGCAGCAGCTTGCTGCCGGAGATGTTCGCGGAGCCGAGCAGCTGGCGGTAGTACCAGTGGCCGCGGCTCTCGTCCTCGCACTCCTCCTCGGAGAAGGTCGCCACGCCGGCCGGGAAGTGGCCGCAGAAGATGATGTTGAAGGCCCAGACGTTGCGCACCAGGTTGGCGGTGGCGTTGCCGGCCAGGGTCAGCGGGAACAGCGGCCCGGTCAGGGCGGGGAAGAGCAGGTAGTCCTTGAGGGCCTGCGTCTTGACCTTCTTCATGATCCCGGCGTGCAGCGCCTTGTTCTCGGAGATCGAGCGCTTGCCGGCGACGAGGTTCTCGACCTCGAGGTCGTGCATCGCCACGCCCCACTCGAAGAAGACCATCAGCAGGAACGCGTAGACCGGGTTGCCCAGGTAGTAGGGGTGCCACTTCTGGTCCTCGTCCATGCGCAGGATCCCGTAGCCGATGTCACGGTCCTTGCCCAGCACGTTGGTGAAGGTGTGGTGGATGTAGTTGTGGGAGTACTTCCACTGCGAGCTGGGGCAGACGTTGTCCCACTCGTACATCCGGGAGTTCAGGCCCGGGTCGCCCATCCAGTCGTACTGGCCGTGCATGACGTTGTGGCCGATCTCCATGTTGTCCAGGATCTTGGAGACGCTGAGCGAGGCCACGGCGAGCGGCCACGCCGGCGGGAGGTACATCAGCGCGCGACCGGCGACCTCGAGCTGACGCTGCTTCTTGACGATGCCGCGGATGTAGGTCGCGTCGGCCTCGCCCAGGTCGGCGATGACGCGCTGGCGGATCGCGTCCATCTCCTCGCCGAACTTCTCGAGCTGCTCGTCGCTCATGCGGGTGTGGGTGTCGGTGGTCATGGTGGTCCCTCTCGTGGTGGTCGGAACGGGGTCGGTGAGGTCTAGAGGTCGACGACGCAGTCGCCGACGGGGGCGGAGACGCAGATGCGGACCTCCTCGTCGGGCAGCGAGGACTCCTCGCCGGTCAGGACGTTGCGGACGGTGCCCTCGGTCTTGCGCGAGACGCAGGAGAAGCAGATGCCCATCCGGCAGCCGAACTCCGGCGTCAGCCCGCGGGCCTCGGCCTGCTCGAGCAGCGACTCGCCGGTGTTGGCGGCGGTCGAGCCCTCGCGGGCGAAGGTGACCTCGCCCTCGGCGGTCTCCGTGCCGGCCGGCCGGGTGGAGAGCTTGAAGAACTCGGTGCGGAGCCGGGGCGAGTCGCCGTAGGCCTCGCGGACCAGGTCCATCATCGGCGCCGGACCGCAGGCCCAGGTGTCGGTCTGCCGGAAGTCCGGGACCAGCCGGCGCAGCGCCGCCTCGGTGAAGACGTCGTCGCCGTAGCGCAGGTGCACCGAGACGTCGTTGTCGGCCCAGGCGATCCGCTGCAGCTCCTCGGCGAAGATCTGGTCCTCCGGGCTGCGGGCGTAGTGCACGAAGGTCACCTTGCGGTTGGCGCGGCCGTCGTACCCGTCGCGCAGCAGGGTCCGCAGATGGGACATCGCGGGCGTGATGCCCGAGCCGCCGGTGACGTAGAGCAACCGGTTGTTGGTCGGCGTGGCCGGGCTCTCGCTGAGGGTGAAGGCACCCTCGGCCTGGCTGAGGTGCACGGTCAGGCCGGGCTCGGCGTCGTGGACGAGGAACTTGCTGACCAGGCCCTCGGCGTGGGCGCGGACGGTGATCGTGAACTCCTCACCCGGGCCGGACTCGGCCGAGGAGATGGAGAAGCACCGCGTCGTGCGCCGGGCGCCCGGCACCTCGACCCCGACCTGGACGTACTGGCCGGCGCGGTGGCCGCGCCACGTGGTGGTGGGCTGCAGGCGGACCGTCGCGACGGGGTGCTCCCCGGAGGTCTCGCGCACCACCTCGACGACCCGGGCGCGCACCTCGGTGGCGGCCCACATCGGGTTGATCTGCTCGAGGTAGCGGTCGACCCCGTGGGGCGCGGTGAGCGCGCCGAGCAGCTTGGAGCTCAGGACACGCTGGGCGAGCGGCGTCATGGTCTGTTCTCCCTCGGTCGTGGGAGACGTCCGGATCGAGTGAACGTCTGTGCACTCAACGTTCCCGGGAGTCGCCGCCGAGGTCAAGCAGATCGCGGGTGACGCCGACCACGCAGCCCTCTCCCTGCCCGCTCCCAGGCGGGGAGCGCGACCAGGGTCACAGGCCCGCAGGGCTAGGGTCGGGCCACATGACACGCACTCTGTTCTCGGGCGGACAGGTCTACGACGGGACCACCCACCGGGCCTCCCCGGGCGACGTGGTGGTCGAGGACGGCCGGATCGTCGAGGTCGGCACCGACCTGGACGGCGACGAGGTCGTCGACTGCACGGGTGGCTACGTCTCCCCCGGCTTCTTCGACTGCCACGTGCACGTGACCCTCGACTCCCCCAGCGTCCTGCAGATCGTCGAGACGCCGTTCAGCCTGCAGTTCTTCGCCGCGGCGGCCAACCTCCGCGCCACGCTGGAGACCGGCGTCACCACGGTGCGCGACGCCGGCGGAGCCGACCTCGGCATCCGGACCGCGGTCGAGCGCGGGATGGTCCCCGGCCCGCGGATGCAGCTGTCGATCATCATGCTGAGCCAGACCGGCGGCCACGGCGACGACTGGGGCGTGTGCGGTGCGGACGTGCCGTTCTTCGTGCCCCACCCCGGCCGCCCCAGCGGCGTGGTCGACGGCCCCGAGGAGGTCCGCAAGCGGGTCCGCGAGATCATCCGCGCCGGCGCCGACGTCATCAAGGTGGCCACGACCGGCGGGGTGCTCTCGCCGCACGACGACCCCCGCCACCCGCACTTCCGCGACGACGAGATCGCCGTCATGGTGGCCGAGGCCGCGGCCGCCGGGCTCTCGGTGATGGCCCACGCCCAGGGCGCGGAGGGCATCAAGGCCGCGGTGCGCAACGGCGTCCGGTCGATCGAGCACGGGATCTTCCTCGACGAGGAGGCGATCGAGCTCATGCTCGCCCACGGCGCCTGGCTGGTGCCGACCCTGCACGCCCCCCGCGCGGTGATCCGGGCGGCGGAGGCGGGGCTGCCGCTGCCCGCCTCGGTGGTGGCCAAGGCGCACGACGTCGCCGCCTCCCACGTCGACAGCGTCCGCCGGGCCCACGAGGCCGGGGTGCGCATCGCGATGGGCACCGACTGCGGCGTGGGACCGCACGGCACCAACCTGGAGGAGCTCGCACTGATGGCCGACGCGGGCCTCGGCCCCGTCGACGTCCTGCACGCCACCACCGGCTCGGCGGCCCGGCTGCTGGGCGTCGAGGGCGACCGCGGCACCCTCGCCCCGGGCCTGCGCGCCGACCTCGTGGTGGTCGACGGTGACCCCGACGACCTCACCGGCCTCCGGGAGCGGGTGCGGTCGGTGCACCTCGACGGGCGCGAGGTCCACCGCCGCCCGGCCATGCCGTGACGGCGGCAGCCCGCCAGCCGGGGACACGTCCGGCGGGACGCCCGCGAGTAGGCTCTGCGCCCATGGACCGATCCGCCGTCGCCGCCGTCGCCCGCGGTGGCGCACGCGCTCCCGCCCGGGCCGAGACCCGCGGCGAGCGCAAGGAGCGGACCCGCCAGGCGATCATGGACGCCACGCTGGCGCTGTGCGAGGACAGCAGCCTCGTCGCGCTCTCGCTGCGCCAGGTGGCCAAGGAGGTCGGCATCGTGCCGACCGCGTTCTACCGCCACTTCGCCTCGATCGAGGACCTCGGGCTGGCGCTGGTCGAGGACTCCTTCGTGTCGCTGCGGGCGATGCTGCGCGACGTACGCCGGACCGACCCCGGCTACGGCGAGATCGTCGACTCCTCCATCTCGGTGCTGGAGGAGCACGTCCGCTCGCGCCACTCCCACTTCGCGTTCATCGCCCGGGAGCGCAGCGCCGGGCCGCCCGCCGTCCGCGCCGCGATCCGCCACCAGATCGAGCTGGTCGAGCGCGAGCTGGCCACCGACCTGGCCCGGCTGACCGACTCGGAGTACTGGTCGACCGAGGACCTCGGCGTGCTGTCCAACATGATCGTCACCCTGGCCGTCGGCACCACCGAGGCCATCCTCTCGGCCCGCCCCGAGGCCGAGGAGGCGATCGGCGACCAGGCCCGCACCCAGCTGCGGATGGTGCTCGTGGGCGCGCTGCGCTGGCGCTCCGGGGAGCTCGCCGCCGCCGACCAGGTCGAGCGGGGCCGGACCCCCACCCACCAGGCCCCCACCCCCTAGGCCGCCACCGGCCGGGCCACGTGCGGCTCGGGCGCCTCGGCGCGGGCGGGCAGCATCGCGACGACCGCCACCACGACCAGGCAGACCACGGCCGAGGCCGCGAAGGCCCAGCGCAGACCCGCCACCGCCGCCACCTCGGGAGCCGCACCGTCGGCCACGAGCTGGGCCGCACGGCTGGTCATCACCATCACGGCGAGCGCGGTGCCCATCGCCCCGGCGACCTGCTGCAGCGTGCCGAGCAGCGAGCTGCCGTGGGAGTGCAGCCGCATCGGCAGCGCACCCAGGCCGACGGTGAACAGCGGGGTGAACATCGCCGCCAGCCCGACCATGAGCACCACGTGGGCAACCAGGAGGCTCCAGGTGGGCCCGACCTCGACGAGCACCGCCATCGCCGCCATCGCCCCGGTCAGCGCGACCGCGCCCGGGACGACCAGCACGCGGGCGCCCAGCCGGTCGTGGACGCGCCCCACCGTCGGGCCCAGCAGGCCCATCAGCACGCCCCCGGGCATCACCAGCAGCCCGGTGGCCAGCGGTGAGAGCCCGCGCTGCTCCTGCAGGTGGAGCGGCAGCAGGATCATGGCGCCGAGCATGGCCATGAAGCCCAGCGACATCGCGACCAGCGCGAGCCGGTAGGTCCGCACGCCGAGGGTCCGCAGGTCGAGCAGCGGCCGCTCCTCGCGCTGCAGCCGCCACTGCCGGGCCACGAAGCCCGTCACGCCGACGACGCCGACCACCAGGGCGACGTACGCCGGGGTGCGGTCGCCCGTGGTGCCGACCTCGCTCAACCCGTAGACCAGGCCGCCGAAGCCGAGGGCCGCGACCACCACGCTGGGCACGTCGAGGCGCCCGGCCACCTGCTCGCCGACGTCGACGAGCCGCCGCAGGCCCAGGACGCCGATGGTCGCGGCGACGGGGAGCACGAGCAGGAAGATCCAGCGCCACGACAGCTGCTGGAGGACCACGCCCGACACCGCCGGGCCCATCGCCGGGGCGACCGACATCGCCAGCGTCACGTTGCCCATGACGCGGCCGCGGTCGTGCTCGGCGACGACCGCCATCAGCGTGGTCATCAGCAGCGGCAGCATCACCGCGGTGCCGGTCGCCTGCACGACGCGGGCCACCAGCAGCACCGCGAAGCCGGGCGCGAGCGCGGCCAGCAGCGTGCCGGCGCAGAACGTGCCCATGGCCAGCCCGAAGGCCCGACGCGTGGTCACCCGCTGCAGGAACCAGCCGGTCGCGGGGATGACGACGGCCATGGTCAGCATGAAGGCCGTCGAGAGCCACTGCGCGGCCACGGCGTCGACGTCGAGGTCGGTCATCAGCCGCGGGATCGCGTTGATCATCACGGTCTCGTTGAGGATCACGACGAAGGTCGCCGCCACGAGCCAGCGCAGCACCCCCGCGTCGGTCTCGGCGGGTCCGGTCGGTCCGGTCGGTCCGGGCGTGGGGTGGTCGTCGGCGCGCATCGGGTGCCTCACTGCGGGGTCGGGGACGTCGTCGCCTCTCCCGTCGTCGGGAGCATGCGAGGGAGGTGACCGGGTCGGGGCCCCGGACTCATCGGTGCGGCGACGGCTCAGGCGGGGCGTGGGCCGGGGCTGATGGTCAGGTCGGGGATCGTGGCGTCGCGCGGCAGGTCGAGGACGTGCAGGACCGCCGCCGCCACGGTGGCGGGGTCGATCCAGGCGTCGGGGTCGTAGTCCTTGCCCTCGTGGGCGTGGACCTGCTCCTGCATCGGCGTCGCGGTGCGGCCGGGGTGGACGGTGGTGACACGCACGCCGTGCTCGGCCTCCTCCTGCCGCAGCGCGTCGGCGAGGGCGCGGAGCCCGAACTTCGACGCGGCGTACGCCGACCAGCCGGGGTTGGCGCGCAGCCCGGCCCCGGAGTTGACCATCACCACCGTGCCGCGGGCGGCCCGCAGCGCCGGCAGCGCGACCCGGGTGAGCTCGGCCGGGGCCAGCAGGTTGACGTCGAGCTGGGAGCGCCAGTCGCCGGCCGACAGCTCGCCGACCGTGCCCAGGGCCACCACCCCGGCGGCGTGCACCACCGAGTCGAGCGGCCCGGTGAGGTCGAGCGGCGCGATCGAGGCGACGTCGGCGAGGTCGGCGACCAGGGTGCGCGCCCCGGGGTGCTCCTGCTCGAGCTCGCGCGCCCGCGCCTCGTCGCGCGCCACCAGCAGCAGGTCGTCGCCGCGGTCGAGCAGCGCGCGGGCGACGCAGGCGCCGATGCCGGAGCCGGCGCCCGTCACCAGGTGGGTACGCCGGTCCTCGGCCGCCTTCACCGGGTGAAGACGATCTTGCCGAACAGGTCGCCCTGCGCCATGGCGGCGAAGCCGTCGCGGGCCTGCTCCATCGGCAGGGCGCGGTCGACCAGCGGCCGGGCACCGCTCGCGTCCAGCAGGTTGACCAGGCTGGCCAGCTCGGTGCGGGTGCCCATCGTCGAGCCGACGACGCGCAGCTGGAGGAAGAAGATGCGGGTCAGCTCGGCGTCGTCGAGCTTCGGGCCCGAGGTGGTGCCGGAGACGACCAGCACGCCGCCGGGGCGCAGCGACCGGATCGAGTGCGACCAGGTGGCGCGACCGACGGTCTCGATGACGCCGTCGACCTTGACGGGCAGGCGGGCGCCGGACTCGAAGACCTCGTGGGCGCCGATCTCCAGCGCCCGCGCGCGCTTGCCCTCGTCACGGCTGGTGGCCAGCACCTTCAGGCCCGCGGCGCGGGCGAGCGTGATGGCCGCGGTGGCCACGCCCCCGCCGGCGCCCTGCACGAGCACGGTGTCGCCCGCCGTGAGCCCGCCCTGGGTGAAGAGCATCCGGTAGGCCGTGAGCCACGCGGTCGGCAGGCACGCCGCCTCCTCGAAGGAGAGCGAGGCGGGCTTGGGCACCACGTTGCGACGGGGCACGGCGACCCGGTCGGCCAGCGTGCCCTGGTGCTTCTCGCTCAGCAGCGACCGCTTCGGGTCGAGCGTCTCGTCGCCCTGCCACGACGGGGCGCTGATCACCGCGTGGACGACGACCTCGTTGCCGTCCTCGTCGATGCCGGCGGCGTCGCAGCCGAGGATCATCGGCAGCGCCTCCTCGCGCAGCCCCACGCCCCGCAGCGACCAGAGGTCGTGGTGGTTGAGCGACGCGGCCCTGACGGTGACCGTGGTCCACCCGTCGGGGACCTCGGGGTCGGGCCGCTCACCGACCACGAGGCCGGACAGCGGGTCGTCGGAGGAGAAGGACTCGGCGTAGACGGCGAACATGCGCCCGACCCTACCGACGCCTACCGGCGGGCCACGCCGTCGTTGCGTGCGGCGGCGGCCACGGCGGCCGCCACGGCCGGTCCGACGCGCGGGTCGAAGGGCGAGGGAATGATCAGGTCCTCCCGCGCCTCGTCGGCCACCAGTGCCGCCAGCGCGTCGGCCGCCGCGAGCTTCATGCCCTCGGTGATGGCCGTCGCCCGGGCGTCGAAGGCGCCCCGGAAGATGCCGGGGAACGCCAGCACGTTGTTGATCTGGTTGGGGAAGTCCGAGCGCCCCGTCGCCACGATGCGGGCGTGGCGGTGGGCGACGTCGGGGTGGACCTCGGGGGTCGGGTTGGCCAGGCCGAAGACGATCGCGTCGTCGGCCATGGTCGCCACCAGCTCCTCGGCGACGGTGCCGCCGGACAGCCCGATGAACACGTCGGCCCCGTCGAGCGCCTCGGCGAAGCTGCCCGTGCGACCGGTGCGGTCCGCGGTGAGCTGCGCCAGGGCGGCCTTGGAGTCGTTGAGGCCCTCCCGGCCGCTGTGCAGCACGCCGGTGCGGTCGGTGACCACCACGTCGGTGATGCCCGCGGCGAGCAGGATCTTGGTGACCGCCACCCCGGCCGCCCCCGCGCCCGAGACCACGACGCGCGTGGTCTCCATGAGCCGGCCGGTCAGGCGCAGCGCGTTCTCCAGCGCCGCCAGCACCACGACCGCGGTGCCGTGCTGGTCGTCGTGGAAGACGGGGATGTCGAGGCGCTGCTTGAGCCGCTCCTCGATCTCGAAGCACCGCGGTGCCGAGATGTCCTCGAGGTTGATGCCCCCGAAGCTGGGGGCGAGCCGCACCACGGTCTCGACGATCTCGTCGACGTCGACGGTGTCGAGGCAGATCGGGACGGCGTCGACGCCGCCGAACTGCTTGAAGAGCACCGCCTTGCCCTCCATCACCGGCATCGCGGCGCGGGGGCCGATGTCGCCGAGACCGAGCACGGCGGTGCCGTCGGTCACCACGGCCACGGTGTTCGGGACCCAGGTGTAGTCGTCGGCGAGCGAGGCGTCCTCGGCGATCGCCTGGCACACCCGGGCCACGCCCGGGGTGTAGGCCATCGAGAGCTCCTCGGGGCCGGAGAGGGCGACGCGCGAGGAGATCTCCATCTTGCCGCCGACGTGGAGGTCGAAGACGGGATCGCCCGCGTGGGGGTTCTGGGTCTGGGGGGCGAGGTCTGGCATGAGCTCCGGTGCAACCATGAGTTGGGGCCGTCCTTGGGCAGGTCGAGGAGACGAAGTGGCGGGACGGGGGCGGTTCGACGCCGGCCGGTGTAGGCCCGCGGATCCGCGCACGGTGGGGGGTGACCCGCCCTCAGTCTCACACAGCCCGCTCGGCCACCCAACGCCGTGTGACCCGGGCCTCACCGCTCGGGCGGTCCCCCGAGCCGGCCCGGCCGGGGCCACAGCCGCCCCACCACGCGGGCGAGCACGTCGACGTCGGCCACCGCGCCGGCCGACCAGGAGTCGCGCCCCTCCACCGGGTTGTCGCGGGCCACCCACCAGCCGTCGGCGCCGTGGTGGTCGAGCCGCTTCACCGCGACCACGCCGTCGGCGAAGCGCACCACCGCCACGTCGCCGGCCCGCGCCGGCCCGGCGTACCGCACCAGGAGGCGGTCGCCGTCGCGCAGCGTCGGCTCCATCGAGCGGCCGCGCACCAGGGCCATGCCCCACGGTCGGGGCGTGCGGTGATTCAACTCCGACCCCCTCGGGTACCTCCAGGGCCGACGTACGCCGCCCGGAGTAGTGTCGCAAGCCACGGCCGGCGAGGCGTCACGCGACCGGCCCACAGGTCCCACGTGAGAGGAACACTGCATGTTCACCAAGCTCTTCGCCCCCACCGTCGAGGTCTCCGCACACTGCGACCTCCCGTGCGGCGTCTACGACCCCGCGCAGGCCCGCATCGAGGCCGAGTCGATCAAGGCGGTCATCGCCAAGGTCGCCGACAACGACGACCCCGACTTCCGCACCCGCGCCATCCTGATCAAGGAGCAGCGCTCGGAGCTGGTCAAGCACCACCTGTGGGTGCTGTGGACCGACTACTTCAAGCCCCCGCACTTCGAGAAGTACCCCCAGCTGCACCAGCTGGTGAACGAGGCCACCAAGCTCGCCGGCGCCAGCGGCACCAAGGGCGAGCTCGACGAGGGCGTGGCCGACCAGCTGCTCGCCAAGATCGACGAGATCGCCGAGATCTTCTGGGAGACCAAGAAGGCCTGAACGCAGCCCAGGCTGCTTCGCCTGCTCCCACCTCGACCCCCGAGTCCGACGACTCGGGGGTCGAGTCTTCCCCTGTTCCCGCGCAGACGAGCGCCTGCGTCTACTGTGAGCCCACACCCCTCGGAGGATTCCTGTGAGCACCAGACCCGACGTCGAGCTGCGCCTGCCGGCGGAGAGCGCCTTCGTCGCCGTGCTGCGCATGACCACGGCCGGCCTGGCGGCCCGCCTCGACTTCACCCTCGACGACATCGAGGACCTGCGGATGGCCGTCGGCGAGGCCTGCGGGCTGGTCCTGGAGGACGCCGACCCCGGCGGTGACCTGCACGCGTCGTACGACCTCAGCGACGGGTCGATCGAGGTCTCCATCAGCGCCGACGCGCGCCGTCGCGCCGAGCCCGACTCCGACAGCTTCGGCTGGCAGGTGCTGACCGCGCTGACCAGCGACGTGCGCACCCGCCGCGACGGCGACCGGCTCTGGCTCACCTTCACCGTCCGCTCCAGCATCGCGGCCTGATCCGTGGGCGGCGTGACGGGCACGCCCAGCACGCCCTGGCGTGTCCACGGTCCGCAGCTGACCCCCGCCGAGACCAAGTCCCGCAGCCACGCGCTCTTCGCCGAGCTGCACACGCTGGCCGAGGGCAGCCCGGAGCGGCGTACGCACCGTGACGACCTGGTGCGGCTGCACCTCCCGCTCGTCGAGCACTGCGCCCGCCGCTTCCTCAACCGGGGCGAGCCCTTCGACGACCTGATGCAGGTCGGCACGATCGGGCTGATCAAGGCCGTCGACCGTTTCGACGACGAGCGTGGGGTCGAGTTCTCGACGTACGCCACCCCGACGATCCTGGGCGAGATCAAGCGCCACTTCCGCGACAAGGGCTGGGCCATCCGGGTCCCGCGGCGGCTGCAGGAGCTGCGGATGTCGATCGGCAAGGCCTCGGCCGACCTGTCGCAGGAGCTGGGCCGCTCCCCCACCGCCGCCGAGCTCGCGGCGCGCCTGGGCGTGGAGGTCGAGGAGGTGCTCGAGGGCCTGGAGTCGGCGAACGCCTACGCCACCCTCTCCCTCGACGCCGGCGACGACGCCGAGGACTCCCCCGGCTCGATGCTCGACACCCTGGGCGAGGACGACGAGGGCCTCGCCCACGTCGAGATCCGCGAGTCCATCAAGCCGTTGATCGAGACCCTGCCCGCCCGGGAGCGCCGGATCCTGCTGCTGCGCTTCTTCCGCGGCATGACCCAGTCGCAGATCGCCGCGGAGATCGGCGTCTCGCAGATGCACGTCTCCCGGTTGCTCTCCCGCACCCTGGACCACCTGCGCACCGAGATGCGCGAGGTCGGCTGACCCTGCGCGACGGTCACTCGGCCAGAGGTGGTCAATCGCCCCGGGCGGACTCGAGGGCGTCGATGGAGCGGGGGTGCAGCAGGCCGGCGAGGACGACCGCGGCGGAGACCACCAGGAGCAGGGCGACCGGCCAGAAGCCGCGGAAGCTCCAGGCCAGACCGATCCAGACGAGCTGGGCGAGCAGCACCGGGCCGCGGGCCCAGGGGCGGATGGCGTTCAGGCCCCAGGCGCACAGCGCCAGCGTGCCGCCGAAGAGGATGAAGAACAGGGTCGTGGTGATCCCGAGGACCAGGCGCTCCCGGTCGACGCTGACCAGCTCGGCGACGCCGAACAGGATGACCAGCAGCGCCTGCACGAAGGTGAGGCCCGCGGCGGCGGCGAGGGGGGCCGGCGTGCCGTGGACGGAGTACGGCGACCGGGTGGTCGGGTCGGGCTCGTCGGCGTCGCGACCGGGTGCTGGGCTCACCCGGCGAGCCTATTCCGTCACTGCCTGTGACCCACCTGACCGTCGGGCGGGGTTGTGCTCGGGCAACGAAGTTGCAACGATCGAGCTCGTGCGTTTTTTCACGACCTGATCGGCGCGCTCCCCCGACCTCCCCATCTACTGTTGGCCGGGACACAAGCGTGGACTTCGTTCCACACGTACCCGGAGGACTTCCTCACCCATGGATTGGCGTCACCGTTCCGCATGCCTCGACGAGGACCCGGAACTGTTCTTCCCCATCGGCAACACGGGTCCCGCGATCATGCAGATCGAGGAGGCCAAGCAGGTGTGTCGACGCTGCGACGTGCGCGAGCAGTGCCTCGCGTGGGCACTCGAGGCGGGGCAGGACCACGGCGTGTGGGGTGGTCTCAGCGAGGACGAGCGTCGCGCGCTGAAGCGCCGCAACGCCCGCAGCCGGGTCCGCACCGCCTGAGCAGACCCCCCTCTCCCTGGGCTCACCGCCCCGCGGGCGGCACCACGGACGGCACGCGCACGACGACCCGCGTGCCCGGTCCGTCGTCGCGGCGTCCCAGCGCGATGGTGCCGCCGACCTCCGCGACCAGCGTGCTGACGATCGAGAGCCCCAGGCTGGCCGAGGACTCGAGCGCGAACCCGTCGGGCAGCCCGATCCCGTCGTCCTCGACGACCATCTCCAGCGCGTCGACGTCCCTCGCACAGCGCACCTCGACGGTGCCGCGCTGACCACTGCCGTCGCGCGAGGCGAAGGCGTGCTCCACGGCGTTCTGCAGCAGCTCGGTGAACACCATCGCCAGCGGGGTCGCGGCGTCGGAGCCGATGGAGCCGAACGACCCGACCCGCCGGGCCGTCACCGCCCCGCCCGAGGTGCCGACGTCGGTGACCAGCCGGGTGAGCCGGTCGGTGACGTCGTCGAAGTCGACGGACTCGTCGAACGCCTGGCTCAGCGTCTCGTGGACGACGGCGATGGCGCCGACGCGGCGTACGGCCTCCTCCAGGGCCACCCGGCCCTCCGGGACCCGGATCCGGCGCGCCTGCAGCCGCAGCAGCGCGGCGACGGTCTGCAGGTTGTTCTTCACCCGGTGGTGGATCTCGCGGATGGTCGCGTCCTTGGTGACCAGCTCGCGGTCGCGCCGGCGCAGCTCGGTGACGTCGCGCAGCAGCACCAGCGCGCCCGTCCGCTCCCCGCCCGGCAGCAGCGGCAGCGCCCGCACGATGACGGTCGCCTGACCGTTGCCGATCTCGGTGTCACGGGGGCTCAGCCCGCCGAGGACCGCGCTGATCGTCTCCTCGTCGGGCCGCATCGCCGGCGGGACCAGCTCGCGGGTGAGGCCGGCCAGCGGCTGCCCGGCCAGGTCGCCGGTCAGCCCGAGCCGGCGGTAGACCGAGAGCGCGTTGGGGCTGGCGTAGGTGACGGCCCCCTCGGCGTCCACCCGGATGAAGCCGTCGCCCACGCGAGGGGTGTCGGCGTGGTCGGAGCGGTCGCCGGGGAAGGGGAAGCTGCCCTGCGCGATCATCTGCGACAGCTCGGTGGCGGTCTGCAGGTAGGACAGCTCCAGCCGGCTCGGCGTACGCACGCCCTGGAGGTTGGTGTGGCGCCCGACCACGGCGATCAGCCGGCCGTCGCGGCGCACCGGGATGGCCTCGACCCGCACCGGCACGTCGTCGCGCCACTCGGGGTCGCCCTCCCGGGCGATCCGACCGTCGCGCAGCGCCTCGTCGACCAGGGGACGGCGGCCGACGGGCAGGAAGCTGCCCACCAGGTCGTCGACGTACGCCGTGGGGCCGGTCGTGGGCCGCATCTGGGCTCCCGCCCAGTAGCCGGTGCCGTCGGTCGCCGGGAGCCAGAGCACGAGGTCGGCGAAGGAGAGGTCGGCGATGATCTGCCAGTCCGCGACCAGCAGCGAGAGCCATGCGACGTCGTCGGCGCCGAGGGCGGTCCGGTCACGCGCGAGGGCCTGGAGCGAGGGCACCTGACCAGGGTAGGGACAGCCGCTACTGTCGCCCGCATGACCCAGGCCCCGGACCAGACCCCCGCCGCCAGCGACACCGACACCGCCGGCGGCAGCGCCGGGTCGGGACCGGTCGAGGCCCACTCCGGGCAGCACGCCGTCGCGGTGGCCCGCGCCCACGGCGTGCAGACCATGTTCACCCTCTCCGGCGCCCACGTCTTCCCGATGTACGACGGCGCGGTGACCGCCGACCCCCCGATGCGCATCGTCGACGTGCGCCACGAGCAGACGGCCGCGTTCGCCGCGGAGGCGACCGGCAAGCTCACCCGCACCCCCGGCCTGGCCGTGCTGACCGCCGGACCGGGCGTGACCAACGGGGTCAGCGCGATCGCCCAGGCGCAGTTCAGCGGCTCGCCGCTGGTCGTCGTCGGCGGGCGGGCGCCCGCCAACCGCTGGGGCAGCGGCTCGCTGCAGGAGCTCGACCAGCCGCCGATCCTGGCGCCCGTCTCCAAGCTGGCCCGCACGATCCACGAGGCCGGCGAGGTCGCCGCCGGGATCGACGAGGCGTTCACCGTCGCCGGTTCCTCCCACCGCGGCCCGGTCTTCGTCGACGTGCCGATGGACGCCTTCTTCGAGACCACTTCCACGCAGCGACCGACCGTCGGCCTGCGGCACCGCCAGGAGCCCGACGGCGACGCGGTGCGGCGGGTGGCGACGCTGCTGGGCGAGGCCCGTCGGCCGGTGCTGGTGCTCGGCACCGACGTCTGGGCCGACGGCGCCGAGGAGGCCGCGCTGCGGCTGGTCACCGAGGCCGGGCTGCCCACGATCACCAACGGCATGGGCCGCGGGCTCGTGCCCGGCGGTCACCCGCTGCTGGTCACCAAGGCCCGTGGCGCCGCGTTCAACGGCGCCGACCTCGTCGTGGTCGTCGGCACCCCCCTCGACTTCCGGCTCGGCTACGGCGTCTTCGGCGGGAAGGAGGGCGCCACCCCCGCCCGCGTCGTCCACCTCGCCGACTCCCCCGGCCAGCTCAGCGCCCACGCCGACCTCGCGGCCTCCGCCGCGGGCGACCTCACGCTCGTGCTCGACGGCGTCCGCGACGGCATCGCGGCGCTCTCGCGCAGGCCCGACTGGTCGGGCTGGGTCACCGAGCTCCAGGACACCGTCAAGGCGGCCGCCGAGCGCGACGCGGCCCTGCTCTCGGCCGAGGCCGACCCGATCCACCCGGCCCGCATCTACGGCGAGCTGGTGCCCCGCCTCGCCGACGACGCGGTCGTGGTCGGCGACGGCGGCGACTTCGTCTCCTTCGCCGGCAAGTACGTCGAGCCGCAGCGTCCCGGCGGCTGGCTGGACCCCGGCCCCTACGGCTGCCTCGGCGCGGGCCTCGGCTCGGCGATGGCCGCCCGCCTGGTGCGGCCCTCGGCCCAGGTCGTGCTGCTCTACGGCGACGGCGCGGCGGGCATGTCGCTGATGGACGTCGACACCCTGGTCCGCCACGACCTGCCGGTGGTGATGGTCTGCGGCAACAACTCCGCCTGGGGCCTGGAGAAGGGCCCGATGCAGATGCTCTACGGCTACGACGTGGCGGCCGACCTCAACCCGCAGACGCGCTACGACGACGTCGTGAAGGCCCTGGGCGGTGCCGGCGAGACCGTGACCGATCCCCGCCAGATCGGCCCGGCGCTGGACCGCGCGTTCGCCGCCGACGTGCCCTACCTGGTCAACGTCATCACCGACGTGGAGGCGGCCTACCCGCGCGCCACCTTCGGCATCTAGCCGTGCAGGTCCGGCTCGCCGTCGCGCGCGACCTGCCGGCGGTGGCCGAGGCCACGGCCGCGGCGTACGCCGACCACGTGCTCGGGCCGGACGACCCCTACCTCGACCGGCTCCGCGACGCCGCCGCCCGGGCCCGGGAGGCCGCCCTGTGGGTGGCGGTGGAGGGCGAGCGCGTGCTCGGCTCGGTCACCGACTGCCCGCCCGGGTCGCCGTGGCGCGAGGTCGCCGCCGAGGACGAGGGTGAGTTCCGGATGCTGGCCGTCGACCCCGCCGCCGCCGGGCAGGGCGTGGGGCGCGCACTGGTGGAGCACGTGCTGGACGGCTGGCGCCACCGGGGCGCCCGCGGGGTGGCGCTCTCGACGCTCCCGGAGATGGCGGTGGCGCACCGCCTCTACGAGCGGTTCGGCTTCGTGCGGGCGCCCGCGCGGGACTGGTCGCCGGTGCCCGGGGTGGAGCTGCTGGTCTACGCGCTCGACCTCAGCCGAGCCGCGCCATGAACTTCTCCGCGCCCACGACGACCCGGGTGACCTCGCCCGAGCCGACCAGCCGACCCTGCTGACGGGCGGCGACCGAGAACCGCACCAGCCGGCCGTCGACGTGCACCACCGTGGCGGTCACCTCCACCACCGCCCCCACCACCGACGGGGCCTGGTGCTCCAGGGCGACCCGGGTGCCGACGCTGGTCTCCCCGGGGTCCAGCGCGGGCTCCAGGGCGGCGCAGGTGGCCGCCTCGGACCACGCCAGCAGCACGGGCGTGCCGAGCACGGGCAGGCTGCCGGAGCCGACCGCCTCGGCCGTGTCGGAGACGGCCACGGTGCGCTCGAGGGTCGCGGTCAGCTCGCGGGCGGCGGCGGGGTCGAGCCTCACGGGAGCTGCACCTCGAACTGCTCGGCCTCGGCGCCGTCCGCACCGTCGGCCGGCTCGATCGTGACGCGACCGAAGACGACGTAGGTCGTGAGCCGCTCGCGGGTGGGATGGAACAGCCCGGTGCAGCCACCGACCCGGAAGGCCAGGGCGACGAGGTCGCGCAGCTGGTCGAGGTCGAGCCGCAGCGGCGAGGTGGTGAGGGCGAACACCTCGTGGGCCACGCCGTAGTCGCGGATCCGCCAGGCGGTCTCGCTGACCTCCTCGAGCAGGGTCGGGTTGTCCCAGGCCCACACGAAGGTGCCGGCGTCGGCGTTGAAGGAGCCGAGCACCTGGGCGGGGGCCCAGGCGGTGCGGCCGTCGGGGAGGTCCCACTCGACCCGGGCGGCCTGCTGGTCCAGCCGCCAGGCGGTGGCCTGGCTCATGCCCCACCGGCGGTCGTGGACCGCGATGCTCTCGCCGATCATGTCGTGGCCCTGGAGGAGGACGGTCCCGAGGTCGAGTGCAGGGTCCAGGCCGGTCATGCCCCCATCCTCCCAGAGGACGCACAAGAGCCCCGGACCGACGGGTCCGGGGCTCGTTGCGTACGACGACGACGTCATCGCGAGAGCGGATCGCTCAGGCGTTGGGACGCTTGCCGTGGTTGGCGCCCTTCTTCTTGCGAGCGCGGCGCTTGCGGCCGGTCTTGCCCATGAGGTCCTCCTGTGGTGGGTCGGCCCCCGCGGTGCGGAGCGGGAGCGGCGTACATCCTCGCAGGCGGGGCCGTCCGAGGCGAATCAGCGTCCGGCCAGCGTCCGGTCAGGCGGACGGGTCGCGCCGGACGATCTCGACCTGCACCTCGCGGATGGAGACCATCACGCGCTGGCGCAGGGTGTCGGGAGCGCGCTCGCTGCACGACCGGGCAACCAGCGTCTTGACGGTGCGCTCGAGGTCGTAGCGCGCCAGGCACGGCCCGCACTCCTCGAGGTGGTGCTCGATCTGGGCACAGTCGGCCTGCTCGAGCTCGTTGTCGAGGAAGAAGAAGACGCGGCCCAGGACCTCGGAGCAGTCGGCGGCGTCGACGCCCTCCAGGGAGGAGGTGGTCGCGGCCGCGGGACGGCGGTCGTCGGCGCTCATCGGAGGTCCCCCTTGGTGCCGGCGCCGACCTTGGCGTCCACCGTCTCGGCCCGGAGCAGGTCGTTCTCGCGGACGTACTCGGTGAGCATCTGGCGCAGCTGGCGACGGCCACGGTGCAGGCGCGACATCACGGTGCCGATCGGCGTCTCCATGATCTCGGCGATCTCCTTGTAGGGGAATCCCTCGACGTCGGCGAGGTAGACCGCGAGCCGGAAGTCCTCGGGGAGGTTCTGCAGCGCCGTCTTCACGTCGGAGTCGGGGAGGTGCTCGAGGGCCTCCATCTCCGCGGACTTCAGGCCCGAGGAGGAGTGCGACTCGGCGCGCGCGAGCTGCCAGTCCTCGACGTCCTCGGCCATCGACTGCTGCGGCTGACGCTGCTTCTTGCGGTAGGTGTTGATGAAGGTGTTGGTCAGGATCCGGTAGAGCCAGGCCTTGAGGTTGGTGCCGGGACGGAACTGGTGGAAGTTGCCGTAGGCCTTGGCGAAGGTCTCCTGGACCAGGTCCTCGGCGTCGGCGGGGTTGCGCGTCATGCGCATCGCCGCGGAGTAGAGCTGGTCGAGGAAGGGCAGGGCGTCGCGCTCGAAACGGAGCTGGCGCGCGGCCTCGGTCTCCGTCGCGACGTCGACCTCGGCCGCAGCGTCGGTCTCAGGGGTGTCGATCTCGGGGGTGCTCATCGCGTTCCAGCCTACCGGGGCGGCGCGGAACACGGTCGGCTCGACGGAACGCTCCAGGTCGGGCCTCTCCAGGGTGCACAGCACGCGGGACTCCCCTCTCGGACGGGTGTGGGACGACGGTCGAGGGGTACAACGGCGGGTCAGCGCGAACGATTCCCCACCACGTCGCGCACGATCCACTCGAAGGTCCGCTCGAGCACCAGGTCGAGCGCCTCGGCCTGGGTGACCGGGGCGGACCTGCGCACCTTCAGGCCGTGGTCGCCGTCCGGGACGACCACGAGGTCGACGTCGTCGGGGAACTCCGCGGGCGTCCCGAACGGGTCGCGCTCGCCCTGGACCACCAGCGAGCGCACCCGGGCGCCGAGGAGCTCGGGCAGCCGCGACCTCTCCGGCTTCCCGGGCGGGTGCAGCGGGAAGCTGAGCGCCAGCACGGCGCTGGCCCCGACGCCCCGGGCGAGCCGGCACGCCGACCGGGCGCCCGCGCTCCGACCACCCAGCACCAGCGGCACGCGGGCGCGCAGGTTGTCCAGGACGGCGGTGTAGCACTCGTCGATGACCGGGGGCGGCGGGGCGAGCTTCTTGCCGGCCACCCGCCACGGCATCTCCACGAGCGTCACCGAGACGTCGCGCTGCGGGAGCGTCCTGGCCAGGCGCAGCAGGTCGGGCGCGTCGATCCCGCCGCCGGCGCCGTGGGTGAGCACGAGGCCCGCGACCGGCCGCTTGGCGCGGCGCACGACCAGACGGGCGTCGCCGCGCGGGGTGGCCACCAGTCGCTCGACCGGCATCAGGGCCGGCCCTCGGTCGGGGCGGGAGCGTCCTCGGGGAGGTCGGACAGCGGCAGCGGCTCGACCAGCTCGGGGCCGTTGTTGCGCACGTTCGAGACCAGCGTGGGGACCGGGAACGCCTCGAGCCGGCCGGGGGCCGCCGGGGTCAGCAGGTCGAGCAGGACGTCGCGGTCGTGGGTCGTCGGGTCGAGCCAGGCGTCGTAGCGGTCGGGGGTGAGCATCAGCGGCATCCGGTCGTGGATGCGGCCGAGGGAGTCCTCGGCCGCGGTGGTGATGACCGTGCAGGTCCACCGGAAGCGGTCGGGGTCGTCCTCGGCCCTCTCGGGGTCGCGCCAGATCTCGTAGAGCCCGGCCATCGCGAGCACGCCGCCGTCGGCGGGCCGGATGAAGTAGGGCTGCTTGCGGGGCTTGCCGGCCCTGGTCAGCGCCGAGGTGGGGTACCACTCGTAGTAGCCGTCGGCGGGCAGCAGCGCCCGGCGGCGCTCGAAGGCCCGGCGGTAGGCCGGCTTCTCCGCGACGGTCTCCATCCGGGCGTTGATCATCCGGCTGCCGATCGCGGGGTCCTTGGCCCAGAACGGCACCAGCCCCCACGTCATCGCGCGCAGCTGGCGCTCGGGGGCGTCGTCGGCGCCGTCGGAGCGGCCCTCGCCGGAGGGCGGCCGCTCGACCACGGCGTACACCTCCTTGGTGGGGGCGACGTTCCAGTCGGGCTCCAGGCGCGGCAGGTCGGGCTGCCGGACCTCGAACTCCTCGACGAGGTCCTCGGGCTGACGGCTCGAGGCATAGCGACCGCACATGCGCGCCAACCTAGTCCCCGCCCGGCCCCGGCGGGGACCGGCGACCACCCGGGCACCGGTGGTCGCCGGCCTTCCTCCCACCGGCCTGGCGACGTCCGCGCGGGCATCCCTCCCAGGACCCTTGTCCGCACGTACGCCGCGGCCGACGCGACGCCGAACCCAGGCCGGCGCCACCCCGGCGCTCTGGCCGGTCCGGAGGTGTGACGGGGCGGACGACCGACCATGACGCGGGGTTCGGGGAGGAGATCCGGGGGCACAATGGCCCCATGGCCGCGGGCGAGCTCACCACCGAGGCGTCCCCCGACCCCGCAGACGGGTCCTCGGACGCCGACCTGATCGCCCGCGTGCGCGACGGTGACACCGACGCCTTCGGCACCCTGTTCGCCCGTCACGTGGGGGCGGCGGAGCGGCTGGCCCGGGCCCTGGTGCGGGGGCCGGACGCCGACGACCTGGTCTCGGAGGCGTTCACCAAGACCCTCGTCGTGCTCCAGGGCGGCGGCGGGCCCGACGAGGCGTTCCGGGCCTACCTGCTCACCGCCGTGCGCCGGCTGCACGTCGACCGCATCCGGCGCACCCGCCGCGTGACCACCACCGACGACCTCGACGAGCTCGACGACGGGGTCCCCTTCGTCGACCCGGCCGTGGCGGAGTTCGAGGGCGGGGCCGCGGCCCGGGCCTTCGCCTCGCTGCCGGAGCGCTGGCAGCTGGTGCTGTGGCACCTCGAGGTCGAGAACGACAAGCCCGCCGACATCGCGCCGCTGCTCGACCTGAGCCCCAACTCGGTCTCCGCGCTGGCCTACCGCGCCCGCGAGGGCCTGCGGCAGGCGTTCCTGACGATGCACCACACCGGCGACCCCGAGCAGCTGCCCGCGGCGTGCACCACGACGCGGGGGCGCCTCGGCGGCTTCGTCCGCGGCGCGCTGACGCGTCGCGACGCCCGCAAGGTGGAGGACCACCTCGACCGCTGCCTGGCGTGCACCGGCGTCTACCTCGAGCTGCGCGAGGTCAACTCCTCGCTCTCCGGCCTGCTGGGTCCGGTCGTGCTCGGCAGTGCCGCCGCGGCGTACCTCTCGGGGCTGGGGGTGGGCACCGGTGCCGTCGGCGGGGTCGCGGCGTCCGCGGGCGCCACCCTCGGCGGCCGGGTGCGAGACGCCGTCGTGGGCCACGTCGGCACCGTGGGCACCACCGTCGTGGCCGGGGCGGCCGTGCTCGCCGTCGTCACCGGCGCCGCGCTCGTGGTGCAGGACCGCACGTCCACGCTCGAGGCGCCCTTCGCCCGGCAGCTGGTCTCCGAGAGCCCCTCGCCGGCCGGCGGCGGGACGCCCGGGCCCTCGACCGGCCGGACCGGTCCCGCGACGCCCGACCCCACCCCTGCTCCCAGCAGCCCGGGCGCGGGCGCCACCACCCCGGCGGCGACGGGCGGCGACCCCGAGCCGGACACCGACCCGGGTGCCGAGCCCAGCACCGACCCCGCCCCCTCCCCCGCGACCGGTGGCGACCGCGACCGCCCGCGCGGCACGGGCGTGGCCGCGGGCGGCGTACGCCGGGCCGACCTCGCCGTCACCGCGACGCTGGCCGCGACCACCGCCGGCCGGGCCCGCCTGCAGGTCACCGTCAGCGGGGTGCCCGCCGGGCAGTCGGCGGCACTGGACGTCCGGACCAGCGCCGGCACGCTGCGCCCGCTGGGAGCGGGCTGCACCGGCGGCGGCGTCGCCGTGAGCTGCACCGCCACCTCCGCGCGGACCGGCTTCGCGCTCGAGCTCACCGCCGACGTCGGCACCGTCGTCGACCTCGTCCTGACCGAGCCCGACGGCTGGACCGACCCCGTGTCGACGAACAACTCCGTGCGGCTCGCCCTCTAGCTGTGATGCCCAGCCAGGTTGTCCAACCTGCTGATGGGTGAGCGTTTCCCGATGGCCGAGTGGGGCCTGTGGTGGTTGTACTCGTGGACCCAGCCTGGCAGGGCGGCGAGTCTGGCGGATTCTGAGTTGTAGAACTTCTTGAACGCCCACCCTTCGGCCAGGGTGCGGTGGAAGCGCTCTATCTTGCCGTTGGTCTGGGGCCGGTAAGGCCGGGTCTTCTTCGGCGTGATCCCCAGCTCGGCGCAGGTGTCGCGCCACAGGTGGGACTTGTAGCAGCTGCCGTTGTCGCTGAGGACCCGTTGCACGATGACACCGCGTTCGGCGAACCAGGCGACTGCGTTGCGCAGCACTTGGGTGGCCGTTTCCTTGGTCTCATCGTCGTGGGCCTCGACGTAGGCGACGCGGGAGTGGTCATCGATCACCGTATGCAGGTAGCAGGTCCCGATCAGCGGGCCGCGGTACTTGTTGCGCGGCTTCCCAGGCGTCGCAGCGCGGTTCTTCTCGCCCTGCTGACGTCCGACGTAGCGCCAGCCGCCGCCGTCGGGGACCTTGCCGAGCTTCTTGACGTCAACGTGCAGCAGGTCGCCTGGTCGCTCGTGCTCGTAGCGTCGGATCGGCTCACCGGTGGCGCGGTCGATGTGGGTGAGCCGGTTGATCCGGCACCGCACCAGGACCGCGTGAACCGTCGAGGACGGCATCGCGAGCCGGTCACCGATCTCGACCGGCCCGAGCCGCTGCTTCCACCGAAGGTGCACGATCTTGCGCACCACCGGTGCCGGGGTCCGGTTTGGCTGACGATGCGGGGCCGAGGACCGATCGCTCATCCCGGCCGGCCCTTCGGCCCGATAGCGCTCAGCCCACTTCCTCGCGGTCTTCCACGACACGTCGTACCGCTCGGCTGCCCGCGCCGGCGGCCAACCGTGCTCGACGATCAGACGCGCCAATCGCAGCCGGGCACGTGGCGTCAGAGCAGCATTGGCATGGGTAGCGTGAGACACGAAGACCTCCTGGTCGTGGAGCGGTTCCTAGGTAGCTCCACTCCACACCGGGAGGTCTTCACTCATCCACGACATCAGACCGTGTCCTCACACGTCCTTGACCAACGTGCCTGGTCATCACATCTAGCGGCGCGGCGAGGAGTGGGTTGAGCACGGGCTCACGGGGTAACCCCTACCCATGACTCTCATCCGCCTGCTCGCCCGTCCCATGCTCGCCTCGACGTTCGCGGTCGGTGCCGTGGCCGGGCTGCGCAACGCCCCCGCCCTGGCCGAGAAGTCCAAGCCGGTCATCGACAAGCTCGTGCCGGCCGTGGAGCAGGCGGCCCCGCAGGTCTCGCTGCCCAAGGACCCGGTGACCCTGGTCCGCCTCAACGCCGCCGCCCAGCTCGTCGCGGCCGTCTCGCTGGCCCGTGGCCGTGCGCCCCGCCTGTCCTCCGCCGTGCTGGCCGCCTCGCTGGCGCCCACGACGGTCGCCGGCCACGCCTTCTGGGAGGAGTCGGACCCCGAGGCCAAGCAGGAGCAGATGTTCCACTTCTTCAAGAACCTCTCGATCCTCGGCGGCCTCGTGCTCGCGGCCGTGGACACCGCCGGCCAGCCCGGTGTCGTCTACCGCGCCCAGTCGGCCGGCCAGACCGCGCGCCGCGAGGCCAAGCACCTCGCCCGCGAGACCCGGCTCCAGGCCAAGCTCGCTGCGAAGTCCGTCGCCTCGTAGTCTCGGCGCGTGAGCGCCCACGAGTCCCCCCACGCGTCCCCCCAGGCGTCGCTGTGGCCCGCCCCGACGGCCCGGCAGCCGGTCGCGGCGACCGTGGCGCTGCCGGGATCGAAGTCGCTGACCAACCGGGCGCTCGTGGTCGCGGCACTCTCCGACGGGCCGTCCGTCGTACGACGGGCCCTGCGCTCGCGTGACACCGAGCTGATGGCGGCCGCCCTCACCACCCTGGGGGCGGCCGTCGACACCTCCGGCGACGACTGGACCGTCACCCCCGGCCGCCTCGGCCCGGGAGCGGTCGACTGTGGCCTGGCCGGCACCGTGATGCGGTTCGTGCCGCCCGTCGCGGCCCTGGCCCACGGCACCGTCGCCTTCGACGGCGACCCGCACGCGCGGACCCGCCCGATGTCGGCGGTGCTCGACGCCCTGCGTGGGCTCGGCGTCGAGGTCGACGGCGACGGTCGGGGCACGCTGCCCTTCGAGGTCCGTGGTCGCGGCGCCGTGGCCGGCGGGCGCGTCACCATCGACGCGTCGGCGTCGAGCCAGTTCGTCTCCGCGCTGCTGCTCGCCGGGGCGGCGTACGACGCGGGGGTGGAGGTCGTCCACACCGGCCCGCCGGTGCCCTCGCTCCCCCACATCGACATGACGGTGGCCTGCCTGCGCGAGCACGGCGTCGAGGTCGACGACAGCGTGCCCGACCGCTGGCGGGTCGCCCCGCAGCCGGTGCGCGCCACCGACGTCACCATCGAGCCCGACCTGTCCAACGCCGCGCCGTTCGTGATGCTCGCGCTGACCAGCGGCGGCCGGGTGAGCGTGCCCGGCTGGCCCGCGCGGACCACCCAGGCAGGCGACGCGCTGCGCGACCTCCTGGACCGGATGGGCGGCGAGGTCTCCCTCGACGCCGACGGGCTGACCGTCACCGGCACCGGCGAGGTCCACGGCATCGACGCCGACCTGCACGACGTCGGCGAGCTCACCCCCGCGGTCGCCGCGCTCTGCGCCGTGGCCGACTCCCCCTCACGGCTGCGCGGCGTGGCGCACATCCGCGGCCACGAGACCGACCGGCTCACCGCCCTGGCCGTCGAGCTGCGGGGCCTCGGCGCCTCGGTCACCGAGCACGACGACGGCCTGTCCATCGCGCCGGCGCCGATGCACGGCGGGGAGTTCAAGACCTACGCCGACCACCGCATGGCCCACGCGGCCGTCGTCGTGGGCTCGCGCGTCGAGGGCGTCCTGGTCGAGAACGTGGAGACCACGTCCAAGACCTTCCCGGGCTTCGCCGACGCCTGGTCGGGGCTGTTCCCCGGGTGACGCGGTGAGCACGGGACGCTACGGCGCGGAGGACCCCGAGTCCTACGAGCGGCCCCGCCGCCGGACCCGGCCGCGCACCAAGGACCGCCCGACCTACGACGACGCCGTGCCCGCCGTCGTCGTCACCGTCGACCGGGGCCGCTACACCTGCCGGCTCGTCGAGGGCGACCAGTCGGTCGTGATGGCCATGAAGTCGCGCCCGCTCGGTCGCAAGGGCGTCGTCGTCGGCGACCGCGTCCGCCTGGTCGGCGACACCTCCGGCGACGACGGCTCGCTGGCGCGGATCGTGCTCGTCGACGAGCGGACCACCGTGCTGCGTCGTACGGCCGACGACGACGACCCCGTCGAGCGCGTCATCGTCTCCAACGCCGACCAGCTCGTCGTGGTGACCGCGCTGGCCGACCCCGAGCCGCGCCAGGGCCTGGTCGACCGGGCCCTCGTGGCGGCGTACGCCGCGGGCATGGCGCCGCTGCTCGTGCTCACCAAGGCCGACCTCGCCGACCCCGAGCCGGTGCTCGAGGCCTACCGCCCGCTCGGGGTGCCGTACGTCGTGACGCAGCGCGGCGCCGACCTCGCCGAGCTGCGCGAGCGGCTGGCCGGGCGCACCAGCGTGCTTCTGGGCCACAGCGGCGTCGGCAAGTCGACGCTCGTCAACGCGCTGGTGCCCGACGCCTTCCGCGAGGTCGGCGTGGTCAACGCCGTGACCGGGCGGGGCCGCCACACCAGCACCAGCGCGCTGCTGCTCGCGCTGCCCGGCGACGGCTGGATCGTCGACACCCCGGGGATCCGCTCCTTCGGCCTCAACCACGTCGAGCCGGACCAGCTGATCGAGGCCTTCGACGACCTCCACGAGCTGACCCGGTCCTGCCCGCGGGGCTGCACCCACGGCGACGGCGAGCCCGAGTGCGGTCTGGACGAGGCCACCGGGCAACAGGTCGACCGGGTGAGGTCGTTCCGCCGGCTGCTCGCCTCGCGCGAGTCCGGCGCGGCGTACTGACCCGACGGTCCGGGGCTAGCCGCCCCAGACCGACCGCGCACCGAGGTCGCCGGTGATCACGACGACCACGAGGGCGGCAACGGCGAGCAGGGGCAGCAGCACCATCAGCGGCTTCTCCAGCACCGCCACCCGGGCCGGCCGGTCACGACCGGTGGCACGGTGGAGGACCGGCATCACCAGGAACGCGACGACCACCAGCACCGCGAGGACGTACATCAGGACCTGCAGCCGCTCCCCCCACTCGGCGTGCTCGTGGATCAGCGCGGAGTCGGGGCCGCGGGTCTCCTCGAGGTCCTCCCCGGTGAGGGTGGCGAGCTGGACCGCGACGGTGGCCACGACGGTCAGGACGAGGGCGGGCCAGCGGGTGGCCGCGCGCCACCGCGGCACCACGAAGGCGATCACGGACAGCGCCGCCAGCGGCACGAGGACGACCGCGGCGTGGATCACGAGGGGGTGTGCGGGAATGCCGTTGATCTCCATGAACGCGAAACTATCGGCGGCGGCTGTGAGGGGGCTGTGAGTCTCCGGAGGACGTCCTGGGCGTGGGGAGGGGCCGCAGCCGCATACCCTGTGCCTCATGCCGTCCGACTTCACCGACGACCTCCGGCTCGCCCACGTGATGGCGGACGACGCCGACTCCACCTCGGAGAGCCGGTTCAAGGCGCTCGACCTGCACGTGATGACCAAGCCCGACCTCACGCCCGTGACCGACGCCGACCGCACCGTCGAGGAGGGCATCCGCCGCACCCTGTCGCGGGCCCGCCCCCGTGACGCCGTGCTGGGCGAGGAGCAGGGCTCCAGCGGTCACAGCCAGCGCCGCTGGGTCGTCGACCCGATCGACGGCACCAAGAACTTCGTCCGCGGCGTGCCCGTGTGGGCGACGCTGATCTCGCTGATGGTCGACGACGAGGTCGTCGTCGGCGTCGTCTCGGCCCCGATGCTCAACCGGCGCTGGTGGGCGATGAAGGGCGGCGGCGCGTGGACCGGCCGGTCGCTGCTGCGGGCGACCGCCTGCCAGGTCAGCGACGTCTCGCGCATCGAGGACGCCTCGCTGGCCTACTCCTCGCTCTCGGGCTGGGACGAGCGCGGCCGGCTGGACGACTTCCTGGCCCTCTCGCGGCGGGTCTGGCGGACCCGGGCGTACGGCGACTTCTGGTCCTACATGCTGCTCGCCGAGGGGGCCGTCGACATCGCCACCGAGCCCGAGCTCGAGGTCTACGACATGGCCGCGCTCGACGTGATCGTGCGCGAGGCGGGCGGGGTGTTCACCTCCCTCGACGGCGAGGCCGGTCCCACCGGCGGCTCGGCGATGGCCAGCAACGGCAAGCTGCACGACCAGGCGCTCGCCTTCCTCGGCTCGCTCGCCGACCACGAGGCCCCCCACCCGGGCGGCACGGTCCACGACCTCAGCGCCCGCCGCGGCGAGCCGGTCGACTGACCCGGGCCACCGGTCACTTTTGCCCCTGTCGCTCCCCGGCCCACGACACTAGGGTCGTCGCACCCACCGCGGGCAGGCAGCGCTGAGGAGGCCGTCGTGAAGATCCAGGACGTCATCAAGGGCAAGAGCAGCGGCGACGTGGTCACGATCGCCCCCGACGCGGCCGTGCGTGAGCTGGTGGCGCTGCTGGCCGAGCACAACATCGGCGCCGTCGTCGTCAGCGCCGACGGGTCCTCGGTGGACGGCATCGTCAGCGAGCGCGACGTCGTGCGCCGCCTGCGCGAGCGCGACGACGTGCTCGAGGCGCAGGTCAGCGAGATCATGACCGCACGCGTCCACACCTGCGAGCCCCAGCACGACCTCGACGAGCTGATGTCGCTGATGACCGAGCGCCGCATCCGGCACGTGCCCGTGGTCACCGAGGCCCGCCTGGTCGGCGTGGTCAGCATCGGCGACGTGGTCAAGAGCCGGATCACCCAGCTCACCTTCGAGCGCGACCAGCTCGACTCCTACGTCCACCAGACCTGAGCCTCGGCCGGCGGTCGGGCCCGCGGGAGCACCCGGCGCGGGTGACGACGGCCCGTGGCAGGCTGGACCCATGACTGCTCAGAAGCCCGAGATCGACCCGCCCGACGGCCCCGCCCCCTCCGACCTCGAGATCACCGAGATCACCGAGGGCGACGGCGCCGAGGCCACCTCCGGCAGCACCGTGTCGGTGCACTACGTCGGCGTGGCCCACTCCACCGGCGAGGAGTTCGACGCCTCCTACAACCGCGGCGCCCCGCTCGACTTCCGCCTGGGCGTCGGCCAGGTCATCAGCGGCTGGGACACCGGCGTACAGGGCATGAAGGTGGGCGGCCGTCGTCGGCTCACCATCCCGCCGCACCTGGCCTACGGAGACCGTGGCGCCGGCGGCGTGATCAAGCCCGGCGAGACGCTGATCTTCGTCGTGGACCTCGTCGACGTCCGCTGACCCACCCGTCACATCGAGGTAGGGAAACTGCCCGCCGTTGACCGGTTCGTCCCGGTCCGGCGGGCAGTTTCACCGGCTGGCCGGTGAAACTGCCCTCACCAGGGCACGTCCACCTCGCCGCCACCCGAGGCGACGCGGGAGCGCGCGCTGCCGAGCGCGACGACGTCGCCGACCACCAGCTGGCGGCCGCGTCGGAGCTCCGGCTCGTCGTTGACGGTGACGCGCCCCTCGGCGATGACGACCTTGGCGTCGGCGCCGTTCTCGACGAGGTTGGCGAGCTTGAGGAACTGACCCAGCCGGATCATGTCGTCCTTGATCGGCACGTCCTCCGGTGGTGGCGGGCCGGCCGACCGGTCGGCGGCGGGGTCCTGGCGACGGCGGCGGAACGGGTTCACAGCACCAGTGTGACCGCGTGGATCACCACGCCCACCAGGCCACCCACGATGGTGCCGTTGATCCGGATGAACTGCAGGTCGCGGCCCACGTGCAGCTCGATCTTGCGCGCGGCCTCCTCGCCGTCCCAGCGGGCGATCGTCGCGGTGATGACCGAGGTCAGCTCCTGGCCGTAGCGCCCGACCGCGAACACGACCAGGTCGGCCAGCCAGGTCTCCAGCCGCCGGCGCAGGGCCTCGTCGGTGCCGATGCGCTCCCCGAAGGACACCAGCTCGCGGGCCGCCCGGTCGCGCAGCGGACCGTCCTCCTCGGCGAGCGCCGCGAGCAGCGCCGTACGGAACGCGCTCCAGAGCGACATGCCCGTGGTGACCATCTGCGGCGTCTCGAGGAGCCGGCGCTTGAGGCTCTCGGTGCGCTCCTGGGTCTCGGGGTCGTTCAGCAGGTCGTCGGCCAGCTGGGCCAGGAACGAGTCGAGCGCCTGCCGGGCGGAGTGGTCGGGGTCGCGGCGGATGTCGGCGATCCAGCGGATGGCCTCGAGGTGGAGCCGGTTGACGATCGCCTCGTTGACCCGCTCCGGCGCCCACCACGGCGCCCGCTCGCCGACGACCTGGGTGAACCGCTCCTGGTGGTGCACCAGCCACTCGTGGGCCTCGGTCAGCGCCAGGTCGACCAGGCCGTGGTGGGCGCCGTCGCGGACCACCTCCTCGAGCAGCCGCCCCGCGACCGGCGAGATCGGCTCGGCCACGAACCGCGGGATCACGACGTCGCGCACCACGGACTCCACGTCGGAGTCCTTCAGGCGCTGCAGACCCAGGCCCGCGACGGTGGCGCCCTCGGCCACGACGCGGCGGGCGTGGGCGGGGTCGGCCACCCAGTCGCCGAGCCGGCGGGCGATGTCGGCCGCGGCCAGGCGCTCGCGCACGACCTGCTCCTGCAGGAAGTTCTCGGCGAAGAACTCCTCCAGGCTCCTGCCGAACTCGTCCTTGCGGGTCGGCACCAGCGCGGTGTGCGGGATCGGCAGCCGCAGTGGGTGGCGGAACAGCGCGGTCACCGCGAACCAGTCCGCGATCGCGCCGACCATGCTGGCCTCGGCCCCGGCGTTGACGAAGCCCCAGAACCCGTCGCGGTCCAGCGTCGCGACGTACACCACGGCGGCCAGGACCAGCAGGCCCAGCGCCACGCCCTGCATCCGCCGGAGCCGGCGCAGCCGCTCGGCGTCGGCCGCTCCGTCGGGACCGCCGAAGACGCCGGGAAGGGGTGCAGACGGCGATGGGGAGGAGGTGGCGTCGTCGGGCGCCTGGAGCGGGGTGGCCATGGTCGGAAACTACCGGTCGGGCCGCGCCGAGCCGCGGCGTGCCAGGCTGGCGGGGCAGCGGCGTACGCCGGACCCATCCGCGCACCCGGCGGCTCCGAACCGCTGCGCACCGCCATCCCCGACGAGAGGACACCATCCGTGACCACGCTGAGCGACTTCACCGCCACCTCCATCGACGGGGAGGAGGTGCCCCTGAGCGCCTACGACGGCAAGGTCGCCCTGGTCGTGAACACGGCCTCGCAGTGCGGCTTCACCCCGCAGCTCGAGGGCCTCGAGCAGCTCCACCAGCAGTACGCCGACCGCGGCCTGGCCGTCCTCGGCTTCCCGTGCAACCAGTTCGGCAACCAGGACCCGGGCAGCGACGAGGAGATCGGCGCCTTCTGCCAGAAGAACTACGGCGTCAGCTTCGACATGTTCTCCAAGGTCGACGTCAACGGTGACGACGCGCACCCGGTCTACCAGTGGCTGCGCGAGGAGAAGCGCGGGATCCTCGGCGAGAAGATCAAGTGGAACTTCACGAAGTTCCTGGTGGGCAAGGACGGCCGGGTCATCAAGCGCTACGGCTCCACGACCAAGCCCGAGAAGCTCGCCGGCGACATCGAGAAGGCACTCTCCGCCTGACCCGGCGGCGGACCCCGGTCCGCCACCAGCCTCACGTACCTGGCGGTAACGTGTCCGTCGTACGCCGCCCGACCCCACAGGAGCTCCCATGCAGCTGGCCCTCACCGAGGAGGAGACCGCGTTCCGCGAGGAGATGCGGACCTTCTTCACCACGAAGATCCCCCAGGAGCTCCGCGACACGATCGCCTCGGGCCGCCACGTCGGCAAGGAGGGCATCGTCACCGCGCAGCGGATCATGAACGAGGCCGGGTACGCCGTGCCCAACTGGCCCGTCCAGTGGGGCGGCCAGGACTGGACGCCGATGCAGCGCCACATCTGGCACGAGGAGATGCAGCTGGCCAGCGTGCCGCCGCCGCTCGCCTTCAACGCCAGCATGATCGGGCCGGTCATCGCCCACTTCGGCAGCGAGGAGATGAAGGCCAAGTTCCTCCCCGCCACCGCCAACCTCGACATCTGGTGGTGCCAGGGCTTCTCCGAGCCCAACGCCGGCTCCGACCTCGCCTCGCTCACCACCAAGGCCGTCCGCGACGGTGACGACTGGGTGATCAACGGCCAGAAGACGTGGACCACGCTCGGCCAGCACGCCGACTGGATCTTCTGCCTGTGCCGCACCGACCCCGAGGTCAAGAAGCAGGCCGGCATCTCGATGATCCTGATCCCCATGGACACCGAGGGCGTCACGCTGCGGCCGATCGAGCTCATCGACGGCGGCTTCGAGGTCAACGAGGTGTTCTTCGAGGACGTCCGCGTCCCGGCCGAGAACCTCGTCGGCAAGGAGAACCAGGGCTGGACGATGGCCAAGTTCCTGCTCGGCAACGAGCGGGTCGGCGTCGCGCCGGTCGCCCAGACCAAGCGCCGCCTGGCCACCCTCAAGCAGGTCGCCGCCGACCGCGGGCTGCTCGACGACGTGCTGCTCGCCGCCAAGGTCGTGGAGCTGGAGAACGAGCTGCTCGCGCTCGAGCTGACGGCGCTGCGCGTGGTGGCCCACTCCGCCGACGGCAAGCCGCACCCGGCCTCCTCGGTGCTCAAGCTCAAGGGCACCGAGCTGCAGCAGGCCGTGACCGAGCTGTTCGTCGACGTCGCCGGCCCACTGGCGCTCGCCTCGGGCGCGGACAAGGACTCCGACGTGCCCGACTGGGCGCGGGTCACCGCCCCCGACTACCTGAACTACCGCAAGGCGTCGATCTACGGCGGGTCCAACGAGATCCAGCGCCAGATCATCGCCGGCACCATCCTCGGCCTCTGACCCGCTCGCGAAGGAGCGCACACTCATGGACTTCTCCCTGGACGACGAGCAGACCGCCCTGCGTGACGCGGTGCGCGGCCTGCTGAAGGGCTTCGACAACGAGCAGCGGCGCGCCGCCACCTCCGAGGACCCCGGGTTCTCGCAGGAGCAGTGGGGCAGGCTGGCCGAGATGGGCCTGCTGGGGCTGCCCTACAGCGAGGACGACGGCGGCATGGGCGCCGGCCCGGTCGAGCTGGCCGTCGTCGCCGAGGAGCTCGGCCGCGTCAACGCCCCCGAGCCCTACGTCGAGACCGTCGTGCTCGCCGGCGGCCTCGTCGCCGCCCTCGGCACGCCGGCGCAGAAGGCCGAGGTCCTCGGCGCGATCTCCTCGGGCGAGCAGGTCGTCGCCGCCGCGCTGCTCGAGCCCGGCTCCCGCTGGGACCTGGCCGGTGAGGGCGTCGTGGAGAAGGACGGTCGCCTGACCGGCGTCAAGGAGCCCGTCGTGGCCGGCGGTCGTGCCGACCTGCTCGTCGTCTCCGCGACGACCGACGGTGGACCCGCCCTGTTCCTGGTCACCCCCGGCGAGGGCGTCGAGACCTCGTCGTACGCCACCTTCGACGGGGGTCGCGCCGCCCGCGTCACCCTCGACGGGGCGCCCGCCACCCGGCTCGGCGACGGCTCGGTGGACACCCTCGCCGCGCTCGAGCGCGTCGTGGCCGCGGCCAAGATCGCCTACTGCCACGAGGCGCTGGGGCTGATGGAGTCGGCGCTGCGCCTGACCACCGAGTACCTCACCACCCGCAAGCAGTTCGGGATGACGCTCAACCGGTTCCAGGCGCTGACCTTCCGCGCCGCCGACATGTACACCTCGCTCGAGCTGTCCCGCAGCATCGTCACCTGGGCCACCATGGTCCTCGCCGACCACAGCTCGACGCCGCAGCAGGTCAGCGACGCCGCCCGCCGCGCCAAGCTGCAGGTCAGCAAGGCCGGTCGCCACGTCGGCCAGGAGGCGATCCAGCTCCACGGCGGCATCGGCATGACCGCGGAGTACGCCGTGGGCCACATGACCTCGCGCCTGACCGTCATCGACCACCTGCTCGGCGACGGCCGCGAGCAGACCAAGCACCTGCTCACCACGCTCACCGACCACGAGGTCGTCGAGCCGGTCGGCTGAGGCCTCACGCCCGCCCTCACTGTGACGTCAGGGTCGTGCTCGGGGCCTCTCAACGACCCTGACGTCCCACCGACCTACTGATTCCCCGGACGTCCGGGGAATCAGCGCGCCGGTGCCACACCAGCGTCGTACCGAGGCGCGATGCGCGACCCTGGCGTAGCAACGGGCTCAGCCGCCGAACCACGTCCCGCGGCCGCCGTACCAGTCGGAGAAGCCGGCGGGGCCGGAGCCACCGCGCCCGCCGAGGTAGCTGCCGACGACGGCGGCGCCGAGGTCGTCGAGCTCGGGGGACACGACGGTGCCGTCGACGCGGTCGGCGAGCTGCTGGAGGAAGCGGCCCAGGCCCGGGTCGTCGCCGAGCCGGAAGAACGTCGTCTGGGCGCCGAGGCGCATCGCGTTGTCGAGCTCGCGCACCGACCACGCCACCGTCAGCGGGTGCGGCGGGTAGGAGAAGAAGACCTCGCCGTCGGGCTCGAGGTGGCTGGTGGGCTCGCCGTCGGTGACGATCAGCAGCACCGGCTGGGCGTTGGGGTGCTTGCGGAAGTGGCGGTTGGCCAGCAGCAGCCCGTGGTGCAGGTTGGTGCCCTTGTCCCAACGGGCGTCGAGGGCGGTCAGCTCCTCGATCTGCATGGTCTGGGCCGCGCGGCCGAAGCCGATCAGCTGCAGCGCGTCGCCGCGGAAGCGCGTCGAGATCAGCTGGTGCAGCGCGAGCGCGGTGCGCTTCATCGGCACCCAGCGGTTGGCCATCGCCATCGAGAACGAGGTGTCGACCAGGAGCGCGACCGCGGCCTGCGTGCGCGCCTCGGTCTCGTGGACCTCGACGTCCCCGATCTCCAGGCGTACGCCGCGCGAGGTGTCGCGGCCCTCGCCCGCGGTCCGGACCACGGCGTTGGTGACGGTACGGGTGACGTCCCACGGCTCGGTGTCGCCGAAGGCCCACTCGCGGCTGGCGCCGGAGCGCTCCCCCGCCGCCCCGGCCTGCCGCAGGTCGCGCGCGCCCTGGCGGCCCGACATCCGCTGCGCGACGTCCTTGAGCAGCGACTTGCCGAGCTGGCGCATCGCCTTGGGCGAGAGCGTCAGCTGGCCGTCGGAGGACCGCTTGAGGTAGCCGGTGTCGGCCAGCGCCCGCTCGAGCTCGGCCAACGTGCGGGCGTCGACGCCCGCCTGCTGGCCCAGCTGGCGCTCGAGCGCCTCGATGTCGACGTCGTCCATCCGGGCGCCGCCGTAGGACTGCGAGAGCTGCTCGGCGAGGTCGTCGAGGTCGGCGAGGTCCTGCAGCACGCCGGTGCCGTCGCCGAGGCCGAGGCCCTCCTGCCCCTCGAAGTCCTCCGACCCGCCCCAGTCCTCACCGGGACGCAGCGAGCGGAGGTGGTCGTCGAGCTGGGACAGCGACTGCATCAGCTCGGGCGAGCCGAAGGCCTGCGAGGCCAGCGCGTCGAGCTCGGCCCGCTGCTCGGCGGTCATCGAGTTGCGCATCCGCTGCGCGGCGGCCGCCCGCTGCGCGAGCGCGTCCATCAGCTCGTCGATGTCCTGGGGGTCCTCGGGGAAGAACTCACCGTGCCGGTCCATGAACTCGGCGAAGTCCTCGGGGGTGTCCTCGCCGAGTCGGCGCTTCTCCAGCAGTCCGTTGAGGTCCTGGAGCATCTCGTCGACGCGCTGGCGGTCCTCGTCGGTGGCGTTCTCCAGCGCCTGCTTCATCCCGGCGAAGCGCTGGTCGAGCAGCTCGCGCCCGAGCAGGTCCTTGATCTGGTCGAACTTCTCCCGGGCCTCCCCGCTCTTCCAGTCGTAGGAGCCGAGCTCGCTGACCGCCGCCGCGGGGCTGGCCGGGAGGTTCGCCAGCTGCATCTCCCGCAGTGCGCGGTCGCCGTCGTCGAGGTCGACGTCGCGGGCGAGCTGGCCGCGCTCGGCCAGGACCGCCTGGTCGAGCAGCTCCTTGACCTCGGCCATGGTGCCGTCGAGGCCGTGCTTGTCCAGCAGCTCCCGCCGCTTCTCCGCGACCCGACGGGCGAGGTCGTCGAGACCGGTCTGGTCGCGGCCGCCCCGGCGCAGGAACTCGCGCATCGCGTGCTCGGGGCTGTAGCCGGCCATCACGTCCTCGCCGATGGCGTCGAGCGCCTCCGCGAGGTCGACCGGGGGCGCCAGCGGGTCGGGGCCGCCGGCGTAGCGGCCGTAGCGCGAGCGCAGCGCGGGCCGACGCGCGCGTCCGCCGGCGAGCCGGGCGCGACGCCGGGCGTCCCGGTCGTCGCCGTCGTCCGGACCGGAGCCCGAGCCGGGGCCGGTGGGGTCGCCGGCGTCAGCCATAGACGGTCTCGCCCTCGCCCGAGTCCTTGCTGATCCGCTGGGCCAGGAACAGGCCCTCGAGCGCGAGCTCGACCGCGCCGGCGCGGGTGCCGTCGTCGGTGGCGTCGAGCCGGTCGCAGACCTGGTCGTAGAGGTCGGACTCGCCCAGGGGCGGCAGCCCCGAGAGCACGTCGATGGCGCTGACCTGGGCGCCGGTGACGACCATGGCGCCGGCCTCGATGGCCTGCACCAGCAGGCCGAGGTCGACGCCGGCCAGGTGGGCCCGGACGGTCTCGGCGGTGGCCTTGCGCAGCAGGTGCTCGAGGATCTGCTCCTCGCGTCCCTCCTCGCCGGTCTCGAACTCGACCTTGCCGCCGAGCACCTCCACGGCCGTCTCGAGGTCGACGACGCGGGCCACGGCGCGGTCCTCGCGCTGGGTGGTGGCGCGGTGCAGCGCTGCGGCGGCGATCGTCTCGGCGCCGGCGATCGAGAACCGGGCCGAGACGCCGGAGCGCTGGTCGACCGAGCTGGACTCGCGCAGCGCCCGGGTGAAGCGGGCGAGGATCTCCACGAGGTGGTCGGGCACGTCGGCGACGAGGTCGGCCTCCTGCCGGATCACCGCGACCTCGTCCTCGAGCGCGATCGGGTAGTGGGTGCGGATCTCGGCGCCGAAGCGGTCCTTGAGCGGCGTGATGATGCGGCCGCGGTTGGTGTAGTCCTCGGGGTTGGCACTGGCCACCACGAGGGTGTCGAGCGGCAGCCGCAGCACGTAGCCGCGGATCTGGATGTCGCGCTCCTCCATCACGTTGAGCATCGCGACCTGGATCCGCTCGGCGAGGTCGGGGAGCTCGTTGATCGCCACGATGCCCCGGTGGGAGCGCGGGATCAGCCCGAAGTGGATGGTCTCGGGATCACCGAGGCTGCGCCCCTCCGCGACCTTCATCGGGTCCACGTCGCCGATCAGGTCGGCCACCGAGGTGTCGGGCGTGGCCAGCTTCTCGGCGTACCGCTCGTCGCGGTGGCGCCACTCGACGGCGAGGTCGTCGCCCTCCTCGGCGGCCCGGCGCTGCGAGGCGTGGGTGATCGGGTCGTAGGGGTGCTCGCCGAGCTCGGCCCCGGCGATCACCGGCGTCCACTCGTCGAGCAGGCCCACGAGGGTGCGCAGCAGTCGGGTCTTGCCCTGGCCGCGCTCACCGAGCAGGACGACGTCGTGGCCGGCGAGCAGCGCCCGCTCCAGCTGGGGGATGACGGTGCTCTCGAAGCCGTGCAGGCCGGGCCAGGGGTCGCGGCCGTCACGGAGGGCCGAGAGGAGGTTCTCGCGCAGCTCGGTGCGCAGCGGCCGGTGCTCGTGGCCGCTCTCGCGGAGCTGGCCGAGGGTCCGGGCGGTGGGTGGGGTCGTCACGCTCGCCAAACTAACGCGGTGCTGCAACGCCTCATCCGGGGGCGGCGATACTCGGGACGTGCCGTTCCCGCCCTCCCCCGCACCCTGTCCCTGCGGCTCCACGAGGTCGTACGCCGCGTGCTGCGGCCCGCTGCACCGCGCCGAGCGGCAGGCGGCGACCCCGGAGGAGCTGATGCGCTCGCGCTACACGGCGTACGCCCTCGGCGAGGTCGACCACGTGTGGCGCACCTGGCACCCCCGCACCCGGCCCGAGCGGGTCACCCACGACCCGACGACGACCTGGACGGGCCTGGAGGTGCTGCGCGCGGAGGACGACGTCGTGGAGTTCGTCGCCTCCCACCGCTCCCCCGACGGCGACGGCCGGATGCACGAGGTCAGCCGCTTCGAGCAGCGGGCGGGCCGTTGGTTCTACGTGGGGCCGGTGTGAGCGCCGCCGAGGCCGTCACGCTGCGACCCCGTCGCCCCGAGGACGTGCCCCGCCTCGCGGAGCTGCTGGCCGCGCAGCAGCCGACCTCGCACTACCCGCTGCGGTGGCCGCTGCCGTTCCCGGTGGAGGACTTCCTGGTGCGTCCGGGCGAGCAGGCCGCCTGGGTCGCCGAGCGCGACGGGGTGCTGCTGGGGCACGTGGCCCTCACCGACCCGGGCGACCTCGCCGACCGCTTCGCCGCCGCCCTCCCGGGGCGGCGGCGCGACGACCTCGCGGCCGTGTCGGTGCTCGTGGTCGCGCCGGCCTCGCGCGGCCTCGGGATCGGCGGCCTGCTGCTCGACACGGCCGTGGCCCACGCCCGTGCGGCGGGGTGGCTGCCGGTGCTCGACGTCGTCCCCACCCACGTCGGGGCGGTCTCGCTCTACCGCGGGCGCGGCTGGCGCGAGGTCGGGTCCTTCCGGCCGCCGTGGCTGGCCGAGGAGCGGCCCGCCCTGCTGCTGATGGTGCTCGACCCGTGACCGCGGCGAGCGCCGGGGAGCCCGCTGTCGCGAACGTCACGCTCCCCCCGGTCGGCGGTGGTGCTGTGCCACCCTGGGCACCGTGTCCGCCAGTGCCTGGGTCGCCGTCCTCCTCGGCGTGCTGCTGGTCGGCACCGCGATCGCTCTGCTCGACGCGACCCGACGGCTGCGCGAGGCCCGCGACGAGCTCGAGCGGGTGCGCGACCAGGCCACCTCGGTCGCGGTGGAGGAGCGCCCCCGCGCCGTGCAGGCGGCCGGCGCCGCGATGCGCACCGCGATGGAGACCGTGACCCGGCTCCGCGAGCAGGGGGTGCGCGGCATGCTCGTCAGCTCGATCGAGGACCTCACCGCCTGGGCCCTGGAGGACCGCACCGAGATCGTGCGCGTGGCCGACGAGGACGGCAACGTGACCATCATGTTCTCCGACATCGAGGGCTCCACCGCTCTCAACGACGAGCTCGGCGACGAGGTCTGGCTCAAGGTGCTCCAGGCCCACGACAAGCTGCTCTCGCGCTGCTTCGACCAGCACCGCGGCCACATCGTCAAGAGCGCCGGCGACGGCTACATGGTCGTCTTCTCGACGCCGCAGCTGGGCATCGCCGCGGCGCTCGACGTGCAGCGCGCGCTGGAGCGCGAACGGGTCCCCCGGGCGCTGCGCCAGCACCCCGTGCGGGTGCGGATCGGGCTGCACACCGGGCGGGCCGTCGAGCGCGACGGCGACTGGTTCGGCCGCAACGTGGCGATGGCCGCCCGCGTCGCCAACACCGCCGAGGGCGGCGAGGTGCTGGTCAGCACCGAGCTGGCCGCGCGCCTGAAGGAGGACGTCGGCGACGACCTGGCCTGGACCCTGCAGCAGACCGAGCCGGTCACCCTCAAGGGGCTGCCGGGCGAGCACACGCTGTGGCAGGTGTCGGCATGAGCGAGGACTCCAGCGTGGACCCGGGCGGCCCGACCGAGGAGCCCACGGGCCGGCCGCTGACGCCCGAGGAGACCGCACGGGTCGTCGAGCTGTCCCAGCACTTCGCCCGTGAGGGCATGACCTCGGAGCTGGCCGGGTTCGTCGACCACGGCCTGCCCGCCGACGTGGCCGACCACGACGGCAACACGCTGCTCATGCTGGCGGCCTACCACGGCCACGCGGAGACGGTCGCCATGCTGCTCGACCGCGGCGCCGACGCCGACCGGCGCAACGGCCGCGACCAGTCGCCGGTAGCGGGCGCGCTGTTCAAGGGCGAGGACGACGTGGTGCGGCTGCTGGTCGCCGCCGGGGCCGACCTCGACGCCGGCACGCCGAGCGGCCGGGCGACGGCGCAGATGTTCGGGCGAGCGGACCTGCTGCCCTGATGGCCCGCACCGTGCTCCTCGTCGACGGCGCCAACGTCGTGGGTTCGCGCCCCGACGGGTGGTGGCGCGACCGCGCCGGCGCGGCGGCCCGGCTGCACGGCCGCCTGGCGGTCGCCGACACGTCGTACGACGAGATCGTGCTGGTGCTCGAGGGCAAGGCCAAGGGCGGCGTCCCCGCCGGTCGCGACGCGCACCTGCGCACCGTCCACGCCCCGCGCGACGGCGACAGCGCGCTGTCCAAGGAGGCGGCCGCCGCCCGCGAGCGCGGCCACGACGTCGTCGTCATCACCGCCGACCGCGGCCTGCAGATGCGTGTCGAGGGTCTCGGCTGCCGGGTGATGAGCCCCACCTGGCTGCTCGCGGTGATCGAGGGCTGACCACCCGCCCCGCGTCACCAGCCCGCGTCACCAGTCCCCCGTCACCACCCCTGGGCGCGCTTGCGGCGGATCACGGCCGCCAGGTCGAGCTCGTGGGTGGCCCGCCAGTCCGCGAGCCGCTGCTGGTCGGCCGCCAGCTGGGCCGGGGTCGAGCCGGCACGGTCGTGGTGCCAGCGCAGCGCCTCCTCGGCGTAGGCCACCCAGGCGATGGGGCGCACGGACCGGATCCGGTCGAGGGCCTGCACCGGGTCCCAGCCCTGGGCGAGCAGCACCGCGAACCCGAGCGACGGGCCGCGGTTGATCCCCATGTGGCAGTGGGTCAGGACCACGCCACCCCGGTCGACGGCCTCCAGCGCCCAGTCGACGCCGCGGTCGAACCACGCACCCGGCACCCGCTGGCCCGCGTCGTCCATGCCGTGGTGGAGGTAGCCGACCTGCGGCGCGAGCTGGCGCACCCACTCCTCGTCGGACCACTCGACACGCGCGTCCACCAGGTGGGTCAGGCCCGCGTCGAGCAGCTCGCGCAGCTGGGTCGCGGCCAGCCGGTGGTCACGGGTGTCGAGGTCGCCACCCACGAGGAGCTGGTCGGTCACGAAGGCGGCGTCGGCCACCTCCAGCGCACGGGAGGACGGGGACGCCGGGCGGGCGGGTTCACGGGGGGCCGACATGGTCCGACGATCCTGCCAGCCGGGGCCGGACGGGGTCGGCGCGGGCCGCGTCAGCCCGTGGTGCCGGTGACCCGGTCGAGGAGCTGCGCGCTCCGGCCGAGGACCGACGTGGGGCCGGTGGCGTCGCGCGGCTCGGTCGACCGGTCGGGCTGCCCGTCGGCACGGCCCTCGTCGGACCGCGGGGCTCCCTTGCCGGACCCCTTGTCGGCGCTGCTCTCCGGGCCCTTGCTGCCCGTGCCCTGCGCACCCCGGCCACGGTCGCTGCTCGTGGTCGGCGGCCGGTCGGGCTCCTGGTCGGGGGCGGCGGGTGTGGGTGCGGCGGCGGGTGCGGGTGCGGCGGTGGGTGCGGCGGCGGGTGCGGGGGCGGCGGCCGGGGACGGGGCGGGTGACGCCGAGGCCGACGCGACGGCGGGGCCCCGGGTCCGAGGGCCGGTGGCGCCGTCTGGCGCGGCGGCGCCGTCGCCGGCCTGCTCGCGCCGCGGGCGCGGCGCGTCGTCGTGTCGCGCGCGGGTGCCGGACGGCGACGCCGAAGGACTGGGCGAGGCGGTGGGCCGCACGGTCACGGTGCTCGAGCGCGGAGCGGCGCCGAGCCGGGCGTCGTCGCGCGCCGCCACCTGCTGCGGGCCGCGGGTGACCCCGCCCCGCGTCGTGGTGGGGACGCGGGCCTCGCCGTCCGCGTCGTCGGCGGCCGGGGTCCCGGGGAGCGGCGCGGCGGGCACGCCCGACAGGGACTCCGGGTCCGGCAGGTCCTCGAGCGTGGGGGTGCGGTCGAGGACGCCGCGCGGGCGCGGGAAGTCGAAGGGCAGGTAGGAGCGGGACAGCTCCGAGACCTGGCGCTGGAGCGGGGCGGGCAGCGAGTTGGCCGCGGCCGAGAGCCCGGTCGCCCCGACGGTGGCGACGGCGAGGACGACGGCGCCGGTGACGGCACCGCGCGGACCCGTGAGCCGCCGCAGCGGGACCACGCGGGCGAGGTCGGGGCCGGCAGCCGCCTCGGGGGCGGGCGGGCCCAGCAGCTCGGCCAGCTCGGCCGAGGGGGTCGGGGGCGTGTCGTCGACCAGGGACAGCAGGCTCCCGAGCTCCTCGCGGAGGTGGTCGCGGTCGACGGCGTCGAGACCGTCGACGGACTCCGCCAGCAGGGCGTCGAGCTGGGTCCGGCTCATCACGGCACCTCCGGGGCGACCATGAGCTCGCGCAGGCGCTCGAGCCCACGCCGCTGCAGCTGCTTGACCGAGGGCACCGTCTTGCCCAGCACCTGGGCGGTCTCCTCGAGGGTCAGGTCACCGACCACGCGCAGCGAGACGACCGCGCGCTGGTCCTCACCGAGCCGCTGCATCAGTCGCACCGCCCGCTCCGCCTCGACGCTGGTGACGGCGTGCTGCTCCGCCGACTCGCTGGTGCGGTCGTCGTGCTCGGGCTCGTAGGCCAGGACGTGCGGGCGGCGCGCGCGTCGCCGGGCGTCGTCGACGACCCGGGCGTGCGCGACCGAGAACGCCAGCGTGCGGAGTCCGGCCGCCCCGCCGTCGACACCGGCCAGGCGCGGCACGAGGGCCAGGAAGACCTCGGAGGTGCAGCCCTCGGGATCCTCGACACCGCGGGAGCGCAGGTAGCCGAGCACCCGCGGGGAGAGGGCCTCGTAGACCTGACGGGTGGCCAGCGGGTCGCCGGCGGCGGCGTCGCGGACGACGTCGTCGGACAGCTCCACGCGCTCGGGCTCCTCGTCGCTCGGTCGTCCCCCGAAGTAACCTGCCGGCCACCAACGGGGGGTAGGGGTGGCCGACAGGTTACGTCATCGGGGGTGCCGGAGGGACGTCGCGCGTCCCCTCGCACCGGTGCCCGTCCCGGTGTGACCGGGAGCGGGAGGTGGGGCTTGGTCACGAGGTGCCTCGCAGGTCAGGTGGGCGTCGACGTGCTCCTCGAGCAACATCCCGGTGCCCCCCTGCCCACGGGGTTCTCGTGGGCCATTCCCTGCGGTAATCGTCGCCGGAGCGCGAAGGTTCCGCCGATTCCGGAAGTTTCTTCCGCGATCTCGGTCCGGGTCAGCGCTTGAAGCGCTCGTCACGGGCCTCGGCGTTGCTGTCGGCACGGTTCTGGTAGTTCATGACGACGTCCATGAACGGCCGCCAGTCGACGTCGCGGGCCTGCACGATCACCCAGTTGTCGCGGTAGTGGCCGAAGGCGACCGACCCGTCGCGGACGAGCATGTCGACGCCCGGGTCCTCGAGGTCGAAGCGGTGCACCTCCGCGCCCCGGTGGATGTGCACCATCGGCCCGGTGATGGTGATGCGCTGCGGCACCCGCGCCATCAGGGTCACCCAGCACAGCACCAGCACGACGGCGAGCACGACGGCGACGGCCACCAGCCACGTCCGCTGGTCCTGCCACAGCAGCCACAGCGCCACCCCCAGGCCGAGGAACGACAGCGCGAGGAGCAGCTTCACCACGACGCGCAGCGGGCTCGGCGCCACGAAGACGTGGTCCGGCCGGCGCTGCTGCGGGGGGCTCACGACCCCAGGTTGCCACGCGAGCGGCCCGACCGGAGGCGGTTCGGGAGGGTTCGTCCTGCCACCGGCGAGCTGCCCGGAGAGGACCGCCCCCTCGCGGCCGTCTGACGGAGACCCGTCACACCCCTCGGCGCGGAAGTGCTGTGCGCGGTCGCCGCGTGCCCTAACGTGCCCCCGGAGGCCGGCGCGGGTGCGGGCCGGGGGGAGCGTGAGGGATGGCCGTCAAGCGCGTGCTGCACCGCGTGGTCAACGAGCCGCGGCTGCTGCTGGCGGTGCTCGTGGCCGACTTCCTGGTCGCCTCGGGCCTCTACTGGGCCATCGAGGGCACCGGTCCGGTCGCCTCGATGTGGTGGGCGATCGTCACCGGCACCACCACGGGGTACGGCGACTACTCCCCCGTGACCACCGCGGGACGCGGCGTCGCCGTGCTGTTCATGCTCTCGATGCTGCTGCTGGTGCTGTGCGCCGGCGCCCACTTCACCCGCGCGGTGCTGCACGACCCGGACGCGTTCACCGACGCCGAGCAGCGCGAGATGCTGGGGCTGCTGCGGGAGAACAACGCGCTGCTGCGACTGCAGGTCGAGCACGACCACGGACCCCAGGCCCTCGAGCGGGCCCTCGAGCTGGCCCCCGAGCAGGCCCACGCCCCCGTCCACCACCCCCGGCAGCAGGAGCACCCATGACCACCACCCTCCGTCGCGCCAGCCGGGCCGTCCCGCTCGGCCTCACCGTGCTCGCCGCCTCCAGCCTGAGCGGCTGCGGCGGCGACCCCGACGTCGCGGCCGTGTGCGTCGACCCGCAGACCCAGGAGCGGGTCGACGACGGCCAGTGCGACGCCAGCGACGACCCGCAGGACTACGACGGGGGCTCCGGGGTCGGGGGCGCCTTCTTCTGGTACTACCTCGGCACCCAGTCGGCCCGGTCCATCCCGGCGGTCGGCGCCCCCGTCTCCGGCGGCACCTTCAACGGATCCGGCCTGGTCAGCTCCGGGCGCAGCGTCCAGCGCGGCGGGCTCCCCGCCGACGGGGCGACGTCGTTCAAGTCCTACTCCAAGTCCGGGGGCTTCGGCTCCTCCAAGGGCGTCTCCTCCTCCTGAGCCGCCCCGGCTCCCGACCGACCGAAAGGCCGCCCATGTTCGACCTCTGGACCGCGCTCTACCACGCCGTCGTGTACGCCGTCCTGGCCGGCGCCGTGCTGGTGCTGGCCTACGTGGTGCTCGACCTGCTCACCCCCGGCCACCTCGGACGCCACCTGCTCGGCACCACCGAGCACGGGGCGTCGTACTCCGCCGCCACGGTCGCGGCCGCCTGGGTGATCGGCAACGGCGCGGTGGTGTTCACCGCGATCTGGACCAACGGCGACACCGACCTGGGCTACGCCCTGCTCTGGACGCTGGTCTTCGGGCTGGTCGGCTGCGCCCTCAACGCGGTGATGCTGGTCGCCATCGACCTCGTCACGCCCGGCAACCTGCGCGCCGTGGTCTGCACCCCCGGGCCGGTGGTGCCCCTGGCCGTGCTGAGCGCGGCCTCGACGCTGGCCATCTCGGCCATCGTCTGCGCCTCGATCGCCTGAGCCGGCCGCCATGTGGCGTCACTCCAGCGTCCCGCGCACGCAGTTCCTGCAGACCGTCAAGCAGCAGGGGCTGATCTTCCCCGAGACCGACCTGCCCGGCGGGGGCACGGCGCCGTACTGGAACGAGGCGGCGTGGTACGAGTTCACCGGCGACGAGGTCGAGGTGATGGAGAAGGCGACCGAGCAGCTCTGGGGGATGTGCCTGGAGGCCGTGCCGAAGATGCTGCGCGACCTCGACGAGGACGCGCTGCGGCTCCCCCGCGGGACCCTCGAGCACGTCCGCGACTCGATCCGACGCGGCGACCCGAGCATCTACGGCCGCTTCGACCTGCGCTACGACGGCATCGACCTGCGGATGATGGAGCTCAACGGCGACACCCCGACCGGGCTCGTGGAGACCGCGGTGGCGCAGTGGCACTGGAAGGAGGACATGTCCTTCTCCGAGGACACCGACCAGTGGAACAGCCTGCACGAGCGGCTCGTCGACCGCTGGCGCGAGCTGGCCCGGCAGGGCCGCGTCCCCGGCCACCGGCTGCACCTGTTCCACAGCCAGGCCGACACCTCCGGCGAGGAGGAGATGACCGTCCACTACATGGCCGACACCGCCTCGCAGGCCGGGCTCACGGTCTCGGTGCAGCCGATCGAGATGATCCAGTGGAACGAGCACGTCGACCAGGCCGGGCGCGGTCGCTTCCTCGACGCCAACGGCGAGGAGATCCGCGCCGCCTTCAAGCTCTACCCCTGGGAGGCGATGCTCGAGGAGGACCCGGTCGGGCAGATCCTGCTCTCGGGTGCCGAGCTCAGTCCGGTGAAGTGGGTCGAGCCGGCCTGGAAGGTGCTGCTCTCGACCAAGGCGCTGCTGCCGGTGCTGTGGGAGATGTGGCCCGAGTGCCCCTACCTGCTCCCCGCCTACTTCGACGAGCCGCGCGACCTCGAGGAGTGGATCGCCAAGCCGCTGCGCGGCCGTGAGGGCGACAACATCGTGGTCCACCGCGCCGACGGCACCGAGGTCGTCAAGGACGGGGCGTACGCCGGCGACCGCATGGTCTACCAGCAGTACGTCGAGCTGCCCAACTTCGGCACCGCCGCCGACGGCGACAACTACGCGATGGTCGGGTCCTGGATCGTCGACGGGGAGGCCGCTGGCGGCATCGTCCGGGAGTCCGACGGCCCCGTCACCGACTACTACAGCCGCGTCGTGCCCCACGTCATCAGCGACGCCCTCGAGCCGGCGTACGGCCAGCAGCTGCTGTGGCGCACGCAGCGGGTCAGCGACAACCTGCCCACCCTGGACTGAGCCCTCGCGGTGCTGGCATCGACCGGTCCCGTCGGGGAGACTGCGGCGCGTGACCGCACCTCGACGACGCCGTCCCGTCCGCCGCGCGCCGAACCCGTCGCGCGAGCAGCTGGCCACCCAGGTCGCGAGGTTCGCGCGCAACACCGAGCCCGGGATGCGCGTCCTCGACGCGGGCGCCGGTCGGTCGCCGTACCGCCACCTGTTCGACCACGCGCACTACGAGGCGGCCGACTTCGCGCAGCTCTCCACGAAGTACGCCCCGCTGGACTACGTCTGCGACCTGACCGACATCCCGGTCGAGGACGGTCGCTTCGACCGGATCCTCTTCAACCAGGTGCTCGAGCACCTGCCTGACCCGGCGGCGGCGGTCCAGGAGCTCCATCGCGTGCTGCGCCCGGGGGGACGGCTGATGTGCTCGGCCCCGCTGTTCTACGCCGAGCACCAGGTGCCCTACGACTTCTTCCGCTACACCCGCTTCGGGCTGCGCCGCCTGTTCGAGGACGCGGGCTTCGAGGTGGTGCGGCTGGTCTGGCTGGAGGGCTACCTGGCCACGTCGTCCTACCAGCTCGACGTGATGTCACGCGCGCTGCCGACGGACCCACGCCAGGTGCGCGCCGCCGTCGGGCGCAAGCGCGCGCTCTACCTCACGCCGCTGCTGTGGCTCACCGCCCGGCTGGCGGGTGCCGTGGCGCCGTCCCTGGCCCGGGCGGACGGCCGGTGGAAGTACACCAAGGCCGGGATGCCCAAGAACTACCTGCTCGTCGTACGTCGGCCGGCGGCACCGCCCGCCGGGCAGGAGACGTAGCGGCGCTCAGCGCTCGGCGTACAGGTTCTGCAGACGGACCTGGCCGCGCGAGACGACCGTGCCCTCCTCGGTGACGGTCTCGACGGCCCACACCTGCTGGGAGCGGCCGCGGTGGACCGGGGTGGCGGTCGAGGTGAGCGTGCCCTCGCGCACGGCCTTGTAGAAGTCGGTGTTGTTGTTGACGCCGACGACCTGGCCCTTCTCGCCGAGCCAGAACGCGGCCCCGATGCTGGCGAGCGTCTCCACGACGCTGCAGTGCACTCCGCCGTGGACGATGCCGTAGGGCTGGTGGAGCTTGGGTGCGGCCGACCACGTCGCGACCACGCGGTCGCCGGAGGTCTCGGCCAGCTCGATGCCGAGCCAGTCCGCGAACTGTCCGGTGGTCTCCATGCCGGGGGGGAACGGTGAGTCGCTCATGCCCCGCAGTCAACCAGCGACCGCCGCGAGGGCGCACCCGGCCGTGTGGACGGGACCGTCACCATGGCGGGGTGACCGACGCCCCGCTGATCGTGACGCTGCTGCTCGACGACCCCACGCAGGCCCGGTTCGAGGCCGAGCGGCGCGCGCTGTTCCCGGCCGGCCGGACCGCGGTCGGCGCGCACGTGACCCTGTTCCACGCCCTCCCCGCAGCCCTGCGCGCGGACGTGGAGGAGGTGCTCGGGTCCGCCGCCGACCGGGCGCCGCTGCCGGTCGCCGTCGAGGAGGTCCGGTCGCTGGGCCGCGGTGCGGCGTACCGGCTCGGCTGTCCCCCGCTGGTCGACCTCCACGCCGGGTGGCAGGAGCGCTGGAGCGAGCACCTCACCCGCCAGGACGCCCAGCCGCTGTCGCTGCACGTCACCGTGCAGAACAAGGTCGACGCCGACCAGGCGCGGGCCACGGTGGAGCGGCTGCGGTCGGGGTTCGAGCCGTGGGGGTGCACCGGGGTGGCGCTGGAGCTGTGGCGCTACGACGGCGGGCCGTGGACGCACCTGCGCCGCTTCGACCTCCGGACGTGACGACGCCGACCGGGCAGCCTGTGCCCGGTCGGCGTCGTGGGGGTCGGTGCGGGGTCAGCTCCCGGGCACCATCCAGCTGAGCACCGGGGTGGCCTGGAGGCCGACCAGGATGCACATCAGGACGAGCAGGCCGAGGCTCCAGCCGATGACCTTGCGGAAGATGTCGCCCTCGCGACCGGCGAGCCCGACCGCCGCGGCGGCGATGGCGAGGTTCTGCGGGCTGACCATCTTGCCGAGCACGCCACCGGAGGTGTTGGCCGAGGCCATCAGCACCGGGTCGAGCCCGGCCTCGACGGCCGTCTGCACCTGCAGCGCCCCGAAGAGCGCGTTGGCCGAGGTGTCCGAGCCGGTCACCGCGACGCCGATCCAGCCCAGGATCGGCGAGATGATCGCGAAGGCCGCACCGGCACCGGCGAGCCAGGCGCCCAGCGAGCCGGTCTGGCCCGACAGGTTCATCACGTAGGCCAGGGCCAGCACCGCCATCACGGTGATGATCGCGGACTTCAGCTCGACGTAGGTCTCGAGGTAGGTCTTGAACGCCTTGGCCGGCGACAGCTTGAGGATCACCATCGTGATCAGACCGGCCAGGATCATCAGCGTGCCGGCTGCGGGCAGCCAGTTGAAGTTGAACGTCGTCGTCGACACGGGGTCGCCGGCGGTGTTGAGGACCTCCAGCCCGGGCCAGGCGAAGGCGTAGGTGAACGGCTTCTGGGCCAGGAACTCCTTGACGGCCGGGATGTTGGTGATCGAGAAGATCACGATGATCACGGCGTACGGCGCGTAGGCGCGGATCACGTCGGCGCTGCTGTCCTCGGTGCGCTCCTCGGTCCTCGTGCCGCCCCGCCCGGTGGAGGAGGTGACCGAGGTGGAGATGCCGGAGGGCTGGCGGCGCTTCGAGGGGGTGCTGCCGGACCCGCCGTCGCCACCCTCTCCTGCCTCGAGCTCGGCGTCGACCTCGGCGGCGGTGAGCTCGTGGGCCGGCTTCCAGACGCGGAGCAGGCCGACGACGGCACCGGCGGCGACCAGCGCCGCGATGATGTCGGCGAGCGGCACCGAGATGTAGTTGGCGGCCACGAACTGGGCGAGACCGAAGGCGACGCCGCAGACGATCGAGGGCAGCCACATCTGGCGTACGCCGCGCTTGCCGTCGACCACGAAGACGAGCACCAGCGGCACCAGCACGGCCAGGATCGGGGTCTGCCGACCGACCATGCCACCGAGGGTGTCGATGTTGAGGCGGGGGTCGTCGTTGACGCCCGAGGTCACCGAGGCGAGCGTGACGATCGGGGTGGCCAGGGCGCCGAAGGCGACCGGGGCGGTGTTGGCGATCAGCGCGACGGTCGCGGCCTTGAGGGGCTGGAAGCCCAGGGCCATCAGCATCACGACGCTGATCGCGACCGGGGTGCCGAAGCCGGCGAGCGCCTCGAGCAGGGCGCCGAAGCAGAAGGCGATGATGATCGCCTGGATCCGCTGGTCGGGGCTGACCTTCTCGAAGGACCGGCGCAGCACGTCGAAGTGCCCGCTGGCGACGGTCAGGTTGTAGACCCAGATCGCGTTGATGACGATCCACAGGATCGGGAAGAACCCGAACGCCGCGCCCTCGGCGCCGGCGAGCAGCGCCTGCCCGACCGGCATCTTGAACAGCGCGATCGCGATCACGAGGGCCACGCCCAGCGAGATCAGGCCGGCGACCCACGCCTTGAGGCGCAACCCGCCCAGCAGCACGAACAAGGTGACGAGGGGAATGGCCGCGCACAGGGCGGACAGGGCCAGTGACCCCCCTACCGGATTGAGGTCCTGCTGGAACATGTGACTACTCCCGTGGTCGTGGTGGTGCGGGCGGGTGGTGCGTTGGGCTGAAGTGTGGGGCTAGGAGGCCGTCTGGTCGGGGAGGAGCGCGCTGGCGGGCGCGCCCTGGATCGAGGCGTCGAGCACCTCGATGGTGTGGGCCATGCCCATGGGGTGGCCGGCGCGCTCGATCGCCGAGGTCACCTGCATCAGGCAGCCGGGGTTGGCGGTGACGAGCACCTGGGCGCCGGTGCGGACGATGTTGGCGGCCTTGCGGTCCCCCAGCTCGCGGGCGGGCTCGGGGTTGAGCACGTTGTAGATGCCGGCCGAGCCGCAGCAGATCTCGGCCTCGGCGATCTCGCGCAGCTCCAGCCCGGGGATCGCCTCGAGCAGCTGGCGCGGCTCGGAGCGGACGCCCTGGGCGTGGGCGAGGTGGCACGCGTCGTGGTAGGCGATCGTCATCTCGAGCGGGTGGCGCGGGGCCACCGGGCCGAGCTCGACGAGGATCTCCGAGACGTCGCGGACCTTCTCGGCGAACGCCGCCGCGCGCTCGGCGTACGCCGGGTCGTCGGCCAGCAGGGCGGCGTACTCCTTCATCGTGGAGCCGCAGCCGGCCGCGTTGACCACGACCCGCTCGACGCCGGAGTCCTCGAAGGAGTCGACGAGGCGACGGGCGAAGTCCTGGGCCTCGGGCTCGCGGCCGTTGTGCGCCGACAGCGCGCCGCAGCAGCCCTGCGAGGCGGGCACGACGACGTCGCAGCCCTCGGCGCGCAGCACCCGCGCGGTCGCGGAGTTCACGCCCGGGAAGAACGCGCCCTGCACGCAGCCGACCAGCATCCCGACGACCATCCGGCGCTCGCCGGTGGCGTGGATGTACTCCGGCAGCGGCTGCGGCTTGCCCAGCCGGGGCGCGAGGCTCTCCATCACGGCCAGCTGGGGCGAGATCCGCTCCAGCAGGCCGGTGCGGCGCAGCGCGCGGTCCAGGCCGGTGCGCTGGGCCAGCTTGAGCGGGCCGCGCATCAGCTTGAGCCGCTTGGGGTGCGGGAACAGCGCGAAGATCAGGCCGCGCAGCGCCTTGTCGGCCGCCGAGCGGTCGTGGTGGCGCTCGACCTGGTTGCGGGTCTGCTCGATGAGCACGTCGTACTGCACGCCGGAGGGGCAGGCGGTGACGCAGGCCATGCAGCCCAGGCAGGCATCGATGTGGCCGACCATCTCGTCGTCCATCGGCTCGCCCTCGAGCCCCTCCTTCATCAGGTAGATGCGCCCGCGGGGGCTGTCCATCTCCTCGCCCCACAGCACGTAGGTCGGGCAGGTCGGCAGGCAGAACCCGCAGTGCACGCAGTCACCGATCAGGGCGGCGTCCGGCGGCTTGTGGGCGTCGAAGGCACCACCGGGAGCGGGGATGCCCCAGTCGACGGCGCCGGCACGGTCACCGGTCTCCACGACCGCGCCCATCTCGCCGAGCGTGCCGGAGGTGTCGCGCTGGCTGGTGTCGGTCATGGCTAGAGGCCTCCCACGAAGCGGCCCGGCGAGAGCCGGTGGTCAGGGTCGAACTGGTCCTTCACGCGGCGCATCAGCTCCAGCGCGGGCACCGGGCCCCACGCGTCGACGGCCGCCTTCACCGCGGCGGGCGCGTCGACGACGACGGCGGCGCCACCCCGGGAGGTGCACACCCGTCGCAGCCGCTCCAGGAGCGTCGCGACCTCGGCCGGGTCGGTGGTCGGCGGGAGGGCGGCGTACAGGACCCCCGAGCCGGCCGACCCGCGCAGCACGGCAGGCGTGCCGGCCGTCGCGGCGAGCACCTCGCCGAGCGCGGAGAGCTCGAAGGTCAGCTTGAGCGCGGTGCTGCGGTCCTCACCGGAGGCGCGGGTGTCCCAGGGGTACGTCGCCCCGCCCGCCGGAGCGTCGTCGGACCCGGTCGCGCCCTCGCCGAGGATCGCGCGGGTGGCGTCGGCGCGGCCGGCCACCCCGGCGACCCGGCCCTCGAGCAGCACCGAGACCGAGCCGGACCCCTCGGCCCACGCGACCTCGACGGCCGCGGGCACCACCTGGGCGTGCAGCACGGCCTGGGTCATCGCCAGCGCCGCGGCCGGGTCGGACACGGGCGCGGTGACCCACTGCGACGCGGCCGGCACCGGGTGCAGCCGGAAGGTGGCGTCGGTGATCACGCCGAGGGTGCCGGCGGAGCCGATGAGCAGCTTGCCGAGGTCGTAGCCGGCGACGTTCTTCACGACCCGTCCCCCGGCCTTGGCCACGACGCCGTCGGCGCGCACCATCGTGATGCCGATGAGCAGGTCGCGCGCCGCGCCGACCGCCGTGCGACGGGGCCCGCTGGTGTTGGCGGCGAGCATGCCGCCCACCGTGGTGCCGGGCACGGTCTCGTCGATCGCGAGCCGCTGGCCGCCCTGGGCGACCCGCTCCTGCAGGTCGGCGAGCCGGCACCCGGCCTGCGCGGCGACGATGAGGTCGCCGGCGGCGTGGTCGAGCACCTGGTCGAGAGCACTGACGTCGAGCAGCACGTCCGCGCTCCGGGGAGCGACCCCCCAGGAGAGCTTGGTGCCGCCGCCGCGCGGCACGACCGTGAGGCCGTGGGCGGTCGCGGCCCGCAGCACCTCCGCGACCTGGTCGGTGTCGGCGGGCCGGGCCACCAGGCCGGGCACCACGCCGTCGACGTGGTCGCCCGCACCGGGCTCCTCGACCCGCGCGCAGGCCGAGGTGACGGCCTCGCGGGCGGTGGCGTCGAGCGTCTGCGTGGTCATCAGAACACCTCCGCCAGACCGGCCTGCTGGAGCGGGTGGGCGGCCTTGTGGCGACCGGGCACCTCGCCGCACAGGCGCGGGGTCGGGAAGATCTTGCCGGGGTTGGAGATGTTGCCCGGGTCGAAGGCGCACCGCACGAGCTGCATCGTGTCGAGGTCCTCGTCGGTGTACATCCGAGGCATGTACTTCGCCTTGTCCATCCCCACGCCGTGCTCGCCGGTGATGGAGCCGCCGTGCTCGATGCACAGGTCGAGGATCGCGCCGCTGACCTGCTCGGCCGCCTCGCCGGCCCCCTCGACGGCGTCGTCGAAGAGCACCAGCGGGTGCAGGTTGCCGTCGCCTGCGTGGAAGACGTTGGCGACGCGGACGCCCGAGGAGCTCGAGAGCTCCGCGATCGCGCGCAGCACCTCGGGCAGCGCCGTTCGCGGGATGACGCCGTCCTGGACGATGTAGTCGGGGCTGATGCGCCCCACCGCGGCGAAGGCCGACTTGCGGCCCTTCCAGATCAGCGCGCGGTCGACCGCGTCGGTGGCGAGGCGCTGCTCGAAGGAGCCGTTGTCCTCGCACAGGCGGGCGACCTCGGCGTACTCCTCCTCGACCTCGACGCGTGCGCCGTCGAGCTCGATCACCAGGACCGCGCCGGCGCCGTCGGGGTAGTTGCAGTGCACGGCCGCCTCGGCGGCCTCGATCGCGAGGGCGTCCATCATCTCGATGGCGGCGGGGACGATGCCGGCGGAGATGATGGCCGAGGTGGCGGCGCCGGCCTGGTCGGTGGACTCGAAGCCGACCAGGATGGTGCGGACCTCCTCGGGCAGCCGGACCAGCCTGACCGTGGTGGCGGTGACGATGCCGAGCGTGCCTTCGGAGCCGACCACGGCGCCGAGCAGGTCGTAGCCGGGGGCGTCGGGTGCCGCGCCGCCCAGCGCGACCATGTCGCCGTCGGGGGTGATGAAGTCGGCGCCGGTGACGTGGTTGGTGGTGAAGCCGTACTTCAGGCAGTGGGCGCCGCCGGAGTTCTCCGCCACGTTGCCGCCGATCGAGCAGATCTGCTGGCTCGAGGGGTCGGGCGCGTAGTAGTAGCCCTGCGGCGTGGCCGCCTTGGTGACGTCGAGGTTGATCACCCCGGGCTCCACCACCGCGCGCTGGTCCTCGCGGCGCACCTCGCGGATGGCGCGCATCCGCGAGGTCACGACGAGCACGCCCTCGGCGTGGGGCAGGGCACCGCCGGAGAGGCCGGTGCCGGAGCCACGGGCGACGTAGGGCACGCCGTGCTCGGCGCAGGCCCGGACGATGGCCGCGACCTGGGCGTCGTCCTCGGGGATGACCACCAGCGCGGGAGTGACCCGGTAGTGGGCGAGCCCGTCGCACTCGTAGGTGCGCAGCCGCGTCCGGTCGGTGATGACCCCGGCCTCGGGGAGCAGCCGGCGGGCCACCGCGGTGACGGCGTCGATGCCGGCGCCGACGTGGGTCCGGTCCTCGGTGGTGGTCATCGCGTCAGCTCCTCAGTCGACCTGGGCGGTGAGACCGGCACCCTCGATGCCGGCCACGGCCGCGGCCTCGTCGTTGTCGGAGGTGTCGCCGGTGATGCCGACGGCGCCGAGCAGGTCGCCGCCCTCGTCGCGCACCAGCACGCCGCCGGGCACCGGGACGAGCGTCCCTCCCACGGCCGAGGTGACGGCCGCGACGAAGAACGCCTGCTGCTCGGCACGAGCCATGATCGAGCGCGAGCCCATGCCGAGCGACAGCGCGCCGTAGGCCTTGCCGAAGCCGATCTCGAAGCGCTTCATCGAGGCGCCGTCCTCGCGCTCGACGGCGATCACGTGGCCGCCGGCGTCGAGCACGACCACGGTCAGGGGCTTGAACCCCGCAGAGCTGCCGTGGGCGCGGGCCCCGGCGATGATGCTGCGGGCGGTCTCCAGGTCGAGCACGCTCATCAGGCGTTCCCCTTCTCGGTCAGGTGCTGCTTCTTCTGGGCGCGGCGGGCGTGCAGCACCGGTTCGGTGTAGCCGCTGGGCTGGCGCAGGCCCTCGAAGACCAGGTCGTGCGCGGCCTGGAAGGCCTCGCCGTCGAAGTCGGGCGCCATCGGCGTGTAGGAGTCGTCGCCGGCGTTCTGCTCGTCCACGACGCCCGCCATCCGGCGCAGCGTCTCCTCGACCTGCTCCGGGGTCACGACGCCGTGGTGGAGCCAGTTGGCGACGTGCTGCGCGGAGATGCGGCAGGTGGCCCGGTCCTCCATCAGCGCCTCGCCGGTGATGTCGGGCACCTTGGAGCAGCCGATGCCGGCGTCGACCCAGCGCACGACGTAGCCCAGGAGGCTCTGCAGGTTGTTGTCGATCTCGGCCTGCCGGTCCTCCTCGGACCACCAGGCGGGGTCGCCGAGCGGCACCTGCAGCAGGTCCTCGCGGTCGCGACGGCGGCCGCCGTCGCGCAGCTCCTCCTGGCGGGCCCGGACGTCGACCTGGTGGTAGTGCAGCGCGTGCACGGTGGCCGCGGTCGGCGAGGGCACCCAGGCGCAGCTGGCGCCGGCCTGCGGGTGGCCGATCTTGGTCTCGAGCATGTCGGCGAGGCTGTCGGGCGCGGCCCACATCCCCTTGCCGATCTGGCCGCGACCCAGCAGGCCGCACTCCAGCCCGATGTCGACGTTGAGGTCCTCGTAGGCCTTGATCCAGGTCTCGGACTTCATGTCGCTCTTGCGCACGACCGGGCCGGCCTGCATCGAGGTGTGGATCTCGTCGCCGGTGCGGTCCAGGAAGCCGGTGTTGATGAAGGCGACCCGCTCGCGGGCCGCGTGGATGCACGCCTTGAGGTTGAGCGTCGTACGCCGCTCCTCGTCCATGATGCCGACCTTGATCGTCAGCCGCGGCAGGCCGAGCAGCTCCTCGACCCGGCCGAACAGCTCGACGGCGAAGGCGACCTCCTCGGGGCCGTGCATCTTGGGCTTGACGACGTAGAGCGACCCGGTCGCCGAGTTGGTCAGCTCGGCCTCGCCCTTGAGCGCACGCACGCTGCCGAGCGCGGTCACGACGGCGTCGAGGACGCCCTCGGGCACCTCCTGGCCCTCGGCGTCGAGGACGGCGTCGGTGGTCATCAGGTGCCCCACCTGGCGGATGAACAGCAGCGAGCGGCCCCGCAGCGTGACCTCCTCGCCCGCGGCCGTGGTGTAGGTCCGGTCGGGGTTCATCCGGCGGGTGAAGGTCTTCCCCCCCTTGGTGACCTCCTCGGCCAGGGTGCCCTGCATGAGGTGCAGCCAGTTGCGGTAGCCGAGCACCTTGTCCTCGGCGTCGACGGCGGCGACGGAGTCCTCGAGGTCCATGATCGTGGAGACCGCGGACTCGAGCAGGAGGTCCTTCACGCCGGCCCGGTCGGTGGCGCCGATGGAGTCCTCCGGGTCGACCTGGATCTCGACGTGGAGCCGGTGGTGGACCAGGAGCACGCCCTCGGGCGACTCGCGCGGCCCGCGGAAGCCCACCAGCTGCGCCGGGTCGGCCAGGCGCACGACCTCGCCGTCGACGGTGACCGCCACGCCCTCGTCGTCCACGGCGTACGCCGTCGCGTCGGCGTGGGAGCCCGAGGCGAGCGGGAAGTGCTCGTCCAGGAAGGCCCGTCCCCGACGGATGACCTCGTCGCCACGGACCTTGTTGTAGGAGTCGCCGGGGGCCAGGTCGCCGTCGTGGGAGATCACGTCGGTGCCGTAGAGCGCGTCGTAGAGCGAGCCCCAGCGAGCGTTGACGGCGTTGGTCGCGAACCGCGCGTTGAGCAGCGGGACCACCAGCTGCGGGCCGGCGATCTCGGCGACCTCCTCGTCGACGCCCGAGGTCGTCACCGACACCTCGGCCGGCTCGTCGAGCAGGTAGCCGAGCTCACGCAGCATCGCGGTGTAGGCGCCCTGGTCGGGGCGGCCCGGGTGCTCGCGGTGCCAGTCGTCGAGGCGCTGCTGGATGTCGTCGCGCTTCGCCAGGAGCTCGCGGTTGCGGGGGGCGAGGTCGCGCACGATCGCGGCGAGACCCTCCCAGAACGCGGCCGGCTCGATGCCGGTGCCCGGCAGCGCCTCCTGCTCGACGAAGTCGTGGAGGCGGGCCCCGACCTCGAGGCCGCCGGTCTGCACACGCTGATCCATGCCGCTCCTCAGGAATTGCTTGCTCGTTTTTCCACGATGTGGAATTGTCACCAATCGATATTGGAAACTAGGCAACGGTGGCACCCGGTGTCAACCGTCACACCCGGGAGGTCCTCTCCATGCCCAGGAACAGCGGGACGAATCAGCCCGGCGGCGTGCAGTCCGTCCACCGGTCGCTCGACCTGCTCGAGGCGGTGGCGGCGCGCGGCGGGACGTTGAGCATCGGCGAGATCGCCGAGGTGACCGGCGTACCCCTGCCCACGACGCACCGGCTGCTGCGGACGCTGGTCGACCGTGGCTACATGCGCCAGATGCCCGACCGGCGCTACGCCCTGGGGTTCCGGCTGGTGCCGCTGGGCGGCTCGGCGAGCGCCATGGCCGGCGCCGGCACCGACCGACTGCTGCGCGGGCTCGTCGACGCGCTGGGCGAGACCGCCAACCTGGCGATGCTCGACGGCGACCAGGTCGCCTACGTCGCGCAGGCGCCCGGGCGGCACGCCATGCGGATGTTCACCGAGGTCGGCCGTCGCGTGCACCCGCACTGCACGGCCGTGGGCAAGGCGCTGCTGGCGAGCACCCCCGAGGCCGACGTACGGGCGCTGCTGGCCCGCACCGGGCTCCCCCGCCACACCGACCACACGCTGACCGACGCCGACGCGTTCGTCGCGGCGCTGGCGCAGGTGCGCGAGGCGGGCTTCGCCCTCGACGAGGGCGAGCAGGAGGTCGGGGTGCGGTGCGTCGCCGTCGCGCTCGGCGGCGGCCCGCTCCCGCTGGCGCTGTCGATCTCGGGACCGGCGCCGCGGATGACCGACGAGCTGGTCGCCGAGGCGGTGCCGCTGCTGCGGCGCACGGCCTCGGCGCTGGTGTCCGAGGTCTCCTGAACGGAGGTCAGGACCCGGGCGGGACGCTCGCGTCGATCTGCTGGGCGAGGTAGCCCTGGACGCCGACGCGCTGGATCGCCTCGAGCTGCGCCTCGAACCACTCGGCGTGCTGCTCCTCGTCGCGGACGTACTCCTCGAACACCGCGGCCGTGCCGTGGTCGCCGAGGTCGTGGCACTCCTGGGCGGCGCCGTTGAACTGCTTCACGGCCGCCTTCTCGCTCTCGTAGGCGAGCGCGAGCATCTCCTCGGCGGTCTCACCGACGGTGATGTTGCCCAGGCGCTGCAGGTTGGGGTGACCCTCGAACATCAGGATGCGGTTGATGATCGCGTCCGCGTCCTTCATCTCGTCGATGGAGAGCGCGTAGAAGACCTTGCCCAGCTTGGGCAGGCCCCAGTTGTCCAGCATCCGCGCGTGCAGGAAGTAGGTGTTGGTCACGGTGAGCTCGAAGGTGAGCGCCTCGTTGAGGAGCTCCACCACGCGCGGGCTAACTGGCTGCAACGTCCACCTCCGGGTCGGCGGCGGCCATGACGGCCACCTGCGCCAGATGCTCGCACACCACCCGACGCACCGCGAAGACGCACGACCCGCACTCCTGGCCGGCCCCGGTGGAGCGGCACACCTGCGAGACGGTGCGCGCGCCGGCGTCCACGGCCTGCTTCACCTCACGGTCGCCCACGACGGCGCAGTGGCAGAAGATCACGATGGCTCCGGGGCGGTGAGGACGACGGGGACGACGAGCGGTGAGGTAAGGCTTGCCTAAGCGGAGCTGCACGTCAACCGGTTCGGCGCGGGACGTGCGTCACCCACGTGAGAACCTGGCGCCGTGGGAGTCGTGCTCGTGGTCGGTGGGGTCAACCAGGACGTGACCGTGCGGGTGGACCGCCGGCCGACCGGTGGCGAGACCACCGTCGGCGAGGGACCCGTCGTGGGCGGCGGGGGCAAGGGTGCCAACCAGGCCGCTGCTGCGGCGTACGCCGGGGCCGCGGTGCGGCTGTGCGCCGTGGTCGGCGACGACGCCGCGGGGCAGGAGCAGCTGGGCTCGCTGGAGGCCGCGGGCGTGGACGTCTCCGGCGTACGCCGCGCGGCCGACGTCGCGACCGGCGCCGCCCTGATCGTGCTGACCCCCGACGGCGAGAACTCCATCGCGGTCGGCGCCGGGGCCAACGCGCTGCTGGGGGCCGACGACGTGGAGCGGGCCCTGGCCGGCGGCGACGTCGACGTGGTGCTCGCCCAGACCGAGCCGGGCACCGCCCCGGTCGTCGCGGCCGCCCGCGAGGCCGCTGCGCGCGGCGTACGGCTGGTGCTGAACCCGGCCCCCGTCGAGGGCCTCGACCTCGACACGCTGCGTGCGGCCGACCCGCTGGTCGTCAACGAGCACGAGGCGGTCGACCTGCTGCGCGAGCACGACGGGACGTTCGCGTCGCACGCGCCGGCCGCCGACCTGGCCCGCCCGCTCGCCGACCTGCTCGACTGTCCCTCGGTGGTGGTCTCGCTCGGCGCCGAGGGCGCGGTGGTGGTGAGCGGTGCGGTCGGCTCGCGTCGTGAGCTCCGCGTGTCCTCGCCGCGGGTGCAGGCGGTCGACACCACCGGCGCCGGCGACGTGCTGGTCGGCACCCTCGCCGCCCGTCTCGCCGACGGCGCCGACCTGACGACGGCGGTGAGCGAGGCGTGCGCCGCGGCCGCCGAGGCCGTCACGTCCGCCGGCGCGCGCGGCTACCTGGGCTGAGTGACGAGGCTGGTTCCCGGGTTCGCCGGGGAAACCGGAGCATCGGGCACCCGGGCCCCGTCGTAGGGCGTGCCGGACGTCCGGGAGCCGGCGTGCCTAGTAGTGCGTGATCCGCAGCGTGCGCATCTTGGCGTAGAGGGTGGTGCGGGAGATGCCGAGAGCGCGGGCGGTGCGCAGCTTGTTGCCGCCGTGCTCGCGCAGGGCGCCGACGATGGCGTCGCGCTCGGCCCGCTCGATGGGGGCGAGGACGTGGCTGGAGCCGCCGGTGCGGTACTGCTCGGGCAGGTCCTCGACCGTGACGGCACCCGTGGAGCGCCGGGCGGCGGCGTGGCGCACGACGGCCCGCAGCTCGCGCAGGTTTCCCGGCCAGGGGTGGGCCGAGAGGGCTGCGAGCGCGGCCGGGGTGAGGTGCAGCGAGGCGGGGGCGCCGAGGTCGAGCAGCATCGCGGCGACCAGGGACGGCAGCTCGGTCGGCCGCGCCGACAGCGGCGGCAGCTCCTCGCGGCGCAGGCACTCCGCGGCCAGGGCGGCGGCGCGGCCGGTGAGCGCGTCGACGGGACCGGAGACCAGGACCAGCCGCGGGGGGCGCTGCGTGGCGACGTGGGAGGAGACGAGGTCGAGCAGCTCCTCGGGCAGCAGGTCGAGGCCGTCGACGCAGACCGTGCCCTGCCCGGAGCGCACCATCGAGGCGAAGTCGCGGGCCCACGCGTCACTGCCGTCGAGCAGGGCGCTGGCGGCGGTGAGCACCGAGACCGGCTCCTGCGCCAGCGCCCGGGCCCGGGTGGAGCGGCCGGTGCCGGGACCGCCGGCGACGAGCACCGGCGCGTCGGTGTCGGGGGCGGGCCCGGTCACCGCGGGGGCCGGGCGCGGTCGCGGCAGGGCGGGCTCGAGGTGGAGCAGCATGCCGTGGCGGGCACCGGTGACGCGCTCGGCGCGGACCCGCACCGCGGTGCCGCTGGCGAGGGTCAGGTCGAGGTCGGTGGTGTGGCCGCGGGCGAGGTCGAGGCCGATCATCCGGAGCACCGCGGTGTCGGTGGCGCCGAGCAGGTCCATCGCCGCGTGGTTGCTCAGCATCAGGTCCTCCCCCACCGCCACGACCGGGCGCCGCCGGCCCGAGGCGCACTGGAAGGCGAGGAGCAGCTGCTTCTCCGAGATCCGGCTGCCGTCGAGCAGCCGCTGCTCGATGTCGGCCACCGCCCGCGCCACCAACGGCGGCAGCAGCGGGCTGGCCCGGTCGACCAGCGCGGTGATGTCGAGGACCCCCTCGATGCGCTTCGTGGTCGGGTGCACGATCGGGTGGCCGTAGCAGCTGAACCGCTTGAGCGGCACCGCGAAGTGCTCCTCGCCGTGCACCGAGATGGCGCGCCGTGTCTCCAGGGCGGTGCCGAGCGCGTTGGTGCCGACCGCGTCCTCGAGCAGGCCCACCCCGACGTCGACGCCGAGGTCGTCGAGCGCACCGGCCGCGGCGCGGTCGCCGCACCAGCGACGGGCGACGTGGCCCTCGCGGTCCACCAGCAGCGTGGCGAACATCGTCTCCCGCAGGCGCTCGTTGAGGTCGTCGAGCACCGGGGTGGCGGCGGCCAGCAGCGGCGAGGTCTGGTCGACGTCGCGCAGCCGCAGCCCGTCCAGCGCGGAGGCGGGATCCACCCCGGCCAGCGAGGCGCGGCGCCACGAGTCGGCGATGGGCGCGCGGAGCCCCGTCGCGGTGCCGGTCGCCTCCACTGCGTCACCCCCTGTGGTGCCGGTCACACTACGCCGTGCTGTCCACCCGTCGAATGTCCAGTTGTTGAACAGCCACGCACCCTGCGGAGGTGTGAGTGTGGCGGAGGTCACGCTCGCCGGTCCCGGCGTACATCGACCCCCTGCGTCTCGCGGGGCCCACACGCCGAACGACAGAGGAGTCCACGGGTGAAGACCAAGGCAGCAGTCGTCATCGAAGCCGGCAAGCGGATCGAGATCGAGGAGCTCGACCTGGACAAGCCGCAGGAGGGCGAGGTCCTGATCCGCTACACCTACGCCGGCCTGTGCCACTCCGACGTCCACGTCGCCCACGGCGACCTCGAGGCGCGGCTGCCGATGGTGCTCGGGCACGAGGGCGCGGGCATCATCGAGGAGGTCGGCCCGGGCGTCTCGCGCGTCAAGGTCGGCGACCACGTGGTCTGCTCCTTCATCCCCAACTGCGGCTCGTGCCGCTACTGCGCCAACGGCCAGCAGTCGATCTGCGACATGGGCGCCACCATCCTCGAGGGCTACCTGCCCGGCGAGCGGTTCCCGATCACCGGCCCGCGCGGCCAGTACGGCGCGATGTGCATGCTCGGCACCTTCAGCCAGTACGGCGTGATCCACCAGAACTCCTGCGTCAAGGTCGACGACGACCTGCCCCTGGACAAGGCCGTGCTCGTCGGCTGCGGCGTCCCCACCGGGTGGGGCGCGGCCGTGAACACCGCCGAGGTCAAGGCCGGCCAGACCGTGGTCGTCATGGGCATCGGCGGCATCGGCATCAACGCCGTGCAGGGCGCGGCGCTGGCCGGCGCCAAGAACGTCATCGCCATCGACCCGCTCGCCAACAAGCGCGAGAAGGCCATGGAGCTCGGCGCCACCCACGCCTTCGGCAGCGCCGAGGAGGCGATGGAGACGGTCACCAACCTGACCCGCGGCCAGATGGCCGACTCGGCCATCCTCACCCCCGGTCTGATGACCTCCGAGATCGTCCGCGACGGCTTCAACTCCGTCGGCAAGGGCGGCGTCGTGGTGCTGACCGGCCTGAACAAGATCGAGATGGAGAACATCCAGCTGTCCGGCTCGGTGATGACGCTCTACCGCAAGCAGCTGCGCGGCAGCCTGTTCGGCGACTGCAACCCCACGACCGACATCCCGCGCATCCTCGGCCTCTACCAGTCGGGCGACATCAAGCTCGACGAGATCATCACGAGGACCTACACCCTCGACCAGGTCAACGAGGGCTACGACGACCTGCTCGAGGGCAAGAACGTCCGCGGCATCGTGGTGCACGAGCACTGAGCACCGTCCGCCGCGTCGACAGCGGGCTCGGCGACCGGGGCGTGGGAATTCCCGCCCCGGTCGTCGACCGCCGACGTGAGACCGAGCTGCTCGAGGCCGCGCTGCGCGCCGGCGCCCACGTGGTCCTCGAGGGACCGCCCGGCACGGGCAAGTCCACCCTGCTGCGCGCCCTGGCCAGCCGTCGCGACTCCGCGCTGGTGCTGGTCGAGGGCAACGCCGAGCTGACCCCCGCCCGCCTGGTGGGTCACTTCGACCCCGCCCTGGTCCTCGACCGGGGCTACCGCCCCGACGTGTTCGTCGACGGTCCGCTCCTCGACGCGATGCGCGGTGCCGGGCTGCTCTACCTCGAGGAGCTCAACCGCGTCCCCGAGGAGACGCTCAACGTGCTGCTCACGGTGATGAGCGAGCGGGAGATCGCCGTACCCCGTCTGGGCACCGTGCGCGCCGAGCCGGGCTTCGGCATCGTCGCCGCGATGAACCCCTACGACGCGGTCGGCACCGCCCGGGTCTCGAGCGCGGTCTACGACCGGACCTGCCGCATCGTGATGGGCTACCAGTCGGCCGAGTCCGAGCAGGCGATCCTCACCCAGCAGGCGCCGATCGACTCCCCGGAGTGGGCAGCCAAGGCGGTGGCGCTGGTGCGCGCCACCCGCGAGCACCCCGAGCTGCGCGTCGGCTCCTCGGTGCGCGGCACCATCGACCTGGCCGGCCTGACCCACGAGCTGGCGCTGGTGCGCGACGTACCCCCGACGCACTGGCGCACCGGCCTCGACGCCGCCTTCGTGGCGTTGAGCGGCCGCGTCAAGGTCGACGAGTCGTCGTCGCGGACGGCCGAGGAGGTCGTGGAGGAGCTGTACGTCGCGACCTTCGGCCCCGAGCCCTCGTCCGACGACGCCGCACCGAGCGACGGGGGTGACCCACCGGGGGAAGCCTGAGCCCGCCCCCGGCCGGGGCGGGCGGCTCCGCTGCTCCGCCGAAGCCGCAACCCTCGCGGCGTGGTCGGCCGCAACGCACCACGGGACGCGCCGAGCTGTCCCGGCACGCCCGCTTCGAGGAGATGTCGCCCGAGGTCGGGGAGCTCGACACCGCGGCGGTGCGCGACGCCGTCGCGGACGACCCCGACGACGTGCTGCCGCTCCTGATGCAGATGTCGACGGCCACCGACCCCGCGCTCCGCGCCAAGGTGCAGGCGCTGGTGCCGCGGCTGGTGCTCGAGCGCGCCCGCTCCGGCACCCGCGGCGGGTCCGGCGCCGGACGGCTGCGGCGCTCCCCCGCCGACCGCGGCGGCGACCTCGACGTCGACGCCTCGATGGAGGCGATCGGACAGGCCCGCGGCGAGCAGCGGCCACCGGGCCTCGAGGAGCTGACCGCGACCACCTGGCACCGCCCCCGCACCGCGCTGTGCCTGCTGCTCGACCGGTCCGGCTCCATGGACGGGTCCCGCCTCGTCACCGCCGCCATGGCCGCCGCCGCGTGCGCGCTTCGGGCCGAGGGCGAGCTCTCGGTGATCGCCTTCGACCGGACGCCCGAGGTGCTGCTCGACCTGCACGCCCCCTCGCCCCCGCTGCGCACGGTGCAGCGGGTGCTCGGCCTGCGGGGCCACGGCATGACCTCGATGGACGCCGCCTTCCGTGCGGCCGCCGACCAGCTCCGCGGCGCCCGCGCCACCCGCCGCATCACCATCGTGCTCTCGGACTGCCGCGCCACCGACGAGGTCGACGCCGTCCCCGCCGCCCGCGCGCTCGAGGAGCTCGTCGTGATCGCCCCTGCCTCCGACGACGAGGAGGCCCGCCGTGTCGCCCGCGAGGCCGGAGCGCGCATCGCCGCCATCGAGTCCGTCGACGACCTGCCGCGGTTGCTCGACCAGCTGTTGGGGCGGTGAGGGGCAGTTTCACCGGCTGGCCGGTGAAACTGCCCGCGGGAACGGACATTGCGGTCACCCACGGGCAGTTTCGCCCTGCCCGGCGCCCGAGTTGTCCGTACGCCGCGTCGGCGGCCGGCCTGTGGGTCGGCGTACGCCCTCGGGGAGCCGGCGGGACGGACCGCGCGCGGGACCTACCAGGGCTGGGCGGACGAGCGGCTCCTCGCGCCCGGTCTCACCTGCCGGCAGGTGACGCCGGAGCCCGCCGCCGCCCCACCACCCGTACGGCGAGCCCACGCCACTCGCGCTCGCGCACCGCCCCGACCCACAGGCCCGAGCCGTAGGCGAGGTCGTCGACGCGGCGGGCCACGAGCGTGCGCAGCAGCCCGGTGCGGCGTACGACGTCACGGTGCACCACCAGGTCGACGGCGACCGCGGAGACCAGCGCCCGCCGACCCGACCGGGACCCCAGCGCGAGCAGCCCGAGCGGCCACCAGTGCCGCAGCAGCAGCGCGGACTCCTGGCGCACCGCCCAGCCGAGCCCGCGGACCGCGACCGACGCGGCCATGGCCGGGCGCTCGGGCACGTCGGGCAGCACCCGCACCAGCTGCTGCCAGGCGCGGGCCAGGCCGAGCGCGACCACCGGGAGCGACCAGCGGCGCCGCAGCAGCACCGCCGCGCCGGCCACCGCCATCGCGGGCGAGAGCACGGCGACCGCGCCGGCCGAGCCGTGCCGGGCCGCGAGGGCCGCGCCGCCGGTGCCGTAGAGGTACTTCCGGCCCGCCCACTCCCCGACCGTCGGGCGGGCGTCGTGCCACGCGGTCTCGCCCGCCTCGTAGCGGACCACCCGTCCCGCCCCGACCAGCCGCCACACCAGGTCGACGTCCTCGCCCACGCGCATCGCCTCGGTGAACCCCTCGCCCAGCAGGTCGGTGCGGCCGACGAGGCAGGCGCTGGGCAGCCAGGCGACGGCGGCGCCCGGTGCGACCGCGCAGCTGCGACTTCCCAGGGCGAGCGAGGACGAGCACTCGTCGTACCGCTCGAACCACCGCGGCGGCACCGACCGCGCCCGGCTCCGCACCAGCGGCCCGACCAGCGCGACGCGGGGGTCGGCGAGGTGGCGGGCCAGGCGCAGCAGCATCGCGGTGTCGGCCTGGACGTCGGAGTCGACGAAGCCGACGCAGGCCGTCCGCACCTCGCGCAACCCGGCGTTGCGCGCCCCGGCCGGGCCGAGGTTGACCGGCAGCGGCAGCACCCTCGCTCCGTGCCGCGCCGCCACCGCGGCGACCGCGGCCGGGTCGTGCGAGGCGTCGTCGACCACGAGCAGCCGCAGCCCGGCCAGGGGGGCGAGCGCGCGCTCGAGCTGCTCGGGACGGTCCCGGACCGGCACCACCACGGTCAGCTCGTGCTGGGCCACCGCCACGTCGTCCAGGACGGGGTCGGCGAGGTTGGCCGCGAGCAGCCGCCGCGCGAGCTCCTCCGAGGTCGCGTCGGCGACCACCAGCCGGTCGCCCTCCAGCGCGCGTCGCGCCCGGGGCGAGAGCCGCAGCGAGCGCAACGGGGACCCGCCGAGCAGGGTGCGACCCCCCTCGACCCGGCGTACGTCGGACCGCACCCGGACCTCGAACCCCCCGGGCAGCCGCTCGTCGGCGGGCGCCTCGACCGGCGCGGCACTCACGCCTGGAACCCGCCGTCGGCGCTGACCACGCTGCCGTTGAGCACCGCTGCCTCGCGGGAGCAGCAGAAGACCAGGGTGGCGGCCACCTCCTCCGGACGGAGCGGGCGACGCAGCAGCTGGTGGGCGGCGAGGTCGTCGGTGGTGGCGTCGTACAGCTCGGCGGTGGCGCGCAGCATCGCGGTGTCGGTCGAGCCCGGCGAGACCGCGACTGCGGTCACGCCGGTGCCGACGAGGTCGGCGGCCAGCCCGCGCACGATGCCGACGACGGCGTGCTTGACGGCGTTGTAGGCCGCCATCCGGAACAGCCCGTGCGTCCCCGCCGCGGACGCGACGGCCACGAACCGCGCGCCCGACGGGTCGGGGCCCGCCAGCAGCGCCGGGACCGTGGCCGCGGCGGTGTGCCACACGCCCTTGGCGTCCACGTCCCACAGCAGGTCCAGCTCGGCCTCGTCGGTCTCCCACAGCGGCCGGCCGCCGCCGACGATGCCCGCGCAGGCGACGACCGCGTCCAGCCGGCCCCACCGCTCGAGCGCGCGGGCGACCGCGGCGTCCAGCGCCGACCGGTCGCGGACGTCGGCGACCACCGCCTCCACCTCGGCGTGCGGGGCGGCGACCGCGTCCAGGTCGGCCGCGTCGGGCTGGGCGTACGGCGCCGCGTCGGGCCCGGCGCAGGCGTCCACCGCCAGCACCGCCCACCCGTCGCGGGCCAGGTGGTCCACGGTCGAGGCGCCGATCCCGCGCGCCGCGCCGGTCACGAGGGCGACCCTCACCGGGCGACCTGCGGGGTCTCGACCGGGTCGACCGGCGCGCGAACGGGGTCGGCCGGCGAGGGCAGCGCGAGCACGGCCAGCACCCGCCCCACCATCTCCTCCAGCAGCGCCCGGCCCTCCTCGGCGCTGGCGCCGGCGGGATCGCCGAGCACGCCGTTGGCCGAGACCGCGACGACGCCCCCGGCGCGCAGCAGCGGCATCAGCTCGGCGGCGGGTGCGGTGGCCCCGGCGGCGGCGTGGTCGAGCCGCACCAGGTCGGGGCGCAGGTGGAGCAGCAGCGAGGTCTCGGTGCGACCGGCGTGCAGGTCGGCACCGGCCGCGGCGCACGGCGCCCAGGCCACGTCGTGGCCCTCGTCGACCAGCTGGGCGACCGCGCCGCGGACCGCGTCGAGGTTGCCGCCGTGGCCGTTGACCAGCACCACCCTCGTCGCCCAGGTGCGCAGCGAGCGCACCAGCTCGACGAGCAGCAGGTGGAGCACGGGGGTGCCGGTGGAGACGGTGCCGGCGAAGTGCTGGTGCTCGCCGCTGGCGCCGTACGCCACGACGGGTGCGACCAGCACGTCGTCGCGGTCGAGGGCCGCGACGGCCCGCACCGCCACCGCCTCGGCGACCAGGGCGTCGGTCTCGAGCGGGAGGTGCGGGCCGTGCTGCTCCAGCGACCCGACCGGGACGACCACCGTGGCGGACGGCGGCAGCTCCGGCCAGGTCAGGTCGGCGAGCCGGAGCGCGCGACCGGTCATGGGCCGGTCACGAGGCGGCGGTGGCCCGGGGCGCCGGGGTGGCGGCGGCGCCGTGGCTGCCGGGCGCACCGAGGGTGCGGTGGAAGCCCTCGGGCACCACCAGCAGCTCCGGGGTGAGCTGGTCGATGGACGACAGCCCCATGCCGAGCAGCGCGGAGTCGATGCCGCTGCGGAGCACGTCGAGGACGTTCTCCACGCCGGCCTGGCCGTTGGCGGCGAGGCCCCAGAGGTAGGCGCGGCCGATCATCACCGCCCGGGCCCCCATGGCCAGCGCCTTGACGACGTCGGAGCCGCGGCGTACCCCGCCGTCCATGACGACCTCGAGCTGGTCCCCGACCGCGGTCGCGATCGGGTGCAGGCAGCGGATCGCGGCCGGGGTCCCGTCGAGGTTGTTGCCGCCGTGGTTGGACACCGAGATCGCCGTGACGCCGGCGTCGACCGCGCGCAGCGCGTCGTCGACCCGACAGACGCCCTTGAGCATGAACGGCTTGCCCGAGATCTGGTGCCAGGTCTCGCGCATCCAGGCCACGTCGTCCCAGGTGGGCGGCGTCGTGGTCATCCACTCGTAGTAGGCGCCGAAGAAGGTCGGTCCCTTGTCCTGCCCGGGCGGGGCGAGGTTGGGCGCGGTGAGGTCCGGGATCTGCCCGGTCCTGCCGAACTCCCACAGCCAGCGCGGCCGCAGCGCGACCTGCGGCGCCATCCGCACCATCGTCTTGAGGTCGACCTTCTCGGGGATCTCCGGGCTGCCCCAGTCACGGCCCATCGAGAACGACCAGTCGAGGGTGGCGATGAGGCCCTGGGACCCGGCCGCGTGGGCGCGCTGCATCCGCTGCACCATCGTGTCGCGGTCGCCGGTCCAGTACATCTGGAAGAAGGTCTGCGGGTTCGCCGCCACGACCTCCTCCACCGACTTGGAGGCGAAGTTGGACAGCCCGACCACGGTGCCCCGCGCAGCGGCCGCGCGCGCGACGGCGACCTCGCCGTCGGGGTGCACGGCCTGGACGCCGGTCGGGCTCATGATGACCGGCAACGAGATCGACTGGCCCATCACGGTGGTGCCCAGGGACCGCTCCGCCTGGTGCCCGGCCACGTGCGGTGCCATCCCGAGCTCGGCGAAGGCCGCCTGGTTGTCGGCGATGGTCTGGCCGCGCTCGGAGCCCGCCACCAGGGCGCCGTAGACCGGCTTGGGCAGCCGCTTGCGCGCCCGCTCCTGGGCGACGGCGACGGACTCGAACCAGGGGTTCTGCTTCCAGGGGTTCTCGATCCTGGAGAAGATCGCCGGAGTGGCCATCTCAGTGGCCCCCGCAGCCGCAGCCGCCCGACGCGACCACCGGCGCGGCCCCGTCGCCCATTGGGCTGACGGGGTCGAAGCCGGCCAGCGGGCTCTCGGCGCAGGCGCTCATTGAGGGCGTGCGCTGCAGCGTCAGCATCACCGGCTGGTTGCGCGTGGGCATCGTGCGCGAGTGGTCCTGGCTGGGCGCGGGGATGGTGCGCGCGCCGGCCAGGGCGAGCTCGCCGTTGCCCTTGACGCACTCCGGGTCGGGGCCGTCGAGGGGCAGGCCGGTGAAGAACTTCGCGGCCATGCAGCCACCGCGGCACGCGTCGTAAGCCGAGCAGCTGGCGCACGCGCCGCCGGTCTGCGGCGACCGCAGGTCGGTGAAGAGCTCCGAGTCCTGCCACACCCGCTGGAAGCCGCCCTCGTCGAGCAGGTTGCCGGCCAGGAAGTTGTCGTGGATCGCGAAGGGACAGGCGTAGACGTCGCCGACGGGGTCGATCAGGCACACCACCCGTCCGGCGCCGCACAGGTTCAGGCCGGGCAGCGCCTCGCCGAAGGCGGCGAGGTGGAAGAAGGAGTCGCCGGTCAGCACGCCCTCGCCGTGGGCCACGAGCCAGTCGTAGAGCACCCGCTGCTGCTCCGGCAGCGGGTGCAGCTCGTCCCACACGTCGGCGCCGCGGCCCGAGGGCCGGAGCCGGGTCAGGCGCAGCGTGGCGCCGAACCGGTCGGCGATGGCCTTGAAGTCGTCGAGCTGGCCGATGTTCTGCCGGGTGCACACGACCGAGATCTTGGCGTCCTCGAAGCCGGCGTCCTGGAGGTTCTGCAGCGCCGTCAGGGCGGTGTCGAAGGAGCCCGGCCCGCGCACGTAGTCGTTGACCTCGGCGGTCGCACCGTCGAGCGAGATCTGCACGTCGACGTAGTCGGTGGAGGCCAGGAAGCGCGCCCGCTCGGGGGTGATGCGCACCCCGTTGGTGGAGAACTTCACGCCGACCTGGTGGTCCACGGCGTACTCCAGGAGGTGCCAGAAGTCGGGCCGGATCGTCGGCTCGCCGCCGCCGATGTTGACGTAGAAGACCTGCATCCGCTGCAGCTCGTCGATCACGGCCTCGCACTGCTCGGTGCTCAGCTCGCGCGGGTCGCGCTTGCCGGAGGAGGACAGGCAGTGGGCGCAGGCCAGGTTGCAGGCGTAGGTCAGCTCCCAGGTCAGGCAGATCGGGGCGTCGAGGCCGAACTCGAACTGCTCCACCAGGGTGCCGCCCTGCGGTCGCTCGGGGCGGGCCGCGGGCGGCGCGGTGCGCGCGGAGGGGCGGGCGGGCGTCAGGGTCATGCCGGGGCTCCAGCGGTCTGGGGGGCGTTCTGGGGTGCGGTCTCGCGGGGACGGATCATGTCGGTGGCGGCCAGGCCGCGCAGCGCCTCGACGTACGACGCGTGCTGCGGCTCGGGGACGCCGGCGGCGAGCAGCGCGGCACGCACGTCCGGCTGGTCGCCGAGTCCCCGGACCACCGTCACCAGCTCGGGCCGCTTGAGGAAGCTGAGCTTGCGGTTGCCGAAGTGGTAGGCCAGCGCACCGAACGGCTCGGGTCGCAGCGCCACCGCAGGTGACAGGGTCCAGGGCTCGTCGAGCATCAGTAGACGCCGCACATGCCGTCGATGGAGACCTCCTCGACGAGGCTGTCGGTGACGACCTCCCCGGTGGCGGGCTCGGCCGCTGCGCTCTGCTCCGCGGTGGTGCTGGGCTGCTCGGGGGTCATGGGTCCTCCTGGACGTCGCCCGCCCGGACCCCGTGCCCGGGCTGTGGTGCGCGCCACAGTATTGGCACCAAGTGCGGAAAGTCACCCCTCCGGTCGGGTAGATTCGCGCCCCTCATGGTGGAGCGGTCCCTCTCCGGCGCCACGCCGGCGCGCAGCAGCAGCTCGGCCCTCGGACGCCCCGTCGCGACCAGCCACGGCGCCATCGAGCGGGCCGCCTTCCGGCTCTTCGCCGACCACGGCTTCGCCGGGACGACGCTGGACATGATCGCCGCCGAGGTCGGGGTCGGACGACGCACGCTGTTCCGCTACTACCGCTCCAAGAACGACATCCCGTGGGGACGCTTCGACCGCACCCTGGCCGGCTTCCGCGACACCCTCGCCGCCATGCCCGACGACCTGCCGGTCCACGAGGCCGTGCACCGGGCCGTGCTGTCCTTCAACGACTTCCCCGATGGCGCCGAGCCCGGCCACCGCGAGCGGATGCGGCTGATCCTGATGACGCCGGAGCTGCAGGCCCACTCCGCGCTGCGGTACGCCGAGTGGCGGGCCGTGATCGCCGAGTTCGTGGCCCGCCGCCAGGGGGTCGGACCGCACGACCTGGTGCCCGAGGTGGTGAGCCAGGTCTCCCTGGCGCTGGCCCTCGCGGCGTACGAGCTGTGGCTGCGCCGCCCGGAGGCGGACCTGAGGGGCCTCCTGGACGACGCGATGGGCGGTCTGAGGGCGCACCTCGCCGGAAGTTCACCCGCAGGGGGGTGAGCGATGTCAGGGGGAGGGCGTACTGTCGAAGACGTTGCACGGGATCGTCCCGACGCCGGTGGTCCACGAAAGCACCCACCGGTACACCCCGTGCGAGGCGCCTCGCGCCCACCTTCGCTGCAGCCACTCGGCGAAACCACTCAGCGACACGAACGGTGGTGACCCGATGAACGACATCGACCGCCCCACGCATTCTGACCTCTCCGACACGCCCACCTCCGTCACGACGTCCGACGCCCTGCCCCAGGCCCTGTCCGACACGTCGACCACGACGATCATCCGTCAGCCCCATGCCGCCGCCCGCCCGACGGCTGCGCTCGACGACCGCCCCACGACGCCCTCGGAGGCGCGTCGCCAGGAGCGGGCCCACGACACCGCCGACCTCTTCGCCGAGGCCGACGCGACCGAGGACCCCGAGGAGCGGCGCCGCCTGCTCGACCGCGTCGTCGAGCTCAACCTCGGCCTGGCCACGGCCGTGGTCGCCCGGTTCCGCTCACGCGGCATCCCCACCGACGACCTGCTCCAGGTCGCCCGGCTCGCGCTCGTCAAGGCGGCGCGTCGCTTCGACCGTTCCACCGGTCACGAGTTCGTCAGCTTCGCCGTGCCGACCATGCGGGGCGAGGTCAAGCGCCACTTCCGCGACGCCGGGTGGATGGTCCGGCCGCCGCGCCGGATCCAGGAGCTCCAGGCCCGGATCGCCCCGACGCGCGGCGACCTCGCCAACAGCCTGGGTCGTGACCCCGAGCCGAAGGAGATCGCCGAGCGTCTCGGCGTCGCCGAGAGCGAGGTGTCCGAGGCGATGAGCGCGCTCGGTTGCTTCACCCCCGCCTCCCTCGACGTGCCGGTCGGCCAGGACTCCCCCATCGCCCTGGGCGACGTCCTGCCCGGGCAGGAGAACGACGGCGACGCCGCGGAGGCCCGGGTCATGCTCGGCCCCGTCGTGCGCCGTCTCGGCGACCGTGACCGTCGCGTCCTGCAGCTGCGGTTCTTCGACGGCCTCACCCAGCGTGAGATCGCCGAGGACATCGGCGTCACGCAGATGCAGGTCTCCCGGCTGCTCGCCCGCATCCTGGGTCAGCTCCGCTCGGACATCGAGGACCCCCAGCCGGGCCGCGCGGCCGGCTGAGCGAGACCCTCACCAGCACCACCCCACGGACGCGGACCCCGCTCGGGTCCGCGTCCGTGGTGCGTCCCGGCTCGGCGCCCCGGCGGACCCGGGTCCGGTACGCCGCGTGGCGCGGGCCACGTGACGCTGCGGGGGCGTCGGGTACGAAGGAGACGTGCCCGACTCCTCCACCGCCCCGCAGTCCGCCCCCTCCACCTCCTCCGCGGAGGAGCAGCTCCCGCCCCACGTGATGGTCCTGTTCGGGGCCACCGGCGACCTCGCCGCCCGCAAGCTCTTCCCCGGCTTCTACCACCTGGCCGCCGCCGGGCGGATGCCCGAGGACTTCCGCATCATCGGCAGCGGCCGCCACTCCCCCGGCACCGACGAGGAGTTCCGTGACCAGGTCCGCGAGGGCCTGCAGGACACCGTCGAGGACCTCGACGAGGACGTCGCGCGGGTGCTGCTGGAGCGGATCAGCTTCCAGACCTCCGACGCCGACGACGGCAGCGACCTGGCCGCCGCGGTCCGCGCCTGCGAGGAGGAGCTCGGGGACGACGTACGCCGCCTCGTCTACCTCTCCGTGCCGCCCTCGGCCATGCAGGGGATGGTCGCGATGCTCGGTCGCGAGCAGCTGACCGAGCGCGCCCGGCTGGTGCTGGAGAAGCCGTTCGGCCTCGACCTGGAGAGCGCCCGCGAGCTCGACGCGGCGCTCAAGGACGTCGTCGACGAGGACCAGGTGTTCCGCATCGACCACTTCCTCGGCAAGGAGGCGGTGCAGAACATCCTGGCGCTGCGGTTCGCCAACGGCCTGTTCGAGCCCGCCTGGAACCGCCACTCCATCGCCTCGGTGCAGATCGACGTGCCCGAGGACCTCGGCATGGAGGGCCGCGGCAGCTTCTACGAGTCCACCGGGTGCCTGCGCGACATGATCTCCACCCACCTGTGCCAGCTGCTGGGCTTCGTGGCCCTCGAGGACCCCGAGCACTTCACCGCCGACGCCGTGCGCGACGCCAAGCACGCCGTCTTCGAGGCGATGCGGCCGCTGGACCCCGCGCGCGTGGTGTACGGCCAGTACGACGGCTACCGCGACGAGGACGACGTGGCCGACGACTCCGAGGTCGAGACCTTCGTCGCCATCGAGGCCTTCGTGGACAACGACCGCTGGCGCGACGTGCCGTTCTACCTGCGCACCGGCAAGCGCCTGGCCAAGGGGGACCGCGTGATCACGCTGCGCTTCCGCGGCTCGGCGTGCACGATGTTCGACGACGAGCCGACCGACCGGCCGCCGAACGACCTCGTGCTGGAGCTGACCGACGACCCGCGCATCCACGTGGAGATGCGGGCCAAGAAGCCCGGCCCCGACATGGACCTGGTGGAGGCCACCATGCACCTCGACGTCGGCGACGCCGCCCCCGACGCCACGCCGCTGGAGGCCTACGAGCGGCTGCTGCTCGACGTCCTGCGCGGCGAGCAGACGCTGTTCACCCGCGCCGACGAGGTCGACCGGCTGTGGCAGGTCTGCGAGCCGGTGCTCCAGTCGCCGCCGGAGGTGCAGTCCTACGAGCCCGGCTCCTGGGGTCCCGAGGCCGCGCTCGCGATGCCGCCCGGCGGGTGGCAGCTCCGTGGCTGAGGCCGGTCGGGCGGACAGCCGACCGGGTGGTCACGAGGACTTCCTGCCGATCGCCCAGCACGGGCTGATCGGCGACCTGCGCACCTGCGCGCTCGTGGGGTCCGAGGGCACCATCGACTGGTTCTGCGCCGGTCGCTTCGACTCCCCGAGCGTCTTCGGCTCCCTGCTCGACCCCGACCGCGGTGGCTCCTGGCGGCTCGGGCCGCAGCAGGAGGCGGGCGTGCGCACCAGCCAGTTCTACTTCCCCGACAGCACCATCCTGGTCACCCGCTTCATGACCGAGCGCGGGGTCGCCGAGGTGCACGACTTCATGCCGGTCCTGCAGGCCTCCGACCCCGACCACCGGCAGCGCATCGTGCGGCGGGTGACGGCCGTCCGCGGCACCACCGACCTCACCATGACGCTGAGCGCGCGGCCCGACTACGGCCGCACGCACCCCGAGACCGAGGCGGTCGCGGAGGGCGTGCTGATCACCGGGGGCGAGGTGCGCCTCGGGCTGACCGCGTCGGTCGAGCTGCGGCTGCAGGACGGCGACGTGCTCGCCGAGCTCACCCTGAGCCAGGGTCAGGAGGCGCTGTTCGTGCTCGAGGTGCTGGGCGAGGACGAGGCCGTGGCCTCCACCGACGCGGTCGACAGCGACCGGTTGTTCCAGCGCACCGCGCAGTTCTGGCGGGCGTGGGTCTCGCGCTCGACGTACACCGGGCGCTGGCGGGAGACGGTCAACCGCTCCGCCCTCACCCTCAAGCTGCTCACCCACGAGCCGACCGGCGCGATCATCGCCTCACCGACCACGAGCCTGCCCGAGGCGATGGGCGGCGGGCGCAACTGGGACTACCGCTACGTCTGGATCCGCGACGCCGCGTTCAGCCTCTACGCCCTGCTGCGGCTCGGCTTCACCGACGAGGCGGCCGCCTTCATGCGGTGGCTGTCGGAGCGGATGGCGCACCCGCCCGAGAACGGCACGACCGAGGACCTCGGCCCGCTGCTCGTGCTCTACGACATCGACGGCAACGTCCCCCACGAGACCGAGCTCGACCACCTGCGCGGCTACCGCGACTCGCGGCCGGTGCGGATCGGCAACGGGGCCGTCGACCAGCTCCAGCTCGACATCTACGGCGAGCTGATCGACTCGGTCTACCTCTACAACAAGTACGGCGAGGGCATCAGCGCCGACTCCTGGCACGACCTCACCCGGGCGCTGGAGTGGCTGATGGACAACTGGGAGCGGCCCGACGCCGGGATGTGGGAGATCCGCGACGACCCGCGGCACCACACCACGTCGCTGCTGATGAGCTGGGTCGCCATCGAGCGGATGATGCGCACCGCCCGCCAGCGCGGCCTCCCCGGCGAGCTGTCGCGCTGGGCCGACGTACGTGACGACATCTACCGCCGCATCATGGACGAGCACTGGGACCCCGAGGTCGGCGCGTTCATGCAGCACGCGGGCGCCGACACCCTCGACGCCGGCGTCCTGCTGATGCCGATGGTGAAGTTCGTGGCGCCCAACGACCCGCGCTTCACCTCCACGCTGGCCGCGATCGAGGACCGCCTGGTCTCCGACAGCCTCGTCTTCCGCTACGACGTCGAGGCCTCCCCCGACGGCGTGGAGGGCTCCGAGGGCACCTTCTCGCTCTGCTCGTTCTGGTACGTCGAGGCGCTCACCCGCTCCGGCCGCCTCGAGGACGCCCGGCTGGCCCTGGAGAAGATGTTCACCTACGCCAACCACCTCGGGCTGTACGGCGAGCAGATCGGTCTCGCCGGCGAGCAGCTCGGCAACTTCCCCCAGGCCTTCACCCACCTCTCCCTGATCTCCGCCGCCATGAACCTCGATCGGGAGCTCGGGTAGGGGGCTGGGTCTGGGGCCCTGCGGTTCCCCGGGGTCGCCTAGGAAACCGTCACTGCGCCGGGACCACGGCTCCGGCGCAGCACCAGGACTTACGGGCATGCGGGCGGCGTACGACGCGGGGGCGGTTGTCCGACCCGCACCCGCCTCTCGACAGTGATGGCGACGTACGCCGCGCGCGGGCAGCTCGACAGGGGAAACTGCCCGCGCGTGCCCGGAATGCCCGCTCTGTCGGGCAGTTTCACCGGCCAGCCGGTGAAACTGCCCCAGACCTACTCCCCCCGCCGCCCCTTCAACCGCCGGGAGAACTCCGCCTCGACCTCGCGGGTGGCCTGGCGCTCGGCGAGGGCGTGGCGCTTGTCCCAGGTCTTCTTGCCGCGGGCGAGGGCGATCTCGACCTTGGCGCGGCCGCCGGAGAAGTAGAGCGAGATCGGGACCAGGGTGAGGCCCTTCTCGCTCAGCCGACGCTCGATGCGGGCGATCTCGGTGCGGTGGAGCAGCAGCTTGCGCTTGCGGCGGACGGTGTGGTTGGTCCAGGTGCCCTGGGCGTACTGCGGGATGTGCACCTGCTGCAGCCACACCTCGCCGTCCTCGACCTCGGCGAAACCGTCGACGAGCGAGGCGCGACCGGCGCGCAGCGCCTTGACCTCGGTGCCGACCAGCACGATGCCGGCCTCCCAGGTGTCCTCGAGGTGGTAGTCGTGGCGCGCCTTGCGGTTGCGCGCGACGACCAGCTCCTCTTCTCGCTTCTTCACCGACGCATCATCGCGCGGCGGCGGCGTCCTCGGCGATCCGTTTGATGGCGGCCAGCGTCTCGGGCACGCCGTTCAGCGCGGCCTGCGACCGTTCGGCGATCTGCGCCTCGGCCTCCTCGCCGTACTTCTCGCGGAAGAACTCGATGCCGGCCGGGAGGAAGTCCCACGACTCCGTGAGGTAGGTGCCGTCCTCGTCGTGCTCCATCGTGTAGCCCCACCGGACCAGGGCGCCGCCGACCAGCCAGGCGAACTCGCGGCCGCGGGAGGCCGCGACGACCTGGGATCGCGTCTCCCAGGTGCGGTCGGGCGTCTCGTTGCGCCCACCGAACCAGGCGCCGACGGTGCCCGGGGTGGAGCCGTCCTCCCACCAGCAGGCGGTGCAGACCGGGCTCCACTCGCCCGTGCGGGTGACGTCGCTGACGAGGTCGTAGAGCTCCTCCGCGGGGACGTGGACGACGATGGTCTGCTGGTGGTGCAGCGGCGGCGAGGTGGTCACGGGCCCCACCCTGGCAGAACCGGGCAAGACCTCAGTGGTGCTGTCGCCGACTGCCGCCGTGCCAGTCCTCGGTGACGCCCACCTCGGCCACGTCGACGCCGAGGCCGGGCAGCTGCGGCCGCTCGCGCAGGCTGCGCTTGAGCTCGGCGAACCCGGGGTAGCGCGCCAGCCCCACCACGTGGTCCCACAGCACGGCGGCGCCCGCGGCGTCGGGCACCCGGCTGATCACGGGGCCGAAGAAGGCGACCCCGTCCGGCGGGTCGACCTGCATGATCGGGGTGCCGACGTCGCGCCCCGTCAGCGCGAGCGCCTCGTCGGTCTCGGCCCGCACGACCTCGTCGAGCGCGGCGTCGGACAGCGCGTCCACCAAGGACGCCGGCAGCCCGACCTCGGCCAGCACCGGCGCGAGGAAGGCCGCCGTGCCGCGCTCGTCCACGGACTGGTCGGCGTCGGTCCAGCCGCCCGAGCGCGGGGTCTCGAAGATCCGCTCCCCCAGCGCCTCGTAGAGCCGCGCGACCGCCTCGGGGCCGTGGTCCTCGCGGACCCGCGCCGCGACCCGCAGCAGCCGCAGCCCGGCGGTGTGGCCGGCGGCGTACTCCGGCGGGAACTGGGCGTCGTAGTCCACGGCCGCGTTGAGCAGCCGCAGCGAGATGAAGCGCCACTCGACGTCGTAGGAGCGCTCCTCCTGCACCAGCCGCACCCAGCGGCTGGTCATCCAGGCGAAGGGGCAGACGGGGTCGAACCAGAAGCGGAGATCGGCCATGGGTCCACCGTAGGACCCCGCACCGACAGCGGCGTCAGGCCGCGACGCGCTCCCGCAGCCGGCTGCCGACGGCGTGCAGGTGCGTGAGCCCCGCGGCGTACGCCGTCGCAGCGCCCGCCTCGGCGTAGGGCACGCCGCGCTCCGCGCAGAAGCGGCGTACGACGGGCTGGGCGTGCCGCAGGTTGGACCGCGGCATGCTCGGGAACAGGTGGTGCTCGATCTGGTAGTTCAGCCCGCCCAGCGCCGCGTCGACGAACCGGCCGCCGCGGATGTTGCGCGAGGTCAGCACCTGGCGCAGCAGCGGGTCGGCCGCCTCCACGGGCCCGAGCGTCGGCATCCCCTTGTGGCCGGGCGCGAAGGACAGCCCGAGGTAGAGGCCCTGGAGCATCTTGTGGACCAGCACGAACACGATCGCCTGCGCCCAGGTCAGCGTGGTCACCAGCAGCAGGACGTACGCCGCGAGGTGCGCCACCAGCAGCGTCGCCTCGGCCGCGCGGTCGCGCAGCCCGGGCTTGAACAGCTCGCGGACGCTCGAGACGTGCAGCGCGAAGGCCTCGCCCAGCAGCATCGGGACGAACAGCGCCGCCTGGTGGCGGGTGACCCAGCCGACGAACCCGCCCCGGCGCTCCTCGGCCTGGTCGGCGTCCCAGACCAGGGCGCCGACGGCGACGTCGGGGTCGGTGGCGAGGTCGTTGGGGTGGGCGTGGTGGGCGTTGTGCTTGGCCACCCACCAGCCGTAGGACAGCCCGGCGAGACCGTTGCCGACCCCGATGCCGAGCACCCGGGTGGCGACGCGGCCGCGGGTGACCTGGCGGTGGCCGATGTCGTGACCCAGGAAGCCGTACTGCGTGGAGAGGACCGCGAGCACGGGTGCTCCCAGCAGCAGCCACCACGAGTCGCGCCAGACCACCATCGCCACGACGACCAGCGCGGTCAGCACCAGCGCCACCGCGCCGACGCCGGCGTAGAAGCCGCGTCGTGGCTCCAGCAGGCCGAGGCCGCGGATCTCCTTGGCCAGCAGGGCGTAGCCCGCCCCGGGGTTGGTCGCTGCGGTCGGTGCTGCGGTCATGGGACCAACTCCTGGCTGCCCGCGCTCCGGTCCCGACGGGACGGGCGAGACGGCCCTCACCCGCGAGCGTACGCCCTGTGCCAGGGTCGGGCCATGGTCGAACGCACCGTCCTGGGCAGCTACCCCACCCCCGTCGAGCCGGCACCCCGTCTCGCCCGGGCCCTGGGTCTGGACGAGACCGACCTCGTGGTCAAGCGCGACGACCTGCTCGGCCTGGGCGGCGGGGGCAACAAGGTCCGCAAGCTGGAGCGGACCACCGCCGAGGCGCTCGCCCGCGGCGCGACCACCCTGGTCACCACCGGCGCCGCGCAGAGCAACCACGCGCGGCTGACCGCGGCCGCCGGCGCCCGGTTGGGGCTCGCCGTGGAGCTCGTGCTCGCGGGCGAGGCCCCCGACGCACCCCCGAGCGGCAACCTGCTGCTCGACCACCTGCTCGGCGCCCGGCTGCACTGGGCCGGCGCGGTCGACACCCCCGGCCTGGAGCGGCGGGCCGAGGAGCGGGTCGCCGAGCTCGGCGACGCGGCGTACCTCGTGCCCTACGGCGGCTCCAACGCCGTCGGCGCCCAGGCGTACGCCGACGCGGGGCGCGAGCTGCTCGAGCAGGTGCCCGACGCGGCCCACGTCGTGGTCGCCGTCGGCTCCGGCGGCACCATGGCGGGCCTGCTCGCCGCGCTGGGCACCGACCGCGTCCTGGGCGTGGACACCGGCGCGACCAGCGACCCCGAGGTGCGCGTCCGGCGGCTCGCGGAGGCGCTGGGCGCCGACCTCACGGGCGGGCTGCGGCTGCGCCTCGACCAGGTGGGCGAGGGCTACTCCACGCTCCCGCAGCCCGTGCGCGACGCCCTCGTGCTGGCGGCGCGCACCGAGGGCGTCGTGCTCGACCCCGTCTACACCGGTCGGGCGCTGGCGGGGCTGGTCGCGGCCGTCGCCGAGGGGGACGTACGCCGCGGCGAGCGCACCGTGCTGCTGCACACCGGCGGGCTCCCGGGACTGTTCGGGTCGGCCGCCGCCCCCGCCTTCGCGGCCGGCCTCGGCCCCGCCTGACCGCTACCGGTCGAGCCGCTCCACCAGCCCGCGCAGCCCCGCGTGGTCCAGGCCCGCGGTGCCGAACCCGGCCAGCGTGGTGAGCGGCATCGTGCCAATCACCGAGACCATGTGCTCGTCCGCCAGGATCCCGCCGCCGCCCTGCTGCTCGAACAGCTCGGCCAGCAGGGTGCGGCCCCGGTCGTCGGCCAGCCACTCGTGCAGCGTGGAGCCGGGCCCCAGCGGCGCTGCCAGCGACGGGGCGTCGAGGTGCAGCGTGGTCGCGTGCGGCAGGTCGCGCGAGGAGGTGCCGACGTGCAGCACGAAGTCGCCCGCCTCCACCGCCCAGCGCCGGTGCAGCTCCGACCAGTGGGAGAAGGAGCGCTGGTCGAGGTGCAGCACCGCCTCGCCCGTCTCCCCCGGCTGCAGCGCGACCCGGTCGAAGCCCTTGAGCTCGCGCTGCGGTCGCGTCACCGTGGCGTCCGGCGCCGCGACGTAGAGCTGGACGACCTCGGCGCCGGCACGCTCGCCGGTGTTGGTCACCGCGACCCGGACCACGACGTCGAGGTCGCCGCCGGCGACGCTGCCGGTCACCTCGACGCGCGGCTCGGCCAGCGCGAAGGTCGTGTAGGACAGGCCGAACCCGAACGGGTGGCTGACCTCCTGCTCACGGGCGTCGAAGCCGCGGTAGCCGACGAAGAGCCCCTCGCCGTAGCGCACCACCTGGGAGTCGCCCGGGAAGGCGAGGTAGGAGGGGGTGTCCTGCAGCCGCAGCGGCACCGTCTCGGCGAGCTTGCCCGCGGGGGTGACGCGACCGGTGAGCAGGTCGGCGAGACCGCCGCCGGCGGCCTGGCCCCCGAGCCAGCACTCCAGCACCGCGCCGACCCGGTGCTCCCAGTCCGAGACCCGCACGACCGAGCCGTTGGCGAGCACGACGACCACGCGGTCGTGCACCCGCGCGACGGCGTCGAGCAGCGCGAGCTGGTCGGCGGGCAGCTCGAGGTGGGTGCGGTCGAAGCCCTCGGACTCCGCGGCCGCGGGCAGGCCCAGGCACAGCACCACGGTGTCGGCGCGCGCGGCGAGGTCGCGGGCCTCGGTCAGCAGCGCCTCGTCGGGCTCGCCGTCGAGGGCGAACCCCGCGGCGTGCTCCACCTGCGCCCCCGGGAGGGCCGCGCGCAGCTCCTCCAGCGGGACGTCGACGCGGGTCGGGCTGACCTGCGAGCTGCCGGCGCCCTGGTAGCGCGGCTCGGTCGCGAACGCCCCCAGGACGGCCACCACCCCTCTCGCGTCGGGGTCCAGCGGCAGCAGGCCGCCCTCGTTGCGCAGCAGCACCGCCGAGGCGGCCGCGGCGCGACGGGCCAGCGCGTGGTGCTCCTCGGTGCGGGTGGCCGACGCGGGGGTGTCGCCGGCGGCATCGAGCGTCGGCTGGGCGCGACGTACGAGCTCCAGGACGCGGCGGGCGCCCAGGTCCAGGACCTCGGGCGGCAGCCGGTGCGAGCGGGCGGCGTCGAGCAGCGCGGTGTCGCTGACCCCGACCTGCGGCGGCATCTCCAGGTCCAGGCCGGCCGCCAGCGCCGCGACGCGGTCGTGGACGGCGCCCCAGTCGGAGACCACGACGCCCTCGAAGCCCCACTCCCCGCGCAGCACCTCGGTGAGCAGCCAGTGGTGCTCCGAGGCGTAGGTCCCGTTGACCTTGTTGTAGGCGCACATCACCGTCCACGGCTGCGCCCCGGTCACCACCCGCTCGAAGGCGGGCAGGTAGATCTCGCGCAGCGTCCGCTCGTCGACCTCGGCGCTGACCCGCAGCCGGTCGTCCTCCTGGTTGTTGGCGGCGAAGTGCTTCACCGAGGTGCCGACCCCGCCCGCCTGGAGCTCCTGGACGAGCGCGAGGGCGAGCTCGCCGGCGAGGTGGGGGTCCTCGGAGAGGTACTCGAAGTTGCGCCCGCACAGCGGTGACCGCTTGATGTTGACCCCCGGGCCGAGCACCACCGAGACGCCCTGCTCACGGGCCTCGTGGGCCAGCGCGGCGCCGACCTCGGCCAGCAGGCCGCGGTCCCACGACGACGCGAGGCCGGCGGCCGGCGGGAAGCAGGTGGCGGGCAGGCTGCCGCCGATGCCGGCGTGGTCGCCCTCGTCGGGCTGCATCCGCAGGCCGTGCGGACCGTCGGCCACCATCACCCGCGGGACGCCGAGACGCTCCACCGCGGCGGTGTGCCAGAAGTCGCCGCCCATCACCAGCGAGACCTTCTCCTCGAGCGTGAGCTGGGGCAGCACGTCGTCGACGTCGAGCTGGGTCACGGGTTCCTCCAGGGGGCCAGGGGGCGCCGAGGCGTCCCGGACGGGGGCTGCCGACGCTAGCGCGCCCACGGGACGAGAGGGGCGGTGCGAGGTCTGCCCGCTTCTGTCACGATGTGCCCTGGCCGCGACACGGTCGTGACAGGAAGGGGCCGACGCACGTGACGGTGCCAGGACGTGAGGGGCCCGCGGGCGGGCCGGGAGCACGCTCGCCGGAGGCGTCCCCCGACGACTCCCCCGACGTGCCCCAGGGCGTTCCCCAGGGCGTCTCCCCGGACGCGGAGGCGCTGCGGGAGAGCACCGAGCGCTACCGGGCGCTGTTCTTCGACAACCCGCACGCGACGTTCTCCCTCGACCCCGAGGGCCGGTTCCAGGACGCCAACGCGGTCACGGTCGAGCTGAGCGGCTTCTCCCTCGAGGTGCTGCTCACGATGCGGTTCGACGAGATCCTGCTGGCCGAGGCGCTGCCCGACGCCGTCGCCGCCTTCGAGGGCGCGCTGGGCCGGGAGTCGCAGAAGCTGCACACCCGGATCCGCAGCTCCGCCGGCGAGGTGATGGAGCTCAACGTGGCGCTGGTGCCGGTCGTGATCGACGGCGAGGTCGTCGGGCTCCACGGCGTGGCCGAGGACATGACCCGCGAGAACGCCATGATGCGCGACCTCGAGGAGGCCCGGCGCACGGCCGAGGAGGCGGCGAGCGCCAAGACCATGTTCCTGGCCAACATGAGCCACGAGGTCCGTACGCCGCTGACGAGCGTGCTCGGTGCGACCGAGCTGCTGGCCGACGGCGAGCTCGACGAGGAGCAGCGCCACCTCGTCGACGTCGTCCACCGCTCCGGGGAGCGGCTGCTGCTCCTCGTCAACGACATCCTCGACATCTCCCGGCTCGAGGCCGGCCGGCTCCGGCTGGACCCCGTCGAGCTCGCGGTGGCCGACATCGTCGAGGACCTGCGGGCCTGGGCCGAGCCCCTCGCCGTACGCCGCGGCCTGCGACTGCGCTGCGAGGTCGCGGCCGACCTCCCCCCACTCGTCGCCGACCCCGCGCGGCTCTCGCAGGTGCTGACCAACCTCGTCGGCAACGCCGTGAAGTTCACCGAGGACGGCGAGATCGCCATCCTGGCCTCGCCCGCGACAGCCGTCCTGGACGAGGCCGGACCCGCCGCGCCGGCCGTGCGCTTCGAGGTCCGCGACACCGGGGCCGGCATCCCGACGGACCTGCTGGAGTCGCTCTTCGAGCCGTTCAGCCAGCTCGACTCCTCCCAGACGCGTCGCCACGGCGGCGCCGGTCTGGGGCTGGCCATCTGCCGCGAGCTGGTCGACCTCATGGGCGGTCGGCTGGAGGCGTCGAGCTCTCCCGGCACGGGCAGCAGCTTCCGTGTCCTGCTCCCGGCAGGATGAGCCCCGTGGACTCCCTGAGCGGCTTCGCGACCGTCGACGTCGACGTGGACGGCGTCCGGGTGCACGCCCGGACCGCCGGGTCGGGGCCGCCGGTGCTGCTGCTCCACGGCTACCCGCAGACCCACGTGATGTGGCACCGGGTCGCCCCGGTCCTGGCCAAGCGGCACACCGTGGTGCTGGCCGACCTGCGCGGCTACGGCGACAGCGACCGGCCCGCCGACGAGCCCGGTGGTGCGGCCGGTGACGCGGCCGGGTCGTCCACCCACGCGGCGTACTCCAAGCGGGCGATGGCCGCCGACCAGGTCGGGCTGATGCGCGCGCTGGGGCACGAGCGGTTCGCCGTCGTGGGTCACGACCGCGGCGCGCGCGTGACCCACCGGCTGTGCCTGGACCACCCCGAGGCCGTCACCCGGGCCGCGGTGCTCGACGTCGCACCGACCCGGCACGTGCTGCACCACGTCGACCTCGCGCTCGCGCGCACCTACGAGCACTGGTTCTTCCTCAGCCAGGAGAACGACCTGCCCGAGCGGCTGATCGGGTCGGACCCCGGCGGCTACCTGCGCGCCAAGCTGGACGCCTGGTCGGCGGTGCCGGGCGCGTTCGACGAGGCCGCGCTCGCGGAGTACGTCCGCTGCTTCTCCGACCCGGCCGTCGTCCACGCCAGCTGCGAGGACTACCGCGCCGCGGTCACCGTCGACCTCGCGCTCGACGACGCCGACGCGGCGGCGGGCCGCCGCGTCGAGGCCCCGCTGCTCGTGCTGTGGGGCGCGCGGGGGTTCGTCGGTGCGGCGTACGACGTGGAGGCGGTGTGGCAGGAGTACGCCGCCGACGTCACCGCCCGCTCCCTCGACTGCGGCCACTTCCTCCCCGAGGAGGCCCCGGAGGCCACCACGACCGCGCTCCTGGAGTTCCTCACCCCCTAGCGAGAGCCGAGGTCGGCGTCAGGCGGCCTGCTCCTCCAGGGCGTCGGTGAGCAGGGTGACGAGGGCCTCGAGCTGCACGTCGACGGAGGTGACGACGTCCTCGCCGGCGCCGTCGAGCGCACGGGCGGCGAGGCCGGCCTTGCGGTCGATGACCTCGGCGATGCGGGTGTCGATGGTCTGCGTGGCGATGATGCGCCAGGCGGTGACCGGCTCCTCCTGGCCGATGCGGTGGACGCGGTCGATCGCCTGCGTCTGCTCGGCGTCGGTCCACGACAGCTCGGCCAGCACCAGGTTGGACGCGACCTGCAGGTTGAGGCCGACGCCCGCGGCCGTCAGCGAGCACACGGCGATGCTGACGTCGGGGTCGTTGACGAAGGCGTCGATCTGCTCCTGGCGGTGCTTGGTGGTCTGGTCGCCGCGCACCGAGGAGTAGCGCAGGCCGCGCTTGGTGAAGACCTCGGCGGCCTGGTCCATCACGTCGACGTGCTTGGCGAAGAAGACGACCTTGCCGACGCTGCGCGCCAGCTGGGCGGCGTAGTCGGCCGCCAGGCCCGCCTTGGCCTGGCCGATGCGGCGCAGCATCCCGAAGACGTTCTCGCCGCCCTCGCTGCTGCCGTCCTCGCGCTCCCACTGGGCGACGCGACGGACCAGGTCGTGGTCGATGCCCTCGCCGGTGCGGCCCGAGGACCGCGTGGCCATCGCGCTCTCGTAGCGACCCACGAGCCGGCGGGCCAGCTCGCGCTCGGCCTCGCGGATCGAGCGGCCGGCCTCGTCGTCGAGCTCGACCGGCAGGTCGGCCACGCGACGGGCGGGGATGTCGGCGGCGACGTCGACCTTGCGACGGCGCACGATGCCCTGGTCGACCACGCTCTGCCGCGCGGCCGGGTAGAAACCGGGGTCCTGGGGGGTCAGGCCGGTCTCCTCCAACGACTCCATGAGGTCGCCGAGCGGGACCTTGTCGTTGATCCACCCGAGGAACTCCCAGATCGCCTGGAAGTCCTCGATGTCGTTGATCAGCGGGGTGCCGGTGAGCGCCATCAGCAGCGGCCGACCGGCCCGGGCCCGGATCTTCTCCGACAGGTGCAGCACGTGCTGCGAGCGCTGCGACTGCTTGTTCTTGATGAAGTGCGCCTCGTCGACGACCATGCCACGGAAGCCGAACTCGCCCAGCCAGCCGACGTGGCGGTCGAGCACCTCGTAGTTGACGACCACGATGTCGGCGAACCCGTCGATGTCGCGGCCGTCGCCGTGGATCACGGTGGCCGGGCGGGCGGGGGTCCAGAGGCCGGCCTCGCGGGCCCAGTTGGTCTTGACCACGTTGGGCACCACGACGAGCAGCGGGAACGCGTCGGCGGCCTGCGCGGCGAGCAGCGCCTGCGCGGTCTTGCCTAGGCCGGGCTCGTCGGCGAGCAGGAAGGTGCGGTGGCCGCCGGCGGCGGAGGCGACGAGCTGGGCCTGGTGGGGCATCAGCTCGAGGCCGTCGGGCGCCTGGAACGCCCCCGGGTCGGCCTCGAGGTCGGGCAGCGCCATGCAGGCGGACGCGCCGGCGCCGGCGTACTCGAAGGAGCGGAACAGCGGGCCGAGCAGCTCCCAGCCGGCGAGCCGGCGAGCCTGGGTGCGGACCTGCCGGGCATTGGTGAAGTCGGGGACGAGGAAGGGGTTCGCGAGCTGGCGGGAGACCACCGACTGCGGCACCACCTGACGGTGCGTGGCGGGCAGGACGACGTCGTCGACCTGGGGCTCGGGCTCCTCGGGGGCCTCGAGGCCGGCCTCCTCGAGCATCTCGCGCATCAGCACCTTGGCCGACTCGCTGACCTCGGCGTTCTCGTCGAGCAGGGTGAACAGCGTGCTGTCGCGGGCGGCGGTCGTGGCGAGGATGGTGGCGATGCCGTCGAGGCGCTTGAGCTGCTCGCCGCGGCGCGACTCGTTGAGGTCGGGGTCGGTCTTGACGCGGGTGCGCTCCTCGCGGGCGAGGAGGGCGACGACCTGGAACTTGCTGCGGACCGACGACATCACCGAGCCGCGGCCGACGGCGTTCTCGACCTCGCGGACGGTGCGCGCGAGCACGGGGATGATGCCCTCGTTGTCGACCGCACGCGTGCGCCGTCGCTGCTGCGTGCCTCGGCGGGCGCCGTTCTGGCGCTGGCCTCCTCGAGCCACAGGTTCCTCCTGTCGTGTGCCCGGGTACGCCACCTCGACGAGCCCGGTCCGGGGCTGCTGCGGAGCGGCCCCGGTGACGCACCGGGTCCGCGGTCGAGGCCCTGGTGCGGCGGATCTGCGGCGGACGGCGGGCGTCCGCTTCCTGCTGGATCGGTCCCCACGCTGCTGCTCGCGTGGCCTGGGCGGCCTCCGGGTCGGGCCACGACGGGCCACCTCCGGGTGGGACCGCAGCCGTCGAGACGGCTGCTCTGCGCCTCATCGTACCCCTGGAACGTTGGATGGTGCGCCTAACGTCGGTCCGTGACTTCCTCCGGCGCGCCCTCGACCTCCACCACCCCCGGCTCCACCCCCGGCTCGACTCCCGCGACCGACCCGTCGCCGGCCGGGGCGACCGCGCTCGTCGTGGGTGCCACCGGCATCTCCGGCGCCGCGCTGTCCGCCCGCCTCGTCGGCGCCGGCTGGCACGTGCTCGGCCTGTCCCGCAGCGGCCGCGAGCTGCCCGGCCTGGAGGCCGTGGAGACGGTGCAGGCCGACCTGACCGACGCCGAGGAGCTGCGCGCCGCCCTGGCCGACCACCGGCCCACCCACGTCTTCCTCACCGCCTGGGCCCGCCAGGACTCCGAGGACGAGAACATCCGCGTCAACGCCGGGATGGTGCGCGACGTGCTCGACGCCGTCCGCGGGGGCGGGTCGGTGCGCCACGTGGCGCTGCTGACCGGCCTCAAGCACTACCTCGGCCCGTTCGAGGCCTACGGCCAGGGCGAGGTGCCGGACACGCCGTTCCACGAGGACGAGGAGCGGCTGCCCCACAAGAACTTCTACTACGCCCAGGAGGACGAGCTGTTCGCCGCCGCCGAGCGCGACGGCTTCACCTGGAGCGTCCACCGCGCGCACACCATCATCGGTGCCGCGCTGGGCAACGCGATGAACATGGGCCAGACCCTGGCGGCGTACGCCGCGATCTGCCGCGAGCTCGACCGGCCGTTCGTGTTCCCGGGCTCGCAGACGCAGTGGGACGGCGTCACCGACATGACCGACGCCGACCTGCTGGCCGAGCAGCTGCACTGGGCGGCGACCACCCCGGCGGCGGCCGACACCGCCTTCAACGTCGCGAACGGCGACGTCTTCCGCTGGCGCTGGCTGTGGCCGCAGCTGGCCGAGCGGCTCGGCGTACGCCCGGAGGGGTACGCCGACGCGCCGCGCCCGCTCGAGGAGCAGATGACCGACGCCGCCCCGACCTGGCGCGCGATCGCCGAGCGCGAGGGCCTGCGCGAGACCGACGTCGACCGCGTCGCCTCGTGGTGGCACACCGACGGCGACCTGGGTCGCGAGATGGAGTGCCTGACCGACCTGGCCCGCAGCCGCCGCGCCGGCTTCACCGGCCACCGCGTCACCCTCGACGCCTTCCTCGACCTCTTCGACCGGCTCGAGGCGGACGGGGTCGTGCCCGCGCCGCCGGTGGCAGGCTGACCCCATGGCCTCCTCGCTGATCATGTCGCGCCGCGACCTCGACTTCCTGCTCCACGACTGGCTCCGGGTCGAGCGGCTCGTCGAGCGGGAGCGGTACGCCGATCACGACCGGGAGACCTTCGACGCCGTGCTCGACCTCGCCGAGCAGCTGGCCACCGAGCACTTCGCGCCGGTGAACCGCGAGGCCGACACCCACGAGCCGTTCGTCGGCGAGGACGGTCGCGTCGTGCAGCCGGAGTCGGTGAGGGCCGCACTGGCGGCGTACACCGCCTCGGGGCTGCCCACCAGCGTCTTCGACGCCGAGCTCGGGGGCATGCAGCTGCCGTTCGTGGTCCACCAGGCGGCGTCGAGCTGGTTCCAGGCCGCGAGCATCGGCACGTTCGCCTATCCGTTCCTCGCCGAGGGCAACGCCAACCTGCTCGCGACCTACGGCACGCCCGAGCAGGTCGCGACGTACGCCGTCCCGGTCGTCGAGGGGCGCTGGTACGGCACCATGGCGCTCTCCGAGCCGCAGGCCGGCTCCTCGCTGGGCGACATCACCACCCGGGCCGTGCGCCAGGACGACGGCAGCAGCTACCGGCTCACCGGCACCAAGATGTGGATCTCCGGCGGCGACCACGAGCTGGCCGAGAACATCGTCCACCTGGTGCTGGCCCGGACGCCCGACGCGGCGCCCGGCACCAAGGGCATCTCCCTGTTCATCGTGCCCAAGTGGCTGCCGGCCGACGACGGGTCGGTCGGCGAGCGCAACGACGTCGCGCTGGTCGGGCTCAACCACAAGATGGGCTACCGCGCGACCACGAACACGCTGCTCAACTTCGGCGAGGGCCTGGCCACGCCGGGGGGCGAGGCGGGGGCGGTGGGCCACCTCGTCGGCGAGGAGGGCCGCGGCCTGACCTACATGTTCCACATGATGAACGAGGCCCGGGTCAGCGTCGGCGCGGGCGCGACGGCGCTCGGCTACACCGGCTACCTGCACTCCCTGGAGTACGCCCGCGTCCGCACCCAGGGGCGCCCGCTGGACCGCAAGGACCCCACCACGCCCCCGGTCCCGCTCGTCGAGCACGCCGACGTCCGCCGGATGCTGCTGGCGCAGAAGTCCTACGTCGAGGGCGCGCTCGCCCTGGTGCTGTTCTGCGCCCACCTGGTCGACGAGTCGCGCACCCACCCCGACGCCGACGCCGCCCGCGAGGCCGAGCAGCTGCTCTCGCTGCTCACCCCGGTCGCGAAGTCGTGGCCCTCGCAGTGGTGCCTGGCCGCCAACGACCTCGCGATCCAGGTCCTCGGCGGTGCCGGCTACACCCGCGACCACCCCGTCGAGCAGCTCTACCGCGACAACCGGCTCAACCCCATCCACGAGGGCACCCTCGGCATCCAGGCCCAGGACCTGCTCGGTCGCAAGGTCCTCGAGGGCGGCGGTCGCTCGCTCGGCGTGCTCGGCGCCCGGATCACGGCCACCGTCGAGGCGGCCCGGGCCGTCGGCGGCGACCCGGCGGCGTACGCCGACCAGCTGGGCCGCACCTGGGAGGAGCTGCTGCGCGTCACCGGCGTGCTGTGGGAGAAGGGCGACCCGGCGCTGGCGCTGGCCAACGCGACGCCCTACCTCGAGGCCTTCGGCCACGTCGTGGTGGCGTGGCTGTGGCTCGAGCAGCTGGTCGCGGTGGGCGAGGGCACCGAGCCGTTCCACGACGGCAAGCGCGCCGCGGCGCGCTACTTCTACGCCTTCGAGCTCCCCACCACCGGACCCAGGCTGGACCTGCTGGCCTCGCTCGACACCACGACGCTGGACCTCGACCCGACCGTGCTGTGAGACGCGCCGGAGGTGCGGGATTACCGCTCGGTAGCGCGGGGTAGGAGTCGGGCCTCACCGACCCGGCCCCTGGAGCGTCATGACCCCGCACCCCCGCACCCGCCGTCGCCTCGCCACCTCCGTCGTCGCCTCCGTCGCCGCACTGGCGACCCCGGCCGCCCTGCTCGCGACCGCGCCGACCGCGACCGCCGCCGCACCCACGACGGCGGTCACCGCCGCGGCGGGCGACGACGCGTTCTACACGCCGCCCGCGACCCTCGACGGAGCCCCCGGCACGGTGATCCGCAGCGAGCCGTCGGCGTTCTACCTCGACCCCGCCCGGACGCTGCGGGCCGACGCCGACGTGCAGCGGGTGATGTACGTCAGCACCGACCGCAACGGCGAGCGGATCCCCGTCACCGGCAGCGTGCTCACCCCGCGCCGCGCGTGGTCCGGGCCGGGCGAGCGCCCGGTCGTCAGCTTCGCCGTCGGCACCCAGGGGCTCGGCGACCAGTGCGCCCCCTCGCGCCAGCTCAACGCCGGCACGGAGTACGAGGGCGGCTTCGTCAAGGGCCTGCTGAGCCGCGGCTACGGCATCGCCGTGACCGACTACGAGGGCCTGGGCACACCCGGCACCCACACCTACGTCAGCCGCGAGGTCACCGGACGCGCCACCCTCGACGTGGTCCGCGCGGCCCAGTCGCTGCCGGCGGCGAACCTCCCCGACGCCGGCCCGGTCGCCCTCACCGGCTACTCCCAGGGCGGTGGCGCCACCGCCGCGGCGGGTGAGATCGCCGCGTCGTACGCCCCCGAGCTGCGGCTCAAGGGCGTCGTGGCCGGCGCGGTCCCCGGTGACCTGAAGGCCGTGGCCGCCAACCTCGACGGCTCGCCCTACTTCGCCTTCCTGGGGTACGCCGTGGCCGGCCTGGCCGCCAGCTACGACATCGACACCGACCCCTACCTCAACACCCGCGGCGAGCAGGTGCTCGAGGAGCTGGAGGGCCAGTGCACCGTGGAGTCGGTCGCCCGCTACCCCTTCACCCGGTCGACGACCCTGACCGAGGACGGCCGCCCGCTCACGGCCTACCTCGACGAGCCGCCGTTCGACACGGTCGTCGCGGAGCAGAAGATCGCCGACGGCCGCAAGCCGGCCGTCCCGACCCTGGTCACGCAGAGCCTGGGCGACGACGTCATCCCGTTCAAGGTCGGTCGCGACGTCGCCCGGCGGTGGTGTGCCCTCGGCGCGAAGGTGCGCTTCGCGCCCAACGCCGCGATCACCCACGTCGCCGGCGCGGCGGCGTCCTACCCGGAGTCGTTCGCCTTCCTCGAGGCCCGCTTCCGGGGGATCCCTGCCCTCTCCAACTGCGGCGCCTTCTGAGGGCACCGACGTCGACTACGGAGACCGTGGCACCTGCCACGGTCTCCGTAGCGTTCCCGGCGCCGCCCGCTCCGTGACCCGGCTCTCGCCCGCTGCGGCCGATTGGTCGGGTTTGAGGACCCTGGGGCACACTGGCTCGCATGAGTGACCAGTTCCCGCCGCCCGCACAGCCGCCCCACGACGGGACCCCCACCTCGGGCGCGACCCCGGGCGGCACCGGCGGGACGACGCCCCCGCCCCCCACCGAGGGCTACGGCACGCCGGGCGGATCGCCCCCGCCGCCCCCGCCGGAGAAGAAGTCGAAGAAGAAGCTCGTCATCGGCATCATCGCCGCCGTGGTCGTCCTGGCGCTGGTCGCCGGCGCCGCGGTCGTGGCGGTCGTGGCCCTCACCGGTCCCGACAAGCACACCCTGACGATCACCAAGACCGCCGGCGGGATGGACCGCGACTCCGCCAAGGAGACCGAGCTCAAGACCCAGCTCGACGCCGCGGAGCAGCAGTTCAAGACCCAGGCCAAGCGCGTCAGCTACGTCCGCTCGGGCGTCTACGACCAGGACGACTCCAAGCGCGGCCCCGAGGGTGCGCTCGTCTTCCTCGGCGCCAAGATCGACGGCCAGCAGAACCCGGCCACGTTCGTCTCCTCCTTCCGCAAGCAGGCCGAGACCAACGGCTTCAAGACCGAGAAGGTCTCCCCCGGCGACGGCGGCGGCCAGGCCGTGTGCGCCTACCAGGGCACCGGCCAGAAGATCGCGATCTGCGCCTGGGCGACCAACGACACCATGGGCGAGCTGGTCCCCACCGTGCCGGGCTACGACAGCAAGCAGCTCGCCGCGCTCCTCGTCGACGTGCGCAAGGACGTCGAGAAGAAGGACTGACGCGGCCCTGAGCGCCTCGGGGACTGCCAGGCTCCTGCCGTGATGACACGGTGGGGCCGCGCGGTGGACCCCGAGGCTCCGCTCCCCGAGCACCCGCGCCCGCAGCGACACCGCGCGACCTGGTGCAGCCTGAACGGCGTCTGGGAGCACGCGTTCACCGCCGACCCCACCCCGCCGACGGCGTACGACGGCCCCGTCGTGGTGCCGTTCTCGCCGGAGGCGCCGCTGTCCGGGGTCGGGCGGCAGCTCCGGCCCGACGAGTGGCTCTGGTACCGCCGCACCCTGACCACGCCCGACGTCGAGCCGGGCGGCCGGGTGCTGCTGCACCTCGGCGCGGTCGACCAGCAGGCGAGCGTGCGGGTCGACGGCGTCGAGGTCGGCGGCCACACCGGCGGCTACCTGCCCTTCACCCTCGACGTCACCGACGCCCTCGGGTCACCCGGCAGCGCGCACGAGCTGGTGGTGCGGGTCCGCGACCGCTCCGAGACCGCTCCCCACGCCCGGGGCAAGCAGCGGCTGGACCGCGGCGAGATCTGGTACACCGCCCAGTCGGGCATCTGGCAGACCGTCTGGCTGGAGTGGCTGCCGGCGCGCCACGTCGCCGACCTGCGACTGACCCCGCGGCTCTCCCCCGACCTCGCCACGGCCGCCCTCGAGGTGCACCTCGACCTGGTCGGCGACGGCACCGCCACCGTGGTGGTGAGCACCACGGAGGACGGCGAGGTGGCCCGCGCCCAGGTCGGGTCGGGCGCGACGGCCCGGCTGCCGCTGCGCGTCGTACGCCCGTGGTCGCCCGAGCACCCCCACCTGTACGACGTGACGGTGACCCACGGGGAGGACCACGTCACCTCCTACACCGCCCTGCGCACGCTCGGCACCGGCCGTGACACCCACGGGCACCCGCGGCTGCTCCTCAACGGTCGGCCCTACCCCCACGTCGGCGTGCTCGACCAGGGCTACTGGCCCGACGGGCTGCTGACCGCGCCGAGCGACGCGGCGATGGTGCACGACATCACCACCATGAAGGACCTCGGGTTCACGGTGCTGCGCAAGCACGCCAAGGTCGAGCCGCTGCGGTGGTACGCCCACTGCGACCGCCTCGGGATGCTGGTGTGGCAGGACGTCGTCAACGGGGGCGGCCGCTACCGCGCGCTCACCACCACCCGGCCGGCCCGTCTGCCGCTGCCGGTCCCCGACCGGCTGCACGCGCTCTTCGGCCGGCAGGACGCCGACGGCCGGGCCGAGCTGACCCGCGAGCTGCACGAGACCGTCGACCTGCTGGACGGCAGCCCGTCGGTGGTGGTCTGGACGCTGTTCAACGAGGGCTGGGGGCAGTTCGACGCCAACGCCCACGCCCGCGCCGTGCGTCGGCAGGACCCCACCCGCCCGGTCAACCACGTCAGCGGCTGGGTCGACCAGGGCGGGGGCGACGTGCGCAGCTTCCACGCCTACCTCGCCCCGTTCACGATGCCGCGGCTGCACCGGCCCCGGCGGTGGCGCCGCGTCGTGGCCCTGACCGAGTACGGCGGCCACAGCCTGCGCGTCGACGGCCACGACTGGAGCGACCGCGAGTTCGGCTACCGCCACCACGCGGACGCGGCCGCGCTCACGGCGGCGTTCGAGCAGCTGCACGAGGGGCTCGTCGGGGCCGCCCGCGACGGCCTGGCCGCCACCGTCTGGACCCAGCTCAGCGACGTCGAGGACGAGCTCAACGGGCTGCTGACCTACGACCGCGAGGTGCTCAAGCCCGACGCCGACGTGGTGCGGGCCGTCACCGCGCGGCTGCGGGCGGCCATGACGGACTCCGCGGGACGCTAGCGCCCGGCGTCCACCCACTGCTGGCCGACCAGTCGCGGCTCGGCCGTCCCGCCGGTCAGCTCGGCGACGGTCTCCTCGACCACGTGACGGGCCGCGGGCGGCACCGAGAGCCGCAGCTGGGCCTCGCCGGTGTACTCCACGCCCAGGACCCGCGCGCCCCGCGAGCGCAGCGCGTGCTCGAGCCGGCCCACCTCGGCGATGTCGACGCTGACCTCGCACAGGTCGTGCAGCACCCGCTGGAGGGTGCCCACCTCGTCGAGCACGGTCCGAGCCGCGTCGGCGTACGCCCGGGTGAGCCCGCCGGTGCCGAGCAGCACGCCACCGAACCAGCGGCTCACCACCACGACGACGTCGCTCAGCTCGCGTCCGCGCAGCTGCGCCAGGATCGGCGGGCCCGCGGTGCCGCTGGGCTCGCCGTCGTCGCTGGCCTGCTCCAGCGTGCGCTCGGGTCCGACGACGAACGCCGAGCAGTGGTGGCGGGCGTCCCAGTGCTCCCGGCGCAGCGTCTCCACGACGGAGCGGGCCTCCTGCTCGTCGCCCACCCGGGCGACCGTCCCCCGGAAGCGGGATCGCTCCACCTCGATCTCGGCCCAGCCGTCGCGCGCGACGGTGAGGTAGGAGGCGCTGGTCACGGCGCCGATCATCGCAGTCCCCGACCGCCTGCGACGATGGCGTCCATGCGCGTGGTCTCCCTGCTGCCCTCGACGACCGAGATCCTGTTCGCGGTCGGGGCCGGCGACGACGTCGTCGGCGTCACGTTCGAGTGCGACCACCCGCCCGAGGCGCGCACCCGCACCATCGTGTCCACCAGTGCGCTGCCCGAGGGGCTGGACCCGGCCGGCATCGACGCCTTCGTGGCCCGGGCCATGCAGGCCGGCGAGGACCTCTACCACCTCGACGAGGGCGCGCTGGCCGGCCTGGACGCCGACCTCGTGGTCACCCAGGACCTGTGCGCGGTCTGCGCCGTCGACGTCTCGGTGGTCGACGACGCGCTGGCCCACCTCGGCTGCACCGCCGAGGTGCTCACCATCGACCCCCACACGCTCGACCAGGTGCTCGACTCCGTCCTGGTCCTCGGCCGCGCCACCGGTCGGGAGCCGGCCGCCGTCGAGCTGGTGGCCGGGCTGCGCTCCCGGCTCTTCGCCGTCGCCGCGCGAGCCTCGCTGCGCGGGAGCCGCCGGCCCCGCGTCGCGGTGCTGGAGTGGACCCACCCCGCCTTCTCCCCCGGGCACTGGGTGCCCGAGATGGTGGAGCTGGCCGGCGGCGAGTCCGTGCTGGGCCGGGCCGGCGAGAAGTCGGTGCGCCTGGGCTGGGACGCCGTCCGCGACGCCGCCCCCGAGGTGGTCGTCTGCGCCCCCTGCGGCTTCGAGCTGCCGGCCTCCGTCGCGCTGGCCGAGCAGCTGCTGGCCCGTGACGTGCTGCCGCCGGGGGTGCCGGTGTGGGCGGTGGACGCCAACGCGTCGTACGCCCGTCCGGGGCCGCGCCTGGTCGACGGCGTCGAGCAGCTCGAGCAGATCCTCACCGGGCGTACGCCGGACCCGGCCGCCGCCCGCCGCGTCCGCTAGACGGCGCGAGCACCCCGTGAGCACCCCGTCGGACAGCAGATGGCGGGGTGACCTTGGGAGTGTCACCCCGCCATCCTCGACTGACGACGGACGTGGAGGGGCCTGCAGGGCAGGCCGTCCGCCTCCGGCCGCACACGCGGCGGTCGATGTGGGTGCACCGCCGCTCACGCGTCGACTCCAGCGTACGGTCACCGACCCCGAAGTGCGAGGGACACGGCGTACCTCTTCCTCGCACGTCGGACATCAGTCGGCGGTGACGAACCCCAGCAGGTCCTGCCGCGTCAGCACGCCGATCGGCCGGCCGTCCTCCTGCACGAGCACGGCGTCGGCGTCGCGCAGGGCCGCGACCGCCTCGGGCACGCCCGCCCCGGCGCCCATAGTGGGCAGCGGGTCGTCCATGTGGTCCTCGACCTGGTCGGCGAGCCGGGCCTTGCCGCCGTACAGCGCGTCGAGCAGCCGGCGCTCGGAGACCGAGCCGGCCACCTCGGCGGCCATCACGGGGGGCTCGGCGCGGACGACGGGCATCTGCGAGACGCCGTACTCCTGCAGGATCGCCACCGCCTCGGCGATGGTCTCGGTGGGGTGGGTGTGCACCAGGGCGGGGATGTCACCCTTCTTGGCGCGCAGCACCTCCCCGACGCTCTGGCCGCTGTGCGGATCGGCCAGGAAGCCGTAGCGGGCCAGCCACTCGTCGTTGAACACCTTGGTGAGGTAGCCGCGGCCGCTGTCGGGCAGGAGCACCACGATCACGGCGTCGGGATCGTCGAGCTCCTGGGCCAGCTGCACCGCGGCGAAGGCGGCCATGCCGGCGGAGCCGCCGACGAGCATGCCCTCCTCGCGGGCGAGCCGGCGGGTGAAGTGGAAGGAGTCGCCGTCGGAGACCTCGATGACGCGGTCGGCGACGCCGCGGTCGTAGGTGTCGGGCCAGAAGTCCTCCCCGACGCCCTCGACGAGGTAGGGGCGGCCGGTGCCGCCGGAGTAGACCGAGCCGTGCGGGTCGGCGCCGATCACCTGGATGTCGGGGTTCTGCTCCTTGAGGTAGCGCCCGACGCCGCTGATGGTGCCGCCGGTGCCCATGCCGGTCACGAAGTGGGTGATGCGGCCCTCGGTCTGCTCCCAGATCTCCGGGCCGGTCTGCTCGTAGTGCGACAGCGGGTTGTTGACGTTGACGTACTGGTTGGGCTTCCAGGCGCCCTCGATCTCGCGGGTGAGGCGGTCCGAGACGCTGTAGTAGCTGTCGGGGTGCTCGGGGGCCACCGCGGTCGGGCAGACGACCACCTCCGCGCCGTACGCCTTGAGGACGTTGCGCTTGTCCTCGCTGACCTTGTCGGGACACACGAACACGCACGAGTAGCCGCGCTGCTGGGCCACCAGGGCCAGGCCGACGCCGGTGTTGCCCGAGGTCGGCTCCACGATGGTGCCGCCGGGCCTCAGCTCGCCGCTGGCCTCGGCCGCGTCGATCATCTTGACCGCAATGCGGTCCTTCACCGAGCCACCCGGGTTGAGGTACTCGATCTTGGCGAGCACGAGCGACGAGGTGGTGCCGACCGTGCGGTTGAGCTTGACCAGCGGGGTGTTGCCGATCAGCTCGAGGAGGGAGTTGGCGTACTTCATGGGCCCAACCTATGCCGCTGCCGGCACTCACTAGGATCGCGGCGTGGTGAGAGCAGCAGCGGCACGCCGGGTCGCGGTGGCGGCCGTCTACGGGGGCGGCGGCCTGACCGCGCTGGGCGCCTCGCTGTACGGCGTGCTGCGGGCCGAGGCGAAGTTCGCCCGGCGCACCATCGGCGAGGCCGACGGGCGGGTCCGCGACGCCACCGGCTGGTACGGCCGGGGTCGCCCCGGCCCCGCCCTGCGGCTCGCGCTGCTGGGTGACTCCAGCGCCGCCGGCTACGGCGTGCGCACCGTGGAGGAGACGCCCGGCGCCTGGCTGGGCTCCGGCGTCGCCGAGCGGGCCGACCGGCGGGTCCACCTGCGCGAGTACGCCAAGGTGGGGGCCCAGAGCAGCGGCCTCGACGCCCAGGTCACCGCCGCGCTGACCGCCTCCCCCGACGTCGCGATCGTCTACATCGGTGCCAACGACGTGACCCACGCGGTGCTGCCGTCCGCCTCGGTGCGCCACCTCTCGGCGGCCGTGCGCCGCCTCACCGAGGCCGGCACCGCGGTGGTGGTGGGCACCTGTCCCGACCTCGGCACGATCCAGCCGCTGCCGCCACCGCTGCGCCAGGTCGCCCGGATCTGGTCGCGCCAGCTGGCGGCCGCCCAGACGATCGCCGTCGTGGAGGCCGGTGGGCGGACGGTCTCGCTGGCCTCGATCCTGGGCGAGGAGTTCGCCGCGGCCCCGGCCCTGCTCTTCGGCCCCGACCGCTTCCACCCCTCGGCGCGGGGCTACGAGTCGATGGCACGCGTGATGGTGCCCTCGGTGCTCGCGGCCCTCGGCTTCGGTGAGACCGAGGAGGACGCGCCCCGCGCCGGGCGCGGCGAGGCCGTGCTGCCCCTCGGGTACGCCGCCGCCAAGGCCAGCGAGAGCCCCGGCACCGAGATCGACGGCACCGAGGTCGGTGGCGCCACCCGCGGCGTCGGCGGCCGTTGGGTGACGCTGATGCGCCGCCGGCTGCTCCCGACCGGCACCGCCCAGACCCCCGACGGGGCCGAGGGCACACCCGAGGACGCAGGAACCCCGGCCGAGGACTCGGCCGGGGCTCCCGGATGACGCTCCCCCTCGCGGGGGTCGGGTCAGGTCAGTCGTTGCCGCGCAGGATCGCGAGCAGTCGGAGCAGCTCGATGTAGATCCAGATGATCGTCACGGTCAGGCCGAAGGCCGCCCGCCAGGACTCGCGCTCGGGCAGGCCCGCCTCGATGCCGCGCTCGACGAAGTCGAAGTCGAGGATCAGCAGCAGGACGCCGAGGCCCAGCGCGATGACGCTGGAGATCAGGCCCATCGTGCCGAAGCCGTTGAAGCCGAAGTCCGCGCCGAAGAACCGCAGCACGAAGTTGAGCAGGCTGACGGCCACGAAGCCGATCAGCGCGCCCATGACCCACATCCGGAACTTGGGGGTCACCTTGATGTCGAAGAACTTGTACGCCGCGAGCGTGCCCGCGACGGCGGCCATGGTGCCGAGCACCGCGCCGATGACGAGGCCGTCACCGAACATCGCCTCGAGCGACTTGGAGAACGCGCCGACGAAGATGCCCTCGACGGCGGCGTACGCCAGCACCAGCGCGGGGCTGATGACCTTCTTGAAGGAGTTGACCATCGCCAGCGCGAAGCCGGTCAGCGCGCCGAACATCGACAGCGCGTAGAGCGTGCTGATCGCCGCGGGGTCCTCGGACAGGTTCGGGGTGAGGAACCACGTCGCGGCGGCGAAGAGGACCACGACGCCGAGCGTCAGGCCGGTCTTCTGCACTACCGAGTCGATGGTCATCCGGCCCTGGTCGACCTGCGGGGCCTGGCCGTAGCCGCCCCCATGGCCGCCCTGGTCGTAGCCGCCCTGGCCCTGGGCGTAGCCGCCGGCGGCGCCGGTGCTCCAGGTCGCCGGGCTGTTCATGGTGGCGTTCCCGCGGCCGTTGAAGCCCTCGGAACGACGGAAGATCGGGTTGCTGCTCTGCAAGGCGTCCTCCTAGGGAGCCGTGCGAACCCCCCACTCTGGTGTTCGCGTGAAGCCCGGATCCTACCGGTGCGTCGCTGTCACAACGTCCCGCCGGGGGCCGGTGTTCCCGCCTCGTCCGTCGCTGGTCGGGGCAGGCCCCGGTCCCCGGTGCCCCGGGTGGGGCTCGAACCCACACTGCGCGGTGTTTAAGACCGCTTCCTCTGCCGGTTGGGATACCGGGGCGCGGGGCCGATCATAGGGAGGCGAGCTCGGCCGCCCGGCCCAGCACCGCGTCCGTCATCGGCTCGGTGAGCCGGCCGGTGAAGGTGTTCTGCTGCGAGGGGTGGAAGCAGCCGAGCAGGGTGAGTCCGTCGAGCGCGACCTCGACGCCGTGGCCGAAGCGGGGACGCGGCCGGGGCACGACCGCGCCGGCGCCCGCCAGGGCCCGCAGCGCGGCCTCCCAGCCGAAGCCGCCCAGGCAGACCACCACCCGGAGCGTGGGCAGCAGCAGCCGGACCTCGCGCTCGACCCACGGTGCGCAGGTGTCGCGCTCGACGGGGGTGGGCTGGTTGGCGGGCGGGGCGCAGCGCACGGCGGCGACCACCCGGGTGCCGACCAGCTCCAGCCCGTCCCCGGCGTGCCGGGAGGTGGGCTGGGAGGCCAGGCCGACGCGGTGCATCGAGGCGAACAGCCAGTCGCCGGAGCGGTCGCCGGTGAAGACCCGGCCGGTGCGGTTGGCGCCGTGGGCGGCGGGGGCCAGCCCCATCACGAGCACGCGGGCGGCCGGGTCGCCGAACCCGGGGACCGGGCGGCCCCAGTACTCCTCCTCGGCGTACGACGCCCGCCGCTCGTGCGCGACCTGCTCGCGCCACGCCACCAGGCGGGGGCAGGCGCGGCACACCGAGACGCGGGCGTCGACCTGCTCCAGCGTCGCCCGGGCCGCCAGGCGCGAGACGCCGGCCGCCGAGCGCGCCGAGACGGGCGGGGGCACCCCGGGCCCGACGGGGTCGGCCGGGTGGCCCGACCCCGGGAGGATCACCGCAGGGTCACTCGCCGCCGCGCGAGGGCCGGCCGAACGGCCGGTCGGCCGGGTTGCCGTGACCGGCGGCGGCGACCCGGATGTCGCGCTGGACGGTCAGGTCGCGCTCGCGGCGGCCGTCGCGCCTGAGGCTGACGCGGTCGTCGCGCACCGGCTGCTGGAGCCGCTCCTCGGCGGCCAGGCCGTGCTGCAGCTGCCGGCCGCGCTCGAGCTCGGCGTCCAGCTCGGCACCGAGCACCAGGGCGGCGTGGGTGACCCAGAGCCACAGCAGCACCACGACGACACCGGCGAGCGCGCCGACGGTGCGGTCGTAGGTGCCGTAGGTGGCGACGAAGCAGGCCACCCCGACCGACGCCGCGACCCACACCAGGATCGCGACGAAGGCGCCGGGGGTCAGCAGCTTGAGCCGGCCGAACTTCACGTTGGGCGTCGCGTGGAGCAGCAGCGTCACCAGGACCACGACCACGAGCGCGAGCAGCGGCCACTGCGCCACCGACCACACCCCGACCACGTCGGCGGACAGGCCGAGCGCGTCGCCGAGCGTCTGCGCGACCGGGCCGGTCACGACCATCAGCGCCAGGGCGAGTGCGGCGAGCACGACGACGGCGAGGGTCAGCACCAGCTGGGCCGGGCGCAGCCGCCAGGAGGGACGGCCCTCCGGCACCTCGTGGACGGTGTTGGTGACGCGCGAGAAGGCGCGGACGTAGCCGTTGGCCGCCCACGCCAGCAGCAGCGCGGAGGCACCGACGAGGACCGCCGAGCCGACGTCGGACAGGCCTCCGAGCTCGGTGAGCCGACCGGTGACCAGGTCGACCGTGGCGCCCGAGAGCAGCCGCGAGAGCACGTCGTCGACGAGCGTGACCGCGGAGCCGGTCTGGCCGGTGAGGCCGACCAGGCCGAGCAGCAGCCCGAGACCGGGGACGGCGGCCAGCAGCGTCCACAGCGTCAGGGAGCCGGCGAGGTCGCTGCCGCGGTCCTCGCGGAACTCGGCGAGCGTGCGGCGCAGCACGAACCACGGCGAGCGTCGCCCGGCGGGCTCCGACGGCGAGGTGGCGGCCGCGGGGTCGTGGGCCTGGAGGCGCGTGCTGCCGGCGTCGGGGCGGGTGGGGGTGCTGGTGGACATGGGGTTATCCCTTTCCGTGGGGCGACCCGCCCGAGGGGAGGCCTGAGGGGGTGGGGTCGAGCTGGGACCAGGCGATGCCGTCGAGGATGTCGTGCTCGCTGACGAGCAGGGAGGCGACGGGAGTGCGTCGCAGCACCGCGGCGAGGATGAGTCCCCCGGCGCCGATGACGTCGGCACGACCGGGGTGCATGTAGCCGAGCGCCCGGCGCTGCTCGACGTCGAGGCTGAGCAGGTGGCTGACCGCGCCCTGCACGGCGTCGGCGCGCAGCACGCTGTGGTGGATCACCGAGCGGTCGTACGACGCCAGCCCGAGCACCGCGGCCGCGAGCGTCGTGACCGTGCCGGCCACCCCGACGACCGCGCCCGCCTGGGCGGGGTCGACCTCGCAGCCGTCGAGGGCGCTGTCGATGGCGGCGACCGCGGCCTCGACCTCCTCACGGGTCGGCGGGTCGCTGGGCAGGCAGCGCTCGGTCAGCCGCACCGAGCCGATGTCGAGGGAGTGCTGGGCGGTGACACCGCCCTCGGGGTCGCCGAGCACCAGCTCGGTCGAGCCGCCGCCGATGTCGAGGACGAGCAGCGGCCCGGGCAGGGGCGGCAGGTCGCGCACGGCGCCGGCGAAGGTGGCCCGCGCCTCGGCCTCGCCGTCCAGCACCTCCGGGGTGGTGCCGGTGCGGGCGCGGACGCCGTCGAGGAATTCCTGGGCGTTCTCGGCGTCGCGGGCGGCGGAGGTGGCGCAGAACCGGACCGAGGCGACGTCGTGGGGCTCGACCAGCCCCATCAGCTCCTCGACGCCGTCGAAGACGCGCTGCAGCGACGCCTCGGAGATCCGGCCGGTGCGGTCCACGCCCTGCCCCAGCCGCACGATCCGCATCTCGCGCACCAGCTCCTGGGAGGTCCCCCGCTCGGGGTCGAGGTCGGTGACGAGCACGCGCAGGCTGTTGGTGCCGCAGTCGAACGCGGCGACCCGCGTCACGGCTGCTCCCCCGCGCCGGTCCCCGAGGCAGACGCGTCCCGGAGCACGCACGGCCCCTTCTCCCACCAGGCACCGAGCCGGTCGAGGACCTCGTCGCCGAGCGGGTTGGTGCCGGGCCCAAGGGCCAGCGACTGGCCGGCGAGCACGTGCAGGCACTTCACCCGGTCGGGCATGCCGCCGGCGGAGACGCCCGCGATCTCGGGCACCTCGCCGATCTCGGCGCGCGCGGCCAGGTAGGCGTCGTGCGCCGCGGCGTACGCCGAGGCCAGGTCGGGGTCCTCGGCCAGCCGCTCGCTCATCTCGCGCATCAGGCCGGACGCCTCGAGGGTGCCGATCATCGACGCCGCCCGCGGGCAGGTGAGGTAGAAGGTGGTCGGGAACGGCGTGCCGTCGTCCAGGCGCGGCTCGGTCGCCACCACGTCGGGGTTGCCGCAGGGGCAGCGGTGGCCGACCGCGTGGATGGAGCGCGGGGGGCGGCCGAGCTGCGCGCCCACCACCGCGACGTCGTCGGGGTCGATCACGAGCCGTCCGCGGGCTGCTCGGGGGTGTCGAGCTCGCTCGGCGGCGTCGGGACCTTCTCGGGGTGGTCGGCGGTCTCGACCGAGCCCCACACCTTGTCCCACCACGCGTCGGTGACCTCCTCCTCCACGGAGTCGGGGTCGGTGAGCTCGTCGGTGCGCTCCAGCGGCTTCCCGTCGCGGTCGATCACCTGATAGCTGGTCTCGCCGGGCATCACCCAGCCGAACCGCTCCCGGGCCTGCGCCTCGACGTAGGCGTCGTCCTGCCACCGGCGCTTCTCGCGCTCCAGGCCCGCGATCTCGCGCTCGGAGCCGGCGATCTGCGCGCGCAGGTCGGCGATGTGGCTGCGCTGGTCGAGGAAGGCGCGCATCGAGGAGGCGTAGGACACGACCAGCACCGCCACGACGAGCACGAGGACCGCCATCCGCTGCGTGAACCGCGGCCGCGGGGCACGCGGGTCCTGCCGCTCGCGGGTGCCGCCGCTCGCGCGGGGCCGCAGGTTGCCCGGCAGGTGCCGCGGGGTCGAGACCGGACGCCCCGTGCGGGACGTACGGCGCGACCCGCGCTGCGGGTGTCGGGTGGCCACTCGTGGTCCTCCGGGTCAGCCTCGGAAGCGGGGGAAGGCGCCGCGGCCGGCGTAGCGCGCGGCGTCGTCGAGCTCCTCCTCGATGCGGAGGAGCTGGTTGTACTTCGCGACGCGCTCGGACCGCGCGGGGGCGCCGGTCTTGATCTGGCCGCAGTTGGTGGCCACGGCGAGGTCGGCGATGGTGGTGTCCTCGGTCTCGCCGGAGCGGTGGCTCATCATGCAGCGGAAGCCGTTGCGGTGCGCCAGGTCGACGGAGTCCAGGGTCTCGGTCAGCGAGCCGATCTGGTTGACCTTGACCAGCAGCGCGTTGGCCGAGCGGGCGTCGATGCCGCGCTGCAGCCGCTCGACGTTGGTGACGAACAGGTCGTCGCCGACGATCTGGATCTTCTCGCCCAGGCGCTCGGTGATCGCGGCCCAGCCGTCCCAGTCCTCCTCGTCGAGCGGGTCCTCGATGGAGACGATGGGGTACGCCGAGACCAGGTCGGCGTAGTAGTCGACCATCTCGGCGCTGGACTTCTTCTTGCCCTCGAAGGCGTACTTCTTCTTCTCGTGGAACTCGCTCGCGGCCACGTCGAGGGCCAGCACGACGTCGTCGCCCAGCTTCAGGCCGGTGGCGGCGACGGCCTCGGCGATGAGGTCGAGCGCCGCACGGTTGCTGGTCAGCTCGGGGGCGAAGCCGCCCTCGTCGCCGACGCCGGTCGCGAGGCCCTGCTTCTTCAGCACCGACTTCAGCGCCTGGTAGACCTCGGCGCCCTGCTGCAGCGCCTCGCGGAAGGTGGCCGCACCGATCGGGGCGACCATGAACTCCTGGACGTCGACGTTGGTGTCGGCGTGGGCGCCGCCGTTGAGGATGTTCATCATCGGCACGGGCAGCAGGTGGGCGTTGGGGCCGCCGACGTAGCGGAACAGCGGCAGTCCGGAGCTGAGCGCGGCCGCCCGGGCCACGGCCAGCGAGACGCCCAGGATGGCGTTGGCGCCGAGGTTGGCCTTGTTGGGCGTGCCGTCGAGGTCGAGCATCGCCTGGTCGACGAGGCGCTGGTCGGTGGCGTCGAGGCCGATGATCTCGGGCTCGATCTGGTCCTGCACGGCGGCGACGGCCTTCTCGGTGCCCTTGCCGCCGTAGCGGGAGCCGCCGTCGCGCAGCTCGACCGCCTCGAAGGCGCCGGTGGAGGCACCGGAGGGGACCGCGGCGCGACCCACGGAGTCGTCGTCGAGCAGCACCTCGACCTCGACCGTCGGGTTGCCCCGGGAGTCGAGGATCTCGCGGGCGATGACGGTGTCGATGGAAGCCAAGGGAGGTGCTCCTCGTGAGTCGGGCAGCGGCCCTCCCACCCTAACGGCGCGGACGCCCCTATCCGGGGAGCGCCGCGACCGCGAGGACGACCGGCTCGTCGGCCTCCGGGTCGCCCAGCGTCGTGCAGCGGGCGGCGCCGTCCAGGCGGCAGCTGACGTGGGAGGTGGCGCCGTCGGCTGCGGTCGCCCGGCCCGCCACGGTCGTGGGCGTCGACCAGGCCTCGGGCACGAACCGCTCGGGCAGGTCGGGCACCGTGACCTCGGTACCGTCGGGGCCGGTCACGCGGGGGGTGCCGTCGGCGGCCGAGGTCACGGCGTACTCCCCCGGGCCGGCGGCACGGGCGCGGGCCGTGAGCGCCGCGGGCGCGGGACCGGGGACCAGCCGGCCCGTGGCCAGGTCGTAGGCGCGGCGGCGGGTGTCACCCCGCAGGTCGACGAGCAGGCGGCGGCCGTCGCGGGAGAGCCCGACCCGCTCCACCCCCGGCAGCGTCGTGCCCTCCGCGCGGCGCAGGTCGACCGACCACAGCTCCCCCCGGGCGAGCACGTAGGCGCCGTCGGGCGTGGCCACCAGGCCCTCGACGGTGACCGGCGCGAGGTCGAGCGTGCGGCCGCCGACGTGCAGCTCGCTGCCCTGGGCCCACACCAGGCCGTCGTCGGTGAACCCGCTCGCCCCGCCCAGCGGGACCGTGGCGGGGGGCTGCAGGGTGGGGCTGGGGGTCGTGGTCACCGTTCGCGTCGGACGCGGCTCCAGCTCGTCGTCCTGGCCCCGCTGGCACCCGGCGGCGGTCAGGCACAGGGCGAGGGACAGCGCGACGGCTGCCGCCCTGCGGCTCACGGTCGTCGCCGTCGTACGGCGTCGCGCAGCGCCTGCTCGGGGTCGACCCCATGGGCCCGCGCCCGCTCGACGCACCCCAGCAGCTCCTCGCCGACGGCGACGGCCGGGTCGGGGTCCACGACGGGGAGGGGTGCCGCGATCCCGGCCCGCTCGTGGCGGTCGAGCACCTTGGCGGCGAAGGCCAGCGCGGGCAGCGCCGCCGGGATCCCCTCCCACAGGTCGTCGCGCTGCTTCTCGGTCGCCTTGGCGGCCTCCCAGGCCTCGTTGATCCGCACCGGGTCGGTCTCGACGAGGTCACCGAAGACGTGCGGGTTGCGGTGGCGCAGCTTGACCGCGAGACCCGCCGCGACGTCGTCGAGGTCGAAGCGGCCCTCCTGCTCGGCGATCGCGGCGTGGAAGAGCACCTGGAGCAGCAGGTCGCCCAGCTCCTCGCGGAGGTGGTCGTCCCGGCCGGGCCCGTCGGACTCGATCGCCTCGAGGGTCTCGTAGGTCTCCTCGAGCAGGTGCCGCGCCAACGTCCGGTGGGTCTGCGCCGCCTTCCAGCCGCACTCCGCCCGCAGCCGTCGCATCATCGCGACGACCTCGGGCAGGGCCTGCTGGTCCATCGTCCCCGTGCGGCTCAGCCGCACTTCTGGGAGGCGGGCAGCGCGGCGACGTAGGCCGGGTCGGCCTGCTCGGCCGATCCCTGCTTGGCGAACTCCGACGCCGCGGTCGAGACCGAGCCGCTGCCGCCGCCGGGGTTGCCGTCGGCGTCGGGGCTGTAGCGCGGGTCGGTGTCGACGTCCGCGTCCTTCACCCACGCGTCGCGCTGCTCGAGCCCGGCGTTGATGAGCTGCTCGATGTTCTCCGGGCTGGCCTCCTGGCCGGCCGCCTCGGCGCCGGCCTGGACGACGGCGGCCCGGCTGGCGGCGTACCGCTGCAGGGTCTCGCCGAGCACCTCGCCGGGCCGACCGCGCAGGCCCTGCACCTGGGTCTGCAGCTGGTCGTCGATGTAGGTCACCAGCGCCTTGGGCGCGGTGATGCCCTCGTCCTTCGCGAACGCCTCGTCGATCTCGATGTCGAGCAGGAGCTGCAGGCTCTGCTGCTTGATGCTCGCCAGGGCGACCGGCTGCGACTGGCCCTGCTGGCCCGCCTGCTCGATGGCGCCGCACTGCGCCTCGGCGAGCCGGTCGACGCTGGCGGAGGTGATGCGGGTGCCGTCGACGACCGCCGCCGTGCCCGGGGTGAGGCCGCTGCAGCCGGTGAGCAGGACGCCGCCGGCGCCGATCAGGGCGATGCCGCGCGTCCACCGGGCCCGAGGGCCCCCTCGGAGTGCAGTCACGATCCGGTCCTCTCGCTCGCGCCGGCCCCGACCGGGGCCTTGGCCTGGTCCGGGGCGATCACCCCGTCGATCACCTGCCGCGCCCAGTCGAGCAGCTCCTCGTCCCGCGGGGCGGGCGCACCGAAGCCGGGCGGCTGGGGCCGCGGCACGAGCATGGTAGCCACGGGAGCCTTGTAGAGGCTCTTGGGGTGCAGCCGGTTCAGGCGTACGACGCGCGACTCGGGCAGCTCGACCGGGTGGAACCGGACGTACTTGCCCTGCACCGTGACCTCGCTGACGCCGGCCTCGCGACAGCGGGCCCGGAAGCTGGCCACGCCCAGGAGCCGGACCACCTCGGCCGGCGGCTCGCCGTAGCGGTCGACCAGCTCCTCGCGCAGCGTGGCGACGTCCTCGTCGGAGCGCACCTCGGCCAGCCGCTTGTACATCTCCAGGCGCAGCCGCTCGCTGGGCACGTAGTCGTGGGGCAGGTGGGCCTCCACCGGCAGCTCGATCTTGACCTCGACGGCCTGCTCGGGTGCCGATCCGTCCTGACGGAACTCCGCGACCGCCTCGCCGACGAGCCGGACGTAGAGGTCGAAGCCGACGTCGGCGATGTGGCCCGACTGCTCGCCGCCGAGCAGGTTGCCCGCGCCGCGGATCTCGAGGTCCTTCATCGCGATCGCCATGCCGCCGCCGAGGTCGGAGTGCTGGGCCAGGGTGGCCAGGCGCTCGTGGGCGGTCTCGGTGAGCGGCTTGTCGCGCGGGTAGAGGAAGTAGGCGTAGGCCCGCTCCCGCGACCGGCCCACCCGGCCGCGCAGCTGGTGCAGCTGGGACAGGCCGAGGGTGTCGGCCCGCTCGATGATCATCGTGTTGGCGTTGGAGACGTCCAGGCCCGACTCGACGATGGTGGTGCACACCAGCACGTCGAAGCGCTTCTCCCAGAAGTCGAGCATCACCTGCTCGAGCTGGTGCTCCCCCATCTGGCCGTGGGCGGTGGCGACCCGCGCCTCGGGCACCAGCTCCTGGATCTTCGCGGCGGCCTTCTCGATCGAGCTGACCCGGTTGTGGATGAAGAACACCTGCCCGTCGCGCAGCAGCTCCCGGCGTACGGCGGCCGCGACCTGGCGGTCCTCGTAGCCGCCCACGTAGGTCAGCACCGGGTGCCGCTCCTCGGGCGGCGTCGCGATCGTCGACATCTCGCGGATGCCGGTGATCGCCATCTCCAGGGTGCGCGGGATCGGTGTCGCCGACATCGAGAGCACGTCGACGCTGGTGCGCAGCCGCTTCATCTGCTCCTTGTGCTCGACGCCGAAGCGCTGCTCCTCGTCGACCACGATCAGCCCGAGGTCCTTCATCGTGATGTCGGGGTTGAGCAGCCGGTGGGTGCCGATGACGATGTCGACGCTGCCGTCGGCGAGCCCGGCGAGGACCTCCTTGGCCTCCTTGTCGGTCTGGAACCGGCTCAGCGGCTTCAGGGTGACCGGGAAGCCGCTCATCCGCTCGGCGAAGGTGGAGAAGTGCTGGGTCACCAGCAACGTCGTGGGCACCAGCACCGCGACCTGCTTGCCGTCCTGCACCGCCTTGAAGGCGGCGCGCACCGCGATCTCGGTCTTGCCGTAGCCGACGTCGCCGCAGACCAGGCGGTCCATCGGGACCACCTGGCGCATGTCGGACTTGACCTCCTCGACCGTGCTCAGCTGGTCGGGCGTCTCGTGGAACGGGAAGGCGTCCTCGAGCTCGGTCTGCCAGGGCGTGTCGGGGCCGAAGGCGTGGCCCTGCGTGGCCTGGCGGGCGGCGTACAGCTTGATCAGCTCGGCCGCGATCTGGCGCACCGCCTTCTTGGCGCGGCCCTTGCGCTTGGCCCAGTCGGCGCCGCCGAGCCGGTCCAGGCTGGGCTGCTCGCCGCCGACGTAGCGGGTGACCTGGTCGAGCGCGTCGGCGGGCACGTAGAGGCGGTCGGCCGGGTGGCCGCGCTTGGAGGCGCCGTACTCCAGGACGAGGTACTCGCGGACCGCGCCGTGGACGGTGCGCTGCTTCATCTCCACGAACCGGCCCACGCCGTGCTGCTCGTGGACCACGAAGTCGCCGGCCTTGAGCTCGAGCGGGTCGATCTGCTTCTTGCGGCGGGCCGGCATCTTGCGCATGTCGCGCGTGGTCGCCTTCTGCCCCGCGATGTCCTCGCCGGTCAGCAGCAGCAGCCCGGGGTCGGCGAGGGTGAGGCCGTGGGCCAGGCAGCCCTGGCCCACCTGCACCACGCCGTCGGCACGGTCGGCGAAGGCCTGGTCGGCGACCAGCGTGGCGGGCACGTCGTGCTCGCCCAGCACCTCGACCATCCGCTGGGCCGGCCCGGCGCCCTGGTGCAGCGTCACGACCGTCTGCCCGGCGGCCAGCGCGGCGCGGATGTCGCCGACCGCCTGCTCGACGTCGCCGCGGTAGGTCTCGGCCGGCTGGGCCCCGACCTCGAGGGCCCCGGAGTCGAGGTCGAGACCGAACGGCGAGATCCCCCACCAGGCCCGGCCGCTGTCGCGGACCACCTCGCGCACCTCGGCGATGCCCTGCAGCGAGGCCGAGCCGAGGTCGATCGGGGCGGTGCCGCCCGAGGCGGCCGCCGCCCAGCTCGCGTCGAGGAACTCCTCGCTCGTCTGCACCAGGTCGCGGGCGCGGGTGCGGACCCGCTCCGGGTCGAGCACGAGCACGTGCGAGTCGGCCGGGAGCAGGTCGACCAGCAGCTCCATCTCCTCCACGAGCACCGGGGTCAGCGACTCCATGCCCTCGACGGCCACGCCCTCGGCCAGCTTGTCGGTCAGCTCGCGCAGCTGCGGGTGCTGCTCGCCGAGCTCGCGCGCGCGGCGGCGTACGTCATCGGTGAGCAGGAGCTCGCGGCACGGCGGCGCCCACAGCCGCTCCACGGGCTCCAGGGTGCGCTGGTCGGCGACGGCGAAGCTGCGGATCTCGTCGATCTCGTCGCCGAAGAACTCCACCCGCAGCGGGTGCTCCTCGGTGGGCGGGAAGACGTCGACGATGCCGCCGCGCACCGCGAACTCGCCACGCTTCTCCACCAGGTCGACCCGGGAGTACGCCGCGCCGGCCAGTCGCGCGACCACGTGCTCGAGCTCGACCTCCTGGCCGGGCTGGAGCTCGACCGGCTCGAGGTCGGCCAGGCCCTTGACCTGGGGCTGGAGCACCGACCGCACCGGGGCGACGACGACCTGCAGCGGCCCGTTGGACGCGTCGGTGCCGGGGTGCACCAGCCGGCGCAGCACCGCCAGCCGACGGCCGACGGTGTCGCTGCGGGGGCTCAGCCGCTCGTGCGGGAGGGTCTCCCAGGCGGGGAACAGCGCCACCTGGTCGGCTCCGAGCAGGTCGGCGAGCTCCTCGGTCAGGTCCTCGGCCTCGCGGACCGTGGCGGCGACGGCCAGCACCGTGCGGCCGGCCCGGACCAGGCCCTCGACGACGAACGGCCGCAGCGCCTGCGGCCCCACCAGGTCGAGGCCCGCCCCGGGGTCGCCGGCCCGCGACAGCGCGTCGGCGAGCACCGGCTCGCGGAGCACCATCGCGCTCAGCGGGGACAGCGGGGAGGGGGTGGGGAGGGGCACAGACACTTCCTTGGGCACGCGCGTCGACCCCCGGACGTGCGCGCCAGGGGGTGGGCCCAGTCTACGAACCCGGGCGAAGCACGGCTCCCGTGGCTAGTGGTCGGCCGGGCCCAGCAGGCAGAACTCGTTGCCCTCCGGGTCGGCCAGGACGATCCACCCGGTGTCGGGACCGTGGAGACCGCGCAGGTCGGCGACCTGGCGGGCCCCGATCCCGAGCAGCCGCTCCAGCTCCTCGGCCTGGCTGCCCGCGCTGGGCCGCAGGTCGAGGTGGACCCGGTTCTTGACCTGCTTGTCCTCGGGCACCTCGATGAACAGCAGCGGGTGGCCGCCGTCGGGCCGTTGGATCCAGCACTCGTCGTGGCCGGGCTCGTTGCCGTCCTCGGGGTCGTCGACGTACTCCAGCACCTGCTTCCAGAACTCCGAGAGCGCGTAGGCGTCGCGGCAGTCGAACGAGGTGTGCGAGACGAAGGAGGTCATGGCCCCACCCTGCCCCGGGCGGGGCGGGCCGCGCGACCTACTTCTTGCGCACCGGGCGCACGACGAGCACGGGGCACGGCGCGGAGTGCTGCACCCGCTGGGCCGTGCTGCCGAGCAGCACCGTGTTGCTCAGGCCGCGGCTGCCGCTGGCGACGACGACGAGCTCGGCGCCCAGGGCCTTGGCGGCCTTGACGATCTCGCTGGCGGGCGAGCCGCTGCGCAGCCGCTGGTGGACCTGCGGGCCCCAGCCCTCGAACACGGCCGCCACCGTGGCGACGGCGTCCTCGGCCGCCTCGCGGAAGCTGCGGTCGTGCGGCTTCTCCTTGCTGATCTCGTCGGCGAAGGCCACCGAGGCGTAGGGGCTGACGACACCGACCACCGAGATGTCGGTGATCTTGGCGGGGTCGGCGAAGGACATCAGCTTCTTGGCGGCGGCCAGCGACTGCTTGGACCCGTCCGTGGCGACGACGACGTGCATGTCAGCGGCTCTCCTCACCCAGGGTCTGCTCTCCACGATCCAGGCCGGACGGCCGGTCGCGCTTGCCGAAGAAGTACTCGAAGACGAACAGCGCGACCCCGACCGCGATCAGCCCGAGGCACCAGATCACCGAGGTGGGGTCGTCCTGCACGGTGTAGAAGAGCACCGCCAGGTTGCCGACGAGGCCGAGCACGAGCAGCGGTCGCGGTGCCCGGTAGTGCTCGGTGTTGACCTCGGTCGTGCCGAGCTTCATGCAGGCGATGATCACCATCGAGTAGATGATCAGGAGCAGCACGACGGTGACCGACGCGAGCCGGGCGACGACGTCGATGCTCAGGCCGGCCGACTTCAGGCCCTGGCTGATGCTGAGCAGGATCATCACCACGGCGGCGGAGAAGATCAGCCCCACGACGGGGCTGCGTCGCGTGGGGTGCACCTTGCCGAAGACCGCGGGGACGACGTCCTCGCGGGCCATGCCGTAGAGCACGCGGGGCTGGGTGACGATCGCGACCAACGTGGTGTTGGTGATCGCGGTCATGGCGATGATCGCGAAGACGATGGAGACGACGCCGACCGGGAGCGGGAGCACGCCCGACTCGACCACGGTGAGCAGGGCCGCGTCGGAGTCGGCCAGCGTGCCGACCGGGACCGTGAGCGCGGCGGCGATCGAGACCAGCACGTAGAAGATGCCGGCGCCGGCCATGCCGCCGATGAGCGCCCGCGGGAAGTTGCGGGCCGGGTCGACGACCTCCTCGGCCACGTTGGCGGCGTTCTCGAAGCCCGTCATGGCGAAGAAGGCCAGCGAGACGCCGGCGACGACCGCGAAGATCGGGTTGCCCTCGGCGCTGAAGTCGCCGAGCACCGCGAAGTCGGCGTCGCCCTGGAAGACCACGACGACGCCGATGATCATCACGATGACCAGGCCGAAGACCTCCACGAAGGTCATCACCATGTTGGCCACCACCGACTCGGTGATGCCGATGTAGTTCACGACGGCGAGCAGCGCGATGAAGACGAGCGAGACCAGCAGGATCGGTGGCGCCGCCCAGACCTCGGCGAAGTAGCTCGCGAACCCGGTGGCCAGGGACCCGGCCGCGGCGAAGCTCGAGGCCAGGAACAGCACCGTCACCAGGAAGGTCAGCGGCTTGTTGCCGAAGGCCTTGTTGATGTAGAGCGCAGCCCCGGCGGCACGGGGGTACTTCGTCGCGAGCTCGGCGTAGGCCATGCCCGTCACGGTCGCGATGGTCACGCCCACGGCGAAGGCGACGAAGAAGGCGCCACCCACCGCGGCGGCGACCGAGCCGATCAGGACGTAGATGCCGGAGCCGAGGACGTCACCGAGGACGTAGAAGAACAGCAGCCGACCGGTGATGGAGCGCTTGAGGTCGCCGTCGGGCTCGGCGTCGGAGGTGTTCACGGACGTGTCGGACACGGTGCCTCACTTCGGAGCCGTCGAACGGAACGATTCGCCCCACTAGACCGGTATCGACCAGAGGTGTCAACCGCGCCGCGCCCGCTAGGAGACGACGACCTCGATGCGCTGGAACTCCTTGACGTCCGTGTAGCCCGTGGTGGCCATCGCCCGCTTGAGCGCCCCCACGAGGTTCATCGTCCCGTCGGCCACGACCGAGGGACCGAACAGGATCTCCTCCAGGCTGCCGACGGTGCCGAACTCGACCCGCTGGCCGCGCGGGAGCTCGGGGTGGTGCGCCTCGGCGCCCCAGTGGAAGCCGCGGCCGGGTGCGTCGGTGGCCCGCGCCAACGGCGAGCCGATCATCACGGCGTCGGCGCCGCAGGCGATGGCCTTGGCGATGTCACCGCTGCGACCGATCGAGCCGTCGGCGATGACGTGGACGTAGCGGCCGCCCGACTCGTCCATGTAGTCGCGACGGGCCGCGGCGACGTCGGCCACCGCGCTGGCCATCGGGACGGCGACGCCGAGCACGGTGCGGGTGGTGTGCGCCGCTCCCCCGCCGAAGCCGACCAGCACGCCGGCCGCACCGGTGCGCATGAGGTGGAGCGCCGCCTGGTGGGTGGCGCAGCCGCCGACGATGACCGGGACGTCGAGCTCGTAGATGAACTCCTTGAGGTTCAGCGGCTCGGCGTTGGACGAGACGTGCTCCGCGCTGACGGTGGTGCCGCGGATGACGAACATGTCGACGCCGGCGTCGACGACGGTCTTGGCGAACTCCTTGGTGCGCTGCGGGCTCAGCGAGCCGGCCACGGTCACCCCGGCGTCGCGGACCTGGCGGATGCGCTCGGTGATCAGCTCGGCCCGGATCGGGGCGGTGTAGATCTCCTGCATCCGGCGCACGGCGTCGGGGCCGGTCAGGCCGGCGACCTCGACCAGTAGGTCGCTCGGGTCGTCGTAGCGCGTCCAGAGGCCCTCGAGGTTGAGCACGCCCAGCCCGCCGTGACCACCGAAGGCGATCGCGGTCTCCGGGGACATCACGGAGTCCATCGGGGCGGCGAGGATCGGCAGGTCGAACCGGTAGGCGTCGATCTGCCAGGCGGTCGAGACCTCCTCGGGGTCGCGGGTGCGACGGCTCGGGACGATCGCGATGTCGTCGAAGGCGTAGGCGCGGCGACCGCGCTTGGCACGGCCGATCTCGATCTCGGTCACCCGGGGAGCCTATCGGTGCTCGGCCCCGGCCCCGGGGTGGCGCCCGGGCCGTTGACCGCGTGGTCGAAGGCCTGGCGCAGCCAGGCGGCGTGCCGCTCGCGCGGCCAGCCGAACGCCGCCATCGACCGGTAGGCCTCGCCCGAGCACAGCATCTGCACCTCGACCACGGCGTCGGGCCGCGGGGCAGCACCTCGGGTGAGGGCGCGCACGAGCCTGCGCGACGTGCCGATCCGCTGCAGCTCGGCTCCCTGCACGATGCCGCGCACCGTGGCGTCGCGCGAGACGGCCTCGGCGATGACCGGCACGAGGTGGGACATGCCCGAGGCGGCGTCCAGCACGGTGTCGGCGACCCTGGCCAGGCGTACGTCGACGTCGGGCTCGTCCTCCAGGCGCAGGTCGTCGAAGACCGACTGCAGGTCGGCGTGCGTGCCGATGATGGTGCGCCACACCATCGCCGAGAACACCTCGCCCTTGGTGCCGAGGACGCGGTGGATGCGCGAGGTCGCCACCCCCGACTCCTCGGCGAGCTGCTGCATCGTCGTCCCGGCCCACCCCTGCGCCGGGAAGCAGCGCTCGGCGGCGTCGAGCACCCGGGCACGGTCCTCCTCGGCAGCCTCGCCCACCGCCGGGGGGCGGGCCGGGGCGTCGGCCAGGTCGCGGTGCATCACCAGCAGGTCGGTGACCTCGCCGGAGGGACGCCGGAACGCGCCCGGCACCCGACCCACGACCTCGAAGCCCAGCGAGCGCCACAGTGCGACCGCCGCGGTGTTGGTGGCCACGACCGCGTTGAACTGGATCGCGGCGTACCCCGCCTCGCGGTGCCAGGCGACGACGTGCTCGCCCAGCAGCCGCCCCACCCCGCGACCGCGGGCCGCGGAGGCGACCATGAACGACGCGGTGCCGACGTGGCTGCCCTGGGCGGGTCGGTTGGGGCCCGCCTTGGCCGCGCCGAGGACGTGGGCCGGGTCCTCGGCGTCCACCGCCACCACGAGGAGCTCGCCGGCCCAGAAGTCGCGGGTCTCCTGCTGGTCGGCCGGGACCTCGAGCGCGTAGGTCTCGCCCGCGCGCGCCACCTCGACCACGAGGGCGTGCACCTGCGGCCAGTCCTGCTCCGCGAGGGGCCGGACCAGGACGGGTGCGCTCACCGCGACCGCACCGGGTCGCCGACCCGGATCGTCCCGGGCGTGCGGACCTCGGCGTACACGCCCAGGCGGGCGTCGCGCTCGCGGCCCAGCGCCGTGAGGAGACCCGGCTGCTCGGTGAGGCCGTCCTGGGCGGCGTCGACCATCCGGCAGCGCACGGTGCGCCCGAGCAGGTGGAGCACCACCCCGCCGACCTCGACCTCGGTGCCCTCCCAGCCCTCCTCGACGAAGGGCTCCTCGGTCGCGACGAGCAGGTTGGCGCGCAGCCGCCGGGCCTCGCCGTCGACGCCGAGGTGCTCGCGGCACCAGTCGAGGGTGGCGGTGCCCACCAGCGACACCGGGGCGGCGTCCTGGTGGGGAGCCCCCGTCTCCGGGAGCACGCGCACCCGGGCGCCCATCTCCTCGCTCAGGGCTGCGTCGAGGGCGGGGTCGCCCACCGCCCAGGTGCCGCCCGGGCCGCTGACACGGACGCCCTCGGCCGTCGTGCTGGCCGCGTGGGCGAGGACCTCGTCGCGTCGACGGAACCGACGACCGGCCTTCCCGCTGGCGAACCGGCCCTCGTCGTCGACCACGGCGTACCAGCGGTCACCCACCAGCCCGCGGTGGTCGACCTCGACGACCTCGAGCGCCTCGCCCGCCATGGCCTTGACGGGGTAGCGGCGCAGTCGTGTGACCCGCACCGCTCAGCGCCAGGAGTAGTTGGGCGCCTCGGCCGTGATCTGCACGTCGTGCGGGTGGCTCTCCTTGAGCCCGGCCGAGGTGATCCGGACGAACCGGCCGCGCTCGCGCAGCTCGGGGACGGTGCGCGCGCCGACGTAGAACATCGACTGGTGCAGGCCGCCCAACAGCTGGTGGGCGACGGCGGCGAGGGGGCCGCGGTAGGCCACCTGACCCTCGATGCCCTCGGGGACGATCTTGTCGTCGCTCTCCACGTCGGCCTGGAAGTAGCGGTCCTTGGAGTAGGACTTCTTGCCGCGGCTGCTCATGGCGGCCAGCGAGCCCATGCCGCGGTAGGACTTGTACTGCTTGCCGTTGACGAAGACCAGCTCGCCGGGGCTCTCCTCGCAGCCGGCGAGGAGCGAGCCGAACATCACCGACTCGGCCCCGGCGACCAGGGCCTTGGCGATGTCGCCGGAGTACTGCAGGCCGCCGTCGGCGATGAGCGGCACGTCGGCCGGGCCGCAGGCGAGCGAGGCCTCGTGGACCGCGGTGACCTGGGGCACGCCGACGCCGGCGACCACGCGGGTGGTGCAGATCGAGCCCGGACCGACGCCCACCTTGACGGCGTCGACGCCCGCGTCGATCAGCGCCTGGGCGCCCGCACGGGTGGCGACGTTGCCGCCGATCACCTGCACGTGCTGCGTGGCCGGGTCGGCCTTGAGGCGGCGGATCATGTCGAGCAGCAGCCGGGCGTGGCCGTGGGCGGTGTCGACGACGAGCACGTCGACGCCCGCCTCGACCAGCGTGGTGGCCCGCTCCCAGGACTCCCCGAAGTAGCCGACCGCCGCGCCGACCAGCAGCCGGCCGTCGGCGTCGTTGGAGGCGTCGGGGAACTGCTCGGACTTCACGAAGTCCTTGACCGTGATCAGCCCGGCGAGGCGACCCTCGGTGTCCAGGATCGGCAGCCGCTCGCGCTTATGCTGGCGCAGCAGCGCGGTGGCGTCCTCGCGCGAGATGCCGACCGGTGCGGTGACCAGCGGCATCGGGGTCATCACCTCGTCGACCTTGGTGGTGGCCCACTCCGCGACCGGGGTGAAGCGCAGGTCGCGGTTGGTGATGATGCCGAGCAGCCGGTTGTCGAGGTCGACGACGGGCAGGCCGGAGACGCGGTACTCGCCGCAGATGGCGTCGAGCTCCTCCAGCGTCGCGTCGGGGCCGATCACCACCGGGTTGGAGATCATGCCGGTCTGGGTCCGCTTCACCAGGTCGACCTGGTAGGCCTGGTCCTCGATGGAGAGGTTGCGGTGCAGGATGCCGATGCCGCCCTGGCGGGCCATCGCGATCGCCATCCGCGACTCGGTGACGGTGTCCATGGCGCTGGAGATCAGCGGGGTGCGCAACGTGATGCCGCGGGTCAGTCGGGTGGCGGTGTCCACCTCGCTGGGGATCACGTCGGTCTCGCCGGGCAGCAGCAGGACGTCGTCGTAGGTCAGCCCCAGGGTCGCGAACTTGGCGGGGACGTCGTCGGAGGTCATCGTCGCGGGGCCTTCCGGAGCGGGGTGGGAGAGACCTCGATCCTAACCGTCGGCGACGGCACGATCTTCCCCCGGCTCGGGCGCGGGCGGGCCGCTGCCGGCGGTCAGCCGACGGGGGTGGTGCTGCCCCGGGCGCCGTGGCCCGCCAGCGGGATCCGGGCCTGGAGCACGCCCTGCGTGACCCGGATCCGGGCACGCATCCCGGTGCTGCACACCATCGAGACGAAGCCCTCGTCCTCGGCCGGCGCCAGCAGCACCATCTCGGCCAGGCCGCGCTCGGCCACGAGGTCGCAGGCGCGCTGCAGCAGCGCGCTCCCGATGCCCAGCCGACGCCACGCCGGGGCGACCTCGATGGTGACCTCCTGGGCCTCGGTCGGCGCCACCGTGGCCACACCGACCGTGTGGCCACCGATCCGGGCCACGAGGCCGGTCGGGGACACGGCGTACGACACCCCGGCGGAGCGGGGCCGGCCCCCGGCCGAGGCGGCCTCGTCAGGACCGCCCGCCTCGGCGAGCGCGGTCAGCGCACCGGCCCGGGAGTGCTCCGTGGCGGTCCACCGCTCCGGGTGCGGCCCGAGCAGCTTGTCCAGCAGCTCCGGCAGCCGGGTGGGGTCGCCCACCACGTCCTGGGCGGCGGCGAGCCACCGCGTGGGCTGGTCGATCAGGTCGTGGGTGGTGCAGGGTTCGACGCTCACCTCGTCCCCGCCTGCACCACCCACGAGCTCAGCGACCGCCCGCGCGGTCCAGCCCTCGGGCGTGCTGATCACCAGCTCGTCGGTGACCTTCCCGAGATCGGGGAACAGCTGCAGGCCCAGGATGTTGAGGCCCGCGTCCCCGCAGGTCGAGGCCAGGCTCGCGAGCGCACCGGGACGGTCCGTCAGCGAGGCTCGCACTCGGAAGAACATGTGCGTCACTGTGCTGGGCCCGTGTTGCGGATCCGATGCGTCCGTATTTCGGTGAGGTCAACTCACCCGCACGGCCCTCAGACGACGAGCCCGAGCAGCAGCACGAACACCAGGCCGGAGACCGACAGCACGGTCTCCATCAGCGACCAGGACCTGATGGTCTGGCCGACCGAGAGCCCGAAGTACTCCTTGACCAGCCAGAACCCGGCGTCGTTGACGTGGCTGAAGAACACCGAGCCCGCGCCGATGGCCAGGACCACCAGCGACACCTCGGGCTGGCTCAGTCCCTCCACCAGGCCCAGCATCAGCGCCGAGGCGGTGATGGTGGCCACCGTCGCGGAGCCGGTGGCGAGGCGGATCAGCACGGCCACGAACCAGGCGAGGAGCAGCACCGAGACGTCGGCGTCGCGGGCCCAGTCGGCGAGCAGCGTGCCGACGCCGGTGTCGACGAGGACCTGCTTGAAGCCACCGCCGGCGGCGACGATGAGCAGGATGCCGGCGATCGCCGGCAGCGAGGTCTCCACCGACTTCGTGATGCCGGCACGGTCCATGCCCGAGCCGCGGCCGAAGGTGAACATCGCGACCAGGACGGCGATCAGCAGCGCGGTGAAGGGGTTGCCGATCACGTCGAAGACCTGGCGGACGGTGTTCTCCTCGTCGGTGAGGAAGATGTCGACCAGCGCCTTGAGCATCATCAGCGCCACGGGCAGCAGCACCGTGAACAGGGTGACGCCGAAGCCCGGACGGCTCGCGACCGGCTTCTCCTCGCGGGACTCGAACAGCTCCGGAGCCGGTACGTCGACCCAGCGGCCCGCCAGCTTGCCGAACAGCGGGCCGGCGACCACGACCGTCGGGACCGCGACGATGACGCCGAACAGCAGCGTGGTGCCGAGGTCGGCGCCCAGCGAGTCGATCGCCACGAGCGGGCCGGGGTGGGGCGGGACGAGGCCGTGCATCGCGGAGAGGCCGGCCAGGGTCGGGATGCCGATCGCGATCACCGACATCTGGGCCCGACGGGCGACGAGGTAGATCACCGGCATCAGCAGCACGAGGCCGATCTCGAAGAACATCGGCAGCCCGATCAGCGCACCGACGCCGGCCATCGCCCACGGCAGCGTCCGGGCCGAGGCCCGCGAGACGATCGTGTCGACGATCTGGTCCGCGCCGCCGGAGTCGGCCAGCAGCTTGGCGAACATCGCACCCAGGGCGATCAGCGCACCGACACCGGCGGCCGTGGTGCCGAAGCCGGTCGAGAAGCTGGTGATGACGTCGTTGATGTTCTGCCCGGCGACGATGCCGACGGTCAGCCCGCCGAGGATCAGCGCCAGGAACGGGTGGACCTTGGCCCACGTGATCAGCACGACGATGAGGGCGATCGCGGCCAGGGCCGCGACGACGAGCTGCAGGCCGGAGGCGACGGGCTCGGCCAGGGGCGCGGCGTCGGCGGCCGGGACGGACAGGAGTGGCAACGGGATCATCGGGTCCTGCTCTCGGTGGTGGTGTGCTGGTCGACGTACGCCTGGACGATCGCGTCGACGGACTGGTCGACGCTGATCACCTGGCCGGGCTCGTGCGGACCGAGCGGCTCGAGCGTGGCGAACTGGGAGTCCAGGAGCGAGGCCGGCATGAAGTGACCCGGCCGGCTGGCCTGGCGCCTCGCGATGACCTCACGGGTGCCCTCGAGGTGGACCAGCTCGGCCCGCGGCGCGTGGTGGCGGAGCTGGTCGCGGTAGGCCACCTTGAGCGCCGAGCAGCTCATCACGCCGCCCGAGGCGTCGTGGTCGGCCAGCCAGGCGCCCACCGCGTCGAGCCAGGGCCCGCGGTCGGTGTCGTCGAGCGCGTGGCCGGCGCTCATCTTGGCGATGTTGGCGTCGGGGTGGAAGTCGTCGGCGTCGGCGTACGGCACCCCGAGGCGCTGCGCGAGCGCGGCCCCGACGGTCGACTTGCCCGATCCGGAGACGCCCATGACGACGACGAGCGGAGCGCCGGGGGCGGCCGGCGACGGAGGTGCTGACATGCGTGGCTCCCGTGGTGCCGCCGTGGCGGCGTCTGTGATGGTCGCCACAGCATGCCGCCAAAGATCTGATCTTTGCAAGGGGTCGCGGAACATTGATCAGATCTTTCCTTCGCGGGCGGCGCCTGCCAGGATCGCGGCATGACCGTCCCCCGCGTGCACGGCGCGCTCCACGCCGAGCTGCTCGACGCCCTGGGCGAGCGCCTCGTCGCGGGCGGCCTCCCCGCGGGCACGGTGCTGACCCTGGAGGGCATCGCCCGCGAGCACGGCGTCTCCGTCCCCGTCGCCCGCGAGGCGGTGCGCGTCCTGGACTCGATGGGGATGCTCACCTCGCGCCGTCGGGTCGGCGTCACCGTGCAGCCGCGCGAGCGGTGGCACGTCTTCGACCCCCGGCTGATCCGCTGGCGCCTGGCCGGCGACGACCGGGCGGCTCAGCTGCTCTCCCTCGCCGAGCTGCGCCGCGGGTTCGAGCCGGTCGCCGCCTCCCTGGCCGCGACCCGGGCGACCCCCGAGCAGTGCGCCTCCCTGGCCGCGGCCGTCAGCGACATGGCCGTCCACGGCCGCGCCGGCGACCTGGAGTCCTACCTCGTCGCGGACGTCCGCTTCCACGCCACCCTGCTCGCCGCCAGCGGCAACGAGATGATCCGGGCGCTGGCCGACGTCGTCGCCGAGGTGCTCGCCGGACGCACCCACCACGACCTGATGCCCGCCCGGCCCAACCCCGCCGCCATCGCCCTCCACGACGCCGTCGCCCGGGCGGTCCGCGAGGGCGACGCCCCCGCCGCCGAGGCTGCCATGCGCGGCATCATCGACGAGGCCGCCGAGGCGTTGGGCGAGCAGGCGGGCGGGTAGGGGGCGGGTCCGGAGCGGGGCCGGCCCGGGCTCCGCGGTTTCCCGAGGTCGCTCGGGAGACCGTCACTGCGCCGGAGCGACGACCCCGGCCGAGCAGCCAGCTCTCCGGCCCACCACCCTCGCGGCGTACGACGGGCAGCCGGACGGGACACCCGGACATCTCGGGCCGCTCGACGGCCACTCCAGGCCACCACCCCCGCACGCACACCGGCCCGCCGCGCAGGAGCGCGACGGGCCGGCGGGTGGAGCTGGGTGGAGCTGGGTGGAGCGAGGGGCTCAGTGGCCGTGACCGTGGCCGTGGCCACCGGCGTCGGGCTCCTCCTCCTCGGGCTTGTCCACCACGAGGGTCTCGGTGGTGAGCAGCATGCCCGCGATGGAGGTGGCGTTGGTGAGCGCCGACTTGGTGACCTTGACCGGGTCGAGGACGCCCTGGGAGACCAGGTCGCCGTACTCGCCGGTCGCGGCGTTGTAGCCGTTGCCGACACCGAGCTCGCGGACCTTGGCGACCACGACGTAGCCCTGCTCGCCGCCGTTCTCGGCGATCCAGCGCAGCGGCTCGTCGACGGAGCGTCGGACGATGCGCACGCCGGTCGCCTCGTCGCCGGTCAGGCCGAGGTCGGTGAGCGCGGAGGCCGCGTGGACGAGGGCGGAGCCGCCACCGGCGACGATGCCCTCCTCGATCGCGGCGCGCGTCGCGGAGACGGCGTCCTCGATGCGGTGCTTCTTCTCCTTGAGCTCGACCTCGGTGGCCGCACCCACGCGGACGACGCACACGCCGCCGGCGAGCTTGGCGAGGCGCTCCTGGAGCTTCTCGCGGTCCCAGTCGGAGTCGGTGGCGTCGATCTCGGCCTTGATCTGGTTGACGCGGCCGTTGACCTCGTCGGCCTTGCCGCCGCCCTCGACGATCGTGGTGTTGTCCTTGGTGACCACGATGCGACGGGCGGTGCCGAGCACGTCGAGCCCGACCTGGTCGAGCTTGAGGCCGACCTCGGGGGCGACGACCTGGCCACCGGTGAGGGTGGCGATGTCCTGCATCATCGCCTTGCGGCGGTCACCGAAGGCGGGGGCCTTGACGGCGACGGCGTTGAAGGTGCCGCGGATCTTGTTCACGACCAGGGTCGAGAGGGCCTCGCCCTCGACGTCCTCGGAGAGGATGAACAGCGGCTTGCCGGCCTGGATGACCTTCTCCAGCAGGGGCAGCAGCTCGGAGATGGCCGAGATCTTCCCCTGGTGCAGCAGGATGTAGGGGTCGTCGAGGACGGCCTCCATCGACTCCTGGTCGGTGACGAAGTAGGGCGACAGGTAGCCCTTGTCGAACTGCATGCCCTCGGTGAACTCGAGGTCGGTGCCCATGGTGTTGGACTCCTCGACGGTGATGACACCGTCCTTGCCGACCTTGTCGAAGGCCTGCGCGAGCAGGTCGCCGATGTGGGCGTCACGGCTCGACACGGTGGCCACGGCCGCCATGTCGGAGCGGTCGTCGACGTCGCGGGCCGCGGCCGAGAGGGCGTCGCACATGGCGGCGGACGCGAGGTCCATGCCGCGCTTGAGCGCCAGCGGGTTGGCGCCGGCGGCAACGGCGCGGATGCCCTCGTGGACCATGGCCTGGGCCAGCACGGTGGCGGTGGTGGTGCCGTCACCGGCGACGTCGTTGGTCTTGGTGGCCACCTCCTTGGTCAGCTGGGCCCCGAGGTTCTCGAAGGGGTCGTCCAGCTCGATCTCACGCGCGACGGTCACGCCGTCGTTGGTGATCGTGGGGGCGCCCCACTTCTTGTCCAGGACGACGTAGCGGCCGCGCGGGCCCAGCGTCACCTTGACGGCGTTGGCGAGGGCGTCGACGCCCCGCTCGAGGGAGCGGCGGGCGTGCTCGTCGAACTCCAGGATCTTCGGCATCTCGGTGGATGCTCCTTCCGGTCGGGTCAGGAAAAGACGACAGTCCGGGCCGGGGTACGTCGGCGAGCGGGCTCGCGGACGACCGGGGCCCGGACTGGCGGTGGATCAGGGGTGGTGCGGGTGGATCAGGAGACGACGGCGAGGACGTCGCGCGCGGAGAGGATGAGGTACTCCTCGCCGGCGTACTTCACCTCGGTGCCGCCGTACTTGCTGTAGATGACCTTGTCGCCGACCTGCACGTCGAGCGGGACGCGGTTGCCGTTGTCGTCGACGCGGCCGGGACCGATGCTCAGGACCTCGCCCTCCTGGGGCTTCTCCTTGGCGGTGTCCGGGATGACCAGGCCGGACGCCGTGGTCTGCTCGGCCTCCAGGGCCTTGACGACGATCCGGTCCTCGAGGGGCTTGATGTTGACCGACACGTTGTCGACCTCCACTTTCCACGCAGTTGTCTGGGGTTGGCTTGCGAAGTTCGGCACTTGTGGCGGAGCACGCCGTCGCGGGGGTCGTACGCCGTACAAGCGCTGGCACACTCACGGGGAGAGTGCCAACGAAAAACTAGCACTCACATCCACCGAGTGCCAGAGCACCCCTCCCCCGCGTCGCCGTCCCCGGCCCGGACCGGTGCCCCAGCGGTGGTCCAGGATGGCCGGGTGGACCTCGACGCCTTCCGCTGGCTGCTCACCGACGACGGCCGGCGGCTGCTCGACCGGGCGACCGGTCTCGACCCGAGGTCGCTCTCGGACGCGGAGTCGCTGCGGCGTACGGCGGCCCCCGAGCACGTCGCCGCGGCGCTGACCCAGGTCGAGCTGCGGCGCCGCGCCGTGGCCAAGCTGGGCGAGGACGCCGCCCGGATGTACTTCACCCCCGACGGCCTCGAGCAGGCCACCCGCGCCCCGGTGGCCGCCCACCGCGCCGCCCGGCTGCGCGCCTCGGGGCTGCGGACCGTGGTCGACCTCGGCTGCGGCATCGGCGGCGACCTGGTCGCGCTGGCCCGGGCGGGGCTCACCGTCGCCGGCGTCGACCTCGACCCCGTGCGGGTCGAGGTCGCCCGCGCCAACCTCGCCGCGCTGGGGCTGGGCGGCGCGGTCGGCGTCGCCGACGCGACCGAGGTGGACACCACCGCCTTCGACGTGGCGTACGCCGACCCGGCCCGCCGCTCCGCCCGCGGCCGCGTCTTCGACGTCGACGGCTGGACACCGCCGTGGCCGTTCGTGCTCGACCTGCTGACCCGCGACGCCTGCGTCAAGCTCGCGCCCGGCCTCCCCCACGAGGTCGTGCCCGACGGCGTCGAGGCGGAGTGGGTCAGCGACCGCCGCGAGGTCAAGGAGGCGGTGCTGTGGTCGGGGCGGCTGGCCACCACCGCCCGGCGGGCGACCGTGATCGGCGACGGCGGCCTGGCCACGCTGACCGACGAGGACCTCCCGGCCGCGGGCTCGCTGCGCGAGGCGGACGGCCTGCCGGCGTACGTCCTGGAGCCGGACGGCGCGGTCATCCGCGCCGGCCTGGTGCAGGCGGTGGCGGCGCTGGCCGACGGGCACCTGCTGGACCCGCACATCGCCTACGTCGGCGCCCCGGCGTCGGTCGCGACGCCGTTCGCGCGCTGCTACCGCGTCGTCGAGGAGCTGCCCTACCGCGAGAAGCCGCTGCGGGCCGCGCTGCGCGAGCGGGGCGTGGGCCGGCTGACGATCAAGAAGCGCGGCGTCCAGGTGGTGCCCGAGGAGCTGCGCAGGCGGCTGGCGCTGCGCGGGACCGCCGAGGCGACCCTGGTGATGACCCGGGTCGCGGGCAAGGGCGTCGCGCTGCTGGTGGAGCCGCCGGCGTGAGCGAGTTCCCCCACGACCAGCACGCCCACCAGGACGGCGCCGCTCCCGCTCCCGCCGCCCCGACCAACCGCTGGCTGGCGCTGCTGGTGTGCTGCAGCGCGCTGTTCATGACGCTGCTCGACGTCTCCATCACCAACGTCGCGCTGCCCTCGATCAGCGACGCCACCGGAGCAGGTCCGGCCGAGCTGCAGTGGATCGTCAGCGGCTACACCCTCGCCTTCGGCCTCGTGCCGGTCCTGGCCGGGCGGCTCGGCGACGACCACGGCCGCAAGCTGATGTTCCAGGTCGGGGTGGTCGGGTTCGCGCTCACCAGCGCCGTCGCCGGGCTCGCCCCCACGCCCGAGCTGCTGATCGCCGCCCGGGTGCTGCAGGGCGTCGCGGGCGGCCTGATCAACCCGCAGGTCTCGGGCCTGATCCAGCAGATGTTCCGCGGCGAGGAGCGCGGCCGCGCGTTCGGGGCGCTGGGCACCACCGTCGGTCTCGGCGTCGCGCTGGGCCCGATGGTCGGCGGGCTGCTGATCGCGGTCGGCGGACCCGAGCTGGGCTGGCGGCTGGTGTTCTTCGTCAACGTGCCGATCGCCGTGGTGGTGCTCGTGCTGGCCCGGCGGCTGCTCCCCGAGACCCCGTCGACCGGACGCCACCGGCTCGACGTGGTCGGGTCGTTGCTGCTGGGCGCTGCCACCTTCTGCGTGCTGTTCACCGCCGTCGAGCTGGAGCGGGTCGGCCCGGTCGTGCTCGTGCTGCTCGCCCCCGCGGCGGCGCTGCTCCTCGGCTTCTACCGCCGCGAGCGGCGGCTCACCCGCGCCCGGCTCGACCCGCTGGTCGACCTGCGGCTGTTCCGGCAGCCGTCGTACACCTCCGGCGTGGTGCTGGCGCTGCTCTACTTCCCGGCGCAGGCGGGCATCCCGCTCGTGCTCACCCTCTACTTCCAGCGCGGCCTGGGCTACAGCGCGCTGCACACGGCGCTGGCGGTCACCGCGTTCGCCGTCGGCAGCGCGGTGGCCGCGCAGGCCGCCGGCCGCTTCGTCACCCGGGTCGGGCGCCCGCTCACCGTCGTGGGCACCGCGGTCTTCGGGGTCGGCGGCGTCTCGCTGGCGGTCGCGGCCCACCTCACCCCGCCCGGGGCCGCGGCGTACGCCCTGGCGGTGCCGCTGTTCCTGATGGGCGTCGGCAACGGCGCGGTGATCACGCCCAACCAGGCGCTCACCCTCGCCGAGGTCGACCCCGTCGTCGGCAGCACCGCCGGCGGCGTGCTGCAGACCGCGCAGCGGGTGGGCCTCGCCGTCGGCCAGGCGGTCATCGGCGCGGCGTTCTTCGCCGCGGTCGCGGGCCCCGGCCCCACGTCGTACGCCGCGGCGCTGGCCGTCGCGGTCGGGGTCTCGCTGTGCTTCGTGCTGGCGGCTACCTCGGTCGGCGTGCTCGAGGTGGTGCGGGAGCGGCGGACGGCGCGCGCCGGCTGAGGGCACCGACGCCGGCCACGACCAGCAGCCCCACGCCGACCCCGACGAGGTCCGCCAGGGCGTCGAGCGGGTCGCCGTGGCGCCCGATCGGGAGCAGGTGCTGGAGCACCTCGGTGCCCACGGCGTACGCCGCCAGCCCGGCGAGCAGCGGCCGCCACCCGACCCCGGCCAGCGCACCGGAGAGGGTGAGCACGCAGAAGGTCAGCGCGTGCATCACCTTGTCGTCGACGCCGGGGTCGGCGAGGTCGTCGGCCGGGGTGAGGAACGAGACCAGCGTGGCCACCAGCAGGGCGACGAAGACCGCGCGGGCGGGCAGCCGCAGCCGGGTCACCCGAGGTTGGCGCGCTCGGCACCGATCGTGGTGTCGGGCCCGTGGCCGGTGTGCACGACGGTCTCGTCGGGCAGGTCGAAGAGCTTGGTGCGGATCGAGTGCTCGATCAGGCCGGCGTCGCTGAACGACCGCCCGGTCGCGCCGGGCCCGCCCTCGAAGAGGGTGTCGCCGGTGAACACGCAGCCGAGGTCGTGGACGTAGAGGCTCACCGCGCCCGGCGCGTGGCCCGGCGTGTGGAGGACCTTGATGGAGGCGCCGGCGACCTTGACGGTCTGGCCGTCCTCGAGGTCGACGTCCCACAGGTGGTCGGTGTGGGTGAGCTCCCAGACCTCGCGGTCGGCCGGGTGCATCAGGATCGGCGCGGTGACGCGCTCGCGCAGCTCGGGCGCCACGCGGACGTGGTCGTCGTGGGCGTGGGTGGCGATGATGGCCTTGACCTGCCGGCCGCCGACCAGCGCCAGGATGTCCTCGACGCTGTGCGGGGCGTCGATGACGACGCACTCGTCGTCGTTGCCGACCACCCACAGGTTGTTGTCGACCTCGTGGGTCTCGCCGTCGAGGCTGAAGGTGCCGCTGGAGACGGCGTGGTCGATGCGCAGGGTGCTCATGGACCGAGGCTAGCGGCGGCCCGTCCCGACGGGGTCAGCAGCCGCGGCGCTCCGCCCCGGCGACCTCGAGGGGCAGCCGCCCCGGCGCGTCCCGCTCGCCGAGCAGCACGTCGACGACGGCACGGAGCGAGGCCGGCTGGTCGGAGTACGCCGCCAGCTCGACCCGCGAGGAGACCCGACCCAGGACGCCCGGCCGGTCGAGGGCCACGGTCACGTCGGCCGCGCCCGGGGTGCCGCCGCCGCTGCCGACCAGCGCCACCGTCGGGGCGTCGGCGACGACGAGCACCTGCTTGTAGACGGGCCGACGCTCGCGCACCGGGACCTCCGTGCGGACCTTGACCACCTTGACCCGCACCTTGCCCTTGACCTCGACCTTCTTGCGGACCTTGGTCACCACGGTCCTGCTGCCGACCACCACCGACCTGGAGCCCGCCCGCACCCGCTTGGTGTAGTCGCGGGCCACCGTGACGCCGCGCGCCTGGACCAGGGAGTCGAACGCGGCCACGTCGTCGGGCGCGCCGACGACGCGGACCCGGTCGCCGACCAGCCGCCCCTCGCAGGGCCCCGCCACCGAGGTGACCGAGCGCCGGGCGAGCGCGTCCGCGGCCCGGCCGCCGCTGCCCGGCGCGGCGGCGGTGCCCCGGCCGAGGCCGTGCATCGTGTCGACCATCCGGGCCGCGGCCTCGGCCAGCCGCGCGCGGGAGAGGTCGCCCTGGCGCACCGCGCGCACGATCGCGTCGCGGGCGGCGCGCGGGTCGGGCGGCATGAGCAGCACGTCGGCCCCGGCACGCAGCGCGCGCACGGCGGCCCTCGGCCCGGGGGCGAGGCGCTGCACGCCCTGCATGTCGAGCGCGTCGGTGACCACGAGGCCCTGGAAGCCGAGGTCGCGGCGCAGCAGGCCGGTGGTGACCTTGCGCGAGATGCTCGCAGGCACGCCGCGGTCGACGGCCCGCACGGCGATGTGGCCGGTCAGCACCGCGGGCGCACCGACGGGCCCGTCCCGGCCGGCGGCGACCGCGGCCTCGAACGGCACCAGGTCCCGGCGCTCGATCGACCGCAGGCCGCGGCGCTGCACGGGCAGCTCGGCGTGGCTGTCGGCGCCCAGCGACCCGTGCCCGGGGAAGTGCTTGACCACGGGCAGCACGCCGGCCGCCGCTATGCCCTCGCTTGCGGCGACGACCTGACGTGCCACCTGCTGCGGGTCGCCGCCGGCCGACCGGGAGCCGATCGCCGCGTCGCCGTCACCCACGGTGACGTCGGCCACCGGCGCGAACACGACGTCGAAGCCGAGCCCGCGCATCTCGGCGGCGCTGGCCCGGGCGGCGCGCTCGGTCAGTCCCGGGTCGTCCGCCGCACCCGCCGCCATGAACGCCGGGAAGCCGGTGCTGGGCGCCCCGACCCGGTCGACGAGCCCACCCTCCTGGTCGACCCCGACGAAGGCCGGCCAGCCCCGGCGGGCGACGACCCGGCGTACGTCGCCGTTGACGCGCCGGATCTGGTCGGTGGACTCGACGTTGCCGCTGAACGCGATCACGCCGCCGAGGTGGAGCCGGCGCACGAGCGGGGCCGGCGAGCCGGTGCCCGCCCACGAGGCGACGATCACCTGGCCCGCCTGCTCGCGCAGTGTCAGCCGGCGTACGGCCTGCTCGCCGAAGGTGGGCTCGGGCGGCCCGGCCGACGACGACGCCCGGGCGTCGGGAGCGGTGTCGCCGTCGTCGTCACCGCCGCCGCTGCACCCGGTGAGGCACAGCGACAGCGCCACGGCCCCGACGAGGAGCCGCAGCGGCGAGGACGCGGGCGTCAGAGCAGGACGACGGATCGGAGCACGTCCCCGTGGTGCATCTTCTCGAAGGCGGCCTCGACGTCGCCGATGCCGATCTCCTCGGTCACGAAGGCGTCGAGGTCGAGCCGACCCTGGCGGTAGAGGTCGACGAGCATCGGGAAGTCGCGGCTGGGCAGGCAGTCGCCGTACCAGCTCGACTTCAGCGACCCGCCGCGCCCGAAGACGTCGATGAGCGGGATCTCGGGGATCGTCATGTCGGGCGTGGGCACGCCGACGAGCACGACGGTGCCGGCGAGGTCGCGGGCGTAGAACGCCTGCTTCCAGGTCTCGGGCCGACCGACCGCGTCGATGACGACGTCGGCGCCGTTGCCGTCGGTCAGCGCCTGGATCGCCTCGACGGCGTCGGACTCCTTGCTGTTGACCGTGTGCGTCGCGCCCAGGCGCTTCGCGCCCTCGAGCTTCTTGTCGTCGAGGTCGACCGCGATGATCTTCGCCGCGCCCGCGAGCGCCGCGCCCGCGACGGCCGCCGCGCCGACGCCGCCGCAGCCGATGACGGCCACGGACATCCCGCGGCCGACGGCGCCGGTGTTGATGGCGGCACCGATGCCGGCCATCACGCCGCAGCCGAGCAGGCCGACGGCCGCCGGACGGGCCTCGGGGTCGACCTTGGTGCACTGGCCGGCCGCGACCAGGGTCTTCTCGGCGAACGCGCCGATGCCCAGGGCCGGGGACAGCTCGGTGCCGTCCTCGAGGGTCATCTTCTGGGTGGCGTTGTGGGTGGCGAAGCAGTACTGCGGCTCGCCGCGCTTGCAGGCGCGGCACTCACCGCACACCGCGCGCCAGTTGAGGACGACGAAGTCGCCGGGCGCCACCTCGGTCACGCCCTCGCCGACGGCCTCGACCACGCCCGCGGCCTCGTGGCCCAGCAGGAACGGGAACTCGTCGTTGATGCCGCCCTCGCGGTAGTGCAGGTCGGTGTGGCACACCCCGCACGCCTGCACCTGCACCAGCGCCTCCCCCGGCCCGGGGTCCGGCACGTTGATGGTGACGAGCTCGACCGGCGCTCCCTTGCTCCGGGCGATGACGGCCTTGACCTGCTGCATGGGGGCTCCTCGGGAGGGGTGGGGGCGGCGGGTCCCGCGGGCGGGGGCCCGCGGGCGGGGCGCATGTAAATCGGGGTTATGGACGCTCAACACGGGTCCTGCCGGGGCAGAACCGTCCACAACCCTGTCGGGGATGACCATAGTGAGGTCGGCCGAGCCCCTCACGCCACCCGGTGGCCGAGGCGGGCCTGGGTGGCGCGGAACTCCCGGTCGAGGCGGCGCAGCGTGTGCCTGCGTCGTACGCCGAACAGGTCGGCCCAGATCACCCGCGAGATCCCGAAGCCGAGCGAGCGCAGCCAGTCCTCGCGCTGCTTCTCCTCCCACAGTGCTCGCTCGAGGTCCTCGGCGAAGCCGCCGCGTTCGCGGCCGATGAACTTCACGTGCCCGTCGAACTCGAAGGCGTGGCCGCGCAGCAGCAGGTCCAGGTAAGCGCGCCGACCGCCCTCCTCGACCAGCACCTGGGTCTGCGGCCGGCCGTGGCCCAGCTCGATCACCAGCAGCCGGGTCAGGCTCTCCGCGATGTTGGCCGCCCCGGCATCGGCCAGGTCCACGGCCGCGCGGGCCTGCGTGACGTGGGGCCAGCTGCGCATCTGCTCGAGGACGGCCTCGAGCTCGGGCCGCCGTACGCCGCGACGCAGCACCTGGTCGCAGGCCAGCACCCCGTCCTCGGTGCCGTGCTCGCGGGCCACGTCGACGGCCGTCCGCGCGAGGTCGGTCACCCGTAGGCCCCCGACCGTCTCGACCTGGCGCTCGGGCACGTGGGCCGGATGGTGCTTGACACCGCCCTCGGTGCGCCCGCCGCGCACGTCGGGATGGCTCAGGTGGAGCAGCTCGCGCCAGTGGGGGCGGCAGTCGAGGCCGTGCACCGCGGCCGCGGAGGTGTGGCTGAAGGGGTCGTCGCGCCACGAGGTCAGGTGGGCCCCCCACACCCGCATCACGTGCCGGCCGGCGTCGTCGGCGGCCTCCCAGTGGTGACGCTCGGCGTACACCCCACGGCGGACCGGCACCCACAGCCCCCGTGGTCCGAGCGCGGTCTTGAGGCCGCGTTCGGTGGCGCCGAGGTCGAGTGCCTGGGTGCGGGTGAAGCAACCGCCCTGCTGGGCGGCGACGGCGGCGAGGTCGGGGATCATGCCGGCAGCGTCCGCGACGCGGGCGGCGAGCGGGGCGGCGTACGACGGACCTGTGGACGGCCGTGGCCCGCCGGTACCCTGGGGACGCCAGGTGGCCACCCTCCACGGGGCTCGGCCCCAGGTCGGGGCGACCACGCCGGGCCTCACTCGGACAGGCTTGTGGACGCTTTCGACCCGGCAGGACCCGTGTTGAGCGTCCATAACCCCGATTTACATGGGCCGCCCCGCGCACCCGCCTCCTACCCGGCGAGGACCTCGGTCACCGGGAGGCTCGAGTCGGCGGGGAGGTCGAGGGACGAAGGGGTGCGGCCGCGGGCGACCATCTCCGAGCCGAGGGCGGCCACCATGGCGCCGTTGTCGGTGCACAGGCCCGGGCGGGGGACGCGGACGCGGATGCCGTGGCGGGCGGCGCGCTCCTCGGTGAGGACCCGGAGCCGGGAGTTCGCGGCCACGCCGCCGCCGACCAGGATGTCCTCGATGCCGGCGGAGACGGCCGCGTCGACGGCCTTGCGGGTAAGAACGTCGCAGACGGCCTCCTGGAACGACGCGGCGACGTCGGCGACGGGCACGGGCTCGCCGGCGGCCTCGCGGGCCTGCACCCACCGCGCGACGGCGGTCTTGAGGCCGGAGAAGGAGAAGTCGAAGCGGTGCCGCTCGAGGTCGCGCCGCGAGGACAGGCCGCGGGGGAAGTCGATCGCCACCGAGGAGCCGGACCGGGCGGCGCGGTCGATGTGGGGGCCGCCGGGGAACGGCAGGCCGAGCAGCCGGGCGACCTTGTCGAAGGCCTCCCCCGCCGCGTCGTCGATGGTGGCGCCGAGCGGGGTGACCGAGGAGGTGACGTCGTCGACCCGCAGCAGCGAGGAGTGGCCCCCGGAGACCAGCATCGCCAGGCACGGGTCGGGCAGGGCGCCGTGCTCGAGCTGGTCGACGGCGACGTGGGCGGCGAGGTGGTTCACGCCGTACAGCGGCTTCTCCAGGCCCAGGGCCAGCGCCTTGGCCGCGGCGACGCCGACGAGCAGCGCGCCGGCGAGGCCGGGCCCCGAGGTGACGGCGACGGCGTCGACGTCCGACAGCGTGATCCCGGCCGTCTCGCAGGCCCGCTCCAGGGTCGGCACCATCGCCTCGAGGTGCGCCCGCGAGGCCACCTCGGGGACGACGCCGCCGAACCGGGCGTGCTCCTCCACCGAGGACGCCACGGCGTCGGCGAGCAGGGTGTGGCCGCGGACGATGCCGACGCCGGTCTCGTCGCAGGAGGTCTCGATGCCGAGCACCAGGGGCCCGGAGGAGTCGTTCACGCGTCCATCCTCCCAGCCCTGATGGTCGGCCCGGTCCCGGCGGTCGGCGCACACCGCCCGGTCCGTCGTACGACGCGCGCGTGGCAGGGTGGCCGAGGACCCCGCACCCGACCGAGAGGACCCCCGTGGACCTGCGCGACGACGCCCGGAGCCTGCACGACGACCTCGTCGACCTGCGTCGACGGCTGCACCAGGTGCCGGAGGTGGGCCTCCAGGTCCCCCGCACCCAGGAGCTCGTCCTGGCCGAGCTCGACGGCCTCGGCCTGGAGGTCTCGACCGGCACCGGCACCAGCTCGGTCACGGCCGTGCTGCGCGGCGGCGCCCGCGACGCGGCCGACCCGCGCACCGTGCTGCTGCGCGCCGACATGGACGCGCTGCCCGTCGCCGAGGAGACCGGTCTGGAGTACGCCGCGACCAACGGCGCGATGCACGCCTGCGGGCACGACCTGCACACCGCCGCGCTCCTCGGCGCGACCCGGATGCTCGTCCAGCACCGCGACCGGCTGCGCGGCGACGTGGTGCTGATGTTCCAGCCGGGCGAGGAGGGCTGGGACGGCGCCGGCGTGATGATCGACGAGGGGGTCCTCGACGCGGCCGGGCGGCGGGCGGACGCGGCGTACGGGCTGCACGTGTTCTCCGCGAGCTTCGAGCCCCACCAGTTCAGCAGCCGGCCCGGGCCGCTGATGGCGGCCTCGCACGGCCTCTACGTCACGGTGCGCGGCCAGGGCGGCCACGGCTCGATGCCGCACCGCGGCCGCGACCCGATCGCGGCGATGGCGGAGATGATCACCGCGCTGCAGACGATGGTGACGCGGCGCTTCGACGTCTTCGACCCGGTCGTGGTGACCGTCGGCATGGTCGAGGGCGGCACCCGCCGCAACGTCATCCCCGACACCGCCCGCTTCGAGGCGACCGTGCGTCGCTTCTCCGAGGCCAACCACGACCTGCTGCGCGAGCTGGTGCCCGAGGTGCTGCAGGGCGTGGCGCGAGCCCACGGGGTCGAGGTCGAGGTCGACTTCCAGGGCGAGTACCCGCTGACCGTCAACGACGCGCGGGGCGTCGAGTTCGCCTCCGGCGTGGTGCGCGAGGTGCTCGGCGAGGACCGCTGGGCCGACCTGGCCGACCCGATCCCCGGCTCGGAGGACTTCTCGCGCGTGCTGCAGGCCGTGCCCGGCGCGTTCGTCTTCCTCGGCGCCCCGCTGCCCGGCCGCGACCCGGCCACCGCGCCCAACAACCACAGCCCGCGCGCCGACTTCGACCCCGACGTGCTGCCGGACGCGGCGACGGTCTACGCCGAGCTGGCCGTACGCCGCCTCGACGAGCTCAACCCGGTCGGCTGAGGCCGAGCCCCCGCTGGAGCACCACGGCCGTCGCGCCGTCGGCGTAGTAGCGCCGGCGGCGGGCGAGCTCCTCGAACCCGTGCCGGGCGTAGAGCGCGAGCGCCGGGGCGTTGTCCTCGCGCACCTCGAGCAGCAGCCGCTCGGCCCCCGCGCCCTCGGCCTGCTCCACCACGTCCGCCAGCAGCAGCGCGGCCACCCCGTGCCGTCGCCGGTCCGGCGCCACCCCGATCCGCTGCAGCTCGGCGACGTCACCGACGGCCGAGAGCACGGCGTGGCCCACGACGACGTCGGCGGTGACCGCGACGGCGTACGACACGGTGGGCAGCCCGCCCGCCAGACCGGGCGCGACGAGGGCCTCGCCCCAGGCGTCCTCGCCCAGGCAGACCCGCTCGAGGTCGACGACGGCCGCCAGGTCGGCGTCGCGTCCCGGGCGCACGGTCACGGGAGCAGGGGGCGTGGGCACCGCACCATGGTCGCGCGGACCGCGACACGTCGTGCCGGCCACCCCATCCGGTCGCCGCACCGCACCGAACCACCGGCATGCCTCGTCCCCGCCCCGCACTGTCCTCGTTCGTCGCCGGTCTGCTCGCCGCCCTGGGCGGCACCGCCGCCGGCCACCTGGTCGCGGCGCTGACCAACCCGGCGTCCTCGCCCGTGCTCGCCGTCGGCACGGCGGTGATCAACCTGACGCCCACGCCGGTCAAGGTGTGGGCGGTGCGCGAGCTGGGCAGCGCCGACAAGCCGGTGCTGATCGGCACCGTCCTCGTGGTCGCCCTGCTCTTCGCCGGCGTGGCGGGCCTGGTGGCCCGCCGACGCTTCGGCGTCGGGGTGGCGATGCTGATGGCGCTGGTCGCCCTGGCCGGGCTGGCGGCGCTGGTGCAGCCGGCGGCCGGCCCCCTCGACGCGCTCCCGGCCGTCGCGACCGCGGTCGTCGGCCTGGCCGTGCTGGCCTTCCTGACCCGCGCGAGCGGCGGCACCGGCACCCGGGGGACCCGCATCGACACCGAGCGGCCCGCCGGTGCCAGCCGCCGCGGCTTCCTCGTCGGCGCGGGAGCCACCGCGGTGCTCGCCGCCGTCGTCGGCGGCACCGGCCAGCTGCTGATCCGGGCCAAGGAGCGGATCACCGACATCGCGCTGCCCGCGGCCCGCAAGCCCCTCGCCGCGCTGCCCGACGGCCTGGAGGTGACGTACGACGCGATCACGCCGTTCGTCACCCCGAACGCGTCGTTCTACCGCGTCGACACCAACCTGACCGTGCCCGCCGTCGACGTCGAGGGCTGGACGCTGACCATCGACGGCGACGTCGAGCGCGAGGTGACGCTGACCTTCGACGAGCTGACCACCATGGAGGTCGTCGAGAAGGACATCACCATGACCTGCGTCAGCAACGAGGTCGGCGGCAACCTGCTCGGCTCGGCCCGCTGGCTCGGCGTGCCCCTGCGCGAGGTGCTCGACCGCGCCGGCATCGACTCCACGAAGGCCGACCAGATCCTCTCCACCGCGGTCGACGGCTTCACCATCTCCACCCCGCTCGACGTCGCCCTGGACGGCCGCGACTCGCTCGTCGTGTTCGGCATGAACGGCGAGCCGCTGCCCCGCGAGCACGGCTTCCCGGTGCGGCTGCTGACCCCCGGCATCTATGGCTACGTCGGCTCGACCAAGTGGCTCGAGCGCCTCACCCTGACGACCTACGCGAAGCAGGAGGCCTACTGGACCGAGCGCAAGTGGGCCACCGACGCCCCCGTCCGCCTGTCCAGCCGCATCGACACCCCGAAGGCGCTGAACAACATCGACGCCGGCTCCACCGTGATCGGCGGCGTCGCCTGGGCCCAGCCCGACGGGATCGGATCGGTCGAGGTGCGCATCGACGACGGCGAGGGCGGCGACCTGGCGTGGCAGGAGGCGAAGCTCGGCCCCGACGCCGGCTCGGTCTACTGGCGCCAGTGGTTCCTGCCCTGGGACGCCACCCCCGGCACCTACACGCTCGCGGTGCGCGCGACGAACACCCGCGGCGAGGTGCAGACGGCCGACCGCGCGACCCCCTTCCCGGCCGGCTCGACGGGCATCCAGACCGTCGTCGTCACGGTCTCGTAGAAATTTCTTCCATCCGACCCATCCGGCACCGCCACCGCTCCGAACTGCATCACGTCACACACCGACGAAAGGCTTCGATCATGATGAACACCAAGCTCCGCCGCACCGGCCTCGCCGCCATGGCCCTCACCGTCTCGTTCGGCATGGCCGCCTGTGGCTCCTCCGACGAGGGCTCCGGCTCGTCGTCCTCCAGCTCCTCCTCGTCCTCGACCCCGAGCGAGTCCTCGAGCCCCAGCGAGTCCGCTGCCGCCACCGGCGAGTTCGGCTCCGCCTGCTCCGCCGTCCCCGCGGACGGCCCCGGCTCGTTCGAGGGCATGTCCGAGGCCCCGGTGGCCAACGCCGCCAGCGCCAACCCGGTGCTCTCGACCCTGGTCACCGCCGTGACCGAGGCCGACCTGGTCGACACGCTCAACTCGGCGCAGGACATCACCGTCTTCGCCCCGGCCAACGACGCGTTCGCCGCGGTCCCGAAGAAGGACCTGAACGCGCTGCTCGCCGACAAGCCCACGCTGACCAAGGTCCTGCAGTACCACGTGGTGCCCGGCAAGCTGGCCCCCGAGGACCTCGCCGGCACCCACAAGACCCTCGAGGGTGGCGAGGTCACCGTGGAGGGCTCCGGCGAGGAGTTCACCGTCGGTGAGAGCGACGCCAACGTGATCTGCGGCAACGTGCAGACCGCCAACGCGACCGTCTACATCATCGACGGCGTGCTCATGCCCCCGGCTGCCTGAGCAGTCGACGGACACCGAGCACCGACGTCTGCGAAAGTTGACCTGTGAATGACAGCGGGTTCCCGACCTCCGTCCCCTCCTCCGAGGGGGCGGGGGTCGCCGCTGTCGTGACCAGGTCGACCGCGGCCGACCAGATCGGCACCCCCGACCTGGCCGAGCTGTTGCGTCGCTGCGGACGCGGCGACGAGCAGGCTTTCGCCTCGCTGTACGACGCGATGGCCGCGCGGGTCTTCGGACTCGCCAAGCGCGTGGTCCGCGACCCGGCCCAGGCCGAGGAGGTCACGCAGGAGGCGTTCCTCGACATCTGGCGCAGCTCGGGACGGTTCGACGAGTCCCAGGGCCACGCCGTGTCGTGGATGCTCACCGTCGTGCACCGCAAGGCGGTCGACCGGGTCCGCTCGGCCGAGGCCAGCACCCGCCGCGACACGACCTACCACCACGAGAACCACGCCACCGAGCACGACTCGACCGCCGAGGCGGCCACCGCGTCGCTCGAGGCACACCGGGTCCGCCAGGCGCTGGCGGGCCTCACCCAGGCGCAGCGCGAGGCGCTCGACCTGGCCTACTTCAAGGGCTACACCCACAGCGAGGTCGCCACGATGCTGGACCTCCCGCTGGGCACGGCCAAGACCCGAATCCGAGACGGCCTGATCCGCCTCCGCGACCACTTGGGGGTGGGACAGTGACCACGTCGATCCACGCACTGTCGGGCGCGTACGCCGTCGACGCGCTCGACGACGACGAGCGCACCGGCTTCGAGGCGCACCTGCCCGGCTGCCGCGACTGCCAGGTCGAGGTCGCCGAGCTGCGTCGCGCCGCCGCCGAGCTGGCCCACGACGTCGCCGAGGAGCCTCCGCCCGCGCTGCGCGCCTCGGTGCTCGCCGCGATCTCCACCGTGCGTCCCCTCCCCCCGGAGACGACGACCGAGCCCGCCCCCGAGCCGATGTCCGCCACCGCTCCTGCGGGCAACGTGGTCCCGCTGGGCCGCAGCCGGCGTCGTCGTCTGGCCAACCTGGCCGTCGCCGCCGCGATCCTCGGCGTCGTCGGCGCGGGTGCGGTCACGCAGCCCTGGAACCCCGACCCCACCAGCCCGTCGCGCAACCTCAGCGCCGCCGACCGGGTGCTCTCGGCCCCCGACGCCGAGGCCGTCACCCAGCGCTTCCCCGACGGCTCCAGCGCCACCGTCACCCGCTCGGTGAGCGAGGGCCGCGCCGTGCTGTCGACCAAGCGGATGGCCGCACCGCCCGAGGGCAAGGCCTTCGAGATGTGGCTGCGCATCGACGGCCGGATGGCTCCGGCCGGGCTGATGACCGACGGGGGCGACCAGACCTTCGTGCTCACCGGCGACGGCGCCGCCGCCACCGCGGTCGGCATCACCCTCGAGCCCGAGACCGGGTCCGCGGCCCCCACGAGCGACCCGATCGCCTACCTGGAGTTCGAGGGCACTGCATGAGCCGTCCCACCCCTGACCGTGTCGCCGTCGTCGGCAGCGGGGTCGCCGGGCTGATGGCCGCCCACGTGCTGACGCGCGGCGGCAGCCGGGTCACCCTCTACGAGGCCGACAGCCGCCTGGGCGGCCACGCCGACACCCACGACGTCGAGACCGGTGACCCGCGCGTCGGCCGCATCGGCGTCGACACCGGCTTCATCGTCCACAACCACCGCACCTACCCCCACCTGCTGCGTCTCTTCGACGAGCTCGGCGTCGCGACGCAGGAGTCGGAGATGTCGATGTCGGTGCGCTCCGACGCGCGCGTCGACCGCCAGGGCGGCCTGGAGTACGCCGGTGCGCTCGGCGCCTCCGGCCTGTTCCCGACCTGGCGACACGCGTTCCGACCGGCCTACCTGCGGATGCTGGTGGAGATCCCCCGCTTCCACCGGATGGCCCGCCGGCTGCTCGACGACACCGACCGGACGGCGTCGCGGGCGACCTCGGTCGCCGACGACGGCGAGACCCTGGGTGCCTTCCTGGACCGCGGGCAGTTCACGCCGCTGTTCCGCACCCACTTCATGGAGTCGCTGGTCGCCTGCGTCTGGTCCTGCGACCCGGCCGTGGCGCTGGAGTACCCCGCCCGCTACCTGTTCTCCTTCCTGCGCCACCACGGCATGCTCGGCGTCTTCGGCTCGCCCACGTGGCGCACCGTCAGCGGCGGCTCCCGCGAGTACGTCACCCGCGTCGCCGCCGGTCTGGCCGAGGTCCGCACCGGCACCAAGGTGACCGCCGTCGCCGAGACGGCCACCGGCGTCGGCGTGACCGACGGCAACGGGGCCGTCGAGGCCTACGACGCGGTCGTGATCGCCACCCACCCGCACCAGGCGCTGGCCGTGCTGGCCGACCCCACGCCGGTGCAGCGCGAGGTGCTGGAGGCGATGCCGTACTCCCCCAACACCGCGCAGCTGCACACCGACACCAGCGTGCTCCCCCGGCTGCCGCGTGCCCGGGCGTCGTGGAACTACCTGCGCCGGCCGTCGGCGCAGGACCGCACGGTCACCGTCACCTACGACATGACCCGGCTGATGCGCCTGCCCGTGCCCGCCGACGGCACCCGCTACCTCGTCACGCTCGGCGGCACCGACCTGGTCGACCAGGACCTGGTGCTCGACACGATGCAGTACGAGCACCCGATCTACACCCCCGCCTCGGTCGCCGCGCAGCGCCGGCTGCCCGAGTGCGACACCGACCGCGTCGTGCTGGCCGGGGCCTACCACGGCTGGGGCTTCCACGAGGACGGCGCCCGCAGCGGTGTCGAGGCGGCGCGCAGGCTGGGCGTGGAATGGGGTACCGAGCAGGGTTCGACCCCGCCCGTCGAGCCCCCGCGTGAGCCCACGGCGTACGCCACGACGATCCGCCACACCCGCCGCCGGCCGTTCCGCCGCAGCTTCGAGCACCGCTCGACCACCTGGCTGGTCGACCTCGACCACGTGCCCGCGCCCGCCGGTCCCGGCGGCGTGCTGGGCAGCTTCGAGGCCCGCGACCACCTCGGCGACCCCGCCGGCACCCTCAAGGGCAACGTCGAGCACTTCCTGCGGCTCCAGGGCGTGGAGCCCGACGGCGGCCGGATCGTGATGGCCGCCAACGCGCGCGCCCTGGGCCACTGCTTCAACCCGATCAGCGTGTTCTGGTGCCACCGCCGCGACGGCGCGCTGGCCGCGGTGGTCGTCGAGGTGCACAACACCTACGGCGAGCGCCACGCCTACCTCGTGCACCCCGACGCCCAGGGCCGGGCGCGCACCGAGAAGCAGATGTACGTCTCGCCCTTCCACGGCACCGACGGCTGGTACGACGTGGCTGTGCCCGTCCCGACCGACCGGCTCCACGTCGCCGTGACCCTCCACACCGACGACGGGGCCACCTTCAGCGCCTCGCTCGACGGCGAGCGCACCTCGACCAGCACGCTGCGGGCCGCCCCCGCCGCGCTGCGCCACACCGTGCTCATCCACGTCCACGGCCTCTGGCTGTGGGCCCGACGCCTGGGCGTGCGACCGCGCCCGGAGCACCCACGACAGGAAGGGGTCACCCGATGACCACCATCCCCTCCCGCACCCGCTCGGCCTGGCCGGACCTCGACGTCGTCCCCTCGGGACGACGTGCCGACGTCGCGGCGCCGATCGCGCGCAAGATCTTCCACGCCGCCGTGAAGCGGCTGCCCGTCACCGTCCGCGACGGCGGCGACGTGATCGGCCTCGGCGGGCCCACGATGACGGTGCGCCGCCCGGCGGAGTTCTACCGCCGGGTGGGCCACGACGGCCTGATCGGCTTCGGCGAGGCCTACCTCACCGGGGCGTGGGACGCCGAGGACCTCGGGGGCTTCCTGACCGTGCTCGCCGCCGAGATGCCGCGGCTGGTGCCGGGCTGGATGCAGAAGCTGCGCAAGGTCTACGTGCAGCGGCCGCCGTCGATGCACCGCAACACCACCAGCAACACCCGCGACAACATCGCACACCACTACGACCTGTCCAACGACCTCTTCGGGCTCTTCCTCGACGAGACGCTGAGCTACTCCTCGGCGCTGTTCGACACCTCGGTGACCCGCGTCGTGGCCGACGGGCGCCGACACCTCGTCGCGGCGCCGCCCGAGGCCGCCGACGAGCCGCTGGCCGAGGCCCAGGCCCGCAAGATCGAGCGGCTGCTCGACCGGGCCGGCGTCGGCGAGGGCACCCGCGTGCTCGAGATCGGCACCGGCTGGGGCGAGCTGGCCGTCCGCGCCGCCCGCCGCGGCGCGACGGTCCACTCGGTGACGCTGTCGAGCGAGCAGCTCGAGCTCGCCGAGGCCCGGGTCGCCGAGGCCGGCTTCTCCGACCGGGTCGAGATCGCGCTGTGCGACTACCGCAAGGTCGAGGGCGAGTACGACGCGATCGTGTCCGTCGAGATGGTCGAGGCCGTCGGCCACGAGTACTGGTCGACGTACTTCCGCACGATCGACCGGCTGCTCGCCCCCGGCGGCAGGGTCGGCATCCAGGCGATCACGATGCCCCACGACCGGATGCTCGCCACCCGGCAGACCTACACCTGGATCAACAAGTACATCTTCCCCGGCGGCTTCCTGCCCTCGGTGCAGGCGATCGACGAGATCGTCACGGCCGACACCTCGCTGCGGATCAGCGACCGGCTCTCCTTCGGGCGCCACTACGCCGCCACCCTGCAGCGCTGGGACGAGACCTTCGCCGCGGCCCACGAGGAGGTCGCCCGGCTCGGGTTCGACGAGACCTTCGAGCGGATGTGGCACTTCTACCTCGAGTACTCCCGGGCGGGCTTCGCCTCGGGCTACCTCGACGTCCAGCAGCTCACCTTCGAGAGGACCACGTCGTGACCGCGACCCAGGAGCGACCGACCGACGCCCGCCCGACCGACGCCGGGGTGGCCCCGCGGCTCGCCGAGGCCCTGCGTCCCTTCGTCGGCGGCGACCTGCCGGTGCGGCTGCGCGCCTGGGACGGCTCGGAGGCCGGGCCCGCCGGCGCCCCGCTGGTCGAGCTGCGCTCCCCCGACGCCATCCGCCGGTTGCTGTGGCACCCGGGCGAGCTCGGGGCCGCGCAGGCCTACGTCACCGGCGAGCTCGAGGTCCACCACGACCTCGACGAGGCGCTGACCCACGTCTGGTCCGTCGCCGCCGAGCGCGGCCTGTCCGGCGTCCGCCCCTCGCCCGGTGCCTTCGCCCGGGCGCTGCGCACCGCCGTCGACGTCGGCGCCGTCGGCCGCCCGCCCCGCACGCCCGACTCGCAGGCCCAGGTCAAGGGCCGCCTCCACAGCAAGCTGCGCGACCGGCGCGCGATCAGCCACCACTACGACCTGTCCAACGAGTTCTACTCGTTGATCCTCGAGCCCCAGATGGCCTACTCCTGCGGCTACCACACCAGCGACGACCCGGCGTACACCGTGGAGGACGCGCAGCGCGACAAGCTCGACCTCGTCTGCACCAAGCTGGGCCTCGAGCCCGGCATGCGCTTCCTCGACATCGGCTGCGGCTGGGGCTCGCTGTCGCTGCACGCCGCCGAGCACTTCGGCGCCCAGGTGGTGGGCGTGACCATCTCCGCGGAGCAGAAGAAGTTCATCGACGCCCGGATCGCCGAGCGCGGGCTGGAGGACCGGGTCGAGATCCGGCTCCAGGACTACCGCGAGATCCCCGAGGCCCACGGCCGCGGCGCCGGACCGTTCGACGCGGTCGGGTCGCTGGAGATGGGCGAGCACGTCGGCGAGCGCAACTACGACACCTACGCGCAGGTGCTGCACGACGCCGTGCGTCCCGGCGGCCGGGTGCTGATCCAGCAGATGTCGCGGGCGGGCGGCCGCAAGGGCCACCCCGGCGGCGGTCCCTTCATCGAGTCCTTCATCGCCCCCGACATGACCATGCGGCCCGTGGGCGAGACGGTCGCGTTCCTCGAGCGCGGGGGGCTCGAGGTGCGCGACGTGCACGCCATGCGCGAGCACTACGTCAAGACGGTCGCGGGCTGGCTGGAGAACTTCGAGCGCAACCTGGACCGGCTCACCGAGCTGACCAGCGAGGAGGTCGTCCGCGTCTGGCGCCTCTACCTCGTCGGCGGCGCGATGGCCTTCCGCGACGGCCGCATGGGCGTCGACCAGATCCTGATGGTGCGGCCCGGAGCGGCGCACACGCTGGCCGCGGTGCGACACTCCTGACGTGCTGACCGTCATCCTGGCCTCCTTCGCCGCCGTCGCGGTCCTCATGGCGGCCACCGCCGTCGTCGCCCGGCGGTTCGACCGGGTCGTCGTCGTCGACGCCACCTGGGGCCTCGGCTTCGTCGTCGTGGCGCTCGTGTGCGCGCTGCTCGGCGACGCGCCCGTGCGCTGGCTGCTGCTCGTCATGGTCGGCGTCTGGGGCCTGCGGCTGTTCCGGCACACCCTCACCCGCCTGCTGGCCAGCGGCGAGGAGGACCCGCGCTACGCCGAGCTGCTCGACGGCAAGCCGTTCTCCTACGCCGTCACCCGGGTCTTCCTGACCCAGGGCGTGGCGATGTGGTTCGTCTCGCTGCCGGTCCAGGTGGCGGCGGTGACGGAGACCCGCTGGACGTGGCTGGTCGTCGTCGGCGTGGTCGTGTGGCTCGTCGGGCTGGTCTTCGAGACCGTCGGCGACGCCCAGCTGGCGGCGTACCGCAAGCAGCCGAAGGAGTCGCGCCCGAAGGTGATGGACCAGGGCCTGTGGCGCTACACGCGGCACCCGAACTACTTCGGCGACGCCTGCGTGTGGTGGGGCATCTGGCTGGTCGGCCTCGGCGGCGGCCTGGTCGGACTGGCGACCGTCCTCTCGCCGGCCGTGATGACCTACTTCCTGGTCTTCGCCACCGGCGCCAAGCTGCTGGAGAAGACGATGATGCAGCGCGAGGGCTACCCGGAGTACGCCGAGCGCACCTCGATGTTCGTCCCCCTCCCGCCCCGGAAGCAGCCCGTCTCCTAGGCTCCCGGGGTGACCTCGGACATCGGCCTGGCCCTCGACACGGGCTCCCTCGCCCTGGTCGGGCTGCTGAGCCTGGCCGCCGTGGCCGTGGTGGTCCTGACGGTGCGAGCGCTGGCGCCGCGGCGCGGCTGGACCGCCGACGCGACCGCCGCGCTGACCTGGTCGTCGTCGATGGCGGTCGTGGCCGTGGTGTGCGCCGTGCTGTGGGCCTTCGTGCTGGGCGAGCGGACCTTCGTCACGGTCTACGACACCCGGACGGGTGCGCCGCCGGATCCCGTGCTCACCCTGGTCTGGCTCCCGCTCGTGATGGCGCTGCTCTGGTCCGTCCTCCACGTGCTCCGCTCGGGCACCGGCCACCACTCGCCGCTGCTCGGCGTCCCGGTCGTCGTCGCCGTGCCGGCGCTGTGGCTGGTCTCCGCCCCGCTCCAGGTCACCGTCTTCACCATCGGCATCCTCGGGCCGCTCACCTGGCTCGGACTGGTGGTGTGGCTGCTGGGCCAGGCACTGGTGGCGCTCGGTCGCTCCTGGCTCGGGGACGTGGCGGTCTGGGTCGGCGTCGCCCTCGTCGCCGCGGACGCCTGGCCGGGCTACGTCGGCCTGGTCTCGCCCCTCGTGGTCGCGGCGCTGGTGCTGTTCCAGCGCCGCCGCGGGGCGACGGCCCCGCTCAGCTGACGCGCTTGGGCACGCCGGGCGTGGCGGCGTCGGGCCGCCGCAGGTAGAGCGGGTCGGGCCCCAGCAGCTCGAACCGCTGCTGCTGCACCACCTCGGCCAGCACGGCCGCGTCGGGCTGCTCGGGGCCGCGGGCGTCGGGGAACGCCTCGGGGTAGAGCACGGCACCCCGGCCCACCACGGGGCCGCTGACGTCCGCGTCCAGCGGCTTCACGACGAGTGGTCCGGACGTGCGGCGGCCCCCGGCGTACGTCGCGAGGTAGACCTCCTTGCGGCGGGCGTCGGTGGCGACCGCGAGCTCGTCGAGACCGGCGTCCATCGCCGCGGCGGCCAGCACGTCGAGGGTGCAGACGCCGTGGACGGGGATCCCGCGGGTCAGCCCGAGGGTGCGGGCGGTGACCAGGCCGACGCGCAGGCCGGTGAACGGCCCGGGGCCGACCCCGACGGCGACGGCGGTGAGGTCGCGGACGGTCGCGCCGGCGTCGGCCAGCACGCGGGCGATGCCCGGCGCGAGCATCTCGCCGTGGCGCATCGCCTCGTCCGCGGCGTACGACGCGACGACGGACGTGCCGTCGTGGAGGGCGACGGTGACCCGGGACGTGGCGGTGTCGAAGGCGAGCAGCACGGGCGTGAGCCTAGAAGACCAGCTCGCGCCACCGCGGGCCGACGGGCGTCAGGGTGAGCGAGCGGACGTCGTCGTCGCCGCGCTCCAGGCTGATCTCGAGCCGGCTGTGGGCCAGCGTCTCGGCGAGCCCCTCCCCCCACTCCACGACCGTGACCGCCTCCTCGATGTCGGTGTCGAGGTCGAGGTCGTCGAGCTCGGCGGTGTCGCCGAGCCGGTAGGCGTCGACGTGGACCAGCGGCAGGCCACCGGTCAGGGAGGGGTGCACCCGGGCGATGACGAAGGTCGGCGAGGTGACGTCGCCGCGCACGCCCAGCCCCTGTCCCAGGCCCTGGGTCAGGGTCGTCTTGCCGGCCCCCAGGTCGCCGGTGAGGATCACCATGTCGCCCTCGCGCATCAGGGTCGCCAGCCAGCCGCCGAAGGCGCGGGTGTCCTCGGCGGTGGGGAGGACGCGGCGCACGGGCAGCAGCTTGAGCATGGTGAGGCGGTTGCCGTTGCGGCCCGCCTCGACGAAGCCGAAGTGCCGCCACATCGCGACCGTCCTCGGCAGCTCCACCCGGGCCTCGAGCTCGATGCCGCCGAAGTGCCGCTCGGTGGCGATCCGCATCGCCTCGGCCGTCAGCCGGGCCGCGACGCCGAGCCCGCGGGCGCTGCCGAGCACGCCGACCCGGCGCAGCCCCAGCATCCGGCCGCGCAGCTCGAACAGCAGCGAGCCGACCGGGCGTCCCTCGTGCTCGACGAGCAGGCCGCCGTGCTCGTCGAGCGCCGCGCGGACCGACTCCTCGGTCTCGTCGAGCGCGGTGGCGGGCGGGTCCAGCGGGGGCCGGTCGCCGAAGGCCTCGTGGATCACGGCCAGCACGTCGGCGGCGCGGCTGCCGTCGACCATGGTGATCACCGGCTCGTCGGACGGGGTCACCGGGCGGCCTCCTCGACCAGCTCGACGAGGGTGGCGTTGACGCGCTCCCGGTCCTCGAAGATGACCATGTGGCCCGATCCGTCGGACTCCACCAGCCGGGCGTTGCGGATCAGGGCGGCCATCTTGCGGCTGTGCCCGATCGAGGTCAGCCGGTCCTTGGTGCCGCACACGATCACCGTGGGCACGGTGCGGAACAGCTCGAGGCTGGCGAACTTGTCGAGGGTGGAGAAGTTGGGGAAGAAGGCGGCCAGCACCTCGAACGGCGTACCGGCCAGCATCTCGTCGAGGAACTCCACCTCCGCGGCGGGCGCGTCGTGGCCGAAGGCGAACATCTCCGAGACCAGGAAGCCGATGTTGGAGCCGCCGCGCCGGGCGGAGTCCACGAGCTCGGGCGCCATCGCCAGCGCGGCCACGAGCCGCGGCGCCACCAGCTGGCCCAGGCCGTCGGGGATGAAGCGGCTGACGGTCCGGTGGGGCTTGAGGCCGCCGGCCGTGGTGGCGATCAGCGCCACGCCGCGCACCCGGTCGCGGAACACCTCGGGGTGGCGCTCGGCGAACGCGACGATCGACATCCCGCCCATCGAGTGGCCGACCAGCACCACGTCACCGTCGGGCACGAGCTGCTCGAGCACCCCCGCGAGGTCGTCGCCGAGCTGGTCGATGTTGACGTTCTCCTTGGCCGACCGCTCCGAGCGGCCGTGGGAGCGCTGGTCGTAGAACGCCATCCGGTAGCGGCCGCGCAGGGCGTCGCGCTGGAAGTGCCAGCAGTCGAGGTTGAGCGCGAAGCCGTGCACGAACAGCAGCGTCGTCCCCGACGCCGCGTCGGCGCCGTCGGCGGGCTCGTCGAGCTCACCGTGCAGCACCACGCCGTCCTCGCACGTCACCGGGCGAGCCGGGGAGCGCAGTGAGCCGAGCCGGTCGGCCTCGGCGGCGCCCTCGCGCCGGGCCGCCACCACCCGCTTCTCCACCACGACCCCGCTCGCCAGGGCGGTGACGGCCGCGACCGCCATCCCGCCCGTCGCGTAGGCCAGCCTGCGCTTGCTCACCGCTCGTCCTCCCCCACCCAGGAGCGGACCTGGCGGCCGCCCATCCGCGTCACGACCTCGTAGCCGATGGTGTCGCACCACGCCGCCCAGTCCGCCGCCGTCGGCTCGCCGGCCGACCCGGGGCCGAGCAGCAGCACCTCGTCGCCGGCCTCCGCCCCCGCCGCCTCGACGACCAGCTGGTCCATGCAGATCCGGCCGAGCACCGGGCGGCGTACGCCGGCCACCAGCAGCTCGGCGCGCGAGGACCCGTGGCGCGGCACGCCGTCGCCGTAGCCCATCGGCACCAGCCCGACGCGGGTCGGCGCGGGGGCGGTCCAGGTGTGGCCGTAGGAGACCCCGTCGCCCTCCGCCAGCTCCTTGACCATCACCAGCCGGCCGCGCACCGTCATCGCGGGCACCAGTCCCAGCTCGTCGCTGGTGGCGACCTCGGGCGCCGGGCTCACGCCGTACGACGCGATCCCCAGCCGCACCAGGTCGTGCCGGGCGCCGGGGTGCCACAGCGCGCCCGCGCTGTTGGCCAGGTGGCGCACCTCGGGCTCCAGGCCCGCGTCGGCCACCAGGGCCAGGCCGTCCTCGAAGGCCGCGAGCTGCGCGGCGTTGGCCGGGTGGCCGGGCTCGTCGGCGCAGGCGAGGTGCGACCAGACACCCGTGACGCGGACGTCGCCGTCGTCCTGGGCGTGCCGTGCCGCGGTGACCAGCGCGAGCCAGTCGTCGCGCGCGGCGCCGCCGCGGGACAGGCCCGTGTCGAGCTTGAGCTGCAGCCGCGCCGGGCGACCGGCGACCCGGGCGCCGCGGACGACCTCCTCGAGCTGGGCGACGGAGTACGCCGTGACGTCGACGTCGGCGCTCACCAGCGGGGCGAAGTCGTGGCCGGGGGCCGCGAGCCAGCACAGCAGCCGACCGGCGTCGCCGGCCTCGCGCAGCGCCAGCGCCTCGGCCGGGGTCGCGGCGCCGAGCCACTCCGCGCCGGCCTGCCGGGCCGCGCGCGCCACGGGGACGAGGCCGTGGCCGTAGGCGTCGGCCTTGACCACGACCATCACCTGGCCGCGCTCGTCGGCCGGACGGTCGCCCCAGACCAGCTCGCGGAGCCGGCGCACGTTGTGCCGGACGGCCCCCAGGTCGACCACGACCTCGGCGTCCGGGCGCGGGCGCAGCGTGGGGTCGGAGGCGTCCATGGCCCGCACATCCTCCCACCCGCGCGGGGTCAGGCGAGCAGCCGCCTCACCGTGGCCGGGATGGCATCGGCCACGGCCGAGGCCTGCAGCGGCCCCCCGTCGGCGGCCAGCGCGGCGGCCGCGCCGTGCAGCCACGAGCCGACCGACGCGGCGTCGTACGGCTCGAGGCCGGAGGCCAGCAGCGACCCCACCAGCCCGGCGAGCACGTCACCGGCGCCCGCCACGGCCAGCCACGGCACGCCGCTGGTGGTGGCGCGGACCCGGCCGTCGGGGTGGGCGACGAGGGTGTGGCGTCCCTTGAGCAGCACCACCTCGTCGTACGCCGCCGCGGCCCGCCTCACCCAGCCCAGCTGGTCGGCCTCGACCTCGCTGCGCCCGACGTCGAGCATCCGTGCCAGCTCACCGGCGTGCGGGGTCAGCACCAGCCCGCGCGAGCCGTCGGGGTGCGGGGCGAGGTGCACCAGCGCGTCGGCGTCCACCACGGCGGGCACCCCGTCGGCCAGCGCCGCGGCCAACGCCTGCTCGGCGTCGGCGTCGCCGCCCGAGCCCACCACCCAGGCCTGCACCCGCCCGTCGGAGACCACGACCTCGGGATGGCGGGCGCGCACCGCGTCGGCCGCCGACCCCTGGTAGCGCACCATCCCGGCGAGCCCCGAGACCGCCGCCGAGGTGGCCAGCACCGCCGCGCCCGGGTAGGTCGCCGAGCCGGCGTGCACGCCCACCACGCCGCGGGTGTACTTGTGGTCGAAGGGCCCCGGCCGGGGCAGCAGCATCGCGACGTCCTCGGCCTGCAGCGCCTCCAGCGCCGGGGCGGGCAGGTCCAGCCCCAGGTCGACGAGGTGCACCACCCCGCACGCCAGCGCCGCCGGGTCGACGAGGTGGGCGACCTTGTGGGTGCCGAAGGTGACGGTGAGGTCGGCCCGCACGTGCGACCCGTCGGTGTGCCCGGTGTCGGCCTCGACCCCCGACGGCAGGTCGACGGCCACCACCGGCACCCCGGTGAGCCCGGCGAGGACCTGCTCGGCCTCGGGCCGCAGCCCCGGCCGGCCGCCGATGCCGACGATGCCGTCCACGACCACGTCGGGCCGGCGGGCCCGCTGCGGCTCGACCACCCGGCCCCCGGCGCGGCGCAGCGCGGCCAGCCCGGCCTGGTGGGTGCGCTCCGAGAGCAGCACCGCCTGCACGGAGGTGCCGCGCCGGGCGAGCAGCGCTCCGGCGTACAGCGCGTCACCGCCGTTGTCCCCGCCCCCGACCAGCAGCAGCACCCGCGCGCCGTACGTCGCCCCGAGCAGCTCGGCCACCGCGGTCGCCAACCCGGCCGCCGCGACCTGCATCAACGCCCCCTCCGGCAGCCGCACCATCGCGGCCTGCTCCGCAGCCCGCACCTGCTCGACCGTGTGCGCACACCTCATCCCCCCAACCTAGGCAGTCGTGAGGCTGAAAGGGCGCTGGGGCGTCCTCTCAGCCTCACGACCCGGTGCCTGTGGACGTACGACGGCCCCGCTCGCCGGCTTCGGGGAGGGTGCGGGCATGGACGACCTCGTCATCGCCCGCCTGGCGGCCGCCCAGTCCGGCCTCGTGGCGCGGCGCCAGCTCCGCGCCCTGGGCTGCGACCACAAGCGGGTCCGCAACCAGCTCGCCGCCCGTCGGTGGGCCGAGCGGTCGAGCACGGTCGTGAGCACCTTCACCGGACCGCTCGATCGGGAGGCGACGAGGTGGCTGGGACCGCTGCACGTCGGCGGCGACGCCGTGGTGGGTGGCCTCAGCGCCCTGGAGGTCCGGGGGCTGCGTGGCTGGCAGCGCGACGAGGTGAGCGTGCTCGTCGACGACGAGGTGCTGGTCGAGGACCTGCCCGGGGTCGTCTTCACACGCACCCGGCGTACGCTCGCGCGGTTCCGCGACCGCACCAGCGTCCTGCCGCTGGCGCGGGTCGAGCCGGCCGCGCTGCTGTTCGCCGGCTACGACCGCTCCGTGCGCACCGCCCAGGGACTGCTGGCCGCGGTGGTCCAGCAGCGCCTCACCACGCCGACGCTGCTGCTCGACGAGCTGGTCTCGATGCGACCGCTGCGGCGGGCGGCCCTCTTCCGCGGCGTGCTGCGCGACATCGAGGGCGGGGCCCAGTCCCTGGCCGAGCTGGACCTCGGCCGGCTCTGCCGTCGCCACGGCGTCGCACCCCCGCACCGGCAGCGTCGGCGGCGCGACAGCGCGGGTCGCCTCCGGTTCCTGGACTGCGAGTGGCGGCTCGCGGACGACTCCGTGCTGGTGCTGGAGATCGACGGCGGCTTCCACATGGAGGTCGCGCACTGGGAGGACGACATGACCCGCCAGCGCCGGCTCAGTGGACCGGGCCGGGTGATCGTGCGGTGCAGCAGCCGTGAGCTGCGCGACGAGCCGGAGGCGGTCTTCGACGACCTCGCCGCCCTCGGACTGCCGGGTCGTGAGTCCCAGAGGGCGTCCTAGCGCCCTCTCAGCCTCACGACTCCAGGACGACGAAGGCGAGAGCGACTCCGGCGTCGTGGGAGAGGGAGAGGTGGGGGCGGGCGGGGCCCACGGCGGCAGCGACGGTGCCGCGCAGCACGAAGGAGGGGGCGCCGGCGGCGTCGGTGACGACCTCGGCGTCGTGCCAGTCCAGGCCGGCGGGGGCCCCGAGGGCCTTGCTGAGCGCCTCCTTGGCGGCGAACCGGGCGGCCAGCGAGGCGAGCGGCAGGGCCGCCTCGGCGGGGGTGAACAGCCGCTCGCGGACCGACGGGGTGCGCGTCAGGGTGGCCTCGAACCGCGCCAGGTCGACGACGTCCGTGCCGATCCCGACGATCACACGCTCACTCGACGGTGACGGACTTGGCCAGGTTGCGCGGCTGGTCGACGTCGTGGCCCATGGCCGTGGCCAGCTCGCACGCGAAGAGCTGGAGCGGGACGGTGGCCACGACCGGCTGCAGCAACGTGGGTACGACGGGGAGCCGGATCAGCTCGTCGGCGTACCGGGTGACCTCCTCGTCGCCCTCCTCGACCAGCACCAGGGTGCGGGCGCCGCGGGCGCGGATCTCCTGGATGGCGCTGACCATCTTGTCGTGCAGCTGGTCCCGTCCCCGGGGAGGCATCACGCAGAAGACGGGCAGCCCCTCCTCGATGAGCGCGATCGGACCGTGCTTGAGCTCGCCGGCGGCGAAGCCCTCGGCGTGGATGTAGGCCAGCTCCTTGAGCTTCAGCGCCCCCTCGAGGGCGACGGGGAAGCCGGCGTGGCGGCCCAGGAACAGCACCGACCGGGTGCCGGCGTAGGTGCGGGCGAGCTCGTAGACCTGCTCGGCGGAGTCGAGCAGGCACTGCACGTGGTCGGGCATCTTGGCCAGCTCGTCGACCACCGCGGCGATCTCGTCGCCGAACTTCGTGCCGCGCACCTGGGCGAGGTAGAGGCCGAGGAGGTAGCAGGCGATCAGCTGGGTCAGGAAGCCCTTGGTCGAGGCGACGCCGATCTCGGGCCCGGCGTGGGTGTAGATCACCGCGTCGGACTCGCGCGGGATGGTCGAGCCGTTGGTGTTGCAGACCGCGAGGACCCGCGCCTTCTGCTGACGGGCGTAGCGGATCGCCATCAGGGTGTCGGCGGTCTCGCCGGACTGGCTGATCGCCACCACCAGGGTGTTGCGGGTCAGGATCGGGTCGCGGTAGCGGAACTCGTGGGCCAGCTCGACCTCGCAGGGGATGCGGGTCCAGTGCTCGATGGCGTACTTCGCGACCAGGCCGGCGTAGTTGGCGGTGCCGCAGCCGATGATCACGATCTTGTCGACCTCGCGCAGCTCGTCCTCGGAGATGCGGACCTCGTCGAGCTGCAGCAGCCCGTCGCCGTCGTGGCGGCCCAGCAGCGCGTCGGCGACGGCGCGGGGCTGCTCGAAGATCTCCTTGCGCATGAACCAGTCGTAGCCGTCCTTCTCGGCGGCCGAGAGGTCCCAGTCGACGTGGTAGCGCGTGCCCTCGGCGGCGTGGCCCTCGAAGTCGGTCACCTCGACGCCCTCGGCGGTGATGGTGACGACCTGGTCCTGGCCCAGCTCGAGCGCCTCGCGGGTGTGCTCGATGAAGGCCGCGACGTCGGAGCCGAGGAAGTTCTCGCCCTCGCCGAGCCCGACCACCAGCGGGGAGTTGCGCCGCGCGGCGACCACCCGGCTGGGGTCCTGGGCGTCGATCGCGACCAGGGTGAAGGCGCCCTCGAGCCGGCGGCAGGTGGCCTGCATCGCCCGGGTCAGGTCGTCGCACTCGGTCAGGGCGACCTCGAGCAGGTGGGCGGCGACCTCGGTGTCGGTCTCCGAGAGCAGCTCGTGGCCGGCGAGCTCGAGCTCCTCGCGCAGCGTCACGAAGTTCTCGATGATGCCGTTGTGCACCACCGCGGCCCGGCGCTTCTCGCCGAGGTGGGGGTGGGCGTTGGTGTCCGTCGGGGCGCCGTGGGTGGCCCAGCGGGTGTGGCCGATGCCGGTGGTCGCGGCCGGCAGCGGCGACTCCTCCAGCGCGGTGACGAGGTTGGCGAGCTTGCCGGCCCGCTTGTCCGAGGCGATGGCCCCACCGTCGATGACGGCGATCCCGGCCGAGTCGTAGCCGCGGTACTCCAGGCGACGCAGGCCCGCGATCACCACGTCGTGCGCCTGCTGGGGTCCGACGTACCCGACGATTCCACACATGGGCAGCAGCATAGGTGGGTGCGGACGTCGTCCGACGCCCCGGACGTCCTAGGGTCGGGGGCATGTCGAACGGGTCGCACGGCCTGCACGCGGGCGAGAGCTCCCCGTACGTCGAGCTGGACCGCACCGCCTGGGCGGCGCTGGGTCGGGCCACCGAGCAGCCGCTGTCGGCCGACGAGATCGACCGCGTCAAGGGCCTCGGCGACCAGCTCGACCTCGACGAGGTGCAGCAGGTCTACCTGCCGCTGTCGCGCCTGCTGAGCCTGTACGTCGAGTCGGCCGGCCAGCTCCACCGCAGCCAGGAGGAGTTCCTCCACCAGCGCCAGCCGCCGCGCACGCCCTTCGTGATCGGGCTCGCCGGGTCGGTGGCGGTCGGCAAGTCGACCACCGCCCGCGTGCTGCAGCACATGCTGGCCCACTGGCCCGAGCACCCGCGGGTCTCGCTGGTGACCACCGACGGCTTCCTGCTGCCCAACGCCGAGCTGAGCCGCCGCGGGATCCTGCACCGCAAGGGCTTCCCGGAGTCCTACGACCGCAAGGCGCTGCTGAAGTTCGTGGTCGACATCAAGTCGGGCCGCGACGAGGTCGAGGCGCCGACCTACTCCCACCTCGTCTACGACGTCGTCCCCGACGAGAAGGTCGTGGTCAGCAGCCCCGACATCGTCATCGTCGAGGGCCTCAACGTGCTGCAGGCCGCCGGCGTGCGCCAGGACGGCCGCGTGGGCCTGGCCGTGAGCGACTTCTTCGACTTCTCGGTCTACGTCGACGCGGCCACGAGCGACATCCGCCGGTGGTACACCGACCGGTTCCTGCGGCTGCGCGGGACCGCCTTCCGCGACCCGCAGTCCTACTTCGCCAAGTACGCCGCCCTGACCCACGACGAGGCCGTGGCCGAGGCCAGCCGCATCTGGGACGAGATCAACGGGCCCAACCTGAAGCAGAACGTCCAGCCCACCCGCTCGCGCGCCACGCTGGTGCTGCGCAAGGACCACGACCACTCGGTGCGGTGGGTCAGGCTGCGCAAGCTGTGAGGGGCTGAGCATGCTGCACCTGCGCCTGCGCGTCCCCAGCGACCGGACCGACTCGGTCGTGGAGCTGCTCGACCAGGACCCCACGGTCACCAACCTCGCGGTGGTCCCCCACGGCTTCCGCAAGCCCGCCGGCTGCCTGGTCCTGGCCGACGTCGCCCGCGAGAACGCCACCGCGGTCGTCGGACGGCTGCGCGACCTGGGCCTGCACCACCACGGCTCCATCAGCATCGGGGAGATCGACACGATCCTCGCGCGCTCCGCCGACGAGGCCGAGCGGGTCGCGCCGGGGGCACCCGACGACGGCGTGGTGTGGGTCTCGGTGGAGCAGCGGCTGCGCGAGGACTCGCGACTGTCCTGGGCCTTCGTAGCCTTCATGACCCTGGCCACCCTGATCGCCGGCGCCGGACGCATCCTCGACCAACCGATCCTCATCGTCGGCGCCATGGTCGTCGGACCGGAGTTCGTGCCCATCGCCGCCGTCTGCTTCGCGCTCGCCCGGCCGCGACCCTCGCTGCTGCCGCGCGCACTGGGCGCCCTGGGTGCCGGGTTCGCCATCGCGCTCGCGGTCGCCACGACCGTCTGGGCGGTGGCGTACGCCGCCGGCGGCTTCACGCGGACCCAGGCCGGGACCGGGGAGCTGACCGACTTCATCGTCAGTCCCGACGCCTGGTCGTTCGTGGTCGCGGTCCTCGCGGGCACGGCCGGCGTGCTCTCGCTGACCACCGGCAAGTCGGGTCCGCTCGTCGGGGTCTTCATCTCGGTCACCACGATCCCCGCCGTCGGGACCCTGGCCATCTGCCTGGCCTGCGGCATCTGGGGCGAGGCCGCGTCGGCGTCGCTGCAGCTGGGGATCAACCTGCTCGGCATCGTGCTCGCCGGCACCCTCACCCTGCTGGTGCAGCGCCTGGTGTGGAGCCGGGTAGCCCGGGGTCGACGACGGGAGGTCGCGCCGTGACCGAGCCCCCTCCCCCGACCCGCTGGGAGCTGGCCGGGGACTCGCGCGAGTCGGGCTACGTCCGCACCTTCCTCGAGCAGCACGAGGCCGGCTCCGGTGACGACGGCGAGGCGCGGCTGGCCGACGTCCTGGCCCCGCGCGGCGCCCGGGTGCTCGACGCCGGCTCCGGCGTGGGCCGGGTGGCCGAGGCGCTGCGCCGCCGCGGCCACGACGTCACCGCGGTCGAGAAGGACGCCGCGCTGGTGGCGATCTCGCGCGAGCGGTTCCCCGACGTGGGCGTCGTCGAGGCCGACCTGCTGGCGCTCACGCCGGAGCTGCTCACGACGCACGGCCGGCCCTCGGCGTACGACGTGGTCGTGGTGGTCGGCAACGTGATGGTCTTCCTCGCCGACGACACCCAGGTCGAGGTGCTCCGGGTGCTGGCCGGGCTGCTGGCCGAGGACGGCTGCCTGCTCGTCGGCTTCCACCCGGTGGCCGGACCGACCGGCAGCCGCGACTACCCCGCCGCCGAGCTGCGCGAGCACGCCGAGGAGGCCGGGCTGCGGCTCGACCTGCTGGCCGGGAGCTACGACCTCCGGCCGCCGGGCGAGGACTACGTCGTGGCGGTGCTGCGTGCTCAGCGACCGGCGCCGGACGCGCGGTAGCGCCGCTCCGGACGCCCGGCGCCGCCGTACTGCAGCCGCACCACCGCGTCGCCCGTGGCCACGAAGTGCTCGAGGTAGCGCCGCGCGCTCACCCGCGAGAGCCCCAGCCGCTCGCCGGCCTCGGCCGCGGAGAGCTCCTCGCCCGCGTGCAGCGCGGCCCGCACCAGCTGGCCGGTCTCGGCGCTGAGGCCCTTGGGCAGCGGCGGCGGCCCGGCGGCGGCCGGGGTGACGGCGCCGAAGAGCCGGTCGATGGTGTCCTGGTCGGCCTGCCCCCCGCGCAGCGCGCCGAGCGCCTGCGCGACGTGCTGGAGTCGGCCGGCGAGGTCGTCGTACTCGAAGGGCTTGACGAGGTACTGCGTCGCGCCGCCGTGCAGCGCCTGCCGCACCGTCTCGGCCCCCCGCTCCGCGGTCACCATCAGCACCCCCGCCTCGGACCCGGCGGCACGGAGCCGGGCCAGGACCTCCAGGCCGCTGAGGTCGGGCAGGTGGACGTCGAGCAGGACGATGTCGGGCCCGAGCCGGGCCGCGAGCTCGAGCGCGTCCGCGCCGGTGCGGGCGCTGCCGACGACCTCGAAGCCCTCCGTGCGCTGCACGAACCGCTCGTGGACGCTCGCCACCATGAAGTCGTCGTCGACGACGAGCACGCGCAGGGGCGTGGGGCTCACGGGACCCTCCTGGTGGCGGAGTAGGGCAGCCGGACCGAGAACACGGCCCCGTCGCGCTGGTGGACCTCGATGCTCCCACCCCGCTGCGCGCAGATGAGCTGCACCAGCGGCAGCCCGATGCCGCGACCACCGAGGACGTCGGGCTTGGTCGACCAGCCCCGCACGAAGATCGCCCCGCGCAGCTCCTCCGGCACGCCGGGACCGTTGTCGCCGACCTCGACGTGGAGGAAGGAGGTGCCCGACTGGAGCGCCACGGTCACCTCGGCGCCGGCGCGGCCGCTGCAGGCGTCGATCGCGTTGTCGACCAGGTTGCCGAGCACGGTGGTGAGGTCCGCGGAGTCCAGCGCGACCAGCGGCGGCAGCGCGGAGTCCTCGGTCAGCTCCAGCCGTACGCCGCGCTCGGCGGCCACGCTCGCCTTGGCCAGCACCAGGGCCGCCACCGCGAGGTCGTCGATCCGGCTGGTCACGAAGTCCTCGCTCTCGGCGCGACGACGGGTCAGCGTGCCGACGAGCGAGCGCACCTCGTCGTACTCCCCGAGCTGGACGAGACCCGAGATGGTGTGGAGCTGGTTGCTGAACTCGTGGGTCTGTGCGCGCAGCGTGTCGGAGATCGAGAGGTTGGAGGACAGCTGGCTCTGCAGCGAGACCAGCTCGGTGCGGTCGCGCATCGTGGTGACGGTGCCGATCCGGCTGCCGCCGCTGGACGCCGTACGACGGTTGAACACCAGCACCCGGTCGGCGACCACCGCCACCGCGTCCTCGTCGGCCGGGGCGGAGCCGTCGAGCAGCGCCACCACCTGGTCGGCCAGCCCCAGCCCGGCCACCGGCTGCCCGACGGGGTCGGCCGGGAGGGCGAGCAGGTCGAGCGCGGCGTCGTTGACCATCGTGACCCGGCCGTCGGTGCCGACGGCGAGCACGCCCTCGCGGATGCTGTGCAGCAGCGCCTCGCGGTGGTCGGCCAGCCGGGCGATCTCCGAGGCGCCCAGGCCGTGCGTGCGGCGCTTGACCACCCGCGAGACGACGTAGGTGCCGAGCACGCCGAGCAGGGCGCCGAGCCCCAGGAACAGCGCCAGGTTGGCCGCGCTCGAGGTCAGCCGCTCCCACACCGAGGGGTAGTCCTGCTCGACCAGCACCAGCCCGACGAGGTCGCCCTCCTGCCCGTCCTCGTCGGAGAGCACCGGGGCGCGGGCGGCCACCACGGTGGCGCCGTCCACCTCGCGCAGTCCCGACCACTGCGCGCCGGCCCGGCCCTCGACCGCGATGCGCTCGCCGACCCGCAGCGGGTCGGAGCTCACCAGCACCTCGCCGTCGGGGGTGGCGATGTCGATCTCGTCGGCAGCCGAGGTGGTCAGCGCCGCGTCGAGGGTGGGGGCGAGCTCGTTGATGGTGTCGCGGGCCGAGGTGCCGGTGGCGCGGCCGGAGGCCTCCTCCAGCTTGGTGCGCACCTGGAAGGTGTCGGCGACGTACTCCGCGACGCCGCGCATCTGCGACCCCGACTGCGCCCGGAAGGTCGCGCCCGACTGCCGCAGCGAGATCACCGCGACGAGGGCGAGCACCCCGACGACGACCACGAGCTGCAGGACCAGCACCTGAGCGGCCAGGCTGGGGTCGCGGCGACGGCCGGACGTGACGGTGACCACAACGACCGCAACCTCCTTTGCTTCCGCAAGCGTGACGGGCGCCACATGCGCGGGACATGCTCCCACGGAACTCACCGAGGAGGTGCTCGCAGGATGACCGTCAACCTGTTCCCCCACCGTTCGCCGTCCACCCGTCGTGGACTGCGCGCCGTCCTGGCCACCGTCAGCGTCGTCTCGCTGGCCGCCCTCACCGCCTGTGGCGGCGTCACCTCGTCGTCCGACAGCGGCGACGCGAGCGGCGACCTGTCCGAGAAGCGGATGCGCATGATGATCCCCAACGCCGCCGGCGGCGGCTACGACCTCACCGGCCGCGCCGCGGTCAAGGTGATGGAGGACGAGAAGATCACCGGCCGCTTCGAGGTCAGCAACGTCGAGGGCGCCAGCGGCACCGTCGCGATGCAGCGCCTGCTCAACGAGAAGGGCTCCGACGACCTGCTCATGACCATGGGCCTCGGCGTCGTCGGCGCCGTCTACACCAACAAGTCCGACGCCACCGTCGACAAGGCCGTCCCGATCGCCCGCCTCATCGAGGAGCAGGAGGCGATCCTGGTGCCCAAGGACTCCCCCTTCAAGACCGTCGACGACTTCGTCGAGGCCTGGAAGGCCGACCCCGACAAGGTCGTCGTCGGCGGCGGCTCGGCGCCCGGCGGCCCGGACTTCCTGTTCCCGATGCAGCTGGCCGACGCCGTGGGCGTCACCCCCAAGGACGTCGCCTACGTGGAGTACGACGGTGGCGGCCCGCTGACCACCGCGCTGCTCGGCTCCAAGATCGACGTCGGCATGTCCGGCCTGGGCGAGTTCGAGGGCCAGATCGCCGACGGCTCGCTGCGCGTGCTCGCGGTCTCCGGCGAGGAGCGCCTGGAGACCACCGACGCCCCGACCCTGACCGAGGAGGGCATCGACCTGGTGTTCACCAACTGGCGCGGCGTCCTGGCCCCTCCCGGCATCGACGACGCCACCCGCGAGGCCTACGTGAAGGCCTTCGAGGAGATGCACGACACGCAGGCCTGGAAGGACACGCTGGAGAAGAACGGCTGGTCCGACAACTTCGCCACCGGCGAGGAGTTCGAGTCCTACCTCGACGAGCAGAACGAGCGCGTCCGCACCACGCTGACCGACCTCGGCCTGGCCTGAGCGGTCCGCACCACCCCCCGGTGACGCCGGGCGGCCCCCAGCAGGGGGCCGCCCGGTCACCCGGCCGATCGAGGAGACACCGATGTCCCAGCAGCACGCCGCCCCCGCGGCACCCCCGGCGCCCGAGCCGACGCGCCACCGCGTCGTCGACACCGCGCAGTACGCCATGGCGGCCTTCCTCGCCGTGGCCGGCGGCTACGTCGTCTACAACGGCACCCAGCTCCGCGGCGGCCTGTCCGCGGACTTCCTGCCGCCCTCCACCTTCGCCTACGTCGTCGGCGGCGTGCTGCTCGTGCTCGCGGTCCTGCTGGCCGTCGCGACGGCCCGCGGCGACGTCGCCGAGGCCGAGGAGGGCGAGGACGTCGACCTCAGCGGCGGCACCGACGTCCGCACGCTCGGGCTGCTCGTCGCCGTGCTCTGCGTCAACGTCTTCCTGATCGAGGTCCTCGGGTGGGCCATCACCGGCGCCATCCTGTTCACCGGCGCCGCCTGGGTCCTGGGCAGCCGCCACTGGGTCCGCGACATCGCGCTGGGCGTCGCCCTCTCGGTCGGCACCTTCTACGCCTTCTACGTCGGCCTGGGCGTCCCGCTGCCCGCCGGCATCCTGAACGGAGTCCTGTGACATGGACCTGCTCCTCGACGGCTTCGCCACCGCGCTGACGCCCACCAACCTGCTCTTCGCCGTCGTCGGCGTGCTGCTCGGCACCGCCGTCGGCGTGCTGCCCGGCATCGGCCCGGCCATGACCGTGGCGCTGCTGCTGCCCGTGACCTACAGCGTCCCGGCCGACAGCGCGCTGATCATGTTCGCCGGCATCTACTACGGCGGCATGTACGGCGGCTCCACCACCTCGATCCTGCTCAACACCCCCGGTGAGTCCTCGTCGGTGATCACCGCGCTCGAGGGCAACAAGATGGCCAAGAACGGCCGGGCCGCGCAGGCCCTGGCCACGGCCGCCATCGGCTCCTTCGTCGCCGGCACCATCGGCACCGTCCTGCTCATCGTGCTGGCCCCCACGGTCGGCCCGCTGGTCGTCCAGCTCGGCGCCCCGTCGTACTTCGCGATCATGCTGCTCGCGCTCTTCGCGGTCACCGTGGTGCTCGGCTCCTCCAAGCTGCGCGGCTTCATCGCGCTGTTCCTCGGTCTGGCCATCGGCCTGGTCGGCATGACCAGCGGCCAGCCCCGGATGACCTTCGGCTTCGCCGAGCTCTCCGACGGCATCGAGATCGTCGTCGTCGCCGTCGCGATCTTCGCGCTCGGCGAGGCGCTGTGGGTCGCCGCCCACCTGCGCCGCAAGCCGCTCGAGATCATCCCCGTCGGCCAGCCCTGGATGAGCAAGGCCGACTGGGGCCGCTCCTGGAAGCCCTGGCTGCGCGGCACCGCGTTCGGCTTCCCGTTCGGCGCGCTGCCCGCCGGTGGCGCCGAGGTGCCGACCTTCCTGTCCTACGTCACCGAGCGTCGCCTCTCCAAGCACCCCGAGGAGTTCGGCAAGGGCGCCATCGAGGGCGTCGCCGGGCCCGAGGCCGCCAACAACGCCTCGGCCGCCGGCACCCTGCTGCCGATGCTCGCGCTCGGCCTGCCGACCACCGCCACCGCGGCGGTCATCCTGGTGGCCTTCGAGAGCTACGGCCTGCAGCCCGGCCCGCAGTTCATGACGCAGAACGAGGCCCTGGTCTGGGCGCTGCTGGCGAGCCTGTTCGTCGCCAACACGCTGCTGCTGGTGCTCAACCTGCCGCTGGCGCCGGTCTGGGCCAAGCTGCTCCAGATCCCCCGGCCCTACCTCTACGCCGGCATCCTGTTCTTCGCCACCCTGGGCGCCTACGCCGCCGGCACCTCGTCCTTCGACCTCGGCCTGCTGCTCGTCCTGGGCATCCTCGGCTTCGCGATGCGCCGCTTCGGGATCCCGGTGCTGCCGCTGATCATCGGCGTCATCCTCGGCCCCCGCCTGGAGGAGCAGCTCTCGGAGGCGCTCGAGATCTCCCGCGGCGACTACGGCACGCTCCTCGGCGAGCCGGTGGCCATCACGGCGTACGTCGTCATGGCGCTGCTGCTCGTCGGGCTCGTCGTCGCCCGGGTCCGCGGTTCGCGCTCCACCACCCCCACGTCGGTCACCGAGAAGGACGAGGTCAACGCATGAGCATCGTGGTCGCCTACACCCCCGACGCCTACGGGCAGGCCGCCCTGGACCACGGGGCCGCCGAGGCCGTGCGCCGCGGGACCGACCTGGTGGTCGTCAACGCGACCAAGGGCGACGCCCTGGTCGACCCGCGCTACGCCCACGAGGACCAGATCGCGGCGATCACCTCCGACCTCGAGGGCCGGGGCGTCACGGTTACGGTGCGCCACGAGGTCGTCCCCGACGTCGCCCAGGCCGTCCTGGAGGTGGCCCGCGAGACCGACGCCGCGCTGGTCGTCGTCGGCGTCCGGCACCGCTCCCCCGTCGGCAAGGCCCTCATGGGCAGCGTCGGCCAGCGGATCCTGCTCGACGCGACCTGCCCGGTCCTGGCGGTCAAGCCGCCCGCCTAGCACCGCCGAGCGGGCGCTCCGGGTCCCCCCTGGAGCCCCGAGCGGGCCGTTCCGGGCCGGGGCTAGGTTGGCGGCACCCTCACCCTCGGGAGCCCCGATGACCGCACGCACCACCCCGCCCTTCCGTGCCGACCACGTCGGGAGCCTGCTGCGCCCGCCCGCGCTGCTCGAGGCCCGCGCCGCGCACGCCGACGGGCGACTCGACGACGCCGGGCTGCGGGCCGCCGAGGACGAGGCGATCGCCGACGTCGTACGCCTCCAGGCCGACGCGGGGATGCAGACCGTCACCGACGGCGAGTTCCGGCGTACGTCGTGGCACATGGACTTCATCTACGCCGTCACCGGCATCCGCCGCACCGAGGAGCAGCTCGAGGTGCGGATGCGCAACGCCTCGGAGGACCGCTCGTTCACCTCCGCGGGGCTGGTCGTCGACGCGCCCGTGCGGATCGAGGAGCCGATCTTCGCCGACGCCTTCGCGCACCTGCGGTCGGTGGCACCCGCCGGGACGACGCCGAAGCTGACGATCCCCTCGCCGAGCATGGTCCACTACCGCGGCGGCACCGCGGCGATCGACCCGAGCGTGTACGCCGACGAGGACGCGTTCTTCGACGACCTCGCGGCGGCGTACTCCCAGCAGGTGCGGATGATCGCCGACCGCGGCTGCACCTACCTCCAGCTCGACGACACCAGCCTCGCCTACCTCAACGACCCCGCCCAGCGCGAGGCCGTGACGGCCAAGGGCGGTGACGCCGACCACCAGCACGAGCGCTACATCCGCACCCTCAACCAGGCGCTGTCCGGCCGCCCCGAGGGCCTTGCCGTCACCACCCACCTGTGCCGCGGCAACTACCGCTCCTCGTGGGCGGCCTCGGGCAGCTACGACTTCGTCGCGGAGGCGCTGTTCGGTGGCCTCGACGTCGACGGCTTCTTCCTGGAGTACGACGACGAGCGCTCCGGCGGCTTCGAGCCGCTCCGCTTCGTGCCGCCGGGCAAGCAGGTCGTGCTCGGCCTGGTCACCACCAAGTCGCCGGTGCTGGAGAGCAAGGACGACCTCAAGCGTCGCATCGACGAGGCCGCGAAGCACGTGCCGCTCGAGCAGCTCAGCATCTCCCCGCAGTGCGGCTTCTCCTCCACCGTCGAGGGCAACGACCTCACCCAGGACGACGAGGTCGCCAAGCTCCGGCTGGTCGTCGAGGTGGCCCAGGAGGTCTGGGGCTGACGCGAGCGACAGCCGCCGACCGGGCACGTCTGCTCGCTCCAGGACCGCCGACCGGGCACTTCTGCTCGCTCCAGGACCGCCGACCGGGCACCTCTGCGCGCGACGAGGGCCCCGGACGGTGTCGTCCGGGGTCCTCGGTGGTCAGGCGTGGGGGTCAGGCGCCCTTGCCGGTGACCGTGACGGGCACGTTGCCGCGGGTGGCCTTGGAGTAGGGGCAGACCGCGTGGGCGGCCTCGACCAGCTCCTGGGCCTTGGCGTCGTCGACGCCAGGGATGGTCGCGACGATGTCGGCGGTGATGGCGAACGAGTCGCCCTCGGGACCGAAGCCCACGGCGATGTCGAGGGTCGAGCCCGAGGCGTCGACGCCCTGCTTCTTGGCCACGAGGCCGAGCGCGCCCTGGAAGCAGGCGCCGTACCCGACCGCGAACAGCTGCTCGGGGTTGGTCCCCGTACCCGGCCCACCGGTCTCCTTGGGGGCGGTCAGCGACAGGTCCAGCACGCCGTCCTCGGACGTCGCGCGGCCCTGGCGGCCGCCGGTCACGGTGGCGCGGGCGGTGTAGACGATCTTCTCGGGTGTGTTGGTCATGCCTGGCCCAACCGGCAGGACCACCCCCTTTGTTCCGTACGCCGGGCCGGCCGGCGTACCAGCGTCAGCAGAACTGCCCGCTCGGCGCACCCACCCTCAGCAGAACTGCCCGCTCGGCGCACCCACCCTCAGCAGAGCTGCCCGCTCGCCACACCCACCCTCAGCAGAACTGCCCGCTCGGCGCATCCAGCGTCAGCACAACTGCCCGCTCGGCGGCTAGAGGGACAGCTGGTCGCGCACCACGCCCGCCAGCCGGTCGGCGACCGCGCGGGCCTGGTCGGCGGTGGGGGCCTCGACCATGACGCGGACGAGCGGCTCGGTGCCCGAGGGGCGGAGCAGCACCCGGCCCTCGTCGCCCAGCTCGGCCTCGGCGTCGGCGACCGCGGCCGCCAGCACGAAGTCCTCGTCGGCGCGGGCCTTGTCGACGCCCGGCACGTTGACCAGCACCTGGGGCAGGCGGGTCATCACCGCGGCGAGCTCGTGCAGCTCCTGGCCGGTGCTCACCATGCGGTCGAGCACGTGCAGCGCGGTCAGCAGGCCGTCGCCGGTGGTGGCGTAGCGGCTCATGATGACGTGGCCGGACTGCTCGCCGCCCAGGGTGAAGCCGAGGACCTTCATCGCCTCCAGGACGTAGCGGTCGCCGACCTTGGTCTGCCGCACCCCGACCCCGGCGGCCCGCATCGCCTGCACGAAGCCCAGGTTGCTCATCACGGTCGCGACGACGGTGTCGTCGTGGAGCCGCCCGGCCTCGCGCATCGACAGCGCCAGGACGGCCAGGATCTGGTCGCCGTCGACGACCTCGCCGCGACGGTCCACGGCCAGGCACCGGTCGGCGTCGCCGTCGAGCGCGAAGCCGGCGTCGGCGCCGTGCTCCAGGACGGCCGCCTGCAGCACCTCGAGGTGGGTCGAGCCGCAGCCCTCGTTGATGTTGGTGCCGTCGGGCTCGGCGCAGATCGCGACGACCTCGGCCCCGGCGTCGCGCAGCGCGAGCGGGCCGACCGCGGAGGCGGCGCCGTGGGCGCAGTCGAGGACGACCTTGAGACCAGCGAGGGGGTGCTCGATGGTGCCGACCAGGTGGGCGGCGTACTGCTCGACCGCGGTGTCGAGGGTGCGGACGCGTCCGACCGTGGCACCGGTGGGCCGGTCCCAGGGCTCGCGCAGCCGCTTCTCGATGGCCGCCTCGATCGCGTCGTCGAGCTTGACGCCGCCGCGGGCCAGGAACTTGATGCCGTTGTCGGGCATGGCGTTGTGCGAGGCCGACAGCATCACGCCGAGGTCGGCGCCGAGCTCGGCGGTCAGCCAGGCGACGCCGGGGGTGGGGAGCTCGCCGAGGAGCAGCACGTCGACGCCGGCCGACGCGAGCCCGGCGACCACCGCGGCCTCGAGGAACTGCCCCGAGATGCGGGTGTCGCGTCCGACGACCGCCGTCGGCCGGTGCCCGGCGAAGGTGCCGCGCTCGGCGAGGATGTGGGCGGCGGAGACGGAGAGGTCCAGGGCCAGCTCAGCGGTGAGGTCACCGTTGGCCAGGCCGCGGACCCCGTCGGTGCCGAACAGGCGTGCCATGGGAGACCCTCCGGGATTGACGGGGCGTACGACGCGGCGATCCGCGGCCGCGACCGTACAACGACGTCGGCCGCCCCGCAGCCGATGGGCTGCGGGACGGCCGACGTGCAGGTGCTGAGGTCAGCGCTTGCTGAACTGGGGCGCCTTGCGGGCCTTCTTCAGACCGGCCTTCTTGCGCTCGATGACGCGGGCGTCGCGGGTCAGCAGACCGGCCTTCTTCAGGTCCGGGCGGTTGGCCTCCTCGTCGATCGCGTTGAGGCAGCGGGCCACGCCGAGGCGCAGGGCGCCGGCCTGACCGGTGATGCCACCGCCGTGGATGCGGGCGATGACGTCGAAGCGCCCCTCCAGCTGGGTGGTGGCGAACGGCTCGTTCACGACCTGCTGGTGGAGCTTGTTGGGGAAGTAGTTGTCCAGCTCGCGACCGTTGACGGTCCACTTGCCGGAGCCGGGGACGATCCGCACGCGGGCGACCGCCTCCTTGCGGCGGCCGGTGGCCGCTGCGGGGGCGATGGTCGCCGGACGGGCGGGGGCGTCGGCGCTGGGAGCGCTCTCGGAGGAGTACGCGACACCCTGCTCGTTGACCTCGTAGGTCTCCTCGCCGGTCTCGTTGGTCGTGTCAGCCACGGTGTTCCTTACGTCAGATCTGGGTCGGGGAGAGTTACTGGGAGATCTGGGTGATCTCGAAGGGCTTGGCCAGCTGGGCCGTGTGCGGGTGCTCCGGACCGGAGTACACCTTCAGCTTCTTGAGGACCTGACGGCCGAGGCGGTTCTTGGGGAGCATGCCCCAGACGGCCTTCTCGACGGCCTTGCGCGCGTCCTTCTCCAGCAGCTCCCCCATCGGGGTGGCCGACAGACCACCCGGGAAGCCCGAGTGGTGGTAGGACATCTTCTTCGTGGACTTGGTGCCCGACAGGGACAGCTTCTCCGCGTTGACGACGATGACGAAGTCGCCCATGTCCATGTGCGGGGCGAAGGTGGGCTTGTGCTTCCCGCGGAGCAGGTTCGCGACCTGCACGGCGAGGCGGCCCATCCGGACGTCGGTGGCGTCGATGACGTGCCACTCGCGCTGGACGTCGCCGGGCTTGGGGCTGTACGTGCGCACGTTTGTTGCCTTACTTGCTCGTTCGTGACCGCCCGGGCTGATTCCCGGACCGGTGGGTGGTGCAGCGCCTTCTGACGAACTCTGCCCGGGACGTGGACCACCGTGGTGGGCCAGCCTTCCCGGGACTGCACCAGGCCGACGACGAAGGTCGGCCGGGCGCGGCAGGAGACGCGACCTGCAAAGATACCGGCCCCACGCGCGAGGCGTCAAAACGCCTCCCCACTGGTGGGGGTCACCGACCACGCACTAGGTTGAAGACCGGTGAAACCGGGCGCACCAGCCCGCTCCGCCTGCGACGGCAACCCCGTCCTCACCGTCTCGACCGCACCACCCCACGCCGGGGCGACCGCCCCGCCCTCGAGCGCAAGGAGTCGACGTGACCGACACCGGTGACAACACCCTCACCGTCCGGGACAACCGGACCGGCAAGGAGTACCAGATCCAGATCAGCGACGGCGCCATCAAGGCCGCCGAGCCCGGTCAGATCAAGATCGACGAGGACAGCCCCGGCCTGTCGACGTACGACCCCGGGTTCACCAACACCGCGTCGTGCCGCAGCTCGGTCACCTACATCGACGGCGAGAAGGGGATCCTGGAGTACCGCGGCTACCCCATCGAGCAGCTGGCCGAGAAGTCCAGCTTCCTCGAGGTCGCCTACCTGCTCATCCACGGCGCGCTGCCCACCAAGGAGCAGTACGACGCCTGGGTGCACGAGATCACCCACCACACGTTCCTGCACGAGAACGTCAAGACCTTCATGCAGGGCTTCCGCTACGACGCCCACCCGATGGGGATGCTGATGGCCTCCGTCGGCGCGCTGTCGACGTTCTACCCCGAGTCGAACAACATCACCGACGCCGACAACCGCCACATGCAGATCGTGCGGATGATCGCCAAGATGCCGACGCTCGGCGCCTGGGCCTTCCGGCACGCCCAGGGCAAGCCCTACGTCTACCCCGACAACGAGCTGTCCTACACCGAGAACTTCCTCGCGATGCTGTTCAAGATGAGCGAGCAGAAGTACGTCGCCGACGAGCGCCTCGTCAAGGCGCTCGACGTGCTGTTCATCCTGCACGCCGACCACGAGCAGAACTGCTCGACCAACGCGGTCCGTTCCGTCGGCTCCTCGCAGGTCGACCCCTACTCCTCGGTCGCCGCCGGCATCGGCGCGCTCTACGGACCGCTCCACGGTGGCGCCAACGAGGCCGTGCTCCGGATGCTGCGACGCATCGGCAGCAAGGAGAACATCCCCGCCTTCATCGAGGGCGTGAAGAACGGCAACGAGAAGCTGATGGGCTTCGGCCACCGGGTCTACAAGAACTACGACCCGCGCGCCAAGATCATCAAGAAGGCCTGCGACGACGTCTTCGAGGTCACCGGGGTCAACCCGCTGCTCGAGATCGCCCAGGAGCTGGAGAAGATCGCGCTCGAGGACGAGTACTTCGTCAAGCGCAAGCTCTACCCCAACGTCGACTTCTACTCCGGCCTGATCTACGAGGCCTTCCAGTTCCCGCCGGAGATGTTCACCGTCCTGTTCGCGATCGGCCGCACCCCCGGCTGGCTCGCGCAGTGGCTGGAGCTGGTGCAGGACAAGGACCAGAAGATCGCCCGCCCCAAGCAGATCTACACCGGCGACCGCACGCTCGACTTCGTGCCGAGCTCGGAGCGCTGGGCCGGCGACGCGGGGATCACGCCCGGCATCAGCTGAGCGTCACGTCGTACGACCGAGGGCCGGTCCACCTGCGGGTGGACCGGCCCTCGTCGCGTCCGGCTGCCGGGGCGACGCGTCGTACGTCGGGGAGGCTCCGCCGGAGAAACCAGGCGGACGTGGGAAACCGCCGACGCCCGTGGAGCAGACCCGCCCCAGCCCGGCCTCAGACCTGGCGCTCCTGCCCCTCCCAGTACGGCGCCCGCAGGCTGCGCTTGAGGATCTTGCCGGTGGGGTTGCGGGGCAGCGCCTCGAGGACGTCGACGGACTTCGGCGCCTTGTAGGAGGCGAGGTGCTCCTTGCAGAACGCGATCAGCTCGTCCTCGCCCGCCGAGGCGCCGGGCTTGAGCGAGACCACGGCCTTGACCGACTCGCCCCAGCGGTCGTCGGGCACCCCGATGATCGCCACCTCCGCGACGGCCGGGTGCTCGGCCAGCACCCGCTCGATCTCGGGGCTGTAGATGTTCTCCCCGCCCGAGATGATCATGTCCTTGAGCCGGTCCTCGACGTAGACGTAGCCGTCGGCGTCGACCTTGCCCATGTCACCGGTGCGGAACCACCCGTCCTCGGTGATCACCTCCGCCGTGGCCTCGGGCTGGTGGAGGTAGCCCTTCATCACCTGCGGGCTGCGGAACCACAGCTCGCCGTGCTCGCCGACCGCGACGTCCTCGAGGCTGCCGGGGTCCACGACGCGCACCTCGGCGCCGGGCAGCACCTGCCCCGCGCTCACCAGCCGCTCGGGGTGGTCGGGGTCGCGGTGCTCGGGCGGCATCAGGTGGGTGATCACGCCGCACAGCTCGGTGAGGCCGTAGACCTGGATGAAGTCGGTGTCGGGCCAGGCCTCGATGGCGGCCCGCAGCAGCGGCAGCGGCATCGGCGCCGCGCCGTAGCAGTAGGTCTTCAGCTGCCCGAACAGCCGCACCGCGTCGGGCCCGGACTGCAGCACCTGGGCGAGCACGGCCGGCACCAGGAAGGTGCGGTTGGCACCCTGCATGATCGCGCCGGCCAGCGAGGCGCCGTCGGGGTCGCGCGTCATCACGCTGGGCACGCCGTCGTGGATGCTGAACAGGACGTACGACGAGCCGCCGACGTGGAACAGCGGCATCGAGACCATGTTCTTGTCGCCGGGGTCGAAGCCCCAGCCGTCGTGGGCCGCGAGGGTGTGGGCGACCATGTTGGCCTGGGTGAGCATCACGCCCTTGGGCCGGCCGGTGGTGCCCGAGGAGTACATCACCAGGCACACGTCGTCGGGCGTCACCTCCGGGTCGCGGCCGATCGGCTCCGACCGCGCGAGCAGCGCCTCGTACTGGTCGCCCTCGCCGCCGTCGGGGGTCAGCTCGACGACCTCCTCGACGTGGACGAGCCTGTCGCGGATGCGCGAGATCGTCGGCAGCAGCTCGCTGCCGACGAGCAGCACCGTGGCGCCGGAGTCGTTGACGGCGTAGTCGATCTCGTCGCCGGCCAGCCGGAAGTTGATGATCGCGTTGGCGGCCCCGAGCGAGGCCGCGGCCATGGTCAGCTCCACGCAGGCGGGGTGGTTCTTGTCGAGGAAGGACACCACGTCGCCGCGCCCGACGCCCAGCGACCTCAGCGCGCCGGCGAGGCGGCGTACGCGCTCCTCCCACTGGGCCCAGGTCCAGGTGCGGCCGAGGTAGGTGAACGCCTCCGCGTCCGGCGTCGTGGTCGCCCAGTGGGTCAGCCGGTCGTCGAGCAGCACGGGGTCGGGCAGCGCCCCGGGGCTGGTGGGCGCGGTCTCGGTGGCGGTCATCTGGCGATCTCCTCGGGCTCGGGTGGGGTGAGGGTGACACACCTCACACGAGCGGACAACGCCGTGGGTTCCCCTCCGGCCCGCCTGCCAGGCTGTCGCGCGTGCGCACCCTGCTCTGGACCCTCGTCGTGCTGGCCCTGCTCGCGGTCGGCGCGGACCGTGCCGCCGACTGGTGGGCCGAGCGTGAGGTCGCCACGCGGCTCGCGGCCAGCCAGGACCTCGGCTCGACCCCCGACGTCGACATCGCCGGGTTCCCCTTCCTCACCCAGGCGTTGGCGCGCGAGTTCGGCGAGGTGAGCGCGACCGCCGAGGACGTCGTGGTGCGCAGCGGTGACGGCGAGCTGCGCCTGGCGCGGCTGCGCGTCACCTTCACCGACGTCACCACCGACCGCGACGTGTCCCGGTTCGCGGCGGGGCGGGGACGGGCGGTGACGACCATCTCCTACGGCGAGCTGGGCCGGCTGACCGGGCTCGACGTGACCTACGTCGGCGAGGGGCGGGTGCGCGGCAGCCGCGAGGTCACCGTCGCGGGCCAGGACTTCGACCCCGGCGTGACGGTGCGGCCGCGGCTGACCGAGGGCGCGGTGCGGTTCGTCGACGCCGCCGCCGAGGGCTCGCTCCCTCCCGCGGTGACGGCCGTGGTGCAGGCGGCGTTCGACGTCGACCTGCCCGTGGACGGCCTGCCGTACGACGTCCGCCCGGAGTCGCTGTCGGCGACGACGTCGGGCCTCCGGCTGGTGCTGGTGGGCCGCGACCTCAGCTACGCGGGCTGAGCTCGGCCTCCGCGACCGCCGCGGGCGCGCGCCGCGCCCCCAGCCCGAGCACGATCACCGACGCCGCCACCACGAGCAGCAGCCCGAGGACCTGCAGCCCGTCGAGGCGCTGGCCGAGCACGAGCAGCCCGGCGAGCGCGGCCACCGCCGGCTCGAGGGAGAGCAGGATGCCGAACACCGGGGCCGCCAGCCGGCGCAGCGCCAGCAGCTCCAGGGAGTAGGGCAGCAGCGAGGACAGCACCGCCAGCCCCAGCCCCAGGAGCAGGTGCCGCGGCGTCCACTCCCCCAGGCTGGGCAGGCCCGCGGGCACGACCACCACGAGCGAGACCAGCAGCGCGATCGACAGCCCGTCCAGGCGGGGGAACGCCGCGCCGGTCCGGCTGCTCAGCAGGATGTACGCCGCCCAGAAGACGCCTGCCGTCGCGGCCAGCAGCAACCCGGTGCCGCTCAGGTCCTCGAACGGCACCGTCAGCGCCTCGGAGATCAGCACCACCCCGGCGGCCGCCGCCCCGACGGCGACGAAGTCGAGCAGGCGCCGCGACAGCACCGTGGTGAGCAGCAGCGGCCCCATGAACTCCACCGTCACCGCCACCCCGAGCGGCAGGTGGGCCAGCGAGCCGTAGAAGCTCCAGTTCATCAGCCCGAGGGCGATGCCGAACGCCACCACGGTCGCCCAGTCGCGGCGGGAGTGACCGCGCAGCCGGGGCCGCACCAGCGCGACCAGGATGAGCGCGGAGATGCCGATGCGCAGCAGCACGGACCCGCCGGCCCCGATCTCGGGGACGAGCGTGGCGGCCAGCGCGCCACCGAACTGCACCGAGAGGACGCCGCCGAGCACCAGCAGCGGAGCGGGTACGACGAGCCGCGACCCCCGAGCTGCTCCGTCGACCACCCGAGGAGCCTAGGTGGCGCCGTCGCGACTCCTCAGCGGGCCCGGCTGACCCGCCCCTCGTCCCACACCGGGCCCTCCGACTCGTAGACCGCGCCGTCCGCGCCGTAGACCAGGAACCGGTCGAAGCCGCGGGCGAACCAGCGGTCGTGGGTGACCGCGACGACGGTGCCCTCGAACCGCGCCAGGCCCTCCTCGAGCGCCTCGGCGGACTCCACGTCGAGGTTGTCGGTCGGCTCGTCGAGGAGCAGCAGCGTCGCCCCGGAGAGCTCGAGCAGCAGGATCTGGAACCGCGCCTGCTGCCCGCCCGAGAGCGAGTCGAAGGTCTGGTCGGCGGCGTGGGCCAGCTCGTAGCGGTCCAGCGCCCGCGAGGCGGGCTCGCGCGGCATGCCCGGACGGCCCACGCCCTGCGGTCCGGTCTCGCCGCGGTGCAGCACGTCCACGAGCGTGCGGCCGACCAGCTCGGGGTGGGCGTGGGTCTGCACGAACCAGCCCGGTCGCACCCGCGCGCCCAGCCGCGCCCGTCCGGTGTGGCGCACCGGGTCGGGCGGGGCGTCGCCGACGGGCCGGTGCTCGACGTCGGGGTCCGAGCCGCCCGCGGCCAGCAGCCGCAGGAAGTGGGACTTGCCGGAGCCGTTGGAGCCGAGGACGGCCACCCGCTCGCCGTACCAGACCTCGAGGTCGAAGGGCCGCATCAGCCCGGTCAGCTCCAGCTGCTCGCACACGACCGCGCGCTTGCCGGTGCGGCCGCCGGTGAGCCGCATCGTCACCTGCTGCTCCCGCGGCTGCCCCGTGGGCGGGCCCGCCTCCTCGAACTTGCGCAGCCGGGTCTGGGCGGCCTTGTACTGCGAGGCGAGCCCGTCGTTGAACTCCGCCTTCACGCGGTAGCGCAGCACCAGCGCCACGAGCTTGGCGTGCTCCTCGTCCCAGCGCCGCTTGAGCTCCTCGAAGCGCGCGAACCGGTCGCTGCGCGCCTGGTGGTACGACGCGAAGTCGCCCGGGTGGGTCCACACCGTGTTGCCCGCAGCACCCAGCTCCACGGTCACGACCCGGGTCGCGGTGTTGGCCAGCAGCTCGCGGTCGTGGCTGATGAACAGGACCGTCTTCGGCGACTCCCGGATGCGTCGCTCCAGCCACACCTTGCCGGGGACGTCGAGGAAGTTGTCGGGCTCGTCGAGCAGCAGCACCTGGTCGGGCCCGGCGAGGAGGTACTCCAGCACCAGCCGCTTCTGCTCGCCGCCGCTGAGCGTGGCGAGGTCGCGGTACTTCACCCTCTCGAAGCCGGCCCCCAGCGCGGCGGTGCAGCAGCTGTCCCACACCACCTCGATGTCGTAGCCGCCCGCGTCGGCGAACTCCGAGAGCGCCTGCGCGTAGGCCATCTGGGTCTTCTCGTCGTCGGCCTCCATCAGCCGCAGCTCGAGCCGGTCGACGTCGGCGGCCGCCTCGCGCACCCGCGGCGGCGCCACGGAGAGCAGCAGCTCGGCGACCGTCTCGGCGTCCCGCCCGACCATCTGCCGCATCACGCCCAGCCCGCCGCTGCGCGTCACCGCCCCCGCGTGCGGCACCAGCTCGCCGGTGACGATCCGCAGCAGCGTCGTCTTGCCGGCACCGTTGGCGCCGACCAGCGCGACCTTGGCCCCCTCGCCGACCCGGAACGACACCTCGTCGAGCAGCACCCGCCCGTCCGGCAGCTCGTAGCGCACCCCGGCGACCTCGACATGACCCACGCCCCGGATTCTCCCCGGTGCCGCGCGACGGTGTCACCCGGGTTTCCCTCGTGGCAGAGTGCCCGGACCCGACCAGAGGAGTGCCCGTGCGTGGACTGTCCGGCAAGACCGCCGTCGTGACCGGGGCGAGCCGGGGCATCGGCCTCGGGGTCGCCCGGCGCCTGGTGGAGGAGGGGGCGCGGGTGGTGGTGACCGCCCGCAGGGACGAGGCGCTCCAGGCCGCGGTCGCCGAGCTGGGCGGTCCCGACCACGCGCTGGGGATCGCCGGGGCGGCCGACGACGAGGCACACCGCGAGGAGGTCGTGGCGGCGGCCGTCGCGACGTACGGCAGCCTCGACCTGCTGGTCAACAACACCGGCATCAACCCGGTCTACGGCCCACTCATGGGTCTCGACCTCGCCGCCGCCCGCAAGATCACCGAGGTCAACGTCGTCGCCGCGCTGGGCTGGGTGCAGGCGGCCCACCGCGCCTGGCTGGGCGAGCACGGCGGCGCGGTGGTCAACGTCGCCTCGGTCGCCGGGCTGCGGCCCGCCCCCGGCATCGACCTGTACGGCGCGAGCAAGGCGATGCTGGTGCGGCTGACCGAGTCGCTGGCCGTCGAGCTGGGCCCGACCGTGCGCGTCAACGCGGTCGCGCCGGCCGTGGTGAAGACCCGGTTCGCGACCGCGCTCTACGAGGGCCGCGAGGAGGAGGTCGCCGCGGCGTACCCCTTGAAGCGTCTCGGCACCCCGGAGGACGTCGCCGCGACCGTGGCCTTCCTGCTCAGCGACGAGTCGTCGTGGACGACCGGGCAGACGGTCGTGCTCGACGGCGGCGTCACCCTCACCGGCGGCGCCTGAGGTCCACGGACAGGTCGCTGGGGCCGGTCGTAGTGTGGCCGCCATGGACCTCAGCCTCACCGACGAGCAGAGCAGCTTCCGCGAGATCGCCCGCGAGTTCCTCGACAAGGAGGCGGTCCCGCACCGCGTCGAGTGGGACCGCCGCGAGGCCGTCGACCTCGCGATCGTGCCCAAGATGGCCGAGCTCGGGTTCTTCGGCCTCACCATCCCCGAGGAGTACGGCGGGGTCGGCGGCGACTACGTCACCTACGCGATCGGCATGGAGGAGCTCGGCCGGGCCGACTCCGCGCTGCGCGGCATCGTCTCGGTCTCCAGCGGCCTGGTCGGCAAGTCGATCCTCTACTTCGGCACCGAGGAGCAGAAGCAGGAGTACCTCCCGCGCCTCGCCACCGCCCAGATCCTCGGCTGCTTCGGCCTGACCGAGCCCGACATCGGCTCCGACGCCGGCAACCTGACCTCCAAGGCCCGCCGCGACGGCGACGACTGGGTCATCAGCGGGCAGAAGCTCTTCATCACCAACGGCACCTGGGCCGACATCGCGCTCGTCTTCGCGCGCACCGGCGGCGAGGGCCCGCGCGGCATCTCCGCCTTCATCGTGCCCACCGACAGCGAGGGCTTCGAGGCCCGCGAGATCAAGGGCAAGCTCGGGCTGCGCGGCCAGGCCACCGCCGAGCTCTTCCTCACCGACGTCCGGGTGCCGGCCTCGGCGATGCTGGGCGAGGAGGGCCATGGCTTCAAGATCGCCATGTCCTCGCTCGACAAGGGCCGCATCGCGGTGGCCGCCGGCTGCGTCGGCATCGTCCAGGGCTGCCTGGAGACGGCCGTGGACTACGCCACGAGCCGCACCCAGTTCGGCCGTCCGATCGGCAGCTTCCAGCTGGTGCAGGACATGATCGCCGACATCTCGCTCGACGCCGATGCCGCGAGGCTGCTTGTCTGGCGCGCCGCCGACCTGTGCGACCGCGGCGAGAAGTTCGGCGTCGCCGCGTCCAAGGCCAAGCTGTACGCCTCCGAGGCCGCCGTCCGTGCCGCCAACCACGCCATCCAGGTCTACGGCGGGTCGGGCTACATCGACGAGTACCCCGCCGCGAAGTACCTCCGCGACGCCCGCGTGATGACGCTCTACGAAGGCACCAGCCAGATCCAGAAGCTGCTGATCGGCCGCGCCGAGACCGGCATCAACGCGTTCACCTGAGCCGCGACGGGCCCGACCACCGAACCCCAGGAGACCCATGACCGTCCTGTCGCTGGCCAGCATCCTCGCCGAGTCCGCCCGGCGTACCCCCGACCGCGTCGCGGTCGTCGAGGGCGAGGCGCGGGTGACGTACGCCGCGCTGTGGCGCGACGCGCTCGTCCGCGCGGCCGCCCTGCAGCAGCGGGGGCTGGGGGCGGGAGCGCGGGTCGCGATCCTGGCGCCCAACGTCACCGACTTCGTGCGCACCTACTACGGCGTCGTGGCCGCCGGCGGTGTCGTGGTGCCGATCCCGACGCTGCTGGGACCGGAGGAGGCGACCTACCTGGTGCAGGCCTCCGGCGCCGAGCTGCTGCTCCACCACGCGTCGTACGCCGAGGTCGCGGCCGCCGTCTCGGAGCAGACGGGCGTCGCCGCGCTCGACCTCGTCGACCTGCCCGGGGACGCCGAGCCGCTGCCCGCCCACACCACCCGCGAGGCCGACGACCCGGCGGTCATCTTCTACACCAGTGGCACCACGGGCCGGCCCAAGGGAGCGGTGCTGACCCACCTCAACCTGGTGCTCAACGCGACCACCAACGCCTTCGACGCCAACCCGATCCGCCGCGACGACGTCGTGCTCGGCTGCCTGCCGTTGTTCCACACCTTCGGCCAGTCGGTCTCGATGAACTCCACCTTCCGCGTCGGCGCCACGCTGGTGCTGCAGCCCCGCTTCGAGCCGGCCGGTGCGCTGGCCCTGATGCGCGAGCACGCCACCACGCTGTTCTTCGGCGTGCCCACGATGTACATCCAGCTGCTCGCCGCCGCCCGCTCGGCGGAGCAGCTGCCGCGGCTGCGCGAGTGCGTCTCCGGGGGCGCGTCGCTGCCGGTGGCGGTGCTCGAGGAGTTCGAGAAGACCTTCGCCACCACCGTCTTCGAGGGCTACGGCCTGTCCGAGACCTCGCCGACGGCCTCGGTCAACCAGCCCTGGTACGGCACCCGCGCCGGCACCGTGGGCCACCCGATCTGGGGCGTCGACGTGGAGATCGCCGACGAGCACGTGCTCGACGAGATCCGGCTGCTCCCCCGCGGCGAGCTCGGCGAGATCGTGATCCGCGGCCACAACGTGTTCGCGGGCTACCTCGACGACCCCGACGCCACCGCGGCGGCGATCGTCGACGGCTGGTTCCGCAGCGGCGACATCGGCCGGCGCGACGAGGACGGCTTCATCTCGATCGTGGACCGCACCAAGGACCTCATCATCCGCGGCGGCTTCAACGTCTACCCGCGCGAGGTCGAGGAGGTGCTGATGCGCCACGAGGGCATCGCCCAGGTCGCCGTCATCGGGCTCCCCGACGACCAGCAGGGCGAGGAGGTCTGCGCCGTCGTGGTGCCCGCGCCCGACACGGTGATCGAGGCCGCCGACCTCGTCGCGTGGTCGCGCGAGCGCCTCGCCGGGCACAAGTACCCCCGCGTCGTGCACGTCGTCGACGAGCTCCCGGTGGGCCCCACCCACAAGGTCCTCAAGCGCGAGCTGCGCACCCGCTTCACGGCCTGAACCGGGTCCGCGCGAGGTGCGCCCCACCCCGGGGTCGTGATGGCGTGGAGCGCATGTCGCAGCAGACTCGGGCCGACCAGACCGACTCCCCACCCCGCTGGAGGCTCATCGGGCCCGGCCTGGTGGTGGCCGCCACCGGGGTCGGCGCCGCCGACCTGGTGGCCACGCTCGTGGCCGGCAGCGAGTACGGCTACGCGCTGCTCTGGTGCGCCGTCCTGGGCTGCCTGATGAAGATCGTGCTCGTCGAGGGCGCCGGCCGCTGGAGCCTGGCGACCGGGAAGACGATCTACGAGGGCTGGTCCAGCCTGGGGGCCTGGACGTCGTGGTACTTCGGTCCCTACATCGTGGTCTGGGGCTTCGTGTACGGCGCCGCGGCGATGGCCGGCACCGGCCTCCCGCTGCACTCGCTCTTCCCGGTCCTGTCGGTCACGGCCTGGGGCATCGTCTCCGGGCTCATCGGCCTCGCCCTGGTCTGGGCGGGACGCTACGGGGTGTTCGAGAAGGTGCTCGGCGCCCTCGTGCTGCTGATGTTCGTCACCATGGTCGGCGCCGCCGCGGTGACGTTGCCCCACCTCGGCGAGGTCGTCACCGGCCTGGTCCCGCTGGTCCCGGACGGCGGCCTGGTCTACGTGCTCAGCCTCGCCGGTGGTGTCGGCGGCACGATCACCCTGGCGGCGTACGGCTACTGGCTGCGCGAGAAGGGCTGGATCACCCCGCGCCACATGCGGGTGATGCGCATCGACAACGCCGTGGCGTACGCCGTGACCGGGCTGTTCGTGATCGCCACGCTCATCGTCGGCGCCGAGCTGCTCTACTCCGCCGGCATCGCCGTGAGCACCGGCGACCAGGGCCTGCTCGACCTCTCCGAGGTGCTGGCCGACCGCTACGGCCGCGTCGCCGGCACCGTGTTCCTCGTCGGCTTCTGGGCCGCGGCGATGTCCTCGCTCGTGGGTGTGTGGAACGGCGTCAGCCTGATGTTCGCCGACTTCGTCGGCCACGTCCGCGGCCTCGACGCCGACGACCCGGCCCGCCGCGCCGGCGGCACGTGGTACCGCGCCTACGTCCTGTGGCTGACCTTCCCGCCGATGGTCATGCTGTTCCTCGGCAAGCCGGTCTGGCTGATCCTGGCGTACGGCGTGCTGGGCGCGTTCTTCATGCCGTTCCTCGCCGTCACCCTGCTGTGGCTGCTCAACAGCGACCGCACCCCGCGGGAGTGGCGCAACAAGCTCCACTCCAACGCGGCGATGGTCGTGTGCGCGCTGGCGTTCCTGGCGCTGTGCGTCAACGAGGTCCGCAAGGCCGTCACCGGGGCCTGACCGGCTAGGTCTCCTCGGCGCGACCCGGGTCGGGCTCGACGGTCATCAGCGCCAGCTCGAGCATCAGCTTGTCGCGCGGGTCGGTGAGCGTGCAGCCGGTGAGCTGCTCGATCTGCTTGGTGCGGTAGATGACGGTGTTGCGGTGGCAGTAGAGCTCCTCGGCGGCGTGCTTGGCCGACCCGTCGTGGCGCAGCACCGCCGCCAGCGTGCGCAGCAGGGTGCGCCGGTGGTGCTCGGGCTGGGCCAGCAGCGGGTCCAGCGTCTGCGAGCGCAGCAGCGGCAGCACCTCGGGACTGCCCGCGAGCAGCACCTCGGGCAGCCGGTCGCTCACCGAGACCACCCGCCGCTCGCCGCGCGGCAGGGTCTCCGCGGCGCGGGTGGCGAGCTGGAAGGCGGTGGCGAAGCCGGCGAGACCGTCCGGTGACGCGGCCACCCCGACCCGGCCACGGGCGTGCGAGGAGAACAGCTCCACCAGCGCCGGCTCGCGCAGCACGGGACCGGCGAGCAGCCCGAAGTAGACCCCGGTGCGGACGTGCCAGAACGAGGTCACGCCCAGCCGGGCGAGCTGGTCGTCGGCCGCGGTCAGCGGCTCGTCCAGCGCCCCGTCGTACAGGGCCACGACGCAGGCGATGGCGGCGTCGACCCCCAGCCCGAGCACGGTGCGCACCTCGGCGCCGAACTCCGGGTCGCCGCCCCGGCCCGCCACCAGCGCGTCCAGGGTGCTCTGCTGCCGCTGCAGGTCGCGTCGGCGCAGCCGCCGGCTCTCCTCGCGGTAGCCGTCGATCATCACGGCGTACTGCACGTCCAGCGCGGCCCACACCGCCTGCCCGGCCTCGATCAGCACCGTCTCGGAGATCGCGGTGTCCGCGGCGGTCTCGATCAGCGCCTGCCACAGCACGCGCGAGCCCATCGTGTAGGCGTTGAGGACCAGCTCCATCGGCACGCCCTGGCGGGCCCGGGTGCGACCGGTCTCGCGCCACAGCTCCACGGTCGCGCCGCCGGCGACGTCCTCCTCGGCGAGCACCTCCAGGCCCCGGCGCAGGTGGACGCGGGTGCTCTGCCGCACCTCGACGCGCAGCTCGGGGGTGAGGCGTTCGTAGCCCTCGACGTCCTCCTCGAACAACCGGTCCGAGATGGCGTCGGCGACCTCGTCCGAGCGCGGCAGCAGCAGCGCCCAGGCCCGGGCGACCTGCGCCCGCAGCACGGGGTCGCGCGAGGCGCCTCCCGAGATCACCTGCCCACGTTCGCACTCCCCGCACAATTCTGACCAGGGCGCGGGCGAACTGTCCCGCTCAAACCAAGGCATCTTGTGCGCTGCGCCTAGTGCACATTCTGTGCGCGGGGACCAAGGTGGTGCACGTCACACTCGGCGACCACGTCTCGGAGGCGCGCATGGACGAGGCCCTGGAGCTGAACGGCATCACCGTCACCTACGGCGGGCTCACCGCCCTCAGCGAGGTGTCGCTGGTCGTCGAGCCCGGCACGGTGCACGGGGTGATCGGGCCCAACGGCGCCGGCAAGACGACGCTGTTCAACGTCGCCTGCGGCTTCACCGCCCCCGACAGCGGCACGCTGAGCTGGGAGGGCACCCGGCTCGACCGGCTGCGCCCCCACGACCTCGCCGGTCTCGGCATCGCCCGCACCCTGCAGGGCGTCGGCCTCTTCGACCGGATGAGCGTGCTGGAGAACGTCGTGGTGGGTGCCGACACCCGGGCCCGCTCGGGCTTCTGGAGCTCCCTGCTCGGGCTGCCCCGCTCCTCGCGGGAGGAGCGGCAGCTGCGCGAGGAGGCGATGGCGGTGCTCGAGCGCCTCGGCGTCGCGTCGTACGCCGCCCGCACCCCGACGAGCCTGCCCTACCCGGTGCGCAAGAAGGTCGCCCTCGCCCGGGCCCTGGCCGCCCGGCCGCGGCTGCTGCTGCTCGACGAGCCGGCCAGCGGCCTGGCCGCCGACGAGATGGACGAGCTCGGCGAGCTGGTGCGCGAGCTCACCGGAGAGATGGCGGTGCTCCTGGTCGAGCACCACATGGACCTCGTGATGCGGGTGTGCGACCAGATCACCGTGCTCGACTTCGGCCGCCGCATCGCCCACGGCCCGCCGGCCGTGGTGCGCGACGACCCGGCGGTGCTGGCGGCCTACCTCGGCGACACGGTCGAGGGGGTCTGAGGTGCTGCGGATCGAGGGCCTCACCACCAGCTACGGACCCGTCCGGGCGCTCCAGGACGTCTCCTTCACCGCCGAGCGCGGCAAGGTGACCGCCGTGCTCGGCGCCAACGGAGCCGGCAAGACGACCCTGCTGCGGACGATCTCGGGCCTGGTGCGACCCGACTCCGGCAGCGTCCACCTCGGCGAGCACGACATCAGCCGGACCCCGGCTGAGGCGATGCCCGCCCTCGGGCTGGCGCACGTGCCCGAGGGGCGCGGCGTGATCACCGAGCTGACCATCGCCGAGAACCTCCACCTCGGCGGGCTCGGGCGGGGCCGCAAGGTCACGCCCGGCGACCTCGACCGCGTCTACGACCTGTTCCCGGTGCTGGGCGAGCGCCGCGAGGCCCGGGCGCACACGCTCTCGGGCGGCGAGCGGCAGATGCTCGTGGTCGGGCGCGCGCTGATGGCCGAGCCGTCGCTGCTGCTCCTCGACGAGCCCTCGCTCGGCCTCGCCCAACGCATCACCGCCCAGATCTTCGCGCTGCTGCGCGACCTCGTCGCCGAGGAGGGCCTCACGGTGCTGCTGGTCGAGCAGAACGCCCGCAGCGCGCTCTCCCTGGCCGACCACGGCGTCGTGCTCAACCTCGGCCGCGTCGTGGCCGACGACCGCGCGGAGGTGCTGGCCGGGGACGACCAGCTCCGCCACGCCTACCTCGGATTCTGACGGGAGACCGACGTGCAGCAGCTCCTCAACACCGCCCTCGGCGGCCTCACCCTCGGCATGGTGTACGCCGCGTTCGCGCTGGCACTCGTGCTGATCTGGCGCTCCACCCGGATCGTCAACTTCGCGCAGGCGCCCATGGCGATGCTCACCACCTTCGTGGCGCTCACCGTCATCGACGCCGGCTACTCCTACTGGATCGGCTTCGTGGTCGCCCTGCTGGCCGGCCTCGTGCTCGGCGCGGTGATCGAGCGGTTCGTCGTACGCCACGTGGAGGGCGGGCCGGAGATCAACGCGGTCATCCTCACCCTCGGGCTGTTCATCGTGCTGCACGCGCTGGCCTCGGTGGTGTTCGGCAACCGCTACCGCTCCTTCCCCGCGCCGTTCGGGATCCGCGGCATCGAGGTCGGCGAGACCACGATCGGGCTGACCGGGTTCGGCATCTTCACCGTGGTCGCCGTGCTCGTCGTGATGGGGCTGCTCGTCGCGCTGTTCCGCTTCACCGACGTGGGCCTGCGGATGCGGGCCTCGGCCTTCAACCCCGAGGTCGCCCGGCTGCTGGGCGTCAAGGTGGGCCGGATGCTCACCCTGGGCTGGGCCCTGGCCGCGCTCGTCGGCTCCCTGGCCGCGCTGCTGATCGCGGGCGGCAGCCTGGTGCACCCGGGCTACATGGACTCGATCGTGGTCTACGGCTTCGTCGCGGCGGTGCTCGGCGGGCTCGACTCCCCGCTCGGTGCCGTCGTCGGCGGCCTGCTGCTCGGCCTCTCGCTCAGCTTCGTCAGCGGCTACCTCGGCTCCGAGCTGGTCGCGCTGGCCGCGCTCGGGATCCTGATGGCGGTGCTGCTGCTCCGCCCCGGCGGCCTGTTCGCCCAGGCCCAGGAACGGAGGGTCTGATGAAGCAGCGCCTCGCCCGCGTCTGGGACGCCTCGGCCGGTCGCCACCTGCTGCTCGCCCTGCTGGGCCTCGTCGTGGTGGTGCTGGTCGTGGAGAGCGTCAGCGACTTCCGCAACGTCCAGCTCGCCTCGCTGGCCTACCTCGGCATCGCCGCCGGCGGGCTCACCGTGCTCACCGGCCTCAACGGCCAGATCTCGCTCGGCCACGGCGCCCTGATGGCCATCGGGGCCTACACCGCCGCACTGATGCTGCAGGACGGCGAGCCGCCGATCCCCCTGCTCGGCATCGTGCTGGTCTCGATGCTGGTGGCGCTGGCCGTCGGCACGCTCGTCGGCGTGGCCGCGGCGCGGCTGCACGGCCCCTACCTCGCCGGCGCCACGCTGGCCCTGGCCGTCGCCGTGCCCGGCATCGCGCTGCGCTTCGGCGAGACCCTCGGCGGCGAGGCCGGCCTGCGGGTGCGGCTGCCCGACATCCCCGAGTGGGTGCTCGACGCGGCGTACTTCGTCACCGGCAGCGAGCTGACGCGCAGCAGCTACGTCGCCTACCTGGCCTGGCTGGTCCTGCTCGTCACCTACGTGCTGCTCGCCAACCTCTCCCGCAGCCGCGTGGGCAGGAGGTGGCGGGCGGTGCGCGACGACGAGGTCGCCGCCGAGCTCGCCGGCATCGGTCTCGGCCGGTCGCGCGTCTCCGCCTTCATGGTCAGCGCCGCGGCGGCCGGGGCCGCGGGTGCGGTGATGGCCTTCGCGGTCCGGCTCGCCGCGCCCAGCGGCTTCACGCTCACCCTCAGCCTGACGCTGCTCGCCGCGGTCGTGCTCGGCGGCCTCGGCAGCCTCACCGGCGCGCTCGTCGGGGCGGCGCTGCTGACCTTCCTGCCCGACGTGGTCACCGACGCCGGCCGCAGCGCCGGGCTCGGCGACATCCGCGCCGCCGAGCTGGCCCCCCTGGTCTACGGCCTCGTCATGGTCGCGGTCGTCCTGCTGGCCCCCGCCGGGCTGGTCGGCACCGTCCGCTCGGCGGCCGCCCGTCGGCGCGCCCGCAGCTCGCGGTCCGGTCGCGACACCACCCCGGACCGTCGTACGACGCACACCGACGCTGCCCCGACCGGGGCCGTGCCCACCTCGAAGGGAGACGTCCGATGACCACTCACGACACCAGGGGCACCCGCCCCAGACGCCGGGCCCGCGCCCTGGTCACCGGGGTCGCGCTGGCGACGCTCGTGCTCGGCGCCTGCGGCGGCACCCGTCCCGAGGGCGGCGCCACCACGGTCGGCGTCACCGACGACTCGGTCAAGATCGGCGGCCACTTCCCGCTGACCGGCGTCGCCGCACCCGGCTACAGCGAGATCCCCACCGGCGCCAAGGCCTACTACGACTACGTGAACGCAGGCGGCGGCGTGAACGGCCGCACGATCGACTACCTGGTCCGCGACGACGGCTACGACCCCACCAAGACCAGCACCGTCACCAACGAGCTGGTCCTGAAGGAGAAGATCTTCGCGATGGTCGGCGGGCTCGGCACGCCCACCCACGGCGCGGTCGTCGACTTCCTCAACGACGAGGAGGTGCCCGACCTGTTCGTCTCCTCCGGCTCGCTCGCCTGGGGCGAGGACCCGGCGGAGAAGCCGTGGACGTTCGGCTGGCAGACCGACTACGAGAGCGAGGGCAAGGTCATCGGCCAGTACGTCAAGAAGAACTTCCCCGACGCCAAGGTCGGGCTGTTCCTCCAGGACGACGACCTCGGTGCCGACGGCGAGAAGGGGCTCGAGCAGTACATCGGGGACCAGGTCGTCGAGACCGTGCGCTACACCTCGGGCAACACCGACGTGGCGCCCCAGATCTCGGCGCTGCAGTCCTCCGGGGCCGACCTGGTGATCGGGTTCAACACCCCGTCCTACACCGCGCTGTCGCAGCTGACCTCGCTCAAGCTCGGCTTCGAGCCGCAGTGGTTCTACACCAACGTCGGCTCCGACGCGACGCTCGTCGGCTCGCTGCTCTCGCGGTTCTCCGAGGGTGCGGTCAAGGGCGGCGCCAGCTCGCTCGACGGGGTGCTGACCACGAAGTACCTCGACACCGTCGACGACGCCGACAGCGAGTGGATCAAGCTGTGGAAGAAGGTGTGGGAGCAGGAGGGCGACGACCAGCCGCTGACCAACTACCGGGTCTACGGCATGGCCCAGGCCTACACCTTCGTGCAGGCGCTGCAGGCCGCGGGCAAGGACCTCACCCGTCAGGGCATCGTCGACGCGCTCGAGGAGCAGGGCGGTGACTTCGAGGGCCCGATGGTGGCGCCCTTCGCCTACAGCAAGGACAGCCACATGGGCACGACCGGCATGCGCGTCGCCCGTCTCGACGGCGCGAAGGTGGTGCCCGAGACCGAGGTCGAGGTCACCGAGATCGGCGACAACCCGATCGAGCCCGACAGCTCCGACGCCGGCAAGGACGCGCCGCCGTCCTCCGGCATCCCCGGCCAGGACTGACGTCAGGACGGGCGTCAGGACGGGCCTCGGGACGGGCGCGACTCCAGCACCCGGAAGCCCTTGGCGCTCGCTGACCTGGTGGTCGGGAAGCCCTGCTCCCCCAGCCACCGGGTCAGCGAGTCCGCGCCCAGGTTCTTGCCCACCACCATGACTGCACGACCGTCGGGCCGCAGCCGGGGCAGCCAGGTCAGCAGCAGCTCGTGGAGCGCGTCCTTGCCGACGCGGATCGGCGGGTTCGACCAGACCTCGTCGAAGCGCAGGTCGGCCTCGACCTCGTCGGGGCGCACCGCGCGGAACCGATCGGCGACGCCGAGCCGCTCGGCGTTCTCGCGGGCCAGCAGCAGCGCCCGCTCGTTGACGTCGACCGCGGTGACCCGCGCGCCCGGCACCGCGACGGCGATCGCCAGCCCGATGACGCCGTAGCCGCAGCCGAGGTCGAGCACCTCGCGGGCCTGCGTGGGCGGGGCGGTCTCGCGCAGCAGCACGCCGGTGCCGACGTCGAGCCGGCCGCGGGCGAAGACGCCCGAGCCGGTGGTGAGCTCCAGCCAGTGGCCCCACACGTCCGCGCGGACCGGCACACGGGTGAACGGAGTGCTGGGGTTCGCTGCGAAGTAGTGCTCCTCGGTCACGCCGCCCCTCTCCTCGTACGCCGCCCCGCGGCGGCCGCGGCCTCCACAGCCGCCGTCGGCGGCCCACCTTTCCACAGCCGCCGGCGCGCCCCGTACGCCGTCCGTCACCGGGGCCATCCTGGCGCCATGAGCACCGTGTCCTCCGACGTCCCCGCCAGCCCGTCCGCGGCCCCACCCCTCCCCGACGACGCCGGCCCCGGACCCGGCGCCCACCGCAACGAGGTCGTCCTCGTGGGCCGGGTCAGCGCCGAGGCGCAGTCCCGCGACCTGCCGAGCGGCGACCGTCTCCTCACGCTGCGCGTGGTGGTCGACCGTCCCCCGGTCACGGGCAGCACCCGTCGGACCGTCGACGTGATCGACGTGGCCTGCTGGACCACGCGCACGCAGCGCGCGGCGGGCCGGCTCGTCGCCGGCGACGGCGTCCGCGTCGAGGGCGCGCTGCGACGCCGGTTCTTCGCCGGGGCGGCCGGCCGGGCCAGCCGCTACGAGGTGGAGGCCGGGCGGCTCACGCGGGTGTCGTCGGCGGCAGCGTCCTGAGCGCGCGCGAGGTCCGTGCCCGGGAGGCGAGGTCGGCGTCCGCGGGGTAGGCGACCTCCTCGAGGGTCAGCCCGTGCGCGTGCGCGACCGTGACCGCGGGGTCGCGCCGACGACCGGCCAGCACCTCGGCGGCCCACTCCGGTGGCCGACGGCCGTCGCCCACGGCGAGCAGGCACCCGACCAGGGCGCGCACCATGCTGTGGCAGAACGCGTCGGCCCGCACCGTCGCCTCGAGGGTGCCCGCCCCCGGGCCGTCCTCGCGCCGGGCCCAGGTCAGGTCGAGCAGGGTGCGGATCGTGGTCGCACCCTCCCGCTTGCGGCAGAACGCCGCGAAGTCGTGCTCGCCGAGCAGCTCCCGCGAGGCCTCGGCCATGACGGCCTCGTCCAGCGGCCGCGGCCAGGCCAGGACGTGGCCCCGGACCAGTGGGTCGACCAGCGTCACCCGGTCGGCGACCCGGTAGACGTAGCGGCGCCAGATCGCCGAGAACCGCGCGTCGAAGCCCGGCGGCGCCGGGGCGACCGAGCGCACCCGGACGTCGGCGTCCAGCACCCCGTTGAGGCGTCGCAGCAGCGCGTCGACCGGGGCGTCGGTGCCGCGCCCCACCACCGCTGCCAGCGCGTCCTCGGCGACGTCGACGTGCGCCACCTGGCCGCGGGCGTGGACCCCGGTGTCGGTGCGCCCCGCCACGGTCACCTCGGCACGGTCGACCCGGAGCACGGTCGTCAGGCCCCGCTCGAGCTCGCCCTGCACGGTGCGCAGCCCGGGCTGCCGGGCCCACCCGTGGTAGCCGGAGCCGTCGTAGGCGAGGTCGAGACGCAGCCGCACCGCGCCAACCTACCGTCGTCGTCGGGGCCCCGGCGTCTGGGATGCTCGCCCGCGTGACCCTGTCCCGGCGGCTGCTCCTGCTCACCACGGGCTGCGTCGTCCTCGGCGTGGGCGTCGCCCTGCTCCTGGCGGCCGACCTGGGCTCCGACGGCTTCTCGACGTTGGTCAACGGGCTCGCCCGGGCGAGCGGGCTGCCCTTCGTGGTGGCCAACCTGGTCGTGAGCGTCGACTTCCTGCTGCTGGCGGCCGGTCGCCGCCTGCTGCCGGGCGTAGGCACCGTGGTGCAGGTGGTCGTGGTCGGTCTGGTGGTCTCCGTCCTGCTCCCCGTGGTCGTCACCCCGTCGTCGTACGCCGGCCGCGGGTTGCTGCTCGTCGCCGCGCTGCCGGTCCTGGCGCTCGGCATCGCGGCCTACCTCGCGGGCCACCTCGGCGCCGGCCCCATCGAGAGCGCGGCCCTGGCCTGGGACCCGCCGGTGCCGTTCCGCTGGAGCTACGGCGCGGCCCAGGGCGCGAGCGCGCTCGTCGGCTGGCTGCTGGGCGGCACCGTCGGGGTGGGCACCGTCGCGGTCGTGCTGCTGCTCGGGCCCCTGGTCGACCTGGCGGGGCGCGCCCTGCGCCTCGACGTCCACCAGCCCCGCGCCGGCGACGACGTCGTCACCGGTTGACCGCGGGGCGATGACGACGCCGTGAGCAGGAACGAGCCTCACCGAGGCTCACCACCCCGGCGGGGTGTCGAAATGTCTTGGGCCCCGCGGCGCGACCCGGTTACGGTCGGTTGATGCAGGGGGACACGTCGACCCACGTGCTGCGCCGCCGGATGGTGGTGGCGCTGGCGCGTGCGACCAAGGACCACGACCACACGACGGCGATCGCGCTGCGCTCGACCCTGGCCGTGCTGGCCAGCGCCGAGGCCGTGCAGGGCCGCGCGAGCGCCCGCGGGCGCGCCTCGGACCTGCCGGGGCAGGAGCTCACCGACCTCGAGGTGGCCGGCATCGTCGCTGCCGAGGCCGAGCAGCGCGAGCGGGCGGCGGCGCGCTACCGCGAGGCCGGCGACCCGCGCCGCGCCACCCGGATGCTGTCCGAGGCCGAGGTGCTGCGCGCCTTCCTCGACGACTGAGCCACGCCGTCCGGCGCCCGCCCAGCGGGCAGGACGCACGAAGGCCCGCCACCCCAGGGGTGACGGGCCTCGTGCGTGGGTGCTGCTGGTCAGTCCTGACCACCGGGGGCGGTGAAGCCCGCGGCCTCGGCCGACTCGACGGAGTCGAACCAGACCTCGGCGATGGTCTGGGCGTACGCCGGGCTGAGCGGCTCGTGGTACTTCATCGAGTCCTCGTTGCCCTTGATCGGGAAGCCCTCGGGGGCCTCCTGCTCGTCCTCGAGAGGGGCGTGCGAGCCGGCGTACTTGCCGGCCACGCCACCCTCGGTGGCCTCGGCCACGACCACGTCGTCGCCCGACTCCGCGGAGTCGGTCGTCTCGGTGGCGGTCTCCTCGGTCACCGGCGCCGCAGCGGTGGCGGCCTTGGTGCGGGGAGCCGACGGGGTGTAGGGCTCGGTCACCAGCGAGATGACGGCCATCGGGGCGTTGTCGCCCTTGCGGGGGCCGATCTTGGTGATCCGGGTGTAGCCGCCCGGACGGTCACCGAAGCCGGGAGCGATCTCGGCGAACAGGCGGTGCTGGGGGAACTGGTTGACCGCCAGGACGCCGTCCTCCTCCAGCTGGCGCTGGTCCACGCTCGTGTAGAGCTCGCGCATCACCAGGCGACGGTTGTGCAGGTCGCCCTTGCGAGCCTTGGTGATGAGCTTCTCGGCGTAGGGCCGCAGTGCGCGGGCCTTGGCCTCCGTGGTGGTGACGGCACCGTGCTGGAACAGCGAGGTGGCCAGGTTGCGCAGGATCAGGCGCTGGTGGGCCGGGCTGCCGCCGAGGCGGGCACCCTTCTTGGGCTTGGGCATCTTCGGATCTCTTTTCTCTCCCGAGCCGTGTCAGGTACTCGAGTAGGGGGTTCGGACGCGAGCGCACGAGCGCTCACGGTCGTGCGATCAGTACTGCTCGTCCTCGACGAACGAGTCGTCGTCGTCGTCGTACGCCGCGAGGGCCGTCGCCGGGTCGAAGCCGGGCGCGCTGTCCTTGAGGGACAGGCCCATCTCGACCAGCTTGGCCTTGACCTCGTCGATCGACTTGGCGCCGAAGTTGCGGATGTCGAGCAGGTCCTGCTCCGAGCGCGAGATCAGCTCACCCACGGTGTGGATGCCCTCGCGCTTGAGGCAGTTGTAGGAGCGGACGGTGAGGTTGAGGTCCTCGACCGGCAGCGCCAGGTCCTGCGCCAGCTGCTCGTCGACGGGCGACGGGCCGATGTCGATGCCCTCGGCCTCGACGTTGAGCTCCCGGGCCAGCCCGAAGAGCTCGACCAGCGTCTTGCCCGCGGACGCGATCGCGTCACGGGGCGAGATCGACGGCTTGGTCTCGACGTCGATGACGAGCTTGTCGAAGTCGGTGCGCTGCTCGACGCGGGTGGCCTCGACCTTGTAGGTCACCTTCAGCACGGGGCTGTAGATCGAGTCGACCGGGAGCCGGCCGATCTCGTTGTCGGCACCCTTGTTCTGGGCGGAGGAGACGTAGCCGCGACCGCGCTCGACGATCAGCTCCATCTCGATCTTGCCCTTGGCGTTGAGCGTGGCGATCTTGAGGTCGGTGTTGTGGACCTCCACGCCGGCGGGGACCTCGATGTCGGCGGCGGTCACGACGCCCGAGCCGGTCTTGCGCAGCACCATGGCCACCGGCTCGTCGTGCTCGCTGGAGACCACGAGGGCCTTGAGGTTGAGGATGATCTCGGTGACGTCCTCCTTGACGCCCTCCACGGTGGAGAACTCGTGGAGCGCGGTGTCGACCTTGATGCTCGTGACCGAGGCACCGGGGATCGACGAGAGCAGCGTGCGCCGCAGGGAGTTGCCGAGCGTGTAGCCGAAGCCGGGCTCGAGGGGCTCGATGACGAACCGCGAACGGGTCTCGTCGACGACCTCTTCCGACAGGGTCGGGCGCTGAGCGATGAGCACTGTTGTTTTCCTTTCCGAGCCCACCCGCTATTTGACGGGCTCGAACATGCGTGGTGTACCGGGGAGGGTGGTGATTACTTCTTCGAGTAGTACTCGACGATGAGCTGCTCCTGGACGGGCAGCTCGATCTGCGCACGCACGGGGCGGGAGTGCACGAGGATCCGCATCCGCGAGGGGATCGCCTCGAGCCACGCCGGGACGAGCCGGTCGCCGTGGGTCTCACGAGCCACGATGAACGGGGTCATCTCCAGGCTCTTCTCACGCACGTCGATGATGTCGTGGGCGTCGACCTGGTAGGACGGGATGTCGACCTTCTTGCCGTTGACCCGGAAGTGGCCGTGGACGACCAGCTGGCGGGCGTGGCGGCGCGTGCGGGCGAACCCGGCGCGGTAGACCACGTTGTCCAGACGGCACTCGAGGAGCTGTAGCAGGTTGTCACCGGTCTTGCCGGTGCGACGGGCCGCCTCCTCGTAGTAGCGGTGGAACTGCTTCTCCATCACGCCGTAGGTGAAGCGGGCCTTCTGCTTCTCCTGCAGCTGGTTGCGGTACTCGGACTCCTTGATGCGGGTCCGACCGTGCTGCCCGGGGGCGTAGGGGCGCTTCTCGAACGCCTTGTCCTCGCCGACGAGGTCGACACCGAGACGGCGCGACTTCTTGGTCATGGGGCCGATGTAACGAGCCATGGGTCAGAGTCTCCTGTTCAGTCTCGGGTCAGACGCGCCGGCGCTTGGGCGGGCGGCAACCGTTGTGGGGGGTGGGGGTGACGTCCTGGATGGTGCCGACCTCGAGGCCGATGGCACCCAGCGACCGGATGGCGGTCTCGCGACCCGACCCCGGCCCCTTGACGAAGACGTCGATCTTCTTCATGCCGTGGTCCATCGCCCGGCGACCAGCGGCCTCGGCGGCCATCTGGGCGGCGAACGGGGTGGACTTGCGCGAGCCCTTGAAGCCGACGGTGCCGGCCGAGGCCCACGAGATGACCGCCCCGGTGGGGTCGGTGATCGTGACGATCGTGTTGTTGAACGTGCTCTTGATGTGGGCTTCGCCCTGAGCGACGTTCTTCTTCTCCTTGCGGCGCACCTTCTTGGCGCCGGCCGCGCTGCGGCTCTTGGGGGGCATTGCTGTACTCCTCGAAAAAGTCTGGTGATAGCTCGGGACCGGGTCCGACCGGGGTCGGGACCGGCGGCAGGCGAGAGGCCTACTTGGCCTTCTTCTTGCCGGCCACGGTGCGCTTGGGGCCCTTGCGGGTGCGCGCGTTGGTCTTGGTGCGCTGACCGCGCACGGGAAGGCCCATGCGGTGGCGGCGGCCCTGGTAGCTGCCGATCTCGATCTTGCGACGGATGTCGGCCTGCACCTCACGACGGAGGTCGCCCTCGATCTTGAACTGCGACTCGATCTCGTCGCGGAGCTTCACCAGCTCGTCGTCGCCCAGGGTGTGCACCCGCGCGTTGGGGTCCACCCCCGTGGCCGCGAGGACCTGCTGGGAACGGGTTCGGCCGATGCCGAAGATGTAGGTGAGTGCGATCTCGATCCGCTTGTCACGGGGGAGATCGACACCAACGAGGCGTGCCATGTGCTGGCGGTGTCCTTTCGAAATACGGTGGTCTGGTCGTGTCGCGTCCCGCAGCTGTCGTCGGGCTCCGGCCATCCGCTCCGGAGGTGGTCGGGGGCACGAGGGCCCCCTAGCGATCACGTAGGTGGTGTGTTCAGTTGTGCTGCTGCTCGAGCCGGTCCCGACGGGTCGGGACCGCGGCTCAGCCCTGGCGCTGCTTGTGGCGAGGGTTGGAGCAGATCACCATGACGCGGCCGTGGCGACGGATCACCTTGCACTTGTCACAGATCGGCTTGACGCTCGGGTTGACCTTCATGTCAGCCCTTCCTGGGTCGGCTGGCGGTTACTTGTAGCGGTAGACGATGCGACCTCGCGTGAGGTCGTACGGCGAGAGCTCCACCACGACCCGGTCCTCGGGGAGGATCCGGATGTAGTGCTGGCGCATCTTGCCGCTGATGTGGGCGAGCACCTTGTGTCCGTTGGAGAGCTCCACCCGGAACATGGCATTGGGGAGGGCCTCCACGACGGAGCCCTCCATCTCGATCACGCCTTCTTTCTTCGGCATGTCCTCCGCAATCTGCTCGTCCGTTGTCTACCGTCGGCCCGGGAACCTCCCGGGTGCCCTGGAGCACACCGGGTGGACCTCGTGAAGCCGTCCCCCGAGCCTCTTCCCGGGCACGCCGCACGGCCTCGAGGAGGGGAGGTGCGGTGATGTCCGGGCAGCCGTGAGGCACCACGGGACGAGCCCACGTTGGGCCAAGGAGAGAGTCTAGGTGACAACCGGTCCCCGGCGTTAATCGGCGCTCACCGGGCGTGCAGCTGCACGAAGTTGCCCAGGATCCGGGTGGGGTGCTCCACCGCCACCGCACGCGAGATCTCCTTGAGCGTCTCGGCCTGGTCGGGCGGGAAGTAGCCCGCGTCCTTGTAGACCTCGATCCGCGTGCACACCCCCGCGAGGTCGAGCTCGGGGTGGAACTGCGTGGCGTAGACGTGGCGACCCACCCGGAAGGCCTGCACCGGGCAGGCCGTCGAGGTCGCCAGCCGCACCGCCCCGGGCGGCAGCACCTCGAGCGACTCCTTGTGGCCGCCGTACGCCGCGAACTCGCGCGGCAGGCCCGCCAGCAGCGGGTCGGCCAGCCCCTCCTCGGTCAGGGTCACGTGCAGCGGCCCCACGCCCTCGGGGTGCTCGCGTCCCACCACGCCGCCCTGGTGCGTGCCGAGCGTGCCGATCCCGTAGCAGGCGCCCAGGAAGGGGAAGTCCTGCGCCACCACCCGGTCGAGCAGCGCCGAGAGCTGCACCTCCGCGCGCCGCTGCTGCGGGGACTTCGACGCGTCGGGGTCGCTGGCGTTCCACGGTCCCCCGCCGAGCACGATCCCCGACCAGGCGTCGAGGTCGAGCTCGGGCAGGTCGCCGGCGTGGACGTTGACCCGGGGCAGCTCGTGCTCGTCGAGACCGCTGAAGCGCAGGAAGGTGGCGTACTCGTCGTCGGCGGCCTCCGGCTCGGCCCGGATGGAGAGGAGCAGGAACGGCAGCACGGGTGCGGGTCAGTCCCCGCCGTACGGCACGCCGAGCTCGGCGAGCCGGGCCCGGCCGCCGTCGACGGCGGTGAGGATCCACGCGCCCTCGGGCGTGAGGGTGAAGGTGTGCTCGGAGTGCGCGGCCCAGCTGCCGTCGGCCGAGAGCACCGTCCACTCGTCGTCGTCGAGCACGGCGTGCTTGCTGCCCAGCGTCACCATCGGCTCGACCGCGAGCGCCAGGCCCCGCTCCAGCTTGGGCCCGCGGCCGGCGCGCCCGTAGTTGGGCACGTTGGGCGGCTGGTGCATCGCGGTCCCGATGCCGTGGCCGGTGAAGTCCTCCAGGATGCCCCAGGAACCACCGGTGGGGTGGGCCTGCGAACGGACGTGCTGCTCGACCGCGTGCGAGATGTCGGTGACCCGACCGCCGAGGCGCGCGGCGGCGAAGCCCGCCCACATCGCCTCCTCGGTGACCCGCATCAGCTCGCGCACGTCGGACCTCACCTCGCCCACCGGCACCGTGATCGCCGCGTCGCCGTGCCAGCCGTCGACGATGGCCCCGCAGTCGATCGAGATGACGTCGCCCTCGGCGAGCACGCGGTCGCCGGGGATGCCGTGGACCACCTGGTCGTTGACCGACGCGCAGATGCTGGCCGGGAACGGCGGGTCGCCGTACCCCAGGAAGGAGGGGGTGCCCCCGCCGCCGCGGATGTGCTGCTCGGCCAGGCGGTCGAGCTCGCCGGTGCTGACACCCGGGCGCACCGCCTCGCGGAGCACCTCGAGCGTGCGGCCGACCAGCAGGCCGGCCACCCGCATCCGGGCGATCTGGTCGGGCGTCTTGATCTCGACGCCCCGGTCACGCAGTCCCATCGGGCCTAGCTCTCGCGCACGTCCTGGAGCGCCCCGAAGATGCGAGCGGTGACCTCCTCGACCGGACCCATGCCGTCGACCTCCACCAGCAGCCCGCGCTCGCGGTAGACCCCGATGAGCGGCTCGGTCTGCTCGGTGTAGACCTCCTGGCGGCGGCGTACGACGTCCTCGGTGTCGTCGGAGCGCCCGTCGGTCTCCGCGCGCTGCAGCAGCCGCTGCACCAGCTCCTCGGGATCGACGGTGAGCACCACCACGGCGTCGAGCTCGTGACCGGTGTGACGGATCATCCCGTCGAGCTCCTCGACCTGGGCGAGGGTGCGCGGGTAGCCGTCGAGCAGGAAGCCCGGGTGGGCGTCGTCCTCGTCGATGCGGTTGCGCACCATCAGGTTGGTCACCTCGTCGGGGACGTACTCCCCCGCGTCCATGAACTCCTGGGCCTGCTTGCCCAGGTCGGTGCCCTGCGAGACGTTGGCGCGGAAGATGTCACCGGTGGAGATGGCGGGGATGCCGTACTTGTCCGCGACCAGCTTGGCCTGGGTTCCCTTGCCGGCCCCGGGAGGGCCCATGAAGATCATTCGCATTAACGGAGGAATCCTTCGTAGTTGCGCTGCTGGAGCTGGCTCTCGATCTGCTTCACCGTGTCGAGGGCGACCCCGACCATGATCAGCAGCGAGGTGCCGCCGAACGGGAAGTTCTGGTTGGCGTTGACCCAGACCAGGGCGATGAGGGGGATCAGCGAGATCAGGCCCAGGTAGAGCGCACCCGGCAGCGTGATGCGGGACAGGACATAGGAGAGGTACTCCTCGGTCGGCTTGCCCGCCCGGATCCCGGGGATGAAGCCTCCGTACTTCTTCATGTTGTCCGCGACCTCTTGGGGGTTGAAGTTGATCGCGACGTAGAAGTAGGTGAAGAAGATGATCAGCAGGAAGTAGGTGATCATGTAGAGCGGGTGGTCACCACGCACGAAGTACGTCGAGACCCACCTCACCCAGGCGGCGTCGGAGCTCTGGTTGAACTGCACCGCCATGGCGGGGAGGTAGAGCAGGCTCGAGGCGAAGATGACCGGGATGATGCCGGCCTGGTTGACCTTGAGCGGGACGTAGGTCGAGGAGCCGCCGAACATCTTGCGGCCGACCATCCGACGGGCGTACTGCACCGGGATGCGCCGCTGCGCCTGCTCGATGAACACGACGGCCGCCATGACCACGAGTCCGATCAGCATCACGGCGCCGAAGACCCAGGGACCCTGCGACTGCTGGACGCCCCACAGGGCGCCCGGGAAGGTGGCCACGACCTGGGTGAAGATCAGGATCGACATGCCGTTGCCGACGCCGCGCTCGGTGATCAGCTCGCCGAACCACATGATGATCGCGGTGCCGGCGGTCATGGTCACGACCATGAGGGCCGCGATGGTGGCGGTGTTCTCGTAGAGCAGCGGGCGGGTGCAGTTGGGCAGCAGGTTGCCGGCGCGGGCCAGGGCCACGATGCCGGTCGCCTGGAGCACGGAGAGCGCCAGCGTGAGGTAGCGGGTGTACTGCGTGATCTTCGCCTGGCCGGACTGGCCCTCCTTCTTCAGCGCCTCGAGCCGTGGGATCACCACGACGAGCAGCTGCAGGATGATGCTGGCGGTGATGTAGGGCATCACGCCGAGGGCGAAGATGGTCAGCTGGAGCAGGGCTCCGCCGGAGAACAGGTTGATGAGTCCGTAGACCCCACCGCTCTCGACCTGGGCGAAGCACTTCTGCACGTTGCCGACGTTGACGCCGGGGGCAGGGATCTGCGAGCCGAGCCGGAAGATCGCGACGATGAACAGCACGAACAGCAGCTTCTTGCGCAGGTCCGGCGTGCGGAAAGCGTTGACGAATGCGCCTAGCAACGTGCCTCTCCTCTGGTGCGACCGGCACGGAGCAGGTCGGGTCGGCGAACCTCGAAAGCCTAACAGGGCAGGACGGGGAGCAACCGGCCGGAGCCGGTCACGCCGTCCTGCCCTGCGACAGGTTCATCTGCTGGTGGTCAGAGCTCGGTCGCGCTGCCACCGGCAGCCGCGATCTTCTCCTTGGCCGAGGCCGAGAACTTGTCGGCCGTGACGGACACGGCGACCGCGAGGTCGCCCTGGCCGAGCACCTTGACCGGCTGGCCCTTGCGGACCGCACCCTTGGCCACCAGGTCGGCGACGGTGACGTCGCCCCCGTCGGGGTAGAGGGCGTTGATCCGGTCCAGGTTCACGACCTGGAACTCGACCTTGAACGGGTTCTTGAACCCGCGCAGCTTCGGCAGGCGCATGTGCAGGGGCATCTGGCCGCCCTCGAAGGCGGCCGGGACCTGGTAGCGCGCCTTGGTGCCCTTGGTGCCTCGACCGGCGGTCTTGCCCTTCGAGGCCTCACCGCGACCCACGCGGGTCTTGGCGGTCTTGGCCCCGGGGGCGGGACGCAGGTGGTGCAGCTTCAGCGTCATCTCAGTCAACCTCCTCGACCGTCACCAGGTGACGGACGGTGTGGACCATGCCCCGGAACTCCGGGCGGTCCTCCTTGACGACCACGTCACCGATCCGCTTCAGACCCAGCGAGCGCATGGTGTCGCGCTGGTTCTTCTTGCAGCCGATGGTGGACTTCTTCTGCTCGACCTTGAGGTTCGCCATCAGGAAGCCACCTCCTGGCTGACGCCCTCCGGCACCTCGTTCTTGGCACGCAGCAGCGCCGCCGGAGCGACGTCCTCGACGCGCAGGCCACGACGAGCGGCCACCGCCTCGGGCTCCTCGAGGGAGCGCAGCGCCTCCACCGTGGCGTGCACGATGTTGATCTGGTTGGAGGAGCCGAGCGACTTGCTCAGCACGTCGTGGATGCCGGCGCACTCGAGCACCGCGCGGACCGGGCCACCGGCGATCACACCGGTACCGGGGGCGGCGGGACGCAGGAGCACGACGCCGGCAGCCTTCTCACCCTGGACGGGGTGGGGGATGGTGCCCTGGACGCGGGGGACGCGGAAGAAGTGCTTCTTCGCCTCCTCGACGCCCTTGGCGATCGCCGCGGGCACCTCCTTGGCCTTGCCGTAGCCGACGCCGACCATGCCGTCGCCGTCACCGACGATCACCAGGGCGGTGAAGCTGAAGCGACGACCACCCTTGACGACCTTGGCGACGCGGTTGATCGCGACGACGCGCTCGATGTACTGGCTCTTCTCCTGCTGGCCACCGCGACCACCGTCACGGCCACCGCGGCCGCCACCGGCGCGCTGACCGCGCTGCTGGGATCCGCTCATCAGATAACTCCCTTGAATGTCATGTCTGCACCACTCGCCATCAGAAGGTCAGGCCGCCCTCGCGGGCGCCGTCGGCCAGGGCCGCGACGCGACCGTGGTACTTGTTGCCGGCGCGGTCGAAGACCACGCCCTGGACACCGGCCGTCGTGGCGCGCTCGGCGACGAGCGCACCCACCTTGCGGGCCTTGGCGGTCTTGTCGCCCTCGAGGGTGCGCACGTCCACCTCCATCGTCGACGCGGAGGCGAGCGTCTTGCCCACCAGGTCGTCGACGACCTGCACGGTGATGTGCTTGCTCGAGCGCGTCACGACGAGACGCGGACGCTCGGCGGTGCCGCTGACCTTCTTGCGACCTCGGATCTGACGACGCGTGCGCGACGCCAGCCGGGCCGAGGAGTGCTTGCCAGTCTTCAGCGAGATGGCCATGTCACTTACCAGCCTTTCCGACCTTGCGGCGAACCTGCTCGCCGGCGTAGCGCACGCCCTTGCCCTTGTAGGGCTCGGGCTTGCGCAGCTTGCGGATGTTGGCGGCGACCTCGCCGACCAGCTGCTTGTCGATGCCCTGGACACCGAGTCGCGTGGGGCCCTCGACGGAGAACGTGATGCCGTCGGGAGCGTTGAAGGTGATGGGGTGGGAGTAGCCGAGCTGGAACTCCAGCTGGGTCGGGCCCTTGGACAGGACCCGGTAGCCGACGCCCACGATCTCGAGCTTCTTCTCGTAGCCGTCGGTGACGCCCACGACCATGTTGTTCACGAGCGTGCGGGTCAGGCCGTGCAGGGCACGGCTCTGGCGCTGGTCGTCGGGGCGCTTGATCTCCAGCGCGCCGTCGGACTGCTCGATGGTGAGCGGCTCCACCACGACGTGGCTCAGGGTGCCCTTGGGGCCCTTGACCGTGATCGTGTTGGACTGGACCTGCACGTCGACGCCGGAGGGGACCGGGACGGGCAGCTTGCCGATGCGTGACATTGCTTCTACCTCTGCTTCCTGGTCACCAGACGTAGGCGAGGACTTCCCCACCCACGCCCTTGCTGTTGGCCTGACGGTCGGTCAGCAGGCCCTGGCTCGTCGAGATGATCGCGATGCCGAGGCCGCCGAGGACCTTGGGCAGGCCCGTGCTCTTGGCGTAGACCCGCAGACCGGGCTTGCTGATGCGCCGGACACCGGCGATCGAGCGCTCGCGGTTGCGGCCGAACTTGAGCTGGATCTCCAGCGTCTTGCCGACCACTCCCTCGTCGTCGCTGACGGCGAAGGAGGTGATGTAGCCCTCCTGCTGGAGGATCTCCGCGACACCCTGCTTGAGCTTGCTGTGGGGCATCGAGACGGAGTCGTGGAACGCCTGGTTGGCGTTGCGCAGACGCGTGAGCATGTCTGCGATGGGGTCAGTCATCGTCATGGCCGGATCGGCCCTTTCTCCACCCCGGTTTCGCACCCGCATCTCGGGTGCGACCTGGGGCGATCGTCGTGGGTGGTGGTTACCAGGAGCTCTTGGTCACGCCGGGGAGCTCGCCGCGGTGGGCCATCTCCCGGAGGCAGACGCGGCACAGGCCGAACTTGCGGTAGACCGCCTTGGGGCGACCGCAGCGCTGGCAGCGGGTGTAGCCGCGGACCGCGAACTTGGGCTTGCGAGCGGCCTTGACCTTCAGTCCAGTCTTCGCCATGTCAGTTGCCTTCCTTGAACGGGAAGCCGAGCTTGCGCAGCAGCGCCCGGCCCTCGTCGTCGTTGGTCGCGGTGGTGACCACGGTGATGTCCATGCCGCGCGACCGGTCGATCTTGTCCTGGTCGATCTCGTGGAACATGACCTGCTCGGTCAGGCCGAAGGTGTAGTTGCCCCGGCCGTCGAAGTGGCGGTCGGAGAGACCGCGGAAGTCGCGGATGCGGGGAAGCGCGAGCGCCAGGAGGCGGTCGAGGAACTCCCACATCCGGTCGCCGCGCAGCGTCACGTGGGCGCCGATCGGCATGCCCTCGCGGAGCTTGAACTGCGCGATGGACTTGCGGGCCTTGGTGACCTGCGGCTTCTGGCCGGTGATCGCGGTTAGGTCCTTGACGGCGCCCTCGATCAGCTTGGAGTCGCGGGCAGCCTCGCCCACACCCATGTTGACCACGATCTTGGTCAGGCCCGGCACCTGCATGACGTTGGCGTAGCCGAACTGCTCGCGCATCGCGGGGAGGACCTCCTCGCGGTAGCGCGCCTTCATCCGGGGACCCGGGGCCTGCTCGGCCGCCTGGTCCTGGTTGATCTCGGTCATCTGCTCACTCATCAGATCTCGTCTCCCGACTTGCGCGAGATGCGCACGCTGCGCTGGGCGGCGTACGTCGACCCGTCGCCGCGACGCTTCTCCACGTCCACGCGCTTGGAGCCGAGGCGGGTGACTCCCCCGCCGTCGACCAGCATCACGTTGGACACGTGGATGGGGGCCTCGGCGGTGATGATGCCGCCGCCGGTGCCGCCCTGCTGGGCCGCCTTGGTGTGCCGCTTGATGCGGTTCACGCCCTCGACGATCACGCGGCCCTGCTCACGCAGCACCTCGATGACCTTGCCCTCGGCGCCCTTGTCCTTGCCGGCGATCACCTTGACGGTGTCGCCCTTCTTGATCTTGACGCTCATCTCAGAGCACCTCCGGCGCCAGCGAGACGATCCTCATGAACCGCTTGTCACGCAGCTCGCGGCCCACGGGGCCGAAGATGCGCGTACCGCGCGGCTCGCCGTCGGCCTTGAGGATCACCGCGGCGTTCTCGTCGAAGCGGATGTAGGAACCGTCGGGACGACGGCGCTCCTTGACGGTGCGGACGATGACCGCCTTGACGACGTCGCCCTTCTTGACGTTGCCGCCCGGGATCGCGTCCTTGACGGTGGCGACGATGACGTCGCCGATTCCGGCGTAGCGTCGACCCGAGCCGCCGAGCACGCGGATGCACAGGATCTGCTTGGCACCCGTGTTGTCGGCGACCTTGAGTCGCGACTCCTGCTGGATCATGGCTTGTCTTCTCCTACTTCGCCTTCTCGAGGATCTCCACGACGCGCCAGCGCTTGGTGGCGCTGAGCGGGCGGGTCTCCATGATCAGTACGCGGTCACCGACGCCACACGAGTTGGCCTCGTCGTGCGCCTTGAGCTTGGTCGAGCGACGCAGGACCTTGCCGTAGAGCGCGTGCTTGACGCGGTCCTCCACGGAGACGACCACCGTCTTCTCCATCTTGTCGCTGACGACCAGGCCCTCACGGACCTTGCGCGCCGTGCGCTGCCCCGCGGGGCTCACGTCGTTGCTCATGCAGCACCATCCTTCTCCTGCGCCGGAGCCGACCGGATGCCGAGCTCGCGCTCACGCACCACGGTGTAGATCCGGGCGATGTCCTTCTTGACCGCACGCAGGCGGCCGTGGCTCTCGAGCTGGCCGGTCGCGGCCTGGAAGCGCAGGTTGAACAGCTCTTCCTTGGCCTCGCGCAGCTTGCCCTCGAGGTCGACGGCGTTGAGGTCGTCGAGTTCGTGTGCGGTAGCCATCAGAAATCACCTGCCTCGCGCGTGATGAACCGGCACTTCATGGGGAGCTTGTGGATCGCACGACGCATCGCCTCACGGGCGACGTCCTCGGAGACACCGGACAGCTCGAACATGACGCGGCCGGGCTTGACGTTGGCGACCCACCACTCCGGCGAGCCCTTGCCGGAGCCCATGCGGGTCTCGGCGGGCTTCTTGGTCAGCGGGCGGTCCGGGTAGATGTTGATCCAGACCTTGCCGCCACGCTTGATGTGACGGGTCATCGCGATACGGGCGGACTCGATCTGGCGGTTGGTCACGTAGTGCGACTCCACCGCCTGGATGCCGAAGTCACCGAAGGCGAGCTTGGTGCCGCCCTTGGCCGCACCCGTCCGCTTGGGGTGGTGCTGCTTGCGGTGCTTGACCCTGCGGGGCATCAACATGGTCAGGCCTCCCCGTTGCTGGTCGTGCCGGCCGAGGCGGTCGCCTCGGTCGGGGCAGCGGTGGCCTCGGCGGGGGCGTCGGCACGGTCGCTGCGGGCGGGACGGTCGCCGCGGGTGCCGCGGGTCGGTCGCTCGCCACCACGGGCGGGACCGCGGCCACGGCCGGGGGCGCCCGCACGGGCGGCGGCCTGGGCCTCGCGCTCGGCGCGCGTCGCGGCCACCTCGCCCTTGTAGATCCAGACCTTCACGCCGATGCGACCGAAGGTGGTCTTGGCCTCGTAGAAGCCGTAGTCGATGTCCGCACGGAGGGTGTGCAGGGGCACGCGGCCCTCGCGGTAGAACTCCGAGCGCGACATCTCGGCACCGTTGAGACGACCCGAGCACTGGATGCGGATGCCCTTGGCACCGGAGCGCATCGCGGTCTGCATGGCCTTCTTCATGGCGCGACGGAACTGCACGCGGCCGGCGAGCTGCTCGGCGACACCCTGGGCGACCAGCTGTGCGTCGACCTCGGGGCTCTTCACCTCGAGGATGTTCAGCTGCACCTGCTTGCCGGTGAGCTTCTCCAGCTCACCGCGCAGGCGGTCGGCCTCCGCGCCGCGGCGACCGATGACGATGCCGGGGCGGGCGGTGTGGATGTCGACGCGGACCCGGTCACGGGTGCGCTCGATCTCGACCTTGGAGATGCCGGCGCGCTCCATGCCCTTGGACAGCAGGCGCCGGATCGCGACGTCCTCGCCGACGTAGGCCTTGTAGAGCTTGTCGGCGTACCACCGGCTCTTGTGGTCGGTGGAGATGCCGAGGCGGAACCCGTTCGGGTTGATCTTCTGACCCATCAGGCCTTCCGTCCCTTCTTGGCAGTGCTGGTCGTCTCGACGCGGGGCTCCACGACGAGGGTGATGTGGCTGGTGCGCTTGTTGATCCGGGTGGCCCGGCCCTGCGCACGCGGCCGCCACCGCTTCATCGTCGGACCCTCGTCGACCATCGCCTTGCTGACGACCAGGGCACCGCGGTCGAGGTCCTCGGTGGTGGTGGCGTTGGCCACCGCCGACTCGAGCACCTTGAAGACGGTCTCGCTGGCTGCCTGCGGCGCGAACTGCAGCAGGGCCAGGGCGTCGTCGACGGGCAGGCCGCGGACCATGTCCACGACGCGCCGCGCCTTCATCGGCGTGATCCGGACGAAGCGCGCGCTTGCGAACGCCCCCGGGTTGTCACCGAGCAGCGAGTCACGGCGGGCGCTGCTGCGCCTACGCTCTCCTACGCTCATTGCAGTCATCTCTCCTTGGTCGCCGCGATCAGCGGCGACGGCTCTTCCGGTCGTCCTTGACGTGGCCCCGGTAGGTGCGGGTCGGCGCGAACTCGCCGAGCTTGTGTCCCACCATCGAGTCGGTCACGAAGACCGGGACGTGCTTGCGTCCGTCGTGCACGGCGAGCGTGTGGCCGATCATGGCCGGCACGATCATCGAGCGACGCGACCACGTCTTGATCACGTTGTGGGTCCCGGCGTCGTTCTGCTTGTCCACCTTGGTGATCAGGTGGTCGTCGACGAACGGGCCCTTCTTCAGGCTGCGAGGCATCTGGTTTCTTCCCTACTCAGCGCTTGTTCTTGCCGGAGCGGCGGCGACGGACGATGAGGGCATCGCTGGCCTTGCGCTTGCGCGTGCGGCCCTCGGGCTTGCCCCAGGGCGAGACCGGGTGGCGACCACCGGAGGTCTTGCCCTCGCCACCACCGTGCGGGTGGTCGACGGGGTTCATCACGACACCGCGGACGGTCGGGCGCTTGCCCTTCCACCGCATGCGGCCGGCCTTGCCCCAGTTGATGTTGGACTGCTCGGCGTTGCCGACCTCGCCGATCGTGGCGCGGCAGCGGACGTCGACGTAGCGCATCTCGCCGGAGGGCATCCGCAGCTGGGCGCGGGAACCCTCCTTGGCGACGAGCTGGGCGCTGTTGCCGGCGGACCGGGCGATCTTGGCACCGCCGCCGGGCCGGAGCTCGACGCAGTGGATCGTGGTGCCGACGGGGATGTTGCGCAGCGGCAGGTTGTTGCCCGGCTTGATGTCCGAGCCGACGCCGGCCTCCAGGCGGGTGCCCTGCACGATGCCGACCGGCGCGATGATGTAGCGCTTCTCGCCGTCGGCGTAGTGCAGCAGCGCGATGCGCGCGGTGCGGTTGGGGTCGTACTCGATGTGCGCGACCACGGCGGGGACGCCGTCCTTGTCGTAGCGACGGAAGTCGATGACGCGGTAGGCACGCTTGTGACCGCCGCCCTGGTGACGGGTGGTGATCCGGCCCTGGTTGTTGCGACCGCCCTTCTTGGGCAGCGGACGCGTCAGGGACTTCTCGGGCGTGGTGCGCGTGATCTCGACGAAGTCAGCGACCGACGAGCCACGACGGCCCGGGGTGGTCGGCTTGTACTTGCGGATAGCCATGTGAGTTCCTCAGCTCCTCGTCCCGGTCAGCCGACCGGGCCGGTGAAGATGTCGATGCGGTGGCCCTCGGCCAGGCTGACGATGGCGCGCTTGGTGTCCTTGCGCTTGCCGAGCCCGTTGCGCGTGCGGCGCGTCTTGCCGGGACGGTTGAGCGTGTTCACCGAGGTGACCTTGACGTCGAAGACCTTCTCGACCGCGACCTTGATCTCGGTCTTGTTCGCGTCCGGGCGCACCAGGAAGGTGTACTTGTTGGCGTCGAGGAGGTTGTAGCTCTTCTCGCTCACCACGGGCGCGATCAGGACGTCACGGTGGTCCTTGTGCAGGGTGCTCACTTGGTGGCCTCCTCGTCGGTCACGGTGGCGGGCTGCTCGTCGTGCGCCGGGGCCTCGACCACGGTCGCCCGACGCGAGCTCGCCGCGGCGGCACCGCTGACGAACGCGTCGTAGGCGCCCTTGGAGAAGACGACGTCGTCGGCGAGGAGCACGTCGTAGGTGTTGAGCTGGTCGACGGCGATCAGGTGGACCGACGCCACGTTGCGCAGCGAGAGCCAGGTGATGGCGTCGTCGCGCTCCAGCACGACCAGCTGGCGGCGACGGTCGGAGAGTCCCTTGAGGGCCTTGACCGCGGCCTTGGTCGTGGGCACGGAGCCCTCGACCAGCTGGTCGACCACGTGGATGCGGCCGGCGCGGGCCCGGTCGGAGAGGGCACCGCGCAGGGCGGCGGCCTTCATCTTCTTGGGGGTGCGCTGGTCGTAGTCACGCGGCTGCGGGCCGTGGACGACGCCACCGCCGGCGAACTGGGGCGCCCGGGTGGAGCCCTGGCGGGCGCGGCCGGTGCCCTTCTGCTTGTAGGGCTTGCGGCCACCGCCGCGGACCTCGCCGCGGGTCTTGGTGGCGTGCGTGCCCTGGCGGGCCGCGGCCTGCTGGGCCACCACGACCTGGTGGATCAGCGGCACGTTGGTCTCGACGCCGAAAATCTCGGCGGGGAGGTCGACCTTGACGGTGGCGCTCATGCTCCGGCCTCCTGGTTCTTTTTGGCCGCGGAACGGATCAGGACGAGCCCACCCTTGGGGCCGGGGACGGCGCCCTGGATCAGGATCAGGCCCTTCTCCGCGTCGACCGCGTGCACGGTGACGTTCTGGGTGGTCACGGTGTCCGTGCCCATCCGGCCCGACATCCGCGTGCCGCGGAAGACGCGACCCGGGGTGGCGCAGGCGCCGATCGAGCCGGGCTTGCGGTGGTTGCGGTGCGCGCCGTGCGAGGCACCCACGCCGGAGAAGCCGTGACGCTTCATGGTGCCGGCGAAGCCCTTGCCCTTGCTGGTCGCGGTGACGTCGACGGCCTGGCCGGCGGCGAACAGCTCGGTGGTCAGCTCCTGGCCGACCTCGTAGCTGGCGGCGTCGCTGGTCCGGATCTCGGCGACGTGGCGACGGGGCGTGACCCCGGCCTTGTCGAAGTGGCCGGCGGCGGGCTTGCCCACCTTGCGGCCCTCGATCTCGCCGAAGCCGATCTGGACGGCGTTGTAGCCGTCCTTGTCGGGCGTGCGGACCTGGGTGACCACGTTGGTCCCGGCCGCGATGACGGTGAGGGGGACGATGCGGTTGTTCTCGTCCCATGCCTGGGTCATGCCGAGCTTGGTGCCCAGCAGACCCTTCAGGTTGCGTTCGAAAGTGCTAGCCATGATGACGACCTCAGAGCTTGATCTCGATGTCGACGCCGGCAGGGAGGTCGAGTCGCATCAGCGAGTCGACCGTCTTCGGCGTGGGGTCAATGATGTCGATGAGGCGCTTGTGGGTGCGCATCTCGAAGTGCTCGCGGGAGTCCTTGTACTTGTGGGGCGAGCGGATGACGCAGTAGACGTTCTTCTCCGTCGGCAGCGGCACGGGGCCGGCCACCTTCGCGCCCGTCCGGGTCACCGTGTCCACGATCTTCCGCGCCGAGGTGTCGATCACCTCGTGGTCATAGGCCTTGAGCCTGATGCGGATCTTCTGTCCCGCCATCAAACGACGTCCTTCGCTTCGTAGTCCTGCGATGGTCTCGGACCTCCTCGGTGAGGCGGTCCGCCCTGTGTCCTCATCGGTTCTCCCCGACCCCCGCGGTCGGGCGTGTCGCGCGCTTTCCAGAACGCGCGACCATGCCAGTCGCAGTGCGGGTCGAAGTCTTCCGATGAAGCCCGGGGGGCCGGGCTGAACGGGATCTCCTGGTGCGGCGCGGACGCACGACCACGAACACCGTCGAAGGACGGCTCAGGAGAACCTGTTCAGAAGTCAATGTCCGCGCCCCGGCAATCCCGCCGGAGCAACCGGACTATCTTGGCAGAGACCCCCGCGGTGCGCCAAATCGGCGGCGCAGGAAGGCCCGGCTGGCAGGATGACCGCAGGTCGGCACCGGCGTCCGGCCGAGACGGCCGATCCGGGGGGAGCCAGATGTCGCACGATCCGTGGGGACACGCGCCGCCCCCGTCGTACCCACCTCCGGGGTCGGCTCCCCCGCCCGGTCCACCCCCGCCCCCCGGCCCCGCCGGTCCGGCCGGTCCGGTCGGCCCACCGCGGCAGGGCCCACCGCCCGCGGGCCCGGGGGCGCCCTGGGGGCCACCCGTGGCGCGTCCCGGCGTGGTGCCGCTGCGGCCCCTGACCCTGGGCGACCTGCTCGGCGGCGCGGTCCAGACCATCCAGCGCAACCCGCGGGCCACGATCGGCCTCGCCCTGGTCGTCTCGGCCCTGTTCATGCTGCTCCCGGTGCTCGCGTCGGTCGCGGTCGGCCTGGCCGGGTCCTCGCCCGGCTTCGACGTCGGCGCCTCCGAGGACCCGTTCGCCGGTGCGGGGGGTGCCTCCTACTACGGCCTGCTCGGGGTGAGCACGGTGTTCAGCGCGCTCGCGACGGTCGTCATCGCCGGCCTGATCGTGCGGGTGGTCGGTGCCGCCGTCGTCGGACGACCGATGCGCGCCGGCGAGGCCTGGCGACGCACCCGGGGCCGGCTGGTGGCGCTCGTCGGCCTCAGCCTCCTGGGCGGCCTGGTCTCGGTGGTCCTGCTCGCCGCGCCCGTCGCGCTCGGGGTGCTGGCCTGGGCGGCGACCGACAGCGTGGCGCTCGGCGTGGTCCTCGGGATCCTGCTGGGGCTCGCTGCCGTGGTGGCGACGGTCTGGCTCTGGACCCGCTTCCTGCTGCTCGCCGCCCCCGCGCTGGTCCTCGAGGAGCTCGGGGTGGTGGCCTCGCTGCGACGCGCCGGGGCGCTCAGCCGTGGGCAGTTCTGGCGGCTGCTCGGCATCGCCCTGCTGGCCGGCCTGATCGCCGGGGTGGCGAGCCAGGTGGTCGCCGTGCCGTTCAGCGTGCTGGGGGCGGTGCTGGCGTTCGTGCTGCCTCCCGCCTGGGGCTTGCCCGGCCTGCTCCTGGCGTCCAACGTCGGGTCCATCCTCACCGGGGCGCTGGTCGGGCCGTTCACGGCCGGCGTCACCGGGTTGCAGTACGTCGACCAGCGGTTCCGCAAGGAGGGGCTCGACATCACGCTGCTCGACGAGACCCTGCGCCGGTGACGCCCGTGACCCGAGCGACGTCCACCCTGCTGCTCGACCCTGGCCCGGACGAGGCGCGGCGGTTGCTGCAGCGCGAGCTGGAGGGCTCGGAGTACCGCGAGCCCTTCCTGCAGCGGGTGCTGGGGTGGGTCTCGGACCTGGTCGGTGCGGCGGCCCAGGGTGGGGACGGTCTCGGCCGGGCCGCGACGGCGGGGCTGCTGCTCCTCCTCGTCGGGGCCGCGGTGCTGGCCCTGTCCCGGCTGCGGCGCGATCCGGCACGGTCCGCCCCGGCCCCCACGGTGTTCGGCGAGGTCCGGCTGGGCGCGGCCGAGCACCGGGCCGCCGCCCGGGCGGCGTACGACGCGGCACGGTGGGACGACGCCCTGGTCGAGGCGGTGCGCGCCCTGGCCGCCGGGCTCGTCGACCGCGGCCTCCTCGACGACCAGGCCGGGCTGACCGTCCGCGAGGTCGTGACGGCGGCGGGGCGACGGTTCGCCGGGGAGCAGGAGCCGCTCGACGGCCTGGGCCGACGCTTCGACGAGGTCCGCTACGGCGACCGACCGGCCGACGAGCCGGCGGCGCGGTCGGCGCTCGACCTCGAGGGTCGCGTCGCCGCGGCCACGCCCGGCGCCGCGGTCGACGGCCCGGTGAGCGCGGTGCCCCGGTGACGTACGCCGCCGCGACGGCCTCGCTCGCCCCCGACGGCGTGGACCGCCCCCGGCGCTCCCGCACCCCCTGGCTGCTGGGCGCCCTGGTGCTGCTGGCGCTCGTCGTGGTGACGGCGCTGGGTCGGGGCGGGGCCACCAGCAACGCCCCGCTGGACCCGGACAACCCCGGCCCCGCGGGCGCCCGTGCGCTGGCCCAGGTCCTGGAGCGCCAAGGGGTGGAGGTCGCGGTGGTGCGCGGCCAGGAGGCGCTCCTCCAGCGTCGGGTCACCGTCGAGGACACGGTGGTCGTCACGACCCCGGAGGACCTCGTGCCGACCACCCAGCGCCGCCTGGAGCGTCACGCGGCGAGCGCCACGGCCCTGGTGTACGCCGGGGACGCCGCCGCCGTGGCCGAGCGGCTGGACGTCGACACCGCACCGCTGCGGCCCGGCACCCGCCCGGCACGCTGCGGGGAGCCGCTGGCCGACGACCTGGAGCTGGACGTGCGCGGCGGCCTCGGTCTCGACGCCCCTGGCTGCTTCGGCGTGGACGGCGCCGTGGCGCTGACCCGCGACGGCAGCAGGTGGGGCCTCGCCCCCGGCTCCGTCCTGGCCGACGAGCACGTGACCCGGGCCGGTGCCGCCGCGCTGGGCCTGCGGCTGCTCGGGCAGGGCGACCGCGTGGTCTGGTACGTCCCCGACCTCGCCGACGCCCCCGTCGACGAGGGCTCGCCGCTCGGTGCCCTGCTGCCGCCGGCGCTGCTCCCCTCCCTGCTGCTGCTCGGGGCCGCCACCCTGGCCCTGGTGCTGTGGCGGGGGCGACGCTTCGGGCCGCTGGCGACCGAGCCGCTCCCGGTGGTGGTCCGGGCGGCGGAGTCGACGCACAGCCGCGGGCGCCTCTACCGCCGCGCCGGCGACCGCGCCCACGCGGCGACCGCCCTGGTGACCGCCACCCGGCGCCGGCTCCACGCCCGGCTGCGGCTGCCGCCCGACGCGCCGCTCGAGGCGCTCGTCGCCGCGGTCGTCGGCCGCACCGGCCGCCGCTCCGACGAGGTCGCGGCCCTGCTGCGGCCCCCCAGCCCCACCGACGACACCCAGCTGGTCGACCTCGGCCAGCGTCTGCGCGACCTGGAGGACGAGGTGCACCGAGCATGACGACCGAGACGAGCCCGACCGGGCCCGACGCCCCCGACAGCCCCGACAGCCACGACGTCCCGGACGCCGCCGCGGCCCACGACGCCCTGGGCGCCGTGCGGCGTGAGGTGGCCAAGGCGGTGGTCGGCCAGGACGCGGCCGTCTCCGGCCTGCTGGTGGCGCTGCTGGCCCGGGGCCACGTGCTGCTGGAGGGCGTGCCCGGGGTGGCCAAGACCCTGCTGGTCCGCAGCCTGGCCGCGGCGCTCGACGTGGGCACCAAGCGGGTGCAGTTCACCCCCGACCTGATGCCGGGCGACCTGACCGGCTCGATGGTGATCGAGGGCGGAGCCGGCGAGCTGCGCTTCCGCGAGGGCCCGGTCTTCACCCACCTGCTGCTGGCCGACGAGATCAACCGGACGCCGCCCAAGACGCAGTCGGCACTGCTCGAGGCGATGGAGGAGGGCCAGGTCTCCTCCGACGGGGTCACCCGGCGCCTGCCCACCCCCTTCCTGGTGGCGGCGACGCAGAACCCCGTGGAGTACGAGGGCACCTACCCGCTGCCCGAGGCCCAGCTGGACCGGTTCCTGCTCAAGCTGCAGCTGCCGCTGCCCGACCGCGCCCAGGAGGTGGCGATCCTGCGGCGCCACGTCGAGGGGTTCGACCCCCAGGACGTCGCCGCGGCCGGGGTGCGGCCCGTGGCCGGCGCCGCCCACGTCGAGGCCGGCATCGCCGCGGTGCGGACGGTGCGGGTGAGCGAGGAGGTCGGCGCCTACATCGTCGACCTCGCGCGCGCGACCCGGGAGTCGCCGTCGCTCTCCCTGGGTGTCAGTCCGCGCGGCGCGACGGCGCTGCTGCGCGCCAGCCGGGCGTGGGCGTGGCTGACCGGCCGCGACTTCGTCACCCCCGACGACGTCAAGGCCCTGGCCCACGCCACCCTGGCCCACCGCCTGGCGCTGCGCCCCGAGGCCGAGCTCGACGGTGTCGCCGTCGACCAGGTCCTCGACACCGCCATCGCCTCCGTGCCGGTCCCCCGCTAGGCCGTCGTGGCACTGACCTGGCGCGTCCCGGCCCTGCTGCTGCTCGGGCTGCCGCTCGTGCTGCTGCGGCCGGCCGGGAGCACGGCGGGGCTGTGGCTGCTCGCCACGGTGCTGCTGGTCGCGCTGGACGTGGCGCTCGCCCCACGCCCCGCGGCCCTCGACGTCCGGCGCCGCCCCTCGGCCCGGGTGCGCGTGGGCGAGCCCACCTCGACCACCCTCGTGGTGACCCACCCGGGCCGCCGGCGCTTCCGCGGGGCGCTGCGCGACGCCTGGCAGCCCTCCGCCGGCGCGACGGGGACACGCCACCTCCTCGACCTGGCACCGGGCGGGAGCCGGGCACTGACCACCGACCTGCGCCCGCGACGACGGGGCGACCTGCGTGCCGACCGCGTGACGGTCCGGTCGCTCGGGCCGCTGCGGCTCGCGGCCCGCCAGCGGTCCCGCGAGGTCGGGGGCGCGGTGCGGGCGCTGCCGGCCTTCCCCTCGCTGCGGCACCTGCCCGGCCGGCTGGCCCGGCTGCGCGAGCTCGACGGGCGCGCGTCGGTGCGGGTGCGCGGGCAGGGCACGGAGTTCGACTCGCTGCGGGAGTACGTCCTCGGCGACGACGTCCGCAGCGTCGACTGGCGGGCCAGCGCACGGAGCCGCACGGTGGTGGTCCGCACCTGGCAGCCCGAGCGCGACCGCCGTGTCGTGCTCGTGCTCGACACCGGACGCACCTCGGCCGGCCGCGTGGACGACGTGCCGCGCCTGGACGCCGCGATGGACGCCGCCCTGCTGCTCGGCACGCTCGCGGGCCGCGCCGGCGACCGGGTGCACTTCGTGGCGGGGGACCTCGCGGTGCGCTCCCGGATCCGCGGCGGCCACGGCCAGGTCGTCGACCAGGTGCAGGAGGCGATGGCGGGGCTGCACCCCGTCCTTGCCGAGACCGACTGGCGCCGGCTGGTCGGCGCCGTGGACGGGCTCACCCGCCAGCGCTCGCTGGTGGTGCTGCTGAGCCCGCTGGAGCCCGCCGCCGTCGAGAACGGCCTGCTCCCCCTCGTCGCCCCGCTGGTGGCCCGGCACCGGGTGGTCCTGGCCTCGGTCCGCGACCCCGAGATCGACCGGCTCGCCCGCGTCCGTGACGACACCGCCACGACGTACGCCGCCGCCGCCGCGGAGCAGGCCTCGACCGGGCGGGAGCGCACCGGGCGCCTGCTCTCCACGCTGGGGGTGGACGTGCTCGACGTGGACGCCGAGCAGCTCGCGGTGCGCCTGGCCGACCACTACCTCGACCTCAAGGCGCGCGGGCAGCTGTGAGCCCGCGCGGCTACCCGGCCGTGGCCACCCGGTCCTCGAGCAGCGAGGCGTCGACGTCCCCGGTGTGCCCCGCCCGTACGGCGCGCCGGCCCAGCACCCACACGTAGGCCAGGAACAGCACCTCGGCCACCACGCCGATGCCCACCCGCGCCCAGGTCGGCAGGCCGGACGGCGTCACGAAGCCCTCGATCACCCCGGAGACCAGCAGCACCACCACCAGCCCCAGCGCCACCCCGCCCGCGCTGCGGCCCTCCGCGGCGAGCGACTGGCCGCGGGTCCGGTCGCCCGGCACCACCCACGACCAGAACAGCCGCAGCCCGGTCCCCGCCGCGACGAAGACGGCCGTGAGCTCCAGCAGGCCGTGGGGCGTGATCAGGCCGAAGAACAGCGCGGTGCGGTCGTAGCGGATCATCAGCGACGCGACCACGGCGAGGTTGAGCAGGTTCTGCAGCAGGACCCACAGCACCGGCGCCCCGAGCACCCCGAAGGCGATGCAGAGCGCGGCCACCCAGGCGTTGTTGGTCCACACCTGCGCCGAGAAGCTGCCCGCCGCCGACTCGGAGTAGTAGTTCTCGAAGTCGCTCTCGACCAGCTGCCTCACCTGCGCCGGGTCCAGCAGCGTCTGCTCGACCTGGGGGTGCTCGAGGAGCCACCAGACCATCACCGCGGCGACGGCGTAGCTGGCCAGCATCGTCGTCATCCACCAGCGCCTGGTGCGGTGGAGCGCGGCCGGGAAGCGGCGCACGAAGAAGTCGGCGACGCCCGACCAGGCGGGCGTCCGGGTGCCCCCGGCGCGGACCCTCGCCCGGGCGAGCAGCCCGCTCAGGTAGGCCACGACCTGGGGCTCGGGCGAGGTCGAGCGGATGGCGCTGAGGTGGGTGGCGACCTCCTGGTAGAGCTCGACGAGCTCGTCGGCCTCGGCCCCGGTGCACGGCGCCCGGCGCGTCAGGTCCTCCAGCCGCTGCCAGGTCGGCTGGTGCACCCCCACGAAGGCGTCGATGTCCACCGGGCCAGGGTAGGGCGCCCTACCCTGGCCCGGTGAGTGGAACCACGCCCGCCTGGGGGTCCGAGGACGCCGACGCCCGGGACGGCGCGTGGGGCGCGGGCGACCTGCTGGTCACCGGGGAGGCGGTCGCGCTGGACCTGCCGGCCGCGTCGCTCGGCGTACGCGTGCTGTCGGGGCTGGTCGACCTGGTCGCGCAGGGCGTGCTGCTCGTGCTCGGCCTCGTCCTGGTGGCGATCGCCGCGCCCGACGACGCCCTCGCCGCCGCGGGGTCGGTCGTGGTGACCGCGACGACGCTCGTGCTGGGCCCAGCCGCGGTGGAGACGCTGACGTCGGGGCGCTCGCTCGGCAAGCTGGTGCTGGGACTGCGCACCGTCCGCGACGACGCCGGTCCCCCGTCGTTCCACCACTGCTTCGTGCGGCACCTGGTGAGCGTGGTCGAGGTCTGGGTGATGGCCGGCGTGCCCGCCCTGGTCTCGGCGTTGCTCAGCCGCCGGGGCAAGCGGCTGGGCGATCTCGTGGCCGGCACCTACGTCGTCCGCGACCGGTTCGCGCTGCGCCTCCCGTGGCCGGTGACGATGCCGCCGCCGCTGGCCGCCTGGGCCGCGCGGGCGGACATCGCCCCGCTCCCTGACGCCCTCGCGCTCACCGTGCACCGCCTGCTCGGCCGCGGCGAGGGCCTGGACCCCCGGGCGCACGAGCGGCTGCTGCTGCACACCGCCGCCGAGGTCGCGCGCCACGTCGCCCCCGCCCCGCCGCAGGGCACCCCGCCCGGAGCCTTCCTCGCCGCCGTCAGCGCCGAGCGCCGCGCCCGCGACGAGCGCCGGCTGCGCGGCGAGGTCGCGCAGCGGCAGCGGCTGGCCCGACGCCCCTGACCTGCTGCCGCCCTAGATCTGGGCGGTGTCCTCGGGCCCGGCCGCAGCGGGCTCGACCGGCTCCCGCGGCCCGCGCGGGATGGTCGCGCACATGACCGCGGCCGCCACGCACAGGCCGCCCGCGGTCAACCAGGCGCCCTGGTAGTCGCCGGTCGCCTGCCGCACCCAGCCGGCGTACGTCGCCGCGACGCCCGCGCCGACCATGTGGGCCGCGAACACCCAGCCGAAGACCACGCCCGAGCGCACCAGCCCGAAGTGCACGCGGCACAGCGCGACCGTGGGTGGCACCGTGGCCACCCAGTCGAGGCCGTAGAAGACCACGAACAGGAACAGGCTGGGCACCACCTCCGGGCCCAGCAGCGAGGGCACCACGAGCAGCGAGAGCCCGCGCAGGGTGTAGTAGACGACCAGCAGCAGCCGGGGGTCCACCCGGTCGGTCAGCCACCCCGAGGCGACCGTGCCGACGATGTCGAAGACCCCGATCAGCGCCAGGAGCGAGGCCGACGTGGTGGCCGGCATGCCGTGGTCGTGGGCGGCCGGGATGAAGTGGGTGCCGACCAGCCCGTTGGTCGACCAGCCGCAGATCCAGAAGCTGGCGAACAGCGCCCAGAACACGCGGCTGCGACCGACCTGGCGCAGCGTCAGCAGCGTGGTGCGGGCGGCACCGGGCCCGTCGTGGTCGAGCGGCGGGTCGACGTACGACGCGGGGGCGCCGTGGGGCACCTGGCCGACGTCGGAGGGCCGGTCGCGCAGCACCAGCGCGACCACCGGCACGAGCAGCAGGGCGGCTGCCGCGACCAGGCCGGCCGCCCAGCGCCAGCCCGGCTCGGCGGCGAGCCGCGCGATGGTCGGCAGGAAGACCAGCTGACCGGCCGAGCTGGCCGCCGAGAACAGCCCGGTCACCAGGCCGCGCTGCCGCACGAACCAGCGGTTGGCCACCACCGCACCGAAGACGAGCGCCATCGAGCCGGTGCCGACCCCGACCGGGATCCCCCACAGCAGCCACAGCTGCCACGCCTGCGTCATGACCAGCGTCAGCCCGGACCCGGCGGCCACGAGCAGCAGCCCGCCCGCGGCCACGCGGCGTACGCCCAGGCGCTCCATGAGCGCGGCCGCGAAGGGGGCGGTGAGCCCGTAGACGACCAGGTTGAGCGTGACCGCGCCCGACGTGGTGGTCCGCGACCAGCCGAACTCCGCCTCCAGCGGCTCCAGCAGCGCCCCCGTGGAGCTGCGGAAGCCCGCGGTGGCCACGAGGGCCGCCATCGTCGCCAGCGCCACCCACCAGGCCCGTGAGGAGCCGAGCGCCGCGGCCGCGTCGGTGCGACGGGCGGGGGTGGTGGACACCCGCGGATCCTAGGCCCCGGGTGCGCTGCGGCGCCGGGCCGAGGACGGTCGCGGACCGCCGGGATCCCGCCACCGGGCGAGACCACCGGCGTCGCCGCCTTGTCCCGCCGCGCCGACGGACCTAGCGTCGAGAGATGGACCGCACCGTCCTCGTGGGCCTGCTGCAGGTGGTGGGCATCTCCCTGGTCCCCGTCGCGCTGCTGGTCGGCCTGGGGCGGGCGCCCCGCGCCTGGGCCTGGTGCGCGCGGGTGATCGGCCCGCGGCTCCCCCGCCGACGCCGTCCCGAGGAGCCCTCGGGGCCCCCGCTGGAGAAGCTGGCCGCCGACCTGCGGCGGCTGCACCCCGACGTCCACCACCCCCGACCGGGCACGCGGATGGCCAAGCAGCAGGGCGCCCAGCTGGCCTACGACGAACGCCTGGCCGCTGCGGGATCCGCGCTCGACGTGCCCACCAGCCTGCTCGCGCTGCCGCTCTACGGCCTCGAGCGCGAGGCGGAGCGGATGCGGCTCGAGCACGCCCTCACCGCGGCCGGCCTGGTGTGGCAGCCCCGCCCCTCCCCGGGCCAGGACCTGCCGCAGTAGGCGGTCGCCGTCTCGGGGTCAGTCCTCGCGGGTGTAGCGGAGGTCGGTGATCGGTCGGCCCGCCTCGACGCCCTTGCGCTCGAACTTGGTCACCGGCCGTTCCTCCCAGCGCTCGACGACGCCACCGGTCAGGCCGTCGGTGGCGTCGATCACCGACGCCATCTGGACGGCGTACTCGCTCCAGTCGGTGGCCAGCCGCCACTCGCCGCCCGGCCGCAGCCGCGAGGCCACGAGCGCGGCGAACTCCGGCGTCACCAGTCGGCGCTTGTGGTGCCGCTTCTTGGGCCAGGGGTCGGGGAAGAACGTCCACAGCCCGCTCACCGAGCCCGGCGCGAACAGGTGCTCCAGGCACCACACCGCATCGACGGAGAGCAGCCGGACGTTGTCGGCCCCGGCCTCCGCGAGCAGCCCGAGGGTGTGGGCCACGCCCGGCCGCCAGACCTCCAGCGCCACCACGTCGTACGCCGGACGCGCGGCCGCCAGCACCGCGGTGGCCTCCCCGACTCCCGACCCGATCTCCACGATCCGGGGCGCCGAGCGGCCGAACAGCTCGTCCCAGTCGAAGCCGGGCTGGTCGACCCGGTGGTCCGGGACGACCCACCGTTCGTGGTGCGCGTCCCACGACTGCTGCTGCGAGGGCGTGAACCGGCTGCCGCGTCGGGAGTAGGTGAGGACCTCGCGCATCCGCTGGCCGTCCTCGGTGTACTTCTGGTGCGGCCGGGCCGGAGGGAGCTGGTCCCGGGTCGCAGGTGAGGGCTGTTCCACGGCCGACATCCTCCCTCCCGGCGTCACCGGCAGCGCACCCGGTCCCTCGTGGCCCGCCGCGGCCTGCTGCGCGCAGAGGACGCACGAAGGCCCCGGACCAGCAGGTCCGGGGCCTTCGGTGGAGCAGGTGTCGCTAGATCACTTGGTGATCTTGGTGACGCGGCCGGCGCCGACCGTGCGGCCACCCTCGCGGATCGCGAAGCGGAGGCCGTCCTCCATGGCGATCGGCTGGATCAGCTCGACCGACATGTCGGTGTTGTCGCCGGGCATGACCATCTCGCGACCCTCGGGGAGGGTCACCACGCCGGTCACGTCCGTGGTCCGGAAGTAGAACTGCGGACGGTAGTTGTTGAAGAACGGCGTGTGACGGCCGCCCTCCTCCTTCGAGAGGATGTAGACCGACGCCTCGAAGTTGGTGTGCGGGGTCGTCGTGCCGGGCTTGATCACGACCATGCCGCGCTCGACGTCCTCGCGCTTGGTGCCGCGGAGCAGCAGCCCGACGTTCTCGCCGGCCTCGCCGGTGTCGAGCAGCTTGCGGAACATCTCGATGCCGGTGACCGTCGAGGACTGCTTGCCCTCGCGGATGCCGATGATGTCGACGGTCTCGTTGACCTTGACGATGCCGCGCTCGATGCGACCGGTGATGACGGTGCCACGACCGGTGATCGTGAAGACGTCCTCGACGGGCATGAGGAAGGGCTTCTCGGTCTCACGCACGGGCTGCGGGATGTACTCGTCCACCGCGTCCATGAGCTTGAGGATCGACTCGCCCCACTTCTCGTCGCCCTGGAGCGCCGGGAAGGCAGCGACCTGCACGACGGGGATGTCGTCGCCGTCGTACTCGTACTCGGAGAGGAGCTCGCGCACCTCCATCTCGACGAGCTCGATGAGCTCCTCGTCGTCGACCATGTCGCACTTGTTCAGCGCGACGACCAGGGCGGGGACGCCGACCTGGCGGGCGAGCAGCACGTGCTCACGGGTCTGCGGCATCGGACCGTCGGTGGCGGCCACGACCAGGATCGCGCCGTCCATCTGCGCGGCACCGGTAATCATGTTCTTGATGTAGTCCGCGTGACCCGGGCAGTCGACGTGCGCGTAGTGCCGGTTCTCGGTCTGGTACTCGACGTGCGCGATCGAGATGGTGATACCGCGCTGACGCTCCTCGGGGGCCTTGTCGATCTCGTCGAAGGCCGAGGCGGCGTTGAGGTCGGGGTACTTGTTGTGCAGGACCTTGGTGATCGCTGCGGTCAACGTCGTCTTGCCGTGGTCGATGTGACCGATGGTTCCGATGTTGACGTGCGGCTTGGTCCGCTCGAACTTCGCCTTAGCCACGGGGGCTCCTCCTGTTGTTGTTCTTGACTCGTGGGTGAACTACGGGGTGGTGCAGCAGGCCGCGCGACTACTCGCCGCGGACCTTCTTGACGATCTCGTCGGCGACGTTCTGGGGAACCTCGGCGTAGGAGTCGAACTCCATCGAGTACGACGCCTGGCCAGAGGTCTTCGACCGCAGGTCACCAACGTACCCGAACATCTCCGACAGCGGCACGAGGGCGTCGACCACGCGATCGCCCGAGCGCTCCGACATCGCGCGGACCTGGCCGCGACGCGAGTTGATGTCGCCGATCACGTCGCCCATGAAGGACTCCGGGGTGACGACCTCGACCGCGAACATCGGCTCCAGCAGGACCGGCTTGGCCATGCGGGCGGCCTCCTTGAAGGCCTGGTTGCCGGCGATCTTGAAGGCCAGCTCGGAGGAGTCGACGTCGTGGTAGGCGCCGTCCTCGAGCGTGAACTTCACGTCGACCATGGGGTAGCCGGCGAGCACGCCGAACTCCATGGCGTCCTGGCCGCCCTGGTCCACCGAGGGGATGTACTCCTTGGGGACACGACCACCGGAGACGTTGTTGACGAACTCGTAGCCCGCACCGAGACCGGTCTCGGGGTCGGTGTTCGGCTCCAGGCTGATCTGCACCTTCGCGAACTGGCCGGACCCACCGGTCTGCTTCTTGTGGGTGTAGCCGTGCTTCTCGACCTTCTTGCGGATGGTCTCGCGGTAGGCGACCTGCGGCTTGCCGACGGTGGCCTCGACGCGGAACTCGCGCTTCATCCGGTCGACCAGGATCTCCAGGTGGAGCTCGCCCATGCCGGCGATGATGGTCTGGCCGGTCTCCTCGTCCGCCTTGACGGTGAACGTGGGGTCCTCGTCGGACAGGCGCTGGATCGCGGTGCCGAGCTTCTCCTGGTCGCCCTTGGTCTTGGGCTCGATGGCCACCTCGATCACGGGGGCGGGGAAGGTCATCGACTCCAGGATCACCGGGTGGGCCGGGTCGCTCAGCGTGTGACCGGTCTTGGTGTCCTTGAGGCCCATGACGGCCACGATCTGGCCGGCGCCGACCGACGCGATCTCCTCACGCTTGTTCGCGTGCATCTGGTAGACCTTGCCGATCCGCTCCTTGCGGCCGTTGACCGAGTTGACCACGGTCGAGCCGGCGACGAGCTTGCCGGAGTAGACGCGCACGTAGATCAGCTTGCCCAGGTGCGGGTCGGTGGCGATCTTGTACGCCAGGCCGGAGAACGGCTCGTCGTCGCTGGGCTGACGGACGATGACCTCGTCCTCGTCCTTGACCGAGTGGCCCTGGATGCCGTCGATGTCGAGCGGCGAGGGCAGGAACTTCACGACGGCGTCGAGCAGGGGCTGCACGCCCTTGTTCTTGAACGCGGTGCCGCACAGGACGGGGTTGACCTTGTCGGCGAGCGTGGCGCGACGGATCGCGGACTCCAGCTCCTCGACGGTGAACTCCTCGCCCTCGAGGAACTTCTCCATGATGTCGTCGTCGACGTCGGAGAGGGTCTCGAGCAGCTTCTCGCGGTACTCGGCGGCCTGCTCGGCCAGCTCCGCGGGGATCTCCTCGACCTCGTAGTCCTCGCCCATCTTGGTCTCGCCGCGCCAGGTCAGGGCACGCATGCCGACCAGGTCGACGACACCGAGGAAGTCGGACTCCGCGCCGATGGGCAGCTGGAGCACGAGCGGGGTGGAGTTGAGGCGCTCGACCATCATGTCCACGCAGCGGAAGAAGTCCGCGCCGGTGCGGTCGAGCTTGTTGACGAAGCACATCCGCGGGACGGAGTACTTGTTGGCCTGCCGCCACACGGTCATGGTCTGGGGCTCGACACCCGCGACACCGTCGAAGACCGCGACCGCGCCGTCGAGGACGCGCAGCGAGCGCTCGACCTCGGCGGTGAAGTCGACGTGCCCGGGGGTGTCGATGATGTTGATCTGGTGGTTCTTCCACCAGCAGGTGGTCGCAGCGGACGTGATCGTGATGCCACGCTCCTGCTCCTGCTCCATCCAGTCCATCGTCGCCGCACCCTCGTGGACCTCACCGATCTTGTAGGTGACCCCGGTGTAGAAGAGGATGCGCTCGGTGGTGGTGGTCTTGCCGGCGTCGATGTGCGCCATGATGCCGATGTTGCGGACCTGGTTGAGGTCGGTGGTGATGTCGACGGCCACGGTAGGTCTTCGATCCCCTCGGTTGTCGGTGTGTCAGGTGATCGGCACGCCGCCGCAGGTCGCGGCGGCGTACCGGGAGATCACCAGCGGTAGTGCGCGAAGGCCTTGTTGGACTCGGCCATCTTGTGGGTGTCCTCACGCTTCTTCACAGCGGCGCCGAGGCCGTTGGACGCGTCGAGGATCTCGTTCATCAGTCGCTCGGACATGGTCTTCTCGCGACGGGCGGCGGAGTAGCCGACCAGCCAGCGCAGCGCCAGCGTGGTGCTGCGGTTGGGCTTGACCTCGATCGGCACCTGGTAGGTCGCACCGCCGACGCGGCGGGACTTGACCTCGATGGCCGGCTTGACGTTGTCGAGCGCGCGCTTGAGCGTGACGACGGGGTCGGTGCCGGTCTTCTCGCGGGTGCCCTCGAGGGCGCTGTAGACGATGCGCTGGGCGACCTGCTTCTTGCCGTCGAGCAGCACCTTGGAGACGAGCTGGGAGACCAGCTGCGAGCCGTAGACCGGGTCGGTGACGATCGGCCGCTTCGGGGCGGGACCCTTGCGGGGCATTAGCTCTTCTCCTTCTTCGCGCCGTAGCGGCTGCGGGCCTGCTTGCGGTTCTTCACGCCCTGCGTGTCCAGCGAGCCGCGGATGATCTTGTAGCGGACGCCGGGGAGGTCCTTCACCCGGCCGCCGCGGACGAGCACGATGGAGTGCTCCTGGAGGTTGTGGCCCACACCCGGGATGTACGCCGTGACCTCGATGCCGCTCGACAGGCGCACGCGGGCGACCTTGCGGAGGGCAGAGTTCGGCTTCTTCGGGGTGGTCGTGTAGACGCGGGTGCAGACACCGCGTCGCTGGGGCGAACCCTTCAGGGCAGGCGTCTTGTTCTTGGACACCTTGTCCTGTCGGCCCTTGCGGACCAGCTGGTTGATCGTGGGCACCTGGTGGTTCCCTCTCTTGTCGGCTCTCAGTACGCGGCGCTCTGCCGGGCACGACGATGTGGCGTGTGGTGGTGCGGTGACGCGCTGCGCTGGATTCAGGGCACGCGAACGGGTCTGGCGTTACCAGACACAAGGGATGAGATTACCGGGCGGCCCCACGAGGGTCAAAACGAGTCCGCCGACCCGGGCACGCTGCCGCGTCGTACGGCGGGCGGACCCTCGTCACGAGACCGTCACACCGATGCGTCAGAGTGCCGCCCATGGCACTGACCTGGAAGCTGCACGGCGACGGCACCACGATCACCGAGGGCGAGATCGTCCGCCCCGACGAGCGGCTCGCGTGGCCCGCCACGATCGGGCTCGGGCTGCAGCACGTGGTGGCGATGTTCGGGGCGACCTTCCTGGTGCCGGTGCTCACCGGCTTCCCGCCCACCACGACGCTCTTCTTCTCCGGCGTGGGCACGATCCTGTTCCTGCTGGTCACCCGCAACCGGCTGCCCAGCTACCTCGGGTCCTCCTTCGCCTTCCTCGCCCCCATCGGCGCCGCCACCGCCTCGGGCGGCCAGGGTGCGGCCCTGTTCGGCATCGTCGTCGTCGGCATCGTGCTGGCGCTCGTCGGGCTGCTCGTCACCGTGACCGGCACGGGCTGGATCGACGTGCTGATGCCGCCGGTCGTGGCGGGCGCGATCGTCGCGCTGATCGGCCTCAACCTGGCCCCCGCCGCCCGCGACAACTTCGTCCAGGCGCCGTGGGTGGCGGTGCTGACCCTGGCCGCGGTGCTGCTGTGGACCGTGGCCTTCCGGGGGCTGGTCGCCCGGCTCTCGATCTTCTTCGGCGTCGTCGTCGGCTACGTCGCCGCGGTGCTCGCGGGCCAGGTCGACTTCGCCCCGGTGCGCGAGGCCGCCTGGGTGGGCCTGCCCGACTTCGGCTCCCCCACCGTCGCGTGGTCGGTGCTGCCGGCGTTCCTGCCCGTCGTCCTGGTGCTGGTCGCGGAGAACGTCGGCCACGTGCGCAGCGTCGCCCACCTCGCCGACGACTCCCTCAACGCGCAGACCGGGCGGGCGCTGTTCGCCGACGGCCTGGCGACCACGGTGGCCGGCCTGGGCGGCGGGTCCGGCACCACGACGTACGGCGAGAACATCGGGGTGATGGCCGCGACCAAGGTCTACTCCACCGCGGCGTACTGGGTGGCCGGCGCCTTCGCGATCGCCCTGGGCTTCCTGCCCAAGGTCGGCGCCCTGGTCAACACCGTCCCGCCGGGCGTGCTCGGCGGCGTCACCACCGCGCTCTACGGCCTGATCGGCGTCATCGGCGTGAAGATCTGGATCGACAACCGCGTCGACTTCTCGCGCCCGGTCAACCAGTTCACGGCCGCGACCGCCCTGGTCGTCGGCATCGCCAACTACACCTTCACCAGCGGCGACATCAGCCTCAACGGCATCGCCCTGGGCACCGTCGCCGCCGTCGTCGTCTTCCACGTGATGTCGGCCGTCGAGCGGCTGCGCCGCTGACGCGGTAGTCCGAGACGTTCGGCACCCCTCACGACCTTCTGGACGGTGCCAAACGTCTCGGACTATCCCTCGGACCGGCGGGGCGTGCCCTGCAGCAGCAGCTCGGCGAGGTGGAGGGCGCGGCGACCCTCGAGGTCCTCGAGCTGGGTGCGGCAGGAGAAGCCGTCGGCGAGGACGACGGCGTCGGGACCGGCGGCGCGTACGGCGGGCAGCAGGTCGTGCTCGGCCACGGCGACGCTCGTCTCGTAGTGCCCGACCTCCACGCCGAAGTTGCCGGCCAGGCCGCAGCAGCCGCCGACCCGGGTGACCGTCGCGCCGGTCTGCGCGAGCAGCGCGGCGTCGGTGGCCCAGCCGACCACCGCGTGGTGGTGGCAGTGCGGCTGGGCGACGACCTCGACCCCGGTCAGGTCGGGCGGGGTCCACCGGCCCTCGGCCACGAGCCCGGCCAGCAGCTCGGCCAGCGAGCGGAGCCCGCCCGCGACCTCGACCGCCCGGGGGTCGTCGACGAGCTGGACGGCGTCCTCGCGCATCGCGGCCAGGCAGCTGGGCTCCAGCCCGACCACGGGGGCGCCCGAGGCGACGTAGCGGTGCAGCGTGGCGACCGCGCCGGAGACGATCCGGCGGGCCGCGGAGAGCTGGCCGGTGGTGACCCAGGTCAGGCCGCAGCAGGCCGGGTCGGGGATGACCTCGGCACGCAGCCCGATGGAGCGCAGCAGCTCGAGGGCGGCGCGGCCGGTGTCGGCGGCGAACCGGTCGGTGAAGGAGTCGGCCCAGACCCACACGTCGACGGTCGGGTCCACGCCGTGGGCGTCCTCGGCGGGGCGGTCGGCCCGGCGCCCGGCCGGCGCTCGGAGCGGCCGCTCGGAGAACGAGGGCAGCGAGCGACGCTGGTCGACCCCGGCGGCGGCCTTCGCGACCCGGGCGACGGTGCGGCTGCGCAGCACCGCGTTGGCCAGCCGCGGCGGCGTCATCCGGGCCCAGCGGGGCAGCTGCCCCAGGGCGTAGTGGGAGCGGGGGCGCAGCCGACCGGCGTACTTCTGGGACAGCACCTCGGACTTGTAGGTCGCCATGTCGACGCCCGTGGGGCAGTCGCGGGCGCAGCCCTTGCAGGACAGGCACAGGTCGAGGGCGTCGGCGACGGCGTCGCTGCGCACGTCGAGGGCGCCGTTGACGACGTCCTGCAGGACGTGGGCGCGACCACGGGTGGAGTCCTTCTCCTCCCGGGTGGCGAGGTAGGACGGGCACATCACCCCGCCGCCGGCCGTGTTGTCCGCGACGCACTTGCCGACGCCGGTGCAGCGGTGGACGGCGTCGGTCAGCGACCCGCCGTCGTGGGTGAGGCGCAGCGTGGTCCGCAGCCCGGGCAGCGGCTGCGCGAGCCGCAGGTCGGCGTCGAAGGGGGCCGGGTCGACCAGCACGCCGGGGTTGAGCAGTCCGGTGGGGTCGAGCACCCGCTTGGCCTGCTCCATGAGCGCCATCGCCTGCGGGGAGTACATCCGCGGCAGCAGCTCGGAGCGGGCGCGGCCGTCGCCGTGCTCGCCCGACATCGACCCGCCGTAGCCCGCGACGAGGTCGGCGGCCTGCTCGACGAAGGCGCGGTAGCGGTCGCGGCCGCCGGCGTCCTCGAGCTCGAAGTCGATGCGCACGTGCACGCAGCCGTCGCCGAAGTGGCCGTAGGGCACGCCGTCGAGGCGGCTCTCGCGCAGCAGCGCCTCGAACTCGCGCAGGTAGGCGCCGAGCCTCGCCGGGGGCACCGCCGCGTCCTCCCAGCCCGCCTGGGCCGGTCGGCTCAGCGAGCGGGCGGCGAGCCCGGCGCCGTCCTCACGGATCTTCCACAGCGCGGCCTGCTCGGCGGCGTCGCTGACGACACGGAACGGCACTCCGGCCGTCCGGGCGACGGCCAGCGCCGCGGCCTCCACCTCGGCCACCGTCTCGCCCACGACCTCGGCGAACAGCCAGCCTCCGCCGACGGGGAGCTCGGGGTGGCCGGTGACCATCGCGACGATCCGCTCGCCGAGACCCTCGCACGCCACCAGGTCGTGCTCGAGCAGGGCCGGGACGGCGTCGGCGGCCTCGGCCATGTCGGTGTAGGCCAGCACGGCGAGGGCCCGGTGGGGGGCGTCGCGCACCAGCCGCACGTGGGCGTCGAGCACGACGCCGAGGGTGCCCTCGGTGCCGGCCAGGAAGCGGTCGAAGCGCCGGCCCCGCTCGGGCAGCAGGTGCTCCATCGAGTAGCCCGAGACCTGGCGGCCGAAGCGGCCGAACTCGGTCCGGACGGTGCCCAGCTGCGCGTCGACGAGGTCGGTCAGCGCCGCGGGCGTTCCCCCCGCCGCACCAGCCCGTACGACGCTCCCGTCGGCCAGCAGCACGGTCAGGCCCTCGACGTTGTCGACGGTGCGGCCGTAGCCCAGCGCACGGGAGCCGCAGGCGTTGTTGCCGATCATTCCGCCGATCGTGCAGCGGGTGTGGGTCGAGGGGTCGGGCCCGAAGCGCAGCCCGAGCGGCACCGCCTGCTTCTGCAGGGTGGCGTGCACGGTGCCGGGCTGGACGTGGGCGACCCCGGCCTCGCGGTCGATGCCGAGGACGCGGTTGAGGTGGCGGTTGGTGTCGAGCACGATGCCGGCACCGATGGCGTTGCCGGCGATCGAGGTGCCCGCCCCCCGCATCGTCAGGGGTACGCCGCTCTCCCGCGCGACCGCGAGCGTCGCCACGACCTCGTCGGTGTGGCGGGGCCGGACGACCACCCGGGGCGGGATCCGGTAGAGCCCGGCGTCGCTGGCGTAGAGGCTGCGGGTCAGGTCCGAGTCGTCGGCGTCGGCGACCCCGGCGGCGCGCAGGGCGAGGAGGAGGTCGCTGGTCGGCACGTGCCTGATTCTCGCACCCGCCGCCACGCGGACCCCCTCGGGCCGCGACCTCACCAGTTCTCGAGCGACCCCCGCAGGATGTCGGCCGCGTCGTCCTCGGTGACCTCGCGGGGCGAGGTGGCCAGCAGCCGCTGCTGCTTCAAGGTGCCCTCGACGAGGGCGTCGACGTCGCCCTCGCCGTAGCCCACCGCAGCGAGGCCGTTGGGGATGGTGATGTCGCGCATCAGGTCGGCCAGCACCGAGGGCAGCGCCTCGGGGCCGCGGTCGTAGGAGTGGCCCGGGGCCAGCAGCTCCGCGGCGCGGAGATGGCGCTCGGGCGACGCCTCGAAGGTCCACCGGAACGCAGCCGGCGCGGTCAGCGACACGGCCATGCCGTGCGGCACCATCGCCTCCTCCTGGGGGTAGCCCTCGGGGCGGAAGTCCCGGACTCGGCCCGCGATCGGGTAGGCGTTGGCGTGCGGGATGTGGACGCCGGCGTTGCCGAACCCGATGCCGGCGAAGGTCGCGGCGAGTGCCATGTCGTGGCGGGCCGCGTCGTCCTCGCCGTGCTGCACCGCCCTGCGGAACGACGTGGCCAGCAGCGACATCGCCTTCTCCGACCACAGGTCCGACATCGGGTTGGACCCGCAGTAGGGCACCCGCTGGTCGGGCTGCTTGCGCTCGTAGGAGGTGTAGGCGCGGGCGGTGTAGCTCTCCAGTGCGTGGCACAGGATGTCCATGCCTGCCGCCGAGGTGACCCCCGCCGGCTGGGTGCGGGTCAGCTCGGGGTCGACCACGGCGAGCGTCGGGCGCAGGCGCGGGTGGCTGATGCCGGTCTTGACGTGCTGGTCCAGCACGTCGAGCACGCAGATGGTGGTGGACTCCGCTCCGGTTCCGGTCGTCGTCGGCACCGCCACCAGCGGCTTCAAGGCGTGCTTCGGGGCACGCGCCCGACCGACCGGTGCGTTGACGTAGTCCATCAGCTCGCCCTCGTTGGTGGTGAGGAGGTTGACGGCCTTGGCGGTGTCGATCGCCGACCCTCCCCCGACGGCGACGAAGGCGTCCCAGGGCCCGGTGTCGCGCGCGTGGGCGATGGCGAGCTCGAGGCTGGCGTCGGTCGGCTCGACGTGGACGCCGTCGAAGACCGACGCCTCGATGCCGTACTGCGCCATCTGGTCGGCGACGCGCTGCGGGTGGCCGGTGGCGGCCACGCCGGCATCGGTGATGACGAGCACCCGCTTCACGTCGTACTGCGACAGGTCGTGGCCGATCTCGTCGGACGCCCCCTCACCGAACTTCAGACCGGGTGCTCCGTAGGTGAAGATCGACTCAGCGCTCATGCCGGCCAACCTATGCGACGCAGGCGGCCCCCGGCGGCCCTCAGCGCAGGCCGAGCGCCTCGTGCACCAGCGGCCGCACGTCGAGCGACCCGTCGACCAGGCGGTCCAGGGGCACCCACGCCGCGGCGTCGGTGGTGCCGTCCGGGTCCCGCACCACGGGCTCGTCGCCGCCGGTCACGGTGGCCTCGAAGAGCACGTGCACCCCGTGGAAGTCCTCCTCGCGTCCCGAGGGCGCGGTGCCGGTGAAGTGCTCGTCGTGCAGGCCGAGCAGCCGACCCACCCCGGCCACCAGCCCGGTCTCCTCCGCGACCTCGCGGACCACCGCGTCGGCCGGCGACTCGCCGTGCTCGACACCGCCCCCGGGCAGCGTCCACGACCCGGGCCGCGGGCCGAGCGCGGAGTTGCGCGTGAGCAGGACCTCGCCGTCGCGCACCACCAGGGCGTACGCCGCCAGCCGCTGGCGTCGCGCCGCACGGTGCCGGACCAGCGCCCAGCGCACCATCGGCACCGTCGCCACCGCGCCCGACTCGACGTCGGCCACCGGGTGCCACCGGGCGTCGACGGTCGAGCCGTCGACCTCGACCACCCGGGGCTCGGGGGCGTCGGGGGCCACCCAGCCCTCGTAGACGATGCGGACCGAGTGCAGCTCGGCCGCCGGCTCGCCGGGGTCCTTCAGCGCCCGCAGCGCGGAGTCGACGACCGCCTCGGCCCCGACGGTCACGTCGAGCCCGGTCTCCTCGTGGACCTCGCGCACCACCGCGTCGCGCGGGTGCTCGCCGAAGTCGATGCCGCCGCCGGGCAGCGTCCACCGCTCGGTCGGGGCCAGGTAGGGGGCCAGCCGGGACAGCAGGACGTCGCCGTCGCGCACCACCACGGCGTACGCCGCGACGCGCTGGCGCTGCACCGGGGCAGGGCCGCGGGCCGTGGTGTCGGACACGTCCGGAGTCTAGACAAGGCGATGGGACCCTCATGTACCCGGTACCGTCGGGCCGTGCACGACGCCGGAGCCCAGACCCAGACGCGCCCCACCCCGCCCCCGGCGGCGACGAAGCAGCGCGACCCCTGGTTCGACAACGCCAAGATGCTGCTCGTCGTGCTCGTCGTGGTGGGCCACGCCTGGACGCTGCTCCCGCTCTTCGACGGCGACGCCGGCAGCGACACGGCGAGGTTCTACGACGGCTGGGTCTACCACTTCCTCTACGCCTGGCACATCCCGGCGTTCGTCGTCGTCACCGGCTACCTGTCGAGGTCGTTCACCTGGACCCGGGCCAGGATCTGGTCGCTGGTCACCACGGTCGCGGTGCCCTACGTCATCTTCGAGGGTCTGCTGGTGTGGTTCCGGCACGAGTTCGGGGGCGTGGAGTTCGAGCGCATCTGGGCCAACCCGCACTGGCCGATGTGGTACCTCTCGGCGCTGTTCTTCTGGCGGCTCTCGGTGCCGCTCTTCCAGCGCCTGCCCGCCAAGGTGGTCGTCGCCACGGCCATCAGCCTCGCCGCCGGCCTGTTCGCCACCGACGTGCTCGACAACGCCCGCATCCTGGGCCTGCTGCCCTTCTTCGTGCTGGGCCTGAAGATGCACGAGGGCCACTGGAACCTGCTGCGCACCCGCCGGGCCCGCTGGTACGGCGTCGCGGTGCTGCTGCTGATGGCGGTGGCCGCCCGCTGGGCCGGTGGGCTGCTGGAGACCGAGTGGTTCTACTACCGCACCCGCTACGACGCGCTCGACCCCGACAACGTCCGCGCCCTCGTGATCCGGATGTCGATGCTGCTCAGCGGCCTCGTCGGCGCCTTCGCCTTCTTCGCCGTGGTGCCGCGGACCCGGACGTGGTTCTCGGCCCTGGGCGGGGCGACGCTGGTGGTGTACCTCTACCACGGCTTCGTCGTGCTGGGCGCGGAGTTCCTGGGCTACAAGGGCTGGGCCGCCGACCACTGGCCGCTGTCGCTGCTGCTCACCACCGTCGTCGCCGTCGGCCTCGCGGTGCTGCTCGCGTGGCGGCCGGTCTCGAGCCGGCTCAACGTGCTGGTGGACCCGGTGGGGTCGTGGCAGCGGGCACGTCGTAGGCGTCGAGATCGGGACCCCAGCTCGGTCTGACCGCGGCGAAGGGCACCTCGTCGAGGTGCACCGCCCGCTGCCGGGTGGGCGCGTCACCACCGAGGTGGTGCGGGTGCCAGACCGCGGGGACCCCGGGGTCGGGGCGGTGGTGCGGCAGCGTCTGCAGGCCCTCGAGCAGACCCGTGAGGGCGTGGCCGAGGTCGTGGGTGCGGGCGGTGAGGTCGTCGCCGGGCGCCACCGCGATCGGGGCGCCGAAGGCCAGGTCGACGCGGCGGCCGCGCGACCAGTCCGGGGGCGGTGCGGGGTCGCCGACGGAGAGGAACCGCTGGGTCCCCCACACCCCCACCGGCACGACCGGCACACCGGTCTCGCGGGCCAGCGCCACCAGGCCGCGCATCAGCGGACGGACCGTGTAGGAGTGGGAGATCCCCGCCTCGGGGAACCCGCACACCGCCTCGCCGCTCCGCAGCAGCGCCCGGGCTCGCACGTAGGCGTGCGCGGGCACGTGCCGGTCCACCGGCACGTGCCCCATCCGGTCCATCCACCAGCCGGCGCCGGGCACGTCCCACACGTCGTGGCGGGTCAGGAACCGCACCAGCCGCCCGCGCGTCACCGCCGCCCGCTCCACGAACAAGAAGTCCGGGAAGGCGACGTGGGTGGCCGCCAGCAGCGCCGGGCCGGTGTGCGGGAGGTGCTCGGCCCCCGTCCACCGCACGTCGACGCGCAGCCCCCGCAGGGCGGCACGACCCACCGCGTTGACGAAGCGGTACGCCGCGTCGGCCACGTCCGCGACCCTCAGCTGAACGGCGGCCGGTGGTCGAGCGCCACCGAGCGGCGCCCCGCCCAGCGCCACACCCGGGCGGCGCGGTCGCGGTCCTCGTCGGTGACCAGGTTGCCCATCCACCGCAGCGCGAGCGTCATCAGCCAGTCCGAGCGCATCCCGGCCGGGCCGAGGGTCGGCAGGATCCGCGGCACGGTCACCAGCCCGGCCAACCGGCGGGCGATGGAGAACGACTCGCCGTAGTGCTCGCGCAGCAGGTCGGGCCACGCCTGCTCCAGGTCGGCGCCCTCGAGGAGCAGGTCGACGACCAGCCGACCGCCCTCGAGGCCGTAGTCGATGCCCTCGCCGTTGAGCGGGTTGACGCAGCCGGCGGCGTCGCCGACCAGGGCCCAGTTGGGACCCGCGACGCGTGAGACCGCGCCGCCCATCGGCAGCAGCGCCGAGGTGGGGGCGCGCAGCTCGCCGGTGATGCCGAACTCCTCGCGCCGCTCGTCGGCGTAGAACTGCATCAGCGGCCGCAGCGCCACGTCGGCCGGGCGCTTGGAGGTCGCCAGGGTGCCGACCCCGACGTTGATCTGGCCGTCGCCCAGCGGGAAGATCCAGCCGTAGCCGGAGAGGATCTCGCCGTCGACGCCCCGCAGCTCGAGGTGGCTGGAGATCCACGGGTCGTCGGACGCGGTCGAGTCGACGTAGGACCTCGCGGCGACGCCGTAGACGGTGTCGCGGTGCCACTCGCGGCCGAGCAGCTTGCCCAGCGGCGACCGCACGCCGTCGGCGACCACGAGGCGGCGGCAGCTGATCTCGACCCGCTCCCCCGCCCCCTCGGTGCCGCGGGCGCGCTCGAGCACGACCCCGGTGACCCGGCCCCCCTCACGCCGGACGTCGACGGCCCGGAGGCCGTCGACCCCGTGCGCGCCGGCCTTGATCGCGGTGGTCCGCAGGTGGTCGTCGAGCTCGGTGCGCGCCACGGCCGAGCCGTACGCCGGCAGCGAGCCGCCCGGCCACGGCAGCAGCAGCGTCTGGCCGAAGCCGTGGGCGCGCAGGCCGTGGTTGACGGTGTGCGAGCGCACCCACTCACCGAGCCCGAGCCGCTCCAGCTCACCGATCGCACGCGGCGTCAGGCCGTCGCCGCAGGTCTTGTCCCGGGGGAAGACGGCCGCGTCGACGAGGACGACGTCGAGCCCGGCCCGGGCGGCCCAGGCAGCGGCCGCTGACCCTGCGGGTCCGGCCCCCACCACGAGGACGTCGGTCTCGGCGGGGACGGGGGCGATGCTCACCTGCTCATTCTCGCAAGGGGGTGGTCGGCGCCGTGCCAGGGCCCGGCAGCAGCCCGAGCGCGACGAAGGCCCGGTCGTAGATCTCGCGCACCACCGCCTGCTTGCGGGCGTTGTAGTCCATGACGTGCTCCCCCGCGGCCTCGGTCTGCCGGGCGGCCACCCGCTTGGCCTCGGCGTACCTCTCGCGGTCCTCGGGGTGCTCGGTCAGCCAGTCGCGGAAGATGCGGTGCCGCACCGGCTCGGCCGCACCGGGCCCGAAGACGTGCAGGTTGGACACGACAGGACTGGTCAGGCGGAGTCCCCGGTGCCCCTGCCACCACGGCTCGCGGACGCGCAGCACGAAGCCCGCGGCCTCCAGCGGGGGCAGCCAGGCCGCCTCGTCGTCCACGTCGCCCACGACCAGGTCCACGTCGAGGACCGGCTTGGCCACGAGCCCGGGGACCGCGGTGGAGCCGACGTGCTGCAGCACGAGCACCCGGTCGCCCAGGGCGTCGCGGACCAGCGCCGCCACCTCGGCGTACGCCGCCGGCCACGCGGGGTCGGGCTCGACCACCTCGACGCCGGTCTCCGGCCGGGCGTCGCCCACCCAGGCGCTCGGCGCCCCGGTGGGCACGTCGTCCTCGTGGCGGGTGATCTCCTCCGGCGTCGGCACCGGTCCACCCTAGGGCCGCTCGCCGACCTGCCCCGGGGAGGCCGAACGGCCCCCGGCGGTGTGCCGGGGGCCGTTCGGTGGAGCTGCTCTGGCTTCGCGTCAGTTCTGGTAGGAACCGAAGTCGAAGTCGTCGAGGGCGACGGTCTGGCTGGCGCCACCACCGAAGTAGTCGTCGCCGTAGTTGTCGTAGCCCGTGACGGCGTACGCCGCGGCGCGCGCCTCCTCGGTCGGCTCCACCCGGATGTTGCGGTACCGCTCGAGGCCGGTGCCCGCCGGGATCAGCTTGCCGATGATCACGTTCTCCTTCAGACCCAGCAGCGAGTCCGACTTGCCGTTGATCGCGGCGTCGGTGAGCACTCGGGTGGTCTCCTGGAAGGAGGCCGCCGAGAGCCACGACTCGGTCGCGAGCGAGGCCTTGGTGATGCCCATCAGCACCGGACGACCCGAGGCGGGCTTGATGCCCTCGGAGACCGCGCGGCGGTTCTCCTCCTCGTAGCGCACCCGGTCGACGAGGTCGGACGGGAGCAGCTTGGTGTCGCCGGACTCGATCACCGTGACCCGGCGCAGCATCTGCCGGACGATGATCTCGATGTGCTTGTCGTGGATCGACACGCCCTGGCTGCGGTACACGCGCTGCACCTCGGCCACCAGGTGCTCCTGGGCCTTGCGGACACCCAGGATGCGCAGCACCTCCTGCGGGTCGGGCGTGCCCTGCGTGATCTGCTCGCCGACCTCGATGTGGTCGCCGTCGCCGACCAGCAGGCGCGAGCGCTTGCTGACGGGGTACTCCTGCACCTCCGAGCCGTCGTCGGGGGTGAGCAGCACCTTGCGGGACTTGTCGGTGTCCTCGATCTCGATGCGACCCGCGGACTCGGCGATGGGCGCCTTGCCCTTGGGCTGACGCGCCTCGAAGAGCTCGACCACGCGGGGCAGGCCCTGAGTGATGTCGTCCGCCGAGGCCACACCACCGGTGTGGAAGGTGCGCATCGTCAGCTGCGTGCCGGGCTCACCGATGGACTGCGCCGCGATGATGCCGACGGCCTCACCGATGTCGACCAGCTTGCCGGTGGCCAGCGAGCGGCCGTAGCACTTGGCACAGGTGCCGGTGCGGGCGTCGCAGGTCAGGACCGAGCGGACCTTGACCGTCTCGATGCCGGCCGCGACCAGCTCCTCGATCTTGATGTCACCGAGGTCCTCGCCGGCTCCGGCGAGCACCGCCCCGGTCTCGGGGTGGGTGATCTCGACCGCCGCGGCCCGGGCGTACGCCGAGGTCTCGGCGTTGTCGTCCTTGCGGACCACGCCGTCCTCGCCCCGGACCCCGATGACCTTGGGCATGCCGCGCTCGGTGCCGCAGTCGTCCTCGCGGATGATCACGTCCTGCGAGACGTCCACCAGACGACGGGTCAGGTAGCCCGAGTCGGCGGTGCGCAGCGCGGTGTCGGCCAGACCCTTGCGGGCACCGTGGGTGGAGATGAAGTACTCCAGGACCGAGAGGCCCTCACGGAAGTTGGCCTTGATCGGACGCGGGATGATGTCGCCCTTGGGGTTGGCCACCAGACCACGCATGGCCGCGACCTGACGCATCTGCATCATGTTTCCGGACGCACCCGAGTCGACCATCATGTAGATCGGGTTCTTCTTGTCGAAGTTGGCCTCCATGGCCTTCGCGACCTCGTTGGAGGCCTGCGTCCAGATCTCGATGAGCTCCTGGCGACGCTCGTCGTCGGTGATCAGGCCCAGCTCGGCCTGCTGCTGCACCTTGGCGGCCTTCTCGTCGTACTTGGCGAGGATCTCCGGCTTGTTGGCCGGGGTCACCACGTCCTCGATCGAGACGGTCACGCCCGAGCGGGTCGCCCACGCGAAGCCGGCGTCCTTGAGGGCGTCGAGGCTGTTGGCGACCTCGACCTTGGTGTAGCGCTCGGCCAGGTTGTTCACGATCCGGCCCAGCTCGCGCTTGCCGACACCGAACTCGACGTACTCGTAGTTGCTCGGCAGGGTCTCGTTGAACAGCGCGCGGCCCAGGGTGGTGTCGAGCACGACGGAGTCGCCCTCGGTCCAGCCCTCGGGGAGCGGGGCACCGGCCGGGGGCACGACGCCCTCGAGCCGGATCTTGACCTTGGACTGGATCTTGATCTCGCCCTTGTCCAGCGCCATCACGGCCTCGCCGATGGAGGAGAACGAACGGCCCTCGCCGATCGCGCCCTCGTCGGCCCGGGTCAGGAAGAAGATGCCGATGATCATGTCCTGGGTCGGCATCGTGACCGGGCGGCCGTCGGACGGCTTGAGGATGTTGTTGGTCGAGAGCATCAGGATCCGCGCCTCGGCCTGGGCCTCGGCCGACAGCGGCAGGTGCACCGCCATCTGGTCACCGTCGAAGTCGGCGTTGAAGGCCGAGCAGACGAGCGGGTGGATCTGGATGGCCTTGCCCTCGATCAGCTGGGGCTCGAAGGCCTGGATGCCGAGGCGGTGCAGCGTGGGTGCACGGTTCAGCAGCACCGGGTGCTCGGCGATGACCTCCTCCAGCACGTCCCAGACCTCGGGACGCACGGCGCGCTCGACCATCCGCTTGGCGGACTTGATGTTCTGCGCGTGGGAGAGGTCGACCAGCCGCTTCATCACGAAGGGCTTGAACAGCTCGATCGCCATGTACTTGGGCAGACCGCACTGGTGCAGCTTCAGCTGCGGGCCCGACACGATGACCGAACGGCCGGAGTAGTCGACGCGCTTGCCGAGCAGGTTCTGGCGGAAGCGACCCTGCTTGCCCTTGAGCATGTCGGAGAGCGACTTCAGCGGCCGGTTGCCCGGGCCGGTGACCGGACGACCACGACGGCCGTTGTCGAACAGCGAGTCGACGGCCTCCTGGAGCATCCGCTTCTCGTTGTTGACGATGATCTCGGGCGCACCGAGGTCGAGGAGCCGCTTGAGCCGGTTGTTGCGGTTGATCACGCGGCGGTACAGGTCGTTGAGGTCGGAGGTCGCGAAGCGACCACCGTCGAGCTGCACCATCGGGCGCAGGTCCGGCGGGATCACGGGGACGGCGTCGAGCACCATGCCCATGGGCGAGTTGCCGGTCTTGCGGAAGGCGTCGACCACCTTGAGGCGCTTGAGCGCACGGACCTTCTTCTGGCCCTTGCCGGTCGCGATCGTCTCGCGGAGGTTCTCGACCTCCTGCGGGATGTCGAAGCTCTCGAGGCGCTTCTGGATCGCCGTGGCGCCCATGTAGCCCTCGAAGTACTTGCCGAACCAGTTGTTCATCTCGCGGTAGAGCATCTCGTCGCCCATGAGGTCCTGGACCTTGAGGTTCTTGAAGGTGTTCCAGACCTCCTCCAGGCGCGCGAGCTCGGCGTCGGAGCGCTTGCGCACCGCGGCCATCTCGCGCTCGGCGCCGTCCTTGACCTTGCGCTTGGCGTCGGCCTTGGCGCCCTCCTCCTCGAGCGCGGCGAGGTCGGACTCCAGCTTCTGGCTCCGCTCCTCGATCTGCACGTCGCGGCGGTTCTCCAGGCTCTTGCGCTGCAGGCCGATCTTGCCCTCGAGGTCGGAGAGGTCGCGGTGACGCGACTCCTCGTCCACGCTGGTGATCATGTAGGCGGCGAAGTAGATGACCTTCTCGAGGTCCTTCGGCGCCAGGTCGAGCAGGTAGCCGAGCCGGCTCGGGACACCCTTGAAGTACCAGATGTGGGTGACCGGCGCGGCGAGCTCGATGTGGCCCATGCGCTCGCGACGCACCTTGGACCGGGTCACCTCGACGCCGCAGCGCTCGCAGATGATGCCCTTGAAGCGGACGCGCTTGTACTTGCCGCAGTAGCACTCCCAGTCCCGGGTGGGACCGAAGATCTTCTCGCAGAAGAGGCCGTCACGCTCGGGCTTGAGCGTGCGGTAGTTGATGGTTTCGGGCTTCTTGACCTCGCCGTGGCTCCACCCGCGGATCTCGTCCGCGGTGGCCAGGCCGATCTTGAGCTGGTCGAAGAAATTTACGTCGAGCACAGTGGCTGCTTTCCCTCGTTAGGAAGAACTATTTGGATCGTGACGGGGGTCGGAGGCGGGGGCGGCGCGACCTCGCGGGCGCGCCGACCCCCGTCCCTCAGACCTCTTCGACCGAGCTGGGCTCGCGACGGGACAGGTCGATGCCGAGCTCCTCGGCGGCGCGGAAGACGTCCTCCTCCGCGTCGCGCATCTCGATCGCGGAGCCGTCCTGGGACAGCACCTCGACGTTGAGGCAGAGCGACTGCATCTCCTTGACGAGCACCTTGAACGACTCGGGGATGCCCGAGTCGGGGATGTTCTCGCCCTTCACGATCGCCTCGTAGACCTTGACGCGACCGGGCACGTCGTCGGACTTGATGGTGAGCAGCTCCTGCAGCGCGTACGCCGCGCCGTAGGCCTCCATCGCCCAGACCTCCATCTCACCGAAGCGCTGGCCACCGAACTGGGCCTTACCGCCGAGCGGCTGCTGGGTGATCATCGAGTAGGGACCCGTCGAGCGCGCGTGGATCTTGTCGTCGACGAGGTGGTGGAGCTTGAGGATGTACATGTAGCCGACCGAGACCGGGTCCGGGAAGGGCTCCCCGGAGCGGCCGTCGAACAGGCTCGCCTTGCCGCTCTCGCCGACCATCCGCACACCGTCGCGGTTGGGGATGCTCGAGCCGAGCAGCCCGACGATCTCGTCCTCGCGCGCACCGTCGAAGACCGGGGTCGCGACGTTGGTGTCGGCCTCCGCCTTCTCCGCGTGGATCTTGATCAGGCGCTGCTTCCAGTCGGCCGACTGGTCCTCGCCGGAGAGGTCGAGGTCCCAGCCCTGCTTGGCCAGCCAGCCCAGGTGGAGCTCGAGGATCTGGCCGATGTTCATCCGTCGCGGGACGCCCAGCGGGTTGAGGATCACGTCGACCGGGGTGCCGTCCTCCATGAACGGCATGTCCTCGATCGGGAGGATCTTGGCGATGACGCCCTTGTTGCCGTGGCGACCGGCGAGCTTGTCGCCCACCGAGATCTTCCGCTTCTGGGCGACGTAGACGCGCACCAGCTGGTTGACGCCCGGGGGCAGCTCGTCGCCGTCCTCGCGGTTGAACTCGCGGACGCCGATGACCGTGCCGGACTCGCCGTGCGGGACCTTCATCGAGGTGTCGCGCACCTCGCGCGCCTTCTCGCCGAAGATCGCGCGCAGCAGGCGCTCCTCGGGGGTCAGCTCGGTCTCGCCCTTGGGGGTCACCTTGCCGACGAGGATGTCACCGGTGGTGACCTCCGCGCCGACGCGGATGATGCCCCGCTCGTCGAGGTCGGCCAGCACGTCGTCGGAGACGTTGGGGATGTCCCGCGTGATCTCCTCCGGGCCGAGCTTGGTGTCACGGGCGTCGACCTCGTGCTCCTCGATGTGGATCGAGGTGAGGACGTCCTCCTGCACCAGGCGCTGGGAGAGGATGATCGCGTCCTCGTAGTTGTGACCCTGCCAGGGCATGAAGGCGACGAGCAGGTTGGTGCCCAGCGCCATCTCGCCCTCGTCGGTGCAGGGACCGTCGGCGATCGGGGACCCGACCTCGACGCGCTCGCCCTCGGCGACCAGGGGGCGCTGGTTGATGCACGTGCCCTGGTTGGAGCGGGTGAACTTCAGCAGGCGGTAGGACTTGTCGCCGCCCTCGTCGGTCATGATCACGACCTCCTCGGCCGAGACCTCCTTGACCACGCCGGCCACGTCGCTGGTGACGACGTCACCGGCGTCGACGGCGGCACGGAACTCCATGCCGGTGCCGACCAGGGGCGCGTCGCTCTTGATGAGCGGCACGGCCTGGCGCTGCATGTTGGCGCCCATGAGCGCGCGGTTGGCGTCGTCGTGCTCGAGGAACGGGATGAGCGCGGTCGCCACCGACACCATCTGGCGCGGCGAGACGTCCATGTACTCGACCTCGTCGCGCGGGATGTCCACGGCCTCACCACCACGGGTGCGCACCAGGACGCGCTCGTCGATGAGGTTGTCGTCGTCGTCGAGTCGCGCGTTGGCCTGCGCGATGACCTTGGAGTCCTCCTCGTCGGCGGTGAGGTGGTGGATCTCGTTGGTGACCGAACCGTTCTTGACCACCCGGTAGGGGGTCTCCACGAAGCCGAACGGGTTGATCCGGCCGTAGGAGGCCAGCGACCCGATCAGGCCGATGTTCGGGCCCTCCGGGGTCTCGATCGGGCACATGCGGCCGTAGTGGGAGGGGTGCACGTCACGCACGTCCATCTGGGCGCGGTCACGCGAGATGCCGCCCGGGCCCAGCGCCGAGAGGCGACGCTTGTGGGTCAGGCCGGCGATCGGGTTGGTCTGGTCCATGAACTGCGAGAGCTGCGAGGTGCCGAAGAACTCCTTCAGCGCCGCCACCACGGGACGGATGTTGATCAGCGACTGCGGCGTGATGGCCTCGACGTCCTGGGTCGTCATCCGCTCGCGGACCACCCGCTCCATCCGGGCCAGGCCGGTGCGGAGCTGGTTCTGGATGAGCTCGCCGACGGTGCGCATGCGGCGGTTGCCGAAGTGGTCGATGTCGTCCGCACGGACCTCGATCGACTCGTCGTGCAGGTCCTTGATCTCCGCACCGGACGCGTCGACCAGGTTCTCCTTGCCGGCGTGCAGCTCGACGATGAACCGGATCGTGGCCACGATGTCGTCGATGGTCAGCTGCTGGCTGTCGAAGGCCTCGTGCGTGCCGAGCTTCTTGTTGATCTTGTAGCGACCGACCTTGGCCAGGTCGTAGCGCTTGGGGTTGAAGTAGTAGTTCTGCAGCAGCGTCTGGGCCGCCTCGCGTGTGGGCGGCTCGCCCGGGCGCAGCTTGCGGTAGATGTCGAGCAGCGCGTCGTCCTGACCCTCGGTGTTGTCCTTCTCGAGGGTGAGCATCATCGACTCGTACTCGCCGAACTCCTCGCGGATCTGCTCGTTGGTCCAGCCGAGGGCCTTGAGCAGCACCGTGACGTTCTGCTTGCGCTTGCGGTCCAGGCGGACGCCGACGAGGTCGCGCTTGTCGACCTCGAACTCCAGCCACGCACCGCGCGAGGGGATCACCTTGGCGGTGAAGATGTCCTTGTCCGACGTCTTGTCGGCCGAGCGCTCGAAGTAGACGCCGGGCGAGCGGACGAGCTGCGAGACCACGACGCGCTCGGTGCCGTTGATGATGAAGGTGCCCTTGCGGGTCATCATCGGGAAGTCGCCCATGAAGACCGTCTGGCCCTTGATCTCGCCGGTCTCGCCGTTGGTGAACTCGGCGGAGACGTAGAGGGGGCGGGAGTAGGTGAAGTCCTTCTCCTTGCACTCCTCCTCGGTGTACTTCGGGTCGAGGAAGACCGGGTTCTCGAACGAGAGCGACATCGTCTCGGAGAAGTCCTCGATGGGGGAGATCTCCTCGAAGATCTCGTGCAGGCCCGACTTCTCGGACACCTGCTCGCCGGCGGCGCGACGCTCGGCGACCTGCTGCTCCCACTTCTCGTTGCCGACGAGCCAGTCGAAGCTGTCGGTCTGCAGCGCGAGGAGCTGCGGGACCTCCAGGGGCTCGGAGATCTTGGCGAAGGAGATGCGGCGGGGGGTCTTGATGGTGGACTTGGGGCGCTTGGCGGCCAAGAGGGGTCCTTCCGGGCTCACGAATGAGTGGCGCCCAGTCCCCCCACGAGCCGGCCACCGGACAGGCAGGACGCATCTGAGGGAGGGCGCAAAGAGTCAGGCTACAACACGGAGCAAGGCGCCCTCAACCTCGGGTGCCCTCGCGCTCGGCTCGGGACCCGTCCCCCACGGCGCTCGCGCGACGCGGTGGCGACACGCTACCCCGTCCACCCCCGGATGGGGAGCACTCCCCGCCGGATCGGTGGAGGAGTCAGTAGCTGCGCAGGTTGCTGACCAGCCAGCGGCCGTCGACGTCCTGCATCGTCATCTGCACCCGGTTCTGGAAGATCTGGGGGTCGGCCCCCTCCTTCTCGGAGACCTGGTTGACGAAGACCAGCACCCGCACGGTGCGGCCCGAGGAGCTCACGTCGACCACGCCCGAGCTCTCCACGCTGGCCTCGACCACGGCCTTGCTCTGCACCGCGGCACCGTCGGTGCCGTCCGCCTGCTTCTCGAGGAGGGTGAAGTTGTCGAGGTACTGCTTCTTGAAGCCACCGGTGAGGTAGCGCGAGGCCCGCTGCCGGTCCTCCGGCAGCGTCCGGTAGTCGTAGGACAGCATCGCCGCGGCCGCCCGCTCGGCGGCGGCCGGCGCCTCGGAGCGTGCGTCCTGCGCGACCGCAGCGTCCTGCACCCGCAGGCCGACCAGCACCGCGGCCGTCACGACGGCGACGACCAGGAGCGCGAGCACCGCGAGGACGGCCGTGCTGCGGGCCGGGCGGGCCAGGAACCCGGGGACACGCGACCCATCTCGCCCTGCGGTCGGGGCGGCCGTGCCCGTCGCGGTCCGGCGTCGGGGGGCGCGAAGGCCACGCCGCGTCGAGGTCGGCCCGGTGGGCTCGCTCGCCTCGGCGCGCACGGTCGGCGTCGGCTCGGCCGCGGGGGGGACCGGGGCGCTGTCCGTGTCACCGGTCAGCGTGGCGTCGTACGCCGCTCGCCGCTCCGGGTCGAGCAGCACGTCGGCGGCCTCGTTGAACATCCGGAACTGGCCCGCGCCGGTTCCGGGCTCGAACTTGTCGGTCGCCTCGCGCCACGCTTGCTTGATGGTGGCCGCGGAGGCGGTGCGGTCGACCCCGAGGACGTCGTACCAGGTCGGGCTGGTGCCGGGGCCGGCCCCGGGCCCGGAGATCGAGGAGGTCATCTGAGCCTCCTAGTTGACCGGGGTGAAGTCGTCGACGCGCCACTCGCCGTCGACCTTCACCAGCTCGACGGTCCAGCGGTAGTGGTGCTCGATGTCGCCCTGCGTGGTGCTCACGTCGGCGTCGTGGGCCACGAGCACGGTGGCGGAGTCCGGGTCGATGTCGGCGATGCCCCGCTGCAGGACCTGGCCCTTGCCCTTGACCTCGGCCGCGGCGTACGACTCCTTCATGGCGTCGAAGGTCTTGACGTTCTCGGTCTTGGCCTTGGTGGTCAGCATCTCGTTGATGCCCTTGACGTAGCCGTCGATGTCGGCGCCGTCGACGGTGTCCATGCGCAGGGCGAACTGCTCCGCCACGTCGAGGGCGTCCCGACGGTCGGCACCGGTCGGGACGGCCGAGCCGGCGGTGGGCCGGAACGGCGCGGTGGTCGGGTTCTGCAGCCGGTAGGCGAGGTAGCCCACGGCGACCAGGCCCAGCACCAGGACGGAGCCGAGCACGACGGTCAGCAGCACACGCCAGCGAGCAGGCGGGCGCGCGGCGGTCTCCGGGGCGGGACCCGTGGTCTCGCCGGTGTCAAGGACGGGCAACGTCTACTCCTGGTCGTCGGGCAGTGCCGGCTGGAGCAGCGTCCACTTCCACGAGTCGTCGCCGAAGAGCTTGGCCGCTCCCCCGTCGTAGGCCACCTGGCCGTCGGCCGGGTCGGTCCACTGCACGTCGCCGGTCTCGGCATCGTACGTCGCCACCGGTGACCGGTAGGCGGTGCCGGTGCGGTTGCTCGGGGTCTTCTCCGCGCCACGCAGGTTGGTGCCGCTCTCGCGGCAACCGACGTCCTCGGGCAGCGGCCTGTCCTCGCGGTCGGTGCGCGGGTCGCGCTTGGGCAGGTAGCCCTGGCTGCACGTCGGGCTCTGCTGCTGCAGGATCAGGCCGAAGCGGGCGTTGTAGGCACCCTTGTCCTCGCCGGTGGTCTGCCTGGCCGCGACGGTGTAACCGCCGGCCACCACGTAGGGGTAGATCACCAGGACCTGGCGGATGCCGTCGAGGTGCTTCACGACGACCTCGTTGGTCGTCACCAGCTGGCTGATCAGCTCGCCCAGGTTGACCCGGTTGTTCTCCAGGAACCTGCGCAGCTCGTTGGCGGTCGCGGAGCCCTCGTCGATGAGGCGGCGCAGGTCGCGGTCGGAGTCGGCCACGGTGCCGGTGAACAGCGACAGGTCGCGGGAGAAGCTGCGGATCGCCGACTCCTTGTCGACCTGGGTCTGCAGCAGCACCCGGGAGTCGCGGATCAGCTTCTGGGTGGTCTCGAAGTTGGCGTTCGCCGTGTCGATGAACGACGTCGAGGTGTCGATGATGCGTGCCAGGTCCGGACCGGCGCCCTGGAAGGCGGCTCCCGACTCGGCGACCACCGTGCGCAAATCGGACTGCGGGACCGACTGCACGAGGTTGTCGAGGTTGGTGAGGATCTCGGTGGTGGAGACCGGCACCGAGGTCTTGTCGGCCGCGATCTCCGACTTCTCCTTCAGGTAGGGCTTCTGGTCGCTCTGCGGCTGGAGCTCGACGTACTGCTCGCCCACCGCGGACTTGTTGCCGACCAGGGCCAGGCTGTCGGCCGGGATGTCGTCGTGGTCCTTCTCGATCGACAGGACGACGTCCACGCCCGCGTCGGTGAGCTTGAGCTCCTCGACGCGGCCGACCTGGACGCCGCGGTAGGTCACCTCGGCGTCGGTGAAGATGCCGCCGGACTCCTTGAAGTGCGCGGTGACGCTGTAGGAGGAGTCGTAGAACAGCCGGTCGAGGCGGGCGTAGCGCGCGCCCACGTAGGTCACCCCGACCACCGTGATGACCAGGAAGATGAGCAGCTGTCGCTTCGTGCGTGCGGTGATCATCGCTGCGTCGCCACCCCCTGGAGCAGGAGTGTCCCGACCCCGGGGTCGAACCCGTGGCGGGCCAGCCCGAAGGGATCGATCTGCCGGTCGTCCTCGACCTGGAACGGAGCGGGTCGGTTGCCGAGGACGCCGCCCAGGCCGCTGGATCCCTCGCCCGCACCGCCCCCGCCCGAGCCCGAGGTCGTACCGCCGCCCGTGGCGCCGCCGAGGACGCCACCGACGACGTCGCCGACGACGTCACCGATGCCGGGGACCGCGTTCAGGAGGTCTCGGAGCCGCTGGGGCAGGTCCTCGATGACGTCCTCGAGCTCGCCGCGTCCGAAGCCGACCAGGGCCCCCAGGTCCGGGGCCTCGCACTGGCGCTTGGCCTGGCCCAGGAACCGGTCGACCAGGGCCGTGACCAGCTCGTCCTCGATGGCGTCGGTGACCGCGGCAGGGGCTCCCGCCTGCTTGAGGGGCCGGACCACCCGCGCGGCCGCCTCGCGCGAGCGTCGTACGGTCTCCCGCTGCACCTGACCAAGGGTGTCGCAGACGGCATCGGGGAGTCCGGGCAGTGCGGGCAAGTCGGCGAGGTCGAGGTCGAGGTCGACCGACAGGTTGGTGTAGTCGCCCATCTTGATGCTGTTGGCGACCACCGGGCTGCGACCGACGGCCTCGTCGATGAAGGGGTAGGTGAGGAAGACCTGGAAGGACTTGGGCAGGTTCTCCCCGGCGGCAGCCAGGTTGTCCAGCACGGGTCCGAGGTCACGCAAGGTGTTGATCGTGGACTCCTTGGACGCCCGGATCACCCGGACGCCGACGTCGGAGAGGCGGTTGAGCGCCTTGAGCAGCTTGACCAGGTCGTCGCGCTGGCGGTTGAGGGAGCGCAGCGCACCGGGGATGTCGTCGAGCGCGTTCTCGATGGTGCCGCTCTGCTTCCTCGCGGCAGCGGCGAGGCGGTTGGTGTTCTCGATCGCCGCGACGATGTCGGCGCGACGCTCGTCGAGCTGGCCGGTGAAGGAGCGCAGCTGCGTCAGGACCGAGCGGATCTCGTCCTCGCGCCCCTCGAAGGTGTTGTTCAGCTCCGACACGATCGTCTTCAGCTGGCCCACACCACCGCCGTTGAGCAGCAGTGCGAGGGCGCTGAACACCTCCTCGATCTCCGGGTTGCGGCCCGTGCGGTCGAGCCCGATCACGTCGCCGTTGGACAGGCGCGCGTCGCTCGGGTCCTCCGGCGGGGCCAGCGAGACGAACTTCTCGCCGAGCAGGCTGGTCTGCCGGATCTGGGCCCGGGCGTTGTCGGGCAGGGCGACGTCCTTGGGCAGCCGCAGCGTCACCTCGGCGACGTAGCCCTTGAGCTTGACCGCGGTGACCTTGCCGACCGACACGTCGTCGATCTTGACCGTCGACTGCGGCACCAGGTCGAGCACGTCCCGGAACCTGGCCGTGACCTCGATCGGGCTGTCACCGGTGTCGGGCCCGCCGGGCAGGGGGGCGTCGTAGACCGAGCAGCCGGACAGGAGCAGGCCACCGGCCACGAGGCCGGTCACCAGCCGCGACAGCGCACGGGGGGTCTTCATCGCTGCACCTCCACGAGGCCGCCGAGCGAGCGGTCGACGGGTTCGGGGACGCGGGGCTTGGTCGCGGGGTCGCCCTGGAAGGGGGTGGCCCGCGGGGCAGGCAGGTCGCCCAGCGCATCGCGGATGGTCTTGCAGGCCTGGCTCTGGAGGCCGCCGCCGGCGATGGTGCACAGGGCGGTCAACGGCTGGGTCTCGAGCGACTCGAAGAGCTCGCCGACGTTGTCGCGGGTGTCCAGGGTCCCGGCATCGGTGTTGCCGGCCAGGAACAGGTTGTTGAGCGCACCCGGGGCGTACTGCAACGTCTCGTCCAGGGCGGCCCGTCGCTTCACCAGCGTCTTGGTGAGCCTGTTCAGCCCCGAGATGTTGCGCGAGAGCGCACCCTTGTTGTCGCGGATGAAGGTGCGCACCTCGGCCATCGCGATGCCCAGGCTCTTGAGCACCGCCGCGAGCTCCTGCCGCTCGTCGGCCAGCAGGTTGGCGCCGCCCGCCAGCGAGTCGTTGAACTGGCGCACCGTCTGGTCGTTCTCGGCCAGGGTGCTGGTGAAGTCCTGCACCTGTTCCAGCGAGCCGAACAGCTCGTCCTTGTTGTCCGACAGCGTCTGCGTGAGCTCGCCGACGTTCTTCAGCGTCTTGTTGAACTCCACTCCCTGGCCGCCGAGGTTGCGGGCCGTGGAGTCGAGCAGGCGGGTCAGCGGGCCGACGCCGTTGTCACGCGGCCGGTTGGACTGCTCCGGCCCGAGGGCGATGTTGAGGTCGTTGAGGCTGGAGAAGATCTCGTCGAGCTCGAGCGGGGTCGCGGTGCGGTCCAGCCCCAGCTTGGCGTCGTCGGGCAGCTGGTCGCCGCCGGAGTAGGCCGGGGTGAGCTGGACGTAGCGGTCCCCGACGATGGACGGCGCGACGACGACGGCCTTGGCGTCCGCCGGCAGCTTGTACTTCGCGTCGTACTGCAGCTTCACGCGCACGGCCTCGCCGACGGGGGTGACCTTCTCGACCTTGCCCACGGCCACGCCGAGGATGCGGACGTCGGAGCCCTCGTAGAGGCTGACCGTGCGCGGGAAGTCGGCGGTGACGGTGCGCTTGTCCGAACCGGGCCAGAACAGCGCGAGGGCGGCAGCCACGAGGGCCACGACCAGGATCACCGCGATGATCGGGTTGACCTTGCCGAGGGTCTTCATCCGTTGCCCCCCGTCGCGGTGGGCAGCCCTGGGGCGGGCGGCAGGTTGGCGATGAAGGTGTCGAACCACGGACCGCTGCCGAGGACGTTGGTGAACACGCGGTAGAACGGCGCGAGCAGGCGCAGCGACTCGTCGAGGTTGTTCTGGTTCTTGATGAGCACGTTGACCACGCCCTGGAGGTTGTCGAGCGCCGGCTTCAGGTCGGCGCGCGTCTGCCGCACCAGGGCGGTGAGCTCGCGTGCCAGCCGGTCGGTGGAGACGAGGAGGGTGTGCACCGCCTCGCGCCGTGCCACCAGCGCGCGCAGCAGGATGTCGCTGTTCTTCATCAGCGCGACGATGTCCTCGTCGCGCTCGGCCAGCGTGCCGGACACCGTGTCGAGGTTCTGCAGCAGCTCGCCGATCTGCTCGTCACGGCTGGCCACCGTCTGGGAGAGCCGCGAGAGCCCCCGGAGCGTGCCCTGGAAGCCCTCGGGGGTGTCCTGGGTCAGGTCGGCGAGCACGTCGAAGGACTCTCCGAGCTGGTCGACGTCGATCTTCGCGGCCTTGTCGGCCAGGCCCTCGAAGGCCGAGACGACGTCGAAGGCGGACTGGGTCCGGCTGCGCGGGATGGTGGTGTCCTCCTTCAGCTGGCCGTCACCGGCGGGCAGCAGCGCGAGGTACATGTCGCCCAGCAGCGTCTTGACCTTGATCTGCGCCTCGGTCCGGGTGCCGAACTTCGAGGGCGTGTCGACCTTGAAGCTGACCTGCACCTCGTCGCCGGCCAGCTCGACGGAGTCGACCTTGCCCACGCGCACGCCGGCGATGCGGACCTCGTCGTTGGCCTTGAGGCCGCTGGCCTCGGAGAAGGCCGCCTTGTAGGAGTTGCCGCCGCCGATCAGCGGCAGGTCGCCCGCCCGGAACGCGGCCAGCATGAGCGCGGCCAGGACGGCGATGCTGATGGCACCGATGATGACGGGATTTCTCTCCCGGAACGGAACACTCATCCGAGATTGCACCTCTTGTCGGCGCCGAATTGGTTGGTGTCGTACTTGATCGCCAGCGGCTGCCCCGCCACGGTGATGTTGGGGTTGAACTGGCACAGGTAGAAGTTGAAGAACGACCCGTTGACGGCGGTGCGCCCGATCTTGCGGAGCTTGATCGGCAGCACCTGCAGTGCCCGGTCGATCTCTGCGCGGTCCTTGTTGAGGTTGCCCGCCGTCTTGCGCAGGCCCTTGACGTCGCGCACCAGCGACGGCCGGATCCCGACCGCCAAGTCGGAGGTCTCGTTGGCCAGCACCGAGACGGAGTCGAGCGAGCCGAGGATGGCCTCCCGGTCCTCGACGAGGCCGGCCATGAGGGTCTGGAAGTCGGTGATCAGGCGGTTGAGCTCGCGGTCGCGGCCGGCGAGCGTGGCCAGCACGGAGTTGAGGTTGTCGATCACCTGACCGATCACCTCGTCGCGGTCGGCGAGGGTGTTGGTCAGCGACGCCGTGCTCTGGAGCAGCGCGGTCAGGTTGCCGCCCTCGCCCTGGAAGACCGAGATGACCTCGGCGGAGAGCTTGTTGATGTCCGACGGCGAGAGGGCGGCGAAGAGGGGCTTGAACCCGTTGAACAGCACGGTCAGGTCCAGCGCCGGCTCGGTGCGGTCCATCGGGATGGTCGCGTCCTCGCGCAGCGGGTCCAGCGTGCCGACCCCCTGCGTCAGCGCGATGTAGCGCTGCCCCACGAGATTGCGGTAGCGGATCCGGGCGGTCGAGGACTGCGTCACGGTGGAGCTCTTGGCGACGCTGAACGTCACCTGCGCCCGCTCCCGGTCGACGACCTTGACGTCCTTGACGCTGCCGACCTTGACCCCGGCGATGCGGATGTCGTCGCCCTTCACCACGCCGGTGGCGTCGGAGAAGACCGCCTTGTAGTTGCGGCTGGACTCGAAGGTGAAGTTGCCGATGAGCACCACGAGCACACCGGTCGCCAGCGAGGTCACCAGGATGAAGGCCATCAGCTTGACCAGGTCGCTGCTGGTCTTCTTGTCGAGGATGCTCATCGCACGCTCACCTCCGTGCCGGAGAAGGCCGGGGCGAACAGCAGCGTCGAGACGTCGGACATCTCGTCGACCGGGACGCCGAGCGACGGGGCGAGCAGCGAGTTGATCAACGCCTTCTGCGACGGCGTGCCCGAGGGACCCACGCTCATCCGGGAGCGGTTCGGCTGACCGATGCTGGTGGCAGCGGCCTCGGTCGCAGTGCCGCCGGCGGCGAAGCCGGGCGTGGCGCGCTGTCCGCCCTTGCCGATGCCGTCCACCCCGTCGTCGAGGTTGGGGAACTTGGGGTAGGGGATCGGCGGGTTGGGCAGCCCGGCGCAGTTGGGTGCGTTGGAGGCGCCGTAGACCGGGGTGTCCGCCCTGGTGTAGCCGCGTGGCTGGTTGGGCAGCAGCTCCAGGTCGATGTGGAAGATGTAGCCGCGGAAGGTCGAGGCCAGCCGGGGCACCTGCTTGACCAGGCCCTCCAGCATGCAGGGGAACGTCGAGGAGTAGCGCGCCAGCAGGGCCACGATCGGTTCGCTGAGCTGGCTGAGCCGGATCAGGTTGTTGCCGTTGTCGTTGAGGAACCCGGTCGTGGTGTCGGAGAACGACGTCAGGTCGACCAGGAACGCGTTCAGCTTCTGCTCCTTCGAGACCAACGTGTTGCCGGTCTTGGTGGTGTTGCGCAGGGTGTCGGCCAGCTGCGGGAAGACGTCGGCGTAGGTGTCGGTCACGCTGGCGAGCAGGCGCAGGTCGTCCAGCAGCGCCGGCAGCTCGGGGTTCATCCGCTTGAGGTAGCCGTCGAGGGTCACCAGGCCCTCGCCGAGCTTGTCGCCGCGCCCCTCGAGAGCCTCGGCCAGCGCGTTGAGGGTGTAGTTGAGCTCGGCCGGCTGCACCGCGCGCAGCAGCGGGTAGAGGTCGTTGAGGACCTTCTCCACCTCGACCGGCAGGTCGGTCTGCTTGATCGCGTCGCCGGCCTGCAGCGGCTTGGAGGAGGGCTGCTCCGGCACGGTGAGGTCGACGTACTTCTCGCCGAACAGGGTCTTGGGCAGGATCGCCGCGCTGACGTTGCGCGGGATCTGACCGATCGAGTCGGGCTTGATGCCCAGCTCGAGCTTGGCGCCGTCGCCCTCGGACTCCGCGCTCATCACCTGGCCCACGATGACGCCGCGGATCTTGACGTCGGCCTTCTCGGGCAGGTTGAGACCGGCGTTGCTGGTGGTCAGGGCGACCCGGTCGAAGTCGGTGAACTTCTGGCCGAAGATCGCGCTGACCAGCCACACGCCGAGGATCAGCAGGCCGATGAAGACGATGCCGAGGAACCTGTGGTTCATCAAGAACTTGCTCATGACCTCACCCCGCCAGTCTCACGGTGGTGGCAGATCCCCAGATCGCCATGGACAGGAAGAGGTCGATCACGTTGACCGCGACGATCGAGGTGCGGACCGCGCGTCCCACCGCGACACCCACGCCGGCGGGACCGCCACCCGCGGTGTAGCCGTGGTAGCAGTGGATGAGGATCACCACGACCGAGAACACCAGCACCTTGCCGAAGGACCACAGCACGTCGCCCGGCGGCAGGAAGAGGTTGAAGTAGTGGTCGTAGGTGCCGGGGCTCTGTCCGTAGAACAGCGTCACCGTCAGCCGCGTCGCGAGGTAGGAGGACATCAGGCCGACGACGTAGAGCGGGATGATCGCGACGAGGCCCGCGACGATGCGCGTGGTCACCAGGAACGGCATCGACGGGATGGCCATCACCTCGAGGGCGTCGACCTCCTCGGAGATCCGCATCGCGCCGAGCTGGGCGGTGAACCCGCAGCCGACGGTCGCCGCGAGGGCGATGCCGGCGACCAGGGGCGCGATCTCACGGGTGTTGAAGTAGGCCGACACGAACCCGGCGAACGGGGCCGTGCCGATCTGGTCGAGCGCGGCGTAGCCCGACAGGCCGACCTGGGCACCGGTGAAGAAGGTCATCGCCAGGATGACCCCGACGGTGCCGCCGATGACGGCGAGCGCGCCGGACCCGAGGGTGACCTCGGCCAGCAGCCGCAGGATCTCCTTGGGGTAGCGCTTGACCGAGCGCGGCGTGACCGCGAGCGCGCGCAGGTAGAAGGCGAGCTCCTCGCCCATCCTGTCCACGGCGCCCAGCGGCTTGCCCGCGACGTCCTTGACCTTGACCATCTGCTCAGCCCGTCTTCGGTGGGACGATCTGGAGGTAGATCGCGCTGACGACGAAGTTGACGATGAACAGCAGCACGAAGGTGATGACGACCGACTCGTTCACGGCGTCACCCACGCCCTTGGGCCCACCACCGGCGTTGACGCCCTTGTAGGCGGCCACGACTGCGGCGAGCAGCCCGAAGATCAACGCCTTGACCAGGCCCACCCAGAGGTCGGGGAGCTGGGCCAGTGCGGTGAAGCTGGCGAGGTAGGCACCCGGGGTGCCGCCCTGCAGGCCCACGTTGAAGACGTAGCCGCCGGCCACGCCGACGACGCTCACCATGCCGTTGAGGAAGACCGCGACCATCATGCAGGCCAGCACGCGCGGGACCACGAGCCGCTGGATCGGGTCGATGCCCAGCACCATCATGGCGTCGAGCTCCTCGCGGATCTTGCGGGCGCCGAGGTCGGCCGCGATGGCGCTGCCACCGGCACCGGCGATCAGCAGCGCGGTGCCGATCGGCGCCGCCTGCTGCACGACCGCGAGGACCGACGCGGATCCCGTGAACGACTGCGCACCGAACTGCTTGATCAGACCACCCACCTGGAGCGCGATGACCGCACCGAAGGGGATGGCGACCAGTGCGGTCGGGACGATCGTGACCGAGGCGAGGAACCAGGCCTGCTGGATGAACTCCCGGGTCTGGAAAGGACGCCGGAACAGCTGCCGGAAAATGTCGAGGGCGAAGGCGAACAGCTTGCCCGAGGCCCCGATGGGCTTCAGCACCTTGCTCGCGGTGAGTGAGGCCATCCGCGCCTCAGCTGCCCGTCGTCATGGTCATGTTCTCCTCGAACGAGCCGGGCGGGGGCTCGACACCGTTCTCCTTGCACCACGCACCGGGGTCGCGCTGGCTGCGCCGGGGCTGGCCGTTGCTGGGCTCGAGCTGCATCGGGATGGGCGGCAGCGGCGGGAGGTCCATGTCCTTCTCGGCCTCGAGCTCGTCGGCGTCCTTCTCCTCGGACATGCCGATCGGGCCCACCACCTGGGCGTTGAGGAACTGCCGGACCACCGGCTCCTCCGAGGACAGCAGCATCTCGCGGGGACCGAACATGGCCAGGTGCTTGTGGTAGAGCAGACCGATGTTGTCCGGCACCGTGCGGGCGGTGTTGATGTCGTGGGTGACGATGAGGAAGGTCGCGTCGATCTGGGCGTTGAGGTCGACGATCAGCTGGTTCAGGAACGAGGTGCGCACCGGGTCCAGGCCCGAGTCGGGCTCGTCGAAGAGCACGATCTCGGGGTCGAGCACCAGCGCGCGGGCCAGGCCGGCGCGCTTGCGCATGCCGCCGGAGATCTCGCCGGGCAGCTTGTCCTCGGTGCCGAGCAGGCCGGTGAGGTCGAGCTTCTCCATGACGATGTCGCGGATCTCGGACTCGGACTTCTTGGTGTGCTCGCGCAGCGGGAAGGCGATGTTGTCGTAGAGGTTCATCGAGCCGAACATCGCGCCGTCCTGGAACAGGACACCGAAGAGCTTGCGGATCTCGTAGAGGTCCTTCTCCGGGCACGAGGCGATGTCGACGCCCTCGATCACCACGCTGCCCCGGTCGGGCTTGAGCAGGCCGATGATGGTCTTGAGCAACACCGACTTGCCGGTGCCGGAGGGGCCGAGCATCACGCAGATCTCGCCCGCGGGGACGGTCAGGGAGACGTCGCCCCAGATGAGCTGGTTGCCGAAGCTCTTCGTCAGATCCTTGATCTCGATCTCGACACCCATGTGGTCTCCCTCTCCCTTTCTCGTCCGTTGCGGCCGCGGTCGCACGGTGTTCCGTCGCCGCGGCGCGCGTACGCGGATGCAGCCCCCCTGCTCCCGCGTACCAACGAGTAGCCCGGGGCTAAGTTACGGCAGCATTGCGGAGGCGTCCTGCGGATGGACCACTCGTCTCAAAACAAGACGGACGATCCGGTGACCATGTGTACACCGACGGACGCGCCAGGCGCACCCCGACGTCAGCACCGGTCCCCCGGGAGACGACGAACACCCCGGACCATGACGGTCCGGGGTGCATCGATCGCGAGGCGATCGTCGTGGTGCGGGGTCCCGGCCGGCCCTGGGGCCGACCGGGACGGTCTCACTTGAGGGAGACCGAGGCGCCGGCGCCCTCGAGGGACTCCTTCGCCTTCTCGGCGGTCTCCTTGTTGACCTTCTCGAGGACGGCCTTGGGGGCGGACTCGACGAGGTCCTTGGCCTCCTTCAGGCCCAGGCTCGTGAGCGCACGCACCTCCTTGATGACGTTGATCTTCTTCTCGCCGGCACCCTCGAGGATGACGTCGAACTCGTCCTGCTCCTCGACGGCCTCGGCAGCGCCGGCACCGGCGCCGGGGGCGGCCGCGACGACGGGGGCGGCGGCGGTGACGCCGAAGGTGTCCTCGAACTGCTTCACGAACTCGCTGAGCTCCAGGAGGGTCATCTCCTTGAAAGCGTCGAGCAGCTCGTCGGTGCTGAGCTTCGCCATGGTGGCGTTCCTTTCAGTGGTGCCCGCGGGATGCCGCGGACGGGGATGTCAGGCCTCGGTGCTCTCGGTGGCCTCGGTGCTGTCCTCGGAGGCGGGCGCCTCGTCGGCTGCAGCAGGCTCGGCCGCGGGGGCCTCCTCCGCTGCGGTGTCCTCGGCCGGGGCGGCCGGCGTACCGGCCCCACCCTTGAGGATCGTGGGGTCCTCCTCGGCCTTCGCCTGCAGGGCACCGGCGAGCCGGGCCACCTGCGCGACGGGGGCGTTGAGGAGGTAGACGGCCTGGCTCAGGCTGGCGAGCATGGCGCCCGCCATCTTGCCCAGCAGGACCTCGCGGGACTCCAGGTCCGCCAGCTTGGCGATCTCCGAAGCCTCCATCGAGGCACCGTCGACGTAACCGCCCTTGATGACGAGGGCGGGGTTGGCCTTGGCAAAGTCACGCAGACCCTTCGCTGCCTCGACCACGTCGCCGCTGATGAAGGCGATGGCGGTCGGGCCGGTGAGCAGGGCGTCGACACCGTCGACACCCGCCTCCTTGGCAGCGATCTTGGTCAGCGTGTTCTTGACCACGGCGTAGTGGGCGTTCTCGCCGAGAACTCGCCGCAGGTCCTGCAGCTGCTTCACGGTGAGCCCGCGGTACTCGGTCAGCACAGCGCCCGTGGAGTCGTTGAACGCGTCGACGATCTCCGCGACGGCTGCTGCCTTGTCTGGCCGCGCCATGGGTCTCCTTCCAACGTCGGTGCACTGGTGCGTGCAGGGATGCCGGACGGATTGACCGGCGTCCCGCAACCGGGACCGACGAGGAGGGCTACATGCAAGACGCCCCGTGCAGGTGCACAGGGCGTACGTCGCGGAATCCGCGAGCCACTCGGTGTCACCTACGCAGGTCGCCCGCGGTGCGGGCCCTTCGGACCACTCCGGGGAGTGGCCGACCGACGGTCTTCGGCTACAACGCAGAACGATAGACGCACTGCGGCCCGCGACCAAATCGGTCGCGGGCCGCACGGTGGCACGGGGAGTGGGCGCTCAGCCGCCCAGGCCCGGGGCCTTGGTGGTGGTCTGCGAGGCCGGCGGGGCCTCGATCTCGACCGGGTCGCCGAAGCCGCTGTAGAGGATGGTGCTGGCGGTCTTCTGCCCGCCCACGGTCAGCTCGGAGGCCTGCTTGCGCACGAGGTCCTCCCCGTCGACCCACATGTCGAACTCGACGGTCTCGGGCAGCATCTGCGTGATCTGGGGGTTGTCGCCGAGCGTCTCGGCGAAGGCCTCGCGCGGGAGCACGACGTGGTACTTCGTCGTCTCGACCCCGCCCACCTCCTCGGTGCCCTCGTCGGTGACCTCGGAGGCCTGGTTCATCACCTGCAGCAGCTTGGCGGGGTCGCTGTTGCCGCCGAGGGACCCGACCAGGGCGCCGAGGCCGTCCTTGGCCTCGGGGTCGACCTTGAGCCACTTCTCGCCGCTGATCTGGGCCGACTTGAGGTAGAAGAGGCCGTCGAGGACGATCGCCTCCACGCTGCCGGCGCCCTGGACCTCCTGGGTGACCTTGGAGGCCACCTGCTCACCGCTGATGTCGGCCTCGCCCGAGCCCGTGCTGGAGGCCGTGCCGGTCTGGGTGATCTCGAACTTCAGGGTGCCCGCGTCCTTGAAGGCCGCGTAGATGCGGTCCCCGAAGTCGCCCTTCGTCAGCGGCTCGGCGGCCTCGGCGCTCTCGCCGCTGCCGCTGTCCTCGGCGGAGCTGCTCGAGCCCGAGGACGACCCGCCGGACGAGGACCCCTCCTCGGACGAGCCGCACCCGGTCAGCACGACGAGGCTGACGACGGGCACGACGGCGAGACGGATCAGGGACGTACGACGCATGGGGCACCTTCCGAGGACGGGGCGGTCGACCACGGGTGCAGAAACGACCGAGGCGGCCATCCTCTCAGGACAGCCGCCTCGGCGGGAGCACTACGCGCGTGCTGACGGGTGTTCGTCAGGCCTCGTCCTCGGAGGCGACGTTGCGCGTCCGGTTGGGGTCGACCTGCACGCCGGGGCCCATGGTCGTGGAGACCGTGACCTTGCGGATGTAGCGGCCCTTGGAGCTGGCGGGCTTGAGCCGCAGCACCTCCTCGAGCGCCGCGGCGTAGTTCTCGGCCAGCTGGGCCTCGGAGAACGACGCCTTGCCGATGATGAAGTGCAGGTTGGCGTGGCGGTCCACGCGGAACTCGATCTTGCCGCCCTTGATGTCCGTCACGGCCTTGGCGACGTCGGGGGTCACCGTGCCGGTCTTCGGGTTGGGCATGAGGCCACGGGGGCCGAGCACACGGCCCAGACGGCCGACCTTGCCCATCATGTCGGGGGTCGCGACGACGGCGTCGAAGTCGAGCCAGCCGCCGTTGACCTTCTCGATCAGCTCGTCGCCGCCGACGACGTCGGCGCCGGCCTCACGGGCCGCCTCGGCCTTGTCGCCGTTGGCGAACACGAGGACCTTGGCGGTCTTGCCGGTGCCGTGCGGGAGGTTGACGGTGCCGCGGACCATCTGGTCGGCCTTGCGGGGGTCGACGCCGAGGCGCATGGCCACGTCGAGGGTCTCGTCGAACTTCTTCTTGGCGCCGCCCTTGGCGATCTGGATGGCGGTCAGCGGGGCGTGGAGCTCGTCCTGGTCGAACGTCTCCGCCACCGCGCGGTAGGTCTTGCTGCGCTGCATGGTTGTTCCTCTGTTTCTCGGAAGGTGTGGTCGCGATGAGCCAGCGCGGCTCTGCCACGGTGGTGCCGGCGTCGTCGGGGTACGGCCCCGGGGCGCGCCGGCGGGTCGGTCACTCGGTGACGATGCCCATCGAGCGGGCGGTGCCCTCGACGATCTTGACGGCGGCGTCGAGGTCGTTGGCGTTGAGGTCGGGGAGCTTGGTCGTCGCGATCTCGCGGACCTGGTCCTTCGACAGCTTGCCGACCTTGTCCTTCTGCGGCACGCCCGAGCCCTTGGCGACGCCGGCGGCCTTCTTGATGAGCTCCGCGGCCGGCGGGGTCTTGGTGATGAAGGTGAACGAGCGGTCCTCGTAGATGGTGATCTCGACGGGGATCACGTTGCCGCGCATGGCCTCGGTCTGGGCGTTGTAGGCCTTGCAGAACTCCATGATGTTCACGCCGTGCGGGCCCAGGGCGGTACCGACGGGCGGGGCCGGGGTCGCGGCGCCAGCGTTGAGCTGCACCTTGACCAGGGCAGCGATCTTCTTCTTGGGGGGCATTGCTCTCTTCTCTCTCTACGTGGTCATGACGGGGCCGACGGCCCCTGCCACAGGTGTGTTTCGCGCCGGTCCGGCTGGCGCCGGCCCGGCATCAGGGCGGTCCAGGTTCAGACGCGCTGGATCTGGGTGAAGCTCAGCTCGACCGGGGTCTCCCGGCCGAAGATCTCGACCAGCGCCTTGACGCGCTGCGCCTCGGCGTTGATCTCGGTGATGGTCGCGTGCAGCGTGGCGAACGGACCGTCGACCACCATCACGGAGTCGGAGACGTCGAAGTCGGCAACGGCCACCTGCTGGCGGGGGGTGCTGGTGGAGGAGCCACCACCGCTGCTCGACTCGGCCGGGGCGGCGGCAGCGGCCTGCGCGGCGATGGCCGGGGCGAGCATGTTCTCGACCTCCTGCAGGCTCAGCGGCACCGGCTGGTGGCTGTGCCCGACGAAACCGGTCACCGACGGGGTGTGGCGCACGGCGGCCCACGACTCGTCGGTGAGGTCCATGCGGACCAGGACGTAGCCGGGGAGGACGGTGCGCTTGACCATCTTGCGCTGGCCGTTCTTGATCTCGGCCACCTCCTCGGTCGGGACGACGACCTCGTGGATGTAGAACTCCATGTTGAGCGAGGTGATGCGGTTCTCGAGGTTGGCCTTCACCCGGTTCTCCATGCCGGAGTAGGTGTGGACGACGAACCAGTCGCCCTCCTTCTCCCGCAGGGCCTGGCGGAACTCCTCCAGCGGGTCGGCCGGGGGCGCGTCGATGTCGGGCAGCTCGGCGGACGCCTCGTCCTCGTCCTCGTCGGTCGCGCCGGCCTCGTCCACGGGCGAGTCGGGGTCGACGACCTCCTCCTCGGGCGGGGAGACGATCTCGGTGGTCTGCCCTGTCTCGGGGTCGGTCAGGACGGCCTCCTCGGCCACCTCGACCGCTTCGGTCCCGGTCGAGTCGGCCTCGGTGGGCTGCTCGTCTTCACGCTGCGACACGATCACTCCGTCATCTGGGTCAGGGTCCTGCTCACTGTGGTCCTCGGCTGCCCGGTCCCCCGGGCGGGCTGCTGGTCGGGAGCCCGTGGCGGGGCTAGTCGCCGAACAGCGCGAAGACCGCCTTGCCGAACGCGACGTCGAGCAGGGAGACGTACGCGATCATCACGAGCACGAAGACCAGGACCACCAGGAAGTAGGTCACCAGCTGCTGCTGGGTCGGCCACACCACCTTGCGGAGCTCGGCGACCACCTGGCGGTAGAACGTGAGCGGGCCGGTGCGCTCGCGAGAGTCCTTCTCCGAGCGGACTGCCTTCTCCGTCACGTGCTTCCTCATTCCGGTCGCCGACCTGGTCTGCGTTGGGGATCCCCCGAGGCTTCCGAGGGGTCTCGCAGGGCACGAGGGACTTGAACCCCCAACCTTCGGTTTTGGAGACCGATGCTCTGCCAGTTGAGCTAGTGCCCTACGGCGATCTCCGGGCATGGTCGAACCATGGGCCGGAATCACCAGTCACGGAGTCTACGGGGGTGGCCCGGACAAGTCGAACCGGTGGCCGGCACGGGCGTCGTCGCGCCGATCCGCTCGCGCCCGTCCAGAGCAGCGGGCGAGCAGGAGGTGGCGTCGTGCACGACCTCTGGGAGCATGGTGGCGTGACCGCCCCGACCGACCAGCCCCGCCCCCTCGCCGAGCGTCCCGCCGAGGAGGTCGACGCCTTCCTCGCCACGGCCCAGGAGTCGTACGACGCCCTCCGCTCCGCCGGCCTCACCCTCGACCTGACCCGGGGCAAGCCCGCGCCCGCGCAGCTCGACCTGTCCGCCCGCCTGCTGGACCTGCCCGAGGGCCACACCTCCCGCGACGGCGTCGACACCCGCAACTACGGCGGCCTCGAGGGCCTGCCCGAGCTGCGCGAGATGTTCGCCGAGCTGCTGGGCCTGGAGCCCGACCAGCTCGTCGCGGGCGGCAACGCCAGCCTGGTGATGATGCGCGAGGTGCTCGTCAACCTCGTGCTGCACGGCGGCGTCGACTCCGAGCGCCCGTGGGGCCAGGAGGAGAAGGTCACCTTCATCTGCCCCGTGCCCGGCTACGACCGGCACTTCACGCTGCTCGACTGGCTGGGCATCGAGACGGTCACCGTGGAGATGCACGAGGACGGCCCCGACGTCGAGGAGGTGGCCCGACTGGCGGCCGCCGACCCCAGCATCAAGGGGATGTGGCTGGTCCCGACGTACGCCAACCCCACCGGGTCGGTGGTGACGCAGGAGGTCGCGGAGCGGCTGGCCTCGATGCCGACCGCGGCGCCCGACTTCAAGATCTTCTGGGACAACGCCTACGCCCTGCACCACCTCACCACCGCCGAGGCGAAGAGCGCCGACATCGTCTCGCTCGCCTCCGCCGCGGGCCACCCGCACCGGCCCGTCGTGTTCGCCTCGACCTCCAAGATCACCTTCGCCGGCGCGGGCGTGGCCTTCCTCGGCGGCTCGGTCGAGACGGTCCGCTGGTACCTCGCCCACCTCGGCAAGGGCTCCATCGGCCCCGACAAGGTCAACCACCTGCGCCACGTGCAGTTCTTCGGCACCGCGCAGGGCGTGCGCAACCACATGGCACGGCACCGCGAGATCATCGCGCCGAAGTTCGCCGAGGTCGACCGGGTGCTCGAGGAGCGGCTCGGCGGGCTCGAGGTCGCCTCGTGGACCCGTCCGGCCGGCGGCTACTTCGTCAGCCTCGACGTCCTCGACGGCACCGCGAGCCGGGTGATCGCGCTGGCCAAGCAGGCCGGGGTGGCGCTGACGCCGGCCGGGTCGGCCTTCCCCGGGAGCCACGACCCCCGCGACCGCAACATCCGCCTCGCCCCGACCTTCCCGCAGCCGGCCGAGGTGACCGCGGCGATGGAGGCCGTGGCCACCTGCGTGCGGCTCGCCGCCGCCGAGAAGCTCGTCGCCGACCGGGCCTAGGACGTCGGGTGGCGCACCGCGGTGACGATGACGAGGGCGGAGCCCGAGAGCCCGCCCCGAGGAAGCTGGAGCAGCTCCCGAAGGCCCATCTCCACCTCCACTTCACCGGGTCGATGCGGCACGCGACGCTCCTGGAGCTGGCCGAGCGCGACGGGCTGCACCTGCCCGACGCGCTGGTCGAGGACTGGCCGCCGCAGCTCTCCGCGGCCGACGAGAAGGGCTGGTTCCGCTTCCAGCGGCTCTACGACGTGGCGCGGTCGGTGCTGCGCACCGAGGACGACGTGCGCCGCCTGGTGCGCGAGGCCGCCGAGGACGACGCCCGCGACGGCGGGGTGTGGCTGGAGATCCAGGTCGACCCCAGCGGGTACGCCGCCCGCTTCGGCGGGATCACCCCCTTCACCGACCTCGTCCTCGACGCCGTGGCCACCGCCTCGCGCGAGGTCGGCATCGGGATGGCGGTGGTGATCGCGGCCAACCGCACCCGGCACCCGCTCGACGCCCGCACCCTGGCCCGCCTGGCCGCGCAGTACGCCGGTCGCGGGGTCGTCGGCTTCGGCCTGTCCAACGACGAGCGCCGCGGTCGCACCCAGGACTTCGCGCCGGCCTTCGCCATCGCCGAGCGCGCCGGCCTGCTGCTGGTCCCCCACGGCGGCGAGCTGCTGGGCGCCCCGTCGGCACGGACCTGCGTGGAGGACCTGCACGCCGACCGGCTCGGCCACGGCATCCGCTCGGTCGAGGACCCGCGGCTGCTGGAGCGGATCGTGGAACAGGGCGTGGCCCTGGAGGTGTGCCCGGTCTCCAACGTCGCCCTCGGCGTCTACAGCGACCCCACGTCGGTGCCGCTGCCCGAGCTGCTGGCCGCCGGCGCCACCGTCGCGCTGGGCGCCGACGACCCGCTGCTGTTCGGATCGCGGCTCGCCGGCCAGTACGCCACCATGCGCGCCGCCCACGAGCTCGACGACGCCCAGCTCGCCGAGCTCGCCCGCGGCTCGGTCCGCGCCAGCGCCGCGCCGGAGTCGGAGAAGTCGGGTTGGTTGGGCGAGATCGACGCCTGGCTGGGAGGATGAGGCCATGAGCAGCAGCTATCCCGGGGAGGAGCCGCGTCGCGACGAGCAGTCCGACGACGCGGCCCAGGACGTCGAGCACACCCAGCCCTACGGCTACCGGCCGGCCGAGGAGCCCGACCAGCGGCCGGTCGACCAGTGGGGGGCGGCGCCGCAGCAGTCCTACGACCAGCAGCCCTACGGCCAGCAGTACGGGCAGCAGTACGGCCAGCAGGGTCAGTCGTACGGCCAGCAGTACGGGCAGCAGCAGGGCGCCGGGTACGGCCAGCCCTACGGCACCCCCGCGCCGGGCTACGGCAGCTACGGCCCCGGGTCGCCGTACGGCACCACCGCCCCCAACCACGGCCAGGGCACCACCGCGATGGTGCTCGGCATCGTCGGCCTCGCGAGCATCCCGCTGCTGTGCGGCCTCGGGCTGGTCGTCTCCCCCGTCGCGTGGTTCCTGGGCCGCAGCAGCCTGCGCACCATCCGGGCCTCGGGCGGTCGCCTCGGCGGCGAGGGCCAGGCCAAGTCCGGCTACATCATGGGCGTGATCGGCACCGTGCTGCTGGTGCTCGGCATCGCAGCCCTGGTGGCCTTCATCGTGCTGGCGATCAACGCGGGCGACTCGAGCTCGACCTACGAGTACGGCGACGTCTGACCCGGCGGGCCCGACGGACGCTGCGGGCTAGAGCTCGCAGCCGACCAGCACGGGCTCGTTGACCAGCTCGATCCCGAACCGCTCCCGCACGCCGTCGCGCACCTCGCGCGCCAGCGCCAGCAGGTCGGCCGTGGTGGCGCCGCCCCGGTTGGTCAGCGCCAGCGTGTGCCGGCTGGAGAGCCGGGCCAGGTCGTTGCCGTGGCCCTTGTGGAACCCGGCGTGCTCGATCAGCCAGGCGGCGCTGGTCTTGACCCGCGAGCCGTCGGCGGGCCACGAGGGGGCACCCTCGGGCAGCAGCGACGGGTCGACCATCGGGTTGGTGAAGAACGAGCCGGTGCTCCAGGTGTCGTGGTCGGCGGCGTCGAGGACCATCGCCTTGCCGCGCCGCAGCGCCAGGACGGCCTCGCGGACCTGCGCGGAGGGGGCGCGGCGGCCGGTCTCGACGTCGAGGGCGCGGGCCAGCTCGGCGTACTGCACCGGGGAGCCGTGGTCGCCCAGGCCGAGCTGGAAGGTCACCGCCAGCACCACGAAGCGGCCGGGCTCGGCCTTGAACCGCGAGGACCGGTAGCCGAAGCCGCAGTCGGCGGCCGCGAAGGTGCGCACCGCGCCGCGCTGCCGGTCCCAGGTGCGGACCCGCGCGACGGTCTGGCTGACCTCCTGGCCGTAGGCGCCGACGTTCTGGATCGGGGTGGCCCCGGTGGTGCCAGGGATGCCGGAGAGCGCCTCCAGGCCGATCCAGCGGCGCTCGACCGAGGTCGCGACCAGGTCGTCCCAGGGCTCGCCTGCGGCCACCTCGACGAAGGCGCCACCGCACAGGTCGGCCTCGGCGTCGACGCCGCGGGTCCGGACGAGGACCACGCGACCGGCGTACCCCTCGTCGGCCACGACCAGGTTGCTGCCGCCGCCCACGACCAGCACCGGCGTGCCGGCGGCGTCGGCGTCACGGACCGCGTCGACGAGCTCGGCCTCGGTCGTGGCCACGACCAGGTCGGCCGCCGGGCCGCCGAGGCGCACGGTGGTCAGGTCGGCCAGCCGGGGCGCCGCGGGGGCGCTGGTGGGATCGGTCACGGTCATCGCTCGCAAGGCTAGTGCGGTGGGAGGCCAGGAACGCGACAAGCGGCCCCGGCGAGGCCGGGGCCGCTTGCGGCGATGGGCTCGGAGGGCCCGCGGAGCCTGGGGCTCAGCGGGTCTCGCGGTGAGCGGTGTGGGTGCGGCAACGGGGGCAGAACTTCTTCAGCTCCATGCGATCGGGGTCGTTGCGGCGGTTCTTCTTGGTGATGTAGTTGCGTTCCTTGCAGTCCACGCACGCCAAGGTGATCTTGGGGCGGACGTCGGAGCTCTTGCTGGCCACGCGCGTGCCTTCTTCCCTGCGTTGTTGCTTCGAATGACGAGTGAGTAGCGGGGGCGGGACTCGATCCCGCGACCTCACGATTATGAGTCGTGCGCTCTAACCAGCTGAGCTACCCCGCCCCGGGCAACCACCGCGTCCCCGCGGTCATTCCCAGAGCCCCTTTACGGAATCGAACCGTAGACCTTCTCCTTACCATGGAGACGCTCTGCCGACTGAGCTAAAGGGGCACGACCTCTCGGGCCGACGAGCAGAATACACAGGCCCGAGGCGATAGATGAAATCGGGCCGCACCGGGCCCCGGGAGGCCCGGTCGGGACGGCACCGAGGGGGGATGGGGACGTGGCCGCGACGCACCTGACGACGCTGGTCTGGGGCGTGGGCGGGGCCGAGCACGCGGCCGCCGCCGGCGTCGGGACCGCGGTGGTCGTCGACGTGCTGAGCTTCAGCACGACCGTCACCGTCGCGGCCGACCTCGGCGTGGAGGTGCTCCCCCACGCGTGGACGTCCTCGGCCGCGGCACACGCCCTGAGCCACGGTGCGACGCTGGCGCGCGGCCGCCACCAGGCGGGCCCGGGCGAGGTCAGCCTGTCCCCGGTGAGCCTGCGGCTCGCCAGCGGCCTGCACCGGCTGGTGCTGCCCTCCCCCAACGGCTCCACGATCTGCGCCGCCCTCGACGAGGAGGAGGTCGAGGTCGCGGTCGGCTGCCTGCGCAACGCGACGGCCGCCGGGCGCTGGCTGGCCGCCGCCGACGTGCCCGGCGTGGTCGTCGCCGCGGGCGAGCGGTGGACCGACGGCGGCCTGCGCCCGGCGCTGGAGGACCTGCTGGGGGCCGGCGCGGTGCTCGCGGCCGCCGCGGACGCCGGCGCGGTGCTGGACGCGGACGCACGCGCGGCCGTGGCGGCGTACGACGAGGCGAGGAGCGACCTGGGCGACCGGGTGCGCGCCTGCCCGAGCGGCGTCGAGCTGTCCGGGACGGGCTTCGCCGCCGACGTCGAGGTCGCCCTGGAGCTCGACGCCTCGCCCCGGGTGCCCGTGCTCGACGACGGGGTCTTCGCGGCGCCCTGAGGCGCCCTGGTCAGTCCTGGGGCTCGGCCCTGGGGCTCGGTCCTGGGGCTCAGTCCTGGATGCGGGCGAAGGGGCGCGCGGCCTCGACCTCGTAGGCCACCTCGAGCAGCCGGCGGTCGCGGCCGCGGGCGGCCGAGAGCTGCACCCCGAGCGGCAGCCCGGCGGCCGAGGTCGCGAGCGGGAGCGAGACCGCGGGGTCGCCGGTGACGTTCTGCACCGGGGTGAACGCGACCCAGTCCAGGAGACGCTCGATCACCGTCTCGTAGGGCTGCGCGGGGCTGAGCCAGCCGATCTCGGGGGTGGGGCCGGCCACGGTCGGGCAGAGCAGCACGTCGTGGTCGGCGTACAGGCGCGCGGTGTGGCGGTGCGAGCGCTGCAGCCGCACGATCGCCTGCGGCACCCGCCACAGCCGTGACCGGCCGCGGGCGGCGAGGCCCCGGGTGAGGGCGTCGTTGCGGGAGCGGTCGTAGCCGCGGCCCCAGGTGCGCCGCCCGCCCGCGCTGATCGCCATCGCCAGGAAGGCCCAGTAGTCGAGGAAGTCCTCCGCGAGCGAGGCCGGGGCCGGCAGCGAGGCCGGCTCGACGTGGTGGCCCAGCGACTCCAGCAGCCGGCCGGCGTCCTCGGTGGCCGCGACCACCTCGGGCGCCACCGGGGCGCCGGTCAGGGTCTGGGTGACCAGCGCGACGCGGAGCCGCTTGCGGCCCGGCCGGGTCACGTCGCCGACCGGCGGCAGGCCGGGGTCGTGGTAGGCCCGCTCGGCCTCGCGCAGGAAGGCCGCGGTGTCGCGGACGCTGCGGCTGACGACGCCGTCGGCCACGATCTTGACCGGCATCTCGCGGTTCATCCGGTCCGAGGGCACCCGGCCGCGGGTCGGCTTGAGCCCGACCAGGCCGTTGACGGCCGCGGGGATCCGGATCGAGCCGCCGCCGTCGTTGGCGTGGGCCAGCGGCACCGCGCCGCCGGCCACGAACGCGGCCGACCCCGACGAGGAGGCGCCCGCGGTGTGCGCGGTGTGCCAGGGGGTCCGCACCGGCGGCTCGCCGACGGGCTCGGCACTGGCGGACAGGCCGTACTCCGAGAGCCGGGTCTTGCCCAGCACGGTCAGTCCCAGCAGCCCGAAGACCCGGGCCACGTCGCCGTCGGCGACCGCGGGCACCGCCTCGAAGGCCCGGGTGCCGTGCTGGGTCGGCAGGCCGAGCACGTCGCTGTTGTCCTTGACGAACGACGGGACGCCCGCGAAGTAGCCCGCGTGGGGCTTGTGCGACTCCTGCGCCGCCACGTCGAACCGCTCGGCGGCGAGACCGCCGACCACGGGGTCCAGGCGCCGGGTCCGCTCCACGGCCGCGGCCACCAGCTCGCCGCGCGAGACGCGTCCGGCCCGCAGCTCCTCGACCAGGCCGACGGCGTCGTGGTCGCCGAGCGCGTCGTCGCCGAAGGCGTGGACCCGCTCGGGCGTGCCGCTCATGCGGGGTCGACGCCGTCGTCGGTGGCCGCGCCGCCCCGGGTCTCGAGGAACTCCTCGACGCTCATCCGGTCGAGGTCCTCGCGGATCCGGCCCAGCATCGACGCGGCCTCCTCGCCCGGCCCGACGTCGGTGCGCCAGAGCACCGACCCGTCGGCGCGGCTGCGCACCACGACGTCGCCGCCGAGCCCCGCGGAGTCCCCCAGCGCCGAGCCGACCAGCACCCCGACGACGTCGGCGGCCCGCCTCCAGCCCGGTCGGTCGTGGACGTCGAGGACGGCTTCGTGGGTCGCGCTCGCGGGCGTCGGGGCCATCCCCGCAGCCTAGGGGTTCCGCGGGTCCGGTCCCGGTCCTTGCCGCGCGCAACTAGCCTGGTCGGGGCCGTGGATCCACGCGGTCGCGACCGTCCTCCCCTCCACCTCGCAGGAGCGTGCCTCGTGACCGCCACCTCGTCCCGCGCGACCGGCCCCGCACCGGCCGGCGCCGCCGGTGCCGCCGCGCCCCCCGGTGAGGAGCAGGGCGACTACACGCACGCCCAGATCCTCACCATCCTGTCGGGGCTGCTGCTCGGGATGTTCCTGGCCGCGCTCGACCAGTCGATCGTCAGCACCTCGATCCGGACCATCGCCGACGACCTCCAGGGGCTGTCCGCGCAGGCGTGGGTCACCACGGCGTACCTGATCACCTCGACGATCACGACGCCGATCTACGGCAAGCTCGGCGACCTCTACGGCCGCAAGAAGCTGTTCCTGTTCGCGATCACGGTGTTCATCATCGGCTCGGCGGCGTGCTCGTTCGCGACCTCGATGTGGAACCTCGCCGCGCTGCGCGCCGTGCAGGGCCTGGGCGCCGGCGGCCTGTTCACGCTCGTGCTCGCGATCATCGGCGACATCGTCAGCCCCCGGGAGCGGGCGAAGTATACCGGCTACTTCATGGCCGTCTTCGCCACCTCCAGCGTGCTCGGCCCGGTGGCCGGCGGACTGTTCGCCGGTCAGGACTCGATCCTCGGCGTGACCGGCTGGCGCTGGGTGTTCCTGATCAACGTGCCGATCGGCATCGCGGCGCTGTTCGTCGTCACCCGCAACCTGCACCTGCACCACGTGCGGCGCGAGGCCCGCATCGACTGGATGGGCGCCACCTCGCTCGTCGTCGCGCTGGTGCCGCTGCTCACGGTGGCCGAGCAGGGCCGCGAGTGGGGCTGGGGCTCCGGGCGCTCGCTGGCGGCGTACGTCATCGGTGCGGCGGGCGTCGCGGCCTTCGTGCTGGCCGAGCGGCGGATGGGCGACGACGCCCTGATCCCGCTGCGGATCTTCAAGCTCCGTGCCGCCGCCGTCGTGATCGGCGCGAGCGTCATCGTGGGCGCGGCGATGTTCGGGGCGATCACGGTGCTGCCGCAGTACATGCAGATCGTCCACGGCGCCTCCCCCACCAAGGCCGGCCTGATGATGCTGCCGATGGTGCTGGGCATGATGAGCGCCGGCATCGTGACCGGACAGATCACCTCGCGCACCGGCAGCATCCGGATCTTCCCGATCATCGGCTCCGGCATGGCCGGGCTGTCGATGGTCGCGCTGTCGTTCGTCGGCGCCGACACCAACCTGCTGTGGGTGATGGGCGGGATGGTGTTCCTCGGCCTGGGTCTGGGCCAGTGCATGCAGCCGCTGACGATCATCGTCCAGAACGCCGTGCCGCCGCGCGAGATCGGCGTCGCCACCAGCTCGGCCACCTTTTTCCGCCAGCTCGGCGGCACGCTCGGCGTCGCGATCTTCCTCTCGCTGCTGTTCAGCACGCTCGGTGACAACATCCGCACCGCCCTGACCTCGGCCGGGCCCGAGCTGCAGCGTGCGGCCGCCGACGGCACGATCCCGCAGAACGCCGTCGACGAGCAGGTGCTGACCGCGCTCCAGGGCGGCGGGGGCGGGGTGCTGTCCTCGGTGCAGGACGACTCCTCGGTGATCAGCCGGATGAGCGACCTGGTCGCCCACCCCTTCCAGGTCGGGTTCGCCGACTCGATGAGCCTCGTCCTGCTCGGCGGCGGCGTCGTGATGCTGCTGGCCTTCCTGATCCTCAACCTGCTGCCCGCCGTCGAGCTGCGCAGCACCTCGGCCAGCGCCGCCGCCCGGGCGGAGGGCCAGGCCGCCGCGCCGGCCGTCGCGACACCCGGTGCTCACCGGGCCGAGGCCGACCTCGACGGCGGCGCTCCTCCCGTCGCTCGTGGGCGACACGTGGCGGAGTAGGGCGGGAGGCTCCCTCCGCGCGGTCGGCGGCCGCCGGCCGCCGGCCGAGCCGGGCCCGATCCGGCCGCCGGCCCGAGCCGCATGTAACGCGGTGTTACCGCGGCCGTACACCCCTCACAGGGGTCGTTCACATGCAATAACCCCGCGTTACATGCGCCCCGCACCCCCGCCCGCGCTCAGCGGGCGCAGCCCCGCCGGTGGCAGCCGAGGAGGTGGGTGTCGACGAGGCCGGTGGCCTCCATCAGGGCGTGCATGGTGGTGGGGCCGACGAAGCCGAAGCCGCGGCGGCGCAGCTCCTCGGACAGCGCGGCCGACTCCGGCGAGGTCGTCGGCACCTCGGCCGGGACGCGGGGCTCGGGGTCGGACACCGGGGCGAAGCCGGCGACCAGCGCCACCAGGCCGTCGTCGTCGCGCAGCGCGACCGTGGCGCGGGCGTTGTGCAGCGTGGCCTCGACCTTGGCGCGGTTGCGCACGATGCCGGTGTCGGTGAGCAGGCGCTCGACGTCGTCGGGGCCCATGGCGGCGACCGCGTCGGGGTCGAAGCCGTGGAAGACCTCGCGGAACCGCTCGCGCTTGTCCAGGATGGTGCGCCACGAGAGCCCCGCCTGGAAGGCCTCGAGCGAGAGCCGCTCGAACAGGCCGCGCTCGTCGGTGACCGGCAGCCCCCACTCGGTGTCGTGGTAGTCGCGCATCGTGCCGGGCGTGCCGGCCCACGGGCAGCGGCGTACGCCGTCCTCCCCCAGGTCGGTGCCGTCGGTCACCGCAGGGCGTCGGACATCGCGGCCAGGTGCGCCGGGGTGGAGCCGCAGCAGGCGCCGACCATGTCGATGCCGGCGTCGCGCAGCGCGACCGCGTGGGCGGCCATGTCGGCGGGGGTGGCGTCGTACTCGAAGTGGTCGCCGACGACCTGGGGCAGCCCGGCGTTGGACTGCGCGATCAGCAGCAGCCCGTCGGGACGGGCCGCGACCATCGCGGCGGCGATCCTGGTCATCTCCTCAGGGCCGCGGCCGCAGTTGGCGCCCACGGCGTCCGCACCGGCGGCGGCCAGGCGGCGCACGGCCTCCGCGGGGTCGAGGCCCATCATCGTGTGCAGGTTGGTGTCGAAGCTGAACGTGACGACCACCGGCAGCTCGGGGGCCACCTCGCGGGCCGCGGCGAGTGCGGCCTCGGCCTCGGCCGCGTCGCTCATCGTCTCGATGAGCACCAGGTCGATGCCGCCGGCCACGAGACCGCGCAGCTGGGCGGCGAAGAGCTCCTGGACGTCGGCGGGCTCAAGCGTGCCCAGCGGCGCCATCAGCTCGCCGGTGGGGCCGAGGTCACCGGCCACCAGGGCGCCGACGCGGTCGGCCTCCTTGCGGGCCAGCCGGGCGCCGGCCTCGTTGACCTCGTGGACGCGGTCGGCCAGGCCGTGCATCTCCAGGCGCGGGCGGGTGCCGCCGAAGGTGTTGGTGGTGAGCACGCGGGCGCCGGCCTCGGCGTAGGCCCGGTGGGCGTCGCGGACGGCGTCCGGGCGGTCGAGGTTCCACAGCTCGCCCGAGCCGCCGTCGTCGAGCCCCATGTCCTGGAGCAGCGTGCCCATCCCCCCGTCGACCAGCACGACGCCGTCGGCGACGAGGTCGGACAGCGAGCGGGACGGGGACGGGGACGGGGTCGCGGCAGTGGTCACCTGCCTGAGCCTAGGTCGCGGGCGGGCGCACGGCGAGGGGCGTCAGGGCCCGCGCGTCCGGAGGCGTACGCCGGGCAGCGGCGGGGCGTGCAGCGGCTCCATCGGGTCGTCGGCCGGCAGCTCGAAGCGCGAGGTGTCGCCGGCGTCCAGCCGGGCCTCCCACGCGTCGCGGTGGGCGACCACCTCGTCGTGGTCGCGACCGATGAAGTTCCACCACATCACGATCTTCTCGCCGAACGGCTCACCGCCCAGGAGCAGCAGCCGGGTGGGCACCTCCGCGGTCAGCGCGAGGGTGTCGGAGCCCGGGGCGACGTAGCCCAGCTCGTCCTTGCCCAACGGCTTCCCGCCGACGCGCACCGCGCCGGTGTCCACCAGCACCCCCAGCTCGTACGCCGGGTCGACGGCGACCTCGAGCGACGCACCGGCGGCCAGCAGCAGCTCGGCGCCCAGCAGCGGCGTGTGCGTCCGCACGGGCGAGGTGGAGCCCAGCAGGGAGCCCAGGAAGACCCGCGCCTCCCAGCCGTCACCGGTCACCGGCTCGGGCGCGTGGTGCTCGAAGGCCGGGTCGGTCTCGCGGCGGCCGTCGGGCAGCGCCAGCCACAGCTGGGCGCCGTGCAGGGTGGTGGTGCCCGGGGTGGAGTACTCGCTGTGGCTGATGCCCCGCCCGGCGGTCATCAGGTTGACCTCGTCGGGACGCACGGTCGCGTGGTGGCCCGCGGAGTCGCGGTGCTCGATCTCGCCGGTGAACAGCCAGCTCACGGTCTGCAGCCCGGTGTGCGGGTGTGGCGGCACGACCATGCCGCCCGAGTCGTCGACGGCGTCGGGGCCATAGTGGTCGACGAAGCACCAGGCGCCGATGAGGCTGCGCTGCCGCTGCGGCAGCGTACGACGCACCGTCATCGCCCGCAGCCCGCCCAGCGGCACGTCACGGGGCGTCAGGACCTCCATGGCCCCAGCCTGCCACCCGCGTCCACCCCCGCGCCCGCCCCCGTGACGACGCGCGAGCACCATGGGGGGATGACGACCGACGTGCTCCCCCACGGCTCCTGGCCCTCCCCCGTCTCGGCCCGCGACCTGGTCGCGGGGGGCGGCGTGGCGGCGGAGCCCCGCGCCGACGGCGACGACGTCTACTGGTTGGCCACCACCACCGACGGCGGCTCGCGCGTGGTGCTCCACCGCCGCGACGCCGCCGGGACCGTCGGCGAGGTCTCGCCGGACTGGATGTCGGTGCGCTCGCGCGTCCACGAGTACGGCGGCGGGGCGTACGCCGTCGCGCGCGGCGTCGTGGTCGCCGTCGACTTCACCACGCAGCGGCTGTGGCGCCTCGACGGCACCCCCCGCCCCCTGAGCGGCGAGACCACCGGGGCGGCCGTGCGCTGGGGCGCGCCGCTGGTCGACCTCGACCGCGGGATCGTGCTCGTGGTCCGAGAGGACCACCGCGACCGCGACGCCGAGCCGCTCAACGAGCTGGTGCGGCTGCCGCTGGAGCCCGAGGGCGAGCCCGGGTTCGGCGACGTCGTCGTGGCCGGCCGTCGCCGGTCGCTGCCGCGTCCGGACGCCGACGACGCGGGCGACCCGGCCCGGCCCGACTTCGTCTCCGACCCGGTCCTCTCCCCCGACGGCCGGCGGCTGGCATGGGTGCAGTGGTCGCACCCCGCGATGCCCTGGGACGCCGCGTCCGTGCTGGTCGCCGAGCTCGACGGCGCCGGGGCGCCCGGACTGGCGCGCCTGGTCGCGGGCGGCGAGGACGGCACCGCGGTCGAGCCGGTCTGGGTCGACGACGACCGGCTCGCCTTCCTCACCGAGTCCGAGGGCTTCGCGGTGCCGCACCTCGTCGACGTCACCGACCCGGGCGGGGACGCGCAGCCGCTCGCGCCCACCGGCACCGAGTGGGGGCTCCCCGCGTGGATGCTGCGGACGCGCACCCTCGCGCTGCTGCCCGACGGCCGGCTGGTCGGCGTGCGCCACGTCGACGGGACGGCGCGGCTGAGCGTGGTCGACCCGAGCGCCACGGACCCGGTGCCGGTCGACCTCGACCTGCCCCTGGTCTCGGCGTCCGGCCTGGCCACCCACGCCGGTGGCCTCGTCGTCGACGCCGGCCTTCCCGACGTGGGCTGGGCGGCGGTCACCGTCGCCGTCGACGGAGACGCCGCCTCCCTGGAGGTGGTGGCCGTGCGCGGCACGGTGCCCGACGCGGCGTACCTCGCCCGCGCCGAGGCGATCAGCTGGACGGGCTCGGGCGGGGACGTGGCCCACGGCTTCCTGCACCGACCGACCCACCCCGACGTCCGGGGCCCCGAGGACGAGCTGCCGCCGCTGGTGGTCGTCGCGCACGGCGGCCCGACCTCGGCCACCACGACGGTGCCGCGGGCGGCGTACACCTTCTTCACCAGCCGGGGCATCGCGGTGCTCGACGTCGACTACGCCGGCTCGACCGGCTACGGCCGCGCCTACCGCGAGCGGCTGCGCGGGCAGTGGGGCGTCGCGGACGTCGAGGACGTCGTCGCGGGTGCCCGTCACCTCGCCGACACCGGGGTCGTCGACGGGCGGCGGCTCGGGGTGCGGGGCGGCTCCGCGGGCGGGTACGTCGTGCTGGCCGCGCTCGCCTTCCACGACGCCTTCTCCGCCGGGGTCAGCCTGTTCGGCGTCTCCGACCCCTCGCTGCTGGCGCAGGAGACGCACAAGTTCGAGTCGCGCTACCTCGACGGCCTGATCGGGCCGTGGCCGGCCGCGCGGGCGACGTACGAGGAGCGCTCGCCGCTGCACCACGTCGACGGGATCGACGCGCCGCTGCTGCTCCTGCAGGGCCTCGAGGACAAGGTCGTGCCGCCGTCGCAGGCCCGGGCGATGGCGCGGGGTCTGCGCGAGAAGCACCTGCCGGTCGCCCTCGTGGAGTTCGCGGGCGAGGGACACGGCTTCCGCAACCCGGACGCGATCGTCCGGGCCGCGGAGCTCGAGCTGTCGTTCCTGGCGCAGCTGTGGGGCTACGAGCCCGCCGAGGAGCTGCCGGTCCTCGAGATCGAGAACCTGCCGCAGCCCGACCGGGACTAGCTGCTGGGCAGGACCTTCGTGGCCGACTTCTTGGCGCCGCGGGTCAGGCCGTCGAGCAGCAGGCCGACGCCGATGCCGAGCATCCAGACGTCCTTGCTGACGCCGAGACCGTCCTGGGTCGGCCACGGGGTGCCGGGCTTCCGCAGGCCGGGGGTGTTCCAGTAGAGGCCCATCAGGCCGCCGGAGAACCCGGTCAGCGCCGCACCGGCGACGGTCGGCGACACGACGGGCGCGAGGAGCGCGGCCCCCACGGCCATCTCCCCGGCGGACAGCGCCGAGAGGAACGTGGTCGGCTTGAGGTCCTTGAGCACCGGGTAGGTGCCCGACGCCATGCCGTGCAGCGCCTGGGCGGTGCCCTCGTCGCCGCTCCACTTCTCGATGCCGGAGTGGAGCACGAACGCGCCGACGGCGAGACGGGTGGGCAGGTTGCGCAGGTTCATGGGTCCTCCGGGGAGCCGGTGATGGGGTGCCCGCGGCAACCTGCCGCGGCACCGGGCTATTCCAGCACCGACGCACGACAGCCCCGGCCGAGGGGCCGGGGCTGTCGGGTGGAGCAGGTGCGGTGGTGCGTCAGCGGGCGCGGCCACGGCTGAAGTCGGCGGCGCTGTGCGAGCCGCCGGACGCCGCGGGGGCACCGGCGCGACGGCCGCGGCCGCCCCCACCGGAACGCGTGCCTGCGGGAGCACCCTGGCCGCCTCCGGAGCGACGGGAACCGCTCGTCGCGGCGCCCTGGCCGCCCTGTCCGCCGGAGCCGCCGGGGCCGCCGGAGCGACCGCCGCTGCGACGACGGCGTCCGCCGCCGGCGCCCTGCGGGCGCGAGCCGCCCTGGCCGGCGCCCTGGCCGGAGCCCTGGCGGACCTGCGGGCGCTCGTCGACGAGGCCGCCCTCGACCAGGGTGCGCTCGCCGGGGGCGAGGTCGCGCAGCAGCGCGTGCGCCGGGCCGGGGATCTTGGTGACGGTGGGCTTGATGCCGGCCGCGCGGGTGAGGTCGCGGACGTCGCGCACCTGCTGGTCGGTCATCAGGGTGACGACGGTCCCGGCGGCACCGGCGCGGGCGGTGCGGCCCGAGCGGTGCAGGTAGGCCTTGTGCTCGGCCGGCGGGTCGGCGTGGACCACGAGGGTGACGTCGTCGACGTGGATGCCGCGGGCGGCGATGTCGGTGGCGACCAGGGTGGTGGCGCGACCGGAGTGGAACGCCTCCATGTTGCGGGTGCGGGCGTTCTGGGCGAGGTTGCCGTGCAGCTCGACCGTGGGCACGCCGCGGGAGTTCAGCTGCCGGGCCAGCGCCTTGGCGCCGTGCTTGGTCCGGGTGAAGACCACGGTGCGGCCGGGCGCCGAGGTCAGGTCGACCAGCACCGGGACCCGCTGCTCGCGCGGCAGGTGCAGCACGTGGTGGTCCATCTGGGACACCGGCGACTGCGCCGAGTCGGCCTCGTGCACGGCCGGGTCGACGAGGAAGCGCTTGACCAGCACGCCGACGGCGTTGTCGAGCGTGGCGGAGAAGAGCATCCGCTGTCCGCCGCGGGGCGTGGCCTCGAGGAGGCGGCGCACGGCGGGCAGGAAGCCGAGGTCGGCCATGTGGTCGGCCTCGTCGAGGATCGTGATCTCGACCTGCGAGAGGTCGGCGAAGCCCTGCTGGATGAGGTCCTCGAGCCGGCCGGGGCAGGCGATGAGGACGTCGACGCCGTCGCGCAGGGCGCGGACCTGGGGGTTCTGGCCCACGCCGCCGAAGACGGTGCGGGTGGTGAGGCCGTGGAGCGCGGCCAGCGGCGCCAGCGCCTCGTCGATCTGCGAGACCAGCTCGCGGGTCGGGGCGAGGATCAGGGCGCGGGGCTTGCGCGCCGTACGACGCCGACCGGACGCCGCGAGGCGGGTCACCATCGGCAGCAGGAAGGCCAGGGTCTTGCCCGAGCCGGTGCGGCCGCGGCCGAGGACGTCGCGTCCCTTGAGGGAGTCGGGCAGCGTGGCCGCCTGGATCGGGGTGGGGTCGGTGATGCCCTGGCGCGCGAGCTCGTCGGACAGGGTCGTGGGCAGGCCGAGGCCTGGGAAGGAAGACAAAGGGATATCGCTCTCAGAAGAGGTGGTGGTCCCCGCAACAAGCCGCTGGGACCTGGGCGGTCCGGGGCAACGGTCGGCGTGGAGCCCGTGCGCTCCGAGGAGCGGGAGTCAGGCTGCGACACGCGTCAGGACCGAAGCGGGTGGACGGTCCTAGTGGGACCAGCCTAGGGCAACCTGTCCGGATCGCCCGCATCGAGCGCGTGCGCCGTACGTCATACGGCGTGGCTTCGGTGACGACCACCCCGTAGGACGCTCCGCGGGCTCAGGCGTCGGCGAGGGCGTGCGAGACGACCGCCACGACCGCCCTCGCCAGCGACTCGTGGCCGTCCTCGGGGCGCTCGGGCACCACGTGGTGCACGATGCCGGCGGCGAGCAGCGAGGCGGCGTCCACGCCCTGGGCCGCCGCCATCTCCGGTGCGTGGTCGACGTCGCCGTGGCGGATCACGCTGGCGCCCTCGGGCGGCAGCGGGGAGAGCCAGGCGTTGCTGGTCGCCACCACGGTGCGGGCCGGCAGCAGCGCGAGCGCGCCACCGCCGCAGCCCTGGCCGAGGACGACCGAGACGGTCGGGACGGTCAACGTCGTGAGGGTGGCGATGCAGCGGGCGATCTCACCGGCGACGGCGCCCTCCTCGGCGGCCTGCGACAGCTCGGCGCCGGGGGTGTCGACGACGGTGACGAGCGGCAGCCGCAGCTCCTCGGCCAGCGCCATCCCGCGGCGGGCCTCGCGCAGCGCAGCGGGGCCGAGCGGCGTGGTGGCGGTCTGGCGCAGCCGGTCCTGCCCGACGAGCACGCACGGCTGCCCGTCGAGCCGGGTCAGCGCCACGATCACCGAGGCGTCGCGCTCGCCCATCTGGGTGCCTCCGAGCGCGAGGGTGTCGGTGGCGGCGTACCTCGTCAGCTCGCGTACGCCGAGCCGCTCGTCGGACCGCGTGAGCAGCACCGAGTCCCACACCCCGACGGGGTCGGCGACGTCGCGGCGCGGCTCCAGGGCCGGGGCGACCGGCGGGTCGACGAGCACCGCAAGGGTGCGGTCGACCAGCTCGGGCAGGGCTGACGTCGCGACCACCGCGTCGATGACGCCGTGGGCGGCGAGGTTCTCCGCGCGCTGCACCCCGTCGGGGAAGGAGCTGCCGTTGAGCGCCTCGTAGACCTTGGGCCCGAGGAACCCGACCAGCGCGCCGGGCTCGGCGACGGTGACGTGGCCGAGCGAGCCCCAGGACGCGAAGACGCCGCCGGTGGTGGGGTGGCGCAGGTGGACGAGGTAGGGCAGGCCGGCGGCCCGGTGGGCCATCACGGCACGGGAGATCTCGGCCATCTGCCAGAAGGCGGGCGTGCCCTCCTGCATCCGCGTGCCGCCCGAGGCGGTGGTGGCCAGCAGCGGGAGGCCCTCGGCGGTGGCGCGGCGCACGGCGGCCACGATCCGCCGCGCCGCGGCCAGGCCGATCGAGCCACCGAGGAAGCGGAACTCGTTGACCACGACCGCGACGGGCCGACCGCGGACCAGGCCGCGTCCGGTGACCACCGACTCGTCGGTGCCCGCCTTCTCGGCGGCCGCCTCGAGCTCGGCGCGGTAGGCCTCGGGGTGGCCCGAGATGTCGACCGGCTCGTCCCAGCACTCGAAGGAGTCGGGGTCCAGCACCAGCGCGACCAGGTCGCGCACCCCCCAGCGCTTGGTCACGCGTCCTCCTCCAGCCACCGCCGGACCGAGGCACCGTGCTCGTCGAGCGTGGGCGGGGCCTGGTGCTGCGTGCGGGTGACCTCGGTGCCGTCGCCGGCGAAGAACCGCAGCGGCGGTCCGGGCAGCTGGACCCGGCCGAGCACCGCGTGCTCGACGTCGACCAGCAGGCCCTGGCTGAGCGTCTGGTCCCAGGCGTAGACCTCGTCCACGGTGCGCACCTTGCCGGCGGGCACGCCGATCTCGGCCAGTCGGGCGAGCAGCGGCTCGGCGTCCCAGTCGGCGAAGACCTCCTCGACCAGCGCGACCACGCGGTCCTTGGCCGCGACCCGCTCGGGGTTGCTGGCCAGGCCGGGGGTGGCGGGGTCGACGTCGAAGCCGGCGCAGAACCGCTTCCACAGCCCCTCGCTGCCGACCGAGATCTGCACCGCGCCGTCGCGGCAGTGGAACAGCCCGTACGGCGTGATCGAGGGGTGGTGGTTGCCCTGCGCGCGGCCGACCTCGCCGGCCACGGTCCAGCGGGTGCCCTGGAAGGCGTGCACCCCGACGGTGGCAGCGAGCAGCGAGGTCCGCACCACCGTGCCGACGCCGGTGCGGTCCCGCTCGTGGAGCGCGGCGAGGACGCCGTACGCGCCGTACATGCCGGCCAGCAGGTCGGAGATCGGGACGCCCACGCGCTGCGGGTCGTCGGGCCCGGAGCCGGTGAAGGACATCAGCCCGGCCTCGCCCTGCGCGATCTGGTCGTAGCCGGCGCGGCCGCCCTCGGGGCCGTCGTGGCCGAACCCGGTCACCGAGAGCACCACCAGGCGCGGGTTGCGCTGCTGGAGCAGCTCGAAGCCCAGCCCGAGCCGGTCGAGCACGCCGGTGCGGAAGTTCTCCACCAGCACGTCGGCGCGGTCCACCAGCTGCAGCAGCACCTCACGGTCGGCCTCGGCCTTGAGGTCGAGGGTGATCGACTCCTTGTTGCGGTTGGCCGAGAGGAAGTACGTCGACTGCCGGTCGTCCTCGGGGCCCACGAAGGGCGGCCCCCAGCCGCGGGTGTCGTCGCCGTGGCCCGGCGCCTCGACCTTGATCACACGGGCGCCGAGGTCGCCCAGCATCATCGAGGCCTGCGGGCCGGCCAGGGCACGGGACAGGTCGACGACGAGGACGTCGGAGAGGGGCCCGACGGCGGGGTCTGCGGAGGGGTCGGTCACGGGGTTCACCATCCCGGCAGCACGAGTGCCGCCCACACGAGGAGGGGTCCGACCAGGGTGACGAGCACGCCGTAGGTCAGGATCTGCTTGTAGTAGACCGGCTCCTCGACGGTGTCCGGCCGATTGGCCAGCATCAGCGCACCGTTGGTCGAGAAGGGGCTCACGTCCACGATGGTGGACGACACCGCCAACGCCGCGACGAACAGGGCCGCGTTGATGCCGCCGTCCGCGATCAGCGGCACCGCGATCGGGATGATCACCGGCAGCAGCGCCGTCGAGCTGGCGAAGGCCGAGACCACGCCGCCGACGTAGCAGAGGATCAGCGCACCGATGGCGACCGCGCCCAGGCCGGCGGCCCAGGTCCCGACGAACTCCGGTGCCTCGGCGGTGGTGAGCACCGTGGCGTAGGTGCTGACGCCGGCCACCAGCAGGACGGTGGGCCAGGCGATCTGCTTCACGGCGTCCTTGTGCTGCTGGGGGCTGAGCATGTTGAGCAGGACCGCCGCCGTGATGGCCACGAAGCCGATGTTCTTGTCGAAGGCGAGCGCGATGACGGCGACCGCGACGAAGGCGACGAGGGTGAGCACCTGGTCGTGGCGCACGCCGGGGTTGGCGGTCTTCGTGCCGGTCGCCGTCGAGGTGCCGTAGCCGCGCTGCGGGATGGCCGCCCCACCGCGGTGCAGGTCGTCCGACAGCGTGTCGGGGTCCGCGGGGTCGAGCCGCTGGCTCATCAGCGAGCGGCCTCCGAGGGCGACGAAGAGCCCGAGCGCGAGGATGAAGTTGACGACCAGGCTGGCCAGGAACACCGCGATCTCGCTCGAGGGGAGACCGGCACCCTCCATCACCGAGTTGGTGATGGTGCCGTAGATGCTGATCGGCGAGAAGCCACCGGCCTGCGCGCCGTGGACGACCATCATGCCCATCATCAGCGGGCTGATCCTGTAGCGGCCGGCGAAGCCGAGCGCGATCGGTCCGATGATCGCGCAGGCGGCCGGGCTGGCCGCGCCGATGGCGGTGAGCAGCGCGGTCACGAAGAACATCACCCACGGGATCAGCGCGACGCGCCCACCGACCGCCCGGACCGCGCTGCGCACGATCAGGTCGACGGTGCCGTTGTTCCTCGCGATCGCGAAGAGGTACGTCACGCCGATCAGCGTCAGGATCAGGTCACCGCTGACGCCGCCGAGGATCGTCTTCTCGTCGAGGTCGAGGGCGTACATGCCGACCAGCCAGGCCGCGACGTACGCCAGGGCCCCCATGTTGATCGGCAGCAGCGTGCCGATCACGAACAGTGCTACCAGGGCGAGGATCGCCACCCATTCCGGTCCCATCGACCGACCACCTTTGCTTGTGCCGTCGTGCCCCTGTGAGCGGGGTCACGTACTGGATCAGTGGCCTAGCCAATAGCCCAACAGTCCAGTTGTCAATAGACTCCCGTCATGACCGAGCGCTCCCCCGCTGCGTTTCCCGGCCGGTTGAACCGCAGCCGCCTCTACGAGCAGGTGGCCGAGCAGATCACGGCGTGGATCGCCGAGAACGGGCTGCGGGCCGGCGACCGGATCCCCCCGGAGCGCGAGCTCGCCACCCGGCTGGGAGTCAGCCGGGCGACGCTGAGCCAGGCCCTGGTCGCGCTCGAGGTGATCGGCGTGGTCGCGGTGCGGCACGGCGACGGGACGGTCGTGACCCGGGCCGGGGCGGCGCGCATCGTCGAGGCGATCCGCGCCCACGCCGACCGGCTGCCCGAGATCATCGACACCCGCGACGCCCTGGAGACGAAGCTCGCGGCGCTCGCGGCGCAGCGACGCACCGACGAGGACCTCGCACGCATCGACGCCGCCCTGGCCGGCATGGCCGCCGACGTCGAGGCCGGAGGCCGCGGCGTCGCCGGCGACGAGCAGTTCCACGGCGCCGTGACGGCGGCCGCCCACTCGCTGCTGCTGGCCCGGCTGATGGAGGAGATCTCCGAGCTGATCCGCGAGACCCGGCTGGAGTCGCTCTCGCAGCCCGACCGGCCGCGCGCTTCCCTCGCCGGGCACCGGGCCGTCGCCGAGGCGATCCGCGCCGGCGACCCCGCCGCCGCCGCGGCCGCGATGCACGACCACGTGGCGATGGTCAGCGACGTCGCGCTGCTGCGCGGACCCGCGACCGGGTGAGCCCGCTCGAGGTCCTCGCCGTCCTCGGCGCCGGGCTCGCGGCGGGCGTGCTCACCTCGACCGTCGGCGTCGCCTCGCTCGCGAGCTTTCCCGTCCTGGTCGCGCTGGGCGTCCCACCCGTCACCGCCAACGCCTCCAACACGGTCGGGCTGCTGCCCGGGGCGCTGAGCGGGTCCTTCGGCTACCGCCGCGAGCTGCGGGTCCACCCCCGCGTCGCGGTCGCCGTCCTGGCCACGTGCGCCGTCGGCGCGGTCGCGGGGGCGCTGCTGCTGCTCGCCCTGCCACCGGGCGTCTTCGAGGCGGTCGTCCCGTGGCTGGTGCTGATGACCGCCGTGCTCGTCGGGGTGCAGCCGTGGGTCTCCGCCCGGGTCCGCGCCCGCCGCGGAGAAGGAGCCGCCGACCGCCTCACGATGTCGCCGGCGACGACGGCGTTCGCGACGCTGACGGGCGTCTACGGCGGCTACTTCGGCGCCGGTTCGGGCGTGATGATGATGGCCGTCCTCGGCTTCGGCCTCGACATCGAGCTGCGGGTCGTCAACGCCCTCAAGACCCTCGCCGTGATGGCCGGCAACCTGGTCGCCACCCTGGTCTTCCTCGTCCTCGCCCCGCTGGACTGGCGCGTGATCGCGCTCCTGGCGGTCGGGTCGGTCGTGGGCGGGTACGCCGGCTCCTTCGTCGGCCGCCGCCTCCCCGACCGGGTGCTCCGCACCCTCGTCGTGACCGCCGGGCTGGGGGCGTTCGTCGCGCTGCTGTAGCGGGGGGCCGCCGTGTAGATCGGGGCCGTGGACGCAGGACACGGGCGGTGCGTGCGGCTAGCCCTTCCCGGGCTTGGGCGGCAGCTGCCGGACCCGCTCCAGCCCGACGTCGACCCAGCGCCGCAGGTCGTCGACCTCGAGGCAGCCCTCGGCCGCGACGCGGAGCCAGCCCTCTGCCGGCCGACCGCCCATCACCATCGGCTCCACGTGCCGCTCGGCGAGCAGCGCACCCGCCCGGTCGGGGTCGACGCGCATCATCAGGTCGCCGCGGGAACCCGCCGCCACCGCCATGTGGCCACCGACCAGGAACCCCAGCCCCCCGAACATCTGCTTCTCGACCACCTCGCTCGGCACGTCGAGGTCGTCGGTCGTCTCGAGCACGTCCCGGATGCGGTCGGCCAGCTCCACGTCGTACGCCATGGCGCCAGGGTCTCCCAGCCGCGTGCGCCGCGGAAGGGCACGGCGCATGATTGACCGCATGGGCTGGTGGGAGGACCGTGTCGTGCCGGGCCTGGTGGACCGGGCGCTGAAGGGCCGCGACATCGGCGAGCTGCGGGCCGAGGCGTGCGCCGGGCTGGACGGGACCGTGCTGGAGCTCGGGTTCGGCGGTGGGCTCAACCTGCGTCACCTGCCCGCTGCGGTCACCCGGGTCGACGCGGTCGAGCCGGCCGACCGGGGCTGGGCGCTCTCGGAGCGTCGGCGGGCCCGGCACGACCTGCCGGTGCAGCGGGTCGGCCTCGACGGGCAGCGGCTCGACGCCGCCGACGCGTCCTACGACCACGTGCTGTGCACGTTCACGCTCTGCACGATCCCGGACCCGTCGCTCGCGCTGCGGGAGGTACGCCGCGTGCTGCGGCCCGGCGGCACGCTGGCGTTCCTCGAGCACGGTCTCGCCCCCACGGCGGTGGTCGCCCGGTGGCAGCGTCGGCTCGACCCGCTGCAGCGCCGCGTGGCCGGCGGCTGCCACCTCAGCCGTGACGTGCCGGCCCTGGTCGCGGCGTCCGGCCTGCAGCCCGGTCCGGTGCGGGCGGCGTACCTCCCGGGGCCGCGGACTCCCTGGACCTTCGGCTACCTGGGCACCGCGACCGCGCCCTGACCGCGCCCTGACCAAGCCGTGACCGGGCCCTGACCGGGACCCCGTGGCGGTCGGGCACCTGAGTTCCTAGGGTGGCCCGATGACGACGGTTCGCCAGGTCCAGGTCACCTTCGACTGCAGGGAGCCGAGACGGGTGGCCCACTTCTGGGCGCAGGTCCTCGGGTACGACGAGGCGCCGGACGCCGAGCCGCACTGGGCCGCCTGCTCCGACCCCGGCGGCGTCGGTCCACGGCTCTACTTCCAGCGGGTGCCCGAGGGCAAGACGGTCAAGAACCGGCTGCACCTCGACGTGCGCGTCGGCCCCGGCCTGGTCGGCGACGAGCGGCTGGCCGCACTCCGCGCCGAGGCCGCCCGGCTCGAGGCGCTGGGGGCGACGCAGGTGCGGCTGATGCTCGCCGACGAGGAGGACGAGTCGTGCCTGGTGATGCAGGACGTCGAGGGCAACGAGCTCTGCCTCGACTGAGCCCTCAGCGCCGGGGCTCGTAGCGGTGCGCGACGACGCCCTCGCCGAGGTCCTCGCTGCTCACCCGCCGCAGGTCGAGCGCCGCGGGCAGGCCGGCGAGCAGGGTGGGCCCGTGGCCCACCACGACCGGGTGGACCACCAGCTCGTACTCGTCGACCAGGCCTGCGCGGGCCAGCACGAGCGGCACCTCGACCCCACCCACGAGCAGGCCACGGCCCGGCTGCTCCTTGAGCCGGGCGACGCCCTCGGCGAGGTCTGGGCGCACCAGCTCGGCGTTCCAGTCGACGTGCTGCAGGGTGCGCGAGACGACGTGCTTGCGCGCCGCGTGGAGGCCCGCCACGAAGGGGTCCGTCGAGGTCCCTGACTCGGCGTCGGCCCGGAAGCCGGCCTCCATCAGCTCGTAGGTCACCCGGCCGAGGAGCAGCCCGTCGGACCGTGCCAGGTTGTCGGTCGCGTGCCGGTGCAGCACGGCCTGGACCGCCTCCGTGCCACCGAAGGCCGCGTGGTCGACGCAGCCGTCGAGGGAGACGTTGATCGAGTAGCGGAGCGGGCGCACCGGCCCAGCATGGCCCGCGCGAACCGGGTCGGGAACCCCCGTGAGGACTACGGTGCTCGGATGACGCAGCTGGTGCGGGTCCACAACTTCGGCGTGTCGAGCGACGGGTACGCCGCCGGGGATGGCCAGAGCCTGGAACGACCCTTCGGCCACGCGGACCCGATGGCGCTGATGTCCTGGGCGGGGGCGACCGCGAGCTGGCCCAACCGGACCGACCCGGGCGGCAGCCGCGGCCTCGAGGACTACCTCGTGCGCGACTTCCACCGCAACGTCGGCGCCGAGGTCATGGGCCGCAACAAGTTCGGCCCCCAGCGCGGCCCCTGGACCGACCACGACTGGCAGGGCTGGTGGGGCGACGAGCCGCCGTTCCACACCCCGGTGCTGGTGATGACCCACCACCCGCGGCCCTCCTTCACGCTGGGCGACACGACCTTCCACTTCGTCGGCGGCGAGCCGGCGGAGGTGCTCGAGCGCGCGCTCGAGGCGGCCGGGGGGCGCGACGTACGCCTGGGCGGGGGCGCCGAGAGCATCCGGCAGTTCCTCGACGCCGGACTCGTCGACACCCTCCACGTCGCGGTCGCGCCGGTCGAGCTGGGCGCCGGCTCGCGGTGGTGGAGCTCCCCCGACGACCTGCTCGACCGCTACCACCGCGACGTCGTGCCCGGCAGCGGCGGCGTCGTGCACCACCTGTTCTGGCGCGACTGAGCCGGGTCCGCGTCAGGCCCCCAGCACGCGGCTGCTCTCGACCTCCTGGGCGAGCCGTCGCAGGATCGCGACCAGCGGGTCGATCATCACCGTGCCCACCACGACCGTGTGCAGCGCCGCCGCGGGCGACGGGGCCCGGGCCGCGATGGCGACGTCGACCGCCGCGAGCCGGAGCGCCGCGTCGGCGTACGCCCGGACCGCGGTGTCGGGCAGCGGCACGCCGGCCGCCCGGACGTCGGCGACGGCGCGGGTCAGGGCCCCGAGCAGCGGGCTGTGCAGGCACGACTCCCAGCCGAGCTCGCGCATCCAGCCGACCACCTCCGCGCTGGGAGCGACGGGCTCCACCGGCGGGGGCAGCGCGTGGTGGGCGACGCCCAGGAGCTCGTGCGGGGAGGCCGGCGGATCGTCGAGCGCCGCGATCACGGCTCGCACGGCGGCGATCCCGAGACCGCCCGACTCGACGAGCGCGCGGACCAGCCGCAGCCGCTCCAGGTGGGCCTCGTCGTACTCCGCCCGGGTGCGGGCCGTGGCCACCCCGGGCATGAGCAGGCCCTCGCGCAGGTAGTACTTCAGCGTCGGCAGGCTGACGCCCGAGGCCTCGGCCAGCTCGGAGATCCGCACGCGTCCCCCTTGACATCGGATAGTGCGGCTACCCATCGTGGGTGTCGCAGATAGCGACACTATCCAATCGGAGCCCGCGATGCCCGCACCCGCACCTCGCGTCACCCACGCCTACGACGGCGACCTCGTCCTCTTCCTGATCGGTGTCCGCCTCCACCAGCCGTGGCGGCTCGGCGTCGTCGGTCGGGTCCTGGCCGCGATGCCCCGGATGATCGCCGAGCTCGAGCGCAACCGGCAGCAGGCCGAGCGCGGCGAGGCCGAGGACCTCGGCTTCCTCGGGGCCCGCTACCTGCTCGACGGCGGCCACCCCACGGTCCTGCAGTACTGGCGCAGCACCGAGCAGCTCTACCGCTACGCCGCTGCCCCCGGGCTCGAGCACCGGCCGGCCTGGAAGGCCTTCTACGGGTACGCCGCGTCGGCGCCGCGGGCGGTCACCATCTGGCACGAGACCTATGCGGTCCCCGCCGGCGGGCTCGAGTCGATCTACGCCGGGGCGGCCGACTTCGGGCTCGCCTCGCTCGACGGCACCGTGCGGGTCGCCCGACGCGGGGAGCGCGCCCGCGAGCGTCTCGCCGGCTGACCCCACGATCCCCGGTCGCGGGCCGCGGGGAGGACGTCGGGGTGGTGCGGCACGCTTGCCCCGTGAGCCCCTCGATCCGACCGCCGCACTCGATCGTGCTGCTCGTGGGGCGTGAGGACTACACCGCCCCCACGTCCTTCGGCGGCGCCCCGTGCGTCGCCACCGCGGACTGCGTCGCCGTGGCCACCCTCAGCCCGGTCGACGGCCCGACGGTCGTCTCGGTCGCACCGACCGCCGGGGACCGGCCGCTGGTCGCGCTGGGCACGTTCACGATCGAGTCCGAGGGACTGGCCTCGGTGCGCGACGTCTTCCACCGCGAGCACGACGCGATGGGGGTCGAGCCGGGGCTGGTCGAGGTGCAGGTGCTGACCGACGGTGCCGAGGAGCCGGACGAGGTGCGGTTCGTCGTACGACCCGCGCCGGCGGGGTGAGACCTCCCCATCCGGGGGCGGGCTCCGCGGCACGCCTGTCTCCGCTGCACCGCCGCCCGTGGGTGCCGCCGGGCCGGTCGGCCGCTATTCGGCGTCGCCCCGCAGCGCGCGAAGACGGACGCGGAGCTCGTCCGAGACCCGCGCCTTGGTGCCGGTCTGGTAGTCGAAGGTGACGACGAGCGACTCACCGTCTGCTGCGACCGCGTCGTGGCGGTGACTCACCGCCCGGTAGAGCACCGCGAACCGGTCCTCGCCGACGTCGCCGACCCGGGCCCCGACGGTGACGGTGTCGGGGTAGGTCAGCGGGATCCGGAACCGGCAGCTCGCCGAGTGCAGGATCGGGCCGACGCCGTCGGACTGCCCGACCTGCCCCAGCCCGAGCTCGCCGAAGCAGGCGAGCCGCGCGGTCTCGAAGTAGCGGAAGTAGACGGTGTTGTTGACGTGGCCCAAGGCGTCCATGTCGCCCCACGCGACGGGGATCTCCACCCTCACGGGGAAGTCGACGAGCAGTCCGGCGATCCGATCCGTGTCCGTCACCGGCTCAGGCTATCCGTCCCCGGACGTCCCGCCGAGCGTCAGGAGCGGGTCCTGACGGCAGCGGAGGCACCCAGCACGCCGATGACCCCGGCCAGGGCGTAGACCACGACGAACGGGTCGCGGCCACCGCTCTGGGCCGCAGCGAAGGCCACCCCACTCACCGACAGGGCAAGCGCGGCGCCCAGCGAGTCGGCGACCGAGAGCGCCGAGGTGTTCAGCCCGCGGTCGCGGTCGGTGGACTCGGCCAGCATCGCGACCGAGGTGCGGGGGTAGGCGAAGCCCATCCCTGCGCCCGCGAGGACGTACGCCGCGATCGGCAGCACGGCCGGCAGGTCGCTCCCACCGGCCCGCAGGGCCACGGTGACGACCAGTGCGAGGAGGCCGACCAGCACCACGGCGGCGCCCCACCGCATCGCCCGCTCGTGGGTGATGCGGTCCCCCAGCCGTGACTGCCCCTGGCTGGCGACGGCCCACACCACCCCGACGATCGTCAGCGCGACGCCGGCCTGACCGACCGAGAGGCTCCAGCGGTCCTGCAGGACGTAGACGAGGTAGGCCTCCGCGCTGAAGAACGAGGCGGCGAGCAGCCCCCGCGTCGCCACGACGGCCGGCAGCCCGCGCCTGCCGGTCAGCGTGCCGACGGGGAGCAGCCGGGCCAGGGCGACGAGCACCACCAGGAGCGCGCCGAGCGCACCGACCCTGGCCAGAGCGCCGGCGGAGCCCAGCAGCTCGAGGGCGAGCACCGCGACCGCCGCGACGCAGGCCCAGCCCAGGCGGGACGCCGACGTGGCGGTCCCCTCGGGGTGCGCCACCAGGCGGCGCAGCGTCGGCGCGATGAGCACGAGCGCCAGGAGCACCATGCCGATGGTGCCGGTGAAGACCCAGCGCCAGCCGACGGCGCCTGCCACCAGGGCCGCGAGCCCGGGCCCGAAGAGGGAGGGCAGGACCCAGGCGGCTGCGAACGAGGCGAAGATCGCGGGCTGCAGCACGCTCGGGTAGACCAGGCCGACGACGACGTACACCCCGACGACGAGGGCGCCGCCGCCCAGCCCCTGGACGACGCGGCCTGCGATCAGCACCTCCATGGTCGGTGCGGTGCCGCAGACCAGCAGCCCGAGCGAGAAGAGCGCCATCGCGAACAGCAGCGGCCCCCGCGGACCCACGCGGTCGCTCCACGTGCCGGCCCCGACCATCCCGACGACCCCGCTCGCCAGGGGTGCGGCGAAGGACAGCGCGTAGAGGTCGAAGCCGTCGAGGTCGCGTGCGACGCTCGGCATCACCGTCGTCACGGCCATCGCCTCGAAGGCCGCGAACGCGATCAGTCCGAACATGCCCACGGTCATCGCGAGGTAGGTCGGGGAGAGGATGCCGTCCCGGCGTCCGGTGGGAGAGCCGCTGGAGGTCGTGCTGGTCACCACCAGACGCTACGGCCCCGGGCGGTAGCCCTGCACGCCGGCGCCCGACGACGGATTCACCGGGGCCCACGTGTGCAGCGGGCCCTACGATCCGGACATGGGTCGCCACGGAAAACGCGCGGACATGATCGTCCACCAGGAGCAGCCGTTCAACGCCGAGAGCGACCTGGCTGCCCTGGCCGAGCCGCTGACCCCGACCGACGCCTTCTACGTGCGGGGGCACGGCGAGGTGCCGGACCTCGATCCCGGGACGTGGCGGCTGAGGGTGCACGGTGCCGCCGAGCGTGAGCTGGGTCTCTCCCTCGCGACCCTGCGTGAGGCGTTCCAGGAGCGTGAGGTCACGGCGACGCTGCAGTGCGCGGGCAACCGGCGCGCAGGTCTGATCGGCATCCGCGACATCCCGGGAGAGGCGCCGTGGGGTCCGGGTGCCACCGGGACCGCGACGTGGACCGGGGTCGCGCTCGCCGACGTGCTCGCGCTCGCCGGCCCGCGGCCCGAGGCCGAGCACGTCGGCTTCGTGGGCGCCGACGTCGCACCGGAGGCGAGACCCGCCCAGCGCTTCGGTGGCTCGATCCCGCTCGCGAAGGCGTCACGTCCCGAGGTCCTGCTCGCCTGGGAGATGAACGGCGAACCCCTGCGACCCGTCCACGGCGCGCCGGTGCGCGTCGTCGTGCCCGGCTACATCGGGGCTCGCAGCGTCAAGTGGCTCGAGGAGATCGAGATCCGCCCGACCCCGTGGCCGGGCTACTTCCAGGACGTCGTCTACCGGCTGCTGCCGGAGGACGGAGTGCCGGGCGCCGGCCTCGGCATGCCTCTCGGGCTCGTGGCGCTGAACTCCGACGTGGTGACGCCGAGGAACGGCGACACGGTTCCCGCGGGATCGCTCTGCGTGCGCGGTCACGCGTTCGCCGGCGGCGAGAGGCACGTCACCCGCGTCGACGTCTCGCTCGACGGCGCGAGCTGGTCGACGGCAGAGCTCCTCGACGACCAGGGGCCGTGGGCCTGGCGGCAGTGGCGGATCGTGCTCGACCTCGCACCCGGAGAGCACGACATCGTCGTGCGCGCCTGGGACTCCTCGGCAGCCACCCAGCCCGAGAGCGAAGCAGCACTGTGGAACCCCAAGGGCTACGTCAACAACGCTCGCCCACACCTCCGCGTCCACGCGGTCTGAGAGCCACGACGCCACGCTGCCCTCCGCCGTGGCCTCACCCCACCGGGGCATGCAAGAACCCGCAGGCCAGAGGCCTGCGGGTTCTCGACGTACCGCTCGGTGGCAGGTGCAGGATTCGAACCTGCGTAGACATAAGTCGACGGATTTACAGTCCGTTTCCATTGGCCGCTCGGACAACCTGCCATGCGTCGGGACCACGTAGGGTGGCCCGCAGCGGAAGAGACGATAGCGCAGCCTCGACCCAGAACTTAAATCGCCCAGGAGGACCACCCGGACATGGCCGACTCGTCGTTCGACATCGTCAGCAAGCTCGACCAGCAGGAGATCGACAACGCGATCAACCAGGCCGAGCGCGAGATCTCGCAACGCTTCGACTTCAAGGGCACCGGCGCCACGATCAAGCGCGCCGGGGACAACGGGGTCGAGATCTCCGCCAACGCCGACGACCGCGCGTCCGCCGTCCTCGACGTGTTCCGCGACAAGCTGGTCAAGCGTCAGCAGTCGCTGAAGATCCTCGACGCCGAGGAGCCCCGCCAGTCCGGTCGCGAGTCCAAGATCTCGGTGGCCCTCAAGGAGGGCATCACCTCCGAGGACGCCAAGAAGGTCGGCAAGCTGATCCGCGACGAGGGCCCCAAGGGCGTCAAGGTGCAGGTGCAGGGCGACGAGCTGCGCGTCAGCAGCAAGAAGCGCGACGACCTCCAGGCGGTCCAGCAGCTCGTGAAGTCGCAGGACTACGACTTCCCGGTGCAGTTCACCAACTACCGCTAGACGACTCCCCCGGCACCGCGCCGACCCGTCGAAGGAGCTCCACTGCTACCCCCCGTCCCGTCGTACGACGGACTCAGCTCGCCCGTCCCGCTCCGCCCGCACCAGCACGAGGCCCTCGAGGCCGTGCGCCGCGCCTCCGAGGCCGGCAGCCGTCGCTGGTGGGTCACCATGCCCCCGGGCGCCGGCAAGACGCTGGTCGGCACCGAGGTCGCCCGGCTGCTGGGCCTGCGCACCCTGGTCCTCTCGCCCAACACCGCGATCACGGCGCAGTGGGCCCACACCTGGGAGTCCTACGACGGGCCGCCCGCCGGCAACCGGCGCGACCTGCGCAGCAGCTTCACCTCGCTGACCTACCAGTCGCTGGCCGTCTTCGACGACGACGACCGCGAGGCGGCTGAGACCGGCGACGTGGAGGAGCCTTCCCCGAGCCACCTCGACCGGCTGCACCCCCACGGCCGCGACCTGGTCGAGACGATGCGTGAGGCCGGTCCGCTGCTCGTCGTGCTCGACGAGTGCCACCACCTGCTCGAGGTCTGGGGCGAGCTGCTGCGCGAGGTGCTCGACCAGCTCCCCGAGGCCGTCGTGCTCGGCCTCACCGCCACACCCCCCGGCGCCATGACCCGCGCCCAGGTCGACCTGACGGCTGAGCTGTTCGGGCCGGTGCTCTACGAGGCGACGATCCCGGCGCTCGTCGCGGCCGGCACCCTCGCGCCGTACGCCGAGCTGGCCTGGCTGGTCGAGCCGACGCCCGAGGAGGCCGCCTGGCTGGCCGAGCAGTCCACGCGCTTCGCGGAGCTGACCAGCGACCTGTTCGCGCCGGGCTTCGGCTCGACGCCGTTCCCGACCTGGCTGCAGCACCGGTTCCCCGGTGACTCCGAGGCCGGGGCCGACGGACCCGCCACCACCTGGGCCGAGCAGTCCACGCGGGAGCCGGAGCTCGCCGACGCGGTGCTGCGGCTCGCCCACGCCGAGCTGCTGGCGCTGCCGCCGGGCGCGGTCCTGCTCGAGCGGCACCGCGAGGACCCCGGCGCCGATGACTGGCGGGTGCTGGTCGACGACTGGCTGCGCGGCTGCATCCAGCCGCGCGCCGAGGTCGAGGGGGCCGACGGGGCAGGTGACCGCGACGTCCTCGAGACCGTGCGCCGCACCCTGCCGGCCATCGGCTACACCTGGACCCGCCGCGGCGTACGCACCGGACGCGGGACCGTCGACCGGGTCACCGCCCGCTCGCGCGCCAAGGAGGCGGCGGTGGCCGGCATCGCCGCCGCCGAGGCGCGCAACCTCGGCGACCGCACCCGCGTGCTGGTGCTCTGCGACCACGAGCGCGCCACGGCGACCACCCGTCGACGGCTCTCCGACGGCCCCACCGACGAGGGCACGGCGACCCCCGAACCCGCCGGCTCGGCGCTGGGCGTGCTGGCCTCGTTGCTGCGCCACCGCGACGCCGCGGCGCTGCGGCCCGTGCTGGTGACCGGCCGCACGGTCGCCGCGTCGCACAGCACCCTGGCCGCGCTGGTGGACTGGCTCCGGCGTACCCACCCGATGCTGGCCGGCGGATTGCGCATCGAGGACGCGGACGGCGTCGCGGTGCTCACCGGTCGCTGGACGAGCGGCGCCTGGGTGGGGCACCTCACCCGCTGGTTCGCCGAGGGCGGCACGCAGTGCCTGATCGGCACCCGCAGCCTGCTCGGCGAGGGCTGGGACGCGCCGTGCGTCACCTCCCTCGTCGACCTGACCACCGCGACCACCCCGACCGCCGTGGTGCAGACGCGGGGCCGCGCGCTGCGCACCGACCCCGACCACCCCGACAAGGTCGCGCTCGTGTGGACCGTGGTGTGCACCTACGACGGCCACGTCGCGGGCGCCGGCGACTGGGACCGGTTCTCGCGCAAGCACCGCGGCTACTTCACCGTCGACGAGCAGGGCGAGGTCGTCGACGGCGTCGCCGGCGTCGACTCGGCCTTCAGCGAGTTCCACCCGCCGCCGGCCGACGCGCACGACGCCATCGACGCGCGGATGCTGGTGCGCGCCGAGGACCGCGACGCGATCCGCTCGCAGTGGCGCTCGTGCGGCGAGGTCGCCGACGCCGTGGGCCACGTCGTGCGCGTGCGCCGCACCGGCACCGGCGCCGCCCCCGCCGACGAGCCCCGCACCGGTACCACCGGCCTCACCTCCTGGACCGAGCAGTCCTCACGACGTCCCGGCGCTCGGCTCGCCGCCGTGCCCCCGGTCGTCGCCGTCGTGCTCGTCGCGACGCTGGCGCTGCTCGGCCTGCCGCTCGCGGCGGTCGTCGTGCTCGGGGTGCTGCTGCTGGGGGCCGCGGCCGTGGCGGCCGTCGCGCTGCTCGGCCGGGCCACGCTGCAGGGCGCCTCGCAGCACCGTGTCGGCCTCGGCCACGCGGCCGCGGCCGTCGCCGACGGCCTGCACCGCGCGGGCCTGTCCCCGGTCGGCTCGGACGCGCTGCGGGTGCAGGTCGCTGCCGACGGCACCACGTCCTACGGCCTCGCGGACGTCGACGAGGACGTCTCGGCCCGCTTCGCCACGGCGTTCGAGGAGGTCGTCTCCCCGATGGCCTCGCCGCGCTACGTCGTCCCCCGCCGCGTCACCTCGGCCCCCGCCGGCCTGGACGGCCTCAAGCGCGGGCTGCGCTCCCGCGGCCGCCATCAGCCCGACGGCGAGGTCTGGCACACCGTGCCCTCGGCCCTGGCCGGCCAGCGCACCGCCGCCGACGCCTTCGCGGGCGCCTGGCACCACTGGGCCAGCGGTGACGGCACGACCGTGAAGGCGGTCTACGCCCAGTCCCCCGACGGCGCCGGCGTGCTGGCCACCCACCGCGGCGAGGACCCCTTCGCCGTCACCTGCGTCGTGCGGCGGGTGTGGAGCTGACGGGGGGCGTGGTCGGCTGCCGGCCACTCGAGCGCTCGTACGGCGGGGTCGCCGCGGCGCTCACGACCCGGTGACAGGCGGAGCGGGTTGCGTGGGTACGCCGCCGGGCGACACCTTCGCCGGTGGGCCAGCCGACCCGGCGTACGGACACATCGGGCGCCGACCCGGGCGAAACTGCCCGCCGACGCCCGACATGTCCGTTCTGGCGGGCAGTTTCGCCGGCTAGCCGGTGAAACTGCCCCCCACAGCCCTACGTCGCCGACGACACCCGGACGAGCTTCTTGTTGGCGAACTCCTCCATGCCCCAGGCGCCGAGCTCGCGGCCGAAGCCGGAGCGCTTGACGCCACCGAAGGGCAGGCCGGGCATGGTCGTGCCGTGCTCGTTGACGAAGGCCATGCCGACCTCGAGGCGGTCGGCGGTCTGCTGGGCGAGCTCGGTGTCGCTGCTCCAGACCGAGCCGCTGAGGCCGAACGACGAGGAGTTGGTGAGCTCCACGGCCTCGTCGACCGAGCCGACCTTGTAGACGACGCCGACGGGGCCGAACAGCTCCTCGCGGTAGGCGTCCATCTCCGGCGTGACGCCGGCCAGCAGCGTGGGCTCGAAGAACGCGCCGGCGCCGTCGACCTTCTTGCCGCCGGTGAGCACCGTCGCGCCCTGCTCGACGGCCTTGTCGACCTGCGAGGCGAGGGTGTCGGCCGCCTGCTGCGAGGACAGCGGGCCGATGGCGGTCTTCGGGTCCAGCGGGTCGCCGTGGCTCATCGAGGCGAAGGAGGCGGTGAGCTTCTCGGTGAACTCGTCGTAGAGGCCCTCGGCGACGACGAACCGCTTGGCGGCGTTGCAGGCCTGGCCGGTGTTGTTCATCCGGCCGCGGGTGGCGGACTTCACGGTCGCGTCGAGGTCCTCGGAGTCGAGGACGATGAAGGCGTCGGACCCGCCGAGCTCGAGCACGACCTTCTTCAGGTTGCGTCCGGCGATCTCGGCGACGGCCGCGCCGGCGCGCTCGCTGCCGGTCAGCGACACGGCCTGGATGCGCGGGTCGGCGATCATCTCGGCGATCTGGTCGTTGGTGGCGAAGACGTTGACGTAGGCGTCGCGCACCAGCCCGGACCCGGCGAAGATCTCCTCCATCACCAGCGCCGACTGGGGGCAGCTGGGGGCGTGCTTGAGCACGATGGTGTTGCCGAGCATCAGGTTGGGGGCGGCGAAGCGGGCCACCTGGTAGTAGGGGAAGTTCCACGGCATGATCCCCAGCAGCGGCCCGATCGGCAGCGTGCGGACGACCGAGCTCTCGGCGCCGGGGGCGTCGGCAGCGTCGAGGACCTGGTCCTCGAGCAGCGCGGGGCCGTGCTCGGCGTACCAGCGGTAGATCGCGGCGGACAGCTTGACCTCGCCGACGGCCTGGCGGACGGGCTTGCCCATCTCGAGGGCGATCAGCTCGGCGAGCTCCTGCTCGCGCTCGTCGTACGCCGCGGCGACGGCGTTGAGGACCTCGGCGCGCTCGGCGGCCGAGGTGGTGCGCCAGCTGGAGTACGCCGCGTGGCTGCGGGCGAGGGCGTCCTCGACGCCGGCCGCGTCGAGCTCGGGGAACTCCTGGAGGGTCTCGCCGGTGGCGGGGTTGGTGCTCGTGTAGGCAGACATGACTCATGTGTACCCGCCGACGCCACCGCCGCACCACGCCCGGACGGGCAGGTGGTCGGGCAGGTGGTCGGGCGGAGGGTGCGGCGGCGGGTGGGGCGGGTCAGTTCAGCGGGCGGGTGTCCTCGGGGACGCCGCCACCGGCGAGCACGTCCTCGACGAGCCGCTGCAGCGCGGTGAGCGCGACCCGCTGCGACAGCGGGCCGTAGGAGACGCGGGCGACGCCGAGCTCCTCCAGCCGGGCCAGCGGCGGGGTGCCGGGGAGCCCGATCAGGGTCAGCTTCTGCGGACCGAAGGCCTCGACCAGCGTGGTCACCTGGGCCTCGTCGAGCTTGCCCGGCACGAACACCACGGGGGCGCCGGCGTCGAGGTAGGCACGGCCCCGCTCGACCGCGTCGTCGAGCACGGCGGCCGGGTCGCGGTCGCCGGCCTTGACGAAGGCGTCGGTGCGGGCGTTGAGCACGAAGTCCGGCACGCCCTCGGCCGCGGCGGCGTCGAGGATCGCGGCGACCTGGGCGGCCGCCTCGGCCACCGGCTTGAGCTGGTCCTCGACGTTGGCGCCGACGACACCGACGCCGATCGCCCGGCGCACCGTCTCGGCTGCGTCGCCGTAGCCGCCCTCGAGGTCGGCGGTGACGGGCAGCGTCGTGGCCGCGGTGATGCGACCGACGGCCGCGATCATCTCCTCGACGGGGATCTGCTCGCCGTCCTCGTAGCCCAGCGAGGCCGCGATGGAGTGGCTGGCGGTGGCCAGCGCGCTGGTGCCGGGCGTCTCGGCCACGACGGTCGCGCTGATCACGTCCCACACGTTGACCACGGTCAGCAGGGTCGGGTCGGTGTGCAGGCGCAGCAGCTCGGCGGAGGCGCCCTCGAGGCTCTGGCGGGCGGGGTCGGGAGTCGTCATGCGCCCGACGCTAGCGGGGTGTGCAGCGCCGCCTGCTCGGGTACGGCGCGGGCGCCCTCGGTGTGGGCGACCCACACCTGCTGTCCCTCCTCGAGGTGGAGGTGCCGCTGGGTGGCCCGCGTGACCGTCACCTCGACGGTCTCGCGCTCGGTCGGGGCCGAGAGCGACTCCGCGGCATCCGCGTGGTCGGGCTCGAGCGCGACGGTGAGCCGCACCTCGAAGCCGACGCGCAACATCCGCTCGACCGTCCCGCGCACCGACCCCGGCTCCTGCGTGGTGCTGACATCGATGTCGTGGGGCCGCACCAGGGTGCCGCCCAGCCGCGTGACGGGGCCGAGGAAGCTCATCACGAAGTCGTTGGCCGGCTCGTCGTACAGCTGGTCGGGGGTGCCGACCTGCTCGATCCGGCCGTCGTTGATGACCACGATCTCGTCGGCGACCTCGAGGGCCTCCTCCTGGTCGTGGGTGACGAACACGGTGGTGACGGCCACCTCGTCGTGCAGCCGACGCAGCCACTCGCGCAGCTCCTTGCGGACCTTGGCGTCGAGGGCGCCGAACGGCTCGTCGAGCAGCAGCACCGTGGGCTCCACCGCGAGCGCCCGGGCCAGCGCCATCCGCTGCCTCTGGCCGCCGGAGAGCTGTGCCGGGAGCCGGTGGGCGAACTGCGCGAGGTGCACCAGCTCGAGCAGCTCGGCGACCCGCCGGGTGGTCTCGTCCTTGGGCCGCTTGCGGATCTCCAGCCCGAACGCGACGTTCTTGGCCACGCTCATGTGCTTGAAGGCCGCGTAGTGCTGGAACACGAAGCCGACGTTGCGCTTCTGGGGCGGGAGGTGGGTGGCCTCGTTGCCCTCGATGGTGACCGTGCCGCTGTCGGCGGACTCCAGGCCCGCGATGATCCGCAGCAACGTGGACTTGCCGCCGCCGCTGGGCCCCAGCAGCGCGGTCAGCTGCCCGGTGGGCAGGTCGACCGTGACGTCGTCGAGGGCGACGAAGTCACCGAACTTCTTGGTGACGCCGGAGACGTTGATGCTCATGAGGATTCCTTCGGGCGGAGGATGGCGACCACGACGAGGCAGACCATGGCCGCGGCCGCGAGCAGCGCCGCGACGACGTACGCCGAGGTCTGCTCGAAGTTCTGGTACTTCTGCTCGACGACCAGGGTGGCCGTCTGCGACTGGTTGACGATGTTGCCCGACACGATCTTGACCGCGCCGAACTCACCGAGGGACCGGGCGAGCGAGAGGACGACGCCGTAGACGACCGCCCACTTGATGGCCGGCAGCGTGATCCGGCGGAAGGTCTGCGGGGCGTTGGCACCGAGGCTGCGGGCGGCCTGCTCCTGCTCGTCGCCGATCTCCTGCAGCACCGGCACGACCTCGCGGATCACCAGCGGCAGCGCGACGAACGTGGTCGCCATGACCATGCCCGGGGCGCTGAAGATGATCTGCACGCCGATGCTCTCCAGCGTCGTGCCGAGGAAGCCGTCGCGGCCGTTGTAGACGAGCAGCAGCGAGAGGCCCACGACGACCGGGGAAACCGAGAGCGGCACGTCGATGAGGGCCGAGAGCAGCCGCTTGCCGGGGAACCGGTAGCGCACCAGCAGCATCGCGATCGTGACGCCGAAGACCAGGTTGATCAGCACCGACCAGACGGTGATCTCGGCCGTGAGCTGCAGCGCGAGCCGGACCGACTCGTCGGTGAGCGCGTCGAGGACGCCCTGGGTGCCGTCGGCGAAGGCGTTGCGGAAGACCAGCGAGGTGGGCCAGGCCACGAGGAAGAACACGTAGCCGACGGTGACCACGCGCAGCAGCCATCTCACGGCCCACGGCTCGCGCAGCCGGTCCGGGCGACGGCCGCGACGGGGGATGGTGTCGCCCGGGGTCTCCGGGGCGACGGGGGTCCCGGGGGACAGCAGGTCACTCGCCACGACGGGCCACCCTTCGCTGGATCACGTCGAGGAGCACGATCACGAGCAGGGCCACCACGAGCAGGATGGCGGCGACCGACGCGGCGGCCGCCTCGTTGCCGTTCTCGATGTAGACCAGGACCCGGACCGAAGCGACCTCGGTGCGGTTGGACAGGTTGCCCGAGAGCAGCACCAGCGAGCCGTACTCGCTGATCGCTCGGGCGAAGCTCAGCGCGGCGCCTGCGGTGATGGCGGGCACGAGCGAGGGCAGGATGACGCGACGGAACGTGGTGGCACGGCTCGCTCCCAGCGAGGCCGCGGCCTCCTCGACGTCGCGCTCGAGCGACTCCAGGACCGGCTGCACGGTGCGCACCACGAAGGGCAGCGTCACGAAGGCCAGGGCCAGGAACACCGCGATCCGGGTGCTGGCGACGTCGATCCCGACCGGCGACTGCGGGCCGTAGAGCGCGAGCAGCACCAGGCCGGCCACGATCGTGGGCAGCGCGAACGGCACGTCGATGACGAGGTCGAGGACGCGCTTGCCCCAGAACCGGTCGCGGACCAGCACCCAGGCCAGGGCGGTGCCCATCACGACGTTGAGGGCGGTGACGCCCAGGGCCTCGAGGACCGTGAGGCGCAGCGCCGACGCGGTCTGGGTCGAGGTGATGGTGGTCCAGAAGCCGTCCCAGCCTCCGGTGGAGGCGGCGACCAGCACGGCGGCGAGCGGGATCAGCACGAGCAGGCTGAACCACGTCATGGCGATGCCGAGGCCCAGCGTGGACCCGACCCCGAGGGGCTGGCCGGTCTGGGTGGCCCGGACGCGCCCGCGGGGGCGACGCGTCGGCGTCGCCCCCGGGGTGCTGCTCGTGCCTGACCCGGGATCCGGGCCGGTACGAGTCGCGGTCACTGCTTGCCCGTCTCCGCCTGGATCTTGGTGATGATGCCGTTCTCCTCGTCGAAGAACGTGTCGTTCACCGCGGACCAGCCGTCGTAGTCCTCACCGATGGTGGCGAGGTCCTTGGGCTCCGGGAACGGGTTGCTCGGGTCGTTGGCGCCCTCGACGTCGTAGTCGACCTCGCCGGACAGCGGCCGGAACCCGTCCTTGCCGAAGATCGCCTGGGCCTCGTCGGTGAGCACGAAGTCGAGCCACCTCTGGGCCTTGGGGTCGGCGTCCTTCAGCACGGCGCCGGGGTTCTCGATCAGCAGGGTGTCGTCGGGGACGACGTAGTCGAAGTCCTCGCCGTTGGCGCGGGCCAGGATGGCCTCGTTCTCGTAGGAGATGAGGACGTCGCCGTTGCCGGAGGTGAAGGCCGTGGTGGCCTCGCGGCCGCTGCCGGGCAGCGCCACCGCGTTCTCGAAGAACTTCGTGACGAAGGCGGTCGCCTCGGCCTCGGTGCCGCCCTGGGCGATGACGTGGTTCCAGGCCGCCATGATGTTCCAGCGCGCGGAGCCCGAGGAGCCCGGGTTGGGCGTGACGATGCCGACTCCCGGCTTCACGATGTCGTCCCAGCCCTGGATGTTCTTGGGGTTGCCCTTGCGGACCACCAGCGCCACGACGGACTGCGAGACGATGCCCTTGGTCTCGCCGGCGTTCCAGTCCTCGGCCACCAGGCCGGCTTCGACCAGGCGGGTCACGTCGCCCTCGAGCGAGAAGTGCACGTAGTCGGCATCCAGGCCGCTCTCGACGGCACGGCTCTGGTCCCCCGAGGCGCCGTACGACGTCTTCCAGGTCACGCCCTTGCCGGCGTCGGTCTTGGCCCACGCGGCCTGGATGTCCTTGTTGGCCTTCTCCGGGACCGCGAAGCCCACCAGGGAGAGGGAGGTGGCGCCTCCCTCGGACGACCCGCCAGCGCCGCCGCTGGTGCCGCAGCCGGTCAGCGCCACCAGGGCTGCGACCGAACCTGCGACTGCGGCTTTCCACGTCATCGACATGTGTGTTGTCTTCCTTGCTCAAAGAATGGGGAGCCCGAGTAACTCAATTAACATGAGCAAGTTACTACAGGTTGGGCTCCGCCTCGCCCGCCGTCCACCGACGACGCGCCGCGGCGTACCGCGTCGTGACAGGCATCACGCCGCTGCGGCGTCTTCCACGCTGGGACGCATCGGTTCCTGCGACACGCCGGACTAAAGTGGGAGGTCGTGCGCCCGGCGGCGCGGCCCGCGGGTCCGTCCGACCAGGTGCCGGGACGTGTCCGACCAGACGAAGGATCGACGTGGCCAAGCAGGTCAAGCAGCTCGACCGGGTGATCATCCGGTTCGCGGGCGACTCCGGTGACGGCATGCAGCTGACGGGCGACCGGTTCACCCAGGAGTCGGCGGCGTTCGGCAACGACCTCCAGACGCTGCCCAACTTCCCCGCCGAGATCCGGGCGCCCCAGGGCACGCTCCCCGGCGTCTCCTCGTTCCAGGTGCACTTCGCCGACCACGACATCCTCACGCCGGGCGACTCCCCGGACGTGCTCGTGGCGATGAACCCCGCGGCCCTCAAGGCCAACCTCGGCGACATGAAGCCGGGCACCACGATCATCGTCGACAGCCACGACTTCACCGGCCGCAACCTCACCAAGGCGGGGTACGCCGAGAACCCGCTCGAGGACGACTCGCTGGTCGACTTCGCCGTCAACGTCCTGGACCTGACCGGCATGACCGTCGAGGCGGTCAAGGAGTTCGGGCTCTCGCGCAAGGACGCGAGCCGCGCCAAGAACATGTACGCCCTCGGCCTGCTGTCGTGGATGTACGGCCGCCCCACCGAGACCACGGTCGCCTTCCTCGAGCGCCGCTTCGCCAAGGTGCCCGCGATCCGCGACGCCAACGTGACGGCCTTCAAGTCGGGTTACTTCTTCGGTGAGACCACCGAGGCGTTCGCGGTGCAGTACGAGATCAAGCCCGCCCCGATGCAGGCCGGCACCTACCGCAACATCACCGGCAACCTGGCGCTGGCCTACGGCGTGGTCGCCGGCGGCGTCGCGTCGGGCCTGCCGGTCTTCCTCGGGACCTACCCGATCACCCCGGCCTCCGACATCCTCCACGAGCTGAGCAAGCACAAGCGGTTCGGCGTCACGACCTTCCAGGCCGAGGACGAGATCGCCGGCATCGGCGCGGCGCTCGGCGCCTCGTTCGCCGGCTCGCTCGGCGTCACCAGCACCTCGGGTCCCGGTGTCGCGCTGAAGTCCGAGACCATCGGCCTGGCCGTGATGACCGAGCTGCCGCTCGTCGTCATCGACGTGCAGCGCGGCGGCCCCTCGACCGGCCTGCCCACCAAGACCGAGCAGGCCGACCTGCTGCAGGCGATGTTCGGCCGCAACGGCGAGTCGCCGGTGCCGATCGTGGCGCCGCAGTCGCCCGGCGACTGCTTCGACGCCGCGGTCGAGGCCGTCCGCATCGCCGTCACCTACCGCACGCCGGTGATGCTGCTCTCCGACGGCATGCTCGCCAACGGCTCGGAGCCCTGGCGCATCCCCGAGGTCGGCGACCTGCCCATCATCGACCCGGCCTTCGCCACCGAGCCCAACCACGAGACCACCGCCAAGGACGGCTCCACCGAGGCCGACTTCTGGCCCTACCTGCGCGACGAGGAGACCCTCGCGCGGCCGTGGGCCATCCCCGGCACCGCCGGCCTCGAGCACCGCATCGGCGGGCTGGAGAAGGGCGACGGGCACGGCAACATCGCCTACGACCCCGGCAACCACGACTACATGGTGCGGATCCGCCAGGCCAAGGTCGACCGGATCGCCGCGTCGCTGCCCCCGCTCGAGGTCGACGACCCGTCGGGACGGGCCAAGGTCCTGGTGCTGGGCTGGGGCTCGACGTACGGCCCGATCGGCGCGGCCTGCCGCCGCGTCCGCAAGGCCGGCCACGACGTGGCCCAGGTCCACCTGCGCCACCTCAACCCGTTCCCCCAGGACCTCGGCGAGATCCTGAAGGGGTACGACAAGGTGCTGGTCCCCGAGATGAACCTCGGCCAGCTCTCGATGCTCGTCCGCGCGAAGTACCTCGTCGACGCGGTCGGCTACAACCAGGTCCGCGGCCTGCCGCTGAAGGCCGCCGAGCTCGCCGAGGCCATCACCGACCTCGTCGAGACGACCAAGGAGGACTGATGACCACCGCCGAGCTCCCCTTCCCCGGTCTCCAGGGCGTGCCCACGTCCGAGGACAAGCTGACCGGCAAGGACTTCACCTCCGACCAGGAGGTGCGCTGGTGCCCCGGGTGCGGCGACTACGCCGTGCTCAAGGCCGTGCAGTCGTTCCTGCCCGACCTCGGCCTGCGCCGCGAGAACATCGTGTTCGTCTCGGGCATCGGCTGCTCCTCGCGCTTCCCCTACTACCTCGACACCTACGGGATGCACTCCATCCACGGCCGGGCGCCGGCGATCGCCTCGGGCATCGCCACCCAGCGCGAGGACCTGTCGGTCTGGGTCGTCACCGGTGACGGCGACGCGCTCTCGATCGGCGGCAACCACCTCATCCACGCGATGCGGCGCAACGTCAACATGAAGATCCTGCTGTTCAACAACCGGATCTACGGCCTCACCAAGGGGCAGTACTCCCCCACCTCCGAGCCCGGCAAGGTCACCAAGTCGACCCCCGCCGGCTCGGTCGACCACCCCTTCAACCCGGTGTCGCTGGCGCTGGGCGCCGAGGCGACCTTCGTGGCCCGCACCATCGACTCCGACCGCAAGCACCTCACCTCGGTGCTGAGCGCCGCCGCGGCCCACCGCGGCACCGCGCTGGTGGAGATCTACCAGAACTGCCCGATCTTCAACGACGGCGCGTTCGACGCCATCAAGAACCCCGACACCAAGGCCGACGCGATCATCCCGCTGGTCCAGGGCGAGCCGATCCGGTTCGGCGTCGAGGGCTCCAAGGGCCTGGTGCGCGCGCGCACCGGCGGGGTCGAGGTCGTGGACACCGCCGCCGTCGCCGACAGCGAGCTCCTGGTCCACGACGCGCACCTCGACGACCCGACGACGGCGTTCGCGCTCTCGCGGCTCACCGACGCGGGCGTGCTGCACCAGTCGCCGATCGGGATCTTCCGCCAGGTCGAGCGGGCGACGTACGACGACCAGGCGCGCTCGCAGATCGCGACCGCGGCCGTCGGCCAGGACGACGCCCACGCCGCGCTGTCCACGCTGATCAGCGGCGGCGACACCTGGACGGTCGTCTGAGTCCTCGGGACTCAGCCGCTCGCCCGGAGCTCGCCCGTCGAGTGACCTGCTCGGCGGGGCCGTGTCTGTCAGGAGTGTCCGCGGCGTACGGTAGTGACGTGTCGCGCACCCGTGAGCCCCGGACCGCCGCGCAGCAGGGGTTCCTCCTGGGGGCTGCGGCGTACGCCATGTGGGGGTTGTTCCCGCTCTACTGGACGCTGCTCGAGCCCGCGGGGGCGCTCGAGATCCTCGCCCACCGGGTCTGCTGGTCGCTGGTGACGATGGTGGCGCTGACGCTGCTCCTGCGTCGTACGCCGCAGCTGCGCGCGATCCTGCGCGACCGCCGGGTGCTCCTGCTCCTCACCGCGGCGGCGGTGGTGATCGCCTTCAACTGGGGCGGGTTCATCTACGGCGTCAACGCCGGCCGGGTCGTCGAGGTCTCGCTCGGCTACTTCATCAACCCGCTCGTCACCGTGCTGCTCGGCGTCCTGGTCCTCGGCGAGCGGCTGCGCCCCGTGCAGTGGGCGGCCATCGCGCTGGCCGGGCTGGCGGTCGTGGTGCTCACCGTCGACTACGGCCACCCGCCGTGGGTCGCGGTGCTGCTGGCCGGGTCGTTCGGCACCTACGGGCTGATGAAGAAGAAGGCCGACGTCGGGGCGGTGGAGAGCCTGACCTTCGAGACCGTGGTGCTGGTGCCGCTGGCGCTGGGCTACCTGGTGTGGCTCGGGGTGGCCGGCCGGTCGACCTTCGGCTCCGAGGGCGGCGGCCACGCCGCGCTGCTGGTCTCCACGGGCCTGATCACCGCGGTGCCGCTGATCTGCTTCGGGGCCGCCGCGACCCGGGTCTCGATGACCACGATCGGGCTGCTGCAGTACCTCGCCCCGACCCTGCAGTTCGCGCTCGGGCTGATCGTGTTCGGCGAGCAGATGACCCCGGTGAAGTGGGTCGGCTTCGGCCTGGTCTGGGTCGCGCTCGTGGTGTTCACCGTCGAGACGCTGCAGCACCGCCGCGAGCAGCTGCGGATGTCGGCCGAGGCGGCCGCGGTCTAGGTCCGGACCGGACCGGACCGGACCGGACCGGACCGCCAGCGTTCACCTGGGTGTCACCGGGGGTCCGCCGGGGCTGGGTTGGCTGGGGGGGTCCACCCCACGTCGTACTCGGAGAACCGATGACCCTGCACCAGCTGCTCCCGCTCCTGACCGAGGGCCCCCACGGCTCGCGCAGCGCGGCGACCTGTCACTACCGCTGCGCCGACGCCTGCTTCAAGCCCATGCCCAACACCTCCGACAACCCGGAGTTCCACGAGGTCGCGGCCAGCGCCCTGCGCCGCCGCTCGGTGCTCACGGCCGCCGGCGTCGGCATCGGCGCCCTGGCGGTGGCCGGCGTCAACGCCGCTCCTGCGGCCGCCGCACCGGCCGCCGCCGGCGCCGCGCCGGTCGCCGCACGTCGCGGTGGCGGGGTCGCCACCGCCGCCTTCACCCCCGTCGCGCCGAACACCGCCGACCGGGTCACCGTCCCGCGGGGCTACCGCTCCGACGTCGTGGTGAAGTGGGGCGACCGGCTGTTCAAGCGCTCCCCCGCCTTCGACGTCGACAACCAGACGCCGGAGTCGGCGGCGCTCCAGTTCGGCTACAACAACGACTACGTCGGGGTGCTGCCCCGCGGCCGCAACCGGGCCCTGCTCGTGACCAACCACGAGTACACCGACGAGAACCTGATGTTCCCCACCGGCCGCTACGACTCCGCGACCATCAAGCAGATCGCGATTCAGTCGCACGGCATGTCCGTCGTCGAGCTCCAGCGCGGCAGCCGGCGCGGCTCGTGGACGCAGGTGCGTCCCGGCAGCGCCCCGCTCAACCGCCGGATCACCGGCACCACGAAGTTCGCCGTGGTCGGCCCCGCCGCGGGCGATCCGCGGCTACGCACCTCGGCCGACCCGAAGGGCCGCACCGTGCGGGGCACCTTCGGCAACTGCGCCGGCGGCACCACCCCGTGGGGCACGGTGCTGTCGGGCGAGGAGAACTTCAACGGCTACTTCGACAAGTCCGGCTCCCTCGACGCCCGCTACACCAGGTCCTACGCCCGCTACGGCCTGACCGGCTCCGGCTCGCGCGGCTGGGGCGAGGTCGACCCCCGCTTCGACCTGAGCAAGGAGCCGCACGAGCCGTTCCGGTTCGGCTGGATCGTGGAGGTCGACCCCTCCGACCCCCGCTCGACCCCGCGCAAGCAGACGATGCTCGGCCGGTTCAAGCACGAGGGCGCCAACGTCGCGATCGCGCGCAACGGCCGCGCCGTGGCGTACATGGGTGACGACGAGCGCGGCGACTACATCTACAAGTTCGTGTCGCGACGCACGTACGACGGTCGCCCGGGCCGCGCCGCCCGCCGCCGCAACCTCGAGCTGCTCACCGAGGGCACGCTGTACGTCGCCCGCTTCACCGGCGACGGCACCGGGGACGGCGTCTACGACGGCACCGGCGAGTGGATCCGGCTCACCTCCGACACGACGTCCTACGTGCCCGGCATGAGCGTGGCCGACGTGCTCATCGACACCCGTCTCGCCGCCGACACCGTCAGCCCCACCAAGATGGACCGGCCCGAGGACATCGAGCCCAACCCCGTCAACGGCAAGGTCTACTGCGCCCTGACCAACAACAGCAACCGCGGCACGTCGTACCCCACGGACGAGGCGAACCCCCTCGCCCAGAGCCGCACCCGCTCCACCCTGGGCGGCCCGCTGGAGACCAAGTCGGGCAACCGCAACGGCTACGTGCTGGAGATCAGCCCGGCCGGCGGCGACCACAGCGCCACCACCTTCGGCTGGGACCTGATGCTGGTGTGCGGCGACCCCGACGCCCCCGAGACCTACTTCGCGGGCTACCCCAAGCAGCAGGTCAGCCCGATCAGCTGCCCCGACAACGTCGCCTTCGACAGCGTCGGCAACCTGTGGATCTCCACCGACGGCGCCCAGCTCGGCTCGCACGACGGCCTCTTCCGGGTGCCGGTCAGCGGCTCGCAGCGCGGTCACGTCCAGCAGTTCCTCACCGTCCCCACGGGCGCCGAGACCTGCGGCCCGCTCATCACCGACGACGGCCACTCGGTCTTCGTCGCCGTCCAGCACCCCGGGGAGACCGACGGCGCCACCTTCGAGAACCCCTCCTCCACCTGGCCGGGCACCGACGACTTCGCCCGCCCCGCCGTGGTGGTGACCTACCAGGACTGACCGGGCGCTGGGGCGTGGCTGTCTCCCAAGGTCGCTCGGGACAGCCACCGCGCCGGAGCCACAGCTCCGGCACAGCACCAGGATCTCCGGCGCAGTACGCCGGGCAGGAGTCCGTCCCCGTCGGGGCGGGCTCCTGCTGGTCCGCTGGAGCCCCGGCTGACCGATTCCCGAGGTCGCTTGGGGAACCGACGCGCCAGCTAGGCCGGCGACAGGAAAGCAAACCCCGGCAGGTTGCGCAGCACGCCGAACCCGACGACCAGCGCGAGCAGGGACCAGATCGCCCACGGGGGCAGGCTGGTCGAGCGGGGGGCGGGGCGGCCGAGGCGGCGCAGTGCCCACGTCACGAAGGCGAGGAGGAGGTACGGCGCCGCGAGGACCGTCAGCGGGTTGCGGGCGAGTGCACCGACCACGTCGCCGTGCAGCAGGTCGTGCGTGGCCCGCAGCGCACCGCAGCCCGGGCAGTAGAGACCGGTCGTGGCCAGGAACGGGCACGTCGGGTAGTGACCGGGCTCGTGGGGGTCGACGGCGGCCAGGAGCACACCGACGGCCAGGCCGGTCGCCGCCACCCCGGCGACCGCCAGCACCCCGCCCCGTCGCCCCTGGGTAGGGGCGGACGAGGCGGGGGCCTGGTCGAGCACGGGCTGCGTCACGGGGGTGGCTGACGCCCTACGAGGTGGTGCTGAACTCGGCCGAGCCGGAGCCCGCGACACCGAGGATGACGATGAGGACGATGTAGAGGACCGCCACGACGACGCCGGCGATGGCCGACCAGATCGCGAACTTCTTCGCCTTCGCCGACGACTCCTGGGCACCGGCGACGTCGCCGGCCGACCACTTGCTGTTGACCTGCGCGGCGAACACGATCGAGACGATGCCGAGCGGGAGGCAGCAGAACAGGGTCGTCAGGATCGACCAGACGAGGTAGTTGGGCGGCGGGGTGCCGTAGCCACCGGGCGCGCCGTAGCCGCCACCGGGCGGCGGGGGCGGAGCAGCGTCGTAGCCTCCGCCGGAAGGGGGCTGGTTCTGGGACATGCAGGCTTCCTCTCGTGGGCGCACCACCCGATGGTGCGCGGCGATCGGAGGTTATCGGCCCGCCACCCCTGCGCGTGGTGCTTCTGACCAGGCAGTCGGGGGCGGCATCCCGCCACGAGCACGGTCGCGCGGGCCCGTCGTACGCCACTGCGCCGGAGCGCCTGTCGCTCCGCCGGGATCGCAACCCCGGCGAGGCGACGGTTTCCCGAGCGACCTCGGGAAACCGCGCGGGGCCGGACGTGACACCCCCCGACGTACGCCGCTCAGGCGGTGCGGGTGGCGACGACGTCGGCGAAGGCCTCGAGGGCGGCGCGGACGGGGCCGTCAGGGAGGACCTTGAGCAGCGCCTTGGCCTCGCCGGCCAGGTCGACGACGTAGGCACGGGCCTCGGCCAGGGCCGGGTGGGCGCGGAGCAGGGCCAGCGCCTCGGCGTGGGGCTCGTCGGCCGACAGGTCGGACCCGAGGAGCTCCACCAGGCGGGCGTCGGCCGGGTCGGTGGAGCGACGGGCGATCAGCACCGGCAGCGTGGGGACGCCCTCGCGGAGGTCGGTGCCGGGCGTCTTGCCGGACTCCTCGGTGTCGGAGGCGATGTCGAGGATGTCGTCGGAGAGCTGGAACGCGACGCCGACCTTGGCGCCGTACTCGTGCAGCGCGTCCTCGACGTCGCGGGGGGCGCCGGAGAAGCGGGCGCCGTAGCGGGCCGAGGTGGCGATGAGGGAGCCGGTCTTGCCGGCGACGGTGCGCAGGTGGTGCTCGAGCTCGTCGGCACCGTCGCGGGGACCGACGGTCTCCAGGATCTGGCCCTCGACCAGCGAGGAGAAGGTCTGGGCCTGGATCCGCACGGCGTCGGCCCCGAGCTCGGCGGTCAGCTCGCTGGACTTGGAGAACAGGAAGTCGCCGGTGAGGATCGCGACGTGGTTGTCCCAGCGGGCGTTGGCCGACGCGGCCCCGCGCCGCAGGTCGGCCTCGTCCATGACGTCGTCGTGGTAGAGCGAGGCGAGGTGGGTCAGCTCCACGACGCAGGCCGAGGTGAGCACGCCCGGGTCGTCGGGACGGTCGCCGGCCTCCGCGGCGAGCAGGACCAGCAGCGGCCGGAACCGCTTGCCGCCCGCCTCGAGGAGGTGCCGTGCGGCCTCGGTCACGAAGGCGGCCTCGCTGGCCACGTGGTCGGTGAGAGCGACCTCGACCTCGTCCATCCGACGGCGCAGCCGCGCCTCGAGCGCGGCGTCGAGGATGGGCAGGGCGAGGGGTGCGCTCACCTGATGAATACTCCCACGCGGCCGAGAACGTCGATCAGGGCGCCCGGGACGATGCCCAGCACCAGGGTGGCCAGGACGCCGAAGCCGATGACGACCGAGGTCATGATGCTGGGCGTGGTCACGCTGGGGCCGTCACCGACGGGCTCGGAGAAGAACATCAGCACGATCACGCGGACGTAGAAGTATGCCGCGACGGCCGACATCAGCACGGCCACGATCACCACCGGCCAGGCGCCGACCTGCAGCGCGGCCGCGAACACGGCCCACTTGCCGGTGAAGCCGCTCGTGAGCGGGATGCCGGCCATGGCGAGCAGCAGGAAGGCGAAGGCACCGGCCACGAGGGGCGACTCCTTGCCCAGGCCCTGCCAGCGAGCGAGGTGGGTGGCCTCGCCGCCGCCGTCGCGCACCAGGGTGACGATGGCGAAGGCCGCGAGCGTGGTGAAGCCGTACGTCGTCAGGTAGAACAGCACCGCGCTGACCCCGGTGAGGCTGCCGGCGGCGACCTCGTCCAGCGAGCGGATGCCGAGGAACCCGGTGAGGATGAAGCCCGCGTGCGCGATCGAGGAGTAGGCCAGCATCCGCTTGATGTCGGTCTGCGAGATCGCGAGCACCGACCCGACCACCATCGTGAGGATGGCCACGGCCCAGATCATCGGGGTCCAGTCGGTGCGGTTGCCGCCGAAGGCGACGTAGAAGAGTCGCAGCAGCGCGCCGAAGGCGGCCACCTTGGTCGCGGCGGCCATGAAGGCGGTCACCGCGGTCGGGGCGCCCTGGTAGACGTCGGGGGTCCAGGAGTGGAACGGCGCCGCGCCCACCTTGAACAGCAGGCCGACCGAGATCAGCGCGATGCCGGCCAGCAGCAGCCCGCGCTCACCGCCGTCGGCCTGGACGGCGGCGGCGATCTGGGCGAAGCCCATCGACCCGGCGTACCCGTAGACCAGGGCGATGCCGTAGACGAAGAAGCCGGAGCTGAAGGCGCCGAGCAGGAAGTACTTCAGCGCCGCCTCCTGGCTCAGCAGCCGGCGCCGGCGGGCGAGCCCGCAGAGCAGGTAGAGCGGGAGCGAGAGCACCTCGAGGGCGACGAACATGGTGAGCAGGTCGTTGGCCGCCGGGAAGAGCAGCATGCCGCCGATGGCGAACATGATGAGCGGGAAGACCTCGGTGTGCTCCAGGCCGCTGGTCGAGGCCTCGCGCTCGGCCTCGGTGCCGGGCAGGGCGGCCGCCTGGCCGGCGAAGCCGACCACGCCCGCCTCGAGCCGACGCTCGGCGAACAGCAGCACGCTCAGCGCGCCGAGGACCAGGACGAGCAGCCAGCAGAAGATCGCCGGGCCGTCGGCCGCGAGGGCACCCTCGGCCACGACCGTGCCGACCTTGACGTCGCCGGCGAACGGGTTGAGCCGGGCGAAGACGACGACCGACGTGGCGAAGGCGGCGGCGAGACCGACCAGGGCCGTGCCGACCTGGACCGGGTAGCGCAGCTTGCGAGGGGCGAAGGCCTCGATGAGGACGCCGACCACGGCCACGCCGAGGACGATGAGGATCGGCGAGACGGTGAAGTACTCGATCTTCGGGGCGTCGAAGCCGTTCACTCCTGGGCCTCCCCTTCGGTCACGGTGGGTCGGGGGTCGGACTTCTCGACCTGCGACATGGTGTGGTCGACGGCGGGGTTGATCACGTCGAGCAGCGGCTGGGGGTAGAAGCCCAGCGCCACGATCAGCGCGACCAGCGGGGCCAGCGCCCCGATCTCGCGCAGACCGAGGTCGCGCATGCCGGCGACGCCGTCGTGGACCGGCCCGGTCATGGTGCGCTGGTAGAGCCAGAGCACGTAGATCGCGGCCAGCACGATGCCGAGCACCGCGAACGCGGCCACCCACGGCGAGTAGACGAACGCCCCCACCATCACGAGCAGCTCGGAGACGAACGGCGAGAGCCCCGGGAGGGCCAGCGAGGACAGCCCGGCGACGAGCATCAGCCCGGCCAGCACCGGCGCCACCTTCTCCACGCCGCCGAAGTCCTCGATGCGGGCGGACCCGCGGCGCGAGATCAGGTAGCCGGTCACCAGGAACAGCGCGGCGGTGGAGAGCCCGTGGTTGAACATGTAGAGGTTGGCGCCCGCGAGGCCCTGGCTGTTCATCACGAAGATGCCCAGCACGATGAAGCCGAAGTGCGACACCGAGGTGTAGGCGATCAGCCGCGAGATGTTCGAGGAGCCGATCGCCATCAGGGCGCCGTACAGGATCGAGAACACCGCGAGCACGATCACGACGGGCGTGGCCCAGCGCGAGGCCTCGGGGAAGATCTCCAGGCAGAACCGGATCATCCCGAAGGTGCCGATCTTGTCCAGCACGCTCACCAGCAGCACCGAGGTGCCGGGCGTCGCCTGCTCGGTGGTGTCCGGCAGCCAGGTGTGGACCGGGAACATCGGCGCCTTGATCGCGAAGGCGATGAAGAAGCCGACGAACATCCAGCGTCCGGCGGCGGTGCCGATGTCGAGCTGCGCGAGCTCGCTGATGAGGTACGTCGGACCGCCCTCGCTGTCCGCGGACACGACGTAGAGGCCGATGACCGAGGCGAGCATCACCAGGCCGCCGGCCAGCGAGTAGAGCAGGAACTTGACCGCCGCCTGGACCCGTCGGGGGCCGCCGTAGCCGGCCACCATGAAGTAGACGGGGATCAGCGTGGCCTCGAAGAAGACGTAGAACAAGAACACGTCGGTGGCCGCGAAGACGCCGATCGAGAGGCCCTCGAGCGCGAGCATCCACGCGAACAGGCCCTTGGCGCCCCAGCGTCCGGTCTCGCCGTCCTCCCACGAGGCCAGCATCACGATCGGGGTGAGGATCACCGTCAGCAGCACCAGCGTGAGGCCGATGCCGTCGAGCCCGAGGGCGTAGTGCGCCCCGAACAGGTCGATCCAGGTCACCTCCTCCGCGAACTGCAGCGCGGTGCCGGGCTGGTAGGCGACGGCGATGCCGAGCGCGAGCGCGAGGGTGAGGACGGAGAAGCCGATGCCGACGAGCTTGGGCAGGGAACCGCCCAGGCGTGCGGGCAGGAACGCGACCACGACCGACCCGAGGATCGGCAGCAGCAGCAGGATGGTCAGCCACGGGAGCGTCATGCGAGGTTCACCACCACGAGTGCGAGCAGGACGAGGGCAGCCCCGGCCAGCAGGGAGAGCGCGTAGGAGCGCACGAAGCCGTTCTGGGCGCGGCGCAGCGCCTGGGAGAGTCCGCCGATCGAGGCGGCCGTCCCCATCGCCCCGCCGTCGACCACGGTGCGGTCGAAGGCGGCGAGCCCGGCGGTGAGCTGCGTGCCGGGCCGGACGACGAGGGTGTCGTTGACCTCGTTGCCGTAGAGCTCGTTGCGGCCGGCGCGCGTGAACACCGAGACGTTGCGCGGCGCCTCGCGGGGCACCTCACGGCGTCCGAAGAGCACGACCGCCAGCGCGACGCCGACGAGGACGACGACGACCACGAGCGCGCTGATGAGGATCGGCGGCACCGGCAGGTGGTGCTCCTCGGCCTCACCGGTCACGGGGGCCAGGAAGGTGACGATCCAGTCGTTGAGCAGCAGCAGGCCGCCCAGCACCGACAGCGCCGCGAGGGCGACCAGCGGGAAGGTCATCACCTTGGGCGACTCGTGCGGGTGCACGCCGGGCTCCCAGCGCTGCTTGCCGAAGAACGTCATCAGCATCAGCCGGGTCATGTAGAAGCCGGTGACGCCGGCGCCGAGCAGCGCGCAGACCCCGAGGACGGGGCTCTCCGCGAGCGCGGTCTCGATGATCTTGTCCTTGGACCAGAAGCCGGAGAACCCGGGGAAGCCGATGATCGCGAGGTAGCCCATGGCGAAGGTCAGGAAGGTGACCGGCATCGCCTTCTGCAACGCTCCGTAGTGGCGCATGTCGACGTCGTCGTCGGTGCCGTGCATCACCGAGCCGGCGCCGAGGAACATGTTGGCCTTGAAGGCGCCGTGGGTGAGCAGGTGGAAGATCGCGAAGGCGTAGCCCGCGACACCGAGGCCCGAGGCCAGCACCATGTAGCCGATCTGGCTCATCGTCGAGCCGGCCAGGGTCTTCTTGATGTCGTCCTTGGCGCAGCCGATCCAGGCACCCATCAGCAGCGTGATCGTGCCGATGATCGCGACCGCGAGCCGGGCCGTGTCGGAGTACTCGAAGACGAACTGCGAGCGGACGATCAGGTAGACGCCCGCGGTGACCATGGTCGCGGCGTGGATCAGGGCCGAGACGGGGGTCGGGCCCTCCATCGCGTCGAGCAGCCACGACTGGAGCGGGAACTGCGCCGACTTGCCGCAGGCGGCGAGGAGCAGCAGCAGGCCGATCGCGGTCATCACCCCGGCCGAGGCCCCGCTGGTGAGCTCGGAGACCTCGTCGAAGGAGGTCGTGCCGAACGTGACCAGCATCAGGCCGACGCCGAGCGAGAGCCCGATGTCGCCGACCCGGTTGATCACGAACGCCTTCTTGGAGGCCGCCGCCGCGCTCGGCTTGTGCTGCCAGAAGCCGATCAGCAGGTACGACGCCAGGCCGACGCCCTCCCAGCCCAGGAACACCCCGACGTAGTCCGAGGAGAGCACCAGCACGAGCATCGCGGCGACGAACAGGTTGAGGTAGCCGAAGAAGCGCCGCCGCCGCACGTCGTGCTCCATGTAGCCGATGGAGTAGACGTGGATCAGGGCGCCCACACCGGTGATGAGCAGCAGGAACAGCGCCGACAGCGGGTCGTAGAGCAGCCCGAGCTTCACCTCCCACTGTCCGGTGGCGAACCACGTCCACAGGTCGAGCCCGAGTTGGCGCTCCTCCTCACCGCGGCCGAGCAGGCCGAGGAAGAGCCACAGCGAGCAGACGAACGAGCCGACGACGGCCGCGGTCCCGAGCAGGTGCCCCCAGGCGTCGGTACGCCGACCGCCGAGCAGCAGGATCGCGGCGCCCACGGCGGGGAGCGCGATGACCAGGACGAGCGGGAGCGCCAGCGACCCGGCCGAGGTGGGCTCGACCAGCGGGATGCTGTGTCCACCCTCCGCGGCGAGGACGTCGATCGCAGTTGAGATCACGTGGAGTGCCCCTTAGTACTTCAGCAGGCTGGCGTCGTCGACCGAGGCGGAGCGACGCGTGCGGAAGATGGTCATGATGATCGCGAGCCCGACCACGACCTCGGCGGCGGCGACGACCATGACGAAGAACGCCGCGATCTGCCCGTCGAGGTTGCCGTTGGCCTTGGCGAAGGTGATCAGCGCGAGGTTGCTGGCGTTGAGCATCAGCTCCACGCACATGAACACCACGATCGCGTTGCGGCGCGTGAGCACGCCGACCGCACCGATGGTGAACAGGATCGCGCTGAGCACGATGAAGGGGGTGACGCTCATCGGCCCGCACCCCCCGCGTCGGAGGAGTCGTCGCGCTCGGGCACGTCCTGGTCGCCGCCGCCGAGGCGCTGCACCTGGCGCGCGCTGCCCGGGGCGTTGTTGACCGACCCACGGGCGGCGAGCACCCGCGAGATCGAGGACTCGGCCACGCTGCCGTCGGGCAGCAGGGCGGGGGTGTCGACCGCGTTGTGGCGGGCGAAGACGCCCGGGGAGGGCAGCGGGCCGAGGTGCTTGCCGTGCTCGGCGTAGTCGCGCATCCGCTGGGCGGCGACCTCGGCCTGGCCCAGCTTGGGGGTGAGCCGCTCGCGGTGGGCGAGCACCATCGCACCCAGGGCAGCGGTGATCAGCAGCGCGGAGGTGACCTCGAAGGCGAAGACGTACTTGGTGAACAGCACCCGCGCGATGCCGATCACGTTGCCCTCGGCGTTGGCCTCGTCGAGACCGACGACCGTGCCGACGCTCACCTGGGCGATGCCGACCACGAGGGTGACCCCGAACAGCAGGCCGACGATGGTGGCGAGCACGCGCTGGCCACGGATCGTCTCGACCACGGAGTCCGAGGCGTCGACGCCGACGAGCATCAGCACGAACAGGAACAGCATCAAGATGGCGCCGGTGTAGACGATGATCTGGATGGCGAAGAGGAACGGCGCGTCCTGGACGGCGTACAGCACGGCGAGGCTGATCATCACGACCGCCAGCAGCAGGGCGCAGTGCACCGCCTTGCGGGCGAACAGCAGCCCGAGGGCGCACACCACCATCACCGGGGCCAGGATCCAGAAGGCGATCACGGCGTGGTTCCTCCCGGCGTCTCCTCCGGGGCGTCCTGCCGGCGCAGGGTGCCGCGGTAGTAGTCACCCTCGTCGGCGCCGAGCCGCATCGCGTGCGGCGGCTGCTCCATGCCGGGCAGCAGCGGCGCGAGCAGGTCGCTCTTCTCGTAGATGAGGTCGGCGCGGTTGTTGTCGGCCAGCTCGTACTCGTTGGTCATCGTGAGCGCGCGCGTCGGGCACGCCTCGATGCACAGCCCGCACAGGATGCAGCGCAGGTAGTTGATCTGGTAGACGCGGCCGTAGCGCTCGCCGGGCGAGAACCGGCCGGAGCCGTCCCCCGCGCCGTCGTCGTTGGACGCGCCCTCGACGTAGATCGCGTCCGCCGGGCAGGCCCAGGCGCACAGCTCGCAGCCGATGCACTTCTCCAGGCCGTCGGGCCACCGGTTGAGCTGGTGGCGCCCGTGGAAGCGGGGCGCCGTGGGCTCCTTCTGCTCGGGGTACTGCTCGGTGACCACCTTGCGGAACATGGTCCGGAAGGTGACGCCGAACCCGGCGACCGGGTCCCAGAGCTGCTCCTTGAGCGTCGCCATCAGCGCGTGCCTCCTGCGTCGGGGGTGGATGAGCCGGTGCTGCTCAGCGAGGTGGAGCCGGTGCGACCGGCGCCGGCGGTGTCCTGGCCGGGCATCGGGGGGACGGGGTAGCCGCCGGCGAAGGCGTCGAACGGCTCGTCGTCGGCCACCGGCTCGGGCTGCTGCCGCTCGGGGACGAACATCAGCACGACCACCAGCAGGGCCAGCACCGCGGCGGCGCCGATCAGCCAGCGACGGTCGAAGCCGCCCTGCAGGTCCACCACGCGGATGGCGGCGACGGCCACGATCCACACGATCGAGACCGGGATGAGGACCTTCCAGCCGAAGGCCATGAACTGGTCGTAGCGCAGCCGCGGCAGCGAGCCGCGCAGCCAGATGAACATGAAGATGAAGGCCAGGGTCTTGCCCATGAACCAGATGAAGGGCCAGTAGCCCTCGTTGGCGCCCTCCCAGACCTGCGCGATCCCGAAGGGGGCGCGCCAGCCGCCGAGGAAGAGCGTCGTGGCCAGGGCCGAGACGGTGGCCATGTTGATGTACTCGGCGAGGAAGAACAGCGCGAACTTCAGCGAGCTGTACTCGGTGTGGAAGCCACCGACCAGCTCACCCTCGGCCTCGGGGAGGTCGAACGGCGCGCGGTTGGTCTCCCCCACCATCGCGATCACGTAGATCACGAACGAGGGGATGAGCGTGAAGACGAACCACACGTCGCTCTGCGCGGCCACGATCTGCGAGGTCGACATCGAGCCGGCGTGCAGGAAGACCGCGACGAGGGCCAGGCCCATCGCGACCTCGTAGGAGATCATCTGGGCGCTCGAGCGCAGCCCGCCCAGCAGGGAGTACGTCGACCCGCTGGACCAGCCGCCGAGCACGATGCCGTAGATGCCGATCGAGGCGATCGCCATCACGAAGATGACCGCGACCGGCATGTCGGTGAGCTGCAGCGGGGTGGTGATGTCGGTGAAGGGGACCTCGACCTCGGGCCCGAACGGGATCACCGCGAAGGTCACGAAGGCCGGGATCACCGCGATCACCGGCGCGATCACGAAGACCAGCTTGTCGGCCGCCTTCGGGATGATGTCCTCCTTCAGCGCCAGCTTCACGCCGTCGGCGAGGCTCTGCAGCAGCCCGAAGGGACCGTGGCGGTTGGGGCCGATGCGGTGCTGCATCCGCGCGACGACCCGGCGCTCCCACCAGATGTTGAACAGCGTGAGCAGCACGAGGACCACGAAGATCAGCACGGCCTTGAGCAGCACCAGCCAGATCGGGTCCTTGCCGAACGCCTCGAGCCCGGCGTCCGCGAGCGGGACGGGGAGCCCGATCGGGAGCACGGCGGGGAGGATGGAGCTCACTGGTCGCCTCCGGTGGTGGTGAGGGAGCTCGAGCCCGTCGAGGCTCCCACGGTCAGCGAGACCGGGCTGCCCGCCGGGCCGACCAGGTGGCGCACTGACAGGCCGGGTGCGCTGGCGGGGGCCCAGACGGTGCCCTCGGCGAGGTCGGAGACGGCGATCGGCAGCTCGACCGAGCCCAGCGGGCCGGTGAGGGTGACCCGTTCGCCGGCCCGGGCCCCGAGCGCCTCGAGCGTCGCCGCTCCGACGAGCACCACGGGCTTGCGGGCGGTGGCCCGCATCGGCTCGTCGCCGTCCTGGAGCCGGCCGTCGTCGAGCTGCTGCTTCCAGGAGGCCAGCACGAGCGAGCCGTCGAAGTCGGCCGGGGCGGACACCGCGGCGGCGGCGTCGTGCTCCGGCGCGGCCACGGACGTGGCGCGCTCGCCGTCCCACGGGCCGATCTGGCCCATCTCGTCCCAGGCCTGCTCGGGGGTGCGCAGGCCGAGCGGGGTGCCGAGCTCCTCGGCGATCCCGGCCAGCACCCGCACGTCGGGCAGCGAGGAGGGGTTGTGCATCACCTTGCCGAAGTGGCGCAGGCGTCCCTCCCAGTTGACGAAGGTGCCGGCCTTGTCGGTCGGCGGGGCGACGGGCAGCACCACGTCGGCGAGGCGGGTCACGTCGGACTCGCGGACCTCGAGCGAGACCACGAAGGAGGCACGCTCGATGGCGGCCCGGGCCAGCGCCGGATCGGGGAGGTCGGCGGGGTCCACGCCCCCCACGACCAGGCCGCCGAGCTCGCCGGCCGCGGCGGCAGCGACGATCGCGTCGGTGTCGCGTCCGGGGGTCTCGGGCAGGCTCTCGACGCCCCAGGCCGCAGCCAGGTCGACCCGGGCCGCGGCGTCGGCCACGGGGCGGCCGCCGGGCAGCAGGGTCGGGAGCGCGCCGACCTCGAGCGCCCCGCGGTCACCGGCCCGGCGCGGCACCCAGGCCAGCCGGGCGCCGGTGGTGCGGGCGAGGGCCGAGACCGCCGCCAGCGCGCCGGGGACGGCGGCGAGCCGCTCCCCGACCAGCACCACGGAGCCGGCGTCGACGGGGACCTCGGGGCTGTGGGCCAGCCCCTCGAGGACCCGCACCTCGTCGCCGGGACGGGTCGGGACCAGGGTGCCGGCCAGCTTGTGCAGGCCACGCGAGGTGAAGGGCGCGATCGACCACACCTTGGCGCCGGCCGCACCGCGCACGGCCTTGCGCAGCCGCAGGAAGACCGTGCCGGCCTCGTCCTCGGGCTCGAAGCCGACCAGCAGCACCGAGCGGGCGGCCTCGAGGTCGGCGTAGGTCACCGCGCCCGACCCGGGACCGGACAGGACGACGTGGGCGGCCAGGAACTCCGCCTCCTCGGCCGACTGGGCACGGGCCCGGAAGTCCACGTCGTTGGTGCCGAGCGCGACGCGGGCGAACTTGGCGTAGGCGTAGGCGTCCTCGGCCGTGAGCCGGCCGCCGGTCAGCACACCGACCCCGCCGGCCTCGCGGGCGGCGTCGAGGCCGCGCGCGGCCACGGCGAACGCCTCGGGCCAGCTCGCGGCGCGCAGCTCACCGGTCTCGGTGTCGCGGACCTGGGGGTGGCGCAGCCGGTCGTCCTGGCGGGCCCAGGTGAATCCGAAGCGGTCCTTGTCGGTGATCCACTCCTCGTTGACCTGCGGGTCGTCGCCGGCCAGGCGGCGCATCACCTTGCCGCGACGGTGGTCGACGCGGATCGCGGAGCCGCAGGCGTCGTGCTCGGCCACCGACGGGGTCGAGACCAGGTCGAAGGGCCGCGAGCGGAAGCGGTACGCCGAGGACGTCAGCGCGCCGACCGGGCAGATCTGGATCGTGTTGCCGGAGAAGTAGCTCTCGAAGGGCTCCTTCTCGTAGATGCCGACCTGCTGCAGCGCCCCGCGCTCGACCAGCGCGATGAACGGGTCACCGGCGATCTGCTCGGAGAAGCGGGTGCAGCGGGCGCACAGCACGCAGCGCTCACGGTCGAGCAGCACCTGCGCGGAGATGTTGATCGGCTTGGGGTAGAGCCGCTTCTCGGCGGTGAAGCGGGTCTCGCCGCGACCGTTGCTCATCGCCTGGTTCTGCAGCGGGCACTCGCCGCCCTTGTCGCAGACCGGGCAGTCGAGGGGGTGGTTGATCAGCAGCAGCTCCATCACGCCCTGCTGCGCCTTGTCGGCGACGGGCGAGGTGGCCTGGGTGTTGACGACCATGCCGTCGGCGACCGTCAGCGTGCAGGAGGCCTGCGGCTTGGGGATGGCCCGGCCGTTGCCGCCGTCGGGCACGTCGACCAGGCACTGCCGGCAGGCGCCGACCGGCGCGAGCAGCGGGTGGTCGCAGAAGCGCGGGATCTGGACGCCGATCTGCTCGGCCGCCCGGATCACCAGCGTGTTCTTGGGGACCGAGACCTCGACGCCGTCGATGGTCACGGTGACCTCGTCGGAACGCTGCGGGGCGGTCTCCTTCGACCTCTCCGGGGTGGTCGTCATGCGCTTGCTCCCTCGCGGGCGAAGACGGTGGAGGCCTCGCGGTCGAACGGGCACCCGCCGTGGGACAGGTGCGCGAGGTACTCGTCGCGGAAGTGCTGGACCGAGGACGTGATCGGGCTGGTGGCGCCGTCACCGAGCGCGCAGAAGGAGCGGCCCAGGATGTTGTCGCAGACGTCGTCGAGCAGGTCGAGGTCGGACTCCGAGCCCTTGCCCTGCTCGAGGTTGGCCAGCGTCTGCACCAGCCACCAGGTGCCCTCGCGGCACGGCGTGCACTTGCCGCACGACTCGTGCTTGTAGAACTCCGTCCACCGCAGCACCGCGCGGACCACGCAGGTGGTCTCGTCGAAGAGCTGCAGCGCGCGGGTGCCGAGCATCGAGCCGACGCCGGCGACGCCCTCGAAGTCCAGGGGGACGTCGAGGTGCTCGGCCGTCAGCAGCGGGGTCGAGGACCCACCGGGGGTCCAGAACTTCAGCTCGTGGCCCTGCCGCATCCCGCCCGCGAGCTCGATCAGCTCGCGCAGCGTGATGCCGAGCGGCGCCTCGAACTGGCCGGGGTTGGTGACGTGGCCGGAGAGGGAGAAGATGCCGTAGCCCTTGGACTTCTCGGTGCCCATCGAGGCGAACCACTCCGCGCCCCGGTCGATGATGCTGGGCACCGAGGCGATCGACTCGACGTTGTTGATGACGGTCGGGCTGGCGTACAGGCCCGCCACCGCCGGGAACGGCGGGCGCAGCCGCGGTTGCCCGCGACGACCCTCGAGGGAGTCGAGCAGCGCCGTCTCCTCGCCGCAGATGTAGGCGCCGGCGCCGGCGTGGACGACCAGCTCGAGGCTGTAGCCCGAGCCGTGGATGTCGGCGCCGAGGTGGCCCGCGAGGTAGGCCTCCTGCACGGCCCGCTGCAGCCGGCGGATGACGTGGAGGATCTCGCCGCGGACGTAGATGAAGGCGTGGCTGGCCCGGATCGCGTAGGCGCTGATGATGACGCCCTCGACCAGGGTGTGGGGGGTGGCCATCATGAGCGGGGTGTCCTTGCAGGTGCCCGGCTCGGACTCGTCGGCGTTGACGACGAGGTAGGTGGGGTTGGGGTTGTCCTGCGGGATGAAGCCCCACTTCATGCCGGTCGGGAAGCCCGCCCCGCCCCGGCCGCGCAGGTTGGAGGCCTTCACGGTCTCCACGACCGCGGCCGGCTCCATGGCCAGGGCCTTGTGGAGCGCGCGGTAGCCGCCCTGGGCCTCGTAGGCCGCGAGGGTCCAGGAGCGCTCGGTGCCCCAGTTGTCGGTCAGGACGGGGGTCAGGGTGTCGATGGGAGTGCTCACGCGTCGCCCTCTCCGGTGTTGCGCGGGTTGTCCTCGTGCTTGGCGTCCGCACCCGACTCGGCGACGGCCGCCTGCGACTCCGTCTCGGCCGACTCGGGAGCCCCGCCGGCCTTGTCGGCCGTGGTCTCTCCCTCGGCCGCGTCGGCGCCCTGGTCCTTCTCGTCGGCGGCCTGCGCCGCCTCCTCCACGCTGGGGGCGGTCCAGCCGCGCTCCCGGGCGATCTCGCGCCCGAGCAGCGACGCGGGCCCCGCGGAGGGGCCCTCGTCGGCCAGGTCGTCGGGGAACCCGGCGAGCACGCGCTCGGCCTCGCGCCAGGTCACCAGCCGCGGCCCGCGCGTCGAGGTGACCTCGGCGCCGGAGCGCAGGTCGTCGACCAGGCTGGTGGCCGACTCGGGCGTCATGTTGTCCATGAACTCCCAGTTGACCGTCATCACCGGCGCGTAGTCGCACGCGGCGTTGCACTCGATGTGCTCGAGCGTGATCGAGCGGCGACCGTCCTCGGCCGGGGTGGTCTCGTCGTTGCCGAGGTCGAGGTGGTCCTTGAGGCGGTCGAAGATCAGGTCGCCGCCCATGATCGCGCACAGCGTGTTGGTGCAGACCCCGACGTGGTAGTCGCCGACGGGGCGGCGCTTGTACATCGTGTAGAAGGTCGCCACGCCGCTGACCTCGGCCGCGCTGATGCCGAGGATCTCCGCGCACGCCTCGATGCCGCGCGAGGTGACCTGCCCCTCGGCGCTCTGCACGAGGTGCAGCATCGGGAGCAGGCCCGACCGCGCCTGCGGGTAGCGCGCCGCGATCTGCTCGAGCTCGGCGTAGGTCGCCGCGGGCAGCCGGTCGGCGGTCACCTGCGTGGTCGAGACCGCACCGGCAGTGGTGTCGTCGTCCATGCCGGGGATGCGGCCGGCCTCCTCCGAGGGGCTCATCGGTCCACTCCTCCCATGACGGGGTCGATCGAGGCGATCGCGACGATGACGTCGGCCACCTGGCCGCCCTCGCTCATCACCGAGGTCGCCTGCAGGTTGACGAAGGACGGGTCGCGGAAGTGCGCCCGGAAGGGGCGGGTGCCGCCGTCGGAGACGACGTGGGCGCCCAGCTCGCCGCGCGGCGACTCGACCGGCACGTAGGCCTGCCCGGCCGGCACCCGGAAGCCCTCGGTCACCAGCTTGAAGTGGTGGATCAGCGCCTCCATGGACTCGCCCATGATGTGCTTGATGTGGTCCAGGCTGTTGCCCATGCCGTCGCTGCCGATGGCCAGCTGGCTGGGCCAGGCGATCTTCTTGTCGCCGACCATGACCGGCGCGCCCTCGAGGTCGGCCAGCCGGTTGGTGGCCTGCTCGACGATCTTCAGCGACTCCCACATCTCGTCGACGCGGATCCGGAAGCGGCCGTAGGCGTCCATCGAGTCGCGGGTCGGGACGTCGAACTCGTAGTCCTCGTAGCCGGAGTAGGGCTGGGTCTTGCGCAGGTCCCAGGGGTAGCCGGTCGAGCGCAGCACCGGACCGGTGATGCCCAGCGCCAGGCAGCCGGCCAGGTCGAGGTGGCCGACGCCCTGCAGGCGGGCCTTGAAGATCGGGTTGGCGTTGCACAGCGCGGCGTACTCGGGCAGGCGCTTCTTCATCAGCGTCACGAAGTCGCGGATGGCGTCGATGCCGCCGGCCGGCATGTCCTGGGCGACACCGCCGGGACGGATGAACGCGTGGTTCATCCGCAGCCCGGTGATCAGCTCGAACAGGTCGAGGACCAGCTCGCGCTCGCGGAACCCGATCGTCATCACGGTCAGCGCGCCGATCTCCATGCCGCCGGTGGCGATGGCCACCAGGTGGGAGGAGATGCGGTTGAGCTCCATCAGGAGCACCCGCATGACCTGGGCCTTCTCGGGGATGTCGGCCTCGATGTCGAGCAGCCGCTCGACGCCCATGCAGTAGGTCATCTCGTTGTAGAACGGCGAGAGGTAGTCCATCCGGGTGCAGAAGGTGACGCCCTGCACCCAGGAGCGGTACTCCATGTTCTTCTCGATGCCGGTGTGGAGGTAGCCGATGCCGCAGCGGGCCTCGGTGACCGTCTCGCCCTCGAGCTCGAGGATCAGGCGGAGCACCCCGTGCGTCGAGGGGTGCTGCGGACCCATGTTGACCACGACCTTGTTGTCGTGCTCGTCGTCGATGCCCTGGGTGATCGAGTCCCAGTCCTGGCCGGTGACGGTGAAGACGCGGCCCTGGCTGGTCTCGGCCTCGGTGGCGGCGTACGGGTCCGGTGCTTCGGTGGTCGAGCTCATCAGTTGTAGCTCCTCCGCTGGTCGGGCGGGGGGACCGTCCCGCCCTTGTACTCGACCGGGATGCCGCCCAGGGGGTAGTCCTTGCGCTGGGGGTGGCCCGGCCAGTCGTCCGGCATCTGGATGCGCGTCAGCGCCGGGTGGCCGTCGAAGACCACGCCGAAGAAGTCGAAGACCTCGCGCTCGTGCCAGTCAGCCGTCGGGTACGTCGCCACCACGCTCGGCACGTGGGGATCGGCGTCCGGTGCCGTGACCTCGATCCGCACGCGGCGGTTGTGGGTCATCGACAGCAGGTGGTAGACGACGTGCAGCTCGCGGCCGCGGTCGTCGGGGTAGTGCACGCCGCTGACGCCCGAGCACAGCTCGAAGCGCAGGGCGTCGTCGTCACGGAGCCGGGCGGCCAGGGCACGCAGGTGCTCGCGCCGCACGAAGAAGGTGATCTCGCCGCGGTGGACCACGACGCGCTCGACCGCCGACTCGACGCCGGCGGAGCGGGCGGCCTCGGCCAGCGCGGCCGCGACGTCGTCCATCCAGCCGCCGTAGGGGGGCGGGGTGCTGCCCGGCATCTGCACCGGGCGGTCGAGGCCGCCGTAGCCGGAGGTGTCGCCGGTGCCGCGGACGCCGAACATGCCCTGGCGGCGGCCGATCTGCTCGCCCTCGTGGTCGGGGACGTTCTCGGGCATCCGGTCGGTGCTGTCGACCTCGGTCCCGGGCTCGGCGCGGGTCTCGGGGTTGGTGCCGGTCGTGTCGTCGCTCACCTCATCAGGCCCTTCAGCTGCCCGGTCGGCAGCGCGTTGAGCCCGGCGGTCTCCTGCTCCTCGATCTCGGCCAGGCGGTTCGGGCCGAGCTTGGTGGCCTGGACCTGGTCGTGCAGCTTGAGGATCGCGTCGATGAGCATCTCGGGCCGCGGCGGGCAGCCGGGGAGGTACATGTCGACGGGGACGACGTGGTCCACGCCCTGCACGATCGAGTAGTTGTTGAACATGCCGCCGGAGCTGGCGCACACACCCATGGCCAGCACCCACTTGGGCTCGGCCATCTGGTCGTAGATCTGGCGCAGCACCGGGGCCATCTTCTGGCTGACCCGACCGGCGACGATCATCAGGTCGGCCTGGCGCGGGCTGGCCCGGAAGACCTCCATGCCGAAGCGCGCGAGGTCGTACTTCGGACCGCCGCTGGTCATCATCTCGATGGCGCAGCAGGCCAGTCCGAACGTGGCCGGCCAGAACGACGCCTTGCGCATGTAGCCCGCGACGCCCTCGACGGTGGTCAGCAGCACCCCGCTGGGGAGCTTCTCCTCAAGTCCCATGACTCACAACCAAACCGGTCCGGTGAGGACCACTAGTCCCACTCCAGCCCGCCGCGCTTCCACACGTAGGTGTAGGCGACGAAGACCGGGATGATGAACAGCACCATCTCGATCAGGCCGAACAACGCCATCTGGTCGAAGGCCACGGCGATGGGGTAGAGAAAGACGATCTCGATGTCGAAGATGATGAACATCATCGCGGTGATGTAGTACCGCACCGGGAAACGACCCCCGCCGACGGGCTGGGGCGTGGGCTCGATGCCGCACTCGTAGGAGTCCAGCTTGGCGCGGTTGGCGCGCGCCGGACCCGTGAGCGAGCTGACGACGACGGAGAAGACTGCGAAGCCGGCGGCCAGGGCCGCCAGTGCCAGCACGGGCGTGTAGAGCTCCATGATCCCCCTCGGACCAGCTCGATCATCAGCGTTGGTGCAGTTGTGAAGTTCTTCACGAACTCCGACGACGGCCCAGCATAGAGGCCCACGTCACAGTTGGCGAACCTGCCCCGCCACCCTGACAGACGGGTCCGACAGCCCCCTGACCAGCGGATTTAACGCACGGCGGGCTTGCCTAATTACGAGGCGCTAGGCCGTGGCGCGGTGCAGCGCCACGATGCCGCCGGAGAGGTTGCGCCACTGCGGCGCCCGCCAGCCGGCGGTCTCCAGACGGGCCGCCAGGGCCGGCTGGTCGGGCCACTCGCGGATCGACTCGGCGAGGTAGACGTAGGCGTCGGGGCTCGACGAGACCCCCCGGGCGATCGGCGGCAGCGCTCGCATCAGGTAGTTGAGGTAGACGGTGCGGAAGGCCGCGTTGGTGGGGCTGGAGAACTCGCAGACCACCAGCCGGCCGCCGGGCCGGGTGACGCGCAGCATCTCGCGCAGGCCGGCGTCCGGGTCGACGACGTTGCGCAGGCCGAAGGAGATGGTCACCGCGTCGAAGCTGTCGTCGGCGAAGGGCAGCCGGGTGGCGTCGCCGGCCGTGAAGGGCAGCGCCGGGCGGGCCTGCTTGCCGACCCGGAGCATCCCGACCGAGAAGTCGCAGGGGACCACCTCGGCGCCGAGGTCTCGGAACGGCTGCGAGGACGTGCCCGTCCCGGCCGCGAGGTCGAGCACCCGCTCCCCCGGCCGCGGGTCGACGGCGCGCACCACGGCGTGCCGCCAGCGGCGGTCCTGGCCCAGCGAGAGCACGTCGTTGGTGAGGTCGTAGCGCTTGGCCACGTCGTCGAACATCGCCTGCACCTCGGCAGGTCGCTTGGCCAGGCTCGCGCGGGTCACCCCCGAACCCTAGGCCCCAGGACCCCGGGCCTTCCCGGTGCGTCCTCCACCGTCCGGGCCCTCCGCGGGTGAGGATGGGGCGCATGTCGGGTGGGTCGGGTGGGTCGGGTGGGTCTCGTGGACGCAGGGGTCGGGCGCGCGCCGGGGTCGCGGGCCTCGCGATGCTGCTGGCCGTGGTGGGGGTGACCTCGGCCGCGGGCTGGGCCGTCACCCGGGGCGGGCTGCTCGACGGGCCGGGCGCGGACCTCGCCTCCCCCGCCGCGGCCGAGCCCACGACCTCACCGTCGGTCGGCGTCGCGCCGTCCGCCTCCCCGTCCGCGTCCGTCTCCGCTTCCCCTTCTGCGTCCCCCGCCGGGTCGGTGAGCGGTCGCGGCACCGTCGCGGCGCGCGCGCCGCTGCCCGCCGAGCGGCCCCGGCAGGTGCCCCGGCCCGGTCCCCGGCTGCTGGGTCCCGGCGACGCGGGCGCCGCGGTCCGCGAGCTGCAGTCGCGACTGCGCCAGGTGGCGTGGTTCGTCGGCGACGTCACCGACGACTACGGCACGGCGACCGAGACGGCCGTGCGCGGGTTCCAGGCCAGGCGCGGCATCGCCGTCACGGGGTACGTCGACCAGCGCACCCGCGACCGGCTGGCGGCCATGACCCGCGAGCCCACCCGCGACGAGCTCGCCAACCGGTTCCCCGGCGACGGCGACACGTCCGCGGCGCTGGACCCGCGCTGCCGGACCGGTCGGGCCCTGTGCATCGACAAGACGAGCCGCACGCTGCGGTGGGTCGTCGACGGGAAGGTGCTGCGGTCGGTCTCGGTGCGCTTCGGCTCCTCCTACACCCCGACCCGCGAAGGCCTGTTCTCCGTCGAGAGCAAGTCGCGCGACCACGTCTCGTCGCTCTACGACTCCCCGATGCCGTTCGCGATGTTCTTCTCCGGCGGCCAGGCGGTCCACTACTCCGCCGACTTCGCCGCCCGTGGCTACGCCGGCGCCTCCCACGGCTGCGTCAACGTCCGCGACCTCCCCGGCATCACCTGGCTCTACGACCAGGTCTCGGTCGGCGACAAGGTCGTCGTCCACTGGTCCTGAGGGGCCACGGGCGCGGGGTCTGCGCGAGGACGGATGCACCGCTCCCGTAGATTCGAGGGGTGAGCAGCCCGTCGCCGTCGCCGAGCGCGACCGGCCGACCACTGGTGACGAGGACCGTCGAGCTGCCCCCCAGCGCGCTGCCGACCGACCTGCTCGACCTGCTCCCCGCGGGCGCCGAGCCGATGGCGTGGCTGCGCCGCGGCGACGGCCTGGTGGCCTGGGGCGTGGCCGCCCGGTGCCGTACGTCGGGCCACGACCGGTTCGCCGACGCCTCCGACTGGTGGCGCGAGGTCGCGGGCGCCGCCGCGGTCACCGACGAGGTCGAGGTGCCCGGCACCGGCCTGGTCGCCCTGGGCAGCTTCGGCTTCGCCGACGAGCCCGGCGACAGCCTGCTGGTCGTGCCCGAGGTCCTGGTGGGTCGTCGCGAGGGCCGCGCCTGGGTGACCGTCACCGGCTCGGGCGGGACACCCGCGCTGCCCGACCTCGCCGCCCTGGCGCGTCGCGAGCGGCCCGCCCCGCCGCGCGAGGTCACCTTCGCCGACGGCGCGATGAGCGGTGCCGCCTGGGAGTCGGTGGTCGCCGACGCCGTCGGGCGCATCGGCGAGGGCGACCTGGAGAAGGTCGTGCTGGCCCGCGACCTGCTGGCCACGGCCGCCGCACCCGTCGACGTCCGCTGGCCGCTGCACCGCCTGGCCGGCGACTACGCCATGTGCTGGACCTTCCACGTCGAGGGGATGTTCGGCGCGACCCCCGAGATGCTCGTACGACGCGAGCGCGGGCTGGTCACCTCCCGCGTGCTCGCCGGCACCATCCGCCGCACCGGCGACGACGCCCGCGACGCCGGGCTCGCCGGCCAGCTGGCCCGCTCCTCCAAGGACCTCGAGGAGCACGAGTACGCCGTCCGCTCGGTCGCCGAGTCGCTGTCGCCGTACTGCTCCTCGACCAACGTCCCGGAGGTGCCGTTCGTGCTGCACCTGCCCAACGTGATGCACCTGGCGACCGACGTGACCGGCGTGGTCCACGACCACCACGAGTCGGCCGGCGCCGCCGGGGCCAGCGTGCTCGACCTCGCCGCGGCGCTGCACCCCTCGGCCGCCGTGGGCGGGACGCCCACCAAGGTCGCGGTCGAGCTGATCGAGGAGATCGAGGGCATGGACCGGGGCCGCTACGCGGCGCCGGTCGGGTGGATGGACGCCCACGGCGACGGCGAGTTCGGCATCGCGCTGCGCTCGGCCGAGGTCGACCCGGCCGACCCGGCGACGGTCCGGCTGTTCGCGGGCTGCGGCGTGGTCGCGGGCTCCGACCCGGCGGCCGAGCTCGCCGAGGCGCAGGCGAAGTTCCTGCCGGTGCGCGACGCGCTCGGCCCCGGTCCCGCCTGAGCCTGAGGGTCGGCTACCGCCCCGTCGCGTCGTACGCCGAGCCGGGACCGCCACCGGGGACCGGCCCCGTCATCGGCGAGATGTGGCGCAGGTGCGGCGGCACGGGGTCGGGCGGGGTGTGCGCCGGCACCGCCTCGTTCTGCCGCTCGCGCACGGCGAGCTTGATCTGCTGCAGGTTGTTGCGCAGCAGGTCGGAGACGAGCTCGTCCATGCGCGGGTCGCCGAGCATCTCGATGAGCACCCGCAGCGTGGTCTCGCTGACCTGGCCGACGATCGCGTCGTAGCCCGGCAGCCGGCTGACGACGCGCGACGAGGGGTCGTTGCGGACCTTCTCCGAGACCAGGGCGATCAGGGCGTCGTGGTTCTCCACCAGGGCGGCGGAGATGTTGCGGGTGTAGTGGCCGGTCTGGATGACGTCGGCGACCTCGTCGAGCACCGCGATGGTGATCGGGCGCTTGACGACGTCCACGACGCGCTCCTGGATCCGGTTGAAGAACCGGATCACGAACGGCGCCCGCATGCCGCGGCGCACCAGCGCGCGGGTCGCGAACGCCGAGAGGACCGTCAGGACGACGAGCAGGAGCAGCGTGAGCCAGACCAGCTCCCAGACCGAGCGGTCGCGCAGCCAGTCGATCACGCGTCGGTGCCCGGCTCGAGGCGGGTGTAGGTCTGGTCGCGGGCGCCGAGGAACCGGTCGAGCATGCCGCCCGCGACCTGGTGGCCGACCTCGCTGTAGATCGCGTCGTGGATCGCGACGTTGCGCGGCGCCCCCACCTCGCGGGCGTAGTCGATGCACTCGGAGAGCTTCAGCCACGGGGCGCTGACCGGGAGCAGCAGCACGTCGGGGCGTACGCCGGGCACGGTCAGCGCGTCGCCGGGGTGGAACACCGTCGTGCCGTCGAGGTCGAGCAGGTAGCCGCTGTTGTCGAAGTGGGGCAGCTCGGGGTGGATCACCGCGTGCTTCTCGCCGACGACGGTGACGGGGACCCCGACGTCGAGCTTCTCGCCGGGCTCGACGACCCGCAGCCGCTCGGCGAGGTCGGGGGCGGCGGCGACCACGGCGTCGGCGACCGCCCGGATGGTGTGGACCGGCGCGTCGGTGCGGCGCAGGTGGTCCACCGACCAGTGGTCGGGGTGCTCGTGGGTCAGCAGCACCGCCGTGGCGCCGTCGGTGGCGTCGGCCTCGGGGGTGAACGCCCCCGGGTCGACCACGACGACGGCACCGTCGACCTCGAGGCGGACGCAGGCGTGGCCGAGCTTGGTGATCCTCATGGGAGCAAACCTAGGTGGCGGCGGGTCAGCCGGTCACCTGGTCGACGAAGCACCAGCGCCAGTCCTCGCCGGGCTCGGCCGAGCGCATCACCTCGTGGCCGGTCTGCTCGTGGTGCACGCTGGCGTGCCGCTGCGGCGAGGAGTCGCAGCAGGCGATGTGGCCGCACACCACGCACATCCGCAGGTGCACCCAGGTGGTGCCCTCGCGCAGGCAGTCGGTGCACTCCCCCGCGCTGTCGGGCTCGACCGGCGGCCGCACCTTCCGCAGGTGCTCGCAGTCGCCCTCGAAGGCGGCCGCGTCGGCCCCGCGGACGCGCTCGCGCTCGGCGCTGCTGTGGTCGAGCATCGACTCCTCCACGTCGAGCATGGCCAGCACCTCGTCGATCACCTCGTGCGGCACCGTCCCGGTGCTGCGGATCTCCAGCACGCGGCCGCGCTCGACGTCGATCATCTCGCGGCGCCACCGGTTGTAGGTCTCGCTGGGGTTCTCGGCCCCCTGCGGGCCGACACGCTCCCAGGCGGCGAAGTCGCGGCGCTGCACCCGGTCGCGGATGGTGGTCGCGACGTCGTGGGGGTCCTCGGCGGCCAGCTCGTCGAGGCGGCCGAGACCGGCCTGCGAGGCCTGGTGCAGGACGTTGGCCCGCAGCAGCGCGTCGGCGGCCGGGTCGGGCGAGGGCACCCGCAGCCGCCTCGCCACCCACGGCAGCGACGCGCCCTGGAGCAGCAGGGTGCCGGCGGTGACGAAGAAGGCGATGAGCAGCAGCACGTCGCGGTAGGGGAACTCGGTCGGGATGATGAACGCCGCCGCGAGGGTGACCACGCCGCGCATGCCGGCCCAGCCGAGCAGGAAGGTGTAGGTCCACGGCGGCACCTTGCCGCTGCCGTCGGGCCCGGGCCGCACCAGCGCGTAGCGGGAGAAGAACACCCACGCCATCCGGATGGCCACGACCGTGACCAGCGTCGCGACGCACAGCGCGAGCACCCGGGTCGTGCTGGCCTCGGCGCCGAAGGCGTTGCTGATGATGTCGCGGGCCTGCAGGCCGATCAGCAGGAACACCGCGCTCTCGAGCAGGAACTGGATGCTGCGCCAGTTGAGCCGCTCGGCGATCCGCGACTGGGCGTTCTGCAGCATCGCCGACCGGTGCCCGAGCAGCAGCCCGGCGACCACGACCGCCACCACGCCCGAGGGGTGGGCGACGTGGTCCGTGGAGGTGGGTACGGCGATCTCCTCGGCCGCCACGAAGGCCGCGAACGGCGTCAGCAGCCCCAGCGCGGTGTCCAGCGTGGTCTGCGTGACGTGCTTGCGGGCGAAGCCGATCACGACGTAGAAGGCCAGCCCGACGGCCACGCCACCGAAGGCCGCGATCGCGAAGTCGGCACCCACGACCCGCCAGGACACGATCGCCGCGATGGCGGTGTTCAGCGCGACCAGGGCGGTGGCGTCGTTGAGCAGCGACTCGCCCTCCAGGATCGTCACCACCCGCCGCGGCAGCCCGATCCGGCGGCCGATCGAGGTCGCCGCCACGGCGTCGGGCGGCGCCACGACCGCCCCGATGGCCAGCGCACCGGCCCAGCCGACGCCCGGCAGCAGCGCGTGCACGACCACGCCCACCCCGAACGTGGTGAGGATGACCAGCCCCACCGACAGCAGCAGGATCGGCCGTCGGTTGGCGTTGAAGTCGACCAGGCTCGTCTGCAGCGCCGCGGCGTACAGCAGGGGTGGGAGCAGGCCGAAGAGGACCACCTCGGGCTCGAGGGTCACGTCGGGCACGAAGGGCAGGTAGGAGCCCACGACACCGACCAGGATCAGCACCAGCGGCGAGGGCAGGTCGAGCTTGGCGCAGACGGCGGCCACCGCGACCACGACGGCCACGATGCCCACGAGCAGGACGACGGTGTGCACCTGGACAGACTCCTCTACGGTTCGGGTCCCCAACCACCGTCGGGGTCGAGAACATTCCGCCGGGTCAGGCCAGGGCCCGGATCGCCTCGTCCGTGCGGCGGCGGTCGCGCCGGTCGACGCGGGCCTCCACCACCTCGATGCCGCCAGCCGGGCTGGCCAGCGCGTGCTCGAGCTCGGCACGGCTCTCCACGCGCCAGTGCGGGGTGCGGGTCGCCGCGCACAGCGCCGCGAGGTCGACGCCGTGGGGGGTGGCGAAGAGCCGCTCGAAGCGGTCGGCGTAGGCCGGTCCGCCCTGCTCCAGCGTGGCGAAGATGGAGCCGCCGTCGTCGTTGGGCACCACGATCGTCAGGTCGGGCCGCGGCTCGTCGGGGCCGAGCACGAGGCCGGTGAGGTCGTGGAGGAACGTCACGTCCCCGACGTACGCCGTGGCGCGGGTGCTGCGCGACCGGGCGAGGGCGGCGCCGATCGCGGTCGAGAGGGTGCCGTCGATGCCGGCGAGGCCGCGGTTGGCCAGCACCATCCGGCGCTCCCCGACCGGGTGGGCGCCCGCCATCAGGTCGAGGTCGCGGATGGGGTTGCTGGCGCCGACGACGAGCAGGCCCCCGGGCGGGTTGGTGGCGTCGACGACCGCCGCGACGTCGTACGCCGTGAGGCCGGGCTGCGCGGCCACGAGCTCGTCGACGCGCCGCGACAGCTGGCGGTCGGCCGCGCGCCACTCCTCCAGCCAGGCCGGGTCGTCGGCGTCGGCCCGCACCGCGGCGTGCTCGGCGGCGACCGGGAACGGCCGCGCCGCCCAGCGACCGACGGCGGGCACCGAGACCACCTCGACCCCCGCGCGGCCGAGCAGCCGGGCGACCGGCCGCGACAGCGTCGGGTGGCCGTGGACCACGACGCGCTCCACGCGCTCGCCCAGCGCGGTGCCGAGCAGCAGCCGGTAGGTGCGGATCGGGTGGGTGCCGGTGCGCGAGCCGCTGCTGGGCTCGGCGAGCAGCGGCCACCCCGCCTGCTCGGCGAGCTTGCGCGCGGGCGGGCCCGCGTCGTCGCCGGCGACCACGACGGTCCGGGGCCCGAGGGGCAGCGTCACCGCCTCGACGTCGCGCCACCACGGGTGCGGCCGGGGCGCCTCGACGACCGGCGCGGGCGTCCGGTCGGACAGCACCGCCGGCACCAGCGGGTCGTCGAGCTGCACGTTGAGGTGGGCCGGTCCCCCGCGCCCGGGCGGCTCGGGGGAGACCACGTCGCTCAGCACCGCCGTGAGCGCGACGTCGTCGGGGGCGACGAGGTCGAGGAACGCCGCGGCGTCGCCGTAGAGCCGCACCTGGTCGGTGGTCTGGTTGGCACCGGTGCCGCGCAGCCGGGCGGGTCGGTCGGCGGTGACCGCGACGAGCGGCACGCCGGCGTGGGCGGCCTCGAGCACCGCGGGGTGCAGGTTGGCCGCGGCGGTGCCCGAGGTGGTGACCACCGGCACCGGTCGCCGCGACCCCTTGGCCAGCCCCAGCGCGAGGAACCCGGCGGTCCGCTCGTCGACGCGGGTGTGCAGCCGCAGCCGCGGGTCGGCGGCCAGGGCGAAGGCCAGCGGTGCGTTGCGCGAGCCGGGGCAGAGCACCGCCTCGACGGCGCCGCGGGCCACGAGCGCGTCGACCAGCCAGGTGGCCAGCTCCTCGGCGGGGCTCACGACGTCGTCCCGTCGAGCAGCGACCCGACCCGGGCGAGCCGGTCCTGCCAGTGGCGCGCCCGGTCGGGCGGCGCGGCGAGCGCGGCCAGCCGGGCGGGGTCGACCTCGACCGGCCCGACCGGCAGCGCGCCGTCGACGGGCAGCAGCGGCGCGGCGGTGACGTCACCGGTCAGCAGCTGCACCGTCGCCAGCCCGCAGGCGTGGTGCAGCTCGGGCAGGGCGGCGGCCAGGGCCACGCCCGCGGCGATGCCGACGCTGGACTCCACCGCGCTGGAGACCACGACCGGCATCCCGATGTCCTCGGCGATCCGCAGGCACGCACGCACGCCGCCCAACGGCTGCACCTTGAGCACCGCGACGTCCGCCGCCTCGAGGTCGCGCACCCGGTAGGGGTCCTCGGCACGGCGGATCGACTCGTCGGCCGCGACCGGCACGTCGACGCGGCGGCGGCACGCGGCGAGGTCCTCGACGGAGGCGACCGGCTGCTCGGCGTACTCCAGGCCGCCGGCGGCGCGGGCCAGCACCGGGATCCGGCGGACCGCCTCCTCGAGGTCCCAGCCGCCGTTGGCGTCGATGCGCACCAGCCCGCCGGGGCCGCCGGCGTCGAGGGCGTCGCGGACCGCCTCCAGGCGTGCCTCGTCCTCGCCGGGGTCCTGGCCGCGCTCGGCCACCTTGACCTTGGCGGTGCGGCAGCCGCCGGCCAGCACGATCGCGTGCGCCTCCTCGGGGCCGCAGGCGGGCACGGTCACGTTGACCGCCACGTGGCTGCGCACCGGCGCCGGCCAGCCGAGGTCGGCGGCCTCGCGGGCGCAGGCCAGCCAGGGCGCGGCGGTCGGGTCGTCGTACTCCAGGAAGGGGCTGAACTCCCCCCACCCCGCGTGGCCGCGCAGCAGCACGCCCTCGCGGACGGTGATGCCGCGGAAGCGGGTGGTGAGCGGGATCGAGAACACCTCAGCCACGGGCCACCTCCCGGGCCGCCAGCGCGCGGATCGCGAGCCGGTCGGGCTTGCCGTTGGCCAGCCGCGGCAGCTGCTCCAGCACGACCAGGCGGCGCGGGGCCCAGGCGCGGGGCTCGACCAGGTCACGTACGCCGGCCAGCGTGACCGGCTCGCGGGCCTCGACGACGGCCGTCACCAGCTCGCCCCACTCCTCGTCGGGCACGCCGACCACCTCGGCCTCGACCACGGCGGCGTCGGCGGTCACGGCGGTGGCCACGGCGCGGGCGGGCACATTGACGCCGCCGCTGATGATGACGTCGTCGGCGCGACCGAGCACCCGGAGCCGGCCGTCGGCGTCGAGCTCGCCCAGGTCGTCGGTGCGCAGCCAGCCGTCGTCCAGCGCGGCCGCCGAGCGCTCGGGCTCGTCCTCGTAGCCGTCGAAGAGCACCGGCCCGCGCAGCTGCACCTCGCCGTCGCGGACGCGCACCTCCACGCCGTCGAGCGGCTCGCCGTCGTAGACGCAGCCGCCGCAGGTCTCGCTCATGCCGTAGGTCTGCACCACGCGTACGCCGCGCCGCTCGGCCTCCGCGCGCACCCGGGCGTCCAGCGGACCGCCGCCCACGAGCACGGCGTCCACCTGCGCCAGCGCCTCGACGGCCGACCGGGTGCCGGCTCCGCGCAGCAGCCGCACCAGCTGGGTCGGCACCAGCGAGACGTAGCCGCGACCCCGGAGCCGCGCGACGGTCTCCACCCAGTCGCCGTCGTGGCGCACCGGGTCGGTGCCGGCCACCACGCTGCGGAAGAGCACCTGCACGCCCGCGACGTAGGTCGGCGGCAGTCCGAGCACCCACTGGCCGGGGCCGCCGAGCCGCTCGTGCGTGGCCCGCGCCGAGGCCCGCAGCGCGTCGCGGGAGAGCACCACCCGCTTGGGACGGCCCGTCGAGCCGCTGGTCGCCACGACGAGCGGCTCGGGGTCGGCGGCGGCGTCCCACTCCCGCAGCAGCGCCAGGACCCCGTCGGCGTCACCGGCGACGGGGCGCAGGCTGCTCGTCGGCGTCGGCGTGGGCGTCGGGCTGGGCACCGGCCCACGCTAGCCCGGCGGCGGCCGGCCGCGAGCGGCGTACCTGCTCCCTGGCATGATCCGCGCATGGCCACCCCCGCCCAGTGGATCGCCGGTGCCCGCCCCCGGACGCTCCCCGCGGCGGTCGCGCCGGTCCTCGCCGGCACCGCCGTCGCCCTGTGGGAGGACGGTGCGGTGTGGTGGAAGGCGCTGCTCGCGCTGGCCGTCTCGCTGCTGCTCCAGGTCGGCGTGAACTACGCCAACGACTACTCCGACGGCATCCGCGGCACCGACAGCGACCGGGTCGGGCCGATGCGGCTGGTCGGCAGCGGCGCGGCGAGCCCGCGGGCGGTCAAGGCCGCGGCGCTCGGCTCGCTGGCGGCCGCCGGGGTCGTCGGGCTCGTGCTCGCGGCGACGACGAGCTGGTGGCTGGTCGCCGTCGGCGCCCTGTGCATCCTGGCCGCCTGGTACTACACCGGCGGGTCGAGGCCCTACGGCTACCTCGGGCTGGGCGAGGTGATGGTGTTCGTCTTCTTCGGGCTGGTGGCCGTCATCGGCACGGCGTACGTCCAGACCCAGGCGTTCCACCTCGCCGCCCTCTGGGCCGGTATCGGCATCGGCGCGCTGGCGTGCGCGATCCTCGTGGCCAACAACCTGCGCGACATCCCCACCGACCGCGTCGCCGGGAAGCGCACCCTGGCGGTCGTGCTGGGCGAGGACCGCACCCGCCACCTCTACGGCCTGCTCGTCGACGCCGCCGTGGTCGCCCTGGTCGGGGTCGCGCTGACGACGACGTGGTGGGTCGTGCTCGCGCTGGTCGCCGCACCCCCGGCCGTCCGCGCCGTGACCACGGTCCTCGGCGACCGCGCGACCGGGCCCGCGCTGATCCCCGTGCTGCAGCAGACCGGTCAGGCCGAGCTGCTGTACGCCGCCGGCATCCTCGCCGGCGTCACGGTCGGGGTGCTGACGTGACCTCGGCTGTCACACTGGTCGCATGTGGTTCGTGATCCTGCTCGTCATCGTCGGCGTCTGCGCGCTGGCCTACGTCAACCGCGTCGCGCTGCTGGCCAAGGTCCTGGGCCAGTCCGAGACGCGCATCAACCGGCAGCTCAAGCGCCGGGGACGCTGAGCCTGCGGGGACTCCCCGGTCGGCTCAGTCGACGTCCTCGCGGGAGCGTCGCTCCTCGAACCGCGCCGACGCCTTCTCGGCGCGCTGCTGCACCCGCAGCGCGAACGCCTCGCGCTGCCGCCGCAGCAGGGTGACCGAGAGCACCGAGGACACCACCACGGCCAGCAGGAACGGCCAGATCACCACGCCCCGGCCGCCGAACAGCGCGAGGTAGAGCCCACCGAGCACGGCGTAGCAGACGACGAACAGACCCAGCCGCAGTGCGGTGTAGACGGCGAACTCCTTCACCCCACGAGGGTAGGAGACCGGACCACGAGAACGCCTACCGGCCACCATCTACCCTGGGGTCATGCTCCGCGTCGCGCTGTTCCTCGTGCTCCTGGGGGCGGTCGTGTGGGCCTTCTTCTGGGTCCTCGACCGGCGCCGACAGGCCAGCGGACCCGGTGACGCCGGCGGCAGCGGCGGCCGGCCCGCCCCCCGCCCGCCCCGCGGCCCCGACGACGACGAGGACTTCCTCCGCGAGCTCGACCGCAAGCGGCGCCACGACCAGCGCAAGCGGCCCACCGAACCGCCGCCGGCCCCGCGCCCGGAGGAGCCCACCGACGGCTCCACCGCCGAGGGCGAGCAGACCGACGAGAACGCCTGACCGGTCGGCGTACGTCGACGGGAGACGGCTCGACGCGCTGCCGCTCGCCCGGAGATCGTGCCCCTGGGCCGGGGTTGCGGCTCCGGCGCGGTGGCGGTTTCCCACGCGACCTTGGGAATCCGCCGACGGCCCGCTGCCCCCCGCTAGCCGTCGAGCCGCAGGACGACCGCGGTGGGCTCGGGGGCGGCGTAGGAGTGCTGGCTGCCGCTGCCGAAGAAGAAGTTGATGCCGACGAAGTTGAACCACAGGGTGGCCAGGCCGACGAGCGCGACGACGGCGGCCGAGGAGCCCTTCCAGCCGGAGGTGGCGCGGGCGTGGAGGTAGGCGGCGTAGACCACCCAGGTGATGAAGGCCCACACCTCCTTGGGGTCCCAGCCCCAGTAGCGGCCCCAGGCGTAGTGCGCCCAGATCGGGCCGGTGATCAGGGCCGCGAAGGTCCAGATCGGGAAGCCGAAGGCGTGGGTGCGGTAGGCGACGCGGTCGAGCACGGCCAGCTCGGGCAGCCGGGCGAGGTAGCCCCCGCGGGCGCGGCCGGCGGCGTCGGTGCGCTGCTCCCAGCGTGACTTCACGAGGTAGAGCACCGAGCACATCCCGCCGATGGTGAAGGCGGCGGTGGCGATGACCGCGGCGACGACGTGGATCACCAGCCACGGCGACTGCAGCGAGTCCTGGAGCGGCACGACCTCCTCGTAGAGCGCCAGCACGTCGACCATCAGGACCACGAGCACGAAGCCGGTGACGACCGGGGAGAGCCAGGAGAGCCCGAAGCGCTTGTAGAGCAGCAGGTAGCCGAGCACCACGAAGAAGGTGCCGGTCAGCGTGAACTCGTACATGTTGCCCCAGGGCACCCGCACCGGGTCCGCGGCGAGGCCGCGGGTGACGACGGCGAGGGCGTGCACGGCGGCCGCCACGACGGTCAGGGCCACGCCGACGCGGCCCAGCAGCTGCATCCGCTCCGGCTCGTCGGGGACCGTCGCCGCGGCCACGGGACGCTCGGCCACCGAGGTCCCGCCGCCGACCGACGCGGTCGCGTGCTGGGCCACCTCGGCCTCGGCGGGGGCGGAGCGGCGCGCGGCGGCCCACTGCCCCAGGTGGGCGAGGAAGGCCAGGAAGTACGCCACGCCGCACGCGGCCACGGCCTGGTTGCTCAGCACCTCGAACTGCTCGTGCGTCACGTCGGCTCCTCCGGGGTTCGGGTGGTGGCGGGGGTGGCGGCGTCCGCGGGACGCAACCGTCCGACCAGGGCGTCGAGCTCGCCGGAGAGGTCGCCCCCGGCGCTGCGGTCGAGACCGGCCACCTCCACCAGCGTACGTCCGCCCTCACGACGCGCCCGGACCCAGACGCGTCGCGGCCGGACGAAGAGCGAGGCGAGCAGCCCGAGCAGCGCCAGGACGACGCCGACGAGGGCGGTGGTCTGCCCGGGCGTGTGGCTGACCTGCAGCTTCACGAAGCGGCTCAGCCCGTCGAAGGTCACCGTGCCCATCCCGTCGGGAAGCTCGGCGCTGCGCCCGAGGGCGAGGTCGAGGCGCACCGGCGCTCCGTCGGCCTGGAGCAGCGGCTCGAGGCCGTCCTTGTCGAGGGCGTAGACCGACTGCGACCGACCGGAGTCCAGACCGAGGTCGCCGGTGTAGGCGAGCATCGACAGCGCGGGGTTCTTGGAGTCGGGGAAGGCCGAGAACGGCCCGCTCGCGTCGGTGAAGCCGTACGTCGGGTAGAACTCGCCCTCCAGGCCGAGCTGCGTCGTGCGCCCGCCGGCCTGCTCGGCGTCGGGCACCTTGACCACGCCGAAGGACCGGAAGGTGGTGTCCTCGGGCAGGAACACGACCGGACCGGAGTAGGCGACGGTGCCGTCGGTGTTGCGGACGGTGATGTTGGGCGCGTAGCCGTGGCCGATGAGGAAGACGTCGGTGTCGTCGATCGAGAGCGGGTGGTTGACCGCGACCTCGCGCTGCTGGTCCTCGGCCCCCGGGGCGGTGCGGTAGGTGACGTCGGCCCGGAACTTCTGCGCCATGCCGGCCTGGCGACCCTCCTGCAGGAAGGTCACGTCGAACCCGTCGACGGTGAAGTCGAAGGGCTCGAGGTCGGCGACGTCGAAGAACGAGCCGGCCTGGAAGTCGTCGTACTGGCTCAGCGTGTTGGCGAAGCCGTCGCCGGTGACCACGATGGCGCCGCCCTTGAACCCGAGCAGCGACCCGAGCGCGAAGCCGACCAGCACCACCAGGATCGAGAGGTGGAAGACCAGGTTGCCGCCCTCGCGGAGCTTGCCGCGCTCGGCGCGGACCGCGCCCGGCGTCACGCCCTCGGCGTCGTCGACCCGCACGCGGTAGCGACGCGAGCGCAGCGCGGCGCGGGCAGCCTCCAGCACCGCCTCCGGCTCGGCGTCGGTCTCCAGGGTGCGGTGCTCGGGCAGCCGGTCCAGCCGGCGCGGGGCGCGCGGCGGCTCGGCCCGTACGCCGCGCCAGTAGACGCGCAGCCGCGGCACGATGCAGCCCACCAGCGAGATCACCAGCAGGATGTAGATCGCGGAGAACCACACCGAGTCGTAGACCGAGAACAGGCCGAGCTTCTCGTAGACGGGCGTGAGCCTGGGGTGGTCGTCCATCCAGCGCGACGCCCGCACCGAGTCGACCGCGGTCTGCGGCACCACCGACCCGGGGATGGCCGCCAGCGCGAGCAGGAACAGCAGGATCAGCGCGGTGCGCATCGAGGTCAGCTGGCGCCAGGACCAGCGGGCGAGCTCGAGCGGGCTCAGCGACGGCGGGCCCGGGGGCTCGGCGGGCGGCCCGGTCGGCCGCTCGGTGGTGGTCGCGGCCATCACACGCCCGCCGTGTAGCCGGGGAAGAACCAGAGCCGGATCCAGCCGACCAGCTCGGCCCACCAGCCGGTGACCAGCAGCAGGCCGACCACGACGAGCATGACGCCGCCGATGGCGGTGACGACCCGCTGGTGCCGGCGTACCCACCCGACGGTGCCGAGCATCCGGCGGTAGGCCAGCGCCGCCAGGACGAACGGCACCCCGAGGCCGAGGCAGTAGAAGAGCGTCAGCAGCGCGCCCCGGGTGGCGGTGGCCTCCTGGTTGGCCAGCGAGAGCACGGCGATGAGGGTGGGGCCGATGCAGGGGGTCCAGCCCAGGCCGAAGAGCACCCCGAGCATCGGTGCGGCGGCCAGGCCCACGGCCGGCACCCGGTGGACCCGCACGTCGCGCTGGAACAGCGGCACGACCCCGAGGAAGGTCAGCCCGAGCAGGACGGTGACGCACCCCAGCACGATCGTGATCGGGCGCTGGTAGTCGAACAGGAAGTTGCCCAGCCCGCCGAACAGCGCCCCGAAGGAGACGAAGACGAAGGAGAAGCCGAGCACGAAGAGCACCGACCCGGTGAGCATCCGGCCGCGGCGACCGTCGGCGAGGTCGGCGCCGGAGAGGCCGGTGGCGTAGGACAGGTAGCCCGGCAGCAGCGGCACCACGCACGGCGAGAAGAACGAGACGAGGCCGGCGACCATCGCCACCGGGACCGCCAGCAGCAGCGACCCCGACAGCGCCTGGTCCCGGAACCAGTCACCCAGAGCGAGCGGGATCATCCTCGGACGTCCTCCACGAGGTCGACGAGCGTGCGGCGGCTCGGGACCGGGCCGACGATGCTGGCCGCCACCCGCCCCTGCTCGTCGAGGACCACCGTGCTCGGGATGGCGCTGGGGTTCAGGGTGCCGGCGAAGGCCAGCAGCGTGCGGCCCGAGGGGTCGAAGAGCGAGGGGTAGGGCACGTCGTAACGGCGCTGGAAGGCCAGCCCTTGGTCCTGGCTGGCGTCGCGGGTGTTGATGCCGAGGAAGGCGACGTCGTCCTTCGCCAGCTCGGTGGCGGCCTCGGCGAGGTCGGGCGCCTCCGCGCGGCAGGGCGGGCACCACGAGCCCCACACGTTGAGGACCACGATCCGGCCGCGGTAGTCCTCGACCGAGACCTGCTCGCCCTCGAGGGTCTCGCCGGCCACCTCGCCGGGCTGCTGGCGAGCCCCCGGGTCGAGGGTGTTGACGATGCCCTCGGCGCCGACGAAGCCCTGGTCGCCGGTCTCCGGCGACTCCGAGCAGCCCACGAGCACCGCGCCCGCGACGAGGGTCGCGAGCACGGCCACGCTCCGTCGGGCACGCTGCCGGGGTCGGGTGGTCACCTCAGCCCGCTCCACCGATCTCGTTCTGGTCGGGCTCGACGCCGCCGGAGGAGAAGGCCTTGTGCCGGTCGGCGACCGGGATCAGGTCGCCCGCCGGCTCGGAGTAGCCGATGGAGACCAGGCGCTCGTCCTCGAAGGTGAACGAGGTCAGGCTGGCCAGCGTGCAGTGGCGCTTGCGGGGGTCGTGCAGGAACGAGCGCCCCTCCGCGGAGAGCCGCGTGGTCCAGATCGGCAGCTGGTGGGAGACGATCACCGCCTCGTGGCCCTCGGCCTCCTTGCGAGCGTCCAGCACGGCGGGCCACACGCGCGCCACGATCTCGGCGTACGGCTCGCCCCAGGAGGGACGGAACGGGTTCCACATGTGGCGCCACATGTGCGGGCTGCGCAGCACCGACTTGCGGAACCGGAACGGCTTGCCCTCGAAGACGCTGCTCGACTCCAGCACGCGGTCGTCCAGGCGCACCTCCAGGCCGCGTGCGGCGGCCAGCGGCGAGGCGGTCTCCTGCGCGCGCTCCAGCGGCGAGGACACGATCACGGTGATGTCGCGGTGGCCGATCCGCTCGGCCACCCGCTCGGCCATGGTGCGGCCGAGCTCGGAGAGGTGGTAGCCCGGACTGCGGCCGTAGAGGATGCCCTTGGGGTTGTGGACCTCGCCGTGACGCAGCAGGTGGACGGTGGTCTTCACGCGGTGTCTCCTTCGTGGGCGCGGGCGGCCGCACGTGCGGCACCGGGCAGGGCGTCGAGGACGTGACCGATCGCCCGGTCGTCGTGGGCGGCGGAGAGGAACCACGCCTCGAAGGCGCTGGGCGGCAGGTAGACGCCCTGCTCCAGCATGGCGTGGAAGAACGCGCGGAACACCGCGGTGTCCTGGCTCGCCGCGCCGACGTAGTCGACGACGCGGTCGACCTGCGGGGCGAAGAAGACCGAGAACATGTTGCCGTCGTGCTGCACCAGGTGGGGTACGCCGGCCGCCGTCAGCGCCTCGCCGGCCGCGGCCGACACCGTCGCCGCCGCGGCGTCGACGTGGGCGTAGACCTCGTCGGCCGCCAGCCGCAGCGTCGTCAGCCCGGCGGTGGTCGCGACGGGGTTCCCCGACAGCGTGCCCGCCTGGTAGACGGGGCCCTGCGGCGAGAGCATCCCCATGACGTCGGCCCGTCCGCCGAAGGCCGCGGCCGGGAAGCCGCCGCCCATCACCTTGCCGAAGGTCATCAGGTCGGGCGCCCAGCCCTCGCGGGCGCCGTCGAGGCCCCACTGGCCCTGCCGCGAGACGCGGAAGCCGGTCATCACCTCGTCGGAGACGAACAGCGCGCCGTGGCGGGCGCAGGTCTGCGCCAGGAACTCGTTGAACCCCGGCTCGGGCGGGACCACGCCCATGTTGCCCGGCGAGGCCTCGGTGACCAGGCAGGCGATCTCGCCGCCCCGCTGGGCGAACAGCTGCTCCACGGCCGCGCGGTCGTTGTAGGGCAGCACCACCGTCGCCTCGACCGAGGCCGCGGGGACGCCGGGCGTGCCTGCGACGGCGTGGGTGGCCAGGCCGGAGCCGGCCTCGGCCAGCAGCGAGTCCACGTGGCCGTGGTAGCAGCCGGCGAACTTCACGACCACGTCGCGGCCGGTGAACCCGCGCGCGAGCCGGATCGCCGACATGGTCGCCTCGGTGCCGGAGGAGACCAGCCGCACCTGCTCGACGGGCGTGCGGGCCACGATCTCCTCGGCGAGCTCGACCTCGCTCCGCGACGGGGTGCCGTACGACGTGCCGCGGGCGACCGCCTCCGCGACGCGGGCCTGCACCTCGGGGTGGGCGTGGCCGAGCAGCAACGGCCCCCAGGAGCAGATCAGGTCGACGTAGTCGTTGCCGTCGACGTCGGTCAGCCAGGCGCCCTGGCCCGAGACCATGAACCGGGGCGTGCCGCCGACCGCGTTGAACGCGCGGACCGGGGAGTTCACGCCGCCGGGGGTCACCCGGTGGGCCCGCTCGAACCACGCGGCGGAGCCGTCCGTGGGCAGGGGCGTGCGGGCGTCCGGTGAGGACGCCGAGGACGTCGGTGTCTGCGGCACCCCACCATTCTCCCCGACACCCCTCAGCCGACCGAACCCGCGTGCCCCGGCGAGGCCGCCCGCGGGACGGGACGTTGCCGGGGTTCGGTGCACACTCGTCCGTTTCGGCACTAGTGTCAGGCGGGGCAGCAGCGCGGTGTGTCGTCGGTCACAGAGCACGTTTGTGCGTGACGGCGTGAGGGAAGTCTCGTTGTTGCACTACCGGGCCGCTCGGGAGGCTGGCACCGCAGGATCACCCAGGGGAGAGAGCACACACATGTCGTCGAGGTCGTTGTCCCGTCGGAGCAAGGCGATCACCTTGGTCCCCCTGGCCGTGCTGTCGGCCGTGTGGACCGGGAGCCTGGTCACCTCCAGCGCCAACGCGGAGCAGCCCGCCCAGGTCGCCGCCTCCCTGCCCGATGGCACCAGCGTCCCCAGCGACGCGATCGAGGCGCCCGCGAGCGTCCCGGTCGCCGGCATCATCGCGCCGGCCGTCCCCCAGGGCTCCGCCGACTCGGTCGTCTCCGGCGCCTCCAGCAACGGCATCCCCGCGCCGGCCCTGTCCGCCTACCAGCGCGCGGGCCAGATCATCGGCGCGGCCGACAAGTCCTGCAACCTCCCGTGGGAGATCGTCGCCGCCATCGGCCGCGTCGAGTCCGACCACGGTCGCTACAACGGCAACAAGCTCACCGACGAGGGCCTGAGCAAGCCCGGCATCTACGGCATCCCCCTCAACGGCAAGAACGGCACGCAGGCCATCAACGACACCGACGGCGGCCAGCTCGACAAGGACACCGTCTTCGACCGCGCGGTCGGCGCCATGCAGTTCATCCCCTCGACCTGGCAGGTCGTGAAGGTCGACGCCGACGGCGACGGCGAGCGCAACCCGCAGGACGTCGACGACTCCGCGCTGGCCACCGCGGTCTACCTCTGCTCCGGCAAGGACGACCTGTCCGAGCGCGCGGGCCAGGAGGCGGCCGTCTACCGCTACAACCACAGCCGCGAGTACGTCGACCTCGTGCTGCGGATCATGGAGGCCTACTCCTCCGGCGACTACACCGCCGTCCCCTCGGGCGCCCAGGGCGGCTCCTCGTTCTCGCCCAGCAACAGCACCAGCTACTCCGCCTCGATCCAGAAGTCCTACGAGGTCGCCCGCGAGCGCAAGGCCAAGGCCCGCGCCGCGCAGGTCCGCCGCGAGCGCGCTGCGCAGAGCTCCGGCGGCAGCAGCAGCACCGGCAGCCTCGGTGAGTCGCCGAGCAGCGGTGGCACAGACGGCGTGATCTCTCCGTCGAGCCCCACTGCCCCGTCCGGCAGCGACACCGTGTCGGGCACTGTCAAGGAGACGACCAAGAAGCTCGGGGACACGGTCAAGGGTGCTGGGGACTCCGTCGATAAGGCGACTGGTGGCGCCACGGGCGGCACTGGCGGTGCCGTTGGGGGGACCGTTGGGGAGGTGCTGGACAGCACCGGCAAGATCGTCGGCTGCGTCGTCACCCTGCTGGAGGACTGCCGCCCCTGACGGCAACATCTCCACGAAGCCCCCGACCACCGGTCGGGGGCTTCGTCGTTCCCGGACTCCCGCAGGGCACCCACACGACGGCAGCCGGTGTGCTGGAGGCCGGGTCAGGCGTCGAGCAGGCGGACGGCGTCCATGGCCCAGTAGGTGAGGATGATGTCGGCGCCGGCCCGGCGGATCGACATCAGCGTCTCCATCAGGGCGGTCTCGCGGTCGATCCAGCCGCGCTGGGCGGCGGCCTCGACCATGGCGTACTCGCCCGAGACGTTGTAGGCCGCGACCGGGACCTCGACGGCCTGGCGGACGGCGTGCAGGACGTCGAGGTAGGCCAGGGCCGGCTTGACCATGACGATGTCCGCGCCCTCCTCGATGTCGAGCCGGGTCTCGCGGACGCCCTCGAGCCGGTTGGGCGTGTCCTGCTGGTAGGTGCGGCGGTCCCCGACGAGCGAGGAGTTGACGGCCTCGCGGAAGGGGCCGAAGAAGGCGGAGGCGTACTTCGCGGAGTACGCCAGGATGCCGACGCCCGCGTGCTCCTCGGCGTCCAGCGCCCGGCGGATCACGCCCACCTGACCGTCCATCATGCCGCTCGGCGCGACGAGGTCGACGCCGGCGGCCGCGTGGGCCAGCGCCATCTGGCCGTAGATCTCCAGGGTGCGGTCGTTGTCGACCCAGCCGTCGGGGTCGAGCACGCCGCAGTGGCCGTGGTCGGTGAACTCGTCCAGGCACAGGTCGGACATGACCGTGAGCCCGTCGCCGACCTCGGCCACGACGTCGGTGATCGCGACGTTGAGGATGCCCGCGGGGTCGAGCGCGCCCGAGCCCTCGGCGTCCTTGGTCTCGGGCAGCCCGAAGAGCATCACGCCGCCCAGTCCCGCCCCGACCGCCTCGGCGGCCGCCCGCTTCAGCGAGTCGCGGGTGTGCTGCACGACGCCGGGCATGCTCGCGATCTCGCGGGGCTCGGTGAGCCCCTCGCCGACGAACATCGGCAGCACCAGCTGCGAGGGCCGCAGCGCGGTCTCCGCCACCATCCGCCGCAGCGCGGGCGTACGCCGCAGCCGCCGCGGCCGGACCTCGGGGAAGCCGCTCACGACTACTTCGAGCTCGCCTTGCGGCGGGTGGCCGGACGACGGTCGGACGGCTTGGTCACCGGCTGGCCCTGGTCGAGCAGCGCGGTGCGTCGGGCGCCGCCGAAGTCGGCGAGCGCGTCGACCAGCTCCTCGACCGACGGCTCGGAGGCCATCACGTCGACGCGCAGGCCGTGCTCCTCGGCCGTCTTGGCCGTGGCCGGGCCGATCACGCCGATGATCGTCGAGGTGTGCGGCTTGCCGGCGATGCCGACCAGGTTGCGCACCGTCGAGGACGACGTGAACACGACCGCGTCGAACTTGCCCGACTTGATCGCCTCGCGCACCGGCGCCGGCGGCGGGGCCGCCCGGACGGTGCGGTAGGCCGTCACGTCGTCGACCTCCCAGCCGAGCTCGACGAGCCCGGCGACCAGGGTCTCCGTGGCGATGTCGGCGCGCGGCAGGAAGACGCGGTTGATCGGGTCCAGCAGGTCGTCGTACGGCGGCCAGTCCTCGAGCAGCCCACGGGCGGACTGCTCACCCGAGGGCACGAGGTCGGCGTTGAGGCCCCAGTCGCCGAGCGCGGCGGCGGTCTTGTCGCCGACCGCGGCGATCTTGAGGCCGGAGAAGGCGCGGGCGTCCAGGCCGTACTCCTCGAACTTCTCCCGCACCGCGCGGACCGCGTTGACCGAGGTGAAGGCGATCCACTCGTAGCGGCCCTCGACGAGGCCGCGCACGGCCTTGTCCATCTGCAGCGGGTTGCGGGGCGGCTCGACCGAGATGGTCGGCACCTCCTCGGGCGTCGCGCCGTAGCCGCGCAGCCGGGCCGACAGCCCGCCGGCCTGCTCCTTGGTGCGGGGCACCAGCACGCGCCAGCCGAACAGCGGCTTGGTCTCGAACCACGACAGCGTCTGGCGCAGGTCGACGACCGGGCCGACCACGGTGACGGCGGGCGGCGTCATGCCGGCGGCGTGGGCGTCGGCGGCGATGTCGTCGAGGGTGGAGACGATCGTCTCCTGCGTGGTGAGCGTGCCGGTGCGGGTCATCGACACCGGGGTGTCGCCGGGGCGGCCGGCGGCCACCAGCTCGGCCGCGACCTGGCCGATCGCGCCGACGGCGGAGAGCAGCACCAGCGTCGGGTGGGTGGCGTACGACGCCCAGTCGATCTTGGCGTCGCCGCACGAGACCACGGCCACCTCGCGGTGGTTCTTGGTGGTGAGCGGGATGCCGGCGTACGCCGGGACGGCGCTGACCGAGGACACGCCCGGGACGATCTCGAAGCCGACCTCGGCCTTGGTGCAGGCCAGCGCCTCCTCGGGGCCGGAGGCGTAGAGGAAGGGGTCGCCGGCCATCAGCCGGACCACGCGCTTGCCGGACTTGGCGTGCTTGACCACGACCTTGGCGCGCGCGGCGTGGGTCAGCGGCTGGCCGTCCTCGCCGAAGCCGCCGTCGACGAACAGCGGGCCGGGCAGCTCGGCCTCGACCTCGTCCTCGAGCGGGGCCGCCAGGCCGAGGACCGAGCGCACCAGGGCCTGGTGGTCGGGGACCTCGGTGACGACGACCTCGGCCTCGCGCAGCAGCTCGACGGCGCGCACGGTCAGCAGCCCGGGGTCGCCCGGGCCGCTGCCGACGAAGGAGACCCACTTGGTGGGCCGCCCCGCGGAGGCCGTGCCGGCGCCCGTTGCTGCGGCGCGGGTGCTGGTGGTGTTCTGCTTGCTCACTATCGCCTTCTTGCTACTTCGGTGACTGCGTCCAGGTGCGGTGGTGCGGGTGGTGCGGTGCTGCGTCAGGTCTCGGGTGCGATCAGGTCGGCCGCGCCCTCGGCGAGCATCTCGGCGGCCAGCGACCGGCCGAGGCCCTCGGGATCCTCGAGCGGCCCCGAGGCCGAGCGGCGTACGGACAGGGTCCCGTCGGGCGACAGCGCGACCGCACGGACCCACAGTTCGTCACCGGAGTCCCCCATGGCAACTTCGGCCAGGGCGCCGACGGGTGCCGAGCACCCTGCCTCGAGCTCGGCGAGCAGCACGCGCTCGACCGTCACGCAGGCCCGGGTCAGGGGGTCGTCGAGGGCGCCGGCCACGGTCGCGACGAGGTCGTCGTCGGCGCGGCACTCGACGGCCAGCGCGCCCTGGCCGGGGGCCGGGAGCACCTGGATCGGGTCGAGCACCTCGGTGGCCTCCTCGACCCGGTCGAGCCGGGCCAGGCCGGCGCGGGCGAGCACGACGGCGTCGAGCTCGCCGGAGCGGACCTTGCCGATGCGGGTGTCCACGTTGCCGCGCACCCCGACGAGGTCGACCCCGAGGCCGAGCGCGGCGATCTGGGCGACGCGGCGCGGGGCGCCGGTGCCGACGGTGGCGCCCTGCGGCAGCTCGCCGAGGGTGAGCCCGTCGCGGGCGACGACGACGTCACGGGGGTCCTCGCGCGGCGGCACCGCGGCCAGCGCGATGCCCTCCGGCGGCGCGGTCGGCAGGTCCTTGAGCGAGTGCACGGCGAGGTCGACGTCACCGCGCAGCAGCGCGTCGCGCAGCGCGCTGACGAAGACGCCGGTGCCGCCCATCTGGGCCAGCGGCTCGGTGGAGACGTCGCCGTGGGTGCGGATGTGCACCAGCTCGGTGGGCAGCCCGGTCACCTCGGTCAGCCGGTCGGCGACCAGGCCGCTCTGGGTGCGGGCCAGCGTGGAGGCGCGGGTGCCGATGCGGACCACGCGGGCGCGGGTCTCCCCGGTCGTGGAGACGGTGGTGGTGCCGGGCGTCGTGGTCGTGCCGGTCACGGGCGCTCCACCTCCGCCCGGGTCACGGCCTCGACGGCCTCGGGGTCGAGCGCGAACAGCTCGGCCAGCGCGGCGGCGTAGGACACCGCGCCCGACTCGTTGGCCAGCTCCTTGACCCGCACCGTCGGGTGGTGGAGGAGCTTCTCCACCACGCGGCGCAGGGTGCGCTCCACCTCGGCGCGGGTGCTGTCGTCGAGGTCGGGCAGGCGGTGGGCCAGGCGGGCCAGCTCACCCTCGAGCACGCCGGTCGCCATCGTGCGCAGTGCCACCACGGTGGGCGTCACGCTCTGGCTGCGGCGGGCGGTGAGGAAGGCGGCCAGCTCCTGGCTGACGATGGTGCGCACGCCGTCGACGTCGGCCCCCTCGGGGCTGGCCTCCAGCTCGGCGGCCAGGGTGTCGAGCGCGACCAGGCGGACGCCGGGCAGGTCGGCCACGGCCGGGTCGACGTCGCGGGGCAGCGCCAGGTCGACGACGGCGAGCGGCCGGGTCGGGTCCGTGCGCCGCGCGGCGACCGCGTCCGCGGAGAGCACCTGGCCGGCGGCGCCGGTGCAGGAGACGACGATGTCGACCGGCGCGGTCCAGGCGCCGAGGTCGGCCAGCGAGATCGCCGTGGCGTCGTACTGCCGGGCCAGGCGCGCCGCGCCCTCGGACGACCGGTTGGCCACGGTGACCGAGCCGGCGCCGGCGCGGGTCACGGTGGCGACGGTGAGGCCGGCCATCGACCCGGCCCCGACGACGAGGACGCGCTTGCCGGCCAGCGGGCCGACGTGGGCCACGGCCCGGTCGAGCGCGGTGGCGACCAGGCTCGGCGCGACGCGGTCGATGTCGGTCTCGGCGTGCGAGCGCTTGCCGACGCGCAGCGCCTGCTGGAACAGCACGTTGAGCGACGGGCCGACGGTGCCGACCTCCTGGCCCACGCGCAGCGCCTCCCGGGTCTGGCCGAGGATCTGGCTCTCGCCCAGCACCATCGAGTCCAGGCCCGCGGCGACGTGGAACAGGTGGCTCACGGCGCCGTCGTCGTAGTGGACGTAGAGGTGCTCGAGCATCTCCTCGGCCGGGCGGCCGGTGCGCTCGCCGAGCATCCGCGAGATCGCCTCGACGCTGCCGTGGAAGCGGTCGACGTCGGCGTAGACCTCGGTGCGGTTGCACGTCGAGATCACCGTCGCCTCCAGGACGTGCTCGACGTCGGTGACCTCGCGGATCAGCTTCTGCACGCCGTCGCCGTCGAGCGCGACCTGCTCGAGCACCGGGACGGGGGCGGTCTTGTGGGACAGGCCCACCACCAGGACGCTCATCGGGCACCTCCGGCCGTGCGGGCAACCTGCTCGACCACGATGGCGGGCGCGGAGGCGGCCGAGGCCTTGCGCTGCTCGTGGTAGGCGAGGATCTGCAGCTCGCTGGAGAGGTCGACGCGGCGTACGTCGACCCCCTCGGGCAGCGCCAGGATGGTCGGCGCGAAGTTGAGGATGCTGCGGATGCCGACCGCGACCATGCGGTCGGCGACGTCCTGGGCGGCCACGGCGGGGGTGGCGATGACGCCGATGCCGACGCCGTGCTCGGTCACGACGTCCTCGAGGTCGTCGAAGGAGCGGATCTCCAGCCCGGCGACGACCTCGCCCTGCCGCGACCCGTCGGCGTCGAGGAGCGCGACGGTGCGGAAGCCGCGGGAGGAGAAGCCGGAGTAGTTGGCCAGCGCGTGACCCAGGTTGCCGATGCCGACCACGACCACGGGCCAGTCCTGGGTCAGCCCGATCTCGCGGGAGATCTGGTAGCGCAGGTAGTCGACGTCGTAGCCGACCCCGCGGGTGCCGTAGGAGCCGAGGTGCGAGAGGTCCTTGCGCAGCTTGGCGCTGTTGACGCCGGCGGCGGTCGCGAGCTCGAGGCTCGAGCAGGTCGTGGTGCCGGCCTCGCTCATCGCGTTGAGCGCCCGGAGGTAGACCGGGAGACGGGCCACCGTCGCCTCGGGGATCCTGGTCGCACTCACGCTGGTGACACTCTCCAGACCGGTCGGAGGACCCTCCTGGACTGGAGGGCCTCGATCACTCTAGGAGTTTGTGAACTCGCGAACAAACCAGCGACGGCCCAGGGCTAGCACAGGTGAGAATGCTCACCTCCACCGGGGGCCTACCCCCGGGTCCGGTGCGTCGCGCCGGGCGCGACCGAGCCCCTGACCGGCCCCTGACCTGCCGCTGACCTGGCTGCTGACCTGACCGGGAGGGTCTCGGCTCAGCCGGCGGGACGGGCCAGCGCAGTGCGCAGCCGCCGCTCGTCGACGCGCCAGAAGTCGTGGCGCCGGCCGTCGACCAGCGTGACCGGCACCTGGTCGCTGTAGGCCTCCTGCAGCTCGACCGCGGAGTCGACGTCGACCTCCTCGAAGGCCTCGCCGAGGTCGTCGCAGACCGCCTGGACGACCACGCGGGCCTCCTCGCACAGGTGGCACCCGACGCGGGTGTAGAGCGTGACGCGGGCGGTCACCGCAGCAACCCGGGGTCGCGGCGGCGGGCCTCGGCGCGGAGCCGACCCTTCTGCACCTTGCCGGTCGCGGTGTGGGGCAGCTGGTCGACGACCTCGACGACGGTGGGCTGCTTGAAGCGGGCCAGCCGGTCGGCGCAGTGGCGGCGTACGACGTCGCGGAGCTCGTCGGCCGAGAGCCGCGAGCCCGACGGCACGACGTAGGCCACGACGGCCTCGCCGGTCGCCGCGTCGGGCACCCCGACGACCGCGACCTGCGCCACCTCGGCCAGCTCGCCGACGACCTCCTCGACCTCGACCGGGTAGACGTTGAAGCCCGAGACGATGACGAGGTCCTTGACCCGGTCGACGAGGTAGAGGTGGCCGTCGGCGTCGAGGTAGCCGACGTCGCCGGTGGCCCACCAGCCCTCGGCGTCGGGCCCCCCGGCCCCGTCGGGCCAGTAGCCGGAGAACAGGTTGGCGCCGCGCAGCTCGATCTGCCCGGCGTCGGCGTGCTCGGGGGTGCGGCCCGCCTCGTCGACCAGGCGCACCTCGATGCCCGCGAGCGGACGTCCGACCGAGCGCGGCCGCAGCGGCTGCCCGAGGGTCGAGGTGACCACGGGCGCGGCCTCGGTCAGGCCGTAGCCCTGGTGCACCTCCACGGTGGTGCGCTCGGTGAAGGCCTCGGTCACCTCGGGCGCCAGCGGCGCGGAGCCGCTGAGCACGAGCCGCACCGGACCGAGCCGCTCCTCCAGGCCGGGCACGGCCAGCCAGGCCGAGAAGACCGGTGGCGCGACCGGGACGACCGAGACGGCCTCGTCCTCGATCAGGTCGAGCGAGCCCTCGGGGTCGAAGCCGTCGACGAGCACCAGCCGGGCGTGCTGGCGCACCACCTGGCCGAGCACGGCGTTGAGGCCGTAGACGTGGTAGAGCGGCAGCACGCCGAGCACGACGTCGCGACCCGTGACCATGGGCGGGTCGGCGGCCGCGACCTGCTCGACGTTGGCCAGCAGCGCGCGGTGCGACAGCATCGCCGCGCGGGGACGACCGGAGGTGCCGCTGGTGTAGAGCAGCACCGCGAGGCCCTCGGGGTCCGGGCGGACCGGCGTGGGCCGACCGCTGCGGGAGACCAGCTGGTCCCAGCCGCGCTCCCCCGGCTCCAGCGTGGTGCCGACCGTGACGATGCGGGGCCGCGCCGAGGCCTCCTGGCCGGCGGCGGCCATGGCCTCGCCGAGCCCGCGGACCGCGGCGCGCACGGTCGTGACGGTGGCGGCGTCGGCCACCACCATCCGGGTGCCGGAGTCGACGAGGACGCGCACCAGCTCACCGGTGACGCTGCGCGGGTTGACCGGCACCGCGACCATCCCGGCCCGCAGCACGCCGAGGTAGGCCGCCACGAACTCGATGCTGTTGCCCGCCGCGATCATCACGCGGTAGCCGGCGACCATGCCGGCGTCGGCCAGGCCCTGCACCACCCGCTGCACCAGGTCGTCGAGACCGGCCCAGGTCACGCTGCGACCGGTGACGGCCTCGGAGAGCGCCGTCTTGCCCGGTTCCTCGACGCACGCCCGGGTCAGGAGGTCGGCGACGTTGGACTCCATCGGAGGAGTCTCCCACACGGCGAGGTGCCCCTAGGCTGTGCCGCGTGACCCCTCCGCCGCCCGGCCGCCCCGGCGACAAGCGGCCCTCACGCCCCTCCCGCCCCTCCCGCAAGGCCCCGCCGCGACCGCCCAACCTGCAGCGCCGCTCCCAGCTCGCGGGCGAGGCCGCCGCCGCGATCGCCGAGGTCGAGAGCGCGCTCAGCATCGAGGCCGACCAGACCTCGGCGGCGTTCTTCGACGTCGACAACACCGTGATGCAGGGCGCCTCGATCTTCCACCTCGCCCGGGGCCTGCACCGCCGCGAGTTCTTCACGACCAAGGACATCCTCGGCGCCGCCTGGAAGCAGGTCTACTTCCGCGTCGTCGGGGTCGAGGACCCCGAGCACGTCGCCGACGCCCGCGCCTCGGCGCTCTCCTTCATCGCGGGCCACACCGTCGAGGAGCTGGAGTCGCTCGGCGAGGAGATCTTCGACGAGCGGATGGCCCACCGGATCTGGCCCGGCACCCGCGCGCTCGCGCAGCTCCACCTCGACGAGGGCCAGCGGGTGTGGCTGGTGACGGCGGCACCGATCGAGATCGCGACCATCATCGCCCGGCGGCTCGGCCTCACCGGCGCGCTCGGCACGGTGGCCGAGCACGTCGACGGCGTCTACACCGGCGAGCTGGTCGGCGAGATGCTGCACGGCTCGGCCAAGGCGGTGGCGGTGCGCGAGCTGGCGGACCGGTTCGGCCTCGACCTGGCCCGCTGCTCGGCGTACTCCGACTCCTACAACGACCTCCCGCTGCTGACCCTGGTCGGCGACCCCTGCGCCATCAACCCCGACGCCCGGCTGCGTGACCACGCCAAGGCGCAGGGCTGGCGGGTCCGCGACTACCGCACCGCACGCAAGGCCGCGCGCGCCGGCGTCTTCACCGCCGCGGTGGCCGGAGCGGTCGCCGGCACGGCCGCCGCCGGCAACGCGCTGCGGCGGCGCGTGCTCTAGCCAGATCTGCCGGGCCGTTTCGGTTCACAGGCGTTCACCGGACGCGTAGTCTCACCAACTGGTCAGCCAAGGGGAGACCGGCGTCACGCCGGTGGGAGCGTGCCATGGAGCGAGACGAGGTCCTTCGCGGGCTCGACGCGCTCCGACGCGCCGTCCTGGAGGTGCTGCTCGCCCCCGCGCCGGTGCCGGCGGGACCGGCCCTCCCCCCGGCGACCACCCCGGCGGGATGGCTGCTCATGGCGCAGTCCAGCACCGCGGCGGGCACCACCGGGCCCGGCAGCGGTCCCGGCGACCACGGCGACGCCGACCAGGCGGCGTCCTCGGCCGAGGACGAGGCCGAGCAGGCCCGGCTGATCGCGCTGGTCGAGCTCGCCCGCGGCGGCGACGCCGAGGCGTTCGGCCAGCTCTACGACCACTACCACTCCGGCGTCTTCCGGTTCCTCTACTACCGCGTCGGCTCGGTGCAGCTGGCCGAGGACCTCACCTCGGACACCTTCTTCCGCGCGCTCCGGGCGATGAGCACCTTCCGCTGGCAGGGCAAGGACTTCGGCGCCTGGCTGACCACCATCGCGCGCAACCTCACCACCGACCACTACAAGGCGGGCCGCACGCGACTCGAGCACACCACCGAGGACATGGGCACCCTCGACAGCACCGCCGAGGGCCCCGAGAGCGCCGTGCTCGCCTCGCTCACGAACGAGGCGCTGATGGAGGCGCTGGGCGACCTGCCCACCGAGCAGCGCGACTGCCTGGTGATGCGGTTCCTGCAGGGGCTCTCGATCGCCGAGACCGCCGAGGTCCTCGGTCGCAGCGCCGGGGCGGTCAAGCAGCTGCAGCTGCGCGGGGTCCGCAACCTCGCCAAGGCGTTGCCGGAGGACCTCCGATGAGGCCCCCCACGACCCCGCCGTACGCCGTCCGGAATGTCCGGCTGTCCGAGGGGTGGATGTTGCCGGACGGTAACTTGTCCAGCGCCATAACTTCGCCGCGCGACGCGTCGTTGTGGGGCTCGACAGGATGTACGCCGAGCCCGGCCCTGCGCCGTGGCCCGGACGCCACCACCAGCAGTTCAGGACGACCCGCATGAGCCCCACCTCCTCATCTCGCGGCACCGCCGAGGAGCTCCAGCGCGTCCTCGACGGCGCCGGCACGGCCGAGGAGTCCGCACGCCAGGCCCGTCTGGTCCGCACCGTCGGGCTGCTCACCGAGCACCCGGCCGTGCAGCCCCGTGCCGGGTTCAGCTCCGACCTCCGCGCCCGCCTGATGGCCGCCGCCGAGACCGAGCTGGTCCCCGACCGCACCGCCGTCGTCCGGACGCTGCGGCCCGTCACCCCGGCCCGCCGCCGCGTCGGCGCGGTCGCCGCCTCGCTCGTCATCGTCGGCAGCACCGCCGGCCTGGCCGCCGCGTCGGGCGACGCCCTGCCGGGCGAGACGCTCTACCCGGTCAAGCGCGGCACCGAGCAGGTCGGCACCACGCTCGCCGTGGGCGAGGCCCGCAAGGGCCGGTCCGTGCTCGACCAGGCCGCCACCCGCCTCCAGGAGGCCCAGGAGCTGCAGGACGAGGGCGCCGACGACCGCCTCGTGACGGGCGCGCTGCGGTCGTTCCGCGCGTCCGCCGCCGACGGGTCTTCCCGGCTGTTCGCCGCCTACGAGGCCGAGCAGGACCAGGCCGACGTCGTCGCCGTCCGCAGCTTCGCCGCCGCGCAGATGAAGGCGCTCGACACGCTCTCGCAGGACGCCGAGCCCGTCGTCGCCGCTGCCCTCGTGGACGCCGCCGACACCCTGGCCGACCTCGACCTGCGGGCGCAGGACCTCTGCCCCGGCTGCCAGGGCGAGGAGCTCGTGATGCCGACCTCGGTCGCCGCCGGCGCCGGCCGCGCCACGGTCGACGCCCTGCTCGCGCGTCCCGTGGCCCAGGCCGGCCTCGACCGCCGGGCCATGGAGGACCTCCGGCTCGGGGAGCTGCGCGACCTGCGCGACGCAGCCCAGCGCAGCGCCGGAGACGTGGGGGCGTCCGAGGAGCTGCAGCGCGAGGTGCCCCCGGTCGAGGTCGACCAGCACGGTCCGGTCGCCAGCACGATCACCCCGCGCACCGAGACGCCGAAGGTGCTCTCCGACCGCCCTGTCCGCGACCTGCTCGAGGGCGTCACCGGCACCGTCACCGGCGTGACCGGCACGCTGCGCACCACGGTGCCCGAGGTCGGCCCGGCGCTCGACGGCGTCGAGAAGGTCACCGAGGACCTCGACGACACCGTCACCGGCGTCACCGGAGGGCTGCTGCCCTGAGGGTGCTCAGCCGGAGGACCGGCGGAGGCGTCAGGAGAAGACCGAGCGCCGCTTCATCAGCAGGGTGTAGAGCGTCTGCTGGATCGACTCGCGCACCTGGTCGGTGACGTTGAAGACCAGCATCGGGTCGTCGGCCGCGCCCGCGTCGTACTCGTCGGTGCGGATCGGCTCGCCGAACTCGATCAGCCACTTCGAGGGCAGCGGGATCAGCCCCAGGGGCCCGAGCAGCGGGAACAGTGGCGTGATCGGCAGGTAGGGCACGCCCAGCAGCCGCGCCAGCGAGGGCACGTTGCCGACGAGGGGATAGATCTCCTCGGCCCCCACGACCGACGTCGGCACGATGGGTACGCCGGTCCGGATGGCCGCCGACACGAAGCCGCCGCGACCGAACCGCTGCAGCTTGTAGCGCTCGCTGAACGGCTTGCCGATGCCCTTGAACCCCTCGGGCCAGACCCCGACCAGCTCGCCCTCGCGCAGCATCCGCTCGGCGTCCTCGTTGCACGCCAGCGTGGCGCCGCCGCGACGGGCGAGGTCGCCCACCAGCGGGAGCTTGAAGACCAGGTCGGCCCCGAGCGGGCGGAGGTGGCGACCGGTGTGGTCGAAGACGGTGACCGCCGTCATCATCCCGTCGACCGGGACCGTGCCGGAGTGGTTGGAGACCACGAGCGCGCCACCGACGTCGGGGATGTTGTCGGCGCCGATGACCTCGATGCGGAACCACTTCTGCGCGACCGGGCGCAGCGCGCTGAGCAGGAACCGGTCGGTGAACTCGGCGTCGAACCCGAAGTCGTCGACCACGAACTCGCCGGTCAGGCGGCGCCGCAGCACGGCCAGGAACTGCGCCAGGCGCGGCTCCCAGCTCTCGCCGAACATCTCCTGGGCGGTGCGGGTGAGCGCGGCCAGCCACTCGCGCGGCGCGATCGCCGGACCCGGCAGGCGGTGCTCGGTGCGGGCCGGGGCGCGGTCGGACGCGGTCGGCCCGGTCGTCCCGGTCGGCTCTGTCGGGCCGGGCGTGCGCTGCGCGGGCGCGACCGGCGCGTCGGCGGCGGGCGGCCCGTCGACGGCGGACGCCACGGAATCGGCCGGAGACGGCGCCTCGACCGGGTCGGTGTCGCGGGGCCGCGGGGTGCGGGCGGCGAGGCCACGGCTGCCGGCCGACGGGCGCTCCCCGCCGTTGCCGCGACCGGGGCGGCCGCGGGTGCCGATCGGGATGATCTCGGCGTCACCCATCGTGGTCCTCCCGTCCGAGCAGCGAGGGGGCGGTCGCCGTGGGGGCGGCGGACCGCGCGGGGGTGCTCACCGCGTGGAGCGCACCGGCCAGGGCGTGCTCGGCGGCCCGGAGCCGGTCCGGCCCCAGGAGGCCGGGCGTGAGCGAGGTGGCGAAGTCGTCGAGCGCCTGGGCGGTGGTGTAGCGCGGCTCGAACCCGAGCATCGTGCGCATCCGGGTGGTGTCCATGCCGCGGCCGTAGGTGAGGAAGGCGACCTGCTCGGGCGAGAAGTCGGCGACCTTGGTCTGCCGGATCGCCGAGCCGAAGGAGGGCACGGCGAAGCCGGGGAGCGGGACCGAGGGGCGACCGAGGCGGCGTACGGCCTGGGCGAGGGTGAGCACGCCGTCGCCGGCGACGTTGTAGGTGCCGGTGACCTCGCTCAGCGTGGCGTGCTGGAGCACGTCGAGGGCGTCCTGCTCGTGCAGCAGCTGCAGCCGGGGGTTGTGGCCGAGCACGGTCGGCACCACCGGCAGCCGGAAGTAGCCCGACATCGCGGTGGTGATCCGCGGCCCGATCACGTTGGCCAGCCGCAGCGTCGTGACGTCGACGTCGGGACGTCGGCGAGCGAAGCCGCGGGTGTAGGACTCGACCTCGTTGACGTCCTTGGCGAACCCGCCGCCGGCGAGCCGCTTGGCGGTCATGCCCTCGGTGAACTTCGCGGGGTCGCGGTGCGAGGCGCCGTAGAAGGCCGCGTTGGACTTCAGCACCAGCTTGCGCACGTCGGGGGCCTGCTGGCAGGCCGCCAGGAGCTGCATCGTCCCGATGACGTTGAGCTCCTTGGTCGAGGACCGCCCGCCCGCCGCAGCGGGGGTGGCCGCGACGCTGGCGTGCACCACGGTGTCCACGCGCTCGCGCACCATCACCTTGGCGATGACCGGGTTGCGGATGTCGGCGCGGACGAAGTGCGCCTGCCCCAGGTCGCCCCGAGGAGGCAGGACGTCGACCGCGACGACGCGGTCGACCCCCGGCGCCTCGGACAGCTGCGCCGCGAAGCGGCGCCCGAGGTCGCCGGCGACGCCGGTGACGAGGACGACGTGGCCCATGGTCGGGGCTAGGTCCTTACTTGCCCAGACGACGACGCTGCACGCGCGTCTTCTTCAGCAGCTTGCGGTGCTTCTTCTTCGCCATGCGCTTGCGGCGCTTCTTGATGACAGAACCCACGTCGGACCTATTCGTTGAGGCTGATTCGGAAGCGCCGTCGGGACCCGGCGGCGCAGAAGCCACAGCCTAGCCGTCGACCCCCGGCCCCTCCCAATCGCGCCGGAGCGCGGACAGCGGGCGGGGCCCGGAGCTCAGCCGGCGTCGTAGAAGCTGGTCTTGAGGTACTCGTCGACGTCGTCCTCGCTGACGCGGAACGAGCGGCCCACGCGGACGGCGGGCAGCTCGCCGTTGTGGACGAGGCGGTAGACGGTCATCTTCGAGACCCGCATCAGGGCGGCGACCTCGGCCACCGTCAGGAACTTCACCTCGGAGATGTCTCCCGGCTTGTTGGTCGGCATGGTCACACCAAGCTTTCTGTTGCACGTCCCCCGGCTGTCCCACGACGACCCCACGTGCGCTGTGAGAAGGATAGGGCTCGTGTGACCCGTGTGCCACAAAATCGTGCATGTGACTCATGAGGTTGCGGCGTGTCGGCTTGCGCCAGGCGCGGGCGCCGCTTCCACCCCGGCGGGCGGCGGTGCTACAGCATCGGGTCGAGGCCGTGCTCGGGGAAGGTCGCGTCGCGCGTGGCCTGCACCGCGCGGTCCAGCCAGGTGTCGGGGTCGAACCCCTCGCCCCAGTCCTTGTACGCCGCGGAGCGGCCGTCGGTCATCCGCGACGGCGCCCGCACGCCGAGCCGCTCCAGCACCCCCTCGCGCCACGCCTCCGGGGTCGCCACGTCGGTCGCCAGCGGGGCACCGGCCAGCACCCCGAGCAGGTGGGTCCAGGCACGCGGCACGACGTCGACCACGGCGTAGCCGCCGCCGCCGAGCGCGACCCACTTCCCGCCCGCCGTCTCGTGGGCCAGCTCGTGCAGCGCGAGGTAGCTCGCCCGCTGCCCGTCCACGCTGAGCGCGAGGTGGGCCAGCGGGTCGTCGCGGTGGCTGTCGCAGCCCTGCTGGGTCACCAGCACGTCCGGGGCGAACTCCCGCAGCAGCGGCGGCACCACGGCGTGGAAGGCGCGCAGCCAGCCGGCGTCGGCGGTGCCGGGCGGCAGCGCCACGTTGACCGCGGTCCCGACCGCGTCGGGACCGCCGGACTCCGCGGGGAAGCCCGTGCCGGGGAACAGCATCTGCCCGGTCTCGTGCAGCGAGATCGTCAGCACCCGGGGGTCGTCGTAGAAGATCCGCTCGACGCCGTCGCCGTGGTGGACGTCGACGTCGACGTAGGCCACCCGCTCGGCGCCGTGCTCCAGCAGCCACCGGATCGCCACCGCCACGTCGTTGTAGACGCAGAAGCCGCTGACCCGGTCGGGCATCGCGTGGTGCAGGCCGCCTGCGATGTTGGCGGCGTGGTCGACCTGCCCGGTACACACCTGACGGGCCGCCTCGACGCTGGCGCCGACGACGTGGCGTGCGGCCTCGTGCATCCGGGCGAAGGTGGGGTTGTCGTCGCCACCCAGCCCGCGCGGCAGGTCGGTGAGGGCGGGGTCGCGGCTGGAGCGCATCACCGCCTCGATCATCGCCGGGTCGTGCACGGTGACGAGGTCGTCCTCGGTCGCGTCGGGCGCGGCGACGACGCTCAGGGTGTCCAGCACCCCGGCGTGCCGGGCCAGGTCCACGGTCAGGTCGACCCGGACGGGGTTCATCGGGTGCTCGGGCCCGAAGTCGTAGCCGGTGAGCGACTCGTCGTACACCAGGCTGGCGCGGCAGCTGCGGTGCTCGTCCACGACCCGCTCAGTCCTCGTCGCGGGCCAGGGCGACCGATCGGTTGCGGGCGGCCTCCATGGCGGTGAGGAAGGCGGCGCGGACCTTGTGGTCCTCCAGCTCGCGGATGGCGGCCGCGGTCGTGCCCCCGGGCGAGGTCACCTGCTCGCGGAGCACCGTCGGGTGCTCGCCGGTCTCGCGCAGCAGCGTCGCGGAGCCGACCACGGTCTGCACCACCAGCTCGGTGGCGGTGCTGCGCGGGAGGCCGAGGTGGACGCCGGCCTCGATCATCGCCTCCACCACGAAGAAGAGGTAGGCCGGACCGGACCCGGAGATCGCCGTCACCGCGTCCTGCTGCTTCTCCGGGACGCGCAGCACCTTGCCGGTGACCGCGAGCATCGCCTCGGCGCGGGCCAGGTGCTCGACGTCGCAGTGGCTGCCCGCCGAGATCGCGGCCATCCCCTCGTCGACCAGCGCCGGGGTGTTGGGCATCACCCGCACCACGGCGACGCCCGGCTGCAGCCGGGCCTCGACGAAGGCGGTGGTGATGCCGGCGGCCAGGCTGACCACGAGCTGGCCGGGGACGACGTGGTCGCGGACCTCGGCCAGCACCTCGGACATGTCCTGCGGCTTGACGACCAGCGCGACGGTGTCGGCCACGGCGACCGCGGCGAGGTCGTCGACGACGCGGACGCCGTAGCGGTCGGCGAGCACCTGCGCCCGGTCGACCCGCTTCTCCACCACGAGCAGCAGCGAGGGGTCGTGGCCGCCGCGCACCAGCCCGGAGATCAGGGTCTCCCCCATCACCCCGGCGCCGATCACCGCTGTCGTGGTCCCGGAGGAGAGCGGGGACGCGGCGCCGGCTCCGGGCTGCTCGGCGCTCACTTCTGCGACACCAGCGAGCGCAGGAAGAAGGTCAGGTTGGCGGGGCGTTCGGCGAGGCGGCGCATCAGGTAGCCGTACCACTCGTCGCCGTAGGGCAGGTAGACCCGCACCTGCTCGCCGGCCCGGGCCAGGCGCTGCTGCTCCTCGGCGCGGATGCCGTAGAGCATCTGGAACTCGTAGGTGCCGGGCATCCGGCCGTTGCGGGTGGCCAGCGCCGCGGCGATCTTGACCATCCGCGGGTCGTGGGTGGCGACCATCGGGTAGCCGGACCCGGCCATCAGCACCTTCAGGCAGCGCACGTAGGACCTGTCGACCTCGTGGCGGTCGGTGAAGGCCACCGACTCCGGCTCGTTGTAGGCGCCCTTGCACAGCCGCACCCGGCTGCCCTCGTGGGCGAGGTCGCGGCAGTCGGCCTCGGTGCGGTGGAGGTAGGCCTGCAGCACCGCGCCGGTCTCGGGGTAGTCGCGCCGCAGCTCGCGCAGCGTGGCCAGGGTGCGGTCGGTGGTGGTGTGGTCCTCCATGTCGAGGGTCACCGTGGTGCCGAGCTGGTGCGCCGCCGCGCAGATCCGGCGGGCGTTGTCGGTCGACAGCCGCTCCCCCACCTCGGGCAGCGCCTGGCCGACGGCGGAGAGCTTGACGCTGACCTCGGCGTGCCGGGCCAGGCCCGCACGACCGAGCGCCTCCAGCAGCTCGAGGTAGGCCTGGACCGTCGACTCGGCCTGCGCCTGGTCGAGGGTGTCCTCGCCGAGGAAGTCCAGCGTCACCTGCAGGCCGTCGGCGGCCAGCTCGGTGGTGGCGGCCACGGCCTGCTCGGTGGCCTCGCCCGGCACGTAGCGCGTGACGATCGCACTGCTGACCGGGACCCGGGTGACCAGGCCCTTCACAGCAGGGCTGCGGGAGAGCAGCAGGAGCAGCTGACGGAGCACGGGCGTTCCCCCCTCGACGGACGTGCGGCCACGGTATCCCCGGGACGCCCGCCCACCCCACCACGGGCTGGCACCATGGCGCGCATGTCCGTCCACGACCCGCGACACCCGCTCCCGTGAGCGCCGAGCTCGGCCTCGGCACCGCCGCGCTGGGGCGCCCGGAGTACCTCAACCTGGGCCACGGAGACGACCTCGCCGCCGACGCCGGCCCCGAGCGGTACGACGTGCAGCGGCTGCGCTCGCACGCGGTGGCCGTGCTCGACGCCGCGTGGGAGGCCGGCGTCCGGCACTACGACGCCGCCCGGTCCTACGGCGCCGCCGAGGAGTTCCTGGGCGGCTGGCTGGCCGCTGCGCCGGCGCGCCGCCGCGAGGTGCGGGTGGGGTCGAAGTGGGGCTACACCTACGTCGCCGGGTTCTCCCCCGGCGCCGCCGAGCACGAGACCAAGGACCACTCCGTGGCCACGCTGGAGCGGCAGTGGCCCGAGACGCTGGCCGCCCTCGGCGGTCCGCCCGACCTCTACCTCGTGCACAGCCTGACCTCGGACAGCCCGGCGCTCGGCGACGAGGCCGTGCTGCGGCGGCTGCGCGCGCTGGCCGACGAGGGGGTCCGGGTGGGGCTCTCGACGTCGGGGCCCGACCAGGCCGACGTGCTGCGCCGGGCCCTCGCGCTGCCGGACCCGCCGTTCACCACGGTGCAGTCGACCTGGAACCCGCTCGAGCCCTCCGCCGGCCCGGCGCTGGCGCGGGCCCACGACGCCGGGTGGCTGGTGGTGGTCAAGGAGGCGATGGCCAACGGCCGCCTGGCCGGTCCGCAGAGCGTCCTGGCGACGGCGGCCCACGAGCTGTCGAGCACCCCCGACGCGGTGGCGCTGGCCGTGGCCGCGGCCCAGCCGTGGGCCGACGTCGTGCTGGCCGGGGCGAGCACGACGGCGCAGCTCCACGCCAACCTGGCCGCGCGGGACCTCGTCGTCCCGGCGGGCGGGTGGGAGGGGCACGCCGAGCCGGCCGCGGCGTACTGGGAGCACCGCCGCTCGCTGCCCTGGACCTGACCCGGCCGCCGACCGGTCGGTCGGTCGGTCAGGCCAGGGTGCGCTGCACCGCCTCGGCCCAGACCACGACGGCGTGGGCGCCCGGGTCGGGCGTGCCACGGACGCGCTCGCCGAGATAGCTCGAGCGACCGACCCGGGCGACCCGGTCGGCCGTGCCGGCGGTGCCCTCGCGGGCGGCCTCGACCGCACGGGCCAGCGCCTCGCCCGGGTCGGCGCCCTCGTCGAGGGCGGCGGCCAGGGTGTCGGCGAGTGGCACCAGGGCGTCGAGCATGGTGCGGTCGCCCACCTCGGCGCCGCCCACCTCACGGATGCCGTCCGCGCCGGCGCGCAGCGCGTGGGCCCAGGACCGGGGGTCCTCGCCGCGCTCGTCGAGCTCGGCGGCCGCGCGCAGCAGCAGGATGGCGTAGAGCGGTCCCGAGGTGCCGCCGATCGCCCGCCGGAGCGTCGCCGAGGCACCGCGCAGCGTGCCCGCCGCGTCGCCCGCGTAGCCGTCGAGCTCCTGCTCCACCGCGGTCGCGCCGCGGGCCAGGCCCGTGCCGAGGTCGCCGTCGCCGACCTCGCCGTCCATCCGGGTCAGCTCGGGCTCGGCCTCGCGCAGCGCGGCGCAGGCCGCCTCCAGCGCACGGCGCACGGGCCCGTCCGGGGCGCCTCCCGGGACCGGGTCGGCCGCCGCGGCGGCGTCCTCCGGGGCCGGCAGCCGCTCCTCGCCCTCCGCGGTCACGCGGCCGCGGTGGGCGGCCGGCCAGGCGGAGGTCTCCGACGGCGCGTCGAGCAGCGCGAGCAGGTCGTCGTCGACGGGCAGCACCGAGACCGAGCAGCCGGGCATGTCCAGGGCGGTGAGGAAGGCCCCGACCCACAGCCGCTCCACGCGTACGCCGCGCCCGCGCAGCACGCGCACCGCGCCACGGGCCACGACGTCGAGCTCGCTGGGCGGGGTGGTGCCGAGGTCGTTGACCAGCAGCACGACGCGGTCGCCGTCGGCCAGGTCGGCGTCGTCGGCCACCGCCCCCACCAGCCGCTCGGCGACGGCGTCGGCGCCCACCAGCGCACCCCGCTCGACGCCGGCCTCGCCGTGGATGCCCAGGCCCCACTCCACCTCGTCCTCGTCCAGCTCGAAGCCCGGCCGACCGACGGCGGGCACGGTGCAGGCGCCGAGCGCGACGCCCATCGAGCGGACGCCCTCGGCGACCCGCTGCGCCACGTCGCGGACGCCGGCGAGGTCGTCGCCGCGGGCCGCCGCGGCCCCGGCGGCCTTGTGGACCAGCACGGTGCCGGCGATGCCACGCCGACCGGCGTGGTCGCCCTCCGCCGCGAGGGCCACGTCGTCGCCGACCACGACCATCTCGACGTCGAGGCCCTCGGTGCGGGCGATCTCGGCGGCGAGGCCGAAGTTGAGCCGGTCGCCGGTGTAGTTCTTCACCACGAGCAGCGCGCCCGGCCCGGAACCCACGGTGCGCAGCGTGGCGAGCACGGCGTCGGTGGAGGGCGAGGTGAACACGTCGCCGACCACGGCACCGGTGAGCATCCCCGGGCCGACGTACCCGCCGTGCGCGGGCTCGTGGCCGGCCCCGCCGCCGGACACGATCGCCACGACGCCGTCGCGGGCGAGGTCCGCGTGGTCGCGCCGGACCACCACGGTCTGGCCGTCGAGCAGCACCAGTCCGGGGTTCGCGGCGACCAGGCCCTCGAGCATCTCCGGGACGACGTCCCCGACCTCGTTGATCAGCTTCTTCATGGGGTGACCCTAGTCACGGCGTGGTGCGGCGTCGGGCGCCGCGAAGTGCAGCCGGGTGTAGGCGAGCGTCTCGAGCAGGTCGGACTCGCGCTCCTCGGGGTCGTCGGCCCTGCGGGTGTTGATCTCGGCCACGACGTGGCCCTCGAACCCGCGCCCGGCGAGGTGCTCCAGCAGCGGACCGGTCGGCATCGCCCCGCGGCCGGGCACGAGGTGCTCGTCCTTGGGCGACCCGCTCCCGTCGGTCATGTGCACGTGCCGCAGCCGGTCGCCGAGCCGCTGCGCCATCGCCAGCGGGTCGGACTGCGCCGTCGCCGCGTGGGAGAGGTCGAGCGTGGTGTTCGCATAGGACTCCTCCGAGGGGTCCCAGCCGGGTTGGTAGACCTTGAGCTCGCGCTTGGAGGTGGCCCGCCAGGGATACATGTTCTCGACCGCGAAGGCGATGCCCGTACGCCGCTCCAGCTCGGCGATCCCCGCCACGAACCCGGCCGCGTAGTCGCGCTGCCAGCGGAACGGCGGGTGGACGACCACGACGTCGGCGTCCAGCGCCGCGGCCATCTCCGCGCTGCGCTCGAGCTTGACCCACGGGTCGGTGCCCCAGACCCGCTGGGTGATGAGCAGGCAGGGCGCGTGCACCGCGCAGACGGGGACGCCGTGCTGGTCGCGCAGCGCCAGGATCCGGTCGGTCTCCTGGCTGACGACGTCGATGCTGACCATCACCTCGACGGCGTCGTAGCCGAGCCGCTCGGCGTAGTCGAAGGCGTGCGCCGTGGGCTCGGGGTAGACCGAGGCGGTGGAGAGACCGAAGAGGGGCACGCGCGCTCAGCCCGCCGAGCCGAGCGTGTCCAGCCGGTCGAGGATGACGCCCTCGCGCAGCGCCCAGGGGCAGATCTCCAGCTCGCGCAGGTCGAAGACGTCCATCACGGCCTCGGCGACCAGCGCCCCCGCCACCACCTGGTGGGCCCGGCTCGCCGAGACGCCCGGCAGCTCGGCGGTCTCCTGGACGTCCATCGCGATCAGCTTCGGGACCCAGTCGCGCAGCTCGTCGGCCGGCAGGACCCGGCGTACGAACAGGCCCTCGCTGGACGGCGCCGCGCCGCAGATGCGGGCCAGCGAGCGGAAGGTCTTCGACGTCGCGACCGCGTGGTCGGGCGCGCCGCCGCGCAGCAGCGAGCCGGCGTCCTCGGCGACCTGGGCCCGGATCCGGCGGCGCAGCTGTCGCAGCGCGGCCTCGTCGGGCCGGCCCGACGCGAAGTGCCGCCGGGCGAGCCGCCCGGCTCCGAGCGGCAGGCTCCAGGCGACGTCGGGCACCTCGCTGTCGCCGCCGGCGACCTCGAGCGAGCCGCCGCCGATGTCGAAGACGGCGAGCCGGCCCGAGGACCAGCCGAACCACCGGCGCACGGCGAGGAACGTCAGCCGGGCCTCGTCCTCGCCGGGCAGCACCACGACCTCGAGGCCGGTGCGCTCCTGCACGTGGGCGAGCACCTCCTCGCCGTTGCCGGCCTCGCGGATGGCGGAGGTGGCGAAGGAGAAGACCTGCTGGCAGCCCTTGTCCTCGGCCAGCTCGAGCGCGCGACCCACGAACGCGGTCAGCGCGTCGACGCCGGCGGTGGTGATGGTGCCGTCGTCGGCGAGGTGCTCGGCCAGGCGCAGCGGCTCCTTGGCCGAGGAGGCCGGGAGCGGCGCCGCCCCGCGGTAGGCGTCGACCACGAGGAGGTGCCCCGTGTTGGAGCCGATGTCGAGCACACCGAGGCGCATGCCCCGAGGCTACCGGGGGCGCGGCGCGCCGGCGGCGGGTCACCCGGGCTGGCCTAGGCTGACCCGGTGCCCGAGGTCGACCTGGTCTTCCCCCGTGCCTGGATCGAGTTCGAGGACCCCGCCGACCCCGACCAGGTGTTCCGCTGCGACCTCACCTGGCTCACGTCGGGCTGGACCTGCATCTTCGGCGAGGGCTGCCAGGGCATCTACGACACCGCGCCCGACTCCGGCTGCTGCACGCTCGGTGCGCACTTCTCCGACCGCGACGACGAGGACCGCGTCAAGGTCTGGGTCGACCGGCTCGACGACGCGCACTGGCACCACCGTGACCAGGCGCTGGACGGGCGCGGCCGGCTGACTCGCAAGGGCTGGGTCGAGACCGACGCCGACGGGGCGCGCAAGACCCGCGTCGTCGACGGCGCCTGCATCTTCCACAACCCGCGCGGGTCGGCCGCCGGCTACGGCTGCGCGCTCCACGGGCTCGCGCTGGACCGTGACGTGCACTTCGTGGAGACCAAGCCCGACGTGTGCTGGCAGCTGCCGATCCGGCGCACCTACCGCGACGTCGAGCGGCCGGACGGCACCACCTACCTCGAGGTCGGCATCGAGGAGTACGACCGCCGCGGCTGGGGCGCCGGGGGCCACGACCTCGACTGGTACTGCTCGGGCAACACCGAGGCGCACGTCGGCGCCGAGCCGGTCTACCTCTCCAACGCGGTCGAGCTGGTCACGCTGATGGGGCAGCCGGCGTACGACGTGCTGGCGGCCGCCTGCGAGCGCCACCTGCGCTCCCGCTCGGCGCTCGCGCTGCACCCCGCCGACCCGCGTCACTGACGGCTCCGGCCACCGGTCGGACCGCGCCACCGCGGCCTGGCGGGCTCCCGCCAGGCCGGGACGAGGGGCAGGACACCGAGACCCCCGGTGTCGTCGCGTTTCGTTACCCGGGTCAGAATCAGGCATGCGTCTCGACCACATCGTCTTCGCAGCCGGCCCGGGTGGACTCACGGGCACCACCGAACGCCTCGGGGAGCTGTTGGGCGAGGAGTTCCGCTCCGGTGGCATCCACCCCCGATTCGGCACCCGCAACGCGATCCTGCCCCTGACCCAGGACACCTACCTCGAGGTCGTCGAGGTCCTGGACCACCCCGCCTCGGACAAGGCTCCGTTCGGCCAGGCCGTCCGGGCGCGCTCCGAGCTCGGCGGCGGGTGGCTCGGCTGGGTCGTCGCGGTCGACGACATCGCGCCCCACGAGCAGCGCCTGGGCCGCGAGGCCGTCAAGGGCAACCGGCACCGGCCCGACGGCACCGAGCTGCTCTGGAAGCAGCTGGGCGTCAAGGGCCTGCAGGCCGACCCGCAGCTGCCCTTCTTCATCGAGTGGGACATCGCCTCGGCCGACCACCCCAGCGGCGGCGCCTCGGGCGCGGTCTCGCTGGAGTGCCTGGAGATCGCCGGCGACCCGGCGCGCGTCTCGGAGTGGCTCGGCCAGTCCGTCGACCAGCCGCTGGAGGCCGTGAAGGTCGAGTGGGTCGCCCCCAACGGCACGCCCGGCATCACCGCCGCCAAGTTCCAGACCCCGAACGGCCTCGTCCGCCTCTAGGTCCGCGGCCGTCCGGTGACCGAGCCCGACCTGGCTCCCGGGGCGATCCCGAGCCCGAACATCTGGCACCACGCGGACGTCTACGAGATCGAGAACCGCGCCGTCGACCGGGCCGGTGCGCTCGTCGCGACGATGCGGCGCCTCGGCGGCTGGGCCGGCCGCGACGTGCTCGACGTCGGCTGCGGCACCGGCTACCACCTGCCCCTGCTCGCCGGCTCCGCCCGCTCGGTCGTCGGCATCGAGCCCCACTCCGCGCTGGTGGCCGTGGCGCGACGGCGCACCCGCCGGCTGCCCGGCGTCACCGTGCTCCACGGCTCGGTCACCGACCTGCCGCTCGCGGCCGCCTCCGTGGACGTCGTCCACGCCCGCTGGGCCTACTTCTTCGGCCCCGGCTGCGAGCCTGGCCTGCGCGAGCTCGACCGCGTCGTGCGTCCCGGCGGACGGGCGTTCGTGATCGACAACGACGCCACCCGGTCGACCTTCGGCGCGTGGTTCCGCCGGGGCTACCCGATGGTCGACCCCCGCGCGGTCGAGGACTTCTGGCACGCCCAGGGGTGGACGCGGCACCCGGTCGACATGGCGTGGACCTTCGACTCGCGGGAGGACCTCGAGGCCGTGGTGCGCATCGAGCTCTCCCCCGAGGTCGCCGACGAGGTGCTGGCCGGCCACGAGGGCACGACCGTCGACTACGCCGTCAACGTGTGGAGCCGGCGCTTCTGAGCGCTACGGCGTCCAGCCCCGCAGGCTGGAGCGGCGTACGACGAGGGAGGGCTCGAGCATCCGGCCCTGCTCGGCGACCGGCCGGTGCGCCAGCACGTCGTGCAGCGTGTGGACGAGCGCGACGGCGACGTCCTCGAGCGGCTGGCGCACGGAGGTGAGACCGGGCCAGGCGACCTGCGCGGCGGCGGAGTCGTCGAAGCCGACCACGCCGACGTCGGCCCCGGGCTGGAGCCGGCGCTCGGCGAGGGCGTGGAGCACCCCGAGCCCGAGGGTGTCGCTGGCGCACACGAACCCGGTCACGGTCGGGTCGTCGAGCACGTGGTGGGTGGCCATCCGGGCGGCGTCGACGTTGTCAGTGACCCGGACCCCGAGGCCGGTGGGGTCCAGCCCCTCGGCGCGCAGCGCCTCCTCCCAGCCGCTGCGGCGGTCCTGGCCGATGCGCGAGGAGCGCTCCCAGCCGAGCCAGGCGATCCGCCGGTGGCCCTGCTCGAGCAGGTGGCGGGTGGCGGCGCGGGCGCCGGCGGCCCCGTCGACGTCGACCCACGCGTGGTCGGCGTGGGGGTCCTCCCAGGGGCGGCCGAAGGTGACGAACGGGGCGTCGCGGTCCTTCAGGAAGCCCGCCTGCGGGGTGCCGGCGTAGGTGTCGGTGACCACGAACGCGTCGACGGCGGTGGAGCGCAGCAGGTCGTCGTAGCCGTCGAGCGGGTCGTCGGGGTCGCCGGAGAAGAGCAGCACGTGGTGGCCGGTGCGCGAGGCCGCGGCGACCAGGCTGTGCAGGAAGCGGTCCATCAGCGCGTTGCTGGTGCCCTCCTGCGCGGGCTCGAAGCGCAGCCCGACGAGGTGGGAGGACCGGGTGCGCAGCTGGCGGGCGGCGCGGTTGGGCGAGTACCCCAGCCGCTCGATGACCTCCTGGACCCGCTCGAGGGTCTCGGGGCGCAGCAGGTCGGGGTTGTTGAGCGCGTTGGAGACGGTCTGGCGCGACACGCCCGCCTCGTCGGCCACCGTGGCCAGCGTCGGCGGGCCCGCGGGACGCGTGCGCACCTCGGCGCGGGGCAGACGCCGGTCGATGGGCTGGCTCATGGGTCTCCTGGGCGGGTCTGGAACGATCCAACCGTACGACACCCGCCTGCGGCAGCGAGCCCGTCGGTGGCTCCCGCGGACTGTCGGTGCCGTGGCCTAGCGTGCCGCCATGGCCTTCTCCAGCTCCGACCGGACCCCCGCCAAGCCGTCCTCCAAGGCCGCGGGCCGCGCCCCCAAGGTGGCCTACCAGTGCAGCGACTGCGGCTGGGAGACCGGCAAGTGGGTGGGCCGCTGCGGCGAGTGCCAGGCGTGGGGCACGGTGGTGGAGCGCTCCGCCCCGCGCAGCCGGGTGCAGGCCGGCCCGGTGACCGCCCCGGCCCGCCCCATCGGCGAGGTGCCGATCGAGGACTCCCAGGCCCGCAGCAGCGGCGTGCCCGAGCTCGACCGGGTGCTCGGCGGGGGCCTGGTGCCCGGCGCCGCCATCCTGCTCGCCGGCGAGCCCGGCGTCGGCAAGTCGACGCTGCTGCTCGAGGTGGCCGCGCAGACCGCCCGGCTGCGCCACCGCGTCCTCTACGTCACCGGCGAGGAGTCCGCGGCCCAGGTGCGGATGCGGGCCGACCGCACCGGCGGCATCTTCCCCGAGCTCTACCTCGCCGCCGAGACCGACCTCGGTGCGGTGCTCGGCCACGTCGAGGAGGTCAAGCCGACCCTGCTGGTCATCGACTCGGTGCAGACCATCAGCGCCGGCGACGTCGACGGCGTCCCGGGCGGCGTGACGCAGGTCAAGGAGGTCTCGGCCGCGCTGATCCGGATGGCCAAGCTGCGCAACATCACGCTGGTGATCATCGGCCACGTCACCAAGGACGGCAGCATCGCCGGCCCCCGGGTACTGGAGCACCTCGTCGACGTCGTGCTGCAGTTCGAGGGCGAGCGCACCAGCCGGCTGCGGATGGTGCGGGCGGTGAAGAACCGCTACGGCCCCGTCGACGAGGTCGGCTGCTTCGACCTGTCCGCGACCGGCATCGTCGCGATCACCGACCCGACCGGGCTGTTCCTCGACGCCCGCCACGGCCCCGTGCCCGGCACCTGCGTCGCGGTCAGCATGGAGGGCCGCCGGCCGCTGCTCAGCGAGGTGCAGGCGCTGGTCACCCACAGCCCCAACGAGCGCCCCCGCCGCACCTGCTCCGGTGTCGACCACGCCCGGGTGGCGCTGATCCTGGCCGTGCTCCAGCAGCACGCCGGCATCCGGCTGCACGCCCACGACGTCTTCGTCTCCAGCGTCGGCGGCGCCCGCCTGACCGAGCCGAGCAACGACGCGGCGATCGCCCTCGCGATCGTCTCGGCCTACCTCGGCCGCCCGCTGGGGCGCGACATCGTCGCCATCGGCGAGCTCGGCCTGTCCGGTGAGCTGCGACGGGTCCGCGACCTCGGCGCCCGGCTGGCCGAGGCCGGCCGGATGGGGTTCCGCCAGGCCTTCATGCCCGCCGAGACCCCGCGCAGCGCCGGGCAGAGCAAGGTGCTCGACGGCCTGCGGGTGGTGGAGGTCGACCACGTCCGCCGGGCGCTGGACCTGCTCGGCCTGCAGCGCGAGGACCCGTCGTCCCGCGGTGACACGGGCCGGCCCTTCACGCTGCACTAGACTCCCGGCCGTGGCTGCCTCCGACCGTCCCGAGCGCCCGGACGACGCCGCGCGGCTGCGCGCCACCCTCGCCGTGATCGCCCCCGGCACCTCGCTGCGCGACGGCCTCGAGCGCATCCTGCGCGGTCGCACCGGCGCCCTGATCGTGCTCGGCCACGACAAGGAGGTCGAGGGCATCCTCACCGGCGGGTTCACCCTCGACGTGCCGTTCTCGCCGACCGCGCTGCGCGAGCTGGCCAAGATGGACGGCGCGATCGTCGTCGACGGCGACATCAGCCGGATCCACCGCTGCAACGTGCACCTGATGCCCGACCACACCATCCCCTCGGAGGAGACCGGCACCCGGCACCGCACCGCCGACCGGGTGGCCAAGCAGACCGGCGCGCCGGTCATCTCGGTGTCGCAGTCGATGCAGATCATCGCGATCTACGTCGGGCACATCCGCTACGTCCTCGAGGACTCCGGCTCGATCCTGGCGCGCGCCAACCAGGCGCTGGCCACCCTGGAGCGCTACAAGACCCGGCTCGACGAGGTCTCCTCCACCCTCTCGGCGCTGGAGATCGAGGACCTCGTCACCGTCCGCGACGTCGCCGTGGTCGCCCAGCGGCTCGAGATGGTCAGCCGGATCGCCCGCGAGATCGACGACTACGTCAACGAGCTCGGCACCGACGGGCGACTGCTCTCGCTGCAGCTCGAGGAGCTCGTCACCGGCGTCGACGCCGAGCGTGCCCTGGTGGTCCGCGACTACCAGGCCGGCGGCCGCCGCACCTACACCGTCGAGGAGGTCCTCGCCGAGCTCGAGGGCCTCTCCCCCGCCGACCTCGTCGACATCTCCTGCGTCGCCCGGGCCCTCGGCCTGGGCCAGGGCGAGCACCTCGACGGCGCCGTCACCCCGCGCGGGCACCGGCTGCTGGCCAAGGTGCCGCGGCTGCCCGCCACCGTGGTCGACCGGCTGGTCGAGCACTTCGGCACGCTCCAGAAGCTGCTCTCGGCCGGGGTCGAGGACCTCCAGGCCGTCGACGGCGTCGGCGAGCTGCGGGCCCGCAGCGTCCGCGAGGGGCTGTCGCGGCTGGCCGAGTCCAGCATCCTCGAGCGCTACGTCTGAGCCGCTCGCGAGCAGCCGCCCTGGCCCGTCGCGCGGGTGGGGTTAGCGGGTGGGGCTGGCCGACGGCGAGGGCGACGGCGTGCGGCGCGGCTTCGCGGTGCCCGAGGACGTCGCGCTGGGGGTCGCGGTGGGGCTGGGCGTCTCGGTCACGTAGCGCACCGAGGGCCGGGTGACCTCGAACGGCACGTCCGTGGGCGAGGAGCCGGCGGCGGCGGCGTACACCTCGTAGAAGCCAGGGAGGGCCCACGCGGGCTGGTCGGTGCAGTCGGGGTCCGACGCCCGGCCGCTCCAGGTGACCGTGACCGAGGTGGGCTGGGCGCTGCGGACCACGACGTCGCTCTTCGGCACGCCCCGGCCGCAGTCCTGGGTCGACCAGAAGCGGGTGCCGTCGTCGGTGACGACCTTGACCACCAGCGACGCGGCGGAGACCTCGAAGGTGCAGGCCGGCTGGGTGCCCTGCAGGTCGAGGCGGATCGGGATCCGGCCGCCCGCCTCGGCCGTGTCGACGACGGGCAGCACGCTGATCTCGTCGGCACGGCACTCGCCGGTCGGTGCGGCCTGGACGGCCTGCTTGCGCTGCTTGGGGGTCAGGCCCCGCACGGCGACGGGGCCGTAGGTCGGCATCGCCCGCGGGGTGGGGCGGGTGGTGCCGCTGCTGGTGGCCGCCCGCTCGGCGGGGGCGTCGTCGGGCGCGAAGCCGCGGACCAGCTGGACCAGGCCCAGCACGACGGCCAGGGCGACGGCGAGGACGAGCAGGCGGCGCGTCCAGTAGACCCGCCGGGGCAGCCGTCCGCGAGGTCGAGGAGCGGCAGCCATGCCGAGCACCGTACCGAGCGGCGGGCCCGCGTCGGGGGAGCAACGCCGGGCACGCCGGGAGCGACCCCCGGGTGGTGCGACCAGGCGGCCGCGGGCGAGGATCGGCGGCGATGAGCGAGCTGCACGAGCCCCTGCTGGAGTGGTACGCCGCGCACGCCCGGGAGCTGCCGTGGCGCGGCCCCGGCGCGACCCCGTGGCGCGTGATGGTCAGCGAGCTGATGCTCCAGCAGACCCCGGTCGCCCGCGTGCTGCCGGTCTTCGAGGCGTGGGTCGAGCGCTGGCCCACCCCGGCGGACCTGGCCGCGGCGCCGGTCGGCGAGGCGGTGCGGGCCTGGGGCCGGCTGGGCTACCCGCGGCGCGCGCTCCGGCTGCACGCTGCGGCAGTCGCCGTGGTCGAGCACCACGGGGGCGAGGTGCCCGGCTCCTACGACGACCTGATCGCGCTGCCGGGGGTCGGCGACTACACCGCCAGCGCGATCGCCTCCTTCGGCTTCGGTGGCCGGCACGCCGTGCTCGACACCAACGTCCGGCGGGTGCTGGCCCGCGCGGTCGGCGGCGTCGAGCACCCCGGCCCCTCGGTCACCCGCGCCGAGCGCGACCGCGCCGAGGCGCTGGTCCCCGGCGAGGACGACGCCCCCACCTGGGCGATCGCCGTGATGGAGCTCGGCGCCCTGGTCTGCACGGCCGCCTCCCCGCGGTGCGGCGACTGCCCGGTCGCCACGCAGTGCGCGTGGCTGGCGGCCGGCCGGCCGGCGTACGACGGACCCGCGCGGCGCGGCCAGGCCTGGGCCGGCACCGACCGCCAGGTCCGCGGCCGGCTGATGGCGGTGCTGCGCGACGCCCCCGGCTCGGTCTCACCCGACCGCCTGGCCGAGGCCTGGCCCGAGCCGGTCCAGCGCGAGCGTGCGCTCGCCAGCCTGCTCGCCGACGGGCTCGTCGTACGGCAGGAGGGGCGGTACGCCCTGCCGGGCTAGCCGCCTGACCACGACGGCCCGTCGGAGCGGCCGCCCCGGGTGTCCCCCGGACGCACGACACCCCGCAGGCGGGGCCTGCGGGGTGCCGGGTGGAGCGGGAGCCGGGTGGGTCAGTCGCCCAGGCCCTCGCCCTTGGGGATGTCGACGGGGCCGTCGCTGTCGTCGGGGCCACCGACCGGCTCCAGCGGCACGGAGTCCGGGAGCTGGGTCTTCTGGTTGCCCTGGAAGGTGAAGACGGCGTCCGTGCCCTCGCCCTCGACGCCCACCAGCACGATCTGGCCGGGGCCGACCTCGCCGAAGAGCATCTTCTCGGCGAGCACGTCCTCGATCTCGCGCTGGATCGTGCGACGCAGCGGCCGCGCACCCAGCACCGGGTCGAACCCGCGCGTGGCGAGCAGGTCCTTGGCGGGCTGGGTGAGCTCCAGCGACATGTCGCGGTCCTTCATCCGCAGCTCCACCGAGGCGACCATGTTGTCGACCATCGCGATGATCTGGTCCTTGGTCAGCGGCGGGAAGACGATGATCTCGTCGACACGGTTGAGGAACTCGGGCCGGAAGTGCTGCTTGAGCTCCTCCTTGACCTTGGTCTTCATCCGCTCGTAGGTGCCCTCGTCGCCCGACTGGTTGAAGCCGAGGCTGACGCCCTTGGAGATGTCACGGGTGCCGAGGTTGGTCGTCATGATGATGACGGTGTTCTTGAAGTCCACGACCCGGCCCTGGGAGTCGGTCAGGCGACCTTCCTCCAGGATCTGCAGCAGGCTGTTGAAGATGTCGGGGTGGGCCTTCTCGACCTCGTCGAACAGCACGACCGAGAACGGCTTGCGCCGCACCTTCTCGGTGAGCTGGCCGCCCTCCTCGTAGCCGACGTAGCCGGGGGGCGAGCCGAAGAGCCGCGAGACGGTGTGCTTCTCGCTGAACTCCGACATGTCGAGCTGGATGAGCGCGTCCTCGTCGCCGAAGAGGAACTCCGCCAGCGTCTTGGACAGCCACGTCTTGCCGACGCCCGAGGGCCCGGCGAAGATGAACGAACCACCGGGACGCTTGGGGTCCTTCAGGCCCGCACGAGTACGCCGGATCGCCCGGCTGAGCGCCTTGACGGCCTCCTCCTGGCCGATGACCCGCTTGTGGAGCTCGTCCTCCATCTTGAGCAGCCGCGAGGACTCCTCCTCGGAGAGCTTCACGATCGGGATGCCGGTCGCGACGGCGAGGACCTCGGCGATGAGCTCCTCGTCGACCTCGGCCACGACGTCCATGTCACCGGCGCGCCACTGCTTCTCGCGCTCGCCCTTGGCCAGGATGAGCTGCTTCTCCTCGTCGCGCAGACGCGCGGCGGCCTCGAAGTCCTGGCCGTCGATGGCGCCCTCCTTGCGCTTGCGCACCTCGGCGATCTTGTCGTCGAACTCGCGCAGGTCCGGCGGCGCGGTCATCCGGCGGATGCGCAGCCGGGAGCCCGCCTCGTCGATGAGGTCGATCGCCTTGTCGGGCAGGAAGCGGTCGGAGATGTAGCGGTCGGCCAGCGTCGCCGCCGAGACCAGGGCCTCGTCGGTGATGGTGACGCGGTGGTGGGCCTCGTAGCGGTCGCGCAGGCCCTTGAGCATCTCGATGGTGTGCGCGATCGAGGGTTCGTTGACCTGGATCGGCTGGAAGCGGCGCTCGAGCGCGGCGTCCTTCTCGAGGTGCTTGCGGTACTCGTCGAGCGTGGTGGCACCGATGGTCTGGAGCTCGCCGCGGGCCAGCATCGGCTTGAGGATGCTGGCGGCGTCGATCGCGCCCTCGGCCGCACCGGCACCGACGAGGGTGTGGATCTCGTCGATGAACAGCACGATGTCGCCGCGGGTGCGGATCTCCTTGAGGACCTTCTTCAGTCGCTCCTCGAAGTCACCGCGGTAGCGCGACCCGGCGACCAGGGCGCCGAGGTCGAGGGTGTAGATCTGCTTGTCCTTGAGCGTCTCGGGGACGTCGCCCTTGACGATGTCCTGGGCCAGGCCCTCGACGATCGTGGTCTTGCCGACGCCGGGCTCGCCGATCAGCACGGGGTTGTTCTTCGTGCGGCGCGAGAGGATCTGCATGACCCGCTCGATCTCCTGCGAGCGACCGATGACCGGGTCGAGCTTGCCCTCCTTGGCCGCCTGGGTGAGGTTGCGGCCGAACTGGTCGAGCACCAGCGACGACGACGGGGCGGCCTCGGGGGCGGTGCCCGCGGTCTGCTGCTCCTTGCCCTGGTAGCCCGAGAGCAGCTGGATGACCTGCTGGCGCACCCGGTTGAGGTCGGCGCCCAGCTTGTGCAGCACCTGGGCGGCGACGCCCTCGCCCTCGCGGATCAGGCCGAGCAGGATGTGCTCGGTGCCGATGTAGTTGTGGCCGAGCTGCAGCGCCTCGCGCAGGGACAGCTCGAGCACCTTCTTGGCGCGCGGGGTGAAGGGGATGTGGCCGCTGGGGGCCTGCTGGCCCTGGCCGATGATCTCCTCGACCTGGGCGCGCACGGCCTCCAGGGAGACCCCCAGGCTCTCCAGGGCCTTGGCGGCGATGCCGTCGCCCTCGTGGATCAGGCCGAGCAGGATGTGCTCGGTGCCGATGTAGTTGTGCGAGAGCATGCGGGCCTCTTCCTGGGCCAGCACGACGACTCGTCGGGCTCGGTCGGTGAACCGCTCGAACATGCGTATCTCCTCGGGACTCTGCGGGGTCGGCCAGTGCGACCCGCACGGCCGGTTCAACCCTTGGCTCAGCCTACGTGTTCCGGGGTGAGCCGGTTATCGCTGTCAGCGAACACCGGCATGGAGCCCCACGGCTCACAGCCGGGGCCGGCCGAACTGGGTGCGCACGCCCGGCGACCAGAGCACCGACTCGGGAGGGTCGTCGGTCACGCCGGGGAGCCCGGCGGCGGCCACCAGCCCGTCGCGGCAGTGGAGCAGCTCGGCGCGTCGCAGCGGCCACGGCTCGTGGGTGTTGGGCACCCACAGCGGCCGCCGGCCGAGCCGGTGGTGCATGCCGAACCGCGCGGTGAGGAACACCGACAGCGGGTCGCGCACCACCTCCTCGGTGGTCCGGACGGCGAAGTCCGTGGCGGCGCCGACACCGGGCGGCGTACGCCGGCGCGAGGTGTAGCCGATCCGCCCGGTGCCCTCGGCCGAGCGCTCCATCCGGATCCGCGCCCAGCGGTAGTTCACCCCCACCGGGTTGGTCGCGGCCACGAGCGCCAGCCGCTCGGTCTCCAAGGACCGGAACACCACGCCGCGGCGCCCCTGGTCGTCGGTGGAGTAGAGCCGCACGTTGATCTCGGCGAAGTCGCCCAGGTAGGGCAACGGGTGGCCCGAGCCGAAACCCGCGCGTCGCATCTCGAAGCCGATCAGGCCCACCCAGGTCGAGCCGTCGTGGACGTCCGGGCGGGCGCCGGGCGGCATCCAGCGCTCCACCGACGCGGGGTCGACCCGCCAGTGGAGGAAGAGCAGGTCGCCCCAGATCTGGTCCATCACCGGCCGCCCCGGCAGGGCCGGTGCGCGGTCGGTCGGCGCGCTCAGAGCACGTCCTCGGGCTTCTCCGGCCGGGTGAGCCGGAAGACCTCCGGCGGCCGGCCCCACTCGTCGCGCCCCAGCCGGGAGACCGGACGGAGGTGCTCGATGGCGGGGTGGACGCCGTCCTCCAGCGCGTCGGTGCGCACCGTGATGGCCGTGACCAGGCCGAAGACGACGTAGGCGTGCCCGACCTCGACGATCCGCTCGAGCCGGCACTCGATCGAGGCCGGGGAGGCGGCGACCCGCTCCGGGGCCACCGTCTGCGAGGGCTCGGTGAGGATGCCGAGCGCCCGGGCCTCGTCCTCGCCGTGCTCGAACGGCGCGCTGCTGGCGTTGACCTGGTCGGCGAGCTCCTCCGAGGTCAGGCTGACCACGAACTCGCCGGTCTGCTCGATGTTGGTGACGGTGTCCTTGTGCCCCAGCGCGCTGAACAGCACGACCGGGGGCCGGCCGCTGGCGACGGTGAAGAACGAGTGCGGCGCCAGGTTGCCGCGGCCCTGCGCGTCGAGGGTCGAGACCCAGGCGATGGCGCGCGGGACCACCAGCGAGTTGAGCAGCTTGTAGGCGTTGACGTCGCCGTCGGTCGGGTCGAAGACGGTCCGCTCGGCGCTCATGGCCACAGGGTAGGGGCGCCGACCTCGCGCCCGGCGGACGGACGCGGACGCAGCGCGAGCCGGGCCCGGTGGTCCGGGCCCGGCTCGTGCGGGTGGTGCTGGTCCGTGCTGGGGGGTCAGTGCGCCGCGGCGTACGCGTCGCGGACCTCGGCCGAGACGCGACCGCGCTCGGGCACGTCGAAGCCGTTCTCGCGGGCCCAGGCCCGGATCTCGGCGGGCGCGGGGCCGCTCGAGGTCGAGGCGGCGCGCGAGGAGCCGCCGCTGCTGCGCCGACCGCCGCGGCCGCTGACCGGGCGGGCGTGGGCGACGTACGGCGCGAGGGCCTCGCGGAGCTTGGTCGCGTTGTCGGTGTTCAGGTCGATGGCGTACTCCTTGCCGTCGAGCCCGAAGGAGACGGTCTCGTCCGCCTCGGTCTCGTCGATGTCGTCGACGAGCACGATGTTGACCTTTTGCGCCATGGTGTTCCACCTATCCAGGGCCGTGGTATTTCCCGGCCATTTCCAAACCCGGACACTAACAGACCACATGGCGAGAAAGTGCGGCCTACTCGGGTCGCAGCAACGGAAAAAGAATTGTCTCCCGAATTCCGGCGCCGGTGAGCAGCATGACGAGCCGGTCGACGCCCATTCCCATGCCTCCGGCGGGCGGCATGCCGTACTCCATGGCCTTGAGGAACACCTCGTCGAGCTCCATCGCCTCGGGGTCGCCGGCCGCCGCCAGCAGCGACTGCGCCTCCAACCGCTCGCGCTGCACCACGGGGTCGTTGAGCTCGGTGTACGCCGGGGCGAGCTCGACGCCGTTGATGATGAGGTCCCACGCCTCGTTGATCCCGGCCTCGCTGCGGTGCGCCTTCGCGAGCGGCTTCACCGCCGACGGGTAATCCATGACGAACGTCGGGTTGATCAGGTGGTCCTCGACGAGCTGCTCGTAGAGCTCGACCACGATCTCGGCGTGACCCCAATTCGGCTGCAGCTCGACGTCGTGCGCGGCGGCGTGCCGGCGCAGCAATTCCACGGGGGTGTCGACGGTGACTTCCTCGTTTAGCGCCTCGGAGACGAGATCGAGGATCGAGGCCTGTCGCCACTCACCCTCGAGGTCGATCTCGGAGCCGTCGCGCCCGGGCACCACGGTGCGACCGACGGCGCGCGCGGCGTCGATGACCAGGGCGCGGGTGAGCTCCATCATCGTGAACTGGTCGCCGTAGGCCTCGTAGGCCTCCAGCATCGAGAACTCGGCCGCGTGGGTGGAGTCGAGACCCTCGTTGCGGAAGGTGCGGCCGATCTCGTAGACGCGGTCGACGCCGCCGATCATGGCCCGCTTGAGGTCCAGCTCGAGCGCGATCCGCAGCAGCATGTCCTGGTCGAGGGCGTTGAGGTGGGTGCGGAACGGCCGGGCCGCGGCGCCGCCGTTGGTCAGCTGCAGGATCGGGGTCTCGACCTCGGTGTAGCCGCGCTCGTCGAGGGTCCGACGCAGGCTCTTGAGCACCGTCGCCTTGGTCCGGACCATCTCGCGGGCCTCGGGCCGGATCATCATGTCGACGTAGCGCAGCCGGATCCGGGCCTCCTCGGACAGCGGCCGGTGCTCGTTGGGGAGCGGGCGCAGCGTCTTGGCCGCCAGCTGCCAGGAGGTGGCGGCGACGCTCAGCTCGCCGCGCCGGCTCGTGATCACCTCGCCGCGCACCGCGAGCAGGTCGCCGATGTCGACGAGCTGCTTGAACTCGCCCAGCGACTCCTCACCGACTTCGGCCAGGCTCAGCATCACCTGGATCTCCGCGCCGTCGCCCTCGCGCAGCCGGGCGAAGCAGAGCTTGCCGGTGTTGCGCTGGAAGATCACGCGCCCGGCGATCGCGACCTGCTCGCCGGTGCGGGTGTCCGGCTCGAGCTCACCGGCCTCCAGGCGGGGGTCGTGGGTCTCGCGCAGCCGGCGGATGGTGTGGGTACGCTCGACGGTCGTCGGGTAGGGCTGCCGACCGGAGTCCAGGAGCCGCTGCCGCTTCTCCCGGCGTACCTGCAGCTGCTCGGGCAGGTCGTCGGGGGTGGCGCCCGGTGAGGGGGCGGCGGCGTCGCTCATGCGCGCAAGCGTAGAAGACCGCGAGGCCCCTCCCACGGGCGGGCGAGCCCCTAGGCTTGCGCCCATGACCCGCCCCTCCTGCGCCGCTCCCGCCCCTCGGACCCGCCGGTGAGCGGCGGCCTCGCCGCCCTGCTCGACGACGTGGCGGCACTGACCCGGCTCGCGGCGGCCTCGGTCGACGACGTCAGCGCGGCGGCCGGCCGGGCGAGCACCAAGGCGGCCGGCGTCATCGTCGACGACGCGGCGGTCACGCCGCGCTACGTGCAGGGCCTCGACCCCAAGCGCGAGCTCTCGATCATCGCCCGGATCGCGAAGGGATCGCTGCGCAACAAGCTGCTGTTCATCCTCCCCGCGGCGCTGCTGCTCAGCCAGTTCCTGCCCTGGCTGCTGACCCCGATCCTGATGGTCGGCGGCACCTACCTCTGCTACGAGGGCGCCGAGAAGCTGTGGGAGAAGTTCTCGGGCCACCACGAGGCGGCGGCCGAGCCCGCGAGCTCGCAGGGCCAGGACCACGAGGACGTCGTCGTCTCCGGGGCGGTCCGCACCGACTTCATCCTCTCGGCCGAGATCATGGTGATCTCGCTGAACGAGGTCGCCAGCGAGGCCTTCGTGAGCCGGGCGATCATCCTGGCGATCGTCGCCGTGGCCATCACGGCCCTCGTCTACGGCGTGGTCGCGGTCATCGTGAAGATGGACGACGTCGGTCTGCACCTCGCGCAGCGCGACTCCCCCGCCGCCCAGAAGCTCGGCCGCGGGCTGGTCAAGGGGATGCCCTGGCTGCTCAGCGGCCTCTCGGCCGTCGGCATCGTGGCGATGCTGTGGGTCGGCGGCCACATCCTGCTCGTCGGGGTCGACGAGCTCGGCTGGCACGCGCCGTACGACCTGGTCCACCACGCCGAGGAGGCCGTCGCCCACCTGGCCCCGGCCATCGAGGGTGCGCTCGCGTGGCTGACCAACACCTTCTTCTCGGCCCTCATCGGGGTCGTCGTCGGCGCCGTCGTGGTCGCCGTCATGCACGTCGTGCCGAAGCGCAAGAAGAAGGTCGCCGCGCCCGGCGCCCACTGAGCTCCGCCCCCCGGTCCGGGTAGTCCGAGACGTTTGGCACCCCGCTGAGGCCCGACGAGGGTGCCGAACGTCTCGGAGTACCCGGACGGGGTCGTCAGGCGGGGCGGTTGCGCTCGAAGACCAGGGCGAGGCCGAGGAGGGTCAGCCAGGGCTGGTGGTCGGTGAGGGTGCGGCACTCGGCCACCACCACCGGGGCCAGGCCGCCGGTGGCGACGACGTGCACGTCCTCCGGGGGTACGCCGAGCTCGGCGACCATCGCGGTGACGATGCCGTCGACGAGGCCGGCGAAGCCGTGCACCATCCCCGACTGCAGCGCCTCGACGGTGTTCTTGGCGATCACCGACCGGGGCCGGAGCAGCTCGACCTTGCGCAGCTGGGCGCCGCGGCGGCCGAGTGCCTCCAGCGAGATGTCGATGCCGGGGGCGATGGCGCCGCCGACGTACTCCCCCCGGGCGGTGACGACGTCGAAGGTGGTGGCGGTGCCGAAGTCGACGACCACCGCCGGCCCGTCGTACAGCCGGGCGGCCGCGAGGGCATTGACGACCCGGTCGGCGCCGACCTCGCGCGGGTTGTCCATCAGCACGGGCACGCCGGTGCGCACCCCCGCCTCGACGATCACCGACGGGACCGTGCCCCAGTGACGGGTGAGCATCTCGCGCCACTCGTGCAGCACGGCGGGGACCGTGGCGCAGACGGCGACGCCGGTCACCCGGTCGCCGACCGTGCTGTCGCGGAGCAGCCCGCCGAGCAGCACCGCCCACTCGTCGGCGGTGCGCCGCTCGTCGGTGGCCACGCGCCAGTGCTCGAGCACCTCCGTCCCCCCGGGGCCCGCCTCGAGCAGCCCGAGGACGGTGTGGGAGTTGCCGATGTCGGCGCAGAGCAGCACGGGGCTACCGGTCCACCAGGTCGCCGCGCACGAGGCCGTCGGCCGGGTCGGGCACCCGCGCCGGGTCGTCCCCGAGGTCGACCACCCGGTTGTGCTCGTCGACGAACACGACGTGCGGCCGATGGGTGCGTGCCTCGGCGGTGTCCATCTGGCCGTAGGCGATGAGGATGACGAGGTCGCCCGGGTGGACGAGGTGGGCGGCGGCGCCGTTGATGCCGAGCACTCCGGAGCCGCGCTCGCCCGCGATCGTGTAGGTCTGGAGCCGGGCGCCGTTGGTGATGTCGACGACGTGCACCAGCTCGCCGGGCAGCAGGTCGGCGGCGTCGAGGAGGTCCTCGTCGACGGTGACCGAGCCGACGTAGTGCAGGTCGGCCTGGGTCACCGTCGCTCGGTGGATCTTGCTGGTCATCATGGTCCGCAGCATCAGGTGCTCCCGGGCGTCGCCGTGGTCGCGGTCGGGCCGGCACCCAGCTCGAGGCCGGCGTTGTCGATGAGCCGGGTGGTGCCCAGCCGGGCCGCCACCAGCAGCCGGGCGGGGCCGGTCGCCGGCGCGGGGCCGAGGTCCGGCGCCCGCAGCGCGAGGTAGTCGAGGTCCACGCCCGGGGCGGTGTCGAGGACGTCGTGGGCCGCCGCCAGCGCGGCCTCCGGCCCCCCGTCGCCCGCCGCGGCCGCTGCCCGCAGCGCCCGTGAGAGCGCCCCTGCCTGCTGCCGCTGCGTGGCGTCCAGGAAGCGGTTGCGGCTGGAGAGGGCCAGCCCGTCGTCCTCGCGGACGGTCGGCGCGCCGATCACCTCCACGCCCAGGCACAGGTCGGCCGCCATCCGACGCACCAGCGCGAGCTGCTGGTAGTCCTTCTCGCCGAAGACCGCGACGTCGGGCCGCACCAGGCCGAAGAGCTTGGCCACGACGGTCAGGACGCCGCGGAAGTGGGTGGGCCGCGAGGCGCCCTCGAGCTCGGCGCCCAGCGGCCCCGGCGCCACCGTGACCTCGGGCTCGCCCCCCGGGTAGACCTCGTCCGCCGAGGGCGCGAACACCAGGTCGACCCCCGCGCGGGCGCACACCTCGAGGTCGGCGTCGAGCGTGCGGGGGTAGCGGTCGAGGTCCTCACCCGGCGCGAACTGGAGCGGGTTGACGAAGACCGAGACCACCAGCGGCGCGTCCGGACCGACGACCGCGCGGGCGTGCGCCATCAGCGCGGCGTGGCCGGGGTGCAGCGCGCCCATGGTGGGCACCAGCGCCACGCGGCCGTGGGTCCCGCGCAGCGCCCCCGCGAGCTCGGCGCGCGACCCGACCAGGCGCGGCGAGGCGGGTCGGGTGCCGGCGGGTGCGGCCGCGGTCACCGGACCGGCTGGCGCTGCGGCGTGCCCTCGACCCGGGCGAGCGCGGCGTCGAGCACACGGACGACGGCGTGGGCGCGGATGGGCAGCAGCCGGCCGTCGCGCATGGCGCGCTCGACGGTGGCCCGGGCCATCGCGACGTACGACGGGACGGTGGCCGGCGCGGTCCGCGTGATCTCGACCAGGTGGTCGCGGACGGTGCGGACGTCGCCGCGCACGATCGGCCCGGTCAGCGCGGCGTCGCCCGAGGCCAGGGCGTTGTCGAGCGCGGCGGTGAGCAACGGCCGCAGCGTCGCGGCGGGGTCCTCCGCGCCCGAGGCGGCCAGGAGGTCCATGGCCTGGCTGACCAGGGTGACGAGGTGGTTGGCGCCGTGGGCGAGACCGGCGTGGTAGAGCGTCCGCTTGTCCTCGGGCACCCACATCGCCACGCCGCGCAGGTCGGCGACGAGGCCCTCGACCACGTCGCGCTCCGCGTCGCCGGCGGTCACGCCGAACACGCACCCCTCGAGCCGGTCGAGGTCGACGGCGGTGCCGGTGAAGGTCATCGCGGGGTGGAGCGCCACCGGCCGGGCGCCGACGGCGGTCACGGCGTGCAGCACCGCAAGGCCGTGACGGCCCGAGGTGTGCACGACGAGCTGGCCCTCGCGAATCGCGCCGGCGCCCACCAACGTGGTCGCGACGTTCTCCAGCATGTCGTCGGGCACGGTGAGCAGCAGCAGGTCGCAGGCGCGGGCGACGTCGGTGGGCTTGGCCACCGGGACGCCGGGCAGCAGCTCGGCGGCGCGCTGCAGCGTGGCGGGCGACTGGCCCGCGGCCGCCACGACCTCGTGGCCGGCGGCGCGCAGCGCAGCGGACAGGACGGCGCCGACACGGCCGGCGCCGACAACCCCGATTCGGGCCATCGGTGATCATCGCCTTTCGTTCCAGTCCACCAGGGGTACCGGACTACTTCGGATGTCGCAGGAGCACTTCTGAATGTACGCCGCACCCGCGGCGCCCGATACGGCAACGCAACATGACGCGGCTCACACCGGCGGGGGACGCTACAGTGCCGTCCCTGGCTCGAGAGCCCCGATGCCGCAGTGTCAGCGACCCACGAGAGGTGAGGCGTGCCGCCGTCCCCGTCGACCACCCTGCCGAGCGGTCGCTACCTGTCCATGACGATCGACGTGCACCCCAGCTACGGCGGCCAGACCCGCGCGATGCTGATGCGCAACCGCATCCTCGCCGCCGAGGGAGCCTCGTGCGACGTGCTGACGGTCGCCGGGCACCACGACATGGACTGGCGCCGGGACACGCTGCGCGAGCAGGGCCTGCTGACCCCCGAGATCGGGCTGCTGAACATCTTCGAGCACTACCGCGACACCGACTGGCCGGGCGACGAGCCCACCCAGGTGGCGCTCCAGGACTTCGACGCCCACCTCTCGGCCGAGACGGCGCTGGCCGACGGCACCCCCTGGCGACGCACCTACAAGTTCGGGGGCAACCAGACGGTCTACGACTACCTGAGGCCGGACGGCACGCCGTTCGTCCGACTCCCGTCCTTCGTGTTCAAGGACCCGACGACGTGGCCGACCACCATCACCAAGGTGGGGCGCGACGGACAGGTCGTCGGCACCTACCGCTCGCCGTCGGCGTGGTACCGCCGCTGGCTGCGGGACCTCGCCGGGGACGAACGGGCGTTCGTCTTCCTCGACTCCCGTTTCATGGTGCCGCTCGTCGCTCCCACGCGGTCCCGCAACCTCCTGCTGATCTACGTGCTGCACAACATCCACGTGTACGGCGAGCGCCGCTGGGACTCCGACATGGGCCAGGCCTACACCCGGGTGGTCGAGGGACTCGGCGACCTCGACGCGATGGTGACCCTGACCGAGCGCCAGGCCGACGACATCGCCCAGCGCCACGGGCGCACCGACAACCTCTTCACCGTGCCGAACCCCGTCGACTTCCCCGCCGAGGCGCCGGACCTCGACCGCGACCCGAGGCTGGTCGCGGTCGTGGCCCGCATCGAGGCCCAGAAGCGGCTGGGCGACGCGGTCAAGGTGTTCCAGCGCGTGGTGGCCGAGGTCCCGGACGCCCGGCTGGAGATCTACGGGCGCGGCAGCCGCAGCGACGCCGTGAGCAAGGTCATCGGCCGGCTCGGCCTGGGCGACTCGGTGACCATGATGGGCCACCACCCCAAGGCGCGCGAGGCACTGTGGACCTCGAGCGCGTTCATGATGACCAGCGCCTACGAGGGATATCCCCTCTCGACCCTGGAGAGCATGAGCCACGGCTGCCCGGTGGTCAGCTACGACATCAAGTACGGCCCCCGTGAGCAGATCACCGACGGCCAGGACGGCTTCCTGGTGCCGGCCGGCGACATGGACGCCATGGCCGAGCGGATCGTGCGGCTGCTGCGCGACCCCGCGCTGGTGGGCCGGATGAGCGTCGCCGCTCGCGAGAAGGCCACCCAGCACGGGTACGACCGGTTCCGGGCCGACTGGCGCCGCGTGCTCGACGGCGTGGTGGCCCAGCAGCCCCACCGCACCCGCGTCGAGAAGGTCACCCTGCGCGTCGACCGGCTGGGGATCGGCCGGCGCTCCGGTGGTCCCGGCATCTTCGGGGCCCGGCGTCGGCTGCACCTGGCGGGCCGGCTCGAGGTCGAGGGGCACGGCGAGCTCGACGACGCGGTCGTGGAGCTGGCCGCGGTGCACGAGGACAGCGGGCTGGTGGTCGAGCTGCCCCTCGACGTACGCCGCCGGGGGCGTGGGTTCACCCTCCGGACGGCTGTCCGGCTCCAGCAGCTGTTCCCGGCCGAGGCGTCCGCACGTGACCGCTGCCGGCTGCGGCTGCGCCTCACCTGGCGCAACACGGCCTGGGAGACGTGGGTGGACCGCGCCGACCGGAGCCACGCGGGCCTCGAGGTCGGCTACGGAGCGACCGACGAGCTGACGCTCACCCGGCGCTAGCCCGGCCCCCCGGGAGCGGGTGGGAGGCGAGGATGGCGTCCACCACCCGCGCCGCAGCACCCCCGTCGTCGTGGGGGGTGAAGCGTCGCCGGAACGCCTCGCGCGTCTCGCCGTAGGTGTCGGGGGCCAGGACGGCCTCGACCACCTCGGCGGTCGTCAGGCAGACCGGGCCCGGCACCGTGTCGTGGTAGTCGAGGTAGAAGCCTCGGTTGTCGTCGCGGTACTCCCGCAGGTCGGGCGCGAGGAAGACCATCGGCTTGTCGGTGATGGCGAAGTCGAAGAACACCGACGAGTAGTCGGTCACGAGCACGTCCGCGGCGAGGTAGAGGTCCGCGATGTCGGGGTACCGCGTCACGTCGACCACCCGGTCGGAGACCGAGCGGTCCTCGGCCGCACCCACCGAGTTGTAGTGGCCGCGCACCAGGACGAACGCGTTCGGCACCCTGGCGACGACCTCGAGGGGATCGAGGTAGAGCACCTTGTTGAACACCCGGCCGACGCGGTTGTTGTCCCGCCACGTGGGGGCGTAGAGGACCACCCGGGCGTCGTCCGGGATGCCGAAGTGCGCGCGCACCCGCCGACGCACCGCGTCGCCCTCCGGCAGCGCCAGGATGTCGTTGCGCGGGTACCCCAGCTCCATCAGGGGGCCGGAGTAGCGGAACGCGCTGGACAGGAAGCGGCCGCACGCCTCGCTCTGGCTGAGCAGGAAGTCCCAGCCGTCGCGGGCCAGCAGGAGCTGACGACGGTGGTGCCAGTTGAAGAAGTCGAGGTGGGGCCGGTCGTGAGCGATCCGCTTGAGCGGCGTCCCGTGCCAGGTCTGGAAGTAGAGCTGGCCCTCACGCTTGCGGAAGAAGTAGGGCAGCGACGCGTTCACGACGAGGTAGCGCGCCCGCCCCAGGAGCTCGAACCACTCCGCGGAGTAGCGGATCACGGTCCGGGCGCCGTCCGGGGGCACCGTGGAGTGGTCGACGGCGGCGAACACCAGGTCCAGGCCGAGGTCGCGCCGTGCGAGCTCGGCGCACAGGGCGCCCGGGTTGTCGCCGGTGCCCTTGCCCGCGAACGTCTCGAACAGCACCACGTCGAGCAGGGGGCGCGTGCGCGACTCCTGGTAGAGCTCGTCGCGCAGGGCGCGTCGCACGTAGGCCGTGCGGCTCTCGAGGTACTCGACCGGGACGATGCGCACGGACAGGTCACCGTCGCCGGAGACCTGCGGTGCCACCGTCCAGTGCTCGGCGTCCACCGGTGAGGGGAGCTCGCGCCACAGCGAGCGGGCGACCTGCAGCGGCCGCGGCGAGCCGGGTGAGGACACCATCACCTTGTAGACGTTGGCCGGGAGCGACGCCGTCGCCCCGACCCCCCACTCGTCCACCAGCAGGTCGATGCCGACCTCGAAGCGGCCGTCCGTGACGACCGCCGACGCGTCCTCGGTGACGGCACGGGGGCCGGCCAGCCGGACCTCGAACGAGCGGTCCGCGGTCCCCCGCAGCCACAGCCGGCCGTCATGGACGTCGACCGACTCCACGAGCGGACCCTCGTCGCGGCGGTCGCCCCGGGCAGGGGGCGGCTGCACGGTCCCCACCCGGAGGCGCAGCCCCTCGTGCTCCCGCCAGACGGGGACCGAGGTCCCGGTCGGACCGGTCTGCGGCTCGAGCAGGCCGGCGGAGCCGATCCCGGTGCGCGAGTCGAAGCCCTTGCTGCTCGCTCGCCCGGCCACCTCCAGGTGCACCTCGACCCGCCAGGTGCCCGGCGACAGCCGGTCGAGCTCGATGTCAGCGGTGAACCCGGCCGACGTGTGGTCCTCGTTGGGACGGGCCGCCCACTGGTTGGCCCGCACCTCCTCCGAGGAGGTGGTGGGGACGCGCACGACGCGGCCGGCGTCGTCCACCAGGTGCAGCTCGATGGTCCGAGGACCGAAGCGGTCGTCGAGGTACTCGCGGAACGCCACGCCGCCCACGCGCAGCAGTCCGTCACCGGCCCACGCCAGTCGCACCAGGCGCGTCCGGAAGGCCAGGTCGACCTCGGCGACCTCGGTCAGCCCGGGCGGTGCGTCGGCCAGGTCGTCGAGGAAGGGCAGGGCGATGCTGGGGTGGCCGGAGACCACGGAGAAGGGCAGGCCCCGCTGGTTGTCCACGACGTACTCGAGGTAGGCCTCGGTGGTCGCGAGCTCGTCGTGGGCGCACAGCCACGCCGTGATGCGGTCGGCGACGGGCACGCGTCGCAGCGCCGACGGGGGGATGGAGTCCAGCAGTCGGGCGAGCTCCGAGGACAGCGCGCTCCAGTAGTCGGTGTCGCGGCACACCGCCGCCCGCACCAGGTCGGGGACCGTGCTGTGGAGGAGCTCGGAGAAGTAGGTCTCGCCCATCGACGGGGGTCGCTCGGCCAGGAGCAACCCGGCGGTCCGCAGGGAGGCGACCCGCTCCGCGACCCGCTCCGGGTCGGCGAGGTCGCGCTGGTGGAGGGAGCGGTTGTCCTCCCGCGCGTGCCAGCGGTAGACCGGCGCCGGCAGGACGTCGACCGAGGCGCTGCCGAGCAGCGAGGCGACCACGAGCGCGACGTCGGAGCGCTCGTCGTCGGAGGTGAAGCGCAGACCGTCGCGGTCCCACGCGGAACGGCGGAACACCCGCGCCCCCACCACGGTGTTGCCGAGCAGCTCGGGCACCTCCTCGACGCTGACCCCGAGGCGTCGCTGGGCGTTCGAGCGGCGCACGAAGTCGGGCTGGCTGAACTGGCCGCGGAACTGCAGCAGCGCCCCACCGACCGCCAGGTCGGAGCCGCTGCGCTCGAGGGCGGCGACCAGGCGGTCGTAGCCGCCGGGGGTCACGGTGTCGTCGGCGTCGCAGAACGCGAGGTAGTCGCCGGTGGCGCGGGCCACCCCGGCGTTGCGTGCCGCCCCGACCCCCTGGTGCTCCTGCGCGACCACGACGACGCGGGGGTGGCGACGCGCCAGGGACCGGGCGAGCTCCAGGCTCGCGTCGCGCGATCCGTCGTCGACGATCACCAGCTCGAGCCTCGCTGCCTGCGCGACCAGGCTGTCCACGCACCGCTCCAGGAACGGCTCGGCGTCGTGCACCGGCACCACCACGGACAGGAGGGGCATCCGGCGCTCCAGCACGCGGCGGCGGACCCGCCGCGCGGGCGCGGCCCACGGCTGCTGGGCCAGCCTGACGAGCGCCCGACGGGCCCGGCTCACGACTGCCCGGCGACGCGCTGGCGCATGGCCCGACGCGCCAGCACCCAGCGCTGCTGCGCCGGGGCGTACTCAGGACCCCACGGACGGGGCTCGTCGAGCCAGTGCACCAGGGCCGCGTCGTCGTCCTCGTCACGCGTCGGCACGACGTGCCACCGGGCCGGGACCACGGCACGGTGCGGGCCGGTGCGGACGTGGAGTGCCTCGTGGGCGGTCAGCCCGAACTCCTCGACCAGCCGCGCGCCCGCTGCCACCGCTCCCTCGCGGCGCAACCGCTCGAGGTCCATCACGAGCACGTCGGTGTCGAACGCGCTGAAGTCGAAGGTGTGCATGGCGTGGGTGCGGCGGCGCAGCTCCACGGCCACCGCCGTCCGCGTCCCCAGGCGGTTGCCGGCGAGGTGGATCACGCCGAACCCGCTGGCGCCGGGGCGCCCGGCGACGTCCGGAGCGGCCAGGGCGTGCCCGGCGAGGTCCGTCGCGGCCAGCTCCGCCACGTCGGCGTCCACCACGGCGGCCATCGGCAGCACCACGGCGCGGTCGACGTAGGGAAGCAGCTCGGGGAGCATCACCAGCTCGAGCCCGCGGTCGCGGCGGGCGAGCCCCCGCAGGTCGGACCCGAGGTCGTGCGTCGCGACCTCGTGGAGCTCGGTGCCAGGCGCACGGCGGGCCACCTCGCCGAGGTCGAGGCGCTCCCCCGAGCCGTTGAGCAGCCACAGCCGCAACGGCCGCGAGGCGGTCGTGACGAGCGAGTCGACCAGGACGTTGAGCACCTGCGGGCGGCGCTCGTCCACCCGCACCACCACGTCGAGGGCCCCGTCCCGGGGCTGGCCCAGCGACCGGGTGCCGGCGACGGCGCGCTCGACGGCCGACTGCGAGCCCGGGTGGGTGCTCGTGTCGGGGACGACCTGCGCCTCGGCCCGGCGCTGCTCGGCGCGGCGTACGTCGGGGGCGCAGAGCTCGCGCCACCGTGCGTAGACCTCCTCGCGGGAAGCGCCCGCGAGGATCAGCTCGAAGACCTGCTCCAGCCGGCGGTTGATGCCGCCCTGGATGGCGTCGAAGGCGTCGTCGTCGATGTCGATGAGGCCGGCGAAGCGGATGTCGGAACGGTTGTGGGGCTGGAAGTCCACCTGTCCGCCGATGGACCGGACGGGCAGGTAGCAGTGCAGGCGCGAGGTGACGACCGCACTGTGGTCGCGGCGGTAGGTCTCGAGCAGGTCGATCGCCTCGTAGACGTTGCCCTCGAAGCTGCGGAACCGCACGGCGTCGTCGCTGTGGCGGTAGGTCGGCGCACCCGCGGGCGGCTCCTTGACGTCGACGTACGCGACGGGGGCCTGCGCGGGGAAGCTGTCCGGGGCGTCGGGGAAGACGGTGTTGATCGTGGTGGTCAGGCACCCCGAGAAGAACGCCGGGACGTCCACGCTCAGCAGGATGTCCACCGTGGTCCAGTCGCGGCAACCGATGGGCCCGTGCTCCCGCAGGTAGGCGATGGCCTCCGGCGTCAGCAGGCCCCGCTTGTTGCAGTGGAAGGAGACGAACAGGGGCTGCAGGTGGGGATGGAAGGGGAAGCCGAAGCGGTCGCCGAACAGGGCGTGCATGTACCAGCCGAACGCCAGGGTCCAGGTGTTCTCGGGGATCTCGTTGAAGGCGCTGGCGTCGCGGTCGACGGTGAGCACCTGCACCGTGGCCGGCTGCCCGTGCCGCCGCATCTCGGGGCGGACGCGCGCACGCAGCTGCGTGAGCAGGTCCACCAGCTCCTGCGGCCCGTGCAGGGTGACGTCGGAGTGGCGGACCAGGTGGCCCAGCGAGGCGATGGTCTGGACGTGGTCGCCGATGTTGGCCGAGGCCCGCGAGCGACCGGGGTGGTCGTAGTCCATCACCGCGAACGACACGTCGGCGTCGGGCGCGGGCGCGGTCGGGGCCGTGGGGGCACGGTCGATCCAGCGTCGGATCCAGTCACGCCGGAGCGTGACGCGCTCGCTCACGTCGTCCTGGTCGGCCAGCTGCGCGTCGAGGGCGTCGCTCAGGCGGCCGGCCAGGTCGAGCGAGCCCGCGCCGTAGACCGGCTCCAGGACGTCCATCCACCGCTTGGCGTTCATGTGCGCGGGCGGGGCCTGGAGCAACGCCTCGATCGCGCGGAGGGCCTCGTCGAGGCCGTGGGCGACGCCGGCCCGGGCGTACTCCGCCGCCGCGTAGCGCGACCAGGTGTCCGGCGAGGTCTGCGACAGCTCGGCCCAGGCCAACCGGGTGTAGTCCCGGTGGAAGGCCACGAGCCCGGAGCACACCAGCCCGAGCTCACGCGTGCTCGGGTCGTCGCGCAGGGTGGCCGCGACGGCGGTCGCCCCCGCCACGTCGTCCCGCTTCAGCAGGGAGCGGACCTCGGCGACCAGTCCCTCCGAGAGGGAGCGGCCCTTGCGGAGTGCCTCCACCACGGGCTCGCGACCTCGCGGCGACGCCGCCCCGGGTCCGGAGACCGCGAGGGGCTCGCTCACCCGGGCGCGTGCGGCACGCAGCGCCCGGACGGCGACCTCGGGCACGTAACGCCGCACCGTCCGACGAGTGGCACTCACCTGTGTGTTCTCCCCAACGCTCTGCGGTCCGACCGACGAGCGATCCTACTGCGGAGCGCAGCCCGGTCCGCCCACCGCGCCGGGCCGTCGCGCGTGTCGACGGCGTCGGAGGCGGTCCAGAGGGGCGCTCGCGCGTGCCTCCGGGTCAGGGGAGCACGAGCGTGCTGCGCACCAGGGCGTGGTCGGAGGGGATCACGCCGCGCAGGCGGAGGGTGGTCGGGTCGACGTCGACGACGGTCTCCCACGCCTTCACCCGGATGTTGTTGCTGGCGAAGACCCAGTCGATGTTGTTGCCGACCTTGGTCCGGTCCGCGGCGTACCCCCACTGGGTGACGTCGCGGTTGAAGTTGCCGAAGGAGTTGACCCACCCCCGGCGCAGCGCCTCGGCGCGGGGCTGGGTGACCTTGGCCTGGCGGGCCTGCTGGTTGAGCACGTCGCCGTAGCCGTTGCTGCGCATGCGGGGCAGGTAGGTCCCGGCGTACACGCTGAACTTCGAGGTGTTGAAGTCACCGACGGCCACCACGGGAAGTCCCCCCTTGAGCCGGTTGACGTTCGAGATCAGCTCGTCCCACTGGCGCTGCCGGACGTTCACGTCGTAGGGGTCGAGGTGGGTGTTGGCGAAGAGGTACTGCTTCCCGGTCGACTTCTGCCGCAGCACGGCCCAGGCGAGGAACCGCTCCGGACGACCCGGGGTGCGGGCGGCGTAGGTGACGCCTCCCTGACGCACGAGGTCGGTCGTGGAGGTGTTGTAGAGGATCCGGTCGGAGCCCGCCGCACCGCGGTCCTGGTAGACGCACTTGTAGGTGCTGCGCGGGTTGACGCAGTTGTAGGACGAGGTGTTCGTCAGGGCGTAGGTGCCGCCCTTGGCCTTGAGGGCACCCAGCAGGTCGGCGTACTGCGTCTCGCCGTAGGTCAGCCGGTCCTGGTAGATCGCGCTGACGTTGGCCTCCTGGACCCCGAGGACGTCGAGCTTCTGCCCGAGGACCTGGGACACGACCTTGGGCCGGCGCACCTTCCACACCTGCTCCTCACCGGAGACCGAGGAGTCGAAGCTGACGCCGGAGATGTTGAAGCTGCCCACGCGCAGGTCCGGGGACACCGCCGCGACGGCGCTCCCGGGGCCCGTGGCGGCCAGCGTGGCGGTGATCGCTCCCGCCACCGCGAGGGCGACGGCCGACCTGCACATCCGCAACTTCATGACTGGGTCCTCTCAGGTGTGAACAGGACGACCGTAGCCACAAAACGGACTTTTCGGTCTTGATTGCTCATTTTCGGTCCCTAGACTGCCCGAAACGTCCGCTGCGTGGGTTGGTACCGTCCCGCGGTGTCGACTTCCCCGTCGCGGCCCCGGTTGGCCGCCCTGGACGGCCTGCGCCTCGTCGCAGCGCTCGCCGTGCTCGCCTTCCACTACGTCGGGATCGAGCTGCCGTACTGGGGCGTCCCCTCCTACGTCGAGTTCCCCGGGTTGAACGAGGTGGCCCGTTACGGCTACCTCGGCGTGAACGTCTTCTTCGCGATCAGCGGCTTCGTGATCCTGATGACGGCCTACGACCGGAGCATCGAGTCGTTCGCGGCCTCGCGGGTCGCGCGGCTCTTCCCCGCCTACTGGGCGGTGGTGCTGCTCACCGCCGTGCTGCAGCAGTTCTGGACCGGGGGGCGCAACCCCACGCTGAGCGACGTCCTGGTCAACCTCACCATGACGCAGGAGGCCTACGACGTGGTGAACGTCCAGGGAGCCTTCTGGACCCTGTGGATCGAGCTGAAGTTCTACCTGCTGATCGGCGTGTTCATCCTGGTCGGCATGACCCGGCGCCGGGTGCTGGCCTTCTGCGTCCTGTGGCCGCTCCTGGGACAGGTCGCCGCCGCCACCGACAGCGGCTTCCTGCGGTCGCTGCTCATCCCCACCTACGCGCCCTACTTCGCGGCCGGCATGCTCCTCTTCCTGGTCTTCCGCGAGCGCCACGACGTCACCACCTGGTTGGCGCTGCTCCTGAACTGGGTGCTGTGCCTGCGGCAGACCATGGCGTACGCCGAACGCGCCACCGACCTCGTCGGCGCGCCCGTCTCGCCCGTGGTCGCGGCACTGGTGGTCTCCGGCGGCCTGCTCGCCATCCTGGCCTGCTCCCGCGGCGCCGTGTCGAGGATCTCCTGGGGATGGCTGACCTTCGCGGGCTCGCTGACCTACCCGCTCTACCTGGTCCACGGCCAGCTCGGGTTCTTCCTCATCGACACGCTGCAGACCCGGACGGGCAGCTACGCCGTGCTCGCGATCGCCACGTCGGCGAGCCTGCTGCTCGCCTACCTGGTGCACCTCGTCGCGGAGAAGCCGGTCGCCCCGCGCCTGCGTCGGCAGGTCCTGGCCTCCCTCGAGACCCGGGCGTCGGAGCCCTAGCAGACCGACGGGCCGCGGGCGGTCAGCGGCGTACGACGTGCAACCGGGCGCGGTGCTCGAGCTGGAACCCGGTGCGTCCCGCGAAGTAGTCGTCGACGGCGGTGCGACAGCCCGACCAGTGGTAGTAGTCGTCGAGGACCAGACGACCACCCGGCACCAGGCGCGGGGCGATGCGCTCCAGGCAGGTCATCGTGGAGTCGTACCAGTCGCCGTCCAGGTGGGCCACGGCCACCGGCTCGTCGACCTCCAGCGTGTCCTGGAACAGACCGCGGACGAGCTCGACCCGGTGGTCGTCCAGCGGGACACCCAGCCGCTCGTAGGACGCGGTGACCTCGCCGAGCAGGTCGTCGCGGTAGCCGTAGTAGAGGTCGTCCCCGACGCCCCTGGCGGCTCCCGCCGCGATCACCTCGTAGCGCTGCTGCACGTCCTCCCCGTCGCGGTCGCTGGGGCTCGGGATCTGTCCGAACACGTCGTAGACCCGCATCGTCCGGGTGGGCGCCTTGGCGCTGGCCATCACGATCCCCGACCCGCCCAGCGCGGTCCCGGCCTCGATCACCAGCCCTTCACGACCTGCGAGGTCGGCCTCGCGGACCACCGCGGCCAGGGCGAGGAGGTTCTCCCGCCGCAGGTAGGACAGCTGCTCCGCCACCACCGTGTCGGCCACGGCGAGGACGGTCGCCGGCAGCTCGATCTCCGGGAACGGGTTGCGCAGCGAGACGCGGGTGGTGCGCAGCTCCCGCCGCAGCCGTTCCTTCTCCGCCTTCTCCCGCTCCGCGGCGGCACGGGCCCGGCGCAGCCGGCGACGCAGCTGCGCGACCAGCTCGGGGTCCTCGGCGGTGTCGTGCCGGGCCTGGCCCCACCACCGCGTGACCGCGCTCCGGGCCTGGCGTGCTCGTTGACGTGAGAGGGCGTTGAGTCCCATGGCTGCCTCCGCTGGCTCGCTTGTCGCCCGACCCTAGACCGCGGCGCGGCCGTGAGGTTCCTCACACGCGGGCGGCCGAGGGGTCGAGCGAGGTGAGGACGCGGTCGGTGGCGTGGCCGTCGTCGAGACCGGCCAGGTGGGCGACGAGGGCGTCGCGGCGGGGGGTCCACGCGGCCCGGAGTGCGGGTACGTCGGCCAGGGCGTCGACGACCTCCTCCGTCGACCCCACGGTGGGACCGGCGGTCGAGGCGGGGAGGTCGAACAGCTCGCCCTGCCGGTCGACGTGGTCGGCCAGGTCGGGGGCCCAGACCACGACCGGGCGGCCGGCGACCGCGAGGTCGTGGCGCAGCGGGGAGAAGTCCACGACGGCGGCGTCGGCCGCGAGCACGAGGTCGGCCACCGGGTGGTCGGGCACGTCGAGCAGGCGGGCGCCGCCGCGCGGCGGGTCGTGACGGCCGCAGTGGTCGTGCAGCCGCAGCAGCACGTGGCCCGCACCGAGCAGGCCGGCCACCCGGGCGGCGTCGGGGCCAGGCCCGCCGGCAGCGGCGAGGCACGCGCCGGTGACGTCGTCGCGGCAGGTGGTGGCCCAGAGCACGGCCGTGTCGCCGTCCGACAGGCCCAGCGCGGCGCGGACCGCGGCGCGACGGTCGTCCGCTGACGGGCCGACCAGGGCGTCGGTGCGGGGCTGGCCGAGGGCGAGCACCGGGCCGTCGTGGGCCCAGTCCTCGACGACCAGGCGCGCGAGGTCCGGCACCGGCGCCAGCGCGTCGGTCCAGCGCCGCGAGGTGCGGTCGAGCAGCTGCTCGACGTGCGAGGGCACCAGGCCGAGCCGCCGCCAGCGCGCCAGCCCGCGGGCGGGACCGGGACCTCCGGTCGTGGTGCGTACGACGCGCTGGCCGGCGCGCGGGGCGTACCAGCCCTCGCCCGTCGCCCCCGCCTGCGTGTCGAGCGTGCCGAGGACGTCGTCGTGGTCGGTGACCACCCACCCGGCCTCGGCCAGGGCGGCGTACCACCCCGGACTGCGCCGCAGCACCGCCTCCGCCCCGGGCACGACGGGGGCCGCGAGGTCGTCGACCGCGACCAGGACCCGCGCGCCCGGACCGGCGTGCTCGGCCCACCGGGCGGCCAGGGCCGCTGCGTCGGAGGTGAGGCCCGAGGCGACCGGGACGGCGAGCAGCAGGCGGGGGTCGAGCGGCCCGGAGGCCGCCGCGAAGCCGTCCTGCAGCCGTCGCTGCTCGTGGGCGGACAGGTCCGGGTCGGGGCCCGGGCCCGGCGCCGACGGAGCCGAGGTCGCGGGCGCGGCCGCCGAGACCGGACCGTGGGCCAGGCCGGTGCGGGTGACGCCCCGGTCGGTGACCTCGACCCGCAGCTCCCAGGTCCCCTCCCCCAGCGCCGCGAGCGGGAGCCGGGTCCGCACGGCGCCGGTGTCGTGGCGCTGGTGGGCCTCGCCGAGCCAGGCCGTCACCGCGGGGTCGGCGGTGAGCTCGACCGGCAGGTCGCCGAGGACGACGGAGCCGGCCCCCACCGCCTCCAGCCGTACGACGGGCGCGTGCTCGTCGACCCGCCGCAGCCCGGCCTGCAGGTCGACCACCAGCTCCTCGCCCTCGACGCGGTGGCCCACGACCCGGGCGGCGACGCCGGACTCGGCGACCGTCAGCTCGCGGACGTCGTCGGGCAGGTCGCCCGCCCCGGGGAGCAGCGCCAGCACCCGACCGTCGACGACCTCGGTGGCCAGGTGGCCCGAGGCCGCCCGACGGGCCGCCACCAGGGCGACGAGGTCCTCGCGCCGGTCCTGGGCCGCCAGCCAGGCCGCGGCCCGCGGCGTGACCGGGACGGTCGCCAGGTCGGCCACCGCGAACAGCTCGGCGGCGTGGGAGCACAGCAGCCGCCAGCCCGCCTCGTCGAGCAGCTCGGCGGCGGCGAGCACCGGGGGCAGGTCGTCGGTCAGCGCCCCGGAGGCGCGCTCGCGACGGTGACGGAGCTGGTCGTCGCGCTCGAGCAGCGCCAGCGAGGCGCGGTCCTGCGCCACCCTCGCCGACAGCTCGGCGGCGGGGTCGCGGCTGCTGCTCCACCAGTCGGGCTGGTCGCGGACGTCGTCGACGACGACGCCGTCGGCGACCACGTGGCCCAGCGCGAGGAGCCCGGTGGCCGCGGTCAGGCCGGCCGGCTCGGCGTCGTCGAGGGCGCGGGCCCAGCGCTCCTGCTCGACGAGCAGGCGGGCGAGCAGCGGCGTACGCGCCCAGGAGGCGGCCGGGTCGGCCCCGGCGAGGCCGCCGAGCACCACGCCGGCGTCGTGGGGGCCCTGCTCGCGGCCCGCGAGCAGCCGGGCGACGGCCTCGCGGTGCAGGACCTGGCCGGGGGCGACGAAGAGGAGCCAGGCGCCGTTGGCCGCGACGGCGCCGAAGGCCCGGGCGCGGGCCCGGTCGCAGCCGGGCGCCTCGACGACGTGCACCCGCCCGTCGTCGGACGCGGCCGCCCGCGCCAGGGCGAGCAGCCGCTCGTCGGCCGCCACGGCGAGCACCTCGACACGGGCGTGGGTCTGCGCCCGGGCGGCCTCGAGGGCGCGCCGGGCCGCACGGACCCCACCGTCGAGGACCACCACGACGGTGACGTCGGGGTGGGCCGCCCGCACGGTGCGACGGGCGGCGAGGACGCGGCGAGCGACCTTGCCGCGCCAGCGGCGCGGCAGGGTGGACTCGGGGCTCATGTCCCGCATCCTGCCGCACCGCCGACGGCGGCGACGTGGGTGATCAGCCGGCGCTCTTGGCCAGGTCGGCGATCGTCTCGAGGTCGAACTTCTCGGCCGTCTCCGCGGTCACCACGACGGCGTCGCTGTCCTGGGCCTCGGAGTAGTCGAGCGCGACGAGGTTCTCGGGCAGCGCCTCGGTGAGGGCCTTGGCGACGTCCTCGGGGCTGGTGGCCGTGGCCTCCTTGTCGATGAACGTGAGGATCGTGCCGGTGTACTCCGGGAACAGGTCGAGCGAGCCCTGCTCGAGCGCCGGGTAGTACTTCTCGCGGCTGCCGATGTTGAGCTTGGTCGTGACGTCGGCACCCTGCGCCTCGAGGGCCTGGGCGTAGATCTCGGCCAGGATGACGTTCTCGGTGAAGTTGGCCGAGCCGACGGTCAGGCTCTCGCCGGAGGCCGAGTCGCCGGTGGCGTCGAGGTCCTCGTCGGCGAGCCACGCCTTGGCGACGTCCTCGGGCTTCTCCTTGTCGTTGGCGACCTGGCCGATGAGGTCGCCGAGGGTGTCGGTGCTCAGCTCCTCGGAGATCTGGTCGAGCACCTCCGTGACGCCGTCGGAGGCCTTGTCCTTGTTGATGATCGGCACGATGTTCTGCGCCGCGAAGTTGCTCTTGGGGTCCTCGAGGATGACGAAGTCGTTGGCCTCGATGGCGGGGTCGGTGGTGAACAGGTCGACCGCGTCGACCTGGCCGCGCTTGAGCGCGTTGACGGTCACGGGGCCGCCGACGTCGGTGACGGTGTACTTGCCGAACTTCACCCCGTAGTTCTCCTCCAGGCCGGGGATGCCGTCGGCGCGGGTCTTGAACTCCGGCGGGCCGCCGAAGACCATGTTCTCGGCGATGGTGCCGCCGCCGGACGAGCCGGAGCCGGAGCTGCCGGAGCCGGAGTCCGAGCCGCAGCCGGCGACGACGAGGCTGAGCGTGGCCGCCGTGGCGATGGCGACGAGCGTGTTCTTCATGGGGTTTCTCCGTTGTGTCGGGTGACGGGTGTCGTGGTGGGTCGTGGTGGGTCGTGGGAGGGGCGTACGCCGCTCAGCGCGCGCCCTCGGAGGCGAGCTCCTCGGTCAGGACCGCCGAGCGGGAGTCGGCGCCCTCGGTGCGGACGCGGCCCGCGCGCGGAAGCCGCCCGGTCAGGCCGCGGGAGACGGTGTAGCGCTGCACCAGGGCGAGCAGCAGGTCGGTGGTCAGCGCCAGCGCCGCGACGAGCAGGCCGCCGCTGATCATCTGGGGGTAGTCCTGCTGGGCGAGCCCGTCGTAGATGAAGCGGCCGAGCCCGCCGAGGGTGACGTAGGAGGCGATGGTCGCGGTGGCGATCACCTGCAGCGTGGCCGAGCGGAAGCCGGAGAAGATCAGCGGCAGCGCGTTGGGCAGCTCGACCCGGGCCAGCACCTGGCGGCCGGTCATGCCCATCCCGAAGGCGGCGTCACGCACGGCCGGCGGGACGTTCTGCACCCCGGCGTAGGCGTTGGACAGGATCGGCGGCACCGCGAGCAGCACCAGCACGATCTCGGTGGGGATGAGGTAGCCCGCGTTGGTGCGGCCGTAGAAGTTGGGCGCGATCACCACGACCAGCAGCACGAGCACGCCGACGGTGGGCAGCGCCCGCACCGCGTTGACGACCGTGACCAGCCAGGTGGCCTTGCCGCTGTGGCCGATCCACAGCCCCAGCGGCAGCCCGATCGCGACCGCGACGACCAGCGCGATCGCGCAGAAGCCGATGTGGGCGAGCAGCTGGTCCCAGATGCCGGTGTCGAAGTTGGTGCTGCGCCAGTGGGCGGCGTCGGTCAGCCAGCCGAAGGTGTCGCCGATCATCGTCCGACCGCCCGTCGCCAGGGGGTGAGCGCCCGGTCGAGGGCCACCACGAACGCGTCCAGCAACAGGGCCAGCAGCACGCAGAGCACGATGCCGAGCACGATCGGCGGGTAGTACGGCGTGTCGACCGAGAGCTTGAAGCCCTCGTCGAAGAGCAGTCCGAGGTTGGTCATGCCGATGGTGCCCGCGACCGCCACGATGCTCACGTTGGCCACGATGGCCACGCGCAGCCCGGCGGTGATGACGGGCACGGCGATCGGCAGCTCGACCTTGAAGAACCGGTTGACCGGCCGGAACCCGATCGCGGTGGCTGCCTGAATGGTCTCCTGCGGCACGGCGGCGAGGCCGTCGGCGACGACGCGCACGAGCAGCGCGGTGGAGTAGAGGCTCAGCGCGATCGGCACCTGCAGCGGCGAGAGCGGGTCGAGGCCGAGCAGCGGCGGGATCAGCACGAACAGCGCGATCGAGGGCACGGTGTAGAGCACGCCGGTGATCGACATCATCGGCGGGTAGACGAAGGAGTAGCGGCGCGCCAGCCACCCCAGCGGCAGCGCGAGCACCAGCCCGACGAGCACCGGGACGACCGAGAGCCAGGTGTGGGCCCACAGCCAGTCCAGCGTCCGGGCGCGGTTGTCGAGGAAGTAGGAGAAGAACGCCCACGGCGAGGAGCTCGCCGCCTGCACCACGTGGGCGGCCAGGTCCGGCACGGCGTACGCCGCGGCGGTGCTCACGCCGGCTCCTCGTCGCGCTCGATCAGGTCGAGCACCTCGCGCGCGGTCAACGAGCCCAGCAGCCGACCCTGCTCGTCGACGACGACGCCGCGCCGCGAGGGCGAGGACAGGCAGGCGTCGAGCGCGGCGCGGAGGGTCCCGCCCTGGGTGGCCAGGGTGCCGCCGCGCAGCAGGTCGGACTCGTCGACGGCGCCGCTGGCGCTCGCCGGGTCGAGCCAGCCCTGCGGCCGTCGCTCGCCGTCGACGACGAGCACGAGGTCGCGGCCCTCGGGCACGGCCTCGCCGAGCCGGGCCGTGGGCTCGTCGTGGGTGGGCAGCGAGCCGGTCTCGGTGAAGCCCAGCGCGCGGTAGCCGCGGTCGCGGCCCACGAAGCCCGCGACGAAGGAGTCGACCGGCCGCGAGAGCAGCTCCGCGGGGGGCGCGACCTGGGCCAGCGTGCCGCCGACCCGCAGCACCGCCACCCGGTCGCCGAGCTTGATGGCCTCGTCGATGTCGTGGGTGACGAACACGATGGTCTTGCCCAGCTCGCCCTGCAGCCGCAGGAACTCGTCCTGCAGCTGGTCGCGCACCACCGGGTCGACGGCGCTGAAGGGCTCGTCCATGAGCATCACCGGCGGGTCGGCCGCCAGCGCGCGGGCGACACCGACGCGCTGCTGCTGGCCGCCCGAGAGCTGGGCGGGGTAGCGCTTGGCGAAGGCCGGATCGAGCCCGACCCGCTCGAGCAGCTCCATCGCCCGGCTGCGCGCCTCGCGCTTGCCGGTGCCGAGCAGGTAGGGCACGGTCGCGACGTTGTCGACGATGGTGCGGTGCGGGAACAGTCCCGCGTGCTGGATGACGTAGCCGATCTTGCGGCGCAGCTCGTGGGCCGGCATCGAGGCGGTGTCGGTGTCGTCGAGCCAGATGGTGCCCGAGGTGGGCTCGATCATCCGGTTGACCATCCGCAGCGACGTGGTCTTGCCGCAGCCCGAGGGCCCCACCAGCACGGTGATCTCACCCGTCGGGGCCTCGAGCTCGAGCTCGTCCACCGCGACGGTGCCGTCGGGATACCTCTTGGTCGCTCGGTCGAACCGGATCATCTCTGGAGTCCTCCGTGGACGGTCCGGGCCCGGCCGGCGGCCGGGCGTTGCTGTCGAGCATTCCACACACCGGTTGTGCAGATTCGCCCCTCCACGCTAGGACACGCCGCCCAGCCGGGGTGGGCGGCGACCGCGGGGCGGACATCGGGTGGACGATGGCGGGGGGCCGACGGCGAGCCGCGCCGGGCCCGGAGCGGCGCCGGGCGGTCGTGCCCGGCGCGGGAGGGAGTCGGTCGTGCCGGTCGTCGACGGGGAGCACCTGAGCCTGGCGGACGTCGTCGCGGCGGCGCGGCGCACGGACCCGGTGCGGCTGGACCCGGCCGCCCGCGACCGGGTCGCCCGCTCCCACGCGTACGCCGAGGAGGTGGCCGCCACCCGGCCCGTCTACGGCCGCTCGACGGGGGTCGGGGCCAACCGCGACGTCGTGGTGCCGGACCCCGACGCCCAGTCGCTGCGGCTGCTGCGCTCCCACGCCACCAGCTCCGGCGAGCGCCGATCGGCCTCCCGGGTCCGGGCGATGCTGACGATCCGGCTCAACCAGCTCGCCGCCGACGGCAACGGCATCCGGCCCGAGGTGGTCGACGCCCTCGCGGAGATGATCGCCGCCGACGCGCTGCCGCCCGTGCGCGAGGGCGGCAGCGTCGGCACCGCCGACCTCGCGGCCCTGGCCACCACGGCGCTGGTGATCGCGGGCGAGGTCCGCAGCGTCCCGGTGCCGCCCCGCACCGCCACCTTCGGGCCCGGCGACGCGCTCACCTTCATGTCGAGCAACGCCGCCGTCCTCGCCGACGCGGCGCTCGCGGTCGCCGACCTGGACCGGCTGGCCCGCTCCTCGCTCGTCGTCGCGGCCATGGACCTCGCGGCGGTGCGCGGCAACCCCGAGGCGTTCAGCCCGGCCGTCGAGGTCGCCACGCCCTTCCCCGGCGCGCGCTGGGTCTGCCGGACGGTGCGCGAGCTGGTCGACACCGGGGTCGCGCCGAGCCGGATCCAGGACCCCTTCGGGCTGCGCACGCTGCCGCAGGTGCACGGGGCGCTGATGGACCGGCTGGCGTTCGCCGAGACCGTGGTGACCGCGATGGCCAACGCCCCCTCGGAGAACCCGATCGTGTCCGCGTCGCACGGGGTGGCCCACCACGGCGGCTTCCACGCGGCGTACCTCGTGCAGTCGCTCGACGCGCTGGTGCTCGCGCTCGCCCAGGCGGCGCAGCTGAGCCTGGCCCGGCTGACGATGCTGGCCGAGCCGGCGTACACCGGCCTGCACCCGTTCCTCGGCGACGGCACCCCGGCCGCCTCGGGGGTGATGATCGTGGAGTACTCCGCGGCCTCGGCGCTGGCCGAGCTCCGGGCGCTCGCCACCCCCGCCGGCACCCAGGTCGTGACGCTCTCGCGCGGCGTCGAGGAGGACGCCAGCTTCGCCACGCTGGCGGCCCGGCAGGCCCTGGACGCCGTGTCGCGCTTCCGCGCGGTCATCGCCGCCGAGCTGGTCGCGTCGCTGCGGTGCCTGCGGATGCAGGACTCCCACCCGCCGGCCCTGGCCCGGGCGATGGCGTGGCTCGACGAGCAGGACGGTGGCGTGGCCGACACCGCCGACCGCGACCTGACCTCCGACCTGCTGCTTGCCGAGGAGCTGGTCGGCGGGCTGGCCGCGATGGTGCCCGCCGCCCGGCTGCCGGTCTGAGGCCCGTCCGACCCGCTAGAGCAGGCCCTGCTCGCGGAGCCAGACCTGGGCGGCCTCGCGGGCCGACGTCGCGTCGCCGTCGACCCGGGCGGCGAGTCCGCGCAGCGCCCCGGTGGTCAGCACCGGCGCCAGGTCGGCCATCACGGTGCGCACGACCGGCTGCTCGGCGACCCAGGCGGCGTTCGCGACCGGCACCACCTGCTGCGAGGGCTGCAGGTCGCGGTCGTCGGCCAGCACCACGACGTCGGCGTCCGGACCGGCCAGCCGGCCGTCGGTCGAGGCGACCTGCGCGAGCTGCACGGCGCCCCCGCGCAGCTGCCCCAGGGTGTCGCCGCCGTCGATGCCCACCGGCACGGTGCGGCGCAGCCGGACGCCGTAGACCTCGCGCAGCCCGCGGGCGCAGTCGGCGCGGGTGGCGCACTCGGTGTCCGCGGCGAGCGCGACCCGCTGCCCCGACCGGGCCAGGTCGCTCAGCGTCCGCAGCCGGTGCTTCTCGGCGAAGGCGCGGGTGACCGCGAACGAGCGCACGTCCTCGGCGCGGGCCGGCTGCAGGGGCGCCAGGCCGACCGCGCGCGCCAGCTCCTCGAGCTCCGCCAGGGCGACGTCGGGCGCCGGAGCGGGCACGGCGGCCGCCGGACCGGCTCCCGGGGCGGTGCCGGCCGTGCCTTCGCCCCGCAGCGTCTCGGCCAGGGCGGAGACGTAGTCGGGGGCCAGCTGCGCCCGCCCCTCCCGCAGCGCCTCCAGGTAGTCCTCGCGCGGCGCGGGACCGGCCACCTCGACCCGGTAGCCCGCCTGCTCGAGGAGCAGCCCGTAGAGCGCGGTCAGCACGTCGCCCTCGGTGGTGCTCTGCGCCACCAGCGTGACCGTGCGCCGCTCGACGGGCGCGGCGTCCTCGGTCCCGCCCCCGCAGCCGGCCAGCAGGGCGACCACGAGCAGCACCACGACCGGCAGCCCGGGACGGCGGGCAGGGTGGTGCGGGGAGCGTCGCGGGGCCGGCATCGCGGCGACCCTAGCGCGGGTCGGGGCGGGCGGTCGGGGCTCAGGCCTGGCGGCGGGAGCGTCCCGCGGCCCGCATCGTGTCGCGCAGGTTCTCCTCCCACGCGGCGAGCTCCACCACGGAGTCGGCGCTGCGGGTCTCCCAGGCGCGGAGCGCCTCCTCGTCGACCGGACGGGCAGCCGCCCGGGCGACCTCCTCGGCCGCCTCCGCGGCGGCGGCCGCCTCCAGCTCGGCGACCCGGACCCGGAGCTGCTGCAGGCGCTCCTCCTGCTCGGCCTGGCGCTCGGCCGCGACCGACTCGGCGGCGGCGGTGCGTCCCTGCTGCTGGGCGAGCAGCCCCTCGAGCTCGCGCTGCGAGAGCCGCGCCTCGGCGAGGCGCTCGGTCATCGCGGTGGTGAACTCGGCGTGCTCGGCGGCACGGACGGTGAACAGCTCGCGGTAGGCCCGGGCCGCGGCGGCCCGGTCGGCGGCGTTCTCGCGCCGCGACTGCAGCACCTCGGTCCACACCATCCGCAGCGCCGCCCACGACAGCACCAGGCTGCTCACCGAGGCGAGGCTGAGCCACAGCACCGACCGGGTCGGCAGGCTCAGCAGCACCAGCGCGGTGGCGGTGCCGAGCAGCGCGACCGCGACGCTCACCCGGACGCTGCGCTGGCGACGGCGAGGGGCCGATCGGGGGCCGGTCGGGACGTGCCTGCGCGGGCGGCGGGGAGCCATGTCGGCAGCGTAGGGAACTAGTCGGGGTCCCCCGGCACACGACACGCGTGCTCCAGGAGCAGCGCCGTCACGAGCACGGCCCCCGCGGCCAGCACGCCCAGCCCCGAGCGCCACAACCGGGTGAAGGCGGCCGGGTCACCGACCCCGAGCTGGGCCAGCCCGTAGCCGGCGTACCCCCCGAGCAGCAGCGCCCCGACCAGGGCGCAGGCCTTGCCCAGCACCAGCCGGTTGACGGCCGCGTGGTGCGCCAGCGCAGTGCGGTCACGGCGTACGGCGCGCCGGGTCAGCCAGGCCGACCCACCCAGGATCGCCGCCACGAAGGCGAGCAGCGCCAGCGAGGTGGAGGTGACGTCGGGCTCGGCGTACCCCAGGCGCAGCGCGGCGAGCCGCAGCGACCAGCCGACCACCAGGCCGACCACGCCCAGCAGCACCAGCGGCGCCGGACCCGTCGTGCCGACGGTGCCGGGGTCCCGCTCGGGACCCCCGTCGGGCGCCCGGTCGGGACGCCGGTCGGGCCGCGCGGGGTCGCCCGGTCCGCCGCGTGACGGCACGGCTCAGTGGACCTCGAGCTCGATGTCCTCGCGCAGGCGCACCCCGTCACGGCCGGTCTTCTCGACCAGGCCGGCCACGGGGCCGACCCCGGGGATCTCGGCGTCGGGCTCGAGGTCGAGCCAGGGCACCAGCACGAAGGCGCGCTCGGCGGCGCGCGGGTGGGGCAGCTGCAGGTCGGGCTCGTCGGCCCGGCGGTCACCGAGGACGACGAGGTCGACGTCGAGGGTGCGGGGCTCGTTCGCGACGCCGGAGCGCTCCCGGCCGAAGGCCGACTCGACGGCCAGCGCACGCTCCAGCAGGGTGCGGGCGGGCAGCGTGGTGTCGAACAGGACCACGGCGTTGAGGAACTCGCGCGAGCCCTCGGGGGCGTCGACCGGGTCGGTCTCGTAGACGCCGGAGACCTCGGTGACCCACACCTCGGGGGTGTCGGCCAGCGCGTCGACGGCGCCCTGCAGGTGGGAGCGACGCTCGCCGAGGTTGGACCCGATGGAGATCACGCCGCGGCGGATCGGGTGCATCTCACCGGTGATGCTGTCGGTGTCGATGATGTTCGGGTTGGGGGACTCGCTCACTCAAGGCTCCGGTTGATGGTCAGGGCGACGTCCTCGAACGTCGCCTGGATCGGGGCGTGGGGCTTGTGCACGGTGACTTCGACCTCGACGACCGCCGGCTTGGTCAAGCAGACGTCGGCGATGCGCTGCGCGAGGGTCTCGATGAGGTCGACGGGATCACCCTCCACCACGGCGCGCACCTGCTCCACGAGACTCCCGTAGTCGACCGTGTCCTGCAAGTCGTCGGTCTGCGCCGCCGGCCGGGTGTCGAGCAGGAGCACGAGGTCGACCAGGAAGTCCTGGCCGTCGCGCTTCTCGTGGTCGAGCACGCCGTGGTGGCCCCGGAACCGCAGCCCGCGCACCGCGAGCCGGTCGGCGACAGGACGCCGGGTGGTCCCGACGGGGCTGGTCAGCGGGCTGCTGGAGGGGCTGCTCATGGTGCGCCGACCCTACCGGCGGCCTCCGACCACCTCTCGACCACCCGGATGGCGTCCAGGCTGCCCCGCACCTGGTGCACCCGGACCCCCCACACGCGCTGGGTGGCCGCGATCGTGGTGAGCGCCACGTTGGCGTCCTCGCGGTCGTCCACCGCCCGGGGCGTGCCGTCGGGCGCCGCCAGGAGGGTGCCGAGGAAGGACTTCCGCGAGGAGCCCACCAGCAGCGGCGCCCCCAGGGCGCCCAGCTCGGGCAGCCGGGCCAGCAGCTCCCAGTTGTGCTCGGCGGTCTTGGCGAACCCCAGGCCGGGGTCGAGCACCAGCCGGTCGGGGTCCACCCCGGCGGCGACCGCGGCGTCGAGGCGGTCACGCAGCTCGGCGACGACCTCGGCCACGACGTCGTCGTAGCGGGCGTGGCGCTGCATCTCGGTGGCGTGGGCGCGCCAGTGCATCGCGACGTACGCCGCCCCGCGCTCGGCCACCACCTGCAGCACCTCCGGGTCGGCGAGCCCGCCGGACACGTCGTTGACCAGGACCGCCCCGGCGTCCAGGGCTGCGCGGGCGACCTCGTGGCGCATCGTGTCGACCGAGACCGCCACGCCACGCTCGGCCAGCGCCGCGATGACGGGGACGACGCGGTCGAGCTCCTCGGCCACCAGCGGGCGGGTCGCGCCGGGCCGGGTCGACTCGCCGCCGACGTCGAGCAGGTCGGCGCCGTCGGCGTGCAGCTGCAACCCGTGCCGCACCGCCGCCTCGGTGGTGGCGTGCTCGCCGCCGTCGGAGAAGGAGTCGGGGGTGACGTTGACGATCCCCATCACCAGCGGACGCGGGAGCCGGGGCAGACCGTGCTCCCACGAGCCGCGGTCCGGGCGTACGACGCTCACAGCGGCCGCCTGGCTAGCGGGCGGCCAGGATCAGCGACATGGCCTCGGCGCGGGTGGCCGGCTGGTGCATCTGGCCGCGCACCGCCGAGGTGAGCGTGCGCGCCCCGGCCTTGCGGACCCCGCGCATCGTCATGCACAGGTGCTCGGCCTCGATCACCACGATCACGCCGCGCGGCTCCAGGATCCGCACCAGCGCGTCGGCGACCTGCGTGGTCAGCCGCTCCTGCACCTGCGGCCGCTTGGCGTAGACGTCGACCAGCCGGGCCAGCTTGGACAGCCCGGTGATCTTGCCGTTGGCGTTGGGGATGTAGCCGACGTGCGCCACCCCGGTGAACGGCACGAGGTGGTGCTCGCACATCGACCACAGCTCGATGTCGCGCACCAGGACCATCTCGTCGTGGCCGATGTCGAAGGTCGTGGTGAGCACGTCCTCGGGCTGCTGGTGCAGTCCGACGGTGAGCTCGGCGTAGGCCCGGGCCACGCGGGCCGGGGTGTCCTGCAGCCCCTCGCGGTCGGGGTCCTCCCCCACCGCGATCAGCAGCTCGCGGACCGCCGCGGCGGCACGCTCGTGGTCGAACGGCGCGACGGCGCCCTGGCCCGCCCCGACCGGGTCGATCCCCACCCGCTCAGGCCGTTCCGGGTCCGGGCGGGGTGGGGGCGGCGGGGCCCGGCGTCGCGTCGCCGTGGGTGTCGCCCTCGGCGCCGGGGGGCGTCAGCACGACGGCACCCTCCTCCTCCGGGGCGATCGCGCCCTCGGCCGCGGCCCGACGGATCCGCTCGGGGATCTCCACGGGCGGGATCTCCGAGGGGTTGCGGGTGGCCGAGCCGGTCCAGGCAGGACGGACCGGACGGCGACGCAGCGGCACGAAGACCTCGGCGACCTGCTCCTTGTCGAGCGTCTCCTTCTCCATCAGCGCGAGCACCAGCGAGTCCAGGACGTCGCGGTTCTCCTCGAGGATGTCGAAGGCCTCCTGGTGGGCGGTGGCGAGCAGCCGCTTGGTCTCCTCGTCGACGACGGCGGCGACGTCCTCGGAGTAGTTGCGGCTGTGGCCCATGTCGCGGCCCAGGAACGGCTCGCCCTGGCTGTCACCCAGCTTGATCGCGCCGAGCCGCTCGGTCATGCCGTACTGCGTGACCATCGCGCGGGCCAGCGAGGTGGCCTTCTCGATGTCGTTGCCGGCACCGGTGGTGGGGTCGTGGAAGACCATCTCCTCGGCCGCCCGGCCGCCCAGCATGTAGGCGAGCTTGTCGAGCATCTCCGAGCGGGTCTGGGAGTACTTGTCCTCGTCGGGCAGCACCATCGTGTAGCCCAGCGCGCGACCACGCGGCAGGATCGTGATCTTGTGCACCGGGTCGGTGCCGGGCAGCGCCGCGGCGACGAGCGCGTGTCCGCCCTCGTGGTAGGCCGTGATGAGCTTCTCCTTCTCGCTCATCAGGCGGGTGCGCTTCTGAGGGCCGGCGATGACGCGGTCGATGGCCTCGTCCAGCGCCTCCTTGAAGATCTGCACCTTGCCCTCGCGGGCGGTCAGCAGCGCCGCCTCGTTGAGGACGTTGGCCAGGTCGGCGCCGGAGAAGCCCGGCGTACGACGGGCCACCGAGCGCAGGTCGACGTCGGTCGCCATCGGCTTGCCACGGGCGTGCACCTTGAGGATCTGCTCGCGACCGGCGAGGTCGGGGGCGTCCACGGCGATCTGGCGGTCGAAGCGGCCCGGGCGCAGCAGCGCGGGGTCGAGGATGTCGGGACGGTTCGTGGCGGCGATGAGGATGACCGACGCGCGCACGTCGAACCCGTCCATCTCGACGAGGAGCTGGTTGAGGGTCTGCTCGCGCTCGTCGTGGCCACCGCCCATGCCGGCGCCGCGGTGACGGCCCACGGCGTCGATCTCGTCGATGAAGACGATGGCCGGGGCGTTCTCCTTGGCCTGCTCGAACAGGTCGCGCACCCGGGAGGCGCCCACACCGACGAACATCTCCACGAAGTCGGAGCCCGAGATCGAGTAGAACGGGACGCCCGCCTCGCCCGCGACCGCGCGGGCCAGCAGGGTCTTGCCGGTGCCGGGCTGGCCGTAGAGCAGCACGCCCTTGGGGATCTTGGCGCCCACGGCCTGGAACTTGGCCGGCTCCTGGAGGAACTCCTTGATCTCGCCGAGCTCCTCGATGGCCTCCTGGCAGCCCGCGACGTCGGCGAACGTCGTCTTGGGCATGTCCTTGCTGATCAGCTTGGCCTTGGACTTGGCGAACTGCATCACGCCGCGACCGCCGCCGCCCTGGACCTGGTTCATCAGGAACAGGAACAGCAGGATGATCAGCGCGAACGGCAGCAGCAGGGAGAACAGCGAGCCGAGGATGCTCGGCTGCGGGTTCTCGACGTTGTAGTCCTCGATGGTGCCCTCGGAGACCTCCTCCTGCACCAGGCGCACGAGGCGCTGCTGCTGGCCGGCCACCCAGGTGGCCATCTCCTTGTCGCCGTTGTCCATCGTGGCGCGCAGCTGCTGGTCGCCGCCGTCGACGAAGGTGATCTCCTTGACGTCGCCGTCGGTGATCCGCGAGACCATCGTGGAGGTCTTGATCTCCGTGTATCCGCCGTTGGGCACGAGGTACTGGAGGGCCAGCAGGACTCCGACCACCGCGATGGGGATCCAGAGCCATGGGCTGCGCACGTATCGCTTCACGCGCGCAATCCTCTCAGGTCAGCCAACCGGCGGCGACGGGACGTGGGAACGGGCTCAGCTGTAGACGTGCGGGGCGAGCGTGCCGATGTCGCGCAGGTTGCGGTAGCGCTCGTTGTAGTCGAGGCCGTAGCCGACGACGAACTCGTTGGGGATGTCCCAGCCGACGTACTTCACGTCGACCTGCATCGTCAGCGCCTCGGGCTTGCGCAGCAGCGTGCAGATCTCCACCGAGGCGGCGTTGCGCGAGGCCAGGTTGGCGGTCAGCCAGCTCAGCGTGAGGCCGGTGTCGATGATCTCGTCGACGATCAGCACGTGGCGGCCGCTGATGTCGGTGTCGAGGTCCTTGAGGATGCGTACGACGCCCGAGCTCTTGGTGCCCGAGCCGTAGGACGACACCGCCATCCAGTCCATCTCGAGGTGGCGGTTGAACGACCGCGCCATGTCGGCCATGACCATCACCGCGCCGCGCAGCACGCCGACGATGAGGAGGTCCTCGCCCTCGTAGTCCTGCTCGATCTGCCGGGCCATCTCGGCGAGGCGACGCTGGATGTCCTCCTCGGTGAACAGGATGTTGACCAGATCGCCCTCGAGGTCGGCTGCGTCCATGGAGCCACCCTCCCACGGCGGGGCGCTGTCCGACATACCGGTCGGAATGCCGGTCGCCGCCGGTTCGTTGGGCCGGTATGCAGCTCTCCGTCCTCGACCTCGTGCCCGTGCGTTCCGACCAGACCACCGGTGACGCGCTCGCCGCCGCCCGCCGCCTCGCGCAGGTGGCCGACGAGGCCGGCTACACCCGCTACTGGGTGGCCGAGCACCACAACATGCCCGCCGTCGCGGCCACGAACCCGCCCGTGGTGATCGCGATGCTGGCCGCCGCCACGTCGCGGATCCGGGTCGGCTCCGGCGGCGTGATGCTGCCCAACCACGCCCCGCTGGTGGTGGCCGAGCAGTTCGCGCTGCTCGAGGCCGCCTTCCCCGGGCGGATCGACCTCGGCATCGGCCGGGCCCCCGGCTCGGACCCCGTCACCTCGTGGGCGCTGCGCCACGGCGCCGGTGGGGTCGAGGAGGACGCCGTCTCCCGCTTCCCGTCGTACGTCGACAACGTCATCGCGATGATGAGCCCCGGCGGGGTCGGCCTGCAGGTGCAGGGACGCTCCCACCCGCTCAGCGCCACCCCCGTCGCCACCTCGGTGGCCCCGGTGTGGCTGCTGGGCTCGTCGGACTACTCGGCACGGCTGGCGGCCGAGAAGGGCCTGCCGTACGTCTTCGCCCACCACTTCTCCGGCCACGGCACCGCCGAGGCGCTGGACCTCTACCGCTCGCAGTTCCGCCCCTCCGAGCAGCTCGACCGCCCCCGCACGTTCCTCACCGTCAACGCCGTCGTCGCCGACACGACCGAGGAGGCGCAGCGCCTGGTGCTGCCCAACCTGCACGCCATGGTCGCGCTGCGCACCGGCGGCCAGCTCGCCCCCCAGCGCACCGTCGAGCAGGCCGAGGCCGACCCGCTGCCCGACGCCCACCGCGCACTGGCGGAGTCGATGCTGACCCGCTGGGTCGTCGGCACGCCCGCCGACGCCGCCAAGCAGGTCCGCGAGCTCGCCGACACCTTCGACGTCGACGAGGTGATGGTCCACCCCGTCGCCGGCGCCCTCACCGGCACCGACCCCACCTCCGCCCCCACCCGGGAGGCCACCCTGCGCCTCCTTGCCGAGGCGGTCTGAGGCTGCTGGATTACCCGGACGTCCGGGTAATTGGGGACGTGTCAGTCGTCCCGACGGCTGACGAGTGCCCAGAACGGCTGACACGTCAGGCGCTCTTGCGGCCGGCGTGCACGGGTCCACCGCGCAGCACGCTGACGACGTACGCCGCGAGGGCCTCGGGGTGGAACAGGTCGGCCCAGACGATGCGGATGCACCGCCATCCGGTGAGGCGGGCGATGCGCTCCTCGCGCCGCTTCTCCCGGAGCACCGCATCGACCACGCTCTCACCCGGCCGCCGGTGCTTGAGGTACTTCTCCTTGCCGTCGAACTCGACCCACACGCCCGCGTCCGGCCAGGCGAAGTCCAGTCGTGCGATCTCCACTCCGCGCGCATCGAGGACGCGCCACTGCGGCGTGGGCCTGGGGACCCCGCCCAGGTACAAGCAGTACGCCGTCCGCGACTCACCCACCGACTCCCGTCGCCCGTCGCTGAGACGGATCGCGAGGTCGGCGGACAGGGTGCCCGGCCAGGAGTCCATGCGGCGCCGGCACTCCTCGAGCGCCGCGGTGCTCGTCAGACCACGACGGAGGAAGTCGTCCAGCACCGGCAGCGCGTGCTCGAGGTCGTGGAGGGCGAGCACGTCCAGCGCCGTACGCGTCGTACTCGTCACCTCGAGCCCGTCGACCACCACCACGTCGGACTCTGCGAGCACGCCACGATGCTGGACCACCCCCGCGGCCCGCCGTCCCCCGCGACGGTCCGGCCGGGTCACGTGCACCAAGTCGATGGGCAGCTCCCACAGGGGTCCTCGGTGAAGGACCACCGCGCTGATGTGCGACACCACGACATCGGTCTCGGCCTTGAGCACCACGCCGCGCACCCCCATCAGGTGACGACCTCGTTGGTCGAGCGAGTCCCAGTGCCGGGTCCACGCATAGGTTCCGGCGCGGATCCTCCACAGCTCGCCGCTCCTCAGAGCGGCACGGATGTCGTCGTCATCGCAGCCCCGCTCCAGGGCCGCCGACCGCATGAGTACGCCGTGAGGGCTGGTTGCCGCGCGCAGAGCCGGATGCATGGCCCGACCCTGCGACACCGGCCACCGTGGGCGCACCTGGAGAATCAGGACCTGTGGACAAGCGCCATCGACCAGACCGACCCGTCCGCCTTCTCTGGGACTTGTCAGCCGTCACGACAGCGGACAAGTCCCGGATTACCCGGACGTCCGGGTAATCAGCAACCGCTCACCCCACCGACCTGAACACCAGCAGACCACCGGAGCGGGAGGCACGGAGGTGGCCGGGGAGGTCGACCCACTTCTGGCCGTGCCAGGCGGTGACGAGGCGGTCGAGGTCGTCGAGGTGGACGGTGGCGAGCTCGGCGGGCAGGGCGCCGGCGGCCAGCGCCGCGGAGCGCAGGACGCGGAGGCGGACGGCCTCGTGGAGGTCGGCGAGCACCACCACCGACAGGCCGTCGGGGCCGGTGGCGGCGGCGAGGGCGGCGGCGGTCACCTCGTCGAGGTACGCCGTGTCGCGGCGCAGCTGGTCGGCGGTGCGGGCCAGGGTGGCGGCGACGCCGGGGCCCAGCTCGTCCTCCAGCACCGGCAGCACCCGCGTGCGCACCCGCACCCGGGTGAAGCGGTCGTCGTCGTTGTGGGGGTCGGACCACGGCTCGAGGCCCAGCACCAGGCACGCCGTCTCGGTCTGCGCGCGGGTGACGTCGAGCAGCGGCCGACGGAACACCTCGAAGGAGCGCCGCATCCCCGCCAGCGAGCGCGCGCCGGCACCGCGGGTCAGGCCGAGCAGGACGGTCTCGGCCTGGTCGTCGAGGGTGTGGCCCAGCAGCACGGCGGCCGCGGAGAAGTGGCGCGCCATCTCGCCGAGCACGGCGTACCTCGCCTCCCGGGCCGCCGCCTCGGGCCCGGACCCGTCGGCGGACACCACCACCCGGGCGCCCACCGTCTCGTCGACGCCGAGGTCGGCGAGCTGCTGCACCACCCGCGCGGCCTGCGCGTCCGAGCCGTCCTGGAGGCCGTGGTCGACGGTCGCCCCGACGACCCGCAGCGACCCCGGGGCGGCCTCGGCGACGGTGGCCGCCGCCAGGGCGAGCGAGTCGGCGCCGCCGCTGCAGGCGACCAGGACGGTGGCGCCGGGGTCGAGGTCGGTCAGCGCGCGTCGTACGCCGAGGCGCACCGCGGCGACCGCGGGGTGCTGGGGTGCCACGCGTGCGGGTCAGCCGTGGACGCGGGCGACCCACAGCGCGGGGTCGAGGATCTCGGCCTTGCCGGGCAGGTTCTCCGGCCCCGCCCACACGGCGTTGAAGCCGTCCATGCCGACCTTGTCGACGGCGGCCCGGACGAAGATCGCGCCGTCGCGGTACTGCGCCATCTTCTGGTCGAGGCCGAGCAGCCGGCGCAGCAGCCGGTCGAGCGCACCGACGCCCTTGCGGCGCTCGGTGAACGTGCGGCGGATCTGCGCGACCGAGGGGATCACCTCGGGACCGACGCCGTCCATGACGACGTCGGCGTGGCCCTCGAGCAGGCTCATCACACCGGTCACCCGGTCGATCACGGCCTTCTGCTCGGGGCTGGCGAACAGGTCGAGCAGGCTGCCGTCGGACCGGCCGCCGCGCACGTCGCCCAGCTTGCGGACGAGGTCGCCCACGAGCTCGGCCGGGTCGGTCTGCACCGAGGACAGGATCTCGCCCATCAGCGACCGGAGGTGCTCGGTCATCCACGGCACGGCCGTGAACTGCACCCGGTGGGTCTCCTCGTGCAGGCACACCCAGAGCCGGAAGTCGTGCGGGTCGGCGCCGAGCTCGCGCTCGACGTGGACGATGTTGGGGGCGACCAGCAGCAGCCGCCCCTGCTCGCCGGGCTGGTCGTGGAACGGGTCGAACTGGCCGAGCACCTTGGACCCGAGGAACCCCAGCATGGTGCCGAGCTCGACGCCGGTGATCCGCGAGCCGATGGCCTGGGTGAGACCGCCGGGCGGTCCCTTTTTCTCGGTCAGCTTGTCGAGCAGCGGGCCCATGATGGTCGCGAACCCGTCGGCGTTGGCCTGGATCCAGCCAGGGCGGTCGACGACGAGGACCGGCGCGGTGCGCTCGGTGGCGACCAGGCCGGTGAAGTCACGGACCAGCTGGGTCGAGCGGTCGGCCCCGGCCCGCAGCTCGGCGACGGCGTCGGCGGCCTCCCGCCGGGAGACCTGGGGGCCCTCGCCGACGAGCCGGGAGCCCACGCGCACCGCCAGGTCCCAGTCGACCATCCGGGCGCTGCCTGGTGCTCCCTCGCTCATGACGGCGACCCTACGCCGCACCTGCACGCCCCCAGGGCGGCCGCGATCCGGTCGACGCGGTCCCGCGCCTCGAGCTCCTTCTCGGGCCGGACGCGGTCGGCGACGACGACGAAGGCCATCCGGCCACCGCTCGGGTCGTCGGCCACGCCGGCCAGCCCGTGGACGCCGGTGAGGGTGCCGGTCTTGGCCCGGACGCGGCCGCGTGCGGCCGGCGGGCCCTCGTCGAAGCGCAGCGCGAGCGAGCCGGTGAAGCCCGAGACCGGGAGGCCGGTCAGCACCTGACGCAGCTCGGGCCGGTCCTGCTCCTCCACCAGCCGCAGCACCCCGGCGAGGGTGTCGGGGCTGAGCCGGTTGTCGCGGGAGAGGCCGCTGCCGTCGAACAGCCGGTCCCCGTCCACGGGTACGCCGAGGCGCTGGACGACCCCGAGGACGCCGGCCGCGCCGCCCTCGAACGAGCCCTGCCCCGACTCGGCCAGCCCGACGTGGTGGGCGAGCACGTCGGCGGCCTGGTTGTCGCTGACCGCCAGGAGGCGCTCGACGATCTCGCCGACGGTGGCGCTGCGGACCGAGGCCAGCGTGGGCGGCGGGTCGGTCGTGGTCGCGTCGACGGGGGCGGGCGTGCGCGCGACCGGGCCGCGCACCTGGACGCCGGCCTGGCGCAGCGCCGCCGCGAAGACCCGCGCCGCGTCGGCGGCCGGGTCGGCGACGAAGCCGAAGCCGTCGGGGTCCTCGGCGTGGTCGACCCACAGCGCGCTGATCGGGGAGGTGATGTCGTCGAGGTAGCCGGGCTCCCAGGTGGGGTTGACGGCCGGCCCGGTGAACAGGCTGTCGTCGTAGCCGAGCCGGACCCGGCGTACGCCCTCGGCGCGCAGCGCCTGCGCGGACCGCTTCGCCAGCGTCCGGAGGTCGGCCCGGCGGGGGTAGGTGCCGGCGTCCTCGCTCGGGCCCGAGGCCAGCAACGGGTCGCCGCCCCCGACCAGCACCAGCCGGCCGGCCTGCGGCTGCCAGCGGGTGGAGGTGGTGAAGCGGCTGGTGCCGCCGAGGGACTCCAGGGCCGCCACCGAGGTGAGCAGCTTGGTCGTGGAGGCGGGCACCACGCTGCGGGCGCCGGCGCGGTAGACCTCCTCGCCGGTCCCGAGGTCGGTGACCAGCACCGCGTAGTGGGGGCCGAGGACACGGCGCTGGAGCAGCGGCGCGACCGCCGCCGAGACCGCGGCCGGGTCGACGTCGACGTGCTCGCCGGCCACCGCCACGCGCTGGGCCACGCGGGAGGCCGGCAGCCGCAGGCCCTCGGGCGGCAGCACCGCGGCGGGCTCGGTGGCCGGGTCGACGGGTCCCCACCCGAACCACCGCTCCCCCAGGTCGAAGCGGTAGCTGACCACCGCCGCGGCCAGCATCACCAGCACGAGCAGCTCGGCGAGGTGGCGCAGCACGGGGTGGATGCGGCTGTGGCGTGGCTCACGCCCCATGGGCGGGGTGCCTCCTCGATGTGCGGACCGGCAGGATGTGCGCGACACTAGCCCCGGCGCGCCCGCCCAGGGGCCGCGACGTCCTGCAGAGAAGGAAGTGCCGTGGAGTTCGACGTGCTCGTGGAGATCCCCAAGGGTCAGCGCAACAAGTACGAGGTGGACCACGAGAGCGGGCGGATCCGGTTGGACCGGACGCTGTTCACGTCGACGCAGTACCCCGCCGACTACGGCTACATCGAGAACACCCTGGGCCTGGACGGCGACCCGCTGGACGCCCTGGTGATCCTGCAGGAGCCCACCTTCCCCGGCTGCCTGATCAAGTGCCGCGCGATCGGCATGTTCCGGATGACCGACGAGGCCGGCGGCGACGACAAGGTCCTCTGCGTCCCCGCGACGGACCCGCGCCTGGAGCACCTGCGCGACATCAACCACGTCTCGAAGTTCGACCGGCTCGAGATCCAGCACTTCTTCGAGGTCTACAAGGACCTCGAGCCCGGCAAGTCCGTCGAGGGCGCCGAGTGGACCGGCCGTCGCGAGGCCGAGGCCGAGGTCAACGCCTCGTTCGAGCGCTTCAAGGAGGACCCGCACGAGTCCGGCGTCAAGGGCGACGCCGCTCCCTCCGTGGGTCGCGACACCGACAACTGACCCGGTCGGGGCCTCAGGCCCCGTCCGCGCGTACGCCGCGGAAGTAGCCGATCGCGCCGGAGAGCCGCACCGTCACCTGCTCGAAGCCGTCCGCGACGAGCCAGCGGCGTACGTCGGACCGCGTGGCGCCCGGACCGAGCAGGCCGGCCAGGCGCCCGCCGCGGCGTACGCCCTCGAAGCGCAGGCCCGAGTCGTTGAGCAGCGCGCTTCCGGTCAGCACGCCACCGGGACGCAGCACCCGCGCCAGCTCGCGGACCGCTCCGCGCGGGTCGGGGAAGCAGTGCAGCCCGGTCAGGCTGACGACGTGGTCCACGGACCCGTCGGCGAACGGCAGGTCGACGACGTCGGCCAGCACCGTCTCGAGCTGGTCCTCGACGCCGAGCCGGCGGGCCGAGGCGGTGGTGCGGTCCAGCATCCGCTGGGAGATGTCGACCGCGACGTAGCGCACTGCCTGGCCGGGCCGCAGCCCGCGCAGCGCCACGCCGCCCCCGCTGGGGACGTCGAGCACGACCGACCCGGCCGGGAGCCGACCGGTCTCGCCGGCCGCGGCGTACAGCAGGCGCAGGTCGCTGCCGATGCCGAGCCGCCACAGCGCGCCGCCCGTCACCGGGTGCTCGACGCTCCAGTCGTAGACCGAGCCCCACAGCGGGTCCTCGTCCCACCCTCCGACACCGGGCACCTGGCCCACGAGGCGTCGCAGGGCCGACATCAGTAGCCCTGCTCGAGCATCTCCGCCTGCAGCATCTCGACCGGGATGCCGAAGCCGTCGACGAGGTCGTCGGCGACCGGCCGCAGCCGGCGGCACAGCGCGTTGACCTCGCGGGTGATCGACTTGCTGCGGGCGCTGGAGAGCCGGCCGTGCTCCATCCACCAGGCGCGGTCGGCCTCGATCGTGCTCAGCCCGAACAGGTCGCGCACGGCCGCCAGCGTCTCGGCGTTGGGGTCGTCCGGGTGCGCCTGGAGCTTCTCGGTGAAGGCCTCGAGCACCAGCCGCTCCATGTGGGAGCGCGCGGCGTGGATGACGTGGTCCTGCACCTGGCTGAAGACCTGCACCGGGTCGGAGCCGCCGTCGATGCCGCGCTTGAGGCGGCGGGCGACGCCGGAGAGCACGTGCTCCTCGCGCCAGCGCAGCATCGCCAGCTGGTAGTCGGCGTCGAGCAGCGTCGACTCGTCCTGGCCGTCGTCGGACGACGGCAGCACGTCGCGCAGCCGCTCGAGGATCTTGTGGACCGCGGTGCGCTCCATGACGGTCTCGACGGCGAGGTCGGCGACGAAGCGCGCGACCCCGAACTGGTCGAGCTCCTCGAAGTTGGTGCTGTAGTCGGTGAGCAGGCCCTTGGCCACGAGCTGGAGGAGGACGTGGTTGTCGCCCTCGAAGGTGGTGAAGACGTCGGTGTCGGCCTTGAGCGCCGCGAACCGGTTGACGGCGAGGTAGCCGGCGCCGCCGCAGGCCTCGCGGCCCTCCTGGATGGTGTCGGTGGCGTGCCAGGTGCCGAGCGCCTTGGTGCCGGCGGCCCGGGACTCCAGCGCCCGTCGGTCGCGCTCGGGGTAGTCGGGGTCGTTGCTCGCGGTGTGCAGCTGCTCGACCAGCACCTCCTGGGCGAAGTGCAGCGCATAGCTGCGCGCCAGCCGCGGCAGCAGCCGGCGCTGGTGCAGGCCGTAGTCGAGGAGCAGCTCCTCCTCGTCGGTGCCGGGGGCGCCGAACTGGCGGCGCTTGAGCGCGTACTTCACCGCGATGGTGATGGCGACCTTGCTGGCCGAGATGCCGGCGCCGCCCACGCTCACCCGCCCCTGCACGAGGGTGCCCAGCATCGTGAAGAAGCGGCGGTCGGGGTTCTCGATGTCGGAGCTGTAGACGCCGGCCTCGTTGACGTCGGCGTAGCGGTTGAGCAGGTTCTCGCGGGGGACGCGGACCTCGTCGAACCACAGCCGGCCGTTGTCGACCCCGCGGAGGCCCATCTTGGGGCCGTCGTCACCGATCCGCACGCCCGGCATCGCCTCGCCGTGCTCGTCGCGGATCGGCACCACGAAGGCGTGCACGCCCTGCGACTCCCCGCCGATCTCCAGGACCGCGAACACCGCGGCGTGCGAGGCGTGGGCGGCGGCGTTGCCGATGTAGTCCTTGCGCGCCGACTCGGTCGTGGTGGTGATCACGAACTCGCGGGTGGCCACGTCGTAGGTCGCGACGGTGCCGAGGTGCTGCACGTTGGACCCGTGGCCGGACTCGGTCATCGCGAAGCAGCCGAGCAGGTCGGCGTTGATCAGGTCGCGCAGGTAGGCGTCGTGGTGTCGCTTCGTGCCCAGCTGGAGCACGGCCCCGCCGAAGAGCCCGAACTGCACGCCCGCCTTGACCAGCACGGACAGGTCGCCGAAGGCGAGGGTCTCGAAGGCCGCGATCGAGGCGCCGACGTCACCGCCGCCGCCGTGCTCCGTGGGGAACCCGAGCCCGGTCGCGCCGGTGTCGGCCATGTGCTTGATGACCTCGCGGACGCGCTCGCGGAAGTCGGTGTCGGTCATCTCGACCTGGTCCTGGATGACGCCGGCGTACTCCGCGAGGTTCTTGCGCACGAGGTTGCGGACCTCGGCGTAGCGACCGTCCAGCAGGGAGGTCAGGGCGGGGACGTCGACGGAGAGGGACGTGGTGTCGGCCATGCCTTCCACTGTGCCCGAATCCCGCGCCGATCGGGTGTGGAACCGAGCACACTCGTGCACTCGACCCGGGCCCACCCGGCGCGGTTTCGTCGGCAGCCCCCGTCGAGCCCGGGGTCAGGGGCGGGCGGCGAAGGTGGGGTACCAGTACGACAGCGTGCTGTAGCGCACGGGTACGCCGGTGCGCGGCGCCTCGATCAGGCGGCCGCCGCCCAGGTAGAGCGCGACGTGGTGGATGCCGCTCGGGCTGCCGTTGCTGCTCCAGAACAGCAGGTCGCCCGGGCGGGCCTGCGAGATCGGGACCGGCGTGCTGGCGTAGTACTGCGCGACGGAGTAGTGCGGCAGCGAGATCCCGCCGCGCTCCCAGGCCCGCATCGTCAGGCCGGAGCAGTCGAAGGACGACGGGCCGTCGGCGCCCCACAGGTAGGGCTTGCCGACCTGCGCCGCGGCGTAGGCGATGGCGCGCTGGACGGCGGAGCCGCTGGGCGCGGGGGCCGGAGCGGGGGCAGGGGCAGGCGCCGGTGCCGGAGCGGGGGCCGGGGCGGGGGCCGGGTTCGGCCGGGGGGCCGGGGCCGGAGCGGGGTCCGGACGCGGGGTGGGTCGCGGGGCGGGTCGCGGGGTGGCGCGGGGCGCGGCCGCGGGCTCGCCGGCCCGCGTGGCCGGGGCGGGGGTGGCGACGGGTGCCGTCGCCGCGGCGGCGCGCGCGGCGGCGGCGGCGCGGGCGCGGCTGCGCTGCTCGAGCGCGTCGCGGCGCTGGCTGGCGAGCGCGACCGAGACGCCCTGCGCCCGGGCCAGCGAGCGCACCAGCCGCTGCTGCTCGGCGGCGGTGGCAGTGGCTGCCCCGGCCGCGGCGGCCGCGGCCGACGAGGCACCGGCGGCGGCGCTCGCGGCGGAGTCGGCGAGCTCCTGCTGGCGCTCCTCGGCGGCGGAGGCGCGCTCGGTGGCGCGGTCGGCGCGGGCCGACGTACGCCGGAAGTCGCGGTAGCGCGCGTCCATCGACTCACCCGCGCTCTGGACGACGGCGGCGCGGTTCATCAGCCCGGCGGGCCCCTCGTCGCCCAGCAGGGCCGTGGCGGTGCCGAGCTCGGTGCCGTTCTGGTAGCTGTCGGTGACGAGCGCGACGATCCCGACGCGCTGGTCGGCGACGGCCTGGCGGGCTCGCTGCTCGCGGGCGGCGGCCTGCTCGGCCTCGTCCTGCGCCTGCTCGAGCTGCCAGCGGGCGCCGTTGTAGGCCTCGGCGGCCTGCTGCGCCTCGACCTCGGCCTGCTGCAGCCGCGCGCTCGCGGCGAGCATCGCGGCCTCGATGCCGGCCACGGCCGCCCGACCGGTGGTCACGGCGGCCTCGGCGCGGTCGACCTCGGCGCGGCTGGGCACCGGCGCGGGGGCGTCGGGCCGCTGCGGCACGGGTGCGGCACCGGCCGGCGGGACCAGGCCCAGCACGAGGGCACCCACCAGCCCGCCCGCCGCGGCGTACGTCGCAGCACGGGTCGCCAGGGCGGCGGTGGAGCGTCGGGTGGCTCGTGCGGACAGCACGCGAGGCCTTTCGTCGGGGGTCCCGCGCCGCTTCCCCACGGCACGGGACGTCGCCGAGGCTAGGTCCCACGCGTCACATTGGGAACATCAATCCCAGAAGAACAGATCTGTAACTTGCGTGTCGTCTTGACAACGTGGTCCCACACGTCCCCGAGTCACACGCGTGTGATTTGCGGGCGAGCCCCGGACCGGCGTTCGCCAGGAAGGGACGAATCGGGCGTCGGAGCTGCGGAAACTGCCCGCCAGCGCCCGGTTTGCACCCTTCGCGGGGCAGTTTCACCGGCTAGCCGGTGAAACTGCCCGACCCCCTACCGGACCTCGGACTCCACCGGCACGTTGGAGGTGGTGGTCGTGGGGTGGGAGTGGCGGCCGTGCTCGTCGAACTTCTGGCCGGTGGCGAGGCCGCCGAGGTAGAAGGACGTGAAGGCGATCAGGGCGCCGAAGATGTCGTCGGCGATGTAGTGCCAGCCGAAGTACGTCGTGGCGAGGACCGTGATGCCCATGTAGACCCAGAGCACGATCCGGATGGGGCGGTGGCGCACGGTGTACTGCGCGACCAGGGCCATCAGCAGGGTGACGCCGACGTGGAGCGAGGCGAAGCCGGCGATCGACTGGACCCCGTCGGAGACGCCGGACAGCACGTCCCCACGGCCGTAGTAGAGCGCTTCCTGGAGCGCCGTCACCCCGGTGGTGTCGAGGTCGAAGTAGAGCCACGGGAAGGCGAAGTTCGGGCCGAGCGTGGGGATCATGTAGTAGCTGGCGGTGCCGAGCGTCCAGCAGATGCACTGGGAGGTGACGTACCAGTAGCCGAAGCTGACGTTGCGCGACCAGACCACCCAGATGGTCACCGAGATCGGCACGGTCGGCAGGAAGATCAGGTAGACCCACGACAGCACCTGCGCGGTGATGCCAGTGCCGAGCGCGTTGTGCAGCACCACGGCCAGGTCGTTGCCGAAGAACAGCCACTGGTCGAACTTGTGCAGCTCGTAGTCGCCCGGCTGCACGCCGACGTCGCGCACGAACGGCAGGAAGTTCTTCAGGTTGCGGTAGCTCACGTAGGTGACGTAGAAGCAGATCACCCCGAGCACCACGACCTGGATCCGCTCGCGGGTCCAGTGCTCGCGGATCAGCAGCCGCGCCTCGCGGCGGAACTCGGTGGGCCGGAACCGCGACCGCCACAGCGTGCGCGGCACGATGTCGGCGACGAACGCGCCGAGCACCAGCATCGGTGCCCGCACCCAGGCGGGGCCGAGGAAGCCGTCGGGGTCGCGCATCGGCAGGCCGAGCGCCTGGCCGGTGAAGTAGGCCAACAGCCCCATGACCACCGCGATGGTGATCATGGTCGTGTACGCGCGCCTCACGAGCGGCAGTCTAGGCGGGCCCGGGCAGCGGCGCGGTCCGGGCCGGATCCAGGCTGACCCGCACCCGCTCCCCCGCCCGTACGACGGCCGCCGGGGACGCCACGCCGGGCAGCACCCCCAGCCCGTCGACGTCCAGGCGGAGCCGGACCAGCTCGGGGGTCAGCCGGGCCTCCTCGACGGTGGCCTCCAACGAGCCGGCCGGGTCCAGCCGCAGCGCCGACCGTCGGAGCGCGACCGCCTCCCAGGACGCCTCGGGGGCGACCAGCCGGCGGAAGGTCCGCGCCCGGTCGCCGTCCAGCACCTCGGCGTACCCGAGGAAGCGGGCGGTCCAGCCGTCGACCGGGTGCGCCCACACCTCGGCCAGGCTGCCCTGCTGGACCAGCCGCCCCTCGCGCATCACCGCCATCGTGTCGGCGACGGCGAACGCCTCCTCCTGGTCGTGGGTCACCAGCACCGCGGTCACCCCGGCGGCCCGCAGGATGTCGTGCAGGTCGGCGGCCAGCCGCTCGCGCAGCCCACGGTCCAGGGCGCTCAGCGGCTCGTCGAGCAGCAGCAGCCGCGGCTCGACGGCGAGCGCGCGGGCCAGCGCGACCCGCTGCCGCTCGCCGCCGCTGAGGGTGGCGGGCGAGCGGGCGGCGTACCCGCCCAGGCCGACGAGGTCGAGCAGCTCGGCGGTGCGACGACGACGCTCCGCCCGTCCGGTGCGTCGCAGCCGGAGCGGGTAGCCGACGTTGCCGGCGACGTCGAGGTGCTCGAACAGCTGCCCGTCCTGGAACATCAGCGCGAAGCCCCGTCGGTGCGTGGGCACCCGGGCGAGGTCGCGGCCCTCGAGCAGCACCCGCCCGGCGGCCGGGCGCTCGAGGCCGGCGACCGTGCGCAGCAGCGTCGACTTGCCGCAGCCCGAGGGCCCGAGGACGGCCAGCACCGACCCCGGCGCGAGCGTCAGGTCGACGTCCTGGACAACCGCGGTGCCCTCGAAGGTGACCGAGAGACCCTCGACGCGCAGTCCCGCCGCGCTCACAGCACCCCCACCGACCCGCCGCGCAGCCGCTGCACCGCGAGCATCACCGCGGTCGTGGTGGCCGCGAGCACGACCGAGGCGGCCATCGCCATGCCGAAGTTCTCCGCGCCCGGACGGCCGATCAACCGGTAGATCACCACCGGCAGGGTCGGGTCGTCGTCGCGGGCGAGGAAGCTGGTCGCGCCGAACTCGCCCAGCGAGACCGCGAAGCCGAAGCCCGCCGCGGCCAGCAGCGCCCGCCAGGCCGCCGGCACGTCCACGGTCGCCAGCACCCGCAGCGGCCCGGCGCCCAGCGAGGCGGCCGCCTGCCGCTGCCGGTCGTCGACCGAGCGCAGCACCGGCGCGACCGTGCGCACCACCAGCGGCAGCGCCACCATCGCCTGGGCGACGGGCACGAGCAGCGCGGAGCTGCGCAGGTCGAGCGGCGGGCGGTCCAGGGTGACCAGGAACCCGAAGCCGACCGTGACCGCGGAGACGCCCAGCGGCAGCATGAAGACGCCGTCGAGCAGCTGCCGCGGCCGACCGCCGCCCGGTCGCGAGACGAGGTAGGCCACGACGGTGCCGAGCAGCAGCGCCAGCGAGGCCGCGACCAGGGCGATCTCGAGCGAGGTGACCAGCGCCTCGGTCACCGGCACCAGCAGCGCGTTGTCGGCGCCGGTCGTCGCCAGCGCGCGGTAGTTCTGCAGTCCCCAGTCCTCGCCGCGGCGCAGCGAGGCGGCCACGAGCGAGGCCAGCGGGGCGAGCAGCAGCACCAGGGTGAGCGCGGTCCACAGCAGCACCGGGGCGTGGGTCCAGCGCGGCCGGGGCAGCGGCCGGGCGGTGCGGGCGGTCGGCGGGGAGCGGCGTACGCGCGCGGCCAGGACGAGCAGGCCGGTGACCACGAGCAGCTGCAGCACCGACAGGGCGGCCGCGGCGGTCAGGTCGAGCTCCTGGGTGGTGAGCAGGTAGATCTCGGTCTCGACGTTGGCGTAGCGCAGCCCGCCCATGGTCAGCACCACCCCGAACGCGGTCGAGCAGAACAGGAACACCACGCTGGCGGCCGAGACGACGCCCGGGCGCAGCGCCGGCAGCGTCACGGTGCGCAGCACCTGCCACGGGGTGGCGCCCAGCGCCGCGGCGGCCTCCTCGCGCCGCGGGTCCATCGACTCCCAGAAGGTGCCGACGGTGCGCACCACGACGCTGACGTTGAAGAACGCCAGCGCCGCGACGATCGCCACCGCGCTGCCGTCGAGCCCCAGCCCGCCCAGCGGGCCCGAGGACGCGATCAGCTGGCGGAAGGCCACGCCCACGACCACGGTCGGCAGCACGAACGGCACCACCACCACGGCCCGGAGCAGGTCGCGTCCGGGGAACCGCAGCCGGTGCAGGGCGTACGCCGTGGGCAGCCCCAGCACCAGCGACAGCAGGGTCCCCGCCGTGGCCGACCAGAGCGTGAACCACAGCACCCGGTGCACCCGCGGTCGGGTCAGCACCTCGAGCACCGCGCCCGGCTCGAACCGTCCGTCGGGCACGAACCCGCGCCCCACCATCCCGGCGACCGGGTAGACGAAGAACAGCGCGAGGGCCGCCAGCGGCAGCGCCGCCAGCAGCGCGGTGGCTACTGCGTGACGATGTCGCGCCACTCGCGCAGCCACTTCTCGCGGTTCGCGTCGAGGTCGGCCGGCTCGACGGCGAGCGGCTCCTCGGCCGCCGGGGCGAACTCCGCCCAGGCCTCGGGCAGGGCCACGTCGGCGTCGACGGGGTAGACGTACATGGTGTCGGGCAGCGCCTGCTGGAACTCCCGCCCGAGCATGAAGTCGATGAACTCCTGCATGCCCTCGGGGTTCTCGGCGCCGGCCAGCACCCCGGCGTACTCCACCTGTCGGAAGCAGGTGTCCAGCAGCGCGCTCGTGGTCGGCTCGGTGCCGCCCTCGGGCACGGTGAACGGCGGCGAGGAGGAGTAGGACAGCACGATCGGCCGGTCGCCCCCGCCGCCGCCGGCGGTGAAGTCGACCTCGTAGGCGTCGGACCAGCCGGAGGTCACCTTGGCGCCGTTGTCGACCAGCGCCTGCCAGTAGTCGGGCCAGTCGGCGCCCTTGGCGGCCACGGTGGCGAGCAGGAAGGCCAGGCCCGGCGAGGAGGTGGTGGCGCCGGGGGTCACGAACAGGCCCTCGTAGGCCGGGTCGGTCAGGTCGTCGAGGTCCGTGGGCGGCTGCTTGCCCTCCTTCTCGAACCAGCTGTCGTCGACGTTGACGCACACGTCGCTGTAGTCGACCGGGGTCAGCCGGTCCTCGCCGCCGGGGAGCCGGAGCTGCTCGGCCGAGGCGGGCAGGTCCGCGTCGTACGCCGCGAGCACGCCCTCGTCGACGGCGCGGGACCCGAAGGTGTTGTCGATGCCGTAGACCCCGTCGGCCAGCGGCGAGTCCTTGGTCAGCACCAGCTTGTTGGTCAGCTGGCCCGCGTCACCCTGCGGCTGGACCTTCACCGTGATGCCGCTCTGCTCGGTGAACGCGGCGAGCACGTCGTCGGGGACGGCCCAGCTGTCGTGGGTGACGACGGTGAGGGTCGTGCGATCCTCGGTCGCGCCGGCGTCGGAGGATCCCGACGAGCCGCACGCGGCCAGGGTCGCGGTGAGGGCACCGACGGTGAGCAGGGTGGACAGGGAACGCACGCGGATGCGCATCGGGAGTCTCCTTCGACTTCCTTCGCCGGTACTAACCGGAGCAGGTTCGAGGGTCTGCGGCTCTCCCGCACTCTCAGCGCCTCCGGCTCACTGGCCCCCGGCGCTCCCCTGTCGGACGCTGCCCACCCTAGCCGCGGCGCGGGAGCGCGAACTGCACGGTGTCCCCCGCGACCCGGGCGAGGTCGGCCCGCAGCGCGAGCAGCTCGAGGTGGGCGAGCGTCTCGAAGGCGGCCAGCGCCTGGTCGAACGGGCCGAGCTCGTCGATGTGTCGCTCGCGGCGGGTCCAGGGCAGCGCGCAGGCCACCTCCCAGGCCGTGCGGGCGCCGGCGCGCACGGCCTCGAGCGACTGCGCGAGCCGCACGTCGTGGTGCTCGAGCAGCTCGTGGACGCGGGCGTGGGAGGAGGCGGTGACCGGGCCGTGGGCGGGCAGCAGCGTGAGGTCGGGCAGCGCCAGGACCTTGGCGAGCGAGGAGAGGTAGTCGCGCAGCGGCTGCCGGACGTACGCCGGCTCGAACCCGATCGAGGGCGTGATCGTCGAGAGCACGTGGTCGCCGGCGAAGAGCAGCGAGGCGGCCTCGTCGGCGAAGACGTAGTGGCCGCGGGTGTGCCCGGGCGTCGCCACGGCGCGCAGCCGACGGCCGGCCACGTCGAGGTCCTGGTCGTGCTCGAGCCAGGTGTCGGGGGCGGCGTAGGCGTCGAGGGCGTCGGGACGGCGCGGCGCCAGCTCCAGCCACGCCTCGTGCAGGTGCTCGGCCCCGGCGGAGCGCAGCCGCGCGTGGGTGCCGGCCTGCCGGGTGTCGCCGGCCTCGGCGTCGGCGTGCACGCTCGCGAGGTTGGGCCGCTCGCCGGAGCCCAGCACGACCGGGCAGCCCAGCTCGGTGCCGAGGACGCGGGCCTGGGTGTAGTGGTCGCGGTGCATGTGGGTGACCAGGAACCGGCGTACGTCGGAGGGCGCGTGCCCGAGCCGGCGCAGCCCGTCCTCGAAGACCTGGCGCGAGGTCGGGATCGCCCAGCCGCCGTCGACCAGGGTCAGGCCGTCCTCGCCCTCGACGACGTAGACGTTGACCGCGCGCAGGCCGTCCATCGGCAGCGGCAGCGGCAGCCGGTGGACGCCGGGCGCGACCTCCTCGACCCCGGGCTCGGCCCACGCGCCGCGTCCCGTGCTGGGCAGGTCGCGGGGAGCGACCCGGTCAGGCAAGGTCGGCGTAGGCCTCGACGGCCAGCGGGATCTCGAGCAGGAAGGTCGAGCCGCGGCCCGGCTCGGAGCGGGCGTCGACCGAGCCGCCGTGGCTCTCGGCGATCTGCTTGGTGATGAACAGCCCGAGGCCCAGGCCCGGCACGTGGTCGGTGCCGCGCTCGCGGTGGAAGACCTCGAAGATGCGCTGCAGGCCGAGCCGGCTGATGCCGGGGCCCTCGTCGTGGACGGCGATCTTGGCGTTGTCGAGCCCGCGGTCGAGCGCCACCGAGACGGTGCTGCGCGGCGGGGAGAACTTGATGGCGTTGCCGAGCAGGTTGCCCAGCGCGCGCTCCAGCTTGACCGGGTCGCCGTCGACCCAGCAGCCGGCGTCACGCGGCTGGTCGACCAGCAGCAGGATCGTCATGTCCTTGGCGTTGGCCAGCACCCGCTGACGCTCCACCAGCGAGGTGACCAGCTCGACGAGGTCGATGCGCTGCACGTCGAGGTGGTTCTGGTCGTCGATCGAGAAGCCGTTGTTGAGGTCGGAGATCAGCGCCGACATCGTGAGCGCGGAGCGGTGCAGCTGCTCCACGCGGGTGCGCACGAACGGGTCGAGCGTGGGGTGGTCGAGCAGCAGCTCGCTCAGCCCCATGATCACCTGCGCGGGGTTGCCGAGGTCGTGCACCGTCATGGCGCTGAGGCGTCGCTGGGAGGCCAGCTCGCTGTTGATGCGACCCAGCTCCCTCAGGAGCAGCTCGTGTCCGGGCTCCTCAACGGGCACGGGACCTGTCCTCCGTCCACGTCCGGCAGATCTCGAGCGCCTCGGCGGCCCCGGGGGCCCAGCCGTCGGCACCGACCAGGTCGGCCAGCTGTGGGTTGATGGTGAACGGGCGTCCTCCGACGAGGACGCGGACGCCGGCGCAGCGCGGGTCGGCCCGCAGCAGCGTGATCAGCTCGCGGACCCCGCGGATGTGGCCGGCCATGGTGGCCGAGACGGCCAGCACGTCGGCGCGGTGCTGCGCGACCCGCTCGATGACGTCGGCGTGCGGGACGTCGGCGCCGAGGTAGGCGGTGCGCCACCCGGCCTGCTCCATGAGGTCGGAGATCATCCGGATGCCCACCTCGTGGGCCTCCGAGCCGACGCTGGTCGCCACGACGCTCCTGCCCAGCAGGGTGCGGTTGAGCAGCAGCCGCGGGTAGAGCAGCGACAGGGCGAGCTGGGTGATGGCGGTGGTGTAGTGCTCGTGGGCGATCGAGATCTCGCCCGCCTCCCAGAGCCGACCGAGCTCGACCTGGGCGGGCTGGAGGATGCCGAGCATGATGTCGGCGACGCTGACCTCGGACATCATCGCCTCGCGGACCACGGCGATCGCCTCGTCGCGGTGGCCGGCGAGGGCGGCCGCGAGGTAGTCGTGGGCCGGTCCGACGGGCAGGGCGACCAGCGAGTCGGCGTGGGCACCACTGGCGCCGAGCACGGCCGCGCTGTTCTGCAGCTCCTCGACCTGGGCCAGCTGGCGCGGGGTGAGGTGGGGTCCGAGCGCCTCGCGGACCGCCTTGTCGACGTCCTCGGGGCCGAAGGGGGCGCCGGCGCTCTCGAGCCGCACGGTCTGCCACCGCAGCTGGTCGGCCAGGAGCTCCGGGACGCCGAGCGACAACGCGCTGTCGAGCGCCTCGAGGTGGAGCCGGACGACCTCGATGACCGAGCCGGACAGCAGGCCCAGGTCGGCCGCGACCTCCTCGGCCATGACCCGCGGGTCGAGGGGGATGCCGCCCAGGGCAGGGGACTCCCAGATCGCGGTCATGCTGCCAGGGTAGGTCGGTGGACGGGTGTGCGCGACGTCGCTGACCAGAAAGTTCGGTTCTCAACTGTCGAAAACGGACTTATCCGGACAGGTCGCTCTATAAATGACCAACAATGACTACGCCGGGCCGCGCTGGACGGCCAGCCTGACCTGCGTGTTCGCGCTGCCGTAGCCGGCGTACCCGCCCCGACGCTCCAGCAGCTCGACGTAGAACCCGGTGGCGAGCACGTCGGTGTAGACGTGCAGCAGCTCGGCGGCCCCTGCGTCCCCGTCGCCCACCCGGTCGCAGAGCACCTGGTGCTCACGCAGCTCGGCGACGCGGTCGGCGTCGAGGCCGGTGCGGGCGGCGACGTCGACGTAGTAGTTGTCGGGTACCTGCATCAGGCGTACGCCGCGCTGGCGCAGGGCGCGCACCTCGGCCAGCAGGTCGGTGCAGGCGAAGGCCGCCTGGGTCACTCCGACGACCGGGTCGACGGCGCCGCCGTCGGGCCCCTCGGCCACGTTGACGACGATGCGCGCACCACCGTGACGGGGCTCGAGCGCGCGGCTGCGCAGCCGGCCCTGCGGCTCCCAGAACTCCTCCACCGGGGCGGCCTCCAGGCCCAGCACGGTGCGCAGGAAGCCGATCTCCTCGTCCAGCCGGCGCGGCGGCACGGCCAGGCCGACGTGGTCGAGCCCGGTCCAGCGCCCCTCGGTCGCCGGCTCGTCCTCGACGACGAAGTCGTCCTGCCAGTGGTCGGGGGCGCCGGGGTCGGCGGAGAGGAACAGGTGGGTCTCGCCGGGCGTGGTGATGCCGGGCAGCAGCGCCTCCCCCGCCCCGCGGGTCCGGTCGACCTCGGGCCAGAGCAGCGCCTCGGCCCGGGCGGCGACGGTGTCGACCCGGGGCGTGGCCAGCCCGACGGCGTGCGCCCGCGGATCGGTGCCGGGGGTCTGGTTGACCACCACGTGGGCCTCCCCCTGGCGCCACCACTGCACCGGCTTGCTGCGGTGCCGGCCGACCCGGGTGAGGCCGAGCCCGCGCAGCAGCGCCTCCAGGGCGGGGTCGCCGGTGGGGTCGGCGACCTCGAGGAAGGCCAGGCCGACCCGCTCGGGGGCGGGCGGGGCCGGCTCGACCAGCGCGGCGGCCGGGCCGGTCAACCGGGCGGCGAGCTCGTCGGCGAGGAAGACCAGGGAGCGGTAGGCGTCGCGCGCCGTGACGGCCTGGTCGGACTCGCGGACCACGTCGCTGAACACCTCGAGCGAGACCGGTCCGCGGTAGCCGGCCTCCAAGGTGGCGGCCACGACGCCGGTGACGTCGAGCATCCCCTGGCCGGGGAAGCAGCGGAAGTGGCGGCTCCACTCCAGGACGTCCATCTGCTTCAGCGGCGCGTCGGCCACCTGGAGGAAGCCGATCCGCTCCCCCGGCACGCCGTCGAGCGCGGTCGCGTCGTCGCCCCGGGCCAGCACGTGGAAGGTGTCGACCGCCACGGTGACGGCCGCGTGGTCGGCGCGGCGTACGACGTCCCAGGCCTGGGCGAGCCGATTGACGTGGCGTCCCCAGGCCAGCGCCTCGTAGGCCAGCACCAGCCCGCGTCCCGCCGCCTCGTCGCCCAGCTCGGCCAGCTGGGACGCGGTGAGGTCGGGGTCGTCGACCGAGCCGGCGCCGACGTGGGAGCACAGCAGCACCACGGGCGCGCCGAGCTCGCGGGCGACCTCGAGCTTGGCCACCACCCGGCGCCGGGTCGCGGGCCAGGCGTCCGGGGCGACGCCGGCCGCGTCGCGCACCGGCTGGAAGAGGTCGATCGTCAGGCCGAGGTCAGCCGCGAGCCGGGCCACCTCGGCCGGGGACAGCGGGCACCCGATGAGGTCGTTGTCGAAGACCTCGACGCCGTCGAACCCCGCCGTGGCCGCCGCGTGCAGCTTGTCCACGAGGCGACCGCTGAGGGACAGCGTGGCGACGCCGGTGCGCATCAGGCGGTCAGCTCCCGGAAGTGGCGCTGCATCCGCTCCGCGTCGGCCGGTCGGCCGGTGAACAGCTCGAACGCGCCGACGGCCTGCTGCACCGCCATCGCGCCACCGGGCAGCACCCGGCAGCCCCGCGAGCGGGCCAGCGCGACCAGCTCGGTCTCGAGCGGGAAGTAGACGACGTCGGAGACCCACAGGTCCCCGCGCACCAGCTCGGCCGGGACCGGCAGGCCGGCGTGGCCGTGCATCCCGACCGGCGTGGCGTTGACCAAGCCGTCGGCCCCGGCGAGCGCGCCGGGCAGGTCGGTGACGACCTCCACGGCGTGGTCGCCGTACCGCTTCGCCAGCCGTACGACGCACGCGTGCGCCCGGTCCGCGTCGACGTCGTGGACGCCGAGCCGGCCCACCCCCTCGGCGAGCAGGCCGTAGCCGACGGCGACCCCGGCGCCGCCCGCCCCGACCAGCACCACGCGGTCCCGGGGCGCGTCGGGCAGCCCGGCGGCGAGGGCCGCGGCGTACCCCGTGGTGTCGGTGTTGTGGCCGACCCGCTTCCCGTCGCGCAGCACCACGGTGTTGACGGCACCGAGGTCGGCCGCGGCCTCGGAGAGGTCGTCGAGCAGCGGCACCACGGCCTGCTTGAACGGGTGGGTGACGTTGAGCCCGTCGAGGCCGAACCGCTCCGCCCCGGTCAGCACCTCGGGCAGGTCGTCGACCCCGAAGCCCCGCCCGTCGGGCCGCTCGGCGTCGACGAGCCGGTAGGTCAGGGCGAGGCCCTGCTCGCGACCCTCCCGCTCCTGCATCGCCGGGGTGAGCGAGCGGGCGATGCCACCGCCGACCAGGCCGAGCGAGAACGAGCCGATGCTCATGCCGCGGCCGGGGCGGGGGTGCGGGCCGCACGGACGCCGACCAGGTGCGTCGGCACGGTGTGCGTCCTGCCGGGCCCGGTGAGCACCGCGATCGCGGAGATCACGCAGGCCCCGACGGCGAAGGCCGCCACGCGCCACCAGTTGTCGGCCTCGCCGCCCATCAGGGCACCGGCGATGGTCGGGGTGAACCCGGCCAGCGCGAAGCCGAACTGGGTGCCGATGGCCATGCCGGAGAGGCGGACGCTGGTGGGGAAGTACTCCGCGTAGGTGGCGGGCCACACCGCGTTGGGCATCGAGTAGACGACGCCGGCCAGGGCCACGCCGAGCACGAAGGTGAGCGGCTCGTTGCCCGCCCGGATCGCGCCGAGGAAGGCGGTGACGAGCACGGCGCTGCCGGCCAGACCGGTCAGGAAGACCGGCTTGCGACCGACCTTGTCCGAGAGCATCGCCCAGAACGGGATCACCGCGATGGCGACCAGGTTGGCCACGATCGCCAGCCACAGCATGAAGGAGGAGTCGAAGCCGATGCCGTAGTCGTCGGCCGTCGCGAAGTTGAGCGCGAAGACCTGGAACATGGTGTTGACCATCGCGATGAAGGCGGCGAAGAAGACGCGCAGCACCGCGGGCGAGTGGTCGGCGAACAGCTCCTTGAGCGGCGCCCGCTTCGGCTCGTCGCTGTCGGCGACGTCGTCCTGGAAGGCGGGCGTCTCGTCGAGGCGGGCCCGGATCACGAAGCCCAGCACGACGATGACGGCGCTGAGCCAGAACGGCACCCGCCAGCCCCAGCTGAGCAGCGCGTCCTCGGGCAGCACCGCGGCCAGCGGCAGGAAGATCGCGGGCGCCAGCACCTGGCCGCCCTGGGTGCCGCTGAGGGTCCAGCTGGTGAAGAAGCCGCGACGGTCGTCGGGGGCGTGCTCGAAGGACATCGAGTTGGCGCCGGCCTGCTCGCCCGCGGCCGAGAGGCCCTGGAGCAGCCGGAGCAGCACGAGCAGCGCCGGGGCCCACAGCCCGATCTGGCTGTACGTCGGGAGGCAGCCGATGAGGAACGTGGAGACGCCCATCAGCAGCAGCGTGCCGATCAGGATCGTCTTGCGGCCGAGCCGGTCGCCGATGTGGCCCATCAGGAAGGACCCGAACGGCCGGGCGACGTAGGCGACGCCGAAGGTCGCGAACGCCGCGATCGTGGCGGCCGAGTCGTTGCCCTCGGGGAAGAAGATCTGGGGGAAGACCAGGGCGGCGGCGGTGCCGTAGATCGCCAGGTCGTAGTACTCCAGCGCGGAGCCGCTCCAGGCGGCGAGGGCCGCGCGCTTCGGCGTACGGCGGGACTCGTCGTGGTGCCCCGCGGCGGCGGTGTCGATGGTGCTCATGGTGGTGCCTCTCCGTCGGCCTCGCCGACTTGTCTCCCGGCCCGAGGTCTCGCTCCTCGCGGTCCGGGCGAACGTAGGTGTGGCCGCCGTCACATGGCAATCGTTTGCCAAAAGTTGCCAGACGCGTGCCAGCATGGCCTCGTGCCCGCCCCCCGCCGTCGCGCCACCATCACCTCGGTCGCCGAGGCGGCCGGGGTCGCGACCTCGACGGTGTCGCGCGCGTTCAGCAACCCGGGCCGGGTCAACCACGTCACGCGGGAGCACGTGCTCGCCGTCGCCGAGCGGCTCGGCTACTCCCCCAACCCCACGGCGCAGGCCCTCGAGTCCGGCCGCACGAACACCGTCGCGCTGGTCGTCCCCGACATCACCAACCCCTACTTCTCCGGGGTGGTCAAGGGCGCCGAGCGCGCCGCCGCCGAGGCCCGACTGACGCTGGTCATCGGCGACGCCCAGGAGAACCCCGTGCACGAGGAACGCCTGGTCAGGCGGCTGGGCGCGGCCGTCGACGGGTTCGTGCTGACCGCCTCCCGGATGCCCGACGAGGCGCTGCAGCGGGCGAGCGAGCTCAACCGGATCGTGCTGGTCAACCGGGCCTCACCCGGGCTGACCAGCGTGGTCGCCGACTTCGCCTCCGGCACCGGCCAGATCGTCGCCCACCTCGCCTCCCACGGCCACCGCTCCTTCGTCTTCCTCGGCGGCCCGGCCGAGTCGTGGTCGGGCGCGCGACGCTGGGCCGGGCTGCACGCGGCCGCGGCGGAGCACGGCCTCGAGGCCACCCGGTTCGGGCCCTACACGCCCACCACCGCCTCCGGCCCGGCCGCCGCCGACGCCGTCCTCACCACCCGCGCGACCGCGGTCGTGGCGCACAACGACGTGCTGGCGATCGGCGTGCTCCAGCGCCTGGCCGAGCGCGGCGTACGCGTCCCGGAGCAGCTGAGCGTCGTCGGCTTCGACGACGTCTTCGGCGCCGACTTCTGCCACCCCCCGCTGACCACGCTCGCCGAGCGCACCACCGAGGCCGGCGCCCGCGCCGTCGAGGCGCTCGCCGCCCTCACCCGCCCCGGCGCCACCCCCACCGGCGAGGACGCTCCCGTCCGGGTGCTGCCCACCCAGCTCGTCGTCCGCGCCTCGTCGGGCCCCGCCCCCACCTGACCCGCCACCGTCGTGCCCGGCCGGGTCCACGAAGACGCCGGGGCCTAGGAGCGATCGGGCTCGGGCTCGGGCTCGGGGGCGGAGTCGGTGTCGTGGTGGTCCTCGGAGCCGGAGCCGAGGATGCTGGGGGGCTCGCCGAAGGAGACCTTCACCTGCTCGAAGCCCTTGTGGCGCTGGGCGCGGGCGTAGCTGGTGTAGGCCTTGCGGTCGGCCTCGGTGAGCTCGACGGAGTCGGTGAAGGGCGTGAGCAGGGCGCGCGGCCACAGGTGGCGCACGAGCACGACGTTGAGCTCCATGCCGAGGACGGCGATGACGGCGGCGAGGAAGATCAGGCCGATCAGGCCGAGGACCAGGCCGAAGGTCTGGTTCATCGAGGAGGTCTCGCTCAGCACCCGGTTGACGTACGCCGTGGACAGCAGCTGCAGCCCCTGCCAGAGCACCGCGACGAAGAAGCCACCGGGAGCGGCGTAGTACCACGGGTGCTCGCGCGCGGTGGCGAGCCGGAACAGCACCGTCAGGATGCCGCCGACCAGCAGCACCGTGACGACCGAGACCAGCGTGCGACCGCCGCCGACGCCGGCGTCGGAGAGCAGCTTCTGGCCGGTGACCGAGACGGCCGTGACGGCCAGCACCGCACCACCGGCGATCAGCAGCAGGAACAGGCTCTTGAGCCGCAGCAGGAACGGGTTGGGGCGGCTGTTGCGCGGCACCGACCAGGCGACGTTCATCGCGTTCTGGATGGCGGTGCCGAGGCCGAGCGAGCCGTAGAGCGCGATCAGGCCACCGGTGACCACCGCGGCGACCGACCCCTGCAGCCCCTCGGGCCGACCGAGCTGGTCACCGACGATCGGGAACTGCCGCAGCGTGGAGTCCAGCGCCGCCTGCTGCAGCTCCGGGTCGCCCTGGAGCACGAAGCCCAGGATCGAGGTGCCGAGCAGCAGCAGCGGGAAGACCGCGACGAAGGTGTAGTAGGTGATGATCGCCGCCAGGTAGGGGCCCTGGTCGTCGAAGTACTTGTAGACCACCGCCAGGGGGAAGCCGAGCCCTGGAAACCTGCGCTGGGCGTCGTCGGCCGCCCTCACCATCCCCGCCACGGGCCGAACGCTACCGGCGGGCACCCCGGGGACGGCGCCGCGGAGCGGCGGCGCGCTGGGAGGCTGGCCCCGTGCCCACCCCGACCACCGGCCCGTCCCCCGGCCCCACCCCTGGTCCCAGCGCCGCCGACCGGCGGCGGGTCGACCGCGCGGCCGCCGGCATCGCGCTGTACGCCGGGGCGTTCGGTGCGACGTTCGGCGCGGTGTCCACCGGGTCGGGCGTCGACCTCGGCCAGACGATGCTGCTGAGCCTGCTGATGTTCACCGGCGCCTCGCAGTTCGCCTTCGTGGGGGTGGTCGCCGCGGGCGGCACGGCCGTCGCGGCGGTGTCGGCGGCGCTGCTGCTCGGGGTGCGCAACGCGTTCTACGGCATCCCGGTGAGCCGGCTGGTCCGGCCCCGCGGCGTACGACGCCCGCTGGCCGCGCACCTCGTCATCGACGAGACCACCGCGATGGCCGTCGCCGAGCGCGACCCGGCGCTGGGTCGCCGGGCGTTCTGGATCACCGGCGTGGTGCTGTGCGTGCTGTGGAACGCAGGCACCCTCGCCGGGGCGCTGCTCGGGCGGGGCGTCGACGCCGAGGCGCTGGGCCTCGACGTCGCCGCACCGGCGGTCTTCCTCGCCCTGCTCTGGCCGCAGCTGCGCGAGCGCACCGCCCCCGTGACCGCGCTGCTCGGCGCCGCGGTCGCGCTGGTGCTGATCCCCCTCGCCCCGCCGGGCGTCCCGGTGCTGGCGGCCGCCGCCGTGGCACTGGTGCTCGGCCTGGCCCGACCCGGAGCCCGACCCGGGGCCCGACCCGGGGCCCGACCGGGAGCCCGGGCGTGACCGGGCTCTGGACCGGCGTCGTCGTGGCCGCGCTCGGCTGCTACCTGCTCAAGCTGGCCGGGGTGGCACTGCCGGCCGCGGTCCTCGACCACCCCGTCGTACGCCGGGTGGCCGGCCTGCTCCCGGTGGCGATGCTCGCGGGGCTGGTCGTGGTGGAGCTGCTCGACGACGGAGGTCGCTACGGCGCGGACTGGCGGACCCTGGCCGGGATGGCCGCTGCCGTGGTGGCACTGCTGCTGCGGCAGGGCGTCCTGGTCGTCTTCGTGGCGGCCGTGGCGGTGACGGCGCTGCTGCGGCTGGTCACCTGAGCGAGCCGCTCAGTCGCACACCGGCGGCGGGACCGAGGTCTCGTGGGCGAGCGGACCGCCCACCGCCTCGAAGATCTCGCGCAGCTGCGTCACCTGCTCGCGGGTGAGCCGGTCGAAGAACACCTCACGGACCTGGGCGACGTGGTGCGGCGCGACCTCCTCGACGCGGGCGAAGCCGGCGTCGGTGAGCGTGGCGACGACCACCCGGGCGTTGTCGGGCCGGCGGGCCCGGGTGACCCAGCCCTGCGACTCCAGCTTGGCCACCGCGTGCGAGAGCCGCGACGGCGAGGAGCGCACCATCTCGGCCAAGACGCCCATCGAGAGGGTGCGCTCGGGCGCCTCGCTCAGCATCGCCAGCACGAGGTAGACGCTGTGCGGCATGCCGGCGACCTGGGACAGCTGCCGGTCCAGGGACGACTGCAGCGCCTGGTTGGCGAACAGGTAGGCGCGCCAGGCGGCCTGCTGCTCGTCGTCGAGCCACTGCGGTGCGTCCATGGGCCCATCCTACCGCATCAGTTGAAACTTCAAACGATTGCTCAGGACGCGGACCGGTCCCCGACCACCAGCGCGAGCACCCGCCCGAACAGGTCGTCGGGCACCCCGGCGGGGTCGATCTGCCGCTCCAGCGCCAGCCCGTTGGACAGTGCCATCAGCAGCGTGGCCAGCTCCGCGGGCGGCAGCGGCGGCTCCGCCCCGGCCTGGTCGAGGTGGGCGGTCACCGCGTCGGTGACCGCGGCGTGCAGCTCGCGCCGGCGGTCGACGAAGGCGCCGTCCACCGCGCCGCTGCGCACGGCCCGCTGCCACAGCTCGAGGAAGAGCAGCTGCCAGTCGCGCTGCTCGTCGGCGGCCCGCGTCAGGCGGTCGCCGAGCGCGCGGGCCTTCTCGCCGAGCGAGGCGTCGGTGTCGCTGACCGCGGCCAGACCGAGCTCGAGGTAGGCCGAGACCCTGTCCTCCACGAGCGCGGCGACCAGGTCGTCCTTGCTGCCGAAGTTGGAGTAGACGGCGCCCTTGGTGAAGCCCGCCGCGGCGGCGACGTCACCGACGCTGGCCCCGTCGACCCCCTGCCGGGCGAACACCTGCGCCGCGGCGTCGAGGAGCGCGCGGCGCACCTCCTCGCGCGGGGGGCGGCGACCTGGACCGACGGTTGACACGAGCGGCACGATACCGAAAGGTATTGGATACCGAACGGTATCGAGCAGACGAGGACGGGACCCGACATGAGCGGCGTACGAGCAGGACTCGAGGGACAGGTCGCCTCCACGCTGCGGTGGGGCCTGGGCCACGCGCTGCCGCGGTGGGCGATCCGCGGCTCGGCGAAGCGCGGCGACCTGCACGGCCGGCTGATCGAGGCGACCGCCTCCAGCGACGCGGCCCCGCTCGAGCTGTTCGAGGAGGTCCGCGCCGACGGCCCGCTGCACCGCTCGCAGTTCGCCTACGTCACCGCCTCGCTCCCCACGGTGAAGGAGGTGCTCACCAGCAACGACGTCCGCGCCGGCGTCGACATCGGCTCCGCGCCCGGCCCGCTGGGACGGCTGTCCACGTGGGCCGGACGCCGGGCGCCCATCGGGCCGCTGACCCCGCCGTCGCTGCTGGTGACCGAGCCGCCCGACCACACCCGCTACCGCAAGCTGGTCACCCGGGTCTTCAGCGCCCGCGCGGTGCAGCAGCTGCGCGAGCGGACCGAGCAGATCGCCACCGAGCTCCTCGACGACCTCGGGGCCGACGCCCGCGCCGGCCACCCCGTCGACCTGGTCGAGCGCTACTGCGCGCTGCTGCCCGTCACGGTGATCGCCGAGATCCTCGGGGTGCCGGCCGCCGACCGCGACCGGGTGCTGCGCTTCGGCGAGGGCGCCGCCCCCAGCCTCGACCTGGGCCTGGGGTGGCGCCACTTCCGCGAGGTCGAGGCCTCGCTGACGGAGTTCGAGCGGTGGCTGCACACCCACATCGAGGACGTACGCCGCTCGCCCGGCGCCGACCTCCTCAGCCAGCTCGTCACCGCCCGGGACGAGGACGGACGCGGTCTCGACGACGCGGAGCTCAAGGCCACCGCCGGGCTGGTCCTGGCCGCCGGCTTCGAGACCACGGTCAACCTGCTCGGCAACGGCATCTGGCTGCTGCACGAGCACCCGGACCAGCTGCGGGCCCTCCAGGACGACCCCGCGCTGTGGCCCAACGCCGTCGACGAGGTGCTGCGGCACGACCCGCCGGTGCTGCTGACCGGCCGGACCGTGGTGCGCGACACCGAGCTGGCGGGGACGACCGTGCCCCGCGGCGCGGTGGTGACCACGCTGCTGGCCGGGGCCAACCGCGACCCGGAGGTCTTCACCGACCCCGACGTGTTCGACGTCGCCCGGGCCAACGCGGGCGACCACGTGTCGTTCTCGTCCGGCCGCCACTACTGCCTCGGGGCGGCGCTGGCGCGGATGGAGGGCGAGGTCGGGCTGCGCGCGGTCTTCTACCGGTTCCCCGACCTGGCCCTCGAGCCCGGGGCGCGGCGGCGGCCGACCCGGATCCTGCGCGGGTGGGGCGCCCTTCCCGCGCGGCTGCAGACGCAGCCCGTCGCGACGGGGTGACGCCTCCGCGGCGGACTGCTTCACCGCGGAGGCGTCGGGGTGCGGGACGAGGAAGACCTCGATCTGTGCCCACCTCTCGGGTGCCCACTCCAGGCACGTTCACACCCGGTCGGACGGTCCGCCACGCCGTGGTGTGACAAGATCCGGTGTCGCCCGGGTGCCCGGGCGTCGCGAGAGGAGTGCGCGTGACCGTCGACTACCCCCCGGAGCTGGTCGACTCCTTCACGCGCCTCGCCGAGGCCGTCGGCCGGGCCGCGTCGGTGGCCGACACCTACGAGGTGCTGTGCCGCGGTGCCGTCGAGGTCGTCGACGGCTGCGACCACGCGTCGCTCATGCTGCTGGCCGACGGGCGCGGCCGCACCGCCGCCGCCTCCGACGACGTCGCCCGCCGCGGCGACGCCATCGAGCTCGAGCTCGGCGACGGGCCCTGCCTCGACGCGCTGCGCGACGACGAGCCCGACCTGCACCTGTGCGCCGACCTCACGGCACCCAACCGGTGGCCGGCCCTCGCGAGCCGCCTCGTGGCCGAGACGCCCGTGCGCGGCATGGGCGGCTTCCGGCTCCGCACCGCCGGCCGCCACCTGGGCGCGCTCAACCTGTTCAGCAGCACCCCGGGGGCGCTCGGCGAGGAGTCGATGGCCCAGGCCGCGGTGCTGGCGGCGTTCGCGTCGGTCGCGGTCACCGCCGCGCTGCACGGCGAGGAGGCCGAGACGATGCGGGCGGGGCTGCAGAGCAACCGCACCATCGGCACCGCGCTCGGCCTGCTGATGCAGACCCACGACCTCACCGACGCCGAGGCGTTCGGGGTGCTCTCGCGGCTCTCGCAGCAGATGAACGTCAAGCTCTCCCAGCTCGCCGCCGACGTGATCGAGCAGCACCGCCAGGGGATCGCCCCGCCCGTCTGAGGCGCCGGACCCCACCCGGCCCCTAGCCGACGTCGCGCCGCTCGAGGCCGACGAAGGCCACCGCGACCAACCCTGCCGCGACCGCGGCCAGCGCCGCCGAGCCGCCCCACGCGAGGCCCGGAGCCGCGACGTCGGGCACGTGGCGCAGCGGGCTCAGGTCGAGCGCCCACCCGGGCAGGTCGAGCGTCGGGCCCAGGACGGTGAGGACGAAGGTCCCCACCACGGCCAGCCAGCCGACCGCGCGCAGGCGGGGGGCGGCGCCGACCGCCGCGAGGGCGAGGCCGACGAGCAGCCACACCGCCGGCAGGGTCGCCGCGGCCTGCAGCACCACGTCGCCGGTCGCGACGTCCGGCTCCTGTCCGTGGGCGACCACCCCCAGCGCCGCGCCGGCGAGCAGCAGCGCGAGCGACGGCGCACCGAGCGCGATCACCGCGTGCGTGGCGAGGTGCGTACGCCGGCGCAGGCCGGCCGCCAGCAGCTGCTCGAGCCGGTGGGCGGCCTCCTCGGCGTGCGCGCGCACCACCACCTGGACGCCCGCGACCGCCGCCAGCAGGGCGAGCACCTGCAGCATCGTGACCACGAAGGCGAAGGCCAGCCCGCCGGCGCTCAGCGCCCCCGAGGCCAGCAGCGCGGCCATCGTGGGGTTCTCGGCGACGAGGTCGCCCACGGAGCCGGTGAGGCTCCCCAGGAGCAGCCCCGTCCCGACGACGGCGAGGACCCACGCCAGCACCGGTCCGCGCTGCAGCCGGACGGCCAGGCCCCAGGGCGAGCCCACCGACCCGGCCTCGGCCGGGCCCGTGCGCGCGGCGAGCAGGCCCTGACCGAAGTCACGGCGGGACTGCAGCACGAAGGCGGCGGCGGCCAGCGCCACCGAGGCGACGAGGGCGAGCAGGAGCGGCGCCGGCCGGTCACCGGCTCCGGGCCGGGTCGCCTCCAGCCAGCCCAGCGGCGTCAGCCAGGTGGTCCAGGCCGGGGCTCCCGCGGCGTCGAGGTAGCCGCGCAGCACGTAGGACAGGCCCAGCACCGCGACCGCGAGGCCCGTGGCGGTGCGGGCGTCGGAGGCCAGCTGCGCGGTGACGGCCGCGACGCCGGCGAACACCAGCCCGGACGCGGTGAAGGTCGCGGCGAGCAGCCACGACGACCGCGGGTCGCCGCCGGCGGACACGGTCGCGACCGCGCAGGTCACCCCGGTCGCCCCGGCGGCCAGCCCCGCGACGAGGAGCGCGACCGCCAGCCGCGACCCGCGGGCCATCACCGCGGACGCGAGCAGCTCGGCCTGGCCGGAGTCCTCCTGGGCCCGGCTGTGACGCACCACGACGAGGACCGTCATCAGCCCTGCGAACACCGCACCCACCTGTCCCGAGCGCCAGCCGGCGAAGCCGTCGGCCGTGGACAGGTCGCGGGCCGGGCCGAGCAGCAGCGACAGCGCCGGGTTGCTGCCCATGCTGGCGGCCAGCGCGGCCCGGTCGCGGGCGGCGGGGAACACGAGGTCGTAGGCCACCACCGAGGAGACCGGCAGCAGGCAGACCAGCAGCACCCAGGGCACGGTGCGCAGGGCGTCCTGGCGCAGCGAGACCCGCAGCAGCGGGCCGACCCCGGCCAGGCGGGTGCTCACGGCGTGGCGCCGGCCTGCGCATCGCCGTACTGCCGGAGGAAGAGGTCCTCCAGCGAGGCCGGCGAGACGGTGATGGAGAGCAGGTCGTGCGCCACCAGCGCGGCCATGGCCCGGTTGACCTCGCCGGGGTCGACGGTCGCGCGCAGCCCGCCGCGGTCGTCGAGCACCACGTCGTGCAGGCCGGGCAGAGCGCCCGGGTCGGCCGGCGGCCGGGCGAGGACCGCCTCGACGCCCCACCGGGTCTGCCCACGCAGGTCGGCCAGCGTGCCGGTCTGCACGACGCGGCCGCGGCGGATGATGCTCACCCGGTCGGCGAGCGCCTGCACCTCGCCGAGGATGTGGCTCGACAGCAGCACCGTGCGGCCCTCGGCCGGCAGCCGCGCGACCTCGTCCTGGAAGGCCGCCTCCATCAGCGGGTCGAGGCCCGAGGTCGGCTCGTCGAGGACGAGCAGCTCGACGTCGGCTGCGAGCGCAACGACGATCGCGACCTTCTGGCGGTTGCCCTTGGAGTAGTGCCGGCCCCGCTTGGTCGGGTCGAGCTCGAAGCGCTCGACGAGGTCGTCGCGACGCGCCCGGTCCAGGCCGCCCCGGAGGTTGCCGATGAGGTCGATCGCCTCGCCGCCGGTCAGCGAGGGCCACAGCACCACGTCGCCGGGCACGTAGGCCAGCCGGCGGTGCAGCTCGACCACGTCGCGCCACGGGTCGCCGCCCAGCAGCTCGGCCGTGCCGGCGTCGGCGCGGAGCAGCCCGAGCAGGACCCGCAGCGCCGTCGACTTGCCGGCGCCGTTGGGGCCCAGGAAGCCGTGCACCTCCCCGCGGGCCACCTCGAGGTCGAGCCCGTCGAGCGCGGTGGCACGGCCGAACCGCTTGACCAGCCCGTGCGTGCGGATCGCGTGGGTCCCCGGCATCGGTCGTCCCCTCCTCCGCTGGGCACGCTACGCCCGCGCGGGCGCCCGGGTCAGCCCTCGCCTGCGCCCGGGTCGTCGAGCACGTCGCGCCAGGAGTGCTGCGGCTCGAAGCCGAGCAGCTCGCGGGCCTTGTCGATGGCGTAGAAGGTCTCGTCGCGGCCCATCTCGCGGCGCACCTCGACGCCGTCGTAGAACTGCTCGCGGACCTGCTCGGTCGTGGCGGCGGTGGACATGTCGGCGTTGGCGACGTTGAAGACCTGGTAGCCCAGCCCGTCGGTCTCCAGGCAGCGCTGCACCATCTGGCCGAGGTCGCGGGTGTCGATGTAGGCGAAGACGTTGCGGCGCCGGCGGCCGGGATCGGTGAGGAAGGGCGGGAACATCTCGGCGTACTCGTGGGGCTCGATGACGTTGTTGATCCGCAGCCCGTAGACGTCGGTGCCGGTGCGGGCCTGGAACGAGCGTGCGGTGACCTCGCCCGCGACCTTGGACATCGCGTAGGCGTCCTCGGGCACCGTCGGGTGCTCCTCGTCGACCGGGACGTGGAGCGGCTTGCGCTCGCCGCGGGCGAAGCAGATGCCGTAGGTCGTCTCGGAGGAGGCGAAGACGATCTTGGGGATCCCGAGCCGGGTGGCGGCCTCGAGGACGTGGTAGGTGCTGAGCACGTTGGTGGCGTACGTCGCCGCGTCGCTGGTCAGCAGGATCCGCGGCACCGCGGCGAAGTGGACGACCGCGTCGTAGCGCAGCGCCTCGGTGTGCTCGAGCTCCTCGAAGGTGGCCATGCCGGCGAGGGCCGACCAGGTCTCCCCCGCGTCGGTCAGGTCGACCCGCAGGTCGCTGACCCCGGGGTGGTCGAGCGGGACGAGGTCGGCGTTGGTGACCTGGTGGCCCTGGTCGGCGAGGAAGGGGGCCACGTGCCGGCCGGCCTTGCCGCTGCCGCCGGTGAAGAAGATGCGCATGGGCCCGTCGTACCCAGGCGGCGGCGGCTCAGGCGGGCCTCGAGGTCCGCGCCGTAGCCTGGCTCGGTGGCGGGGCGGACGCAGCACCTCGAGGTCCCCGTCGTGGTCGTCGGGGCCGGACAGGCGGGCCTGGCCGTCGGCTACCACCTGCAGCGGCTCGGCCGGGTCCCCCGGCAGGACTTCCTCCTCCTCGACGCCGCCGACCGTCCCGGTGGCGCGTGGCCCCGGACGTGGGACGGCCTCCACCTGTTCTCGCCCCCGGCGTACTCCTCGCTGCCCGGCTGGATGATGCCGCCGTGGCGGGACCCGACCGGCGTCCACGACGGCTACCCGCCGCGCGACCACGTGGTGGCCTACCTGACGGCGTACGAGCAGCGCTACGGCCTGGCGCCGCTGCGCCCGCACCGGGTGAGCGAGGTGGTCGCGGCCGACGACGACGCGGGCGGCCCGCTGCTCGTGCGTGCCCCCGGGCTGGCGGTGAGGGCCCGGGTGGTGGTGTCGGCGACCGGCACGTGGGACCGCCCGTTCCGGCCGGCGTACCCCGGGAGCGGGCTGTACGCCGGGCGCCAGCTGCACGCCGCGGACCTGCGCTCGCCCGAGGAGCTGGCGGGGCAGCGGGTCGTGGTGGTCGGCGGCGGCAACTCCGCGGCCCAGCTGCTGGCCCTGGTCTCCCGCGTCGCCGACACCACCTGGGTCGCGACGCGACCGCCGCGGTTCCTGCCCGACGACGTGGACGGGCGGGCCCTCTTCGACGCGGCCACCGCGCGGGTCCGCGCCCGCGAGGGGGGTACGCCGCACGACGGGGTCGGCGGCCTGGGCGACGTCGTGGTCGTCCCGGAGGTGCGCGAGGCCCGCGACCGCGGGGTGCTCCACGCGCGCCCGATGTTCGAGCGGCTCACCCGCGACGGCGTCGCCTGGGCCGACGGCACCACCGAGCGGGCCGACGTGGTGCTCTGGTGCACCGGCTTCCGGCCGGCGCTGCGCCACCTCGCGCCGCTGCGGCTGCGCGACGCCGACGGCCGGGTCCCCGTGGGCGGCACGTCGGGCACCCGGGCCGAGCGCGACCACCGCGTCCACCTCGTGGGGTACGGCGACTGGACCGGACCCGCCTCCGCGACGCTGATCGGCGTCGGGCGCACCGCTCGCGCGACGGTGGCGGAGGTCGTCGGGCGGACCTGGCCTCAGCCCGCGTAGGGCCGCCACTCCCCCACCGGCTGCGCGAGCCGGTCGGCCACGACGGCGAGGGTGGCGCGGTGGTGGCCGAAGCCCAGGTGGGTCGAGCGCACCTCGACGTTCTCGGTGGTCGGCGCCGGCAGGCTGGTGCACAGCTCCCAGGCGACGATGCCGTCGTAGCGGCTGTAGATGCAGGTGGTCGGCACGGACAGCGGCGCCGCCCGGCTGCCGAGCACCTCGGGCGTCAGGTCGACGGCGTTGCGGCCCCGGTTGAGCAGCGTGTACGCCGGCCAGGCCGACGTCGCCCGGAGGTTGCCGCGCATCGGGGTGCCCATCGTGATCACCGAGCGGACCCGGTCGGGGTTCTCGCGCGCGATCTCGCGGGCGTAGATGCCGCCCGCGCTCCAGCCGACGATGCTCATCGGCTCGCCGGAGCGCTGCGCGATGTGGTCGAGCCGCTCGCTCAGCCGACCTCGCAGCCCCTGCCGGACGCCCATGTTGCGACCCTGGCCCCAGTCGTAGACGCGGTAGCCCTTGCTGCGCAGGAACCCGCGCAAGAAGCCGGTCGAGCTGGCGCCGGCGAGGAAGCCGGGCAGCACGAGCACGGGGTGGCCGTCGCCGCTCGGCAGTCCGGCGAGGTAGCGCCGCGACGCCGCCGAGTGGGCCAGCTCGAGACCGGTCAGCCCCTCGCGGAGCCACAGGTGGGGGCGGGGTGCGTGGGCGCGGTCGGCGTCGGGGGTGCCGGCGGCGGGGCGGGCCTTCGTCGAGGGGGTCACCGTCTCGTCGTACCCACCGGGGCCCGAGGTGCTCAGGGGTGCTCGTCGCCCTCCGTCGGGGGCCACCGCGGGCTCACGCGTCGAAGTCGACGGTCACGGCGTCGCCGACCGGGAAGGACTGGCAGGTCAGCACGAACCCGCGCTCGACCTCGTCGTCGTCGAGGGCGTAGTTGCGGCGCATGTCGACCTCGCCCGCGGTGACGCGCGCGCGGCAGGTGCCGCACACGCCCCCCTTGCAGGCGAACGGCAGGTCGTGGCGGGTGGCCGCGGCGCCGTCCAGGACGCTGGCGCCCGTGCTCATCGGGGCGGTCGTCGAGCGGCCGTCGAGCACGACGGTGACCTCGCTGGTCTCCCCCTCCACGACGGCGTCGGGGCGCTCGAGCTCGGGCGGCGGCTCGTCGACGTAGAACAGCTCGACGTGCACCCGGTCGGCAGGCACGCCGAGCTCCTCCAGCACGGCCCGGGCGTCGGCGACCATCCCGAAGGGACCGCACAGCCAGACGTGGTCGAGGTCGTCGACGGGCACCAGCACCGTCAGCAGCGTGCGCAGCCGCTGGGCGTCGAGCCGGCCCGAGAACAGCTCCACGTCGCGGGGCTCGCGGGAGAGCACGTGGACCAGGTCGAGCTGAGCGCCGTGGCGGTTCTTCAGGTCGGCCAGCTCCTCGGCGAACATCACCGAGCCGGTGGTGCGGTTGCCGTAGAGCAGCGTCACCCGGCTCTCGGGGTGCGCCAGCACCGAGCTGGCGATCGAGAGCATCGGGGTGATGCCCGAGCCCGCGGCGATGCACAGGTGGCGGCCGGGGGTGGCGGGGTCGGCCCGGAAGCTCCCCGTCGGCGTCTGCACCTCGACCACGTCGCCGACCCGCAGCTCGCGGACCAGCCAGCGGGAGAACAGCCCGTCGGGGACCTCGCGCACCCCGACGCGGGGCCGGGCGCCCGCGGGGGCGCAGATGGAGTAGGAGCGGCGGTGCTCCTGGCCCTCGACCGTGCGCCGCAGCGTCAGCGACTGGCCGGCCTCGAAGGCGTACGCCGCGCGCAGCTCCTCGGGCACCTCGAAGGTGATCGCGGCGGCGTCGTCGGTGAGGCGCTCGACGGCGGCCACCCGGAGCTCGTGGAACCGCGCGCGGACCCGGACCGAGGTCATCTCAGATCTCCTTGACGTGCTCGAAGGGCTCCGCGCACGAGGTGCAGCGGTACATCGCCTTGCACGCCGTCGGGCCGAACTCCGAGGTCAGCGCGACCGCGTCGGAGCCGCAGCGCGGACAGGCCAGGTCGCGGCGCACGGGCAGCAGCGTCAGCGGCACCGGGCCGTCGTGGCGCGGCGCCGGGCCGGGCGCCGAGAGGCCGTGGTCACGCAGCGCCTGCCGGCCGCGCTCGGTGATCCAGTCGCTCGACCAGGCCGGGTGCAGGCGGACGCGGACCTCGACGCGGTCGTGGCCGGCGTCGTGCAGCACGTGCACCAGGTCGTCGCGCATCGTGGCCATGGCCGGGCACCCGGAGTAGGTCGGCGTGATGGTGAGGACCACCCGCCCGCCGTCCTCGACGGCGACGTCGCGCAGCACGCCCAGGTCCTCGAGGGTGAGCATCGGCATCTCCGGGTCCGTGACCGAGCGCGCGAGGTCACCGACGTCGGATCGGGTCGCGGTGGTCACCAGAGTCCCGTCGGGTGGGCGCGGGCGACGACCTGCATTTCGGCGAGCAGCCGCCCCATCGCCTCGCTGTGGCGGCCCTCCCGGCCGGCGCCACCGGCCACGGTCCCGGTGGCCGGCAGCCCGGGGCGCTCGACCCCGCTGACCGAGAACACCTGCTCGAGCAGCACGTCGACCTCGTCGGTCACCGATGCCGGGTCGACGCCGACGCCCTGCTCGGCGACGAGGCGCTCGACGGGGTGGGTGCGGGCCAGCTCGGCCCGCAGCGGCCAGACCAGCGCGAGGCCCGCCAGCAACCGGCGGCGCGACTCCGCGGTGCCCTGCGCCAGCGTCAGGAACCAGCGCCCGGCGTAGTCGCGGTGGTAGGTCAGCTCCTTGACGCCCTTGGCGGCGATCGCCGCGAGCACCTGGTCGCTGCTGGCCACCAGCCGCTGCAGCAGCGCGAGCCGGTGGCTGGAGAGCAGCAGCAGCCGCACCACGGTCGCCGCGAAGTCGCCGTTCTCCTGCTCGGCGAGCCGCACGTTGCGGAACGCCGCCTCGTCGCGGAAGAACGCCAGCGCGTCCTCGGGCGGGACCGGCGAGCCCTCCGGCAGGGCGGGCACCAGGTCCGGGTCGGCGGCGGCGGCCCGGGCCAGCAGCAGCCGCGCCTGGCCGAGGAGGTCGAGCGCGACGTTGGACAGCGCGATGTCCTCCTCCAGGTCGGGCGCGTTGCTGGCCCACTGGGAGAGCCGGTGGGAGTGGACGAGCGCGTCGTCGCCGAGCATCAGGCAGTACGCCGCGAGCGCGCCCGCGTCGACGCCGTCGGGGACGGTGGTGTCCACCCCGGCCAGGGGGTCCTCGAAGGAGGTGCCGAAGGCCCACTGCGAGTCGTCGCCGCCCAGCAGGCCGTCGTACACGCTCTCGTGCTCGCTCATCGTCGCCGCCCGCTCACATGTGGGGGACGTCGTCGGGGACGGCGTAGAACGTCGGGTGCCGGTAGACCTTGTCGCCGGCGGGGGCGAACAGCGGGTCCTTCTCGTCGGGGCTCGACGCCGCGATCCGGTCGGCGCGGACCGCCCAGATGCTGACGCCCTCGTTGCGGCGGGTGTAGACGTCGCGGGCGTGGCGCAGCGCCATCTCGTCGTCGGCGGCGTGCAGCGACCCGACGTGCACGTGGTTGAGGCCGCGCTTGCCGCGCACGAACACCTCGTAGAGCGGCCACTCGCCGCGCGGGGTCTCCCCCAGCGCGGTGGGCACGCCCTCGAGCGGCACGGCGCCGTGCCCGCCCTCGGCGGCGAAGTCCTCGCCTCCCTCACCCGGGCCGGTCATGCGCGGGCCTCGCGGGTCTCGACGGGCTCGGCCGACGAGCGGGCGGCGAAGGCGGTGGCGGCGTCGCGGACCCAGGCGCCGTCCTCGTGGGCGCGACGGCGGTGCGCGATCCGCTGGGCGTTGCAGGGGCCGGCGCCCGTGACCACGGCGCGGAACTCCTCCCAGTCGGGCTGGCCGAAGTCGTGGTGGCCGCGCTCGGCGTTCCAGACGAGGTCGGGGTCGGGCAGGGTGACGCCGAGCCGCTCGGCCTGCGGGACGCTCATGTCGACGAACTTCTGGCGCAGCTCGTCGTTGGTGTCGCGCTTGATCCCCCACGCCATCGACTGCGCGGTGTTGGGCGAGTCGTCGTCGGGCGGGCCGAACATCATCAGCGCGGGCCACCAGAACCGGTCGACCGACTCCTGGACCATGGCGCGCTGGGCGTCGCTCCCGCGCATCATCGTCATCAGCAGCTCGTAGCCCTGCCGCTGGTGGAAGGACTCCTCCTTGCAGATCCGGATCATCGACCGGCCGTAGGGGCCGTACGACGTGCGGCACAGCGGCACCTGGTTGGCGATGGCCGCGCCGTCGACGAGCCATCCGATGGTGCCGACGTCGGCGTACGACAGCGTCGGGTAGTTGAAGATCGAGGAGTACTTCTGCTGGCCCGAGACCAGCTTCTCGGTCAGCTCCTGGCGCGAGACGCCGAGCGTCTCGCACGCCGAGTAGAGGTAGAGCCCGTGGCCGGCCTCGTCCTGCACCTTGGCCAGGAGGATCGCCTTGCGGCGCAGCGACGGTGCACGGGTGATCCAGTTGCCCTCGGGCTGCATCCCGATGATCTCGGAGTGCGCGTGCTGGGCGATCTGGCGCACCAGGGTGGCGCGGTACTTCTCCGGCATCCAGTCGCGCGGCTCGATCCGGTCGTGGCGGGCGAGGACCTGCTCGAACTGCTCGACGAGCGCGGTCTCGTCGGGCGCGGTCGCGTCGGGTGCGGTGGTGCTCATGCGGACCTCCAGGAGGGACTGGTGGCGAGTCTATTCCTGACCGGTCGGTCAGCAAAGGCCTCAGCGCGGCGCGCGGGCGTCGACGATGCGCTTCATCTTGCCGACCGAGCGCTCGATCGTCCCGGGGTCGACGACGTGGACCCCGACGGAGACGCCGATCGAGCTCTTCACGAGGTGCTGCAGGCGTACGCCGGCCGACCGGGCCGCCTCGTCGCCGGCGGTCTCGCGCCGCTCCACCACCACGGTCATGAAGTCGAGGTGGCCCTCGCGCTCGAGCACGCACTGGAAGTGCGGCGAGAGCTCCGTGGTGGCCGAGAGGATCAGCTCCTCGACCTGGGTCGGGAACAGGTTGACCCCGCGCAGGATGATCATGTCGTCGGTGCGGCCGGTGATCTTCTCCATCCGCCGCATCGTCCGCGCGGTGCCGGGCAGCAGCCGGGTGAGGTCGCGGGTGCGGTAGCGCAGCACCGGCATCGCCTGCTTGGTCAGCGAGGTCAGCACCAGCTCGCCCTCCTCGCCGTCGGGCAGCACCTCGCCGGTGACCGGGTCGATCACCTCGGGGTAGAAGTGGTCCTCCCAGACGTGCAGCCCGTCCTTGGTCTCCACGCACTCGCTGGCGACGCCGGGGCCGATCACCTCCGAGAGCCCGTAGATGTCGACGGCGTGCATGTCGAGCCGGCCCTCGACCTCGCGCCGCATGTCGTTGGTCCACGGCTCGGCGCCGAAGATCCCGACCTTGAGCGAGGTGGAGCGCGGGTCGACGCCCTGCCGCTCCATCTCGTCGACCAGCGCGAGCATGTAGGACGGCGTCACCATGATGACGTCGGGCCGGAAGTCCTGGATCAGCTGCACCTGCCGCTCGGTCATGCCGCCGCTGACCGGCACCACGGTGCACCCCAGCTTCTCGGCGCCGTAGTGCGCTCCGAGGCCGCCGGTGAACAGGCCGTAGCCGTAGGCGTTGTGCAGCACGTGGCCGGCCCGACCCCCGGCGGCCCGGATGCTGCGCGCCACCACCGTCGCCCAGGTCTCGACGTCGTCGCGGGTGTAGCCGACGACGGTCGGCTTGCCGGTCGTGCCGGACGAGGCGTGGATCCGCACCACCTGCTCGCGGGGCACCGCGAACATCCCGAAGGGGTAGTTCTCGCGCAGGTCGGCCTTGGTGGTGAACGGCAGCCGCGCCAGGTCGTCGAGTCCGGTCACGTCGTCGGGATGGACCCCGGCCGCGTCGAGGGAGGCGCGGTAGTGCGGGACGCAGGAGTAGGCGTGGCGCACCGACCAGACCAACCGCTCGGTCTGCAGCGCCCGGAGCTCGTCGAGCGACGCGGTCTCGACCGGCTCCAGGTCACCCGGTCGGGGGCTCAGGTCGTCCACGTCCACTCCTCGGCTCGCCGGCGCGTGGAGGCGAGGCTACGGACCGACCGGTCAGGAAGCGAGGGGTGAGGCCGAGCGTCCCGGGACGTCGCGGTCGGGGTCGGCGTCCGCGCCTCGACCACGCGCGCGGTCCAGGCGCTTCATCACCGGGGTGGCCAGCACCCCGTGGAGCATCACCGAGAGCACGATCGTGAACGCGACCGTCGACCAGAGCCAGTCCGTGCCGAGGTCGCCGGACTCGCCGGCGGCGTACGCGAGGTAGAACAGGGAGCCGACGCCGCGGACGCCGAAGAACGACACCGCCCAGCGCTCGGGCCCGGTGGTGCCGCCGACCTCGTCGGGGTGGCGCGCCCACGGCGCCAGCGCGACGTACCCCGCCAGCGGCCGCACGACGAGGACCAGCGCGAGGCCCACCAGCACGCCCCGCCAGTCGAGGGTCGCGAGCAGCCCGCGGGTGAGCGCGATGCCGAGGACGAGCAGCACGAACAGCGTGAACAGCCGCTCCAGCCGCTCGACGACCTCGTGCATCGCCTTGTGGTACTCGTGCCCGCGCTCGGCCGAGCGCAGCGTCATGGCGCAGACGAAGACCGACAGGAAGCCGTAGCCGCCCGCCACCTCCCCCACGCCGTACGCCGAGACCAGGGCCGCCAGCACGAGCAGCGACTCCCCGCGCTCGGCCACGCTGGGCGCCTCGGTCCGACGCCGCCCGCGGAACGCCACCTTGGCCAGGGCCCACCCGACCGCGAGCCCGACGAGGACCCCGATCACGACCTTGCCGACGAGGTAGAAGCCGACCCACTCCCACACCCACCCGCCGACGGCGCCCTCGGTCGCCAGCAGGATCGCGGCGTAGACGAAGGGGAACGCCAGGCCGTCGTTGAGCCCGGCCTCGGAGGTGAGGCCGAACCGCACGTCGTCGTGGCCCTCCACGCCGGGATCCTCGGAGCCGGTCCGCGGGCCCTCCACCTGCACGTCGGAGGCGAGCACCGGGTCGGTGGGCGAGAGCACGGCGCCGAGGAGCAGCGCGACGGCGGGCGCGAGCCCGGCGACCCACCACCCCAGCAGCGCGACCGCACCGATCGTGAGCGGCATCGCGACCACGAGCAGCCGCCAGGTCGGCGACCACCCGCGCCACGAGGAGCGACGCAGCAGGCTGAGCGGCCGGTCGATGGCCAGCCCCACCCCCATCAACGCGATCAGCACCGTCAGCTCGGTGACGTGCTCGATCGTGGCGCGGTTGTCCTGCGGGTCCAGCGGCATGCCGTCGGGCAGCGGGGTGAGCCCGATGAGCATCCCGACCACGACCAGCACCATCGGCGCGGAGATCGCCCAGTGGCGCAGCAGCTGGGGCAGGACGACGGCCAGCAGGAGGGCGCCGCCCGCCACGACGTAGACGAGGTCGGCGGTCACCCGTCATCGGTACCCAACCCGCGACCGCGTGCGCGCTCGCGGGGCGCGCGGTCGGTGTCGCCTAGAACACGTAGCCGAAGCGGGCGAGGTCCTCGGCGTGCGCCTCCTGCACCAGCCGGCGCCCCTCGACGTCGTAGGCGCGCCAGTAGGCCCGCTCCCGCTCGGTGACGTTGGTCGGCGGCACGGCCAGCTCGAGCCCGAGCAGCGCGCGGACGTCGTCCTCGAGGTGCTCCATGCGCAGCACCACGTCGGCCTCCTCGACGTGGCCGCGGTTGATCCGTCGGGTGCCGCGCGGGTCGCCCACCGCCCGGGCGAGCCAGGCGGGGAAGTCGAGGGTCACCGCCGCGACGATGCCGTCGACCGCTCCGGGGGTGGTGTGAACCCAGGACTCCGGGTCGCGCAGCTCGTGGACCCAGCGGGTGCGGGTGCGCTCGTGCTCGGCGACGTAGAAGTCGAAGGGGTTGCGCGTGGTCGAGACGACCCGCAGCCCGTGGTCGGCCGGCAGCAGGCCGCAGGCCACCAGCTCGCCGACCGTCCCGTGCTTGACGTCGACCCCGGCCGCTCGGGCGACCCGGACGTCGTCCGCGCCGCCGGGCAGCTCGCGCACCGAGGGCCGCGTCAGGAACGCCTCGCGCAGCGCGGTGCTGCCCGTGCCCGGGGCCGCTGTGAGGACCAGCCCCGCCGCCTCGTCGAGCAGCGCCATCAGCAGGGGTGGGTGCACGTCGGGGCCATGCCGGCATTGAACCCCGGCACGGCCCCGACCCACCTCACCCCAGGGGGGTGCGTGGGCTGGCGATCTCCTCCGACCTCAGCGACCGAGGCCGGTGCGGTCGACCTTGCGGTGGAAGTGCATGCCGGCGATGCCGCCGAGGACCGCGCCGACGAGGCTGGCCACGACGACGCCGACCAGGACGACCACGGCGAGCAGGCTCAGGTCGGACAGGCTGCCGGGCAGCCGGGGAAAGCTGTTGAGCTGCTCGAGCACGTCGAACTTGGCGCCGCCGATGGCACCGAGCACGGCCACGACGATCGCGGTGAGCACGGCCCAGCCGAAGACGGCCGCGCCCTGGCGGGCCCCGTCGAAGCGCGCCATCCGGCCGGCGACGTAGCCGCCGCTGTAGTAGGCGACCAGCACGACCGCGATCACCAGGATCGCGCCGAACCAGCCGATGTCCTGGGTCGAGACGCCGCGGGCCGACGCGGCGTCGGCCACCTCCGAGGCGCTGGAGACCAGCCCGACGCCCGCACCGAGGGCGGCGAGCAGCGCGGTGAGCAGGACGGTCATGCCGGTCGCGGTCAGCCAGCCGAAGAAGGCGCAGACGACCTTGACGCCGCCGTACCTCTCCTTCTCGCGGGCGACGACGTCCTTGCGGGCGAGCGGGGTCTGCTCGTGGGTGCTCATGGGGGTTCTCCTCGTGGGGAAGTCCGAGAGCCGCGAGCGAGGTGCTGCGGCGTACGTCCTGCGTTCCCCGAGAGGTTGAACGCGAAACGATCCGGCGCCGAGGACCGCGCGGACGGTCACCGCGCCCACCGGCGGAGGGGGTCGGTGCAGCCCGATCAGGCAGGTCCGCCGCCCCGGGACGGCGCCTAGCGTGACGAGGACCGCGTCGGTGACCGCACCGGCCTCGTCGAGCAGGAGTGCGCATGCCCGAGTTCCCCGCCCTGGCCCACGTCGCCGTGACGGTGTCCGACCTGGAGGCCAGCCGCCGCTGGTACGCCGCCCTGTTCGGCACTGACCCGGTGCTCGACGAGCTGGAGCAGCAGGGCACCTTCCACCACGCCGTGTTCGCCCTGGCGTCGGGCCAGCTGTTCGGCCTCCACGCCCACGTCGACGCCGCCCCCGGCGAGCGGTTCGACGAGCGGCGCACGGGCCTGGACCACGTCGCCTTCGGCTGCCGCGACCGCGCCGAGCTGGAGTCCTGGGCCGAGCGCCTCGACGGGCTCGGCGTCGCCCACGGCGGCGTCGTCGACGCGCCGTACGGCTCGGGCCTGTCGTTCCGCGACCCCGACGGCATTGCGCTGGAGCTCTTCGCCCCGCCCGCCTGACCGGCTCCACCGCCCGTCGGTCGAGCCAGTCGGTCGAGCCCGTCGGGACCACGTCCGGGCATGCCCGTGGCCCGGACCTGGGTGGGTCCGGACGGGGCGGTCAGGCTCTTCGGGCGCCGGTGGGGATCGGGGCCCGGCTGACCGGGGTCACGTCGTAGGGATGGCCGGTGGGTGAGGTCCAGGCGTAGGACCCGTCGCGGCGGTGGTAGGTCCAGCCGCCGTGGGTCTTGGCGTTGTGGTGCCGCCTGCACAGCGGTGCGAGGTTGGGGGCGGTGGTCTGGCCGGGCGGCCCACCCTCGGCCGGGTCGAGGTAGGGGACGACGTGGTCGAGGTCGCAGCGGCGGGAGTCGACCCGGCAGCCGGGGAACACGCAGTGGGCGTCGCGCTGCAGCACCTGCTCGCGCTGCAGCGGTGGCGGGTCGTGGGCGTCGAGGGCGCGGGTGTCGGCGAGGTCGACCACGGCCCGCACCGAGATCCGGCCGTCGGTGAGCCGGTGGCGGGCGAGCCAGTCGGCCAGCAGCCGGGTCGAGACCGCGCCGAGGCCTTCGACGGACGCGACGCCGCGCTGGTCGGTCAGGTCGGCGGTCAGGTCGGCGGGGGTGAGGTGGACGACGAGGTCGAGCGAGCCGGTGCCGCCGGGACTGGGTGCGGCGTCGGGTCGACCGGACATGAGGTCCAGGGCGTGCTGGGGGTCGGCCAGGACGCCGACGGCGCGGGCGCGGCGTACGTCCAGAGGGTCGGTGTCACCCAGCTGCTTCAGGTCGGCCGCGATCCGGGTCACGCTCTGGTCCAGCAGCTGCGCGTCGGGGGTGTCCAGCGTCATCACGACCTCGGTCGTCGCCGGCGCAGCGCCGTCACGGTGCAGCCACACGCCCCGCTTGGCCAGGGCGTCGTCCTCCTCGGCGACCGCGCGGTCGGGGTCGGCGTGCAGCCGCGCCTCGTGGGCCAGTCGGCGGGCGTCGACCAGCCCGATCCGGTCGGGGACGGCGCAGATCAGCCGGTCGGCGTGCAGGGCTGCGTCCAGGGACAGGTCGTGGGTCTCGTGCGAGATCTGCCGGGCCTGCCACACCCGCGGCCCCGAGAACCCGGTGGCCTCGTCGAGCAGGGTCCACAGCCGCGGCAGCCGGAACGCGAGCTCGAGGGCGTCGGCGATCAGCTGCTGGGCGTGCAGCACCGGCACCCCCAGCGCCGCCGCCAGCTCCACCGGCGCCTCGTGCGCCACCAACGGCGCACCCTCACCCGCCAAAGGCCGCAGCGGTGCCGGGTCGCCGACCAGCCGAATCTCGCCCCACCCGGCGTGCTCGACCACCCCGTCGGCGTCCACCGGGGCGGGGTGGAGCAGCGCCCACTGCAGCGCGACCCGGAGCTGTCGCAGCTGCGCCTCGTGCTCGTCGGCCCGCGCCTCCCAGGCGGCGTCGACCAGACGCGCCTCCCAGGCGGCGTCGACCAGACGCGCCTTCTGCGAACGGGATGCGGGAACCATGGCTCGATTCTAACCGGACTCACCGACACTATCGAACACCTGTTCGTCATGCGGACGGCGGGTGCCGCGCCACCTGCTGGACAGCCCGGACGACCGACGCCAGGCTGTCGCACGCCGAGGACCAACCTCCGCACCCACCCGGAGGTCTCGATCGAGACCCCCGACGACGGCGTGGTGGAGGTGCGGGCAGAAGAGCTCCGGGGCGAGGACCGCGACCGGGCGTGGGAGCGGTTCACGCAGCTGAGCGAGGGGTTCCGCTCCTACGAGGAGAAGACCTCGCGCACCATCCCCGTGGTGGCGCTGCGCCGACGCTGAGGGCTCAGGCGGTGCGCCGGCGGCGTACGACGTGGGCCAGGACCAGCACCGCGACGACGACCAGCGTCGTCACGAGGGCGTACTGGCGCACCAGGTCGAGCAGCTCCACCGCCCGACGCCCCAGGGCGTAGCCGAGCGTCACCACGAGGACCGAGGAGGCCAGCCGCCCGAGCACGTCGAGCGCGACGAAGACCGGCAGCCGCACGCCGGCGGTCCCGGCCGCGGCGTACACCAGCGGGCCGGGGACCGGCAGGAACGGCGCGAGCACGACCCCCGCCGGCCCGAAGCGGTACGCCGCCCGCTCGGCCTTCTCGACCCGGCGCTCGGCCCGGGCGGGGTCGCCCCGACCGGCGCGTCCGCGACCGACCAGCAGCCGCAGCGCCCGGTCGCCCCAGCGACGGCCGGCCAGCCAGTAGAGCCAGTCGGTGAGCACCCACACCGGCACCCCGGCGAGCACGGCGACCGGCCAGGAGACCGCGCCGATCCGCACCTGCGCGCCCAGGGCCACCTCGGCCACGGTCGAGCCGCTCAGCAGGGTGAGCAGCAGCGGGTGGGAGGCGATCAGCAGCGGGATCAGCGGCAGCATCGCCAGGCCGTAGACCGCCCGGAGCCCGATGGCGCTCGCCAGGAGCCCGTCGACCCGCCGGGTCCCCACCGTCACCCGGCCATGGTGTCCGACCGCTGGGCACGTGACCTCGCAGGCCCCCGCGTCGTTGTGGTCGTGGTCACGTCGAAAGGACCCCATGTCCCGCTCACGCCGCATCGCCGCCCTCGCCCTCGCGTCCCTCACCGCCCTGACCGGCCTCGCCGGCGGGGTCGGGGCCGCCTCCCCCGCCAGGGCCGCCGAGTCCGTCGACCAGCGGTTCGACGTCCTCGAGCGACACTTCGCCCTCGAGGTGGGCCCGGGGAACGAGCCCTGCGACGTCGTCGGCGACCTCTACGTCCCGGAGGGTGCGACGTCGTCGACCCGGGCGCCGGCCATCCTCACCACCAACGGCTTCGGTGGCAGCAAGGACGACCAGGCCGGGCTGGCCACGCTGTTCGCGAAGCGCGGCTACGTCGTGCTCAGCTACTCCGGCCTCGGCTTCGGCGGCTCCGGCTGCGAGATCACGCTGGACGACCCGGCCTACGACGGGGATGCGGCCGCCCAGCTCATCGACTACCTCGGCGGTGCAGACGGGATCGCCTTCACCGGCGAGGAGCACACCGAGGCGCAGGCAGTCGCCCCCCTCGACGTCGTCGCACAAGACGGTCCGGGCGACCCCCGCGTGGGCATGGTCGGCGGCTCCTACGGCGGCCAGGTGCAGTACGCCGCCGCGTCGGTCACCGACAAGCTCGACACGATCATCCCGTTGATCACCTGGAACGACCTCAGCTACTCCCTCGGCCCCAACAACACCGACCAGGTCGCCCTGCCGGGCCAGGAGCGGGTCGGTGTCAGCACCGACACCCCCGGCTCGGTGAAGACGAACTGGGCGCTCGGCTTCTCCGCGATCGGCCTGACCGGCGACGTGCAGAACCAGCAGGACCCGATCCCCCGGGGCTGTCCCAACTTCGCCGACTTCGTCTGCCCCGCGCTGGTCAACGGCGCGGCGTCAGGTGCCCTCGACGACGCCAGCGTGCAGGCGTTGCGGCGGGCCTCCGTGGCCAGCTACGTCGACGACGTGACGATCCCGACGCTGATCCTCCAGGGCCAGGCCGACACCCTGTTCAACCTGAACGAGGCGATCGCCACCTACCGGGAGCTCGAGGCGCAGGGCACTCCGGTGAAGATGAGCTGGACCGAGTACGGCCACTCCGGCGACCCTGCCCCGGGCGAGATCGACTTCGAGGACCCGGACTACGAGTCGCAGCACATCACCCGGCGCATCGTCGACTGGTTCGACCACTACCTGAAGCAGGACGACTCGGCCCCGACCGGTCCGGAGTTCTCCTACTTCCGCGACTGGATCGACTACGACCCCACCGACAGCGCCGCGGGCGCCTACGGCAGCGCACCCTCCTACCCCGTCGGCTCGACCTCGACCTACCACCTCTCCAGCACGCCCACGAGCGCGCTCACCGGCGGGTCGCTGGTGACCGACCGCGGCGACGTCACGGCGGGCCGCGAGGCCTTCGTCGCCCCGGGCGGTCCGCTCTCGGCCGCCGAGCAGCTCGACGTGATCAGCTCACTGTTCGAGCAGCCCGAGGAGCTCGAGCCGCGTGCGGAGGAGCCGGGCACCTCGGCGCGCTACGACACCGCGCGGCTGACGCGTGCCGTCGACGTCGTCGGCTCTCCCCAGGTCCGGCTGCAGGTCCGAGCCCCGAGCGCCCAGGCCACGCAGGGAGAGGACACGGGCAAGCTGGTGCTCTACCTGAAGGTGGCCGACGTCGCACCTGACGGCACCTCGACGGTGGTGCGCAACCTGGCGGCGCCCGTGCGGGTCGAGGACGTCACGAAGCCGTTCACGGTCACGGTGCCCGCCTTCGCGCACCGCTTCGACCGGGGCCACCGGATCCGGCTGCTCGTCGCCGGAGCCTCGCCCAACTACCGCGGCAACACCGCACCGGTCCCGGTCAGCGTCACCACCGCCGCTGGCGAGGACTCCACCGAGCCGCTGCCACTGCAGAGCCTCACCCTGCCGACCACCTCAGGTGGCGTCCCCTCCTCCGGGGCCGGCAGCACGCCCGACACGGGCGCGCCCGGCGGCGGGACGGACGGCCCCGGCTCCGGCGGCAACGGCTCCGGCAACGGCAGCGGCAGCGGCAGCGGCGGCAACACCGGCGACGGCTCGGGTGGCGGCTCAGGCAACGGCTCAGGCAACGGGGCCGACAGCGACGGCGGGGCGCAGGCCGCGCCGGCCCCGGGCACCACCACGACCGGGACGACCACGTCGGCCCTGCCCGACACCGGCGGCCCGCGCTGGGACCTGCTGGCCGGCGGCCTCGCGCTGCTGCTGCTCGGCGCCGGCCAGGTGCTGATCGGTCGCCGCCCCACCGCCTAGCGTCGGGGTCGGCGGCCGCTCACGCGGTGGCGGCCGCCTCGCCGAGCGCCTCGCCGAGGATGCCGATCGCCTCCTGGACCTCGGTGGCCGACGTGGTCAGCGGCGGCACGAGGTGGATCCGGTTGCCCGCCGCGAGCGGCAGCAGCCCGCGGCGCTTGCAGGCGGCCACCACGGCGCCCAGCTGCGGGCTGGTGCCGACGTACGGCGCCAGCGGCTCCCGCGTGGCCCGGTCGGCCACCAGCTCGACGGCCCAGAACGCGCCGGTGCCGCGCACGTCGCCGATCCACTCGTGCTCCGCGCGCAGCGCCTCCAGCCCGGGGGCGAAGACCTCCTCGCCCAGGGCAGCGGCGTGCTCGACCACCCGGTCGTCCTCCATCGTGCGGATCGTGGCGACGGCCGCGGCGCACGCGAGCGGGTGGCCCGAGTAGGTCAGGCCCCCCGGGTAGGGGCGCTCGGCGAAGGTCGCGGCGACCTCGGCGCTGATCGCGACGCCGCCGAGCGGGACGTAGCCGGAGTTGACACCCTTGGCGAAGGTGAGCAGGTCGGGCACGACGGCGTCGTGCTCGCAGGCGAACCAGCGCCCGGCCCGGCCGAAGCCGGCCATCACCTCGTCGAGCACGAGCAGGATGCCGTGGCGGTCGCACAGCTCCCGGACGCCGCTGAGGTAGCCCGGCGGCGGCACCATGATGCCGGCGGTGCCGGGGATGCTCTCGAGCACGATCGCGGCGATGGTGCCGGGACCCTCGAGCGCGATCACCTGGGCGAGGTGCTCCAGCGCCCGCTCCCCCTCCTCCTCCTGCGTGGTGGCGTGGAAGGCGCTGCGGTAGAGGTAGGGCCCGAAGAAGTGGACCGTCCCGCTCGCAGCCTGGTCGTTGGGCCAGCGCCGCGGGTCGCCCGTCAGGTTGATCGCGAGCTGGGTGCCGCCGTGGTAGCTGCGGTAGGTCGAGAGCACCTTGGGCCGGCCGGTGTGCAGCCGCGCCATCCGCACCGCGTGCTCGTTGGCGTCGGCACCACCGTTGGTGAAGAAGACCTTGTCGAGGCCCTCGGGGGTGTGGGAGGCGACCAGCCGCGCCGCCTCCGAGCGCGCGGCGTTGGCGTGCTGCGGCGCGACCGTGCACAGGTGGGCGGCCTGCTCCTGGACGGCCGAGACGACCCGCGGGTGCTGGTGGCCCAGGTTGGTGAAGACCAGCTGCGAGGTGAAGTCGAGCAGCCGGTGGCCCTCGCCGTCCCAGACGTGGGAGCCCTGCGCCTTGGTGATCACCATCGGCGCGAGGGCCGCCTGGGCCGACCAGGAGTGGAAGACGTGGCGGCGGTCGAGCTCGAAGGTCTGCTCGGCGTCGAGGTCGACGAGCTCGCTGCGGTGGGTGGTGGTGGGCCCCTTCCGGTCAGACATTGCGCGGGAACCCCAGCTCGAGGCCGCCCTGCGGCCGGTTGGCGGGGTCGACCCAGCGGGTGGTGACGACCTTGCCGCGGGTGAAGAAGTGGACGCCCTCGGTGCCGTGCGCGTGGGTGTCGCCGAACAGCGAGCGCTTCCACCCGCCGAAGGAGTACGACGCGACGGGCACCGGCACCGGCACGTTGACGCCGATCATCCCGACCTGCACGTCGGCCTCGTAGCGGCGGGCCGCCCCGCCGTCGTTGGTGAACACTGCGGTGCCGTTGCCGTAGGGGTTGGCGTTGACCAGCGCCACCGCCTCCTCGTAGGTCTCCACGCGGACGACGCTGAGCACCGGGCCGAAGATCTCCTCGGTGTAGACGCCCATCTCCGGGGTGACGTGGTCGAGCAGCGTGGGGCCGAGCCAGAAGCCGTCCTGCGCACCGCGCGGCCGGACCTCGCGACCGTCGACCACGACCTTGGCCCCCTCCTGCTCGCCGGACTCCACGAAGGAGGCGACGCGGTCGCGGTGCTCCCGGGTGACCAGGGGGCCCATGTCGGCCTCCTTCTCCTCCCCGGTCTCGCCGCCGTCGCCGATCACCAGGCCGCGGGTGCGGTCGGCGATGCGGGCGACCAGGTCGTCGGCGACCGGCCCGACGGCCACGAGGACGCTGATCGCCATGCACCGCTCCCCCGCACTGCCGTAGCCGGCGTTGACGGCCGAGTCGGCCGCGAGGTCGAGGTCGGCGTCGGGCAGCACCACCATGTGGTTCTTGGCGCCGCCCAGGGCCTGCACGCGCTTGCCCCGCTGCGTCGCCTCGGAGTAGACGTACTCCGCGACCGGCGTCGAGCCGACGAAGCTGATCGCCTGCACGTCCGGGCTCTGCAGCAGTGCGTCGACCGCGACCTTGTCGCCCTGCAGCACGTTGAAGACGCCGTCGGGCAGCCCGGCCTCCTGCCACAGCCGTGCCAGCCACAGCGCGGCCGACGGGTCCTTCTCGCTGGGCTTGAGGACCACGGCGTTGCCGGCGGCGATCGCGATCGGGAAGAACCACATCGGCACCATGGCCGGGAAGTTGAAGGGCGAGATGATGCCGACCACGCCCAGCGGGTCGCGCTTGGAGTGCACGTCGACCCCGGTCGAGACGCCCTCGGAGTGACCGCCCTTGAGCAGGTGCGACAGCCCGCAGGCGAACTCCACCACCTCCTGGCCGCGCGCGATCTCGCCGAGCGCGTCCGAGAGCACCTTGCCGTGCTCGGCGGTGATGATCGCGGCGAGCTCCTCGCGGCGGGAGTTGAGCAGCTCGCGGAAGGCGAAGAGGACCTGGGTGCGGCGGGCGAGCGACGTGCGCCCCCACTCCGGGGCCGCGGCCGTCGCCGCGGCGATGACGGCGTCGGCGTCCTCGCGGGTGGCCAGCAGCAGCGAGCCGGTCACCTCGCCGGTGGCGGGGTTGGTGACGTCGGCGCGGCGGTCGCCGGAGCCGGCGTACGACGCGCCCGACGCCCAGTGGGCGATGGTGGTGCTCATGGGGTGGTCCTCTCTCGGGGTCCCCGCCAGTCTCGTCCCGCCCGACGACCCCACGGGGCTGACACCGTGTCAGCTCCTGACTCGGTGTTCTGACACCCTGGAAGGGTGCTGACCGTCGCCGACGTCCTGGAGCTGCCGGTCCTGCGCGCCGCCGACCCCGTCGTGCTGGCCTGGGAGGGGGGCGTGCAGGGCGTCGTCCGCTGGGTGCACCCGACCGAGCTGGCCGACATCGCGCCGCTGCTGCGCGGCGGCGACCTGGTGCTGACGACCGGCGTCGCGCTGCCGGGCGACGACGCGGCCGTCACGGCGTACGTCGGGAGCCTGGTCGAGTCCGGGGCCGCCGGCCTGGTCGTCGAGCTGGGGCGGCGGTGGCGGGTGCTGCCCGACCACCTCGTCGCCGAGTGCGAGCGGCTGGGGCTGCTGCTGGTCGCGCTGCGCCGCGAGGTGCGGTTCGCGGCCGTCAGCCAGGCCGTCGGCGAACGGCTCGTCGACCGCCAGCTCGCCGAGCTGCGCGAGGCGCAGCGGGTGCACGACACCTTCACCGAGCTCAGCGTGGCCGAGGCCGGGCCCGACGACGTGCTCACCGCCGCGCAGCGGCTGGCCGGGGCGACGGTGGTGCTGGAGAGCGAGGAGCACCAGGTGCTCGACTACCGTGCCGGGCCGGGCGACCCGACCGCCTTCCTGGCCGACTGGGAGCGTCGCTCGCGCAGCGTCGTGGTCGCCGACCGGACCACCTGGGACCGCAGCAACGGCTGGCTGGTGACCCGGCTCGGCCGCCGCGAGCGCGCCTGGGGGCGGCTGGTCGTGGAGTCTCCCGACGAGCCGCCGCAGCGGCTCACCGCCCTGGTCGAGCGGGCCGCCGCGGCGCTGGCGCTGCACCGGCTGCACGACCGCACCCGCGACGGCCACCTGCGTCGGCTGCACCACGAGCTGCTGGTGCAGCTGCTCGCCGACGCCTCCGGTCCGGCCACGGCGCAGCGCCTGGAGCTGGCCGGGGTGCCGGTGGAGCGACGCCGGCTCGTCGGTCTCGTGCTCCGCGGCCCGGGCGGTGCGGGCGCGTCGCCCGACGAGGTGGTCGCGGCGACGTTGCGGGCGGCCGAGCTGCTGCACACCCCGCTCCTGGTCGCGGCGTTCGGGTCCGACGTACGCGTGCTGCTGCCGGTGCCGGCGCGCCAGGACCCCGACCGGACGGCCGACCGGCTGGTCGCCCGGGTGCGCTCGCGCGCCCCGGTGGCGACCGCGGCCGCCGGCAGCGTCGTCGACGGCCTCGCCGCCGCCGGCCGCACGCTGCGCGAGGCGGCCCACGTGCTCGCTTCCCTGCCCCCGGAGAACGGAGCCCGGTCCGACGCCCGGTCCGACGCCGGGTCCGACGCCGGCGTGCTCCACCGCCTCGCCGACGTCCACGTGCGCGGCCTGCTGGCGCTGCTGGCCGACGACGAGCGGCTGCGGTCCTTCGTCGACCGCGAGCTGCAGCCGCTGCGGGGGCCCGACGGCACCGGCGGCTCGGCCGCCCGGACCGACCTGCGCGAGGCCGCCCGGGTCGTGGTGGAGGAGTGGGGCAACAAGTCGGCCGCGGCGGCCCGGCTGCGGCTGTCCCGGCCCGCGCTCTACGACCGCATCGCGCGCGTCGAGCGGGCGCTGGGGGTCGACCTGGCCGACGCCGAGGTACGCACCTCGCTCCACCTCGCCCTGCTCGCCGACGACCTGCGGAATTCGTCGTCACAACCCGCTGTGGACTAGCATTCCGCACCAAAGCCCGACGTCGACCCACTGATCCAGCGCAGCACGAGCCGCCACACCCCGACGGAGCCACCATGACCAGCCAGCACCTCCCCGGCGACGCCCCGACCGCGCCCCTGGACCGCGACGTGGTCGTGGTCGGCGCCGGGCCCGCGGGCCTGATGGCGGCCCGCACGCTCGCCGCGGCCGGGCGCAGCGTCGTGGTCCTCGAGGCCCGCGACCGCGTGGGCGGGCGCACCTGGAGCGACGTGGTGGACGGCGCGTTCCTGGAGATCGGCGGGCAGTGGGTCTCGCCGGACCAGACCGAGCTGCTGGGCCTGGTCGACGAGCTCGGCCTGAGCACCTTCCCCCGCTACCGCGAGGGCCGTTCGGTCTACCGCACGCCCGAGGGCGAGGTGGTGCAGTACGACGGCCTCGAGCTGCCCGTCGGGGAGAGGACCGCCGCCGAGATGCGTCGCCTGACCGCGCTGCTGGACGACCTCGCCGCCGAGATCGGGTGCCACGAGCCGTGGGCCCACCCCCGCGCCACTGAGCTCGACCGGATCTCCTTCCACCACTGGCTGCGCGAGGTCTCCGCCGACGAGCAGGCCTGCGACAACATCGGGCTCTTCATCGCCGGCGGCATGCTGACCAAGCCGGCGCACGCCTTCTCGGCGCTGCAGGCGGTGCTCATGGCGGCCTCGGCCGGGTCGTTCAGCAACCTGCTCGACGACGCCTTCATCCTCGACCGCCGTGTCGTCGGCGGCATGCAGTCGGTCTCCGAGACGATGGCCGACCGGCTCGACGTACGCCTCGCGACGCCGGTGCGCACCATCCGCACCACCGCCGACGGCGTGGTCGTCGAGTCCGACCACGTCACCGTCACGGCCCGCCACGTCGTGGTCGCCGTGCCGCCCAACCTCTACAGCCGGATCAGCTACGACCCGCCGCTGCCCCGTCGCCAGCACCAGATGCACCAGCACCTCTCGCTCGGCCTGGTGATCAAGGTGCACGCCGTCTACACGACGCCGTTCTGGCGCGACGCCGGCCTGTCGGGCACCTGCTTCGGTGCGACCGCGCTGGTGCAGGAGGTCTACGACAACACCAACCACGGCGACGACCGCGGCACCCTCGTCGGCTTCGTCTCCGACGAGAAGGCCGACCGGCTCCTCGAGCTCGACCCCGCCGACCGCCGGGCCGAGGTGCTCGCCTCCATCGCCGACTACCTCGGGCCGCAGGCGCTCGAGCCGCTCGTCTACCACGAGTCGGACTGGGCGAGCGAGGAGTGGACCCGTGGGGCGTACGCCGCGAGCTTCGACCTCGGTGGCCTCTCCCGCTACGGCAAGGACCAGACCGCCCCGGTCGGGCGGATCCACTGGGCCAGCTCCGACACCGCCGCCGAGGGCTACCAACACGTCGACGGCGCCCTGCGCCGCGGCCGAGCCGTCGCCGAGGAGATCGCCGCCTCCGCCTGACCCGCGTCACGGGCGTCGTCGCGACCGGTTCCCCCCGGTACCGGTCGCGACGGCGTCCCTCAGCGGATGCGGGAGCGGGTGGTCCTCGTCGTGGGGGCGCTGGCGGTCCTGGGGGTGGTGCGGTCGGTCGTCACGTGGTGGGGCTCCATGCCTGTCGGGGGACGAGTGGGTCCTGCCCAGTCTCGGCGGGGCCGAGGCACACCGGTACTAGCCGGGCGACCCATCTTCGATCCGCGGCTAGGCTGACGCGGCGCGACCCCCGATCCCTCCTCCCGGCGCACGGCGTCCGGCCCGGCACGACAGGTGGGCAGCCCCATCCCCCAGCACGACGACGCCGCGCCCGCCTCCGCGCCCGACCCCCCGCACGGCGACCCGGCACCCCGGATCGTGCTCCTCACGCCCGACTGGTCCCGGGCCCTGGACGCCAGCACGACGTGCCGCTTCCAGCTGCGCCTGTCGCGCGAGGACATCCTCGCCGGCACCACCGCGGTGTTCGACCCCACCGACGACCGGCTCGGCCCGGCGCGCGAGGAGCAGCGTCGTACGGGCCGGTTCGCGGGGCGGCTGCGGCTCCAGCCCAAGGAGGGGACACCCTTCGAGGCCACCGTGTCGGTCACCTCGGTCGACGGGACCGACGTCGAGGTCGCCGGGCCGCGGGACCTCGCGGTGCTGGAGTACGACGTGGACCGCCAGGTGCCGACCGGGCTGGAGCGACAGTGGTCCCGCCACCCCCTCCACCACTCGCCCGACGTCGTGGCGCTCTACGAGGCCGACGGGACGCTGCGCTACATCAGCCCCTCGGTCACCGACGTGCTCGGCTACGCGCCGGAGGAGATGACCGGGCAGGTCACCATCGACCTGGTCCACCCCGACGACGTCGAGCCGATGATCGACGCGATGCTCGCGGTCGGCGGCACCACCGGCCCGGCCGAGCCGGTGGTGTTCCGGGTCCGGCACCGCGACGGCCGCTGGCGCCACCTCGAGGTCATGCTCCGCGACCTGTCCGAGGACCCGGAGGTGGGTGGTTCGACGGTCCACTTCCGCGACATCACCCACCGGGTCGAGCAGCTGGGCGCGAGCTACTTCGACGGCCTCACCGCGCTGGACGGGCCCGCGGCCGGCGTCGCCAACATCGGGACCGACGGCCGGCCGGTCCGCTTCAACGACCGGTTCGCCGAGGTCCTCGGCCGCTCCCGCGAGGCGTTGCTGGGGCTCGCCGACCTCGGCGAGGCCGTGCACCCCGAGGACCGCGAGGGGCACCGGGCCGAGGTGCGGCGCGTGGCCGACGGCGGGTCGCCCCGGGCCCGCGAGTGGCGCTTCCTGCGGCCCGACGGGACGGTGGCCTGGGTCAGCTCGACCGTGCAGCGTCCCGTCGTGGCCTCGGTGCTCTCCGACCTGCTGGTGGTGAGCGTCACCGACGTCACCGCCCGCAAGGACGCCGAGCGGGCCTGGGCCCTGCTCTCCCCCCGCGAGCAGGAGGTGCTCGGCCTGCTCGTCCGGGGACTGCGCAACCGCGACATCGCCGGGGCGCTCCACGTGAGCATCCACACCGTGAAGCACCACGTCCAGAGCGTGCTCCGCAAGCTCGAGGTCACCGAGCGCGCGCACGCCGTGGCACGGGTCGCCCCGCTCGAGGCGCCCCCGGACCCCGCGGCTCCCCGGGAGACCGGCCGCCGCTGAGGGGGCGGGACTCAGCCGCCGTACCGCGCCCGGCCCTGCACGGCAGAGGTCCCCAGGTCGCTCTTGGGCAGCGGGTCGCCCGCCCGGGCCGCGGCCACCCACGCGTCGGTGTCGGCGACCGCCGCGAAGTTGGAGTGGAGCAGCACCATCAGGGTCTCGTGGACCTGCTGGGCGGACGCACTCCCGGCGTCGTTGGCGAGGTGGATGGCCCCCGAGGCGTCCGCGAGCACCTCCGCCGCGACACCTCGGGTCTCGGCGTCGACGGCGGTGGCGATGTCGCAGTTGTTGGTCATGTAGCCCACGACGGTGATGGTGTCGACCTCCTGCTCCTGGAGCCAGTCGGCGACACCGTCGCCGGAGAAGGCGCTCCCGAAGGACTTCGACGCCCGCTGGAACTCAGGCCGCAGCCGCCGCTCCACCTCGGGGTGCAGCGACCAGCCGTGCGAGCCGACGGCGAAGACCGGCGCGCCCTCGGGCAGCTCGTGCTGGAGCACGACGACGGGCAGGCCCAGCTCGACCGCGGCGTCCATCGCCCGCGTGATGTTGGCCAGGGTGACCTCGCGCGGCGGGTGCTGGACCTGCAGCGGGCCGTCGAAGTACTCGTTCTGGACGTCGACGACGACCAGCGCGCGGCGTGGGGTGGTCACGGGGGAACCTCCTGGGTCGGGGAACGGACCACCATCGTCCCCGCCGCGGAGGCACTATCGTGAGTGGCGCGAATGCCGACCTACGATGGATCTGGGACACGCCACGTGAAGATCGCGATCCACGCCTTCGAGGGCATCAGCATGTTCCACCTCGCGGTCCCCTCGACCGTCTTCTGCGAGGTGGGCGCGCTCGGGCTGGCCCCCGGGTGGCGGACGACGGTGTGGAGCACCGACCCCCGGGTGACCACCTCCGAGGGCCTCTCGCTCGACGGCCTCGCCGGCCCCGAGGCCCTGCTCGACGCCGACCTCCTGGTCTTCCCGTCGTGGCACCCGGACCTCCGCCCGCCCGGGGCCGAGCTGTCGTCGGCCGTGCAGGACGCGGTCGACCGGGGAGCACGCCTGGTGGGACTCTGCCTCGGCGCCTTCCCCCTCGCCGGTTCCGGCCTGCTCGACGGACGCGCGGTGGTCACCCACTGGGGCGCGGCGCAGGAGCTGGCGACGCGCTACCCCGCCGTCGAGGTCAACCCCGACGCGATCTACGTCGACCACGGCGACGTGCTGACCTCCGCGGGGACCGCGTCCGCGCTGGACGCCTGCCTGCACGTCGTACGCCGCGAGCTCGGCTCGGAGGCCGCGGCGACCCTGGCCCGTCACCTCGTCGTCGCCCCGCACCGCGACGGCGGCCAGGCGCAGTACATCCGTCGTCCCCTGCCCGAGCCGGACGGCGTGGGGCAGCTCGGCGCCACGATCGACTGGGCGCTGGCGCACCTGGAGGAGCAGGTCACGGTGGAGGCGATGGCCGCGCACGCCGGGATGAGCCGGCGCAACTTCACCCGCCGCTTCGGGGAGGCGACGGGGGCCAGCCCCGCGCAGTGGCTGACGAGCCGGCGCCTCGACGAGTCCCGCCGGCTCCTGGAGCGCTCGACCCTGCCGGTGGGCACGATCGCCGCACGCACCGGCTTCGGCAGCGCCGTCACGTTCCGGCAGCGCTTCGCCGACGCCTACGGCACGACACCGACGTCCTACCGCCGTCGGTTCGCGGTGGACGAGGGCGCCTGAGCAGGGACCGACACGTCGCCCCCGGGACCGGCGTCAGCCGAGCTGGAGCCGGATCGCGAGCCCGAACCCGGCGAGGGCGATGCCCCAGCGCAGCGGCCGCTCGGGCAGCAGCCTCACCACCTGCGGCCCCAGCCACCCGCCGAGGACGGCGCCACCGGCCAGGGGCACGACCGCCGCCCAGTCGACCGGGGCGAGCACGACGTAGGCGATCGCCGCCACCAGGTTGGCGGTGCTGGTCGCGACGTTCTTGACCGCGTTGGTGACCGCCATCGGCTCGGTGGTCCGCAACGCCAGGACGGCAAGCATGATCACCCCGGCGGCGGCGCCGAAGTAGCCGCCGTACACGCCGATTGCGCCGACCACGAGGTGACCGCGCCAGGCACGGGGCGGGCCCGCGGTCGCGCGGCGGGTCTCCGACCACCGCCGCAGCCGGTCACGGAGGAGCAGCAGGGCCGACCCGAGCGCGACCAGCCACGGCACGACGGCCTCGAACACCGCGGGGTCGGTCAGCAGGAGCAGGGCCGCGCCGAGGCCGCCGCCCGTGGCGCAGAGCAGCATCAGCAGCCGCAGGCGCGGCCACTGGCCCACCAGCTCGCGGCGGGAGCCGACGGTCGTGCCGAGCGCGTTGCCCGTCAGCGCCACGGTGTTGCTCACGTTGGCGACCAGGGGCGGCAGGCCGGCCGCGAGCAGCGCGGGATAGCTGATCAGCGACGCGAGTCCGGCGACGGACCCGGTGAGCCCGGCACCCACCCCGGCCGCGACGAGGAGCAGGACCTCCGTGGGGCTCACCCGGGGACGGGCACGACGCCGACCGGGGAGCCCTCGGACCGGGGCGCCACGGCCTGACCGACGTTTCGTATACAAGTACGGATGTCCACGATCCCGTAGTCTGCCCGACATGACCCAGGTGCGGCGGCCGGGCGGAGCGCGCGCGTCGGGCGCCCACGTCGTCTACGTCGAGCTCAAGCGGCGGATCCTCGACCTCGAGCTGGAGCCCGGCGCGCGGCTCCACGAGCCGGCGCTCACCACCGAGCTCGGGGTCAGCCGTACGCCGCTGCGCGAGGCCGTGCGCCGGCTCATCGCCGAGAACCTGCTCGAGCAGCAGCCGACGGGGGCGGTCCTCGTCCCGCTCCTCGACGCCCGCGACGTCGTCGAGCTCTACGACGTCCGCGCCGCGCTCGAGGGCCTGATGGCGGGCACGGCGGCGCGGAGGGCGACCGGGGCCGACCACGACGCGCTGCGCGGGCTGCTCGCGCGCAACGAGGCACTGGTGCACTTCCGCGACGACGCCATGGTCGCGGGCACGGCGATCCACGACCGCATCGGGGAGATCGCCGGCAACGCCTGGGCCCAGCACCTCCACCGGCAGGTCTCGGACCAGATGCGGCGCTACAAGCTCGCCACCAACGCCAGCGAGGAGCGGCGTACCGCCGCGCTGGGCGAGCACCACGACATCTGCGCGGCGATCATCGCCGGCGACGACGTGGCGGCCGCCGACCTCGCCTCCCGCCACGTCCTCGGCGCCCGCGACGTCGCTGTCCGGGCCCTCGGGGAGCCGGGTGCGGGGACGGCCCCGTCCCGTTCCAACGCGCCGTGAGGCGACCACCCCTCGGCCTGGCCAGCCTCTACGGCTCCACCCTGCTGGTCCAGGTCGTCACCTTCATCCTGCGCCCGACCGCGATCTACCGCGCCATCGAGCTGGACGCACCCGCGCAGCTCCTGGGTGCGATCGGCGCCAGCTTCGCCGTGGTCCCGCTGCTCCTCGCCGTGGGCATCGGCACCCTGACCGACCGGCTCGGCGAGAAGTCGCTGATGATCACCGGCGGCGTCGTCCTCCTCGGCAGCACCGCCTGCTTCGCCCTCCTGGGCAGCACCATCCCCGGCCTGCTGCTCGCCACGGTCACCCTCGGCGTGGGGCACCTGTGCTCGGTGGTGGGGCAGCAGGCCTACGTCGCCAACGTCTCCGACAGCTCGCGCTACGACACCGCGTTCGGCCACTACACGTTCGCGGCCTCGGCGGGACAGGCCGCGGGGCCGGGCTTCATCGCCCTGTTCGGGGGACGCTCGGCGATCCCCGACACCGACGCGATCTTCCTCGCCTCCGGCGCCGTGGCGGCGGCGCTGCTCCTCGTCACGCTCGCCCTACCGCGGACGACGGGCTCGCGTGGCCGGACCGGCGACCAGGGGTCGGTGCGCACCCTGCTCCGGCGACCGGGCCTGGTGCGCGCGCTCACGGTGAGCTCGGTGGTCCTGGCGGCGGTCGACATCTCGCTGGTCTACCTGCCGGCCCTCGGAGCCGAGCGCGACGTCTCGGCCGCCACGATCGGGGCCCTGCTGTCGGTGCGGGCCGTGTTCTCGATGGCCTCGAGGCTGTTCCTCGGGCAGCTCGCGGCGCTCCTGGGCCGGGGTCGGCTGCTGGTCGGGAGCGTGGCCGGGGCCGCTGTCGGCATGGCCCTGCTGCCGGCCCCCCTGCCCACCTGGTCGCTGTTCGTCGTCGTGGCCGTCATGGGCTTCGGGCTGGGCGTGGGTCAACCCATGACCATGTCCTGGCTGGCCGACGCCACCCCACCCGGGCTGCGGGGACGGGCGATGTCGCTGCGGCTCACCGGCAACCGGCTGGGCCAGGTCGTCGTGCCGACCGCGGCGGGCGCCTTCGCCGCGAGCGCCGGCGCCGGGGCCGTCCTGTGGGCGACCGCCGCCGCCCTCGGCGCCGTGGCCCTGGCGGCACGCCGGATCCGCGCCCCCGGGACCTGAGCGGTCCGCGCCGCCGCGGACCGGACGCCCTGCCGGGCCGACGCGACCCGCGCCGCCGCGTGGGCGAGCCGACCGTCGTGGGCCAGGCGGGCCGATACCGTCCGGGGGTGCCCAGTCGCCGTACCGCCGGTGCTCGACGACGTCCGACGTCGCAGCGGCGGAGCGGGGCGAGCACGCGACCGCTCCCGGTCGCCGGGCCGGGCGAGCGGGTGTGGGTGCTCGACGTCCCCTACGGGACCCAGGTCGAGGGCGCGGCCTGGCACCCGGCGGTCAGGACCCACCTGTACGTCGGCCGCGCGCTGCCGACGCACCTCGCGCCGTACGCGCCGGGGCCGCACACGCTGGGGCGGTTCCTGGAGAACACGCTCGACCCCGACGGCCCGGCTCACGCCCCGGAGCCGACCGGGGTGCTCGAGCCGCGGCAGCACCAGTACGAGGCGGCCGACGCGATCGCGGCGCGCGCCGCGGCGGGCGGACGTCAGTTCCTGCTGGCCGACGAGCCGGGCGTGGGCAAGACGATCTCCGCGGTCCTCGGGGCGACGGCGGTCGGCGACCTCCGGGGCGCACGACGGGTGCTCGTCGTGGCGGACCGGCCCGCCGCGATCACCATCGGCCACTGGTGCCGCACCATCGACGCGCTGGGCGACGGGGGCCTGGAGTGGGTCGTGATCACGTGGGACCGGCTGGAGAAGGTCGCGGGCCACGACTGGGACGTGATCATCGCCGACGAGGCGCACGCGCTGCGGCGCACGACGACGAAGCGGTGGAAGCACTGGGTGCGGATCTCGGGGCACGGGCGGTCGCACGACACGGCACCGTTCGTCATCGCGACCACCGCGACGCCCGGGCACACGCCGCTGGAGCTGCCCTACCTCGCCCCGGCGTACGCGCAGGTCCACGACGAGCCGATGCGGGGGTGGACGTCGGCGGCCCGACCGGCCGACGCGTTCGCCACCGCGCTCGAGCGCCACGGCGTCGGCGTGGAGCAGGGGCGTCACGGCGCGACCTGGACCACCGACGCGGGGCGGCGCGCGGCCGACCTGAAGCTGGTGCGCGGGTGGCTCGCCGACGAGCGGCCCCCGGCGATGCTGCACCGCGCCGCGCCGTGGGGACCGGTGCCGATCTCCGGCATGCCGGTGGCGCTGACGCCGACGGAACGGGCGGCGTACGACGCCGAGTGGGGCGAGTTCTGCCGCGAGATGGAGATCGCGCGACGCGGTCGCAGCGTCGCGAAGGGCCGCTCCGCGCTGCTGCGCTTCCGGCAGAAGGCCGGGCTGATCCGGGTGGACTCGACGGTCGCCTGGATCGCCCAGCAGGTCCAGGCCGAGCGACAGGTGGCGTGCTCGGTGGAGTTCGTCGCCACCGCGGCCGACCCGATCGCCGACCGGCTGCGCGACTCCGGCATCGACGTCGCCACGATCTACGGCCGCGACCGGTTCGACCCCGAGGCCGAGCGGCTCCGGTTCCAGACCGGCCAGGCGAAGGTGTGCGTGTTCACGACGGTCGCCTCGATCAGCCTGCACGCGGGCGAGACCCTCCCCGACGGCCACCGGGCCAGCCCCGAGCCGCGCGTCGGCGTCTTCCACCAGGCGCGCTTCTCGGGGATCGCCGGGAGGCAGGTGACCGGCCGCACCCACCGCGACCACCAGGTCTCGCCCTGGCACGTCGCGTACGCCGAGGGCACCGTCGAGGAGGAGGTCGGCAAGGTGATGGTCGAGCGGATCGCCGCCGCCTCCGACACGGTCGGCAGCGACACGAGCGGCCTCACCGACCTCGCCCGGCTCCTCGGTGCCGACTGGCTGCCGGCCGCGGCCCTGACCGAGGACGGGACCTGACCGGTCCCCTGCCTCAGATCGCCCGCAGCCCGGCGGTGACGACCACCGCCACGACGACGCACAGCACCAGCGGCCATCGCCGCCAGAGCATCACGCCGGCCACGGCGACGCCGACGGTGTGGGCACCCACCGACCAGGAGCGCCCGCTGGCGAGCACCGAGGTGACGACCAGGGCGCACAGCAGCGTCGGCGCCATCAGCACGATCACGCGGGTGAACCACGTCGGCAGCTCCCGGCCGCCGAGGAGCACCGGGCCGAAGGCCTTGATGAGCGCGGTGAGCGCCGCGCAGCCGAGGATGAGGACCCAGACCTGGGTGTAGGTCAGCGTCACGCCGGCCGCCTCATCAGGCCGATGAGCGCCACGGTGCTGGCGGCCAGGATGGGGATGCCCGGAGGACTGATCGGCACCAGCGCGAGGGCGAGCAGGCCGCCGCCCGCCGCCGCCCGGCGCGACGTCGGGTCCCGGAGCTCGGTGATCAGCAGCGAGAGGAAGAACACCGGGTAGATCGCGTCGAGCCCGAACCGGTGGGTGTCACCCAGGGCGCTGCCGAAGGTCGCGCCCACGACCGACCCGAGCGTCCAGGTGAGGTACTGCGGGACCGTCGTGCCGAAGAGCAGCCACCGGTCGAAGGTGCCGTCGCCGCGGTTGGCCAGCGCCCACGAGGAGTCGACGACGGTCTGGCCCTGCGCCGCCCGCTTCCACGGGCCGCCCGGCAACGACGGCGCCAGCGCGACGCCCATCGCCAGGAAGCGGGTGTTCATCAGGCTCGCCGCGGTCAGCGCGGCCGGGATCCCCCCACCGACGGTGATCACCGAGAGCATCGCGAACTGGGCCGACCCGGCGAAGACGATCACCGAGGTGACGACGGCCTGCCCGACGCTGAAGCCGGCCTGCCGGGCCAGGACGCCGAAGGACAGGCTGAGCAGGAAGCCGACCACCGCGAACGGGACCCCCAGCCGGAGGCCACGACGGAACGCCGTGCGCGCTCCCTCGTCCCCGGCCACCGTCACGCCGGCAGTCTAGGAACCCTCGGTCCCTCCCTTGGCCCGCCGGGGGACGATCGGAGCGTGACCCGACGTCGCCGTACCCGGCCCGCCCTGCTCGCCGGCCTGGCCGCGAGCGCCGCCCTCGTCGCCGGCTGCTCCTCGGGCTCGGGATCGGGATCGGGTGACCCCCTCGACGGCGGTCGCACTGCGGCCGGCGCCCAGACCGACGCGTCCACGTCCGGGGAGGACCGGCCGTTCGAGGTCGAGGAGGTCGACCGGTTCGACCAGCCGTGGGCGATGACCTTCCTCCCCGGCTCGGGCGACCTGCTCGTCACCGAGCGCGACGGCGTGCTGCACCTGCGCGACCAGGACTCCGGCGAGCGGGTCGAGGTCGACGGCGTGCCCGAGGTGGTCGACGCCGGGCAGGGCGGGCTCGGCGACGTCGTCACGGGCCCGTCGTACGCCGAGGACGGCACCGTCTACCTCAGCTGGGTCGAGGCCGGCGACGGCGGGACCTCGGGGGCCGTGGTGGGCCGCGCCCGTCTCGTCACCGACGGCGAGCCGCGGCTGGACGGCCTCGAGGTGATCTGGCGGCAGTCCCCCACGATCGACGGCGACGGCCACTTCTCGCACCGGATCGCGGTCGCCCCCGACGGCCGTCACCTCTTCGTCAGCTCGGGCGACCGACAGCAGTTCGACCCGGCCCAGGACACCAGCAACAACCTCGGCAGCATCGTGAGGCTGACCCTCGACGGCGAGCCCGCCCCGGGCAACCCGCTCGCCGACCAGGGCGGCCTCTCGGCCGAGATCTGGAGCTGGGGACACCGCAACCCCCTCGGCCTGGAGTTCGCCCCCGACGGGACGCTGTGGTCCTCGGAGATGGGACCCCGCGGCGGTGACGAGCTCAACCGCATCGAGGAGGGCCGCAACTACGGCTGGCCCGAGGCCTCCGACGGCAGCAACTACGACGGCAGCGACATCCCGGACCACGCCGACGGCGACGGCTTCGCCGCCCCCGTCGCCTGGTGGGACCCGAGCATCTCCCCCGGCAGCCTGATGATCTACGACGGCGAGCAGTTCCCCGACTGGCGCGGCGACGCGTTCCTCGGCGCCCTGTCAGGCGAGGCCCTCGTCCGCGTCGACCTCGCGGGCCGACGCGCCGGCGAGATCGAGGCGTGGGGCATGGGCCAGCGCGTCCGAGCCGTCGAGCAGGGCCCGGACGGGTCGGTCTGGCTGCTGGAGGACGCCGGCTCCGGGCGGCTCCTCCGGCTCACCCCGACCGAGGGCTGAGGGCCAGGGCCTGCGCGGGCCCACGACCCGATGACTGCTCGACACGTCGGATGTCCGTGCTCGGGGACACGCCCCCGGACGGTCTGCCTCAGAGCACGGTCAGCCTGTCCGCGAGCAAGTGGCACAGCGCTGCGGTCTCACGGCCCTCGAGGTCGTGGGTCACGGCTCCCTCGATGGCGAACGTGACGACCGCGACCTCGGCGTCGCGTCGCGCGCCCGGGACCGCGAGAGCCAGCTGCTGCTCGAAGAGGGCCTCCACCTGAGCGTGGAAGCCGGCGTGCCACCGCGCGATGCCGGGTGAGCGAGCCACGCGGTCGTGCACGGCGGCGATCGGGTGACGCACCGGCCGCAGCCTGTCGACGAGCCACACGAGCTGCCGGGCCAACGGTTGGTCGGCCACGGTCGAGTGCTGCTCGAGGACCAGCTCCAAGAAGACGTCGCCGACGGGGCGACAAACAGCTCGTCCTTGTCGCTGAAGTGCCAGTACAGAGTGTTGGGCGTGAGGCCGGCCCGGCGGCAGCTGGCGGGCCGCGGTGGCGTTCGCGCGTTCCCTGCCCGAGGTCGACGCGACCAGGTCGTGCTCGTGCTGCTCGGCTCGACGGGGCGCGACGAGGCGTCCGGCCTCACCGAGGCCGAGTACCGGTCCCAGGTCCCGGCCCGCATCGGCCTCGCCATCCCCCTCGCCCGGCCCGGCCGCCGAACCAGGGACCTCACCAAGCCCGCCATGTTCTGCGTGTGCGACCACGACACCGTCGCCCCAGCGGCCACGACGCTGCGGCACACCGCCAAGGCGCCCCAGGGCGAGGTCCACCGCTACCAGGCCGGGCACTTCGACATCTACGGCGGTGAGAACTTCGAGCGGGTCATCTCGGACCAGCTCAGGTTCCTGCGTCGCCACGTCCCCTCGCGCCTCGGTGGCTCGACCCAGCCCGACGTCCGCAGAGCCTGACCGCTCGGGCCGTACCCGTCCCGCCGCCGGACATCGAAGCCCACGTGGTTCCCCGCCCGCGAAGGCAGGGTGTCGCGGGCGGCCGCGGGCGGCCGCGGGCGGCGCTGACATCCTGACCTCATGCGACCCGTCCATGTGTGGATCCGTTCCGAGTCTCGCGGCACCGAGCGGCGTGCGCCCGTCGTACCCGCCGATGTCCCGCTCCTGCTGGACGCCGGGTTCGAGGTGACGGTCGAGGAGTCGCCCCAGCGGATCTTCGCCATCGACGAGTACGCCGCGGCCGGGGCGGCCGTGGCGGGCGAGGGCACGTGGACCGACGCGCCGCACGACGCCTACGTGCTCGGGATCAAGGAGCTTCCCGACGAGCCGGCCTCGCTGCACCACCGGCACATCTACTTCGCGCACGCGTTCAAGGGTCAGCAGGACGCCCAGCGCACCCTGGAGCGGTTCCGCCGCGGCGGTGGACGGCTGCTCGACATCGAGTACCTCACGGACACGGACGGCAGGCGGGTCGTCGCGTTCGGGTACTGGGCCGGCTACGTCGGTGCCGCACTCGGCGTCCTGCAGCTGACCGGCGCGCTGGTCGCGCCGCTCGGTCCGATGCCCAAGCGCGAGCTCGACGCGCAGCTGGAGCACGCGGGGAGGTCGGGCGCCGAGCTCCTGCTCGCGCTCGTGACCGGGGGCCGCGGGCGCTCCGGTCGTGGTGCCCACGGTGCGCTCGTGACGGCCGGTGTGCCGGTCACCCGGTGGGACCTGCGCGAGACCCGGGACCTGCACAAGCAGGCGCTCCTCGGCCACGACCTGCTGGTGAACTGCGTGGTGACGCGCACCCCCACGACGCCGTTCCTGGAACAGGCAGACCTCGACCACGAGCGCCGGCTCCGGGTCCTCGCGGACGTGACCTGCGACGTCACCGGGCCCACCAACATGCTCCCGGTGAACACCGAGATCACCACCTGGGACGACCCGGTCAGGCGACTGCACGGCGGCAGTCCCGCGCACGGGACCCCACCGCTGGAGGTCATCGCCATCGACAACCTGCCGTCACTGCTGCCGCGCGAGGCCAGCGAGGGGTTCAGTGCCGACCTGACCCCGCACCTGCTCGGGCTGGCCCAGCAGAACGGCCCGTCGGACCCGTGGCAGGCGGCCGACCGCGCCTTCGACGAGGCAGTCGAGGAGCTCGACGTCACGGGAGGCTCGTAGCACGATCCTGGGGCGTGGGCCGAGGCACGACCGTCTGGTCCGGGGGCTCGGCGACGAGGTCGAGCAGCATCGCGTCGGAGGCGAACAGCGCCTCGCGGTCGTACGTGGAGGCACTCGACATCACCTCGTCCGCCCCCGTCGAGGCGACCAGCTGCTCGAGGCGACGCCGCACGGTGGCGGGAGCTCCCGTGACGGCCGAGCCCAGCCAGCTCTCGACCCGTCGATCCACCTGCGCCGATCGCGGGGCGGCCTCGATCTCCTCGACGGGCTCGAGCGGGGGGAACTCACCCGTCTGCCGTGACCGTGCCATCGCCCACGCCTCGGGCAGCGCCAGCCGACGAGCCGACTCGTCGTCGTCGGCCACCAGGACGTCCAGCGAGATCGTCACGTGCGGCGAGCTGGCGTCGTACGGCTGGAAGTCGCGGCGGTACCGGTCGAGCGCCCGGCTGAGCTCGTCGGTGCCGAGCAGCGGCCCGCCGACCACCACGGGGAGGCCGAGCTCTGCCGCGAGCCCGACACCGCGACGGGTGGCGAGGACGTGCATCGGGACCATCCGCTCCGAGGCGGGGCGGGCCGTCACCTCGGCCCTGCCGCCGAGGTGGTCGCGCAGCTCGACCAGGTCGTCGGCGAAGGTCTCGACGGCATCGAGGTCGCGGCGCAGGGCACGGCGGACGGGCTCGGTGAACCCGACCGATCGCCCGAGACCGAGGTCCACCCGACCCGGGTGGAGGGCCTCGAGGGCGAGGAACTGCTCGGCGACGACGAGCGGCTGGTGGAGCGGGAGCATGACGCCGCCCGCACCGATCCGGATCCGCGAGGTCCGCGCGCCGACGGCGGCGAGGAGGACCGCCGGCGACCCGGACGCGATGCCCGGCACGGCGTGGTGCTCGGCCACCCAGAACCTGGTGTAGCCGACCCGTTCCGCGTGCACCGCCCGATCCACCGACCCGCGCAACGCCGCGGCGTCCGTGACGTGCACACGCGTCCTCGACCGGTCGAGCAGCGAGACCTCCACGTGGGGCCAACACCCGGTCCCCGTGCGGGCTTCCCGCGGCAGGCGCCGGCTGACTGCCGGCGGACCCGTCAGCGAGGGGCGCCGACCGCGGCCCTGCCCGACTCGGGCTCGGACTCGGGCTCCGTCTCGGGCTCGGGCGCCGCTGCCTGGGACTGCGACTCCGACGGGCGTCGTACGAGGAGGGCGACGAGGACCGCCACGGCCGAGATGGCTCCGCCGTACGTCAGTGCGGTGTGGATGCCGTCGGCGGTCGCGTCGACCACCGACGTGCCGGCCTCGGTGCCGGCAGCGATGCCACGGGTCATCACCGTGATGAAGAGGGCGGTGCCGGCGGCACCGGCGACCTGCTGGAGCGTCGAGACGATCGCGCTGCCGTGCGAGTAGAGCTGCTGCGGGAGCGAGCCCAGCGCCGAGGTCAGCAGCGGCGTGAACATCAGTGCCAGGCCGACGCTCATCAGCACGTGCAGCCCGATGACCGCCGGACGGCCCGACGCGGCGTCCAGGGTCGTCATGCCCCACAGGGCTGCGCTGGTGACAGCGGCGCCGGGGGCGACGAGCGGCCGGGGGCCGACGCGGTCGAAGACGCGTCCGACGACAGGTGCCAGGAGGCCCATGGCGAGTCCGCCGGGCAGCAGTACGAGACCGGTCTGCAGCGTGGTGAGGCCGAGCACGTTCTGGAGGAACAGCGGCAAGAGGATCAGGGTGCCGAACAACGCCATCATGCTGACCGCGACCAGCGCCACGGCGATGGAGAACGACGGGACGGCGAAGGCGCGCAGGTCGAGCAGTGCCCGGTCCTCCAGCGTCAGCTGACGGACGACGAAGGCGACGAGGGCCGCGGCGCCGAGAGCCAGCGGGATCCACGGGGCGAGCGGCACCTCACCGGCGGCGCTCTCGCCGATGCTGCTCAAGCCGTAGATGAGGCCACCGAACGCGAGGGCCGACAGGACGACCGAGACGACGTCGACCGGCACGCGGCGCGGCTCGGTCACGTTGCGCACCCAGCTCGCACCGAGTCCCAGCGCGACCAGGGCGATGGGCAGCACCAGCCAGAACATCCAGCGCCACGACAGGGAGTCGAGCACCAGGCCCGACACCGTCGGCCCGATCGCGGGGGCCACCGAGATGACGATCGAGATCGTGCCCATCATCCGGCCGCGGCGCTCCGGTTCGACGACGTTGAGGATCGTGGTGATCAGCAGCGGCATCATCAGCGCCGTACCGACCGCCTGCACCACCCGGCCCGTGACGAGCAGTGGGAACGTCGGGGCGAGCGCCGCCACCAGGGTGCCGGCACTGAAGGAGCCCATCGCCGCCACGAACACCGTGCGCAGGGGGAAGCGGGTCAGCAGGAACCCGGTGACCGGGATGACGATCGCCATCGTCAGCAGGAACGCCGTGGTCAGCCACTGCGCCGTGGTCGCCTCCACGTCGAACTCGCGCATCAGCTCGGGCAGGGCCACGCTCATGATGGTCTCGTTGAGGATCACGACGAAGGCCGAGCCGACGAGGAGGGCGACGAGACGCTTCGTGCGGCCGGCGTCGAGGGTGGTGGTCACGGTGGGGCTCCTGGGTCGAGATGGCGGCACGTGCCGGTCTGGCAGTCAGTGCCAACATGGCTCAACGAGACTTTGTTCCACGTAGGATCGACCCGTGTCCGAGACCGCCCTCCGCGAGCGCCGACGCCGGCAGACCGAGCGCGAGATCGGCGACGCCGCGCTGGAGCTGTTCGAGAGCCGGGGCGTCGATGGCACGACCGTCGACGACATCGCGCGCGCGGCGGGGATCTCGCCGAGGACGTTCTTCCGCTACTTCCCGAGCAAGGAGCGCGCTGCTCTGGTGCCGCACGTCGACCTCGACGAGCGGGTCGAGGCGCTCCTCCAGCAGCTGGTCCCGTCGCGTCCTCTGCTCGACCAGCTCGAGGAGGTGTGGCGCGCGGTCATGCGGGACTTCGACAACGGGCGCAGCGAGTCGGGTCGGTTGCTGCTGCGCGTACGCCGTCTGATGCAGCACGAGCCGGCCCTGCGCCTGGCCGCGGTCGGCTACGACGAGGAGCGCACCGACGCCCTCGTCGCCCGGCTCCGCGACCTCGTCGGCGCCGAGGACGACCTGGCGCCACGGGTCGCGGTCGAGGCAGCCGGCGTCGCGGTGCGCGTGGCCCTCGACCGGTGGGCCGACTCGCGCGAGACCAGTCGCACGACCGACCTGCTGGAGACGTACGCCGAGACCTGCCGCCTGCTCCGCGGCACCATCGCGCCGTGACGCGGCGGCCGTCACGCACGTCGTCGTGGCGGTGTCGCCGACCGTGTGTGCGAGGACGGGCCCGAACAGCCGGTCGGCCACTGCTGTCGTCGCTTCGCCGAGACGGCGCTCCCTCATGGCTGGGAGCAGGCACGGTGCGGTGCGGTGGCCCGGCTCGTCAACGACAGCCGTCGTCGGGAGGGGTCGCGCGGATGACCTTCGCAGGTGACCCGACCGCGACTGCGTGATCGGGAATGTCGTTCAGGACGACGCTGCCAGCGCCGACGACGGAGTTGCGGCCGATGGTGACCCCGGGGCAGACCGTCACCGCCGCGCCGAGCCACACGTTGGCTCCGATCGTGATCGGCGCCGCTCGTTCCCACCCCTCTCGACGGCGTTGGTGCTCGTCGACCGGGTGGAGTGCCGTCATGAGCTGCACCCCCGGTCCGATCCTCGCGTGGTCGGCAACGGTGATGGGCGCGTCGTCCATGAAGAACGAGTTGCCGTTCACGAAGGCGTGCCGGCCGATCGAGATGTTGCTCCCGTAGCTGCACTGGAACCGGGGCACCACCGAGGCTCCCTCACCGACGAAACGCAGGAGCCCGGACAGCACCCGGGCGCGGGTGGCGTCGTCCTCGGCGGGAGCAGTGTTGAAGCAGTCGAGCTCGATCCAGCAGTCGCGACGCCGCCGCTGCAGCTCCGCATCGTCGAGGTACCAATCGCCCCTCGCCAACCGGTCCGCCTGTTCTCCCATGGGCGGATCCTCGCAGGCCTAGCAGCGACCGGGCCTGGCAGAGCGACTGCCGCACCGTCAGGTTCCGCCCAGCAGGTCAGGTGCTTCGGAGACGGCGCAACTACCTGGAGAGGACCTGCAGGTCAGCGAGCTGACGTGGAGCCGCCTGTCGGAATCGAACCGACGACCTTCTCATCCCGAGTGACGACACCTCGTCCACGCGTGGAGCGCGTCGTGAAGGGCAGCTGACCTGCGTTTTCCCAGCAGATCCCTACGCACCGTTACGCACCCGAACCCACGTGTACGCATCGTTTGTCGGGACTTTGTTGGCGTTCGTCGGGAGTCGACGGCACGGTCTCGGGCTGACCGCAGGTGGATCGCGGGTCGGGATTCAGACGACGGGGTGGGCGACCTCGAGCAGCTCCCTCACCCGGTGCGCCTCGTCGTCTCGGCCGCTCCGGTGAGCAGCGAGCGCCCACTTCCGGTACATCGAGCGGTACGCCTCAGGGCTGTGCACGACGTCAAGCCGCGCCCACAGTCCGTCGGCGCCGAGGCGCAGCACGCTCGTGGCCAGGGCCTGGTGATGAGAGCCGTCCCCAGGATCTCTGGCGACGTGCCGCATCTCCTGCACCACCAGCCCGCGACGCAGGTCGAGCGCGTGCCACAGCACGTCGGTGCGCTCGATCAACGACCCCGGCAGCGTGGTCGTCTCCGTCAGGATCATCGCCCTGATCGACTCCCGCCCGCGAACATCGCGGAACCCGGAACGGTGGAAGACCGCGTCCTCGCCGAAGAGGTCGGCGTAAGTCCCCCACGCGCCCGAACGCGTGATCCAGGCAACCTCATCCAGGTACTGCCGATAGACCTCAGCCAGCTCGTGGATCACCCGGCGATGACAACACCCCGGCCGCCACCGCGCCAGACCCGGCGGGGTGAACCGTCCTCCGCGCTCAGCGTCGACGACCTCGGCTCAACGCGCTCCGATCACTCCGCCGACCCTGACCTGACCTGACTGCGCCGGCGCCTCTCAGGTGTCGAAGCGGACGTTGCCCAGAAAGGCGACACCGGCCGGGTCACGGTGGTCGAACGCCGTGCTGGCGCCGGTGTCCAGCGTGGTGATGCGTGCCATCTCCTCGTCGGTCAGCGCGAAGTCGAAGACGTCGAGGTTCTCGCGCATGCGCTCGGGACGAGCCGACTTGGGGATCACGACAATGTCGCGCTGGAGCAGCCAGCGCAGGACGACCTGCGCGACGGTCTTCTCGTGCGAGGCGGCGATCCCGGTCAGCACGGGGTCGGTGAACAGGTCGCTCCGACCCTGGCCGAGGGGCCCCCAGGACTCGTGCTGCACGCCGCGCTCGGCCATCACCTGGTGGTCGACGGTGCGCTGGAAGAACGGGTGGGTCTCGACCTGGTCGACCGCGGGGGTGATCTCGTTCTGGTCGTCGAGGTCGACGAGCCGGTCGGGGTGGAAGTTCGAGACCCCGATGGCACGGGTCGCGCCCTCGGCGTACAGCTTTTCCATGGCACGCCACGAGCCGTAGTAGTCGCCGTACGGCTGGTGGATCAGGTAGAGGTCGAGGCGGTCCAGTCCCAGCCGCTCGAGCGACCGGCCGAAAGCGCGTCGCGCGGGCTCCTCGCCGGCGTCGGAGATCCACAGCTTGGTGGTGACGAACAGCTCGTCGCGGGGGATCCCGCTGGCAGCGATGGCGCGGCCGACAGCGGCCTCGTTCTCGTAGGCAGATGCGGTGTCGAGGTGGCGGTAGCCGGCAGCGAGGGCGTCGGTGACGACGCGCTCGGTCTCCTCGGGGGACACGGCGTAGACGCCGAACCCGAGGGTCGGCATCTCGATGCCGTTGTTCAGGGTGACGGTGGGGATCGTCAGTGTGGTCGGGGTCGACATGGTGGTTCCTCTCGTGTGGGGGTCGGGTGGGTTCAGGCCTCGGGGATGGTGATGCCGCCGAAGCTCTGGCTGGTGATCTCGGCCGGGTCCGGTCCGCCTCGTACGCCGGTGTCCAGTGCGTCGATGGCCTGGAGCTGCGCGTCGGTGAGGGTGAAGTCGACGACGTCGAGGTTCTCGGCGATGCGGGACGGCGTGACGGACTTGGGGATGACCTGGCGTCCGCGCTCGAGGTGCCAGCGCAGCATCACCTGGGCGGGGGTCTTGTCGTGCTCGCGGGCGATGTCGGCGATCACGGGGTCGGACAGGGTGCTCCGGCGCTGGTCGCCGAACCCGGCGTAGAACGTGATGCCCCCGATGGGCGACCACGCCTGGGTCAGGACCCCGTTCGCCGCGTTGGCCGCGAGCACGTCGGGCTGCTGGAAGTAGGGGTGCACCTCGACCTGGTTGACCGCCGGCACGACCGTCCGCTCGTCGAGCAGCCGGGCGAGGTGGTCGGGCATGAAGTTGCTGACACCGATGGCGCGGACCCGGCCGTCGGCCAGCAGCCGCTCGAGCGCCCGGTAGGCCTCCAGCGTGCGGTCGAACTCCCGGGGTGCGGGCTGGTGCAGGATCAGCAGGTCGATCTGCTGCATGCCCAGCTTGCGGGCGCTCTTGTCGAACGCGTGCAACGTCGCCTCATAGCCGTAGTCGCTGACCCACACCTTGGTCTCGACGAACACCTCGGACCGCTCCAGGCCCGACCGGCGGATCGCTTCGCCCACCTGCCGCTCGTTGCCGTAGCCGGCGGCGGTGTCGACGTGCCGGTAGCCGACGTCCAGCGCCGCGCCCACCGCGGCGAGCGTCTGGTCGGGATCGTCCTGGAAGACACCGAAGCCGAGTGCAGGCATCTGCACGCCGTTGTTGAGGTCGTAGGTGGGGACGGGCGACGACATGCGGATGACTCCTCGAATGACTGTGATGGCTTCTCGACACCAATGTAAGAGCCCTATAACATTGAGTCAAGTGCGAGGCTGGCCCACCCGCGCACACCGAGCGTCGGGGCACAAGAGGAGCGAGAGCACGTGGCGCGACGTACGACCTACCACCACGGCGACCTGCGTGAGGCCCTGGTGAGCGGCGCACTGGAGCTGATCGCCGAGAAGGGTGTGGCGGGACTGTCCGTGGCCGAGGTCGCGCGACGCATCGGCGTGAGCACGGCAGCCCCCTACCGGCACTTCGCCAGCCGGATCGAGCTGCTGTCCGCGGCAGCCACGGTGTCAGGCCGCCGCCTGTCCGCGCAGATGCGCGCGGCGGCCGAGGCCGTGCCTGCCGCTCCCGCCGACGAGGTCGGGCACGCGGTGGAGACGCTGGCCGCCCTCGCGGCGGCGTACGTCCGCTACGCCCTGGCCCACGGGGCCGCCTTCGAGCTGGTCCTGGCCAACGAGCTGTCCGACTTCCACGACGCCGAGCGCCGTGACGTGACCCGGGGGTTGTTCGACCAGCTGCTGTGGCCCGCCGTCACCGTCACGGGCGGCGTGATGGCGGCCAACCCGCTGCTGCGCAGCTTCACCGCCGTCGTCCACGGCTACGCCTACCGACCGCCCGGCGGTTTCGGGGGTCAGTTCCCGACCGACATGCGTGGCTTCGCCACCGAGGAAGAGCTCGTTGCCGACGAGGCCGCCGGCGCGGTCCGCGTGCTGGCCAGGGCGAGCGTCCCGGCCTGATCAGGTGTCATCCTCGGCTGGCCGGTGCGGGCCACAAGGCCGTGGGGGCCGGACGTGCGGCGATCGTGGCGTCGGGACGCCATGGTCTCAGGGCGCTGTCACGTGAGGTCCTGCCCGTGGGACTCCACCGCGGGGATCTCTGCGGTCCACGAGGCCAGCAGGCGCAGCCGCTCGGCCGACGGTGACCCCGGCTCGGCGGTGTAGATCAGGGCGATGTGGCCGGGCTCGGCGGTGACCGCGAGCTCCTCGTAGACCAGGGTGAGCTCGCCGACCACGGGATGGTGGAAGCGCTTGGTGCCCGCGCCGTGGTTGCGCACGTTGTGGTCGGCCCACAGCCGACGGAAGATCTCGCTCCGCGTCGACAGCTCGCCGACGAGCTCCTGCAGACCCCGGTCGTGCGGATCACGACCGGCCTCGGCGCGCATGATGCCGACGCACATCTCCGCGAACCGGTCCCAGTCCGGGTAGAAGTCGCGAGAGGCAGGGTCGAGGAACTGGAAGCGGGCGAGGTTCGGCGTACGTCCACCGTCACCGATCACCGGCGTGTAGAAGGCTCGTCCCAGTGCGTTGGTGGCCAAGAGGTTCTGGCACGGGTCACGGACGACGGCGACGCCGTCGGTGATCGCGTCCAGGGCCCACGTCAGGCTGGGTCGAGCCCCGACCCTGGAGGAGCTGCGCCGCCGCGGCCGCCCCGAGGTGGGGATGCCGTCGGCGGCTCGGGCCAGGTCGAACAGGTGGGCGCGCTCGGTGTCGTCCAGGCGCAGCGCCCGTGCCAGTGCGTCGAGCACGGACGTCGAGGCACCCGCGACGTGACCGCGCTCGAGCCGGGCGTAGTACTCCACGCTCAACCCGGCGATGGTCGCGACCTCGCTGCGACGCAACCCCGCGACACGACGGATCCCAATGTCGGGCAGGCCCACGTCGCCCGGCGTCAGCCGAGCACGCCGGGACGTCAGGAACTCACGAACCTCATGACGGTTGTCCACCAGACGAGCGTAGGTCGCGGTATCGATCCCTGCGGAGGGCGAAGGGTGCCCTGTCAGTACACCTCATGAGCGGGACTCCCACCCGAGCGTCGGAGCGGGTGTAGTGGACGACGAGATGACCACGAGAACCACGCCCCGACCCGAAGCCTCTCCGACCGCTCCCGCCCGCGGGGACGGTCGCCCCCGGGCGGCGACGCCCGGCGACCGTCCGGCACACGTGCCTGTCGGCGTCCTGGTCAGCGTCACGGCGCTGACCATGATCGCCCCGCTCGCCACCGACATGTACGTCCCCGCCTTCCCGCTGGTGCTGCAGGACCTGGGGACGACGGCGACCTCCCTCCAGCTCACGTTGACGACGTACTTCGTGGGCATGGCCCTGGGGCAGCTCCTGGGCGGTCCACTGTCCGACCAGCTGGGTCGCCGCCGCCCCCTGTTCACCGCCCTCGCGCTGATGGTGGTGGCCTCGCTCGGGTGCGCGGTGAGTCCGACCGTGGCCGTGCTGACGGCGGCTCGGTTCGTGCAGGGCTTCGCCGGCGGCTGGGCCATGGTGATCGCCCGCTCGGTCGTGGTCGACGTCGCCTCCGGCCCCACGCTGGTGCGCTCGCTGAACCTCGTGCAGGGGGTCGCCGGAGTCGCTCCCGTCCTCGGGCCGCTGCTCGGCGCCGCCCTGCTCGAGCACTCGGGCTGGCGCATGTCCTTCTGGCTGCTGGTGGCCTGGAGCGCGGTCATGATCGTCGTGGTCCGCTTCGTGCTGCCGGAGACCCTCCCAACCGAGCACCGCAGCAGTGGCGGTCTCCACCACCTCCGCGACGCAGGGGCTCGCGTCCTGCGGACCCGGCACTTCACGGCACACCTCGTCGTGATGTCGCTGTCGATGGGCGTGATCTTCGCCTACGTCGCCGCGTCGGCCTTCGTGCTGCAGTCCATGAACGGGCTCACGCCCGTCCAGTACTCCCTCGTCTTCGCCGCCAACGCCGTCGGCCTCGTCGGCGCGACGCTGCTCTCGGCCCGGCTCGCAGGTCGGGTGCGTACGGCGCTCGTCGTCGCCGTCGGTCTGGCTGCCACCGGGGCGGCCGGGTTGCTCCTTCTCGTCGGTGCTGTGTGGTTCGACATGCCCCTGTGGGCCGCTGTGCCGGGCTTCTTCGTGCTCATGACCGCCCAGGGCCTGATCGGCCCCAACGCCGGCGCCCTCGCCTCGGAGGCCGTCCCCGACGACCCCGGCACCGGCTCGGCGCTGCTCGGCTTCGTGCAGTGGTCCACGGCCGGCCTGGTCGCTCCCGTCGCCGGGGCGGGGGGCGCCGCGACCGCCGTCCCCATGGCGCTGACGGTCCTCGCAATGGTCCTCGTCTCCGCCGCCGCACTCCGGTCCGCATCCCGTCCCGTGCCTCCGCGTCACTCCGAGGGAGCACGGTGAGACCCATGTCCTTCCGGCCCGCCTCACGCGCGTCGGTGACGATCCCGCTGCTCGCCCTGATGCTCAGCGCCTGCGGTGCTGACGGGTCACCGCCCGGTTCCACCGGCTCTTCCTCGACCGGGTCGAGCTCGACGGACCCGATCCCGACACAGACCACGTCGTCCAGCCCCACCCCACCCACCGATGGTCAGGAGGACCAGATGCAGCTCGAGATCACGATCGGCGACCAGCAGTTCACCGCCGACCTGCGCGACAGCGCCGCCAACCGCGACCTGCTCGCGCAGCTGCCGGTGACGATCGAGATGAGCGACCACGGCGGCGTCGAGAAGACCGGCCGTCTCCCCTCGCCCCTGTCCCTCGACGGCCAGCCCTCCGGGGCCGATCCGGACGTCGGTGACGTCGGCTACTACGCGCCGGGCAACGACCTCGTCCTCTACTACGGCGACCAGTCCTACTACGAGGGCATCGTCGTGCTCGGCCGGCTGCAGGGCGACGCCGCCGAGCGCATCGCCGACCTGGACGGCACCGTCCGGGTGCAGGTCCAAGGACGCTGACACACCACCCCACCCCGCCTCGGCGCATCGCCGAACACGAGCCACCCATCCACTCAGGAGGAACCACCATGCGAGCAGCAATCTTCAACGGCCCCGGCAAGATCGACCTCGAGGACCGCCCCAAGCCGGTCGTGAAGGACCCGACCGACGCCGTGGTGCGCGTGGTGCTCGCCTGCGTCTGCGGGTCCGACCTGTGGTGGTACCGGGGAATCTCCGACCTCGCGCACGGCACCGTCGGTCACGAGTTCATCGGCGTCGTCGACGAGGTCGGAGACGCCGTCCAGGACCTGGCGGTCGGTGACTTCGTCATCGCCCCGTTCTCCTGGAGCGACGGCACCTGCCGCAACTGCCGGGCCGGTTTCCACACCGCCTGCGACCACGGCGGCTTCTTCGGCCAGGGCGGGCAGGACGACGGCGGTCAGGCGGAGTACGTCCGCGTCCCCCAGGCCGCCGGCACCCTGGTCAAGGTCCCTGGCGACGACCTCTCCGACGACGTGATGGCCGACCTGCTCGCCCTGACCGACGTCATGAGCACCGGCTACCACGCCGCCGTCAGCGCCGGCGTGACCGAGGGCATGACCGTCGCCGTCGTCGGCGACGGCGCGGTGGGCCTGTCCGGGGTCCTGTCGGCCAAGCTCCTCGGAGCCGCCCGCGTCATCGTCCTCGGCAGCACCCACGAGGACCGCCACGCACTGGCCCGCGAGTGGGGCGCCGACGAGATCATCACCGTCCGCGGGGACGAGGCCGTGGCCGCACTGAAGGACCTCACCGACGGCAACGGCGCCGACGCCGTCCTCGAGTGCGTCGGGACCAAGGACTCCACCGAGACCTGCTTCGCGATCGCCGCCGCCGGCGCCATCGTCGGTCGCGTCGGAGTGCCGCACGACGTGACCATCGACGGCGAGGCCACCTTCTTCCGCAACATCGGCATGCGCGGCGGCCCGGCCCCCGCCCGCCACTACCAGCCCCAGCTCATGCGGGCCGTCCTCGACGGCGAGATCCACCCCGGCAAGGTCTTCGACCTCGTCACCGACCTCGACCACATCGCCGACGCCTACGCCGCCATGGACGAGCGCCGGGCCATCAAGGCACTCATCAAGATCAGCGAACGCTGAGAGGAGCACCACCATGAAGTTCACCCAGAGCAGCGGTCAGTCCGGCTCCGGCCCGAAGGACTGGTTCACCGGCGCCGTCCTCATCGACGGCATCCGCAACCCCGACGACCAGTCGGCCGTCGGCTGCGCCCACGTCCGGTTCACCCCCGGCGCCCGCACCGCGTGGCACACCCACCCCCGAGGCCAGACCCTCTACGTCACCGACGGCATCGGCCTCGTCGCCACCCGCGACGGCGGCGTCCAGGAGATCCGACCCGGCGACGTGGTCTACATCGAGCCCGGCGAGGAGCACTGGCACGGCGCCACCCCCGACCGGTTCATGGCCCACGTCGCCATCCAGGAGGCTGACGAGCAGGGCCAGGTCGTCACCTGGCTCGACCACGTCACCGACGACGAGTACGCCGGCTGACGACCGCGTTTCTTCCCCGGTCCCGGCTCACCCAGAGGTGAGCGGGCAGGACCGACAACGAGAGTTGGAGCCGCCTGTCGGAATCGAACCGACGACCTTCTCATTACGAGTGAGACGCTCTACCGACTGAGCTAAGGCGGCGCAGTGCCCGGCCGGTCAGCCGGGCACGCCGGACGAGTATAGGGGCGCGGGCAGGCCGGTCGCCAAACCGGGTCCGGGGCTCTCGACGGGTCCGACCGACACGGCCGAGGGCTCAGCAGGAGCGGCCGTCCTCGGGCACCTTCCCGGCGACGAGGTAGGCCTCGACGGCCTTGTCGATGCAGGCGTTGCCCTGCTGGAAGGCGGTGTGGCCGTCGCCGTCGCGGCTGAGCAGGACGCCGGAGTCCAGCTCCTCCGACAGCTCCTCGGCCCAGCGGTACGGCGTGGCCGGGTCGCGGGTGGTGCCGACGACCAGGATCGGGGCCGCCCCCTTCCCGTCGACCTCGGGCCGCTCGTCGGTGGGCTCGATCGGCCAGCTGTCGCAGGTCGCGAGCCCGTAGGCGAAGATCCGCGCGAACACCGGAGCCACCGCCTCGAACTCCCCGAACCGGTCCGGTACGTCGGCCAGCGGGACGGACTCCGAGGAGTCGGCGCAGTTCACGGCGTACAACGCCTCGGTCTGGTTGCCCTGGTAGCCGTCGGCGGTGCGCTGGGTGTACTGGTCGGCCAGCGTCAGCAGCTGCGAGCCGTCGCCGTCCTGGATCGCGCGGCGCAGCGCCTCGGTGAGCAGCGGCCAGTAGGACTGGACGTAGAGCGGCAGGAAGATGCCGTAGACCGCGAGGCCCTCGGTGAGCGGCCGCTCCGCCACCCCCGTGGGCAGCGGCTCGGCGTCGACGTCCTCGAGGAAGGCGCTCAGCCGGCGTTGCGCCTCGCCGAGGTCCTCGCCGAGGAAGCAGCCCTTGTCGAGGCAGTCGCGGAGGTAGGCGTCCAGGGCGGTCTGGAAGCCGCGGGCCTGGTCGACGTCCATCTGGTCCTCGGGCAGGTTCTGCGCCACGGCACCGTCGAGCACCATGCGGCGGACGTTGGCGGGGAACAGCTCGGCGTACGTCGCCCCGATCGTGGTGCCGTACGACGCACCGAACCAGTCGAGCTGCCGCTCCCCCAGCGCGGCGCGCAGCACGTCGACGTCCCGGGCGACCTCGACCGTCGACACGTGCCGGGCCAGGTCGCCGCTGCGCTCCAGGCAGCCCTCGCCGTAGGCCCGGGTGAGGCGGTCGTTGCGCTGCACCTCGGCCCGGGTGTCGGGGTCGGGGTCGGAGGCGAGGAACTCGTCGGTCTGGGCGGTGGTGGCGCACTCCAGGGCGGTGCTCTGACCGACTCCGCGCGGGTCGAAGCCGACGATGTCGTAGTAGCGCGCCAGGGTCGCACCGAAGACGGCCCCGCCTCCGGCGGCGTAGTCGACGCCGGAGCCACCGGGGCCGCCGGGGTTGACCACGAGCTGACCCACCCGCTCGTCCGGCTCGCCCGCCCGGACGCGCAGCACCGCGATCTCGATCGTCTCGCCGTCGGGCTCGGCGTAGTCGAGCGGCACGGTCAGCCGGGCGCACTGGTTCTCGCCGCAGTCGGTCCAGCCGAGCTCCTGCTCGTAGAACGACCGGAGCTCGGCGGGCACCTCGGGCTCGGGTGCCGTCGAGCCGGGGTCGGGCGGAGGCGTCACGCTCGGGGAGGCCTCCGCCCCGCTGCCGTCGTCGACGAGGCGGTAGGTCACGAACCCCGCGATGCCGACCACCACGAGGCCCGCGAGCATCGCGACGACCACGGTGAGGACGATCGCGCGCGTGCTCCAGCCCGAGCGGGACGGGGCGCCGCCCCCGGGCGGCGGCGGGACCTGCTGCGGCGGGGGCGGGAAGGCCATGGCGCCACCCTAGGGGCGGGGCCCAGCCCCTCGTCGAGGAGTCCTAGGCCGGGGCGCGGTGCTGCAGCGCGACGGTCATCGACTCCAGCGCCAGCAGCGGCGGCACGTTGAACTCCAGCATCTGCTCGCGGGCGTCGAAGATCGCCTGGATCCGCTGCAGCGTCAGCTCGGCCGTCGAGGCGCGCGCCAGGGCCACCACCTCGCCGCGCAGCTCCTCGTTGACCAGGTCGGTGCCGGTGGCCAGGTGGAGGGTGAGGACGTCGCGGTAGACCGAGACGAGGTCCATCAGCCCGCGGTCGACGACGTCGAGCACCCGCCGCTTGGCCCGCGTCTTCTGGGCCTTCTCCATGTCGCGCAGGGCGGGGGCGTACTCCTTGGGCCGCCGTCCCCGCTCCACCACGCCGTAGGACCGGTCGAGCTCGGTCTTCTCGCGCCGGTCGTGCTCACTGGTCAGCGCGTCCGCCTCCTCCTTGGCGAGGTCGTGGAGGTCGGCCGCGGCCGCCATGCAGGCGCCGAGGTTCTTCAGCCGACCGGGCACCGAGACCACCTCGCGGCGACGACGCCGGGTGTCCTCGTCGCGGGCCAGCGCCCGGGCACGGCCGATGTGGCCCTGCGAGGCGCGGGCGGCGTACGACGCGGTCTCGACCGGCAACCCGTCGTGCTGCACCAGGAAGTCGGTGACGTCGTCGGCCGAGGGCGTGGCGAGCACGACCAGCCGGGTGCGCGAGCGGATCGTGGGCAGGACGTCCTCGACGGTGGGGGCGCACAGCAGCCACACCGTGCGCTCGGTCGGCTCCTCGATGGCCTTGAGCAGCGCGTTGGCGGCCTGGTCGGTGAGCCGGTCGGCGTCCTCGACCACCATCACCTGCCAGCGGCGCCCCGCCGGCGCGAGAGCGGAGGTGCGCACCAGCTCGCGCACCTCGTCGACCCCGATCGAGAGCTTCTCGGTGCGGGTGAGGCGTACGTCGGGGTGCGACCCCACCGACACCTCGTGACAGCTGTGGCACTCGCCGCACCCACCACGCTCGCACTGCAGACCCGCCGCGAACGCCAGCGCGGCGTTGGACCGGCCCGACCCCGGCGGGCCGGTGAACAACCAGGCGTGGGTCATGTCGCCCGCGACCGCCCGACGCAGCATCGCGATCACCGGCGCCTGCCCGACCAGCCCGCTCCAGACGTCGCTCACGGCAGCAGCCCCTCGACGCGGGACCACACCAGCGCGGCGATCTCCTCGACGCCCGAGCGCGCGTCGAGCACGAGGTAGTGCTCCGGGTCGGCGCCGGCCAGCGCGACGAACGCCGCCCGGACCCGCTCGTGGAACTCCAGCGACTCGCCCTCGATGCGGTCGCGCTCGGCGAAGCGCACCAGCCCGCGGCTGGGCTCGAGGTCGAGCAGCACGGTCAGGTGGGGCCGCAGGTCGCCGGTGGCCCAGCGGGCGACCTGCTCGAGCTCGACCGCGTCGAGGGAGCGGCCGGCGCCCTGGTAGGCGAGCGTGGAGTCGACGTAGCGGTCGGTCACCACCACCTCGTCGCGCGCCAGGGCGGGGAGGACGACGGACTCGACGTGCTCGGCCTTGTCGGCGGCGTAGAGCAGGGCCTCGGTGCGGTCGGCGAGGACACCGGTCGCCGGGTCGAGCACGATCCGGCGCACCTCGGCCCCGACGGGGGTGCCGCCCGGCTCGCGGGTCAGCAGCACGGTGCGGCCGGCGGCCTCGAGCCGCTGGCGCAGCAGCCGCGACTGGGTCGACTTGCCGGCGCCCTCACCGCCCTCGAAGCAGACGAAGAGCCCGGTCTCGGCGTACACCCCGGGGAAGTCCAGCACGGCCCCACCCTAGGCGGGGGCACCGTCAGCCCGGACCGGCCCCGTGCCCGAGGCTGCCGAGGAAGCGCGGCGCGCCGCCGTGGCGTCGCCAGACGTCGTTCGGGACCAGCCGCAGCGGGGCGACCAGGTGGTCGATCTCCTCCAGCATGCGGTCCTCCCCGGCGTAGAAGCTCCACGGGACGACCCGGGCGACCCACCCGGGCTGGAACACCCAGGCGTGGTCACGCTCGTCCATCGCGGCGCGGACCTCCGGGACCAGCAGGTCGCGACCGAACTCCGCGTCCCCCAGCGTCTGCCAGCGCCGGTCGAAGCGGTCGTCGCCGGTCTCGAACGCCGTCACGCCGGGGTGCTGGTCGGTCGGGTCGATGCGGTTGCCACCCCGGACGACCGACAGGTGCGGGTAGGTCTGCTCGGTGCGCAGCGCGACGATGTTGTAGCGCTCGTGGTCCTCGCGCGAGGCCTCCGACCCGGAGTACTCCCGCTGCGTCCAGCGCAGGCACGCGAACTCCACGCCCTGGTGGTGACCGACCACGACGTCGCGGGCGGTGCCGGGCTCCAGCGCCCGCAGGAAGGGCCAGCCGTCCCAGCCCGCCACCACGTCGGCGGCGTCCGGCAGCGTGGTCCAGCCGCGCTGCGCGACGGCGTCCTGGCCCTTCCTGCTGCGGCGGACGGCGTTGACCACGATGGCGACCGCGGCGAGGAGCAGGAGCAGGAAGAGAGACCCGAAGATGATCGCTGGCAGCGGCACGCGTCCAACGTAGAGCACCGGGGGTTTGACGGTCCCCGAGCCGGGCAGAGTGCAGCGAATCGGTGGTGGGTGCGGCCAGGCTGGCCTACCGTCGTGGCAGCACACCATCCGGGGGGACACAGGCGTCATGAGTGGTTTCGAGGCAGTAGCAGCCGACATCAGGTCAGCGGGGAGCGAGATGAGCTCCGCCGCCGCCGGCGCGAAGTCGGCCGACCCCAGCGGCAGCGTCGGCGACGTCGCCACGGCCCTGCCCGGGAGCCAGAGCGCCGCAGCGGCCGGCAAGCTGGTGGGCGCCTGGCGGGAGCGCTTCCAGGGCTGGCACGACGACGCCGAGGCCCAGGCCGAGCGGATGCGCGAGAGCGCCGCGGCCTACGACGCCAGCGACTACCGCGCCGACGTCGAGCAGCGGATCCTGATGCACCGCACGGGCGGGGGGTACTGAGGTCATGGTCTCCATCGACACCGTCCTGCAGTGGCAGCCCGGCACCCTCGGCGACGTGGCCGACGTCCTGTCCCGCAAGCGCAAGAAGCTCGTCGACCTCCAGGACGAGATGGACGGGTCCGAGCCGCCCACCACCTGGGTGGCGGGCTCCGCGTCACGCGCCCGCACCAGCCACGAGAAGCTCCGCCTGCGGCTGCTGGACATGGCCGCCGAGGTCTCGGACGTGACCGTCAACCTCGACGACGCCCAGACCCGCATCAAGGAGGCCAAGCAGAGCCTGCAGGACGCGCTGAGCAGCGCGGCGAGCCAGGGGTTCGAGGTCGACAAGAAGACCGGGGCGGTCAAGGACCCGCGCACCTACACCAACACCGCCGAGCGCGACGCGATCGGTGTGCTGGTGGACCAGGTCTCGGCCGACATCGACGCCGCGCTCCAGGCCGCGCAGGAGGCCGACATGGACCTCGCCAAGGCCCTGACGGCCGCCGTGGACGGCAAGACCGACGGCGGCACCGGCTCGCTCTCCGACGCCATCAACCAGCGGCCGGTCAGCATGGACGACCTCAGCCCCGAGGAGCTCGCCGCGCTCCTCGGTGAGGACGTCACCGTCCACACCATCTCGGCCTACCTGGAGCTCGAGGCCGAGCTCGGCAGCTTCGAGTTCGAGGGCAAGGCCCAGGCCGACTACAAGGTGATGGCCGACGGCACCACCATCCTGGCGCTGCACCTCGAGGGCGGGCTCGGCCGCGAGATCGAGGTCGGCGGCACCGAGGCCGACGTCGGGGCCGGCGGCACCACCGACCTCGAGCTGAAGTTCGACACGCCCCAGGAGGCGCAGGAGTTCCTGGAGAACCTCCGCGAGGAGGCGTTCCACGACATCGGGGTCTGGGACGTCGCCACCGGCGACGCCCCCATCGAGATCGCCCGCAACGTCGCCAGCTACGTCAACGAGCAGGACATCGACAGCTTCCGCACCGGCGTCTACGCGTCCGGCGAGATGGAGTTCGACTCGCCCTGGGCGCGAGGTGCCGTGGAGGGTCGGGCCGAGGCCTACTACGACTGGGCCAAGGACCAGTACGGCCTCAAGGTCGAGGCATCGGTCGACGCCGAGCTCGGTCAGCGCGAGTCCGGCTACAACGCGGCCGCCTCGCTGGCCGGGGAGATCAAGATCGACGACGACGGCAAGTTCGACTCGTTCACGCTCTCGGGGAAGATGGACGGCACCGCCGCGAACAGCACCCTCGGCATCGCGGCTCCCCCGGGCACCAGCACGGGCGCCGGCGTCGACGTCCAGCTCAAGGTCGACGACAAGAACCCGGCGCTTGACGAGATCAAGACCGCGCTGTCGCAGGGCGACGTCGACCGCGCCAAGGACCTGGCCCTGCAGAACGGAGAGCTGACGGTGCGTCAGACGATGGTGGAGAAGTACGCCGAGGACGACTACGAGCTCGACCTCAAGTTCGCCGAGGTCGAGGCCGGGTGGGGGGCGTCGGGGGAGACCGCGACCACCATCTGGCACCGGGAGGCCGGTCGCGACGAGATGATCCGCGTTAACCCGGCGACGGACCTGCCGCACTACGGCGGCTGGGGAGGCTGAGGTGTCCACGCTGCTGCTCCGCAACGACCTCGGTCCCGTGTCGCTGCTCGCGCCCGAGGCCGGCATGCGTCACGTCCGCGCCACCTACGGCCACCTGTGGCAGTGGACCGGCGACGGCTCCGACCTGTTCACGCTCTCGGTGGCCGCACGCTCGACCCGCCTCGGCACGGCCGCAGGCGCGCGGGACCACCTCCGGGCCGAGCTGAAGCAGCTCCGCCCGGGACCGGCCCCCGGCGCGGAGTCCCCGACCGAGACCGACCTCGCCCTCTTCGTCGAGGGCGCCGCCGCCTCCGCCGCCGACCAGGCGGGCGAGGTGCGCGGCAACCTGGTGCACCAGCGGGTCGTCGTCACCACCGACGGGGAGCTGATGCACGTCACCCGCATCCTGGTCCCCGACCACGAGGCCGGCCACGAGCTCCTCGACCGCATCACCCGCAGCCTGCGCGTGCGCCCCTGGAGCATCCCGGCGTGAAGGCGGTCGGCTGCGTGGCCGTGGTCCTGGTCGCGCTCGTCGGAGGCTTCCTCGCCGTCACGACGTTCGTCCTCACCCGCGGCGGCGACGAGAGCGCCCTCACCGAGAAGGTCGAGCTGACCGTCATCGACCCGCAGGAGAAGTACGACTCCACCGTCGGCGACGGCTACAAGTTCGACTACGCCTACCAGCACGACGGGACCTGGTACGGCGGCGACGACTGGGTCGCCGACGACTACTGGCAGCCCGGGTCCGCGCTGCTCGCCTGCATCGATCCCGCCGACCCCGCGCAGCACGTCATCACCTACCGCTACGAGCGCTGCGGGCAGGAGTCGATCGTGGGCAGCGGCCCGATCGAGGCCACGCCGAGGCCGGCTCCCTAGGAGCTGCGCGAGATCGTGCTGAGGCACGACTCCGCGACGGCCTGCTCCTCGGGCACGCCCTCCCGGGTCATGTTGGCCTGGAGGCGGAACCCCTCGTAGACGGCGACGACGCTGACCGCGAAGGTCTCGTCGTCGTAGGCGAAGGTCTCCATCCGCGCACCGTCGAAGCCCGGCAGTTCGAGGTCCTGCTCGGAGGTGGTCTCCGCCGCGGAGCGGGTCGCCTTCAGCACGTCGTCGGCTGCGGCGTCGAGGTCCTGGACCGACGGCGAGATGACGAGGTAGCCGTCGCCGACGTCGCGGTCGGGCGGGTAGAGCCGGTTCTGGAAGCCGGCGCGGAAGCTCTCCACCTCCCAGTCGGCGGGCACCGTGAGCCGGATGCCCTGCGCGGCCTCGACCACCTTGGTCTCGTAGGCCCCGTCGCCGCAGGTCGCGTCGGCGCTCGCACCCGGCTCGGCGACCTCGCCGCTCGAGGCGGACTCCGAGGGCGGCTCCGAGGGCGACTCCGAGGCCGAGGCGGAGGCCGACGGCGAGGAGCCCGACTCCTCCCCCGCGGACCCGCTGTCACCACAGGCGGCCAGCATGGCCAGCAGGACCACCGCCGAGACCGACGATGCACGACGAAGGAGACCCGAGCGCTTCATGGTGGCGATCCTAGGGGGGAGCACGGCACCGTGACCGGCTTCTCCCGCACCGGGGCGCGGCACCTCCTCGCGGCACCCGTCAGGACTTCTCGGCGGCAGCCTTCGTCGTCTTGGTGGCGGCGGCCTTCTTGACGGTCGTCTTCTTCGCGGTCGTCTTCTTGGCCGTGGTCTTCTTGGCCGTGGTCTTCTTGGTCGCCGACTTCTTGGCGGGGGCCTTCTTCGCGCCCCGCTTGGCGGCCTTCTTGGCCGGGCCCTTGGCGCGGCGCTCGGCCAGCAGCTCGGCCGCACGCTCGGCGGTCAGCTCCTCGACCGAGTCGTCCTTGCGCAGGGTGGCGTTGTACTCGCCGTCGGTGACGTACTCCCCGAAGCGGCCCGCCTTGACGACCATCGGCTGACCGGAGACCGGGTCGTTGCCGAGCTCCTTGAGCGGCGGCGCGGCCGCCGCGCGACCCCGCTGCTTGGGCTGGGCGTAGATCTCCAGCGCTTCCTTCAACGTGATGTCGAACAGCTGCTGCTCGGTGGCCAGCGAGCGCGAGTCGGTGCCGCGCTTGAGGTAGGGGCCGTAGCGGCCGTTCTGCGCCGTGATGGTCTCGCCGTCGTCGTCGACACCGACCACGCGCGGCAGCGAGAGCAGCTTGACCGCCTGGTCGAGGTCGATGGTCTCCAGCGACATGTCCTTGAACAGCGACCCGGTGCGCGGCTTGGCGTTCTTGGGCGCGTCCTCGGGCAGCAGCTCGGTGACGAACGGGCCGTAGCGGCCGTTCTTGGCCACCACCGTCAGGCCGGTCTCGGGGTGCTCGCCGAGCAGCGTCTCCTCGCCCGCCGGGTTGGCCAGCAGCTCCTCGGCCTTGGCCATGGTGAGCTCGTCGGGGGGCAGGTCGTCGGGCACGTTGGCCTTCTTGGCGTACGCCGTCCCGTCGTCGCCCGGGCCCTCGAGGTAGGGGCCGTACTTGCCGACCCGCAGGTGCACCCCGCTGTCGGGACCGCCGATCGGGAAGGTCGCCAGCTCCTTGGCGTCGATGTCGCCGAGCTCGTTGACCAGCTTCTGCAGGCCCTCGACCTCGGGGGTGCCGAAGTAGAACTCGCCGAGCTCGGAGTTGCGGTCGCGCCGGCCGCCGGCGACGTCGTCGAGCACGTCCTCCATCTGGGCGGTGAACTCGTAGGACACCAGCCGGGTGAAGTGCTCCTCGAGCAGGCGGATCACCGAGAAGGCCAGCCACGCCGGGACCAGCGCGGTGCCCTTCTTGTAGACGTAGCCGCGGTTCAGGATGGTCCCGATGATCGAGGCGTACGTCGAGGGGCGACCGATCTCGCGCTCCTCGAGCTCCTTGACCAGGGTCGCCTCGGTGTAGCGGGCGGGCGCCTTGGTGGCGTGGCCCTCGGCGCGCAGCTGGGCCGCGGTGACCCGGTCGCCCTCGGAGACGTTGGGCAGCCGCGTCTCCTGGTCGTCGGTCGCGCCGTCGTCGTCGCTGCCCTCGACGTAGGCCTTGAGGAAGCCGTGGAAGGTGATGACGCGACCGCTGGCGGAGAACACGACGTCCTCGCCGGTCGCGGCGGCGCCGCCGAGCCGGATGGTGACCGACTGGCCCTGCGCGTCGCGCATCTGCGAGGCGATGGTGCGCATCCAGATCAGCTCGTAGAGCCGGAACTCGTCGCCGGTCAGGCCGCTCTGCGCCGGGGTGCGGAAGGCGTCGCCGGCGGGCCGGATCGCCTCGTGCGCCTCCTGGGCGTTCTTGACCTTCGAGGTGTAGGTGCGCGGGCTGTCGGGGAGGTACTCCGCGCCGTACAGCTCGCGGGCCTGGTTGCGCGCCGCGTTGACGGCCGTCTCCGAGAGCGTCGTGGAGTCGGTGCGCATGTAGGTGATGTGGCCGTTCTCGTAGAGCCGCTGCGCGATCGACATCGTGCGCGAGGCGCCGTAGCCGAGCTTGCGGCTGGCCTCCTGCTGCAGCGTGGTGGTGCGGAACGGCGCGTAGGGCTTGCGCGTGTAGGGCTTGGACTCGCGGCTGCGGACCGAGAGCTCGGTGTCCGACAGCGCGGCGGCGAGCGCCTCGGCGCGGGTCTTCTCGAGGTGGACGACGGCCTTGGCGCCGCTGGCGGCGGCGGCCTTGAGCTGGCCGTCCTGGCCGAAGTCGGAGCCGCGGGCCACGCGGGTGCCGTCGACGGAGTGCAGCCGGGCGGGGAACATCCGCTGCTCGTGGGCCGAGCCCGCGTCGAAGGTGCCCTCGAGGTCCCAGTACGACGCGACGCGGAACGCCATCCGCTCGCGCTCCTTGTCGACCACCAGGCGGGTCGCGACCGACTGCACGCGACCGGCGGACAGGCCGGACATGACCTTGCGCCACAGCACCGGCGAGACCTCGTAGCCGTAGAGCCGGTCGAGGATGCGTCGCGCCTCCTGGGCCTCGACGAGGTCCATGTCGATCTCGCGGGGGTTCGCCACGGCCGCGTTGATGGCGGCGGGCGTGATCTCGTGGAACACCATCCGGCGTACGGGCACCTTGGGCTTGAGCTCGTCGAGCAGGTGCCACGCGATGGCCTCGCCCTCGCGGTCCTCGTCGGTGGCGAGGAAGAGCTCGTCGGCGTCCTTGAGCAGTCCCTTGAGCTTGGTCATGTGCGACTTCTTGTCGCGGGAGACGACGTAGACCGGCGCGAAGTCGTGGTCGACGTCGACACCCAGGCGCGCCCAGGGCTCCCCCTTGAGCTTGGCCGGGATGTCGGCGGCGCTCTGGGGGAGGTCGCGGATGTGACCGATGGAGGACTCGACCTTGTAGCCCCGCCCGAGGTATCCCTCGATGGTGCGGGCCTTGGCCGGCGACTCCACGATCACGAGCTTGTGTGCCACGTCTGGGTTTCTCGTCCTTCGCTGGTGGTGCGTTGGGGTGCACGGAGGGTGCACGGGGGGTGCGGCGTCACCGTAACGCCTCGCCGCAACGCCTCGGCAAACCCGCCCGGTCGCCCGCACGCCGGTCCTCCCGGCGGGCCCCCTACGGGGGCCGGGGTCCCGGGAGGCCCGGCGACTGGTCTACCGGTGGTCCACTTCCGGGGCGTCCTCGCCGTGCCAGCTGCGCCAGAGCGCGGCGTACGAGCCGTCCGCCGCGACCAGCTCGTCGTGGCTGCCGAGCTCGGCGATGCGGCCGTCCTCGACGACGGCGACCCGGTCGGCGTCGTGGGCCGAGAACAGCCGGTGGGCGATGGCGACCACGGTGCGACCCTCGAGGACCGCCGCCAGCGACCGCTCGAGGTGACGCGCCGCGCGCGGGTCGATCAGCGAGGTCGCCTCGTCGAGCACCAGCGTGTGCGGGTCGACCAGCACCAGCCGTGCCAGCGCGACCTGCTGGGCCTGCGACGCGCTCAGCGCCAGCCCGCCCGAGCCGACCACGGTGTCGAGGCCCCCGGGCAGGAGCGCGACCCACTCCGCGGCGTCGACCGCGGCGAGCGCGTCGTGGATCCGGGCGTCCTCGGCCTCCTCGCGCAGCGCGAGCGCGAGGTTCTCCCGCAGCGTCCCGGCGAAGACGTGGTGCTCCTGGGTGACCAGCGCGACGTGGCCGCGCAGCTCCTCCAGCGGCAGCTCGACCAGCGGCGCCCCGCCCACGCGGACGCTGCCCGCGCCGGGCGGGTGGATGCCCGCCAGCAGCCGCCCCAGGGTCGACTTGCCCGCGCCGGAGGGCCCGACCATCGCGACCCTATCCCCCGGCGCGACGACGAGGTCGACGCCGTGGAGCACCTCGCGCCCCTCGACGTAGGAGAACCGCACCCCGCTGGCCCGCAGGTCCTCGCCGTCGGCGACCACCCCGGTCGCCTCGCGGTCGTCGGGCACCTGGGCCACGCCGAGCAGCCTCGCCAGCGCCGCGGCGCCGAGCTGCAGCTCGTCGAGGATCGAGACGATCCGGTCGACCGGGTCGATGAGCATCTGCACGTAGAGCGTCGCGGTGGTGACGTCGCCGAGCGACACCTGCCCCTGGGAGTGGAGGTAGCCGCCGACCAGCAGGGTGCCCACCGTGGGCAGCAGGTAGGACAGCTCCATGCTCGGGAAGAACACGGTGCGCAGGTGCAGGGTGTACTTCTCCGCGGCGTACGACGTGGCGATGGCCTCGTCGACGGCACCGACCCGTTCCTGCCCCAGTCCCAGCGCCTCGACCGTGCGGACGCCCTCGACGGTCTCGGTCAGGGTCGCGTTGATGGCGGAGTACGACGCGCTCTCGCGCAGGTAGCCGTCCTTGGCACGGGCGAGGTACCACCGCAGCCCGGCCACGAGCGGGGGCACGCCGAGCAGGCACGGCAGCAGCACCCACCAGCCCACGCTGAGCGCGGCGGCGAAGGTGACGACGGCGGTGATCACCGCGATCGTCCACTCGGGCAGCGCCCACCGCACCGACCAGGCGAGCTGGTCGGTGTCGCGGCCGGTGCGCGTGAGCAGGTCGCCCGACCCGGCGTCCTCCACGGTGCCCAGCGGCAGCCGCAGCACGTGGCCGACGAAGTCCTCGCGCAGCTCGGCGAGCACCTGCTCGCCCAGCACCTGGCTGAGGTAGCGCGCGAACCGCGTCAGCACCGTCTGCAGCACCAGGAACCCGGCGAGCAGCAGCCCCACCCGGTCGACGGCGGCCAGCGTGGTGCCGGTCTCGACGCCCTCGACGAGGTCGCCGAGCAGCCGCGGCGCGGCGAGGCCGGCCAGCGCCGCGCAGAGGTGCAGGAACAGGGCGGCACCGAGCATCCGCGGGTGGCGACGGGCCAGGTCGAGCGCGTAGCGCCGTACCTGCGGTCCCTGGGCGACCGGCAACGTGGTCATCGCGGGGCCACCTCCTCGAGGTCCTCACGGGTCACGGTCAGGCGGTAGTCGGTCACCGAGGCGAGCAGGTCGCGGTGCCGGCCGGTCGCCACCACGCGGCCGTCGCGGACGTAGGCCACCTCGTCGACCGCGTCGAGCAGCAGCGGGCTCGAGGTGGTCACCACGGTGGTCCGGCCGCGGCGGTGCTCGCGCAGCCGCCGGGCGATCGCCGCCTCGGTGTGGGCGTCGACGGCCGACGTGGGCTCGACGAGCACCAGCACCTCGGGGTCGAGCGCCAGCACGCGCGCGAGCACCAGCCGCTGGCGCTGGCCGCCCGAGAAGCTGCGGCCGCGCTCGGTGACGACGTGGTCGAGCCCGTCGGGCAGCGCCTCGACGACGTCCTGCGCCGACGCGGTCGCCAGGGCCGCCTCGACGTCACCGGTCCCGGTCACGTCGAGCACGTCGCGCAGCCGGCCGGAGAACAGGGCCGCGCCCGTGTCGGAGACCACCACGCGCCGGCGTACGACCTCCAGGGGCAGCGCCGTCAGGGGTACGCCGCCCAGCGTCACCGCCGCGTCGCGCGCCGGCGTGGTCAGGCCGAGCCGCTCCGCGAGCGCGGCCGTCTCGTCGGGCCGCTCCCCGACCAGCGCGACGATGCTGCCGCCGTGCACGTGCAGCCCGCTCACCGCGTCGGCGAGGTCGGACCCGACGGGCGGCTCCGGCCGGGTGCCCGTGGGGTCGGTGTGCTCGGGGTCCAGCGCCAGGAAGGCGATCACGCACTGCGCGGAGACGCGGGCGCGGATCAGCCGGTTGACGAACTCGGTCGCGGTCCGCAGCGGCAGCACCAGGAACGCGGCGTACCCGTAGAACGCGACCAGCTCGCCGGCGGTGAGCTCGCCCGCGACGGCGTACCGCGCCCCGAGCCACACCACGACGACCACGAAGACGCCGGGCAGGAACACCTGCAGCGCGTCGAGCACCGACTGCAGTCGCGCCACCTCGACGCCCGCCCGACGGGTGCGCTGCGACTCTGCGGCGTAGCGGCGGGCGAAGACCTGCTCGCCGCCCACCCCGCGCAGCACCCGCAGTCCCGCGACGATGTCGCTGGCGGTGTTGGACAGGGAGCCGGTGAGCTCGCGCTGGGCGGTGCTGCGGCGCTGCAACGGGGCGAGCAGGGGTCCGACGAGCAGGACGAGCACCGGCACCCCGACGAGCACGACCAGACCGAGCGTGACCGAGGTCTGCAGCAGGATCACCGCGACCAGCACGAACGAGACGATCGCCCCGGCGAACCGCGCCAGCACGTCCATCACGTGACCCAGGTGCTCGAGGTCGCTGGTGCCCATGGCGGCGACCTCGCCGGTGGAGGTCTGCCGCGGCAGCGAGCCGCCCAGCCGGGTGGTCTGGCGACCCACGAGCTGCACGGTGCGGTAGGCCGCGGTGAGCCAGTTGGTCACGGCGTACCGGTGGCGCACGATGCCGCTGCCCGCCTGGACCAGGCCGAGGACGAGCATCAGGCCGCCGTACGCCGCCAGGGTCCGGAGGTCGCGCGCGGCCACCCCGGCGTCGATCGCGCGCCCGATCACCGCGGGCATCACCGCCTGCGTGCCCATCCACACGATGCCGAACAGCATCGCCACGACGAGCGTGCGCCACTGCCCCCGCGCCATCCACCACAGGAACCGACCCGGCGACCGGTGGTCGGCGGTGCCGGGGTCGGCGAGGGGGAGGTGACGCACCCGCCCACGCTACGGACCGGGCCCTGTTCGGAGCGAGCCGTTTTCGCCCCCTCCCGGGTGTCGCCCGCACCCACGGGGCAGCGGTGGGCTAGGAACGCACCCGTGCACCGACTGAGACGCAACCGGCCGGCCCGGGCCGCGGTGGTGACGCTGCTCGGCGTGCTCGCGCTGACGCTCGCGTGGGAGCTGTTCGCCGAGGGGCCGAGGTGCAGCACCTCGCCGGACGACCTGTTCGGCTGCTTCGTCGAGCAGGTCGCCGTGGTCGGCCTGGGCGTGCCGCTGCTCGTCTACTGCCAGGGCTTCGCCCTCCGGGGGCTCGGCGGCGCCCACTCCGTCGGCGGGGCGGTCACCTCCCTGTCGGGCGGCGCGCTCCTCGGGTGGTCGTTCAGCACCGTCTCCCCGTCCCCCGTCGTCGCGTCGTACGCCCCGCTCGTCGTGGCCCTCACGGCCGCCGCCCTCATCGCGCTCTGGGCCGACCTGGTCGGCGGCACCCCCCAGCCGCCACGCGAGCACCCCTGACGGCGTCAGCTCCGTGGGGAGGTCGCACGACGAGCGTGGGACGTCATACGAGACGGCCGCCCCCACGACCAGGACGTATGACCTCTGCCCCCGATCGGACCGGCGCTCCCGCCCGACCTACAGCGTGAGGTGACCGTCGGTGACCAGCTCGCGCACGACCGGGAGGTACGCCGACCGCAGCTCGGACTCGTCGCGCTCGAGGAGCTGGGCGAGCGCGCCGAGGACCTGGCCGACGCTGAGCTCGCCGTCGCAGGCCCCGACCAGCGCGGCCTCGACGGTGTCGACCTGCCGGGCGCGGCGCAGCAGCCGCTGCTGGCGCACGACGATCTCTTCGGGGTCCTCGGCGCCGGGCGCGCCGTAGGTCTCCTGGCGCACGTCGACGCGGGTCACCGGACGAGCGGCGAGCAGGGCCGCGTCGTCGAGCGAGCGCAGCGCCGCGAGCCGGGCGAAGCGGTCGGTCACCTCGGGGCCGATCGGCTGCTCGACGTCGTAGGGCCACTCCTCGAGGTGGTGCTCCCCGGCGCCACCCGCGCGGAGGTTGATCCAGCCGAACCCGACGCCCACCGCGCCCTGGTCGGCGAACCACGAGAGCCAGGTGTCGTAGCGCTCGACGTACGCCGCCGCGTCGGTCCGCCCCGTCGAGGGGTGCAGGCCGGCGTCCTTGAGCCAGAGCTCGACGTAGGACGGCAGGTCGACCACCTCGCGCTGCAGCACCCAGGCGTCGCACGCGTCGGCGCCGGTGCCGTCGGGCAGCCAGGACGCCAGCCGCTCGTCCCAGGGGCGATCGCCGAGGATCATCCAGTTGGCCAGGACCTGGCCGGTGCCGCCCTCGGTGAGCAGGCCGGGCAGGCCGCGCACGATGTGCTCGACGACCTGGTCGCCGGGCAGCCCGGAGTCGCGGTAGACCAGCCGCTCCCCCGTCGCGGGCGAGATCACGAACGGCGGGTTGGTCACGACGAGGTCGAACAGCTCGCCGGCGACGGGCTCGAAGAACGACCCCGAGCGGGTCTCGACCGAGCCGACCGCGTTGAGCTCGGCGTTGACCCGGGTCAGCCAGAGCGCGCGCTCGTTGACGTCGGTCGCCACGACGTGGGCCGCGTGCGGAGCGAGGTGGAGCGCCTGGACGCCGCACCCGGTGCCGAGGTCCAGCGCGCGGCCGACCGGCTCGCGCACGGTGAGCTGGGCCAGCGAGGTCGCGGCCGAGGAGATGCCGAGCACGTGGTCGCCGGAGACGTGCGAGGGCCGGCCGTCGAGGCCGGGGGTGAGGTCGCTGGCGATCCACAGGTCGAGGTCCTCGGTGGCGTAGGGCCGCACGTCGACCCGCGCCCGCACCTCGGCCACGGACCGCTCGAGCAGCCCGGCCGCGCACAGCGGGTCGAGCAGGCCGGGCAGCGCCGCCTCGACCGCGGCCACCGCCACGGGCGCCTGCAGCAGCCACAGCCGCGTCAGCGTCTCGACCGGGCTGCCGCCCCGCGTCGCCCGCAGCCCGGGCACCGTCTCGTTGCGCGACAGGGCCGCGTGGGCCACCGGCCCGAGGGCCTCGGCGACGCCGTCGTAGGTGAAGCCCGCCGCCTGCAGCGCGGTGCGCAGCCGCCCGGTCCACTGCGCCGTCGTACGCCCTGACTGCCCCGCCGTGTCCGCCACCCCCGCACGCTATCCGGCCCCGGACGCAGCACGGCCGGTCGCCCGCGGGGGACGACCGGCCGGGCCGGTGGTGCGTCGGCTCAGGTGGTGGTGTGCGCCTGGGCCGGGGCGTCGTCGGTCATGACGTTGCCACGCCGCTTGGACACGACGACCGCGAACACGATGAGGGCCAGCGAGACGAGCGCGATGGCGATCCTCAGCACGTCGTTCTGGTCCTCGCCCACGCTCAGCGACACGACCGCGCCCGCGATGAGCAGCGAGACGAGGTTCATCACCTTGATGAGCGGGTTGATCGCCGGACCGGCGGTGTCCTTGAAGGGGTCACCGACGGTGTCACCGATGATCGTGGCCTCGTGCGAGGCCGATCCCTTGCCGCCGTGGTGGCCGTCCTCGACCAGCTTCTTGGCGTTGTCCCAGGCACCACCGGAGTTGGCCAGGAACACCGCCATCAGGGTGCCGGTGCCGATGGCACCGGCCAGGAAGCCCGCCAGGGCGCCGACGCCGAGACCGAAGCCGACGGCGATCGGCGACAGCACCGCCAGGACGCCGGGCGCCACCAGCTCGCGGAGCGAGTCGCGGGTGACGATGTCGACGACCTTGCCGTACTCCGGACGGCCGGTGCCCTCCATGATCCCGGGGATGTCGCGGAACTGGCGACGCACCTCGTAGACCACCGCGCCGGCCGCGCGGGCGACCGCGTTGATGGCCAGGCCGGAGAACATGAACACCACGGCCGCACCCAGCAGCACGCCGACCAGGACGCCCGGGTTGAAGACGTCGAAGGTCAGCCTGGACAGCTCGTCGCGCGTCGGCGACGCCTCGGCCAGGGCCTCGATCACCGAGGTGGAGTAGGACCCGAACAGCGCGGTCGCCGCCAGCACGGCGGTGGCGATCGCGATGCCCTTGGTGATCGCCTTGGTGGTGTTGCCGACCGCGTCCAGCTCGGTGAGGATCTGCGCCCCCTCCGGGCTGACGTCGCCCGACATCTCCGCGATGCCCTGCGCGTTGTCGGAGACCGGGCCGAAGGTGTCCATCGCGACGATGACGCCGACGGTGGTCAGCAGGCCGCAGCCGGCCAGGGCGACCGCGAACAGCGAGACCGTGACGGTCGCGCCGCCGAGCAGGAACGCCCCGAAGACCGCCGCGCCGATGACCAGCGTGGTGTAGACGGCCGACTCGAAGCCGACCGAGAGGCCGGAGAGGATGACGGTCGCGGCTCCGGTGAGGGAGGACTCGCCGACGCCCTTGACGGGGCCGTACTCCGTGCCCGTGTAGTAGCCGGTCAGCGCCAGGATGCCCGCGGCCATCACGATGCCGATGACCACGGCCAGCGAGGCGATCACCCGGGGGTCGCCGGACGCGGTCGCCATGTCGGCGCCGCCCACGTTGGCGAACTCCGAGAAGCTGCCCGGCAGGTAGACGAACGCCGCCAGCACCGAGGCGACGGCTCCGACGGAGGCCGAGATGTAGAAGGCGCGGTTGATGGTCGTCAGGCCGTTCTCGCCGGCCCGCGGCCTGGTGATGTAGACGCCGAGGACGGCGGTGAGCGCCCCGATGGCCGGGATCACCAGCGGGAAGACCAGGCCGTCGTCACCGAACGCCTGCGAGCCCAGGATCAGGGCGGCGACCAGCGTCACGGCGTACGACTCGAAGAGGTCGGCGGCCATGCCGGCGCAGTCACCCACGTTGTCGCCGACGTTGTCGGCGATGGTGGCGGCGTTGCGCGGGTCGTCCTCGGGGATGTTGTTCTCGACCTTGCCGACGAGGTCGGCGCCCACGTCGGCGGCCTTGGTGAAGATGCCGCCGCCGACCCGCATGAACATGGCCAGCAGGGCCGCGCCGAAGCCGAAGCCCTCGAGGACCTCGGGCGCGGAGTCGCGGAAGACCAGCACGACGGTGGCGGCACCGAGCAGGCCGAGGCCCACGGTCGCCATGCCGACGAACGCGCCGGTGCGGAAGCCGATCCGCATCGCCGGGTCGCGTCCCACGGTGTTGGCCGCGGCGGCCACACGCAGGTTGGCCTGCACCGCCAGCGACATGCCGAGGTAGCCGATCGCCGCCGAGAAGCCGGCACCGACCAGGAAGAACACCGAGCGCCCGATGCGGACCCCGATGTCGTCGGCCGGCAGGGCCAGCAGGAACACGAACGCCACGGCGGCGAAGATGCCCAGGGTCCTGAACTGGCGCTGCAGGTAGGCGTTGGCGCCCTCCTGCACGGCGTGCGCGATGTTCTTCATGTTGTCGGTGCCCTCACCGGCGGCGAGAACCTCCTTGCGGAAGACCACGGCCATGCCGAGCGCGCCGAGCGCGATCAGGAGGACCAGGACGACCAGCACGAGGTTGCCACCGGAGAGTTCGACGACGGTGTTCTGCCCGTCCATGTCGCTCCTCGGGGGATGGAAGAAGGTGACCGCGCCGGAGTCTACGTGTCATGGGTCACAGTGCTGTGACCTGTGACACACCCCCAGGTGTGTCGGCGTGGCGGGCGTGCAACAGCCCCGGAGCACAGGGTGTCCGGGGCTGGTGAGGGGCGCCGCGTGAGCGGTCCGGGTCAGGCGCTGAGCGCCTGCTCCTCGGAGTCGTGGATGGTGAAGACCTTGGCCAGGCCGGTGATCCGGAAGATCTTGAGCAGCCGGTCCTGGGAGCAGATCAGCGCCATCGAGCCGTCGTGGGCGCGGACCTTCTTCAGGCCGCCGACCAGGACGCCGAGACCGGTGGAGTCGAGGAAGTCGACGCCCTCCATGTCGATCACGAGGTGGTGGTGGCCCTCGCCGACCAGCTCGGTGATCTTGTCCCGCAGCTTGGGGGCGGTGTAGACGTCGATCTCACCACCGACGGCGACGATGGTGCGGTCAGCCACCTCGCGTGTCTGCAGCGAAAGATCCACGAATCTCACCTCCGAACGAGTTCCTGGCGGTCCTCGCTCCTTGCGTACCGGTCGACGGCAGTCATTGAACCACGCGGCGCGGTGCCACCGCCGGGCAACTGTCCGACCCCGCTGACAGACTGTGCAGGTGCAGGTCCTGGACGTCGAAGCACTCGTGGGGCGGCTCAGTGGCGCGCCCGGACGCGAGGACGGCCTGACCCACCTCGAGGTGCTCGAGGCCCGCGAGGCGCGGCACGCGCCCTGGCCGGAGTGGCTCCACCCCGACGTGCGCGACGCCGTCGTCCGGCGCGGCGTGACACTGCCCTGGACCCACCAGCGCCGGGCCGCCGACCTGGCCCACGGCGGCACCCACGTGGTCCTCTCCACCGGCACCGCGTCGGGCAAGTCGCTGGGCTACCTGCTGCCCGCGCTCCACGCCGTCGAGTCGCAGCGCGGCCCCAAGGGCCAGCGCGGCGCCGCGGTGCTCTACCTCTCCCCCACCAAGGCGCTGGCCCAGGACCAGCTGGCCGCCGTGCGCCGCCTCGGCCTGCCGGACCTGCGCGCCTCGACCCACGACGGCGACTCCACGCCCGAGCTGCGCGAGTGGACCCGTGACCACGGGGAGTACGTCCTGACCAACCCCGACATGCTGCACCGCTCGATGCTGCCCGGCCACGAGCGGTGGTCGCGGTTCTGGGGCGCGCTGCGCTACGTCGTGGTCGACGAGTGCCACCACTACCGCGGTGTCTTCGGGGCCCACGTCGCGCAGGTCCTGCGACGACTGCGACGGGTCGCTGCGCTGCACGGCGCCCACCCCACGTTCGTGCTGGCCTCGGCCACCGTCGCCGAGCCCGAGGTATCGGCCCGACGGCTGACCGGCCTCGACGTCACGGCCGTCACCGACGACGGGTCACCGCGGGGACGCACCGCGATCGCGCTGTGGGAGCCGCCCTTCGTCCCCGGCGTCGGCGAGAACGGCGCGCCCGTGCGGCGCTCGGCGGCCAGCGAGGTCGCCGGCCTGCTGACCGACCTCGTGGTCGACCGGGTCCGCACGCTGGCCTTCGTCCGCTCCCGCCGAGGGGTGGAGACGGTGGCGCTCTCCGCCCGGCGTCAGCTCGCCGAGGTCGACCCCGCGTTGGTCGACCAGATCGCGGCCTACCGCGGCGGCTACCTGCCCGAGGAGCGCCGGGCCCTCGAGGACGCGCTGCGCGACGGCCGGCTGACCGGGGTCGCGGCCACCAACGCCCTCGAGCTCGGCATCGACGTGAGCGGGCTCGACGCCGTGCTCCTCGCCGGCTTCCCCGGCACCCGGGCGGCGCTGTGGCAGCAGGTCGGCCGCGCCGGCCGGGCCGCCACCGACGCGCTCGGGCTGATGGTGGCCCGCGACGACCCGCTCGACACCTACCTCGTTCACCACCCCGAGGCGCTGCTGGGCGCCCCCGTCGAGGCATGTGTCTTCGACCCCGACAACCCCTACGTCCTGGGACCCCACCTGTGCGCGGCGGCGGCCGAGTCGCCGCTGCGCCACGAGGACCTGCCGCTCTTCGGCCCCGGCGCCCGCACGGCGGTGGACGCGCTGACGGCGGGCGGCCTGCTGCGCCGACGCCCCCACGGCTGGTTCTGGACCGACCGCAGCCGGGCCAGCGACCTGGCCGACATCCGCTCCACGGGCGGGCCGGCCGTGCGCCTCGTCGAGGACGTCACCGGACGGGTGCTCGGCACCGTCGACCACGCCGCCTCCCACGGCACGGTCCACCCGGGCGCGGTCTACCTCCACCAGGGCGAGACCTGGATGGTCTCCGAGCTCGACCTCGAGGAGTCGGTGGCCGTGCTCCACCGCGACGACCCCGACCACTCCACCTCGGCCCGCGAGGTCGTCGACATCGAGGTGCTCGGCGAGCGCGAGTCGACCTCGTGGGGTCGGGCGCGGCTGACGCTGGGCGACGTGCGGGTGACCCACCAGGTCGTCTCCTTCCTCAAGCGCCGGGTGCCCTCGGGCGAGGTGATCGCCGAGGAGCCGCTCGACCTGCCCGAGCGCACCCTGCAGACGAGCGCGGTCTGGTGGACGCTGCCCCCCGCGGTGCTCGCGGAGTGCGGCGTCGACGAGCGCGACCTGCCCGGCGCCGCACACGCGGCCGAGCACGCCTCGATCGGCCTGCTCCCGCTGTTCGCGACCTGCGACCGCTGGGACATCGGCGGCGTCTCCACCGCGCTGCACCCCGACACCGGCATGCTCACCGTCTTCGTCCACGACGGACACCCGGGTGGGTCCGGTTTCGCGGAGCGGGGGTACGCCGCCGCGGGCCGCTGGCTGCGGGCCACCCGCGAGGCCATCGCCTCGTGCGGCTGCGCCGAGGGCTGCCCCTCCTGCGTGCAGTCGCCCAAGTGCGGCAACCAGAACAACCCGCTCGACAAGGCCGGCGCGGTCGCCCTCCTCGACGTGCTGCTCGCCGGCGCCCCGGCCGACCCGCCCCGGGCACCCGAGCCCCGACCGGCCGGCCGCGCGGGCTAGGGCAGCTGCCCCACCGGGCCGGCCCGAGCCCGGGCCCGCAGCTCGAGCGCTCCGCCCGGCAACCGGCCCGTCCGGGCCTCGGTCTCGACCGTCACCACGAAGCCCTCCACCTGGCACCGCACCACCCGCGCGTGGTTGCGCACCGCCACCCGGCGGGCCGCACCGCAGGCGTCGCCACCGTCCTGGACGGCGCCGGCGGCGGCGAGGGAGGCGAGGTCGGCGGCCGACTGGGCGGCTCGGTGGCCCAGCACGACCGAGGTGACCCCGACGGCGGCGAGGGTGACCGTGACCAGCACTCCGAGCAGGGCGGTGGAGACCACCACCGCGAGGCCGCGCTCGTCACGGCCGGAGGCAGGCCGCCTCACGACCCGGGCTCCGCCGCGGCGACCGCCTCGGCCTCGACGGTGTGGGAGCCGAGGGCGCCGAACAGGCCACCCGGACCCCGGACCGGGGCGGAGACGCGGGCCACGACGAGGTCCTCACCGACCTCGACGCTGACCCGGCTGCCGGCGGGGGCGACGCGCCGGCCGAGCGCTGCCGCCTCGCCCGCGGAGTCGGACCGGGCCGCGGCACGGGCGACCTCGCGGGCGGCGTCCAGCGCCCGGACCTGGGTCACGCCGAGCGAGACCAGCCAGGCCATGGCCAGGGTGAACAGCACGAGGACGGGCAGCGCCATCGCGGCCTCGGCGGTGACGGCGCCCCGTTCGTCGCCGGCGGCGGGCGCGCTGCGCCGGGCCGTGGCGCCGGGTCGGTGGTGGTGCATGCGGTGCTCCTCCTCTACTGGGCTGGGTGCCCGGCTGGGGCTGGTTGCTGGGTGCTGGAGACCAGCGGGGTGGGCAGCCCGACCCACCCCGCCGGCCGTCTGGGTGCGACCTAGAAGGGCAGCAGGCTGCCGATGCCGCGGAAGATGGTCTGCAGCAGCTCCTGACCCGCGTCGCTGGTGAGGAACTTGAACAGCAGCGCACCGAAGCCGACGCCGGCCCCGGTGACCGTGGCGTACTCGGCGGTGGTCGCGCCGTCCTCGCCGCGGAGCCGCGCGGCCGCCACCGGGAGCTCGGAGGTGGTCTGGTCACCGACGGGGGCGAGGGATGCGTTCTTCATGGGTTTCTCCTTGGATCGGCCCGGGCCTTGGGACCCCGGGCTGCTTGGTTGACAGCGAGGAGGCTGCTCCGGCGCCCGACGGTCGGCGAGGGGGTCGACGCGATCGGTGGACAACGCGGCTGCGGCAGGCACCTGTGGGGACGAGGTGGCTACCGGAACACCGACATCGAGGCGAACGCACCGGCCACGAGGGGCACGATGCCGAGCAGCACGAAGGCCGGCAGCAGGCACAGGCCGAGGGGTGCGGCGGCGCTCACCTCGATGCTCCGGGCGCGGGCCTCGACCTCGGCCTCCGCGCGCTCGCGCAGCTCCGCGGCCAGGCCGCGCACGGCCGTCGCGACCGACGCGCCGCTGTCGTGCGCCCGCGCGACGGTGCGGCCCAGCGGCCCCAGCTGGGGATGGGAGGCGAGGTCGTGCCACACCGTCGCGGGGTCGACACCGAGCTCGAGCCGCGCGTGCACGGCCAGCAGCTCCTCCTCGACCGGGCCGCCCAGCGCCCGACCCACCGTCACCAGCGCGGCCTCGGGCGCCGCTCCCGCGTCGAGGCAGGCGGCGAGCAGGTCGACACCCGTCGGCAGCTCCTCGTCGAGCCGCTCGCGCCGTCGCGCCAGCGCCGGGTCCTCGGCCCGGCCCAACACCCGCCAGGCGACCGCTCCCGCCACCGGGGCCGCGACCGTCCCGACCACCCCGCCCAGCAGCGCCCAGGCGCCGAGCGCGACGAGGCACGCGAGCGGCGCCCGCAGCCGGGCGAGGAGGGCGCGCTCGTCCCCGCTGCCGGAGGCGCGGGAAGCCCGGCCCCCCGTGCCTGTCGGAGCCGGCAGCGCGAGTGCCCGGGGCGGGGCCGCGAGCAGGACGCAGGCCCCCACGAGGAGGGCCACCACGACCGCGGCGGCCGGTGTCACCGCAGCACCCGGTCGCCGATGCGCTCCAGCCACGCCAGGCCGAGCCAGCTGAGCCCCAGGCCGAGGGTCAGGCACACCAGCCCCCCGGTCGTGCCGGTGAGGAACCCGACGGGGTCGGTCCCGATCCCGATCGCCATCAGGGCGACGAGGGCGGGCAGCGCCGCGAGGGTGCGCGCCGTGGCCCGGGCGCCGGCCAGCTCGGCGGCGACCAGGCGCGACGTACGCCGCCGGCCCCGGGCCGCGGACGCCGCCTGGGCGATGGCCGGGGCCAGCCCCGAGCCGGTCTCGTGCGCCACCTGCCAGGCGGCGGCGACCCCGCGCAGCTCGCCTGCACCGGCGAGGAGCCCGACCGCCCGCAGCGCACCCGGCACGTCAGCGTCCACCCGGGCCGCCACGGCGACCGGTGCGAGCTCGGGCCACTCGTCGGCCGCACGTTCGAGCGCCCGGACCGGCGGCTGGCCCGCCGCCAGGTCGGCCGCCATCGCCTCGCAGACCTCGAGCACCTCGCCCCGGCGGCGGTCGGCATCCGCCCGCCGCCGTCCACGGCGGACCGACCGCACCGTCGCCCCGGCCACGGCCAGGCCCAGGCCGACGAGCACGAGCTGTCGGGGACCGAGCCAGCTCCAGGCGGCCGCCGCGAGCAGCCCCACGGCCGCCACCACCAGCCGCGACGCCACCGGCCCGGGGGCCTCACGCGGGGCGTCGAGGACGACCCGGGGACGGAACGCCAGCGCGGCCGCCACGGCGGCGAGGCCGACCGCCAGCAGGCCCGCCGGCCCCACGGCGACCGACCAGGTCGCGGCGGCGGGAGCGGGCCAGCCGCTCACGGCTCGACCAGTGCGGTGAGGCGGTCCAGGCCCGGCCCGGGCAGCAGCCGGCCATCGTCGGCGAACCCCACCCCCACCTGCACCTCGACGCCCCGCTCGCCCTCGCCGACGACACCCACCTCACGGACCCGGCGACGACCGTCACGGCCACGACCGAGGTGCACCACGACGTCGACGGCCGAGCGGAGCTGGCTGTGGGTCGCCTCCCGGCTGAGGCCGGCGGCCAGCGCCAGCGCCTCGACCCGGCTCGGGACGTCGGTGGCGGAGTTGGCGTGCAGGGTCGCGCAGCCGCCCTCGTGGCCGGTGTTCATCGCCGCGAGCATGTCGACGACCTCGGCCCCGCGGACCTCGCCCACGACGAGCCGGTCGGGCCGCATCCGCAGCGCCTGCCGCACCAGGGTGCGCAGGGTCACCTCCCCCGCGCCCTCGATGTTGGCCGGCCTCGCCTCGAGCGAGACCACGTGCGCGTGCGAGGGCCGGAGCTCGGCTGCGTCCTCGACCAGCACGATCCGGTCGGCGGGGTCCACCGCGGACAGGAGCGCGTTGAGCAGCGTCGTCTTGCCCGACCCGGTGCCGCCGCTAGTGGAACCAGTAATGTCACCCGTACGCTTGAAGTCCGACCCCGCGGCCGGCGGGCAAGGAACCGGAGACCGCAGATGCGAGACGTGATCCTGACCCGCAGCGAGGCGCTCGACCTCAGCAGCGAGCACTACCTGGCAGGCAACATCTTGACCAACCCTGACTGGGATGCCCCGCTCGCGGAGATCGAGGCTGCCCTGTCCTACTGGAACGTCACCGTGCTGGAGGACGAGGACTAATGAGCCCGAAGAAGATTCGCACGTGCGTTCTGTACGTCCGCATCTCACTGTCTACGGAGGAGTCTGTCTCGCTCCAGCGGCAGGTCGAGGCCGGGACCGCCTACGCCGCTGCACGCGGTTGGAAGGTCGTCGGGGTCTTCCGGGACGAGGGGGTCTCTGCCACCCGCAACAAGCCCGAGGATCGAGTGGGGTGGCACGCACTGCTCGAGTCTCGCGCGCCCTACGACGCGGTTGTCGTATGGAAGGTGGACCGTCTCGCCCGCCGGGTCATCGACTTCCTGAATGCGAACGAGGCCCTGAAGGGTCGCGACGCGGGCATCGTCGCCGTCGAGGATCCCATCGATATGACAACCGCCCAGGGCGAGGCATTCGCGATCATGCTCGCGGTGTTCGGACAGATGGAGGCCGCCACGATCCGCGCCCGCGTCGCGGCTGCCCGGGACTACCTGCTGCGGTCGGGTCGGTACGTCGGCGGGGCGGTGTTGTACGGCTACCGCGCCGCGCCCAACCCCGCGGGGCCTGGGTACGTGCTGGTGCACGATGTCGAGCAGATCGGCTACGTCCGCGAGATGGTCCGACGGACCCTCGCAGGCATGTCCATCTACAGCACGATGCAGTGGCTGGACGAGGTCGGCGCACCGACCAAGAAGGGCCTTGACACGTGGTCCTACAACTCCGTGGACCGCATCCTGCGGCACCCGTTGCTGGCAGGCATGGTGCCGCACAACCCCGGCCACACCGACACCCAGAACCGCCGAGGCGAGGACGTCGTTCGGGACGACGACGGCCTGCCGGTAGTCGATGACTCACTGGCGGTCATGCCGGTAAACCAGTGGCGAGCGATGCAGGCCAAGTTGGCCGAGCCCACGGCCCGGCGGCAGCCCCGCGCCATGCGCCGCAAGCACTCGGGGGTCCTGTCCGGGCTCATGTGGTGCGGAGACCCGCGCCACGACGAGCCGGTGCGGATGTGGCGCGGCACGGTCGGCTCGGGCACCGGGCCTCGCCCCGCGTATACCTGCAAGAAGTGCTTCCAGACCCTCTCGAACGCCGAGGAGTTGATCGTCGCCCACGTCCTGGCAGAGCGCGGGAACCTGCTCCACCTCAACGTTGTTGAGGAGGTCGTCGAGGGCGGCTCTATCGCGATGCAGGAGGCGTCGATCCGGCTCGCGGACCTCGGTCGCGAGATGGTGGCCGCGACCCCGGAACGCGCCGCCCAGATCGTCAACGAGATGACCAGATTGAAGGAGATCCAGGAGCACGCGCGTCACGAGCCGCCGCAGGTGCGCCACGTGCCGGTCGGGGGCGACCCACGAACCTTCCAAGAGGACTGGGATCTGGCCACGTCGGACGAGGAGCGCCGCACACTATTGGGACACGCTGTCGATCGGATCGTGATTAGGCGGGGCGCGAAGGGTGCGTGGACGGACACCGCCAAACTTGCGCGTATGACGTTTGAGTGGATGCCCGCTGGTCAGCTGGATCATCCCGGCGACGCTGCCTTGGCGGGCTGGGCGGAGTAGGGCCGGAGCGTCGTCTGACGCCGATCTCCGGCCCGCGCAACAGTTCGGCGGACCTAGGGGGGGCCATAGGGTCGTCTGCATGCCGACTCCCGAGATTTTTAAGTTCACGACCGACAACCTCTCGGACTACAACGAGGTACGCATCGCCCAGACGTTGCGCGACCATCCTGCCGTGTACGTGAACCATCTGGAGATCGCAGCCTGGATAGAGGGCTGGACCGAGCGGTTGCGCGAGCGCAGCGACGAGGGCTCCAATGAGGACTACATCAAGGCGCTGCGCGAGGTGATGGCTCACCTGAGGCAAGGGGATTTCGTGCCGAACGGTCCGCTGCTGGGGGATGAGTACTAGGCCGGGCTACTCGACTTCGTCGTCGCCCTCCGACAACGGGTGATCAGCGATCCACGACGCCGTCGCCGCCCACGTCCGCTCGATGTACTCCTCAAGGTCTGCGCGCCGCACGCGCCACTGACCTCGCCCGCCGATCTTTCCTGCGGGGAGGTCACCACGTCGGACCAGGGCGTAGACCTGCGCACGGCTGATTGCCAGGTCTGTGGCGACGGCGTCCAGATCGAGCATGCGGGGCGCTGGATCCGACACGCACCCACCGTATCGTCGCGAAACCGCGGGTGACCTCTACCAATCGGCCCACGAAACAGCGCGGGGCCAGTTGTCGGTGCCGGCTGCCATGCTCCCAGCCATGACTACGGTGATCGCCCTCATCGCGCTGGGCCTAAGCCTCGTATCACTGGCCTGGCAGGCGTGGAGTTGGAAGCGGACCGGCCCAGTGGTCAAGGTGCAAGTGACGAATGCGATCACGGACGCCGTCACGGGCGAGCCTGAGCACTACGTTGAGGTCGACGCCGTGAACAAGGGGCGCTCTGCGACGACCATCATGGGGTGGGGCTTCTCGATGCCTGATGGCGGCAACGTTCACCAGATGAACCCGCTGCGCATCTCCGAGAAAATCCCATTCCGACTAGAGCCGCACAGCAGAGCCAGGTTCTTTATTGAGGGCGACGCGCTCCGCAACGTGCATCGCGAACGGAACATCCCGTTCAAAGCAATGAGGCCGTGGGTAGACCTCGCATCCGGCAAGCGCGTCCGGTGTAGGAAGTCTGTTCCATTAGCCGACTGACGCGGCGACAAACCGACGCCGCTCTACCCGCCGAACAGCAGCGAGGACATGAGTGTGGTGCCAGGCCTTCGCCCGCGACGTCGGGCGCGCAACACCCTCCGCCTCGAGCAACGCGGCGATGGCAGTGGCGGACTGCCCCTTTCCCTCGGCGGGCCGCGCCAGACCATAAATGCGCTCCTCTACGTCGCGCGGGATGAGGGACGGGCGACCCATGTGCTTTCCGGTCGCCCGGATCGTGGCCATGCCCTCACGCGTCCGACTCGCAATAATCCGGCGCTCCCACTGCGCCACCGCTGCGCGGATGTCGGCGACGAGCCGACCGCTGTCCGTGCTGGTGTCCACCCCCAGGTCCAGGCAGACGACCGACCACCCCTGCCGCTCACTGCGGTCCAGCACATCGGCGAAGTCGCGGGTGCTTCGCGCCAGCCGGTCTAGCGCTGCGGCCGCGAGGGCATCCGCCCGCCCATTATCGAGTGCTACCAGCGCCTCTGCGAGCACAGGCCGACCGGCCAACGTCCTCGCACTCGCGGCGTCCTCCTCCCGGATGGTGAGGTCCCAGCCGTACGCCGTGGCGGCTTCGCGCAGCCGGCGAGCCTGCGTCTCGGGTGACATTGCCTGCTTGTCGGTAGACCTGCGCACGTAGCCCAGCACGCGCAGCGGCTTGTCGTTCATCGCGTCTCCCAGGGGTCGTCGCGGGCATGGGTCCCCTTACCCGCGACGAACCGTACGGTGGGGCAAATCGGACGCCAATGGGGAGACATGAGGCGTCTCGTGGCGCGCCTCGCGCTCACGCGCGTGAGGGGTCATCGACCGGCGCGACGCATCCGGTCCGTGTGAGAATTCGCAAGTGGCGGACGTCGATTGGTACGCCCGGGGTCTTGCAACCTTGGGCACGATTACTGGCCTGGGTGGACTTGGGGTCAGTCTCAAACTGCTTTCACGAGACGGCTACCGCGTGCAGGTCGATCTCTCCAACAAGCCCGAGACGAGACAGTTCGAGATTCGTGTCCGTAACAATGGCGGGGTCGATGTTGAGGTTGACCGGATCGAGATCTCTGAGGGTGGTGGCGCCTGGCGCGGAATCTCCCTCGCTGGGCCGACATTGCCTCACCCCGTGCTGGCACGGCGGTCGATTGCCTGGACGGGGGACATCGAGACGCTTCGTAGGACGGCAGGGACTAACGAGCTAGATTTCCTCGATGCCCGATCCCGCATTCACCTCTCGACCGGTAGGTCGGTGACGACCAGATCTAGCGTGGTCGGCCGCATCGGCTAGCGATTGCTACGTCATGGTGTCTCGGCTGCGAGCCGTGCCCACCCACGGCCGCTCGCGAGCCGGGGTTTCGACCGCCCATCCTTCAGGTTCTTCCTCTCACCCCCCGCTCATACCGGCGCGGACGTTGGCTCCCGCCCCTCTAGAGGGGGCGGGAGCCGTACGGTCCCTGGCGCGTACGGTCCGTATGGTCAGCCGTATGGTCCGCTGATCTGCGCAAACCGCCACCGCCGTACTCACCCGTACGGTCCTCCAACCAGCCACCGCCGCGGAGGCAGCCGTACGGTCCGGCCGTACGGTCCCGGCTCGCTAGATGAGGCCTTCGCCATCCTCGTCCCACGCCGTTCCGGACGCCTCTGAGACCCACCGGGTCGGCTGCTTAGTAGCGGCGTCGCCGTCTACACGCCCGACCCTCCCGTCTCGGGCGAGAGCGTCGAGCCGCCGCATGGCCTTCATGCGCTCGGACTTGTCCGGCTTGGACTTCTCGAACATGAGTCGGGCGACCTGTTCCGCAGTGACGCCATCCTTGCCTGCGGCGTTGGCGAGTTCGACGAGATCGAGCGCGCCGTACACCTGCGACAACCCCAGGGCGTGGTCGTGGGTGACGTCAAACGGGCCGACCTCCTCGGCGGGCTGCTTCAAGTGCAGCCACCGAACTACCGGGTCACCCGGCTTCCCGTGCAGGAACACGACCGACCCTGCTCCTGCCGTCAGCCACCGAGAGCCGTAAACGTCTTCCAGGCTGTTGGGGGGCCTGCCGTCCGCACCGCGCTTCACGTTGTGGTGCAGTTCGATGACCTCGACGTCGTTAGCGAGACACATCTGCCGGGCGCGGTTGTACCCGCCGCCGACCTCGTCGTTAGTGAGGCCGATGGCTGCGTCCTTCAACGAGTCCACGACGATCGTGTCGGCCCGCTGCTGCCTGGCCATGCGGAGCATCGCTTCCGGGTTCGCGGCGAAATCACCCGGCGGCGGCCCCTCCCACGGCACGAACCGTTCGGCCAGGAGGTCCCGGGGGACGTCGCGCAGGGTGCGAGCAAGTGCACGAGCGATCTGCTGCGGCCTGTCCATCGCCAGGTACAGGACCCTCTCGCCCGGCTCGACCTCCATACCGAGCACCTTGCCGCCGACCAACCGCGCCTTCACTACCTGCGCAGTCAGCGTCGTCTTACCCACGCCGGGAGGACCCACGATCATCAACGCCTCGCCCTTCATCCAGACGACCTGATTGCCGGTGCCCCACAGTGACGGCGGTACGGCCGGGATGTCATGGATGAAGGCCCCACCGTCGGCGTACCGCGCTTCACCGAGACCCTCCTGCGAGCGCTCCTCAGCATCGAGTTCGTACTTGATGCGCCGGCGCCGACGCTCGCGTTCCTTGTCGTAGCCGTACATCTGTGCCTGCGCTACGCGGTCGTGGTCCGTTTCCTGGAGCCGTGCCAGCCAACTCGGACGGGCCTCGGCCACCTTCTCCAGGATGTAGTCCACGTTGTTCTCACCCATCTGATCCGCGAGCAACTCGGCGATCGCGTCGGTGTCGAGTCCAGCGATGTTCAGGCTGTCGATCAGTCGGTGCAGGTTGGGCTGCTCGGGCTCAGCCACGGTCCGCCCGCTCGCCGTTGAAGTGCCGGGCAAGGGCACCCAGCTGTTCGTTGAGGTTGCGGTCCTGCGGGCTGCCGCGCCGCCCCGCGTACTTGTCCTGGTGGGCGGGACGCCGCGCAGTCCGCTTGGCGTTCTTGCGATCGGTGCGGGCGTCGTTGGCGGGCAGGCTGCGGCGGCTCACCGCTCGCCGCCGCTACGGAGAATGGCGGCCAGCCGGGCGCGGTCCTCGGCGGTGACCGAAGGGGTGCAGTAGACGGCCTCGCGGATCGCCCGCTCCAGCCGCTCGACCGCCTCCGGGTCGGACTGCCCCCACATCAGCAGCAGCCCGACGAGGTAGCCGATCTCAGTCGGGTCCGGCGACGGCGACTTGGCCCGCTGCTCGCGAATCTCGCGGTCGATCCGAGCGACCGCCAAGCGCCGCAGCGCGTCGGCCCGCTCCTCCGGCGACGGGGTCCGTCCCCAGGTGCTCAGCCCGCCCACACGGGCTCCGGCCTTGCGAACGGCGGCGTCGGGGTCGTGGTCGTGGTCGTGGTCGGAATGCTCGCGGCCCATTAGTGCTCCTCAGCAGAGAGTGATCTGCGAGGGGCACCCGGGCCGGGTTCCTCATGACGTGCCGTCGTTGTTTGTCAGCCGGGCGTGGACCCACCCGGTAAGCCTCAAGCGTTTCGGCCCAGCGGGCATCGGCTCCTAACGGCTGGGGACAACCGTACTCGGTTTCCGATCGGAACCCGCGGTCACTTTGCGTCTCACAGGTTGCCAGCAGGACGCCCAAAGAGCCGTGGGGCGGTCACCGCTGATGCGGCGCCGCCCCTACGACTTCGTTTCAGCCGTTCGGCTTACTTCTATTCACTGCCTCAATGAAGGCAGTCATTGCCATCAAGAACAAGATGCATTCCAACACGATGGGTTCCTCCTCTCAGTCGTCGATCACTTCCTTCTGGTTGATGAACGGGTGGTTGTTCATGGTCTCAACCTATCACAAGACGACTGGATCCGTCAAGATGACCGGCTCTGACAACGTATTACGCAATTTGCGGGTGCAATAACAACGAATTCCGAAACTCCGGCCAAGACCCCTGGCTACGGACCGCTCACCGATTCCCCCTCGCTGCTCGTGTTGCGTGTTGCCGCTTGTTGGTTCTCATTGCTTCATGTGCTCGCATCTGCTCTAATATGAGTCAACGAGCCCTACAACCCCGAGGAGCACCCCATGCCCGATGACCTGCACTTCCACATCCCGGTCGGCTTCAGCGGCACGATCACCCTCAGCAAGGACGGCAACGTCACGGTGGCGAGCGCCGCGCCGACGGCCACGACGTCGAGCGACTGGCCGACGCTCGACGCCAAGGTCGCCGCCGACATGGAGGAGATGCTCAAGCGCCAGAAGGGCTACACGCCCAGCACCCGATCTCGTGACATCGCCGCGGGGTTGATCGAGCGGGGCTGGACTGTCTTCTCCGTCAACCTGAAGGGCGCGTACATCCTGTTCCAGTACGCGGGCAAGGAGCACCCGGTGTCGCTCTACCTGAGCTCCATCGACCTGAACAACGCCAAGGCCTCCCAGCGCGACTTCATGAAGACCCTGCCCGGCGTCGACGTGCACGAGCCCGACGTCCGGGTGCCGATCAACGGCAAGGCCTACGACCAGGCGCTCGAGAACATCGCCGCGATCGAGAAGTGGGCTGACGGCTAGTCCCGTGGCACCGGCCACGACGGTCGCTCCGACGCCTGGCGTCGGGGCGACCGTCGCATGTAGCCGTTGCTTCAGAATCGGGCTGCGCAAAGTTTCAGACGGAACCGCCCCGGTTCCGAGTTATGGTTGACGCGTCACGCACCGCATGTGGTCAGTGACAGGGCGAGCAGCCCAGCAGGACAGTCGCGATAGTGCGCGCTCCGGCCAGTGGCCGGTCACTAGGTAGCACGGGCGGGATGCCCACCAGTCCCGTAGCGATCAATCGCTCCGGCGTGGTGCGCGGCACCGACCCCACTTACTCCCCTACCTAGGAGACCCCCATGGCTCGTCAGGGCTACAGCGTGTTCAGCGACCTCATGCGGACCACCGCAGACGGACGCAACCTCAACGACCTCTTCGCGGAACTCAACGCAGTCGCCGCGATCCACAACGAGCAGCAGGCCAACTTCCTGTCGCTGTTCACCCAGACCGTCACCACCCCGGTCACCTCGGTGCTGCAGACCGTCGCGGGCAGCGAGGACATCTTCGAGGAGGCCTCGGAGTTCGGCATCGCCAAGTCCAGCCGCACCCTCCACGACGTGCTCGACATGGGCGCCACGTTCAAGTGGTACGACGCCCGCTGGGCCGCCACCTGGCGCTACCTCGCCGACGCGACCACCACCGAGGTCCAGGCCAACGCCAACGCGATCATCGCCGCCGACCAGGACAACCTGTTCGGCGAGGTCATGCGAACGGTGTTCTCCCCCACCAACCGCAAGGTCACCGACACCCGCACCAACGCCGTCTACGACGTGTTCGCGTTCGCCAACGGCGACGGCTGGACCCCGCCTACCTACGCCGGCAACTCGTTCAACGGCACCCACACCCACTTCCGCACCACGGGCGCGGCCGCCCTGAACTCCGGCGACCTGGACGAGGCGATCGACGACCTGAAGTCCCACGGCTACTCCCAGGAGAACGGCACCCAGGTCGTGCTGTTCGTCAACGCCACCGAGGGCAACCGCTGCTCCACGTTCCGCGTCGCCGACGGGGCCCGCGCCGACTTCATCCCGGCCCAGGGTGCCCGCTTCTACACCGAGGGCGCCCTCGTCGGCGATCAGCCCGCCGCCTCGTTCGCCGGCTTTCCCGTCAAGGGTGCCTACGACGACGCGCTCATCATCGAGACCTCCCGCATCCCCGCGGGCTACCTCGTGGCCCTCGCCTCGGGCGGGGCTCTGGCCAACACCAACCCGATCATGCTGCGCCGCCACCCCAGGTTCCCCGGCCTCACCCCCGTCTCGGGCGGCAACGCCGACTACCCGCTCGTGGACTCCTACTGGACCACCGGCTTCGGCACCGGCGTACGCCACCGCCTCGCCGGGCTCGTCATGCAGGTCTCCGCCAACCCGACCTACGCGCCCCCCGCGCTCTACGTCGCCTAGAACACCGTCCCGGCGGAGGTACGCAGACTCCTCCGCCGGGACGGCACCAGTCTGCGAAGTCTGCGCCGAGGAGTAGCAATGAACGACGACATCACCGACCCCGCGGACACCGTGGACGGCGACCGCCTGATTGCTTGGGCCGAGCCCAACACCGTCGCCCTCAACGACGAGCGCGTCGACACCATCGTGCGAGCCACGCTCGCCACACCCATCCCGGACGACTTGGCGATGGGCGTGCCGCTGCTGCTGCACGCTGACGCCACCGTGCCGCCGATGCCGCTGATGGACGCCATCGTGCAGGACCGCAGGCACAACGCCACGGTCTGCGACGTGTGCGGTGACAAGCGGCGCAGCCGCAGCCGCCTGCTCATCCCCTGCGGCGAGTCCGCCGTCGCCGTGCACTTCTGCTGGCTCTGCCGCGCCCTGCTAGACCGTCCGATCGCCCGCACATCCGTTGTATGGGACTGAGCGTGGCGCGCAAGAAGATCACCCACAACGAGGACTGGTGGGCTACCGCCCCCACCCACGTCCTGCGATGCACCGCCAACTACAAGACCGGCGACCGTTGCCGCCGCGAAGCCCTACTGGGGACCAACGTCTGCGGCTCCCACGGCGGGCTCGCTCCGGCAGTGCAACAGGCTGCCGCCACCCGCATCCAGATGTCGGTGGACGACGCCGTGAAGCGACTCCACTCGATGCTGGACGACACCACGGTCGAGGCCCGGGAAAAGGTCAAGATCCTGCACGACCTGCTTGACCGCGGCGGACTCGGAGCCACGTCCAAGGTGCTGGTCGGCGTCGGCCCCGCCGACCCCATCGAAACCCTGTTCCGCGACCTGCTGGCCGACCCCGACGCGACCTACGACCCGCGCACCGTGCACCCTCCCCCGTCACCCACCGCCTACACGCCGCCCGCCCTGGACGACGACGCGACGGACCAAAACCCCCGCCCTGCCCTCCCGGCCCGTCAGATCGCCGCTGACGACCCAGAGGACGTGATCGACGCCTTGGTCGTAGAGGGCGAACCGCACCCCAGCCACACCGTGCACGTCGAAGGCAACCTGTCCCACCGTCCACCCAAGTGGCTCGCCGACGACCTCGCACGGCTCATCTAGGCGATCTCCTCCGGCCGGACGTCGTAGGTCCAAACCCACCCCACGCTGATCGACCCATCGCGACGCCTGTTCCCCCAGTACGAAAGACGAACGTAGTCATCGAGAACGATTCCAGTACGCACGAACGTCCCGACCCTCTCGGCCCACGTGGTGGGCCGAATCCTTTCGTCGAGGCGGTGCCTCAGGAACCACCTCTCATCGGCATCCTGCTGATGAGCGTCAGCGATCTTGAACGGGCACTCGGCTCCGCACGAACGGGGCGCGGCCCCGCACATGCGGCACTTCTTCGGCCCGATTCGATCCCAAGCCGCGAGCGCCTCGTCCCATCTTCTGCGGGCGTTCTTGCTCGCAGCGATCTGCTCCCCGAAAGACATGGTCCTAGTAGGCGGCCGCCGCAGCGTCGGCTCGATCACGGCCGCCCGTCCCCGCTCGGCGACCCGGGCACCTGCAGGCAGAACGTGCAGCCCGGAGACAACGGCAGGTCACGAGTGTCAGGGATGGTGTCGTCGAACTGTGAGCGCTTGATGTACCGCAAAGCGCGCCCGCAGACCGGGCAAGGCCCCAGGTCCTCGGTGTCGGACTGAATCATGATGGTCTCCATCCATTTCTTCGCAGCATTGCCTGGTTGTGCTGCCTTGAAGGACCATCGTGAGGTCTGAAGCCGGCCGTAGCCCTCCTACTGTGGGGCTGGCCAGCAACGGGCGCGCGCGACGCAAGTGGTGGTAGCCGTCTGGGTGCCGAAGCCCCTCCGATTCAGCCTGACCCCAGACGGGTCTCACCTGTCCGGACGAACCGCACACCGCGATGCGGGGGTCACGTATGGTCCCCGGCATGCGAGTTGGGGTCTACGTCGACGGCTACAACCTGTATTACGGCGGGCGGGCCTGCTGCAACCGGGGGACCGCTGGCTGGCGGTGGCTCGACGTCCGCGCCGTCACCCAGGCAGTCCTCAATCGCAGGCCCGAGTGGCATTCTCAGACTCCCCAGATCGAGAAGATCATCTACTGCACCGCGCGAGTCGACGCGAAGACCAACCCCTCGGGCCACGCCGACCAGGACGTGTACCTCAAGGCGATCCGCGCCTCGCGGTCTGTCGATCACATCGAGTACGGCAACTACGTCGCCCGGACCAAGATGGGGCTGCTTGCGAACGAGGGCAAGAAGCGCAAGCCCGAGATCGTGACGTCCAACTGGCCCGTGATGGTGAAGGACAGCGCGGGGAACCCTGTGAAGGACGCGCAATTCTTGGTGCAGTACCTGCACCTGGAGGAGAAGGGCAGCGACGTCAACGTCGCCTCGCATCTGCTTCTTGACGTGCTCTCTCAGCAGGTCGATGCGGCCGTAGTCATCTCGAACGACAGCGATCTCGCATTCCCGATCATGGAAGCACGCAAGCGCGTCCCCGTCGGGGTGGTGAACCCCAACAACAAGAGTTATACGGCTGGCGCCCTCAAGAGCGATGCAACTTTCGGTGTCGGCAGCCACTGGTGGGAGCGTCTGGGTGCCGCCGACTTCTTCGGGAACCAGCTGCCCGACCCTGCTGGGCACTACACCCGCCCGGCAGGGTGGTGAGACCCACCCGACACCGGAAACTTCGACAGGACCGCTTGCAGGACGCTATGCTTTGGCCATACCCGCCCGGCCCCTTGTGGGCCGGGTTTTTACTTGCCTCGACGTGTGTTGACTTGGTCGAACACCGCAGGTCGGCTACGCTCCCGGTTACCCACCGTCCCCCTTGCGGGTTCGGTTTTTTGTACTCACCTGTCTCCTCGTGGGCCGGGTATTGATCGCAACTCCACTCACCCGGCCCCTCGTGGGCCGGGTTTTGCGTTTCCAGAAACAGGCTTGACAAGCCCACTATCGTCAGGTCCGTCGCCGACGGCGACCCGAAGGGCTACGCGGACCTGACGATAGTGGGCGCGCGCGGGCGACTGCGCGTTCCTAGGGTTAGTGGTTACTACCCTGGCCGTGTGCCGCCGGAGACCAGGAACGCCAGGCGGCGCTCGACCACCTGGCGGAGCAGCGCGGCCCCCGCCTCGGGCACCGCCCCGGCCGTGACGAGCTCGGCCAGGGTGAACACCGTCGAGCGCGGCACCCGCAGCGACAGCGTGGTGCCGGGGCGCGCGAGCGGGGCCAGCACGGCGTGGAAGCGGCTGCCGTCGGGCAGCCGCAGGTCGACGTGGGGCGAGGCGTCGTCGAGCCGGCGGCCGGCGGTGGCGGCGAGGCGCTGGGCGAGGCGGCGTACGGCCTGGTCGTCGGGGAACCGCACCCCGGTCAGCTCGAGGCCACGGCCGCGGTCGACGTAGACCGCACCCGGCCCGTTGACCAGCACGTCGGTCACCCCCTCCAGGCGCAGCAGCGGCTCGAGCGGCCCGGCGCCGACGACGTCGCGCTGCAGGGCGTCGTGGACCGCGAGCACGGTCGCGTCGCCGACGGGGTGGCCCTGGTCGCGCAGCGCGCGGGCGACCACCTGCGGCGACAGCGGGGCCGCGTCGCGGGCGAGGCGTTCGCGGACCCCGTCGAGCAGGTCGGCGGCGACCGCCGCCGCCGGGGCGTACGACGGGCCGGGGTGCTCGTCCACCCGGGTCAGGTCGGCCACGGCGACCTCACGCCACCGCGCCGGCGCCGCCGACGGGGTCGGCCAGGGCCCGCACCACCGACCGCGCCGTGCGCACCAGGACACCGCGACCCGCCCGGCCCGGTCCGGCACCGAGGTCGATGGACTCGTCGAGCCCGCGCTGGTCCGACATCGCGGCGAGCAGCGGGAGCCGCAGCAGCCGGGCGGCCGACTCCGGGGTCACGCCGCCCGCCCCTCCCCTGGTCACCAGGTGGCGCCGCGGCAGCGGCTCGGGCAGCCGCGCGGCCACGCGCGACGCGGCGCTGACCGCCGGGACGGTCAGTCGGGACACCACCACGACGTGGTCGCACCGCACCGTGGCCTCCTCCGCGACCGGGTCGGGGTGCCGGGGCAGGTCGACCACGACGGTGGCGAACCCGCGACGCCCCGCGCTGAGCACCTCGCGGACCGCGAACGCCTGCAGCCGACCGCCGCGGTCGGGCGGCCAGGTCAGCACCGACAGGTCGCCGGACCGCGGCAGCGCCTCGCGCAGCGACCGCGTGCTCAGGCGTCCGGTGGTGCGGTGCAGCGCGTCCCAGCGGATGCCGTCGGCACCGTCGAGCCCGAGCACCCGGTCGAGCCCGGCCCCCAGCGGGTCGGCGTCGACGAGCAGCGTGGGGCCGATCTCCGCGGCCGCCCGGGCGACGGCGGCGGCCAGCACGGTCGCCCCCGCACCACCGCTGCCCCCGACCACCCCCACCGTCACGCCGGGGACCCCGCCGCCGTCACCGACGTCGGTGAGCATCTCCACCAGCCAGGTCTCCGAGGCCGGCAGCTCGCTGACCGTCTCGGCGCCGAGCGCCAGGGCGTGGCGGAACTGGCCGTCGCCGACCGGGGCCCGGCCGAGCAGGTGCACCCGTGGGCGGCGCGGCGGCCGGCAGTCGGCGATCCCCGCGGCGCAGTCGGCCCCGACCAGCACGACCGAGGCCGCGCTCCACGCCCGCAGCGCCTGCACCGAGTCGTGGACGACCAGCGGGACCACACCAGCGGCGGCGGCCAGCCGTTGCACGTCGGAGACGAGCAGGGGGTCGGCGGAGAGCAGCAGCGGGGCGGCGTCGGGCCCAGGGGTGCGGGACGGGAGCGGGTCCGGGGTGTCCATGCGCCCAGCGTCGGCGGGGAGGCCCCACCCCGGGCGTGGACGCGGACGGCTGTGGACGGGCGGGCCTCCGGGGGCGCCTGTGGAGGCGAACTGGCGCGAACGGACCGGGACGAAAGGGATGGCCACCTAGACTCCGACCATGAGCCCGGGCCCGACGGCCGCCTTCTTCGACCTCGACAAGACGATCATCGCCAAGTCGAGCACGCTCGCCTTCAGCCGGGAGTTCCAGGCGGGCGGGCTGATCAGTCGCGGGGCGGTGCTGCGATCGGCGTACGCCCAGTTCAGCTATCTCATGCTGGGGGCCGACCACGACCAGATGGAGCGGCTGCGGCAGTTCATGAGCCGGCTCAGCACCGGCTGGGACGTGCGCACGGTGCAGGAGATCGTCGCGGACGCGCTCCACAACATCGTCGACCCGCTCGTGTACGCCGAGGCGGTGCGCCTGATCACCGAGCACCACGACGCCGGCCACGACGTCATCATCGTGTCCACGAGCGGGTCGGAGGTGGTCGAGCCGATCGGGGCGATGCTGGGGGCCGACCACGTGGTCGCGACGCGGATGGAGGTCGCCGACGGGCGCTACACCGGCGGCATCACCTTCTACGCCTACGGCGAGAACAAGGCGGTGGCCGTCCGGCAGCTCGCCGAGGAGCGCGGCTACGACCTGCAGCGCTGCCACGCCTACAGCGACTCCATCACCGACGAGCCGATGCTCAGCGCCGTCGGGCACCCCTTCGCCGTCAACCCCGACCGCGAGCTGCGCCGCCTGGCGCACCGCCGCGGCTGGCCGGTGCTGGTCTTCGACAAGCCGGTCGCGCTGCGCAGCCGGGTCCGGTTCCCGCCGGTGCGCCGCACGGCCGCCGCCGTCGGGGTCGCCGCGCTGCTCTCGGTGGCGGTGGTCGGCTGGCTCGGCGTACGCCGTCGACCGGCCTGAGGCGCCCGGTCCGGCCCTGACCTGCGAACTCCTCGCCCGTCCGGAAGTCAAGTCTTGTGGCGCACCTCACGGCGGCGTACAAAGGAGGAACAACTCCACAGGACCACACACGGCGCCGGTACCCACGCGGCGATCCACCCTTCCTACAGGGCGCAGGTCCCCCGGGCACGCCCGGAGGCCGCAGTTAGAGAGTGCACGCCTGGTAGCCATGGCGTCGTGTGTCGAGCGGCATCGAGGACGCGTAGGACACAGCTACGCACTCCCGGTGCCGCTCACCTGTGTGCCGGGGCTCGATCGGCGGTGCCGGGTCACCCCCGCAGCGGGCTGCTCTCGGCGCCGCGGGCCTGCGCCTCCGCGGCGTACAACAGCCAGGCGTGCAGGCCCGAGCGGCCACCGGTGGCGTAGCCGCGCAGGTTGGACTCGTACTCCGCCCGCAGCGCCAGGTGACCCGCCTCGGGGACGACGAGCGAGGCGGGGTCGACCCCGCGGGCGACCAGGACCAGCCGCTCGGCGGCCCGGGCGACCAGGCCGTTGTGGGCCGAGAAGGGCGCGGCGCTGACGACCTCGGCGTGCACCAGCGCGGCGACGAGCAGCGCGGGCACGCGGGTGGCCAGCACCGTCCGACCCAGCGAGCCGAGCCGCTCGGCCGCCTCGGGCGAGACCGGGCGGCCGGGGTCGGGCGCGCCGGTGAGGGCGTGGACCCGGGCCAGCGCCTGCAGCGGCGCCCGGCCGAGCACGGGGACGAGCGAGAGCAGCTCGGTGCTGACCCGGACCGCTGCGGCGGCGGCCTCGTCGCCGGCGCCGTCGCGGACCTCCTCGAGGGTCGAGGTCGAGCCCTCCAGCGCCGCGCTCGCGTGCGCGCCGCGCAGCAGCGACTCCGCGGTCTGCGCCGGGGTGCTGCGCCGCAGGCCACGGTCGCGCAGCAGCGCGTCGATGCCGTCGCGGGTCGAGGCGAAGCCCGACGGCACGCCCTCGAGCCCGGTCAGCCACTCCAGGGGGTCCGGGCCCGGCGCGCCGGTCGCGGGTCGGGACGAGGGGGGCTCGGGGGGGACGGGGGACACGGCGGTGAGGGTATCTTCGGCGCAGCATGAGCGAGCCGACCCCCAGCCCCGCGACGTCGTTCGGCTCCGTGGCCGACGCCTACGACCGCGCCCGGCCGTCCTACCCCGACGACGCGGTCGCCTGGCTCACCGGCGGTGGCCGCGCGCACGTCGTCGAGCTCGGTGCCGGCACCGGCAAGCTGACCGAGGTGCTGCACCGCGCGGGCCACCACGTGCTGGCCACCGAGCCGCTGCTGCCGATGCTCGCCCGGCTGGGACGCAACGTCCCGGTGCCCCACGCGGCCGCTGCCGCCGAGGCGATCCCGGTCCGGTCGCGGTCGGTCGACGTGGTGGCGTGCGGCCAGTCCTTCCACTGGTTCGACGCCGAGCTGGCGCTGCCCGAGATCGCGCGCGTGCTGCGTCCGGGCGGCGTGATCGCCCTGGTCTGGAACACCTACGACACCTCCATCCCCTGGGTACGCCGGTTGCGGCGGCTGCTCGACCCGGCCAGCGACCGCGACGGCGACCTGCCGACCAAGGCGCTGCTCGAGAGCCCCTACTTCGGGTTCGTGGAGGAGAAGCGGTTCCGCTTCTGGCAATCCCACACCGCCCGCTCGCTCGAGGAGCTCGCCCGCTCGGTCTCCCACGTCGCGACGATGCCCGAGAGCACCCGGGAGCGGACGCTGGCCGAGGTGGCGAGCCTGTACGACGGCTACGGCCGCGGTCACGACGGCATGCAGCTGCCCTGGGTGACGCGGACGTTCCGGGCCGTCGTACGCCACCAGGACCTGCCGCCCGAGCCCAGCCACGCCCCCGTCGACCACGACGTGGACCCGCCCGGTCTGGAGCACCAGGCCGTCACCCGGCCCGCCGACCGCCGCCCGCCGGAGGACCCCGGCATGCAGCTGATCGACTTCCGGTAGGTCCCCCGTGGTGCTCGACGGCCTCCGCAGCCGCTGGTGGCGCACCCGCCAGCTCGGCACCGACGCCGACCACGCCACCTTCCGCACGCTGCACACCGCCTCGCTCGCCTCGCCCGCGCTGCGCCGGGGACTGACCGCCGAGACCGCCGACCTCGCGCTGCGCCACCTGCGCGGGCTGCTGGGAACCGCCGCGGTGGCGCTCGCCGACACCGAGACCCTCCTGGGGTACGACGGCCTCTCGACCCACCACACCGCGCAGGCGCGGGCGCTCGCCGACCGGGCGGTGGCCAGCAGCGCGACCGTGGTGGCCGGTCGGGCCGAGCTGGCCTGCGACACCGAGGGCTGCCTGGTCGGGCACGCCATCGCGACGCCGCTGGTCATCGACGACCGGGTCGCGGGCGCGCTCGTCGCGCTGGCGGAGACCCCGTCTGCCAGCCTGCTGCGGGCGACCGAGGAGGTGGCCAGCTGGGTGTCCGGGCAGCTGGAGCTGGCCGAGCTCGACGAGCAGCGGCACCGCCTCGCCCGCGCCGAGGTGCGGGCGTTGCGCGCCCAGATCAGCCCCCACTTCATCTACAACTCCCTCGGCGCGATCGCCTCCTTCGTGCGGACCGATCCCGACCGGGCGCGCGAGCTGCTGCTGGAGTTCGCCGACTTCACCCGCTACTCCTTCCGCCAGCACGGCGAGTTCACGACCCTGACCGAGGAGCTCCGCTCGATCGAGCGCTACCTGCTGCTCGAGCAGGCGCGCTTCGGCGAGCGGCTCCGGGTGGTGCTGCAGGTGGCGCCCGAGGTGCTCGGCGTGACGATCCCGTTCCTGTGCCTGCAGCCGCTGGTGGAGAACGCCGTGCAGCACGGCCTCGAGCGCGAGGGCGGCGGGGTGATCACCATCGTGGCCCGCGACGCGGACCGCGAGTGCGTGATCTCCATCGAGGACGACGGCGCGGGGCAGGACCCCGAGCGCATCCGCGCGGTGCTGGCCGGCGAGGCGGCCGGTGACTCCGTCGGACTCGCCAACGTCGACGAGAGACTGCGCACCACCTTCGGCGACGACTACGGTCTCGTCGTGGAGACCGCACCGGGCGCCGGCACCAGGGTGGTCGTGCGCGTGCCCAAGTTCGCCCCCGGCCTGACGCCGTGAGCACGCCCGTGGGCGTCCCGGGTCCGGCGGCCGACGAGCGGCCGCTCGCGGTGCTGGTCATCGACGACGAGCGCCCGGCGCTCGACGAGCTCACCTGGCTGCTGCGCCGCGACCCGCGCGTCGGCGAGGTCCACGCCACCGACTCCCCCACCGACGCGCTGCGGCTGCTGCGCCAGCTCGAGGTGGACGCGGTCTTCCTCGACGTCCAGATGCCCGGGCTGTCCGGCATCGACCTCGCCCAGGTGCTCGCCCAGTTCCGCTCACCGCCGGCCACGGTGTTCGTCACCGCCCACGACGAGCACGCCGTGGAGGCCTTCGACCTCCACGCCGTCGACTACGTCCTGAAGCCGGTGCGCGAGCAGCGCCTCGCCGAGGCCGTGCGCCGGGTGGTCGCCGCCGCGCGCGCCGAGCCCGTCGCCGCCGATCCGGCCGAGGAGCAGGTGGCCGTCGAGCGCGGTGGCGTCACCCGGTTCGTGGCCGTCTCGCGGATCCGCCACGTCGAGGCCGAGGGCGACTATGCCCGGCTGCACGTCGACGGCGAGAGCCACCTGGTCCGGGTGCCGCTCTCCCAGCTCGAGCAGGAGTGGGCGGCCGGCGGCTTCGTCAGGATCCACCGCTCGCGGCTGGTCAACACGGCGTACGTCGAGGAGCTGCACGTCGACGCCGGCCGCTGCTGGGTCGTCGTGGACGGCGCCGACCTCCAGGTCAGCCGGCGCCACACCCGCGAGCTGCGCGACCTGCTGGTCCGACGGGGGCGCCCGCGCGGCACCGCGGCGCCGGGCGAGCCGTCGTGAACGAGCACCCCGAGCGCACGGAGCGCACCGAGCGGGTCAGGGTCACCAGCCCGCGCACCGGCCGCTCCCGGCAGCGCCCACGCCCCACGCCCGCCTCGGAGATGGAGGCACAGAGCGAGCTGGGCGAGATCTACCTCCGCACCCTGCTGCGCGCCCAGCTGCGCCTGGGCCTGGGCGTCCTGCTGGCGCTGGCGCTCACCGTCGGCGCGCTGCCGCTGCTGTTCGTGCTGGTGCCGTGGCTGACCCGCGCGCAGCTGCTGGGGATGCCGGTCTCCTGGGGCCTGCTGGCCTTCGGCTGCTACCCGGTGCTGGTGCTCCTGGCCTGGCGCTACGTCCGCCTGGCCGAGCGCAACGAGCGCGCGTTCGCGCGCGTCGTCGAGCGGTCCTGACCCGTGCTCGGCGACTCGGGCACCGTCCTGGGGCTGCTCTCGGTGCTGCTCGTCTCCGTCGCCACGCTGGCGATCGGCAGCTGGGGACTGCGGCTGTCGCGCACCACCTCGGACTTCTTCGTCGCCTCCCGCTCGGTGCGCCCGGGCCTCAACGGCTTCGCGATCAGCGGGGAGTACCTCTCGGGCGCCTCCTTCCTCGGCATTGCCGGGCTGGTGCTGAGCAACGGCGCCGAGATGCTCTGGTACCCCGTCGGCTGGACGGCCGGCTACCTCGTGCTGCTGTGCCTGGTCGCGGCCCCGCTGCGCCGCTCGGGCGCCTACACGCTGCCCGACTTCGCGGAGGCACGGCTGCACTCACGCGGCGTACGACGGGCCTCGGCGCTGCTCGTCGTGGTGATCGGCTTCCTCTACCTGATGCCGCAGTTCCAGGGCGCCGGCGTGGCGCTCGAGACCACGACCGGACTGCCACCGTGGGCCGGCGGGCTGGCCGTCGCCGTCGTGGTGCTGCTCAACGTGCTGGCCGGCGGGATGCGCTCGGTCACCTTCGTGCAGGCCTTCCAGTACTGGCTGAAGCTCACCGCGCTGCTCCTCCCGCTCGTCTTCCTCGTGCTGGTCTGGCTCGGCGACGGCGGCCGGTCGCCGGCCGACCCGGGCCTGGTCAGCGCGGGCGTCGACGGCCTGGCCTGGGCCGACCCGATCGACTTCGCGGGCGACCACCCGCTCTACTCGACCTACTCCCTCATGGTCGCGACCTTCCTCGGCGTGATGGGCCTGCCCCACGTGGTGGTCCGCTACTACACCAACCCCGACGGCCGGGCCGCCCGCCAGACCACGCTCGCGGTGCTGGCGCTGCTCGGCGCCTTCTACGTGCTCCCCCCGGTGTACGGCGCGCTCGGGCGCCTCTACGCCCCCGACCTCGCCGCCTCCGGCAGCGACTCCGTGGTGCTCGCGCTGCCGGGTCGGATGGTCGGCGGCCTCGGCGGCGACCTGCTGACCGCGCTGCTGACCGCCGGGGCGTTCGCGGCCTTCCTGGCCACCTCCTCGGGCCTGACCGTGGCGGTGGCGGGCGTCCTCACCCAGGACGTCACCTCGCGCCGGTTGGAGGGCGTGACCGGCTTCCGGGTCTCGGCCGTGGTGGCGGTCGTGGTGCCCTACCTGCTCTCCCTCGTGACCCGCGAGGTCGGCGTGGCCACGGTGGTGGGCCTGGCCTTCGCGATGGCGGCGGCGACCTTCTGCCCGCTGCTGCTGCTCGGCATCTGGTGGCGCGGGCTGACCGCGCGGGGCGCCGTGGCCGGCCTCGTCGCCGGTGGCCTGCTCACCGGCGCCGCGGTCGTGGACAACCTGGTCGTCGACCGCACCGGGGGGTGGGTCGCCTCGCTGGTCGGCCAGCCTGCGGCGTGGGCGGTGCCGCTGGCCTTCCTCACGATGGTCGTGGTCTCGCGCCTGACCCGCGCGGAGGTGCCGGCCCACACCTCGCGGTTCCTGGTGCGGCTGCACACCCCGGAGACGGTCCGGCTCGACCAGGGCTGAGCGGTCTCGTCGCACGCTCGGGAGACCGTGGCACGTGCCACCGTCTCCCGAGTCCCCGCACCCTCGGGCTGTCCGGTGACCGACCGTTCGTCGTACGACCTCGACCGTTCACCGACGCGCCCGCCCGCCTGCCGCACACCCGGCCGGGAGGGTCGCCCCCTCCCCGCCCGCGGTGCGAGCGTGACGGCGATCACAGACCGTCCTCACGCCTGCGCAGAAGGGTGCCCCCATGAGCCACACCGCGTCCCCACCCCCCGACGGGAGGACCGCCGCCGGCGACGCCGCGGCCGACGCCGACCGCGCCCGGACCGAGCGGGAGTCCTCGGACCAGGCCGCCCGGCACGACCCCGTCTACGACCGGCTGCACGACATGGCCGAGTTCACCGAGCTGCGCCGTCGCTACCGCGGCTTCGTGTTCCCGGCGACCGTGGCCTTCCTGGTCTGGTACCTGCTCTACGTCATCCTCAGCAACTGGGCGCCGGGCTTCATGGGCGCCAAGCTGTTCGGCAACATCAACGTGGCGCTGGTCTTCGGCCTGCTGCAGTTCGTGACCACGTTCCTGCTGGCCTACGCCTACAGCTCGTTCTCCAACCGCAAGCTCGACCCGCTGGCCCGCCAGCTCAACGAGGCGTACGAGCGCGGCCGCCGCGGCGGCTCCGACGAGCGGGAGGCCCGCGCATGAGCACCCAGGTCCTGACCACGACCCTCTTCCTCGCCGTCGTCGCACTGACGATCGGCATCACCTTCTGGGCCAGCCGCCAGACCTCGGGCGCGGCCGACTACTACGCCGGCGGCCGCAACTTCTCCGGCTTCCAGAACGGCCTGGCCATCGGTGGCGACTACATGTCGGCCGCCTCGTTCCTCGGCATCTCCGGTGCCATCGCGCTCTCGGGCTACGACGGCTTCCTCTACTCCATCGGCTTCCTGGTGGCCTGGCTCGTGGCCCTGCTCCTGGTCGCCGAGGTGCTGCGCAACTCCGGCCGCTACACGATGGCCGACCAGCTGGCGTACCGGATGAAGCAGCGCCCGGTCCGCACCGCGGCCGCGACGTCGACCGTCGTGGTCTCGATCTTCTACCTGCTCGCGCAGATGGTCGGCGCCGGTGCGCTGGTCTCGCTGCTGCTCGGCATCGACGGCCAGTTCGCCACCAACGTCACCATCTTCGCGGTCGGCGTCCTGATGGTCTTCTACGTCACCGTGGGCGGCATGAAGGGCACCACCTGGGTGCAGATCGTCAAGGCCGTCCTGCTCATGGCCGGCTCGGCGCTGATCGTGGTCCTGGTGCTGGCGCAGTTCAGCTTCAACCTCTCCGACCTGCTCGGCACCGCCGCCAGCAACAGCGGCAAGGGCTCGGCGTTCCTGGAGCCGGGGCTGAAGTACGGCGTCTCCACCACCAGCAAGATCGACTTCCTCAGCCTGGGCCTCGCCCTCGTGCTGGGCACCGCTGGCCTGCCGCACATCCTGATCCGCTTCTACACCACCCCGACCTCGCGGGACGCCCGCAAGTCGGTGCTCTGGGCCATCGGCCTGATCGGCGTGTTCTACCTGTTCACGCTGGTCCTGGGCTTCGGTGCCGCCGCGCTGCTGGGCGACTCCGACATGGAGCGCGTCACCGCCTCGGGCGGCAACCTGGCCTCGCCGCTGCTCGCCGAGACCGTCGGCGGCGGCTCCGGCTCGACCGGGGGCGCGATCCTGCTCGCCGTCATCGCAGCCGTCGCCTTCGCCACGATCCTCGCGGTGGTCGCCGGCCTGACGCTCACCTCGAGCGTCAGCGTCGCCCACGACCTCTACAACAGCGTGTGGCGCAAGGGGAAGGCCACCGAGAAGGAGGAGCTGAAGGTGGCGCGCATCGCAGCCGGCGCCATCGGCCTCGTCGCCATCATCCTGGCCATCCCGGCGCAGAAGCTCAACATCGCCTTCCTGGTGGCGCTCGCCTTCGCGATCGCGGCCTCGGCCAACCTGCCGGCGATCGTCTACAACATGTTCTGGCGACGCTTCAACACCCGCGGCGCCGTGTGGAGCATCTACGGCGGTCTGATCAGCTCGGTGGGCCTGGTGATCTTCAGCCCCATCATGTCCGGCAAGACCGACGCCGCGACCGGGGCCAACCTCTCGCTGCTGCCGGCCTCGATCGACATCTCGTGGTTCCCCCTGGAGAACCCCGGCATCGTGTCGATCCCGCTGGGCTTCCTGCTCGGCTACCTCGGCTCGGTCACCAGCAAGGAGCCGGCCGCCGAGGACCGCTACACCGAGCTCGAGGTCCGCGCCCTCACCGGCGCCGGCGCCGAGGCGTCGGTCCAGCACTAGGCACCACGCAGCACCCGCACCCCGCCTGCGGACGACCCGATCGGAGGGTCGTCCGCGGGCGGGCTCGGGAGTAGGTTCGGCTGACACGTGAGCCGCGCCACCAGTCGTCGACGAGTAGGAGAAGGCACCCCATGACGGAGTCCAACGAGACCCTGGCCAACCTGTCCACCGAGGAGCGCCGCTTCGAGCCGCCCGCCGACCTGGTCGAGTCCGCCAACCTCACCGAGCAGGCGTACGCCGACGCCGAGTCCGACCGCCTCGGGTTCTGGGAGAAGCAGGCCGAGCGCCTCGACTGGGACCAGAAGTGGGAGCGCGTCCTGGACTGGGACGACCCGCCGTTCGCCAAGTGGTTCGTCGGCGGGCGGATCAACGCGGCGTACAACTGCGTCGACCGGCACGTCGAGGCCGGTCACGGCGACAAGGTCGCCTTCCACTGGGTCGGAGAACCGGAGGACGACGCCCGCGACCTGACCTACGCCGACCTCAAGGACGAGGTGTCCAAGGCCGCCAACGCCCTGGTCGAGCTGGGCGTGCAGACCGGCGACCGGGTCGCGATCTACATGCCGATGATCCCCGAGACCGCGATCGCGATGCTAGCCTGCGCCCGCCTGGGTGCGCCGCACACCGTGGTCTTCGGCGGCTTCTCCTCCGACGCGCTCGCCAGCCGGCTCGCCGACTGCGACGCCAAGGTGGTCGTGACCGCCGACGGCGGCTACCGCCGCGGCGCCCCCTCGGCCCTCAAGCCCGCCGTCGACGAGGCGGTGCAGAAGGCGGCCGACAACGACGGCCACCAGGTCCGCAAGGTCCTGGTCGTACGCCGCACCGGCGAGGACGTCGCCTGGGACGACGAGCGCGACGTCTGGTGGCACGACGCCGTCGACTCCGCCTCGCCCGAGCACGCGTGCGAGTTCTTCGACGCCGAGCACCCGCTCTACGTGATGTACACCTCCGGCACCACCGGCAAGCCCAAGGGCATCCTGCACACCACCGGCGGCTACCTCGTCGGGTGCGCCTACACCCACTGGGGCATCTTCGACCTCAAGCCCGAGACCGACGTCTACTGGTGCACCGCCGACGTCGGCTGGGTGACCGGTCACTCCTACGGCGTCTACGGCCCGTTGGCCAACGGGGCGACCTCGGTGATGTACGAAGGCACCCCGGACACCCCGACCAAGGGACGCTGGTGGGAGATCTGCGAGAAGTACGGCGTCACCATCTTCTACACCGCCCCCACCGCGATCCGGACGTTCATGAAGTGGGGCGGCGAGATCGCCCAGGACCACGACCTGTCGAAGATCCGGCTGCTCGGCTCGGTCGGGGAGTCGATCAACCCCGAGGCCTACGTCTGGTACCGCGAGAACATCGGCGCCAGCACCGCCCCGATCGTCGACACCTGGTGGCAGACCGAGACCGGGTCGATCATGATCTCGCCCCTGCCCGGCGTCACCCACGGCAAGCCGGGCTCGGCGATGAAGTCGATCCCCGGCATCGTCGTCGACGTCGTCACCGAGGACGGCGAGTCGGTGCCGAACGGCTCCGGCGGCTTCCTGGTCGTCAAGGAGCCCTGGCCCTCGATGCTGCGCACCCTGTGGGGCGACGACGAGCGGTTCAAGGACACCTACTGGTCGCGGTTCGCCGACCACGGCTTCTACTTCGCCGGCGACGGCGCCAAGAAGGACGACGACGGCGACATCTGGCTGCTCGGCCGCGTCGACGACGTCATGAACGTCTCGGGCCACCGCCTCTCGACCACCGAGATCGAGTCGGCGCTGGTCTCCCACCCCAAGGTGGCCGAGGCGGCCGTGGTGGGCGCCGCCGACGAGACGACCGGCCAGGCCGTCTGCGCCTTCGTCATCCTGCGCGAGTCGGCGCTGGCCGACGGCGAGGAGGCCCCGGAGTCGCTGATCCAGGAGCTGCGCAGCCACGTGCAGAAGGAGATCGGCGCCATCGCCAAGCCCCGTCAGGTGATGGTCGTCCCCGAGCTGCCCAAGACCCGCTCGGGCAAGATCATGCGGCGGCTGCTCAAGGACGTCGCCGAGAAGCGCGAGGTCGGCGACGTCACCACGCTGGCCGACTCGACCGTGATGGACCTCATCGGCAAGGGCATGAAGAGCTCCTCCGACGACTGACCCGCGGCTGACGCGTCAAGCGCCCCGGTCCGCTCCGGCGACCGGGGCGCCTGGCGTCCCGGGGGACGTACGCCGCGCGCGGGGCTCAGGCCGCGACGCGCTCCCGGCCCGCGTCGACGAGCCGACCGACGAGCAGCCGCAGGGCCGCCTCGACGTCGGCGTCGGTGATCGCGCCGTCGACCACGGTCTCGTGCACCGTCGCGACGCCCAGGGCGTCGTCCAGCGGCTGGGCGCCGGCGACGCGCAGCACCTTCACGAGGTCCTCACGGGCCCACTGGGCCCCGCGCGGCGAGGGGCTGACCGAGAGGACCGCGGCGGGCAGGCCGTCGATCGGCGCGGCACCGCGGGGGCGCGAGGCCCAGTCGATCGCGTTCTTCAGCACGCCGGGGATCGAGCCGTTGTACTCCGGGGTGGCCACGACCAGCGCGTCGGCGCCGCCCAGCGCCTCACGGAAGGCGAGCACCGAGGCCGGAGCCGCGTCGCCGTCGAGGTCCTGGTCGTAGTGGGGCAGGTCGCCGAGGCCGGCGTACACCTCGGCCCGGACGCCCTCGGGCAGCAGGCCCGGAACCGTGGCGACGAGCTCACCGGTCCACGAACCGGCGCGCAGGCTGCCGACGAGCATCAGGATCTTCATGGGGAGGCCTCTTCCGTTGACGTTTGAACGTTCAACAGAACAGGTCGGCCGGCGCCCTTGTTCCGTGAGCCGGGTCACCCCGGCCCCGAGGGGCCGGGGTGGGCCTCAGAGGCTCTTGACGCCCGGCTTCTCGTCCTTGCTGGGCAGGCCGGTCTTGGCGAGGCTCAGCACGGTCGTGAGGACCAGCGTGCCGATGATGACACCCAGCGAGACCAGGGTCGGGATGTCGGGGGCCCACTCGATGTGCTCGCCGCCGTTGATGAACGGCAGCTCGTTCTCGTGCATGGCGTGCAGGATCAGCTTCACGCCGATGAAGAACAGCAGGAAGGCGAGCCCGAAGGACAGGTAGACCAGGCGCTCGAGCAGCCCGCCGATGAGGAAGTAGAGCTGCCGCAGGCCCATCAGCGCGAAGATGTTGGCCGTGAGCACCAGGAACGGCTCCTCGGTCAGGCCGTAGATCGCCGGGATCGAGTCGAGCGCGAACAGCAGGTCGGTGGTGCCGAGCGCGATGATCACGATGAACATCGGCGTGATGACCCGCTTGCCGTTCTCCGTGGTGAAGATCTTCGAGCCGTGCCACTCGGCGGTGGCGGGGAAGCGCTTCTCGACGAACTTGATGAGGCGGTTCTCCTCGAACTCCTCCTCCTCGTCGCTGGCGCCCTCCTTGGCGAGCTTGGCGGCGGTCCAGATCAGGAAGACGCCGAAGATGTAGAAGACCCAGCTGAACTGCTCGATGGCCGCGGCGCCGACGAAGATGAAGATGCCGCGCATGATCAGGGCCAGCACGATGCCGACGAGGAGCGCGGACTGCTGCAGCTCCTTGGGCACCCCGAACTTGGCCATGATGATCAGGAAGATGAACAGGTTGTCGACCGAGAGGGAGTACTCGGTCAGCCAGCCGGCGAAGAACTCGGTGCCGTACTGGTGACCGGCGAAGACCCACACGCCGATGCCGAAGGCGATGGCGAGCCCGATGTACGCCGCGAGCGCGACGCTGACCTCGCGCCGGGAGGGCTCGTGCGGGCGACGGCCGATGATGAGGATGTCGAAGAGCAGCACCGCGACGGTGATGCCGATCGTGAGCCACCAGACGAGGGGGGAGACGACCACGAGAGAGACGACCTTAGGTGTTCTGGCTGCGCCGGGACGCAGACGTTGTCCGGAGGTCTCTTCCGCCACCGGCCGCCGTGTCGCGCCGCTGACCGACGCGTCCGGGTCAGGGTGCGTCCTGGCCGTGCTGACGAGCGCGTCGCGAGGGAATACTCCCCTCCCGGGCGACCACTCTCTCACTGCAGCGTCCCCGGGACCAACCGCGGCGGCGCGGCGCAGTCGTGACGGTAGGGTCTCAGCGAACCCCGGCGTCCCCAACCGAAGGCAGCACCCCATGGCACACCGCGAGCCCGCAGTCACCGAGGAACCCACGATCGGCAAGCTGGTCGTCGACGCCAGCCGCGACGTCTCCGGCCTGATCCAGAAGGAGATCGCGCTCGCCAAGTCCGAGCTCAAGGTCTCCGTCCGCGCCGGCGGCATCAGCATCGGCCTGTTCGCCGCGGCGGCCTTCCTGGCCCTGCTCGCGATCATCATGCTGTCGGTGGCGATCGCCCACTTCATCTCCTTCACCGGGCTCGACCTCGCCTGGGGCTTCCTGATCGTCTTCTTCCTCTACCTGCTGATCGCCGGCGTGCTCGGCTTCGTGGGCGTCAAGAAGCTCAAGCAGGTCAAGGCCCCCGAGCGCGCCATCGGCCAGGCCAAGGAGTTCCCGAGCGCCCTCAAGGGCAAGCGCTGAGCCGACCGCTCAGGTGCAGTTGCCGCTGGACACCCGGGCGGTGGCGTCGATGCCGACGGCGGCGGCGCGGCCGACCTGGCGGGCCGTGAGGGCGTAGCCGGTGTCGGCGTCGCTGACCGAGGCCGCGAAGACGACGCCGAGGACACGACCGTCGGTGGACACGAACGGGCCGCCGGAGTTGCCGGGGCGCACCAGGCCGCGCAGCGAGTAGACCTCGCGCACGACGGTGCCGTTGCCGTAGATGTCGGGCGAGCGCAGCCGCTGGTCGGCGCGAATCCGCACGGCGCGGGCGTCGTACGGGCCGTCCTGGGGGTAGCCGAGGACGGCGCCCTGCTGGCGCTCGTCGCCCTGCAGGTCGAAGCGCAGGGTGGGACCGTCCAGCCCGGGCACGGCGAGCACGGCGACGTCGATGTCGGGGTCGTAGTGCACGACCGTGGCGTCGAGGGTCTCGCCGCTGTCGGTGACCACCTGCGGCTCGGTGACCCCGGCGACGACGTGGGCGTTGGTCATCAGCCGCTCGGGGGCGTAGAGGAAGCCCGAGCCCTCGACACCGCTGCCGCAGCGGTTGCTGCTGCGCACCTTGTAGACGCTGCGGCCGGCCTCGCGGACGTCGGGGTCACGCAGCACCCGCGGCCGGGCCGGTGCCACCTCGACGATGCGCTCGGGGGCGAACGGCTCGAGGTAGCGGGGGAAGAAGCTGTTGCCGACCACGGAGTCGAAGGACCGCAGCACCTGCTGGGCCTGCACCGGCATCGCGTCGTTGACGGTGACGAGGACCTTGCTCTCGCGGACCTGGGGGCCGATGCCGGGGAGCCGGGAGCCGCTGATCGCGACGCCGAGCATCCAGGCCACGATCAGGACCGCGACCACGCTCAGCACGGACCCACCGAGGGCGTCCACCGCACGGACGGGCTGCCACGTGATCCGGTCGCGGATCCGGCTGCCGACCCACTGGAAGATCGCCTGCCCGATCGAGGCCAGCACCAGCACCACGAACAGCGCGCCGAGCGAGACCCACAGCGACGGCGCGGCGTCGCCGAGCAGCTGGGGGGCGAGCAGGATGCCCGCGAAGCCGCCGAGCACGAGGCCGGCGGTGGCGAAGGCGCCGGTGACGAACCCCTGCCAGTAGCCCGAGAGCGCGTAGGCGAGCACCAGCGCGACCAGGCACCAGTCGAGGAGGTTCATGGCTGCGCTCTCGGTTCGGCGGGAGGGGACGGCTGCAGGGACGGGCCGGAGGGACGCCCGGAGGGGTCAGGCGCTCAATCTTGGCCCAGGCCGAGCATGTAGTCCGGTAATGGGTGCTCGACGTGCGGGTCCCACCGACGGGTCAGCCCGACGTGGTCGAAGAGCTTGTTGACCAGCCCGGCCGTGAAGCCCCAGAGCACCAGGTCGTGCTGCTCGCCGATCAGGAACCCCGGGCTGCGGTAGCCCATCGGGTGGGTGACGGTGACGCGGTGCTGCGGGTCGAGCAGCTCCTCGAGCGGGACGCGCAGCACGGCGTGCACCTCGTCCGCGTCGACGACCCCGACCGGGACCGGCTCGCGCCACCAGCCCAGCACCGGGGTGACGGCGAAGTTGCTGGGCGGCAGCCACAGCTCGGGCAGCGAGGCGAGCACGTCGACGCCGGCCGGGTCGAGACCGGTCTCCTCCTCGGCCTCGCGCAGCGCCGCGGCGACGGGCGAGGCGTCGGTGGCGTCGATGGAGCCGCCGGGGAAGGACACCTGGCCGGGGTGCGAGCGCATCGTGTGGGCCCGCTCGGTCAGCAGCAGGTCGGGGCCGCGCTCACCCTCGCCGAAGAGCATCAGCACCGCGCCCTTGCGGGTGCTGGCCCCCTCGGGCGGGACGAAGCGGCTGATGTCCTCGGCCGTGATGGTCGCCGCGCCCCGGCGGATGGGCTCCATCCAGTCAGGCAGGCTCACGCACGCACCCCGAGGTGCTCGGCGACGAGGTCCTCGAGCTGACGGACCGACTCGATCTCGACGTACTGCTGGAAGACGACCTCGCCCCCGGCGTCGACGAGCACGATCCGCGGCAGGATGCGGGTGCGGGTCACCCCGTCGGGGTCGGAGTAGAGCGGGTAGGTCACGCCCGTGTCCTCGACGAGCTCCTTCGCCCGGCCGGTCTGGGTGTCCTGGAAGTCGATCCCGACCACGTCGACGCGGCCCTGGAAGGCCTCGGAGAACGACTGGTAGTAGGGCAGCTCCTCGCGGCAGGGCGCGCACCAGCTCGCCCACACGTTGAGCACCAGGGGCCCCTTGACCGACCCGAGGTCCAGCGGCTCCCCCGACCCGTCGAACGGGTCGAGCCGGACGTCGGGCAGCTCACCGCTGGTCTCGCCCTCCAGGGACGGCTGCTGGTCGGTCCCGGTCGAGCTGTCGGCGGGGTCCACTCCGGACGCGCACCCGGTCAGCAGCAGCGCCGACGCCGCCGCGAGGGCGAACCGGCGCCGGCGCCTCACGCCGGCCCCTGGGTCTTCACGAGCGCGGCAGCGGCCTCGGCCTCGGTCGGCCCCGCGCCGTACGACGGGCACCAGTGCGCCACCGTGCAGGCACCGCAGGCCGGCTTCTTCGCGTGGCAGACGCGGCGACCGTGCCAGATCAGGTGATGGCTCAGCATCGTCCAGTCGCGCCGGGGGAACAGGGCGCCGATCGCGTGCTCGGCCTTGACCGGGTCGGTCTCCTCGGTCCAGCCCAGCCGCCGGGCCAGTCGCCCGAAGTGGGTGTCGACGGTGATGCCGGGGACGCCGAAGGCGTTGCCGAGCACCACGTTGGCGGTCTTGCGTCCGACGCCGGGCAGCTTGACCAGGTCGTCGAGCCGGGGCGGCACCTCGCCGCCGTGGTCCTCCACCAGCGCGGCCGAGAGCTTGAGCAGCGACTCGGTCTTGGCGCGGAAGAAGCCGAGCGGGCCGACGATGCGCTCGAGGTCCTCGCGGGGGGCGGCCGCCATCGCCCGCGCGTCGGGGTACGCCGCGAACAGCGTCGGCCGCACGGCGTTGACCCGGCGGTCGGTCGTCTGGGCGCTGAGCACCGTGACGACGAGGAGCTCGAAGGGGCTGTCGAAGTCGAGCTCGCAGCGGGCGTCGGGGTAGGTCTCGGCGAGGACGCGGTCGACCTTGCGAGCACGGCGCACGAGGGTGGTGGCGGGACCGCTCGACGGGGCGACGGGGGTGGCGGGCACGGCCCCAGGGTACGGGCGCGACCAGCCCGCGCCGGGTGCGAGGTGCGGGCGCCGGGACCACCGCGGCCCGGTCACGCTCCCGGCCCCGCTCCCGGCCCACGGTGTGGTCGCGTGGCGATCGCGTGGCCGATGGGACAGACTGTGACCCGCGGCACCCGCCCACGCCCGGGGTGCCCCTGAGGAAGGGAAACCGACGCGTGACTAACGACGTACTCCGCCAGGCGCCGCTGTTCAGCGCGCTCGACGACGAGGCGGCCTCCGCGCTGCGGTCCTCCATGGGCGAGAACCGGCTCCGTCGGGGTGAGGTGCTCTTCCACGAGGGCGACCCGGGCGACAAGCTCTACATCGTCACCGACGGCAAGGTGAAGCTGGGCCGCACGTCCTCCGACGGCCGCGAGAACCTCCTGGCGATCCTCGGTCCGGGCCAGATGTTCGGCGAGCTCTCGCTCTTCGACCCCGGCCCGCGCTCGGCCACCGTCACGGCCGTCACCGAGACGACGTTCCTCTCGTTGTCCCACGACGACCTGCTGCGCTGGCTCGAGGGCCGCCCGGGCGTCGCGCTCGGCCTGCTCTCCCAGCTGGCCGGCCGGCTGCGCAAGACCAACGAGGTCGTCGCCGACCTGGTCTTCTCCGACGTCCCCGGCCGGGTGGCCAAGGCGCTGCTCGACCTGGCCGACCGCTTCGGCCGCACCGCCGACGACGGCGTCCACGTGCACCACGAGCTCACCCAGGAGGAGCTGGCCCAGCTGGTCGGCGCCTCGCGGGAGACCGTCAACAAGGCGCTGGCCGACTTCGCCTCGCGCGGCTGGCTGCGCCTGGAGCCCCGCTCGGTCGTGATCCACGACGTCGAGCGGATGCGTCGCCGGGCCCGCTGACCGGGCGTCCGGACGCGCCTGCCGGGCCCTAGCGGGCCAGGTGGGCGAGCTGGGCGCGCACCGAGAGCTCGGCCGCACCCCAGAGCACCGGGTCGACGTCGGCGTAGACGACCTCGACCACGCGGCGCGGCAGCGCGTCCTCGTCCAGCTGCTCCTCGCGCAGCGCCGCGAGCGCGGCCTCGACCTGCGCCAGCCGGTCGCGGCGGTGGGCGCGGTAGCGCTCCAGCACCCCGAGAGCGTCGTCGAGGACCGGGCCGTGGCCCGGCAGGACCCACGTCAGGCCCTGCTCCTGCGCCAGCGCGTGCAGCCGGTCCAGCGAGCCGAGGTAGGCACCCAGCTGGCCGTCGGGGTGGGCCACCACGGTGGTGCCCCGCCCGAGCACGGTGTCGCCGGTCAGCACGGCCGACTCCGCGGGCAGCACGAACGACAGCGAGTCGGCCGTGTGGCCGGGGGTCGCGACGACCCGGACCTCGAGACCGTCGACCTCCACCACGTCGCCCCCGGCGAGGCCCTCGGAGCCCAGCCGCCACTCCGGGTCCAGCGCGCGTACGCCGCACCCCATCCGCTCGGCGAACTCGCGGGCCGCCTCGGAGTGGTCGAGGTGGTGGTGGGTGAGCAGCACGACCCCCACCTCCCCCGCGGCCTCGGCGACGGCGTCGAGGTGGCCGGCGTCCGGAGGACCGGGGTCGACCACGACCGAGCGCCGGGCGCCGGGCTCGCGCAGCACCCACGTGTTGGTGCCGTCGAGCGTCATCTCGTCGGCGTTGGGGGCGAGCAGGCACCGGGCGCGCTCGCCGAAGCGGCCGCCGGTCCAGGCGGCGGCCTCGGTCACGGGCGACGCTCCAGCAGCTCCTGCATCCAGGGCGGGGTGGTGAGCGTGGCGCCCTCGGCGTCGTCCGGGTCCTCGACGAGCTCCGGCACGAACATCTCGACCGTGCGGTCGGAGCCGGCGGCCAGCACGTCGTCCGGGCCGGGGTGCTGGGCCACCTCGAGGCAGGTCATCCACGTCGGCGGCAGCATCAGGATCTGCTCGGCGTCGGCCTGGGCCACGGCGTCCAGCGCCGGCAGCCAGGCGACGGCGTCGGACTCGGTGGAGACGTCACGGGTGCGCTGGCCCTCGGGCAGGACGGCGGCGAAGAACCACGTGCGGTAGCGCCGCGGCTCGAACTCGGGGGTCAGCCAGGCCCGCCAGGGCGCCAGCAGGTCGGTGCGCAGCACCAGCCCACGCCGCTCCAGGAAATCGGTGAAGGCGAGCTCGCGACCCTCCAGCGACGCCCGGTCGCGCTCCCAGTCCTCGCCGGTCACGTCGGCGACGACGGTCTCGGCGGACTCACCGGCCAGGAGCACCCCGGACTCCTCGAAGGTCTCGCGGACCGCGGCGCACACCAGCGCCCGGGCCGTCGCCTCGTCGGTGCCGAGCCGGTGGGCCCAGGTCGCCGCGTCGGGACCGGCCCAGCGCACGTCGTGGTCGTCGAAGTCGCGGGGGTCCACCCCGCCACCGGGGAAGACGCACATGCCGCCGGCGAAGGCCATCGAGGTCTGCCGCCGCAGCAGGTAGACCTCGGACCCGCCCGTGCGCCCGGGCCGCAGCAGCACCACGGTCGCCGCGTTGCGCGGCTCGACCGGCTGCTTCTCGCCGGTGGTGAAGGCGCGCGCGCTCTCCACGAAGGCCGCGGGCAGCTGCACCCGGGCCACGCTCAGACCTCCACGACGAGCTCGACCTCGACCGGGGCGTCGAGCGGGAGCACGGACACCCCCACCGCCGAGCGGGCGTGCCGGCCCGTCTCGCCGAAGACCTCGCCGAGCAGCTCCGAGACGCCGTTGGCGACCTGCGGCTGGGCGGTGAAGTCGGGCGAGGAGGCGACGAAGACCACGACCTTGACCACCCGGCGTACGGCCGAGAGCTCGCCGACCTCGGCGCGCACCGCGGCCAGCGCGTTGAGCGCGCACTGGCGGGCGCAGTCGACGGCCTCCTCCTGGGAGACCTCGGCCCCGACCTTGCCGGTGAGCAGCAGCTGGCCGTCACGCATCGGCAGCTGACCCGAGGTGAAGACGTGGGCACCGCTGCGCACCGCCGGTACGTACGCCGCGACGGGCGCCGCCACCTGCGGCACGGCCAGGCCGAGCTGCTCGAGGCGCTCCTCGGGGGTGGCCGCGCCGGCGGTCACTGCTTGGGCCGCTTGAAGTAGGCCACGAGGTTCTCGGGGTTCATCCCCGGGACCATCTGCACCAGCTCCCAGCCGTCGGAGCCGAAGTTGTCGAGGATCGCCTTGGTCGAGTGGACCAGCACCGGCGCCGTCAGGTATTCCCACTGGGTCATGACGCCACCCTAGGGCGTCCCGCGGGCCCCTCCTAGGCTGCCCGGCATGACCGGTGCCCTCCCCGACGCCACCCTGCGCTGGGCCGACCACGACGACGGCGTCCTCGACGTGCACCTCCCCGGCGGTCGCCTCCCCCGGCAGGCCGCGCGGACGGTGCTGCTCGTGCACGGCGGCTTCTGGAAGTCGGCCCACGACCGTCGCCACACCCGGGAGCAGGCCCGCGCGCTGGCCGACCTGGGGTGGGTGGTGGCGACCCCGGAGTACCGCCGCGTCGGCGCCGGCGGCGGGTGGCCCACCACCGGTCGCGACGTACGCCGGGCGCTGGACCTGCTGCCGGAGCTGCTCGGCCGGATCGGTGTGCGCTCCGGCCCCACCTGGGCGATGGGCCACTCCGCCGGGGGCCAGCTCGTGCTGTGGCTCGCCGCCACCGGAGCACCGCTCGACGGCGTCGTCGCCCTCGCACCCGTGGCCGACCTCGCGGAGGCGCTGCGGCTCGACCTCGGCGACGGCGCGACCGCGGCACTGCTCGGCGACCAGCCGGTCGGGGAGGCCGACCCGGTCACGCTGCTGGACCGGCGCCCGCCGTACGACGTCCGGGTGGTGCACGGCTCCGCCGACGAGGCGGTCCCGCTCCCGCTCAGCCGCGGGCTGGTCGAGCGGCACCCCTGGATCGACCTGACCGAGCTCGACACCGACCACATGTCACTGATCGACCCCGGGTCGGACGCCTGGCCGACGGTCGTCGCGCAGCTGCCCGGCTGACCGACATCGCGCGGGGACGGCACGAGGCCCGGGACGCGCGGTGTGCGCGTCCCGGGCCTCGTCGGGTCCGAGCGTGGGTCAGCTGGCCTGGTCGAGCGTGGGGTAGTCGGTGTAGCCCTCGGCCCCGCCGCCGTAGAAGGTGTCCGCGTCGGGCTCGTTGAGCTCCGCGCCCTCGGCCCAGCGCTTGGCCAGGTCGGGGTTGGCCAGGAACGGCCGACCGACGACGACCGCGTCGGCCAGACCGGTCGCGAGCAGCTCCTCGACCGAGTCCAGGCTGGTCACGTCGCCGAAGCCGCTGTTGAGCAGCACCGGACCGCCGAAGCGGGCCTTGAGGTCCTTGACCAGCGCCTCGAGCGGCTCCAGCGGGCTGGCGAGCAGCGAGAGGTAGGCCAGGCCCAGCGGGGCGATGCCGTCGACGACGGCGCGGTAGGTCGCCTCGAGGTCGTCGCCCGGCTCCTCGCCGATGCCGTTGAACTGGTGGCCCGGGGACAGGCGTACGCCCACCCGGTCCGCGCCGATGGCCGCGGCCACGGCCTGCACGACCTCGACGACGAAGCGCGCCCGGTTCTCCGGCGACCCGCCGTGGTCGTCCTTGCGGAGGTTGATCGTCGGGTCGAGGAACTGGTGGAGCAGGTAGCCGTTGGCCGCGTGGACCTCGACCCCGTCCAGACCGGCGTCGACCGCGTTGCGGGCGGCGGTGGCGTACTCCTCCACGACCGAGGCGAGCTCGTCGGTGGCGATCTCGCGCGGCTCGTCGTGGGGCTTGGGGCCCTGCGCGGTGACCATCTCGCCGGGGGCGCGCACGGCGCTGGCGGAGACGGTGTCGACGCCGTCCTTGTTGTCGGCGTGGGCGATGCGGCCCGCGTGCATCAGCTGCGCGACGACGGTGCCGCCGTGGCGGTGCACCTCGTCGGCGACCGTGCGCCAGCCGGCGACCTGGTCCTTGGTGTAGAGGCCCGGCACGTTGAGGTAGCCCTGGCCGACGTGGCTGGGGGCGACGCCCTCGGTGATGATCAGCCCGGCGCCCGCCCGCTGCCCGTAGTAGGTGGCGTTGAGCTCGGTGGGGGCGTTGCCCTCACCGGCGCGGTTGCGCGTCAGCGGGGCCATGACGAAGGACTGCGGGAGCTCCCAGCGGCCGATTCGGACGGGATCGAATGCACGGGTCACGAGGTGGACCTCCGAAGTAGTGGAAAGTTTGACCACTCCAGAACGTCGGGGCCCACCCAGACATTCCCGACATCGTTCCCGAGGTCGGCGTACGCCGCCTCAGCGGACGGTCGGCTCGGTCTTCTCCCGGACCTCGTCCTCGGTGACCCCGGGGGCCAGCTCGACCAGCCGCAGCCCCTCGGGCGTGACGTCGAGGACGCACAGGTCGGTGATGATCCGCTCCACGACACCGCGACCGGTGTAGGGCAGCGAGCACTCCTCGACGATCTTGTAGGAGCCGTCCTTGGCGGTGTGCTCCATCAGCACGATCACCCGCTTGGCGCCGTGGACGAGGTCCATCGCGCCGCCCATCCCCTTGACCATCTTGCCGGGGATCATCCAGTTGGCGATGTCGCCGGCGGCCGAGACCTGCATCGCGCCGAGGATGGCGGCGTCGATCTTGCCCCCGCGGATCATCCCGAAGGACAGGGCGGAGTCGAAGATCGACGACCCACGCCGCAGCGTGACCGTCTCCTTCCCGGCGTTGACCAGGTCGGCGTCCTCCTCGCCCTCGAGCGGGTAGGCCCCGACGCCGAGGATGCCGTTCTCGGACTGCAGCACCAGCTCGACGTCGTCGTCGACGTAGTTGGGCACCAGGGTCGGCAGCCCGATGCCGAGGTTGACGTAGGACCCGTCGGTCAGCTCGGAGGCCGCCCGTGCGGCCATCTCCTCGCGGCTCCAGCTCATCGCGGGGTCACCGTCCTCTTCTCGATGCGCTTGTCGGCCGCCTGCTCGGGAGTCAGCTCGACCACCCGGTGGACGAAGACGCCGGGGGTGTGGACCTGGTTGGGGTCGAGGTCGCCGGGGTCGACCAGCTCCTCCACCTCCGCGATGGTGACCCGGCCGCACATGGCGGCGAGCGGGTTGAAGTTCTGCGCCGAGTCGCGGAAGACGAGGTTGCCGTGGCGGTCGCCGCGCCACGCCCGGACCAGCCCGAAGTCGGCCACGAGCGCCTCCTCCATCACGAACTCGCGCGGACCGTCGGGGGTCCCGAAGGTCCGGGTCTCCTTGGGCGGGGAGGCGACCACCACGTTGCCGGCCTCGTCGTAGCGCCAGGGCAGCCCGCCGTCGGCGACCTGGGTTCCGCCACCGGTGGCGGTGAAGAAGGCCGGGATGCCGACGCCGCCGGCGCGCATCCGCTCGGCCAGCGTGCCCTGCGGGGTCAGCTCGACCTCGAGCTCGCCGGAGAGGTACTGCCGGGCGAACTCCTTGTTCTCCCCCACGTAGGAGGCCACCATGCGTCGGATCCGACCGGCGCCGAGCAGCAGCCCGAGCCCCCAGTCGTCCACGCCGGCGTTGTTGGAGTAGGCCTCCAGGTCGGTCGTGCCCTGCGCGAGCAGCGCCTGGATCAGCACCGACGGGATCCCGCACAGCCCGAACCCGCCCACCGAGAGCGTCGCGCCGTCACCGATGTCGGACACGGCCTCGGCCGCGCTCGCAATCACCTTGTCCATGGTCGTCGACCACCTCCTCGGCCGATCCTGCCACGGACATGGCGCAGGTCACATGGCGCCGCCGCACACCCTGCTCCGGACCGGTGTGGGTCGCCGCACACTCCGCCCGGTCGGGGCCGCCCGGCCTCTACGCTCGGGGCGTGCCCTCCCCCTCCCGTCCGCCCGAGCTGTTCCCGGGGGTCCAGCTCCACGTCGTCTCCGGCAAGGGCGGCACCGGCAAGTCCACCGTCGCGGCGGCCCTGGCCCTCGCGCTCGCCTCCCGCGGCAAGACCGTGCTGCTGTGCGAGGTCGAGGGACGCCAGGGGGTGGCCCAGCTCTTCGACGTGCCCCCGCTGCCCTACGAGGAGCGGCTGCTCGTGCGGCCCCAGGCCGGGTCGGGCGAGGTCTACGCGCTGGCCATCGACCCGGAGTCGGCGCTGCTGGAGTACCTCGACATGTACTACCGCCTCGGTCGCGCCGGCAAGGCGCTCGACCGGTTCGGCGTGATCGAGTTCGCCACCACCATCGCCCCCGGCGTGCGCGACGTGCTGCTCACCGGCAAGGTCTACGAGGCGGCCCACCGCAACAGCCGCAACAAGGGCGCGCGGAGCTACGACGCGATCGTGCTCGACGCCCCGCCCACCGGTCGGATCGCCCAGTTCCTCAACGTCAACGACGAGCTGGCCGGGCTGGCCAAGGTCGGCCCGATCAAGTCGCAGGCCGACACCGTCACCACGCTGCTGCGCTCCGAGCGCACCGTGATCCACCTCGTCACCGTGCTGGAGGAGATGCCCGTGCAGGAGACCGCCGACGGCATCGAGGAGCTCCGCGGCACGGGACTGCCCGTCGGCGCGGTGGTGGTCAACCAGGTCCGCCCGCAGGACCTCGACCACGACGACCGCGCCGCCCTGGTCTCCGGGTCGGTCGACCGCTCCCGGCTCGGCGGCGTCCTCACCGCGGCCGGCGTCGAGGTCACCGACGACCTGCTCGCGGGCCTGCTCGACGAGGGCGTGCAGCACGCCGAGCGACGCGAGCTCGAGGACGGCCAGCGCGCGCTGGTCCACGACCTCGGGGTGCCGGTGGTCGAGCTGACCCGACTGGCCTCCGGCGTGGGCGGCCGGGACCTCGGCGGGCTCTACGAGCTGGCCGAGCAGCTGTGCACCCAGGGCCTCGCATGAGCGCCGCACCCCGCGCCCGTCGCGCCCGCGCCCGGGTGGGCCCGCTCGTGGCCACCCACGACCCCGCCCGCGTGCTCGACGTCGACGCGCTGCTCGACGACCGCTCGCGGAGCATCATCGTGTGCTGCGGCTCCGGCGGCGTCGGCAAGACGACCACGTCCGCCGCCCTGGCGCTGCGTGCCGCCGAGCGCGGCCGCAAGGTCGTGGTGCTGACCATCGACCCGGCACGGCGGCTCGCGCAGTCGATGGGCATCGAGGCCCTCGACAACACCCCCCGCCCGGTGTCCGACATCGACACCGCCGCCGGCGGCTCGCTCGACGCGATGATGCTCGACATGAAGCGCACCTTCGACGAGGTCGTGCAGAGCCAGGCCAGCCCCGAGAAGGCGGCCCAGATCCTGGCCAACCCGTTCTACGTCGCGGTGTCCAGCTCCTTCGCCGGGACCCAGGAGTACATGGCGATGGAGAAGCTCGGACAGCTCGACGCCGAGGCGCGGCGTACGGGTGCCCACGACCTGATCGTCGTCGACACCCCGCCCTCGCGCAGCGCCCTGGACTTCCTCGACGCCCCCGAGCGGCTCTCCAGCTTCCTCGACGGCAAGTTCATGCGGCTGCTGCTGGCCCCGGCACGGGGTCCGGCCCGGCTGATGACGGCCGGGTTCGGGATGGTCACCAACGCGGTCACCAAGATCATCGGCGCCCAGGTGCTGCAGGACATGAAGGCCTTCGTCGCCGCCTTCGACACCCTCTTCGGCGGGTTCCGGGCACGGGCGCAGCGCACCTTCGAGCTGCTCCAGGACCGGCGTACGGCGTTCCTGGTGGTCGCCGCGCCCGAGCCGGACGCGCTGCGCGAGGCGGCGTACTTCGTGGAGCGGCTGCGCTCCGAGGACATGCCCCTGGCCGGCCTGGTGGTCAACCGGGCCAGCAGCGCGCCGGCGGGCGGGCTGACCGCCCATGCCGCCCTGGCCGCGGTCGAGCGACTGCGCGCGGGTGCGGACGGGGACGCCGAGGAGCACGACCTCGCCGCGGGCCTGCTGCGGCTGCACGCCGACCGGTTGACGCTGGTCGAGCGCGAACGGGGGCTCACGGGGCGGTTCGCGACCTCGCACCCCGACGTGCCGACGGCGGTGCTGCCGGCGCTGTCGACCGACGTGCACGACCTCGACGGCCTGCGCCGCATCGGCGACCTGCTGGGCGCCCAGCCCGCAGCCCGCCGCGACACCCGACCGCGCTGATCACACCGCGGGTCGCGCCCTCCCCGACCCGACCCGCGGCACGCACCGGTCGGTCAGACCGCCTGGATCCCGCCACCCACGGTGGCCTCGTGCTCGGTCTTGGCCGTCTCGAGCAGCTGTCGCCACGAGGTGACGTTGGGCCGCTTGCGCAGCAGCGCCCGCCGCTCGCGCTCGGTCAGGCCGCCCCAGACGCCCCACTCGATCTCGTTGTCCAGCGCCTCGGCGAGGCACTCGGCGCGCACGGGGCACGCCCCGCACACCACCTTGGCCTTGTGCTGCTCCGCGCCACGCACGAACAGCTCGTCAGGCCGCGACGTCTTGCACAGCGCCACGTTGGCCCACATCTCGTTCCAGGACATAGTTCCCTCCAGAGTCCAAGTCCCGGGCATTTTCACGGCTCGTACCGATACGTCCGTTTTCACCCAGGAATCAGACTAAAGAGACTGAGAGGATCGAAACAGACACGGAGAGGGCAGATCTGCATAGTCCGTTCGGACTAGATCGGCTGCGCCGCTCGGTCGGATCGTCACCGCGCTCCCGTACCCTTGTGGTATGTCTCGACGCCGTCCCCACGTCTCGTTCGGCACGGTCGTCTCCCACCTCGGAGTCATCGTCGCCGTCTCCGTCGTCCTCGGTGTGCTCACCGCCGGGCTGGCCGTCCCGCTGGTCGGCGCCCTCGGTGCCGGCGCCAAGGCGACCTCGGCCTCGATGAACAACCTGCCCGAGGAGCTGAAGGCCGACCCGCTCGCCGAGCGGACCCGCGTGCTCGACGCCGACGGTGACCTCGTCGCCACCTTCTACGACGAGAACCGCGTCAACGTCCCGCTGGAGAAGGTCTCCCCGGTGATGCGCCGGGCGATCGTGGCCATCGAGGACTACCGCTTCTTCCAGCACGGCGCGCTCGACCTCAAGGGCACCGCACGCGCCTTCGTCAACAACCAGACCGCGAGCGGCAGCACCCAGGGCGGCTCCTCGATCACCCAGCAGATGGCCAAGATGACGCTGGTGACGCAGGCGACGACCGACGAGGAGCGCGCGGCGGCGACCGAGAACACCTACCAGCGCAAGATCCAGGAGCTCCGGCACGCGATCGCCTTCGAGGAGAACTATTCCAAGACGTGGATCCTCGAGCGCTACCTCAACCTCGCCTACTTCGGTGACGGCGCCTACGGCGTCCAGGCGGCCGCCCGCCACTACTTCTCCGTCCCGGCCTCGAAGCTCAACATCAAGCAGGCCGCGACGCTGGCCGGCCTGGTGAAGAACCCCGTCGGCTTCGACCCCACCCGCTTCCCCGAGCGCGCGGAGGCCCGCCGCAACGTGGTGCTGGCCCGGATGGCCGAGCTCGACGTGATCCCCCAGGAGCGCGCCGACACGCTGAGCGACCGCGAGCTCGGCCTCAAGGTCTCCCGGACCCGCAACGGCTGCCTGGGCACCTCGGCACCCTTCTTCTGCGACTACGTGCGCCGCTACCTCCTCGAGGACCCGGCGCTGGGCCGCACCCAGCAGGACCGCGCGCAGCTGCTCAACGCGGGCGGGCTCACCATCAAGACCACCCTCGACCTCGACTACCAGCGCTCCGCCGACGAGGCGACGAGCGAGGCGGTCGACCCCACCGACACCGCCATCGGCGGTCTGGCGATGGTGCAGCCCGGCACCGGCGAGGTGCGGGCGGTCTCCCAGAGCCGCCCGATGGGCCGCGAGAAGGGCAAGGGCCAGACCTACCTCAACTACGTCGTGGACTCCAAGTACGGCGACTCCAACGGCTTCCAGGCGGGGTCGACGTTCAAGGTCTTCGTGCTCGCCGCCGCCCTCGAGCAGGGGCTGCCGCTCTCGACGTCGTTCAACTCCCCCGAGAAGATCTCGATCCCGCAGAGCGACTTCATGTCCTGCGAGGGCTCCTACCCGGTCACCACGCCGTGGGAGCCGGGCAACAGCACCACCAGCGGCCGCAAGGACATGACCACCGGCACCCGGGAGTCGGTCAACACCTTCTACGCCCAGCTCGAGCGCCGCACCGGCCTGTGCGAGCCCTACGCACTGGCCAAGGCCATGGGCGTCGACCTCGCCGACCCCGACCGCGAGCGGGTGCCCTCGTTCACCCTCGGCATCGCCGACGTCAGCCCGCTGGAGATGGCCTCGGCGTACGCCACCTTCGCGGCCCGCGGCATCCACTGCGACGCGCGTCCGGTGTCGCAGATCCTCAACGCCGAGGGCGAGGTGTTCAAGGACTACCCGTCGCGCTGCCAGCGAGTGATGAAGGAGTCCACCGCCGACGCGGTCAACCAGATCCTGCGCGGCGTCCTGGAGCCCGGCGGCTTCGGGCAGGCGCTGGCGCTCACGGTGCCCTCGGCCGGCAAGACCGGCACGATCAACGGCAACATGGCCGTGTGGTTCGCGGGCTACACCCCCACCATGGCGACCGCCGCGATGATCGCCGGCGCCGACCAGGACGGCAACTGGGTCAGCCTCAACGGTCAGGTCGTGGGCGGCAGCTACGTCTACTCCGCCGCGGGCTCGACGCTGGCCGGACCGATGTGGGCCGACGCGATGCGGGGGGTGCAGGAGGAGCTGCCCTACGAGGACTTCACCTCCCCCTCCTTCGGCGACGCCCCGGTCACGGTGCCGGTCGAGGACGTCTCCGGCATGCGTGAGAAGCGCGCGCTGGACACGTTGTCGGGCCAGGGCTTCCAGGTCTCCATCGGCGACCCGCGCGACGGCGAGGGACGCCGCGGCACCGTCGCGGCCACCGAGCCGGCCGCAGGCACCCAGCTCGAGCGCGGCACCACGGTGACGCTCTACCCGTCGCGGTAGGCCGCGCGGACGGTCCTGCTCCGCCCGCGGGCGGCGAGGGACTGCCCGTCGGGGTGCTCAGCCGGCGGTGAGCTGGGCCTTGACCACGGCCGCCACCGCCCCGCCGTCGGCACGGCCCTTGGTGCGGGGGGTGAGCACGCCCATGACGCGTCCGATGGCACGCGGGCCGTCGGCGCGCACGCCCAGCTCGTCGATGGTCTGCGTCACCAGCGCCTCGATCTCGGCCTGGTCGAGCTGCTGGGGGAGGTACTCCGCGATCACGGCCGACTCGGCACGCTCCTTGGCCGCCTGCTCCTCGCGCCCGGCGTCGCCGAAGGCCTCGGCGGCCTCGCGACGCTTCTTGCCCTCGCGCGTCAGCACGGTCAGGACGTCCTCGTCGGTCAGCTCACGGTGCTCCTTGCCGGCCACCTCCTCGGTGGTGACGGCGGTGAGCACCATCCGCAGCGTGGAGGAGCGGAGCTCGTCACGGGCCTTGATGGCGGTGGTGAGGTCGCTGCGCAGTCGCTCCTTGAGGGTCATGGAGACCATTGTGGCAGCCTGGCTCCATGCAGCCGCACCGCATTTCCGGCCCCGTCGAGCCCGCGGCAGCAGCCCGGGCGCTCCGCCTGACCGGGGCCGTCCTCGGCGCGGGTGCGCTCACCGGCGCCGCGACCCTCGCCTACGCCGCCGGCATCGAGGTGCGCAGCTTCGTCGTACGCCGGGTCGAGGTGCCGCTCCTCCCGCCCGGGCACCGGCCGCTGAAGGTGCTCCACGTCAGCGACCTGCACCTGACCCCCTCGCAGGGCCGCAAGCGTCGATGGCTGGCCTCGCTGGCCGACCTCGAGCCGGACCTGGTCGTCAACACCGGCGACAACCTCGCCCACGCCGAGTCCGTCGGTCCGGTGCTCGAGGGACTGGGTCGGCTCCTCGACGTGCCGGGGGTCTTCGTGCCCGGCTCCAACGACTACTTCGCGCCGAAGCCGCGCAACCCGCTGTGGTACCTCCTGCCCGACGACGGCCGGCGCAACACCCACACCCCGCGGCTGCCGTGGGGCGACCTGCGCGACGCCTTCACCGGCGCCGGCTGGCTCGACCTGACCAACACCTCCGGGCGGCTCCGGGTCGACGACCTCGACCTGGCCTTCGTCGGCGTCGACGACCCGCACCTGGAGTACGACGACCTGACCGCCGTCTCCGGACCGGCCCCCCGTGACGCCGACGTGCGCGTGGCGGTCGCGCACGCGCCGTACCTCCGGGTGCTCGACCAGTACGCCCGCGACGGCTGGGACGTCACCATCGCCGGCCACACCCACGGCGGCCAGGTGTGCCTGCCGTTCAAGGGCGCCCTGGTCACCAACTGCGACCTCGAGCCCGCCCGGGCCAAGGGCCTGCACCGGCACCCGGCCGACTCCCGACCCGGCCAGGTGGGCACCTCGTGGCTGCACGTGTCGGCGGGCGCCGGCACCTCGCCGTACGCCCCGGTGCGGCTGTGCTGCCGGCCCGAGGCGACCCTGATGACCTGGACGGCCCGGGACCACTGAGCCCGGGGTCCGGACGTCGCGGACCCGGTTCGGCGCCGCCGGCGGGCTCTGTATAGACTCGCCGGGCCTTCGGGGTGTGGCGCAGCTTGGTAGCGCGCGTCGTTCGGGACGACGAGGCCGCAGGTTCAAATCCTGTCACCCCGACCAGCAGCACGACCCCGGTCCTCACCCTGTGAGGGCCGGGGTCGATCGCTTCCCGGGCCGTTGTGGGGCCTCGCGACCCGACGCCGGGACGATGCTCGGCGAACCCGGTGCACCACGGCCCTGCCGTGGCACGATGCCCCCATGGCAGGTGCAGGTCGCGACGAGCGCAACGAGCCCAACCTCGAGCTCCCCTCCTTCTTCGGGCGGCGCAAGAAGCGCCGGGACCAGGACGCCGACACCCCGACGCCCACGAAGGCGGCCACGGAGACACCCACGAAGGCACCCACGGAGGCACCCACCGAGGCACCGCCCGGCTCTGGCTCCGGCGCTCACGACACCGAGGGGCCCACTTCTCAGCCCGCTCCCGGGCTGCGGCCCGCTGCCCGCGCCAAGCGGCTCCCGCCCGGGGCGCCCCCCGGGCGGGAGACCGCCGCCCCGGCCGAGCCGGCCCCGACCCAGCCGGTCTCCCGTCCGGCCCCCGCGGCTCCTGCCCCTGTCGCCGAGCCCGCTCCCGCGGCCCGCACGGCCCCGGTGGTCGAACCCGCTCCCGTCGCCGACCGCCCGGCGGCCGAGCCCGCTCCCCGGTCCGCCCCGGCTCCCGCGCCGGCCGCGGCGCCCACGCGCCGGCCGTCGCCCCAGCCCGTGGCCCGGACGGTGACACCCCCACCGCCGCGGGCGTCGCGCGGCCCCGAGATGACCTACGACGACGACGCGACCAGCGTGCTGACCGCGACGCCGCCCGTCACCGAGGACCTCGACCGGGACCGCTCCGGGGGATCCGACGGCGACACGACCGAGGAGGGTCGGCGGAGGCGCCCGTCGCTGCGTGTGCCGCAGGTCGCGTCCCGGCTGGCTGCGGCGGTCGCCGGAGCCGTGACGGCCCTGGCGGGCGTCGGGCTGGCGTGGCTGGCGCTGCAGGGCTGCGACGTCGTGCGTGGGGTCTCCAGCTGTGGCGGCGGACCGGGACTGCTGGCCCTGCTGCTGGTCCTGGTCGCCGAGGTGCTCCTCGGGGCCGCCCTGCTGCGTGTCCTCGGCGTGGTGCAGCCGGCCGGCACAGCCCTGGTGGGGGTGGGCCTCGTCGTCGTCGCGGCGATGTTCTTCCCCGCGACCGCGGTGACCTCGGCCGCGGCGGCGGTGGTGCTGCCAGTGGCCACGGCCATCACCTTCGTGCTGGCGCACTTCGCGGCGACCGCCGTGGTCGACCTCGGCGACTAGCGCGCGGCCAGCAGCTCCGCGATCTGCACGGTGTTGAGCGCCGCGCCCTTGCGGAGGTTGTCGTTGCTGACGAAGAGCGCGAGACCGCGCTCGTCGGGCACGCCCGGGTCGTGGCGCAGCCGTCCGACGTACGACGGGTCGCGGCCGGCCGCCTGGAGCGGGTTGGGGATGTCGCTGAGCTCGACACCCGGGGCGCCGGCCAGGATCTCGCGGGCCCGTGCCACCGGCATCGAGCGCGCGAACTCGGCGTTGATCGCCAGCGAGTGGCCGGTGAAGACCGGCACCCGGACGCAGATGCCGGAGACGAGCAGCTCGGGGAGACCGAGGATCTTGCGCGACTCGTTGCGCAGCTTCTTCTCCTCGTCGGTCTCGTCGAGGCCGTCGTCGACGATCGCACCGGCCAGCGGGACGACGTTGTAGGCGATGGTGCGCTCGTACTTCACCGGGGCCGGGAAGTCGACGGCCGCGCCGTCGTAGGACAGCTCCCGGGCCTTCTCCCCCGCCGCCCCGACCTGGCCCGCGAGCTCCTCGACGCCGGCGACGCCGGACCCGGAGACGGCCTGGTAGGTGGAGGCGATCAGCCGGGTGAGGCCGGCCTCGTCGTGCAGCGGCTTGAGGACCGGCATCGCGGCCATGGTGGTGCAGTTGGGGTTGGCGATGATGCGGCGCCCCGCGAGGGCCAGCTCGATCGCCTCGGGGTTGACCTCGCTCACCACCAGCGGGACGTCGTCGTCCATGCGGAAGGCCGAGGAGTTGTCGACCACGACCACGCCCGCCTCGGCGAACCGCGGCGCCTGCGCGCGCGAGGTGGCCGCCCCGGCGGAGAACAACGCCATGTCGAGCCCGGCGGGGTCGGCGGTGGCGGCGTCCTCGACGGTGACCTCGCGGTCACCGAAGGGCAGCACCGTGCCGGCCGAGCGGGCCGAGGCGAAGAAGCGGACCTCCTCGGCGGGGAAGCCCCGCTCGAGGAGGATCTGGCGCATGGCGACGCCGACCTGACCGGTCGCGCCGACGATCCCGATGCGGGCCACCTCAGCGCCCCGTCCCGCCGTAGACCACGGCCTCGACCTCGTCGCTGTCGAGGTCGAAGGCGGTGTGGGTCGCCGTCACGGCGGCGTCCACGTCGCCCTCGTCCACGATCACCGAGATCCTGATCTCCGAGGTGGAGATCATCCCGATGTTGACCCCGGCCTCGGCCAGGCAGTTGAAGAACTTCGCCGTCACGCCCGGGTGCGAGCGCATCCCGGCGCCGATCAGCGAGACCTTGCCGATGCGGTCGTCGTAGATGAGCGAGTCGAACCCGATGGCGCCCTTGAGCGCGTGCAGCGCCTGCATCGCGGTCTGCCCGTCGGTGCGCGGCAGCGTGAAGGAGATGTCGGTGAGGTTGGTCGAGGCGGCCGAGACGTTCTGCACGATCATGTCGAGGTTGATCTGCGCCTTGGACAGGGCGTCGAAGATGCGCGCGGCCTCGCCCACCTTGTCGGGCACGCCGACGACGGTGATCTTGGCCTCGCTGCGGTCGTGCGCGACGCCGGAGATGATGGCTTGCTCCATGGTGCCCTCCTGGGACTCCTGGTCGTCGATGCTGCCGGAGACCACGGTGCCGTGGAGCTGGCTGAACGACGAGCGGACGTGGATCGGGATGTCGTAGCGGCGGGCGTACTCCACGCACCGCAGGTGCAGGATCTTGGCGCCGCAGGCGGCGAGCTCGAGCATCTCCTCGTAGGTGACGCGCTCGAGCTTGCGCGCGGTCGGCACGATCCGCGGGTCGGCGGTGAAGACGCCGTCGACGTCGGTGTAGATCTCGCACACGTCGGCGTCGAGCGCCGCGGCCAGGGCGACGGCGGTCGTGTCGGTGCCGCCACGGCCCAGCGTGGTGATCTCCTTGGTGTCCTGGCTGACGCCCTGGAAGCCCGCCACGATCACGATGTGGCCCTCGGAGAGCGCGTCGGTGATTCGCCCCGGGGTGACGTCGATGATCTTGGCCTTGCCGTGCACCGAGTCGGTGATCACGCCGGCCTGGGACCCGGTGAAGGAGCGCGCGGTGAAGCCGAGGTCGGAGATCGCCATCGCGACCACGGCCATCGAGATGCGCTCACCGGCGGTCAGCAGCATGTCGAGCTCACGGGCCGGGGGCACCGGGCTGACCTTGCTGGCGAGGTCGAGCAGGTCGTCGGTCGAGTCGCCCATCGCCGAGACGGCGACCACGACGTCGTTGCCCTGCTTCTTGGCCTCGACGATGCGGCGGGCCACGCGCTTGACCGCGGCGGCGTCGGAGAGGGAGGACCCGCCGTACTTCTGCACGACGAGGCCCCGGGTCGCGGCCTGGTCGGCCACCTCAGTGCTCACGGGATCCCCTGGGCTCGGCTGCTGGGACGTCGGTCCGACGGGCGGACCGACGACGATTCTACGGCCGGTCAGGAACGCGCCGTGCCACCGTCCAGGACGGCCCCGCCGCCGGCCAGGACGTCACCGAGCTCCTCGGCCGCCTCGAGCAGCTCGACCTCGTCCTCGACGTCGCGGTCGAGCCGGTCGTGGGCGACCACCGAGTGCAGCGCGCTGAGCACGCCGCAGGCACTGGTGCCCCAGGAGGCGAGGTAGGAGTACTGCCACCACCACAGCGCCTCGCGGGCGTCACCGTTGCGGAAGTGGCGCAGCCCGTGGGCCACGTCGGTGGCGATGATGGTGAGGTCGTCGGAGAGCTGGCTCGGCAGGGTCGCCGGGTCGTAGGGCTCGAAGTTGTGGGCGTAGGTGTCGATGTCGCCCAGCACGCTGGCGAGCCGCAGCCGCATGGCGTCGAGGTCGGGGTCGGGTCCGACGTCGGGCTGGTAGCGGGTGGGGGTCTCGAAGTCGACCTGGGCGCCCAGCCGGGCCCCGGCGAGCAGCAGCTGGCTGACCTCGAGCAGCAGCAGGGGTACGGCGGCCCCGCCGGCCGCCTCGCCGCGCGAGATCGCCTGCAGCCCGAGGAGGTAGACCTCCACGGCGTCGGCCACCTGCTGGGCCAGCTCGTCACGCTCCTGGTCCGGCATCGTCGGCACCGCCTCGTGCACGTCGTCAGTCACCGGCGTTCCTCCGTCCTGCGAAAGCTCGTCCCAGGGTGACCTCGTCGGCGTACTCGAGGTCCCCTCCCACCGGCAGTCCACTCGCCAGTCGCGTGACGCGCAAGTCGAGGGTGCGCAGGAAGCGGCTGAGGTAGGCCGCGGTCGCGTCGCCCTCGATGTTGGGGTCGGTCGCGAGGATCACCTCCACGACGGTCCCGTCGGCCAGCCGGCCCATCAGCTCGCGGATCCGCAGCTGGTCGGGCCCGATGCCCTCCAACGGCGAGATCGCGCCGCCGAGCACGTGGTAGCGCCCTCGGAACTCCCGGGTGCGCTCGATGGCGACGACGTCCTTGGGCTCCTCCACGACGCAGATCAGCGTCGGGTCGCGGCGGGGGTCGGCGCAGATCCGGCACTGCTCGGCCTGCGAGACGTTGCCGCAGGTGGAGCAGAACGTCGCCTTGGCCTTCATCTCCAGCATGGTCTCGGCCAGGCGGCGCACGTCGGTCGGCTCGGCCGCCAGCAGGTGGAAGGCGATCCGCTGCGCGCCCTTGGGGCCCACGCCGGGGAGCCGGGCGAGCTCGTCGATGAGGTCCTGGAGGACGCCTTCGTACACCTAGAAGCCCCCGGGGCGACGCGGCTCCTGCGGGTCGGCGCCGGGGCCGCCCAGGGCGCCGCCGAGATCGCCGCCGAGGTCCAGGCCACCGCCGGCCAGCGGGCCGAGCGCGTCCGCGGCCAGCTCGTCGACCCGGCTCTTGGCGTCGCGGTAGGCCGCGACGACCAGGTCGCCGAGGTCGGTGAGGGACTCGGCGTCGGTGCCGGCGACGGCCTCGGGCGAGACGGTGACGCCGGTCAGGTCGCCGGTGCCGCTGAGGGTGACGACCACGCCGCCGACCGAGCCCTCGACGGTGCGCTCGGCGAGCTCGGCCTGCGCCTGCATCAGCTGGGCCTGCATCTGCTGGGCCTGCTCGAGCATGGAGTTGAGGTCGAAGCTGCCGAAGGGGTTGTCGGTCATGTCGTCGCTCCAGGTGGGTGGCGGGTGGGGTGGTGCCGAGATCCGGGGGTGGTGCCGGGTGGTGCGGGTCGGACGTTCAGCTGTGCGGGATGTCCTCGATGACCGTGGCACCCAGCTCGCGGGCGAGCAGCTCGGTGGTGTCGATGCCGTTGTCGGCCGCCGACGGGTCGTCGCGGTGGGCGTCGGCGTCGGGGTCCTCGCGGGGACCCTGCTCCCCCTCGGGGGCGCCGGGGCCGCGGGTGGCCGCGATCCGGGCGCGAGCAGCCTCGCTCGCCCCGGCACGTGGGGGTGCGGCCTGGGCGGTCGCCGCCGGGCCGGGGTCGGGCGGCTCGGGGCCGGAGGGGGGCTCGGGGGCGTCGGGCACGGCCGGCCGGGTGACCCGCATCGCGGTCTGCGCACCCGGGTCGGTCGCCGAGTCGACGACGGTCTCGATCTTCCAGTCGGCACCGACCATGTCGATGGCGGCCTGGCGCAGGATCTCCTCGCTGCCGCCACCGAGGAAGGAGTCGCGGGCGCCGGCGGTCTTGAACCCGACCGTGAGGCTGCGCTGGTCGACCGCGATGACCTGGGCGTTCTGGCTGAGCAGGATCCAGGTGAAGCGCCGCATCCGCTTGACCTGCTCGAGCAGGTCGGGCCAGAGCCGGCGGACGTCGGCCAGGGAGAGCTGACCGGGGGCGGCCTCGTCGGCGGCGGGCTCGGCGATGGGCTGGGGTGCGGGCTGGTCGGGTCCGGCGCCTCGAGACGGTCGTTGCGCGACCTCCTCGGGGATCCGGGGACCGGCGTGCGCGGGCTCCTCGGACCGAGGGGCGGCGGGCGCGGGCTGCTCGGCCCGGGGGGCGGCGGGGGCCGGCTCCTCGGCCCGGGGGGCGGTGGGGGCGGTGGGCTCGGGCCGGGGGACCGGGCGGGCGGCGGGGAGGTCGACGGGGCCGGAGCCGGCGACGTCGAGGCGGCGCTCGAGGCGGTCCATCCGGGCCAGGACGCCGAGCTCGGCGTGGTCGGCGCCCGGCAGCAGCACCTTGGCGCACAGCAGCTCGAGCAGCAGCCGGGGCGTGGTGGCTCCGCGCATCTCGGTCAGCCCGGCCGCGACGAGGTCGGCGGCGCGGACCAGGTCGGCGCGACCGAAGCGTGCGGCCTGGGCGACGAGCCGCTCGGCCTGGTCCTCCGGGGCGTCGAGCAGCCCCGAGGCGTGGGCCTCGGGCACCGCGGCGACGATGACGAGGTCGCGGAGCCGGCGCAGCAGGTCCTCGGTGAACCGACGGGGGTCCTGTCCGGTCTCGATCACCTTGTCCACGACGCCGAAGACCCCGGCGCCGTCCTGGGCGGCGAAGGCGTCGACGACCTCGTCGAGCAGGTTGTCGGGGGTGTAGCCGAGCAGCCCGGTGGCGACCTCGTAGGTCACCCCGTCGGGGCCGGCGCCCCCGAGCAGCTGGTCGAGCACCGAGAGCGAGTCGCGAGCGGACCCCGCGCCGGCCCGCACCACCAGCGGCAGCGCGGCGGCGTCGATGCGGACGCCCTCCTTGGTGCACAGCTCGGCGAGGTAGTCCGAGAGCACCCGCGGCGGGATCAGCCGGAAGGGGTAGTGGTGGGTCCGCGAGCGGATCGTCGCGATGACCTTCTCCGGCTCGGTCGTGGCGAAGATGAACTTGAGGTGCTCCGGCGGCTCCTCGACCAGCTTGAGCAGGGCGTTGAAGCCCTGCGAGGAGACCATGTGGGCCTCGTCGATGATGTAGACCTTGTAGCGGCTGCTGACCGGCGCGAAGAAGGCCCGCTCGCGCAGGTCGCGGGCGTCGTCGACGCCGCCGTGGCTGGCCGCGTCGATCTCGATGACGTCCACGGATCCCGGACCGCCCCGGGCCAGGTCGACGCACGACCGGCACTCGCCGCAGGGGTCGGAGATCGGCGCCCGCTCGCAGTTGAGCGCCCGGGCCAGGATGCGGGCGCTGGTCGTCTTGCCGCAGCCGCGCGGGCCCGAGAACAGGTAGGCGTGGTTGACCCGGTTGTGGGCCAGCGCCGCGCGGAGCGGCTCGGTGACGTGGTCCTGCCCGATCACCTCGGCGAACGTCTCCGGCCGGTAGCGGCGGTAGAGGGCGAGCGAGGACTGCACCCGGTCACCCTAACGACCGGCGCCGACAGGCGTACGACGGCCGCATCGACGCCGTCCGGGGAGCGAAAGGCCCCCCGTGCACCCGGAAGAGCCCACCTGCCCTTGCTGCCTTCCGGCCCTGGGGGAGTTCAGTGAGGTACCGCCGCACGGGGGGTTGCCCCGGAGTCTAGGCGAGGGGCCGACCGGTCGACCAACCGGGCGATTTCCCGCGCGCGAACCGGGGGCGGTAGCCTCTCCGGCGGAGGATTCGCCTAGTGGCCTATGGCGCTCGCTTGGAAAGCGGGTTGGGTTAACGCCCTCAGGGGTTCGAATCCCCTATCCTCCGCCGCTCGTGGGCCCGGAGGCCCGGCTCCGGCCGGGCTGCCGGGCCCACGTCTGCACCCGGGGTGCGAGCGGTCCGGCCCGCATCGGGTACAGCGTCCGGGTCGTCGCCCACCGATCGAACGCCGACGCCCGCCCGACACCGGACCGCCGAGGAGCACGTCGTGACCGCGCTGGAGCACAAGACCCCCAACCAGGTCCAGCACCTGACCGACGCCGACGTCGAGCGGCTCGGCGAGGAGCTGGACGCCATCCGCCGCGAGGTGCTGGCCTCGCGCGGCGCGGCCGACGCGGCGTACATCCGACGGGTGATCCTGGTGCAGCGCCTGCTCGAGCTCGGCGGCCGGGCCGCGCTGCTCGGCAGCCGCCGCCGACCCCTGTGGCTGCTCGGCACCGCTGCGCTGAGCCTGTCCAAGATCCTCGAGAACATGGAGATCGGGCACAACGTCCTCCACGGGCAGTGGGACTGGATGCGCGACCCCAAGATCCACTCCACGACCTGGGAGTGGGACCACGCCACCCCGGCGGCGGAGTGGAAGCGCTCGCACAACGGCTCGCACCACGTGAACACCAACATCCTCGGCATGGACGACGACCTCGGCTACGGGATCATGCGCGTCGACGAGGAGCAGCCGTGGAGGCCGCGCTACCTCGCGCAGCCGCTGTGGAACGCGCTCAACGCGTGCTTCTTCGAGTACGGCATCGCGGCGTACGACCTGCAGCTGGGCGATAGCTTCCGCTCGGGCACCGGCCTCTCCGACGACCAGCGGGTGCGGCTGCGCGCCACGCTGCGCAAGGTCGGCCGCCACGCCGCCAAGGACTACCTGCTGATGCCGCTGCTGTCGGGACGGTCGTGGCGCCACACGATGGCCGCCAACGCGACGGCCAACCTGACGCGCAACGTCTGGAGCCACTCGATCATCATGTGCGGCCACTTCCCCGAGGGCGTCGAGACCTTCGCGCAGGAGGCGATCGACCCCGACGAGACACGCGGCCGGTGGTACCTCCGCCAGATGCTCGGCTCGGCCAACATCTCCGGCAGCCCGCTGCTCCACCTGCTCAGCGGCAACCTGTCGCACCAGATCGAGCACCACCTGTTCCCCGACCTGCCCAGCAACCGCTACGCGCGGATCGCGCCGCGGGTGCGCGGGGTCTTCGAGCGCCACGGCCTGCGCTACCACTCGGGGTCGTTCCCGACCCAGCTCGCCTCGGCCTGGCACAAGGTGGCGCGGCTCTCCCTGCCCGACGGCTGGGTGGAGCGCCGCCGTCGCGGCCTGCGCGACGCCGTGCGGTCCGCCGTCCCCGTCCCGGCCCTGCGCGGAGTCGCAGCGTGAAGGTCCTCGTCACCGGCGCCACCGGCTACGTCGGGTCGCGGCTGGTGCCCCGACTGCTCGAGCGCGGCCACGACGTCCACGCCGCGGTGCGCCGCGAGGGCTCGGCCGACCACTACCCCTGGGCCGGCGACGTCGAGCTGACCCGGTTCGACATCACCGAGCCCGACCTGGTCCGCCAGGCCGTGCGGGGCATGGACGCGGTCGTCTACCTGATCCACTCCTTGGACTCCGACGACTTCCTCACCAAGGACCGCGAGGCGGCCGAGCTGGTCGCCGAGGCCTGCGAGCAGGCCGGCGTCGGTCGCGTCGTCTACCTCTCCGGGCTGGTGCCCGAGGGCGAGCTGTCGGAGCACCTGCGCTCACGGCTCCAGGTCGAGGAGGTCTTCCTCGGCTCCTCGGTGCCCGCCACCGTGCTGCGCGCGGCGATGGTCATCGGCGCCGGGTCGACCTCGTTCGAGATCCTGCGACGCCTCACCACGCGGGTCCCCGTGGCGCCGATCCCGACGTGGATGCGCTCGCGGCTCCAGCCGGTGACGATCGAGGAGGTCACCCTGGCCGTGGCCGGTGCCCTCGAGGGCGAGCCGCGCGACCGGCACTACGACGTCGGGGGCGACGACGTGGTGACCTACCCCGAGCTGCTGCGCGTGATGGCCGACGTGCTCGGCGTACGCCGTCCGCAGGCGACCGTCCCGCTGGTGCCCAAGGGACTGGCGGGGCGCATCGTCGCCCTCGTCACCCGGATGGACCGTCCCACCGTGGTCTCCCTGGTCGACAGCCTCTCGCACGACCTGGTGTGCGGCGAGCGCGACGCCACGCGTGAGCTGCTGCCCGACGACTACACCTCGGTGCCGCTGCGCGAGGCGCTGCGCCGCTCGCTGGACGACGACGGCGCCGAGGGCACCTCCGCGACCGGCGACAGCCTGTCCGGCGCGGACACCGACCCGGCCTGAGCCCCCGCGTTTGCTAGGTTCGGGCGCAACGGCCGCACCCGGTCGTCCGGACGAGGGAGCCGTACCCGGTCAGCGACCGACGGCCACGAGGAGCTCCCGTTTCCTGGATCGTGCTGATCGTCTCCGGTGTCCTCGAGGCCGTCTGGGCGACCGCCCTCGGTCGCTCCGAGGGGTTCACCCGCCCCGTCCCGTCGGTCGTCTTCGCGGTCGCGCTCGTGGCCAGCATGGGCGGGCTGGCGTTCGCGATGCGCACGCTGCCGCTCGGGACGTCGTACGCCGTGTGGGTGGGCGTGGGTGCTGCGCTGACCGTCGCCTGGGCGATGTGGACCGGCGAGGAGCAGGTCTCGGTGGTCAAGGTGCTGCTGCTCGTCGGCCTGGTCGGCTGCGTGGTCGGCCTCAAGCTCGCCCACTGAGGACCCCACCCCTGGGTCGTGTGCCCGAGGGTCAGCGGTTGCGGCGGGCGATCGAGCCGTTGAGGGCCGTGGCGAAGGTGCACCAGGCGGGGTACGGCGCCAGCGCGACCCCGAGCGAGGGGTCGGCCGAGGCCACCCGGCGGACCAGCACGCCGGAGTGGGCGGCCAGGGCGGCGCACCACACGGTCGAGAGCACCGGCCGGCGGGAGCGCCAGAACAGCACGCTCCACCCGGTGTTGAGGACGAGGTTGACCGCGAGCGTGCGACGCAGCATCGCGGCGTCCTCGGTGCGACCCTGCTCCTCGAGCTCGGTGAGGGCGGCCGCGCCGGTGACGGCGATGTCGGCGTACAGCGGCGTCCAGACGAGCGGGAACGCGATCGGCGGCGGGTCCCACGGGGGCTTGGCCAGCGCGCGGTACCACGGGTCGTCGGGCGTGGTGGCGGCTGCACCGAGCGCGGCGCTGGTCGCGGCCGCGGCGCCGGTGGCGGCCAGCGTGCGCAGCCCGCGTCGGGTGGCCACCCTGCTCCAGGCGCTCACGCGGACTCCTCCTGCTCGGTGCGGTCGAGGGGACCGGCCCCCGGCGCGCGGTCGGCGAGGCCGGCCATGCCCCACCGCACGAGCGCGGTCGACAGGCTGCCGGCACCGGCGGCCACGGTGACCCCGGGACCGAACACGGGCAGGGCGAGCTGCAGGCGCGCCCAGCGCGGCAGCAGCGCCACGCCCCCGGCGGCGATCAGCGCGTAGCCGGGACGGGCGAGCACGGGGACCGGTGGGTTGAGCAGCATGAAGCGGGTCGCCTCGCGGGCGGCGGCGGTGATGCGCAGCTCCGGGCGGAACGCCTCGAGCACCTCGTCGAGCTCGGCCACCGACTCCGGCAGCTCGCGCGCGCCGAGGCGGGAGGCGGCGACGTTGGTCTGCCGGACGTAGAGGTCGGCCTCGGCGTCGGTCAGCGGCTGCGCGGCGTAGGTCTGGTAGGCCCGCAGGAACGACCACACCTCGGCGACGTGGACCCAGCGGAGCAGGTGGGGGTCGTCCGCGGCGTACGGCACGCCCTCGAGCTCGCCGCGCACGCGCCGGTGGACCGCTCGGACCACGGCGATCGACTGCTCGGCGTCGGCGACGGTGCCGAAGGTGGTGACGGCGAGGTAGTGGCTGGTGCGCTGCAGCCTGCCCCACGGGTCGCCCTTGTAGCCGCTGTGGCCGGCGACCCCGGCCATGGCCAGCGGGTGCAGCGACTGCAGCAGCAGCGCGGCGATCCCGCCGGGGAACATCGCGGCGTCGGCGTTGACGCGCCACACGGGGTCCTCGGGGGTGAACCAGCGCTCGCCCTCGGCGCCCCAGATCCGGGCGGCGCGCTCCGGGGCGTCGTCGCCGGCGACCCGGGACCGCAGCGCGAGGCCGAGCCGACGCTGGGCGGCGCGCGACGCGGCGCGCGGGAGGTCGAGGGGTGAGGTCACCTCACGAACGTACCCAGCGCCGCCAGGCGGGCACCGGGTCCCGACGGGCTCGAGCGGCGGGGGTCCGTCAGCGGCGGCCGGTGCGGAACATCCCGCGCACGATCTCGCGGGCCGCGGTGCGCACGACCTGCTTGAAGGCGGTCGAGCCCATCACCTGCTCGGCCATCGACTTCTCCTGGCGGGCGCGCGGCCGCGATCCCGAGCGCGGCCGGGTGGCGCGCTCGCCCTCGCGACGCAGCCGCTCCTCGGGGGTGCCGGCCCCCTCCGGCCCGGCCTGCGTCGCCTCCTGCTCGGCCCGCGCCTTCTCGGCCCCGGCCTCGAGCTTGCCGGCGAGGATCTCGCGGGCCGACTCGCGGTCGACGGCCTCGGCGTACTTCGCGTGCAGGCTCGAGTCGGTGACCGCCGCCTCCATAGCCGCGGCCTCGGCCGGGCCCATCAGCGACTGCGGAGCGCGCAGCCGGGTCCAGGCGACCGGGGTCGGGGCGCCGCGCTCGTTCATCACCGTCACGATCGCCTCACCGATGCCGAGGGACAGGATCACCTGGCCGAGGTCGTCGTAGGCGGAGTGGGGATAGGTCGCGACCGTCTGCTTGAGCGCCTTGGCGTCGTTGGGGGTGGCCGCGCGCAGCTGGTGCTGCACCCGGGAGCCGAGCTGGGCCAGCACGGCGTCGGGCACGTCGGTGGGCGACTGGGTCACGAAGAAGACGCCGACCCCCTTGGAGCGGATCAGCCGGACGGTCTGCGCGATGGAGTCGAGGAACGCCTTGGAGGCGTCGTTGAACAGCAGGTGCGCCTCGTCGAAGAAGAAGACCAGCTTGGGCTGCTCGACGTCGCCGACCTCGGGCAGGTCGTGGAACAGGTCGGCCAGCAGCCACATCAAGAAGGTGGAGAAGATCGCGGGCCGGTCCTGCAGCCGCGGCAGCTCGACGAGCGAGATCAGGCCCTGGCCGTCGGGCGTGGTGCGCAGCAGGTCGGCCGACTCGAACTCGGGCTCGCCGAAGAAGGCGTCGGCGCCCTGGTCGGAGAACGCGATCAGCTCGCGCAGGATCACCCCGGCGGTCGCCGAGGAGAGCCCGCCGAGGTCCTTGAGGTCGGCCTTGCCCTCGTCGGAGGTGAGGTGCTTGACCACCTCGCGCAGGTCGGCGAGGTCGAGCAGCGGCAGCCCGGCCTTGTCGGCGTAGTGGAAGACGAGGCCCAACGAGGACTCCTGGGTGTCGTTGAGGCCGAGCACCTTGGAGAGCAGCGTGGGCCCGAAGGCCGTCATGGTCACGCGCAGCGGGATGCCGGTGCCCTCACCGCCGAGGGCGTAGAACTCGACCGGGTAGCCGGTCGCCTGCCACTCCTGGCCCACCGAGGTCGCGCGCTCGACCACCTTGGGGTTCTCGGCGCCGGGGGCCGAGAGCCCGGAGAGGTCGCCCTTGATGTCGGCCGCGAAGACCGGCACGCCCGCGGCCGAGAGCTGCTCGGCGAGCAGCTGCAGCGTCTTGGTCTTGCCGGTGCCGGTGGCGCCCGCGACCAGGCCGTGGCGGTTCAGCATGGCCAGCGGGATCCGGACCCGCGTGCCGGTCAGGGTGGTCACGTCGGTCATCAGGCCACCCAGCTCGAGGGCCGGACCGGTGAAGGCGTAGCCCGCCGCGACGGTGCTCTCGATGCTGCTCCCACTGCTGCCGGCGTCCCCGGGCGACTGGCTCATGGCGCTCACAGTAGACCGGGCCGGGGACGACCCGTCCCTATGATGTGGCGGTGATCTTCAAGCGCGTGGGCGAGGGACGGCCCTACCCCGACCACGAGCTGGCCTCCCGCGACTGGGCCGCGCTGCCCCCGCGGCCGGTGCGCCTCGACGAGCTCGTGACCACCAAGGACACGCTGCAGCTGGCGGCCCTGCTGGACGAGGACTCCACCTTCTTCGGCGACCTGTTCGCCCACGTCGTGGAGTGGCGCGACGACCTCTACCTCGAGGACGGCCTGCACCGCGCCCTCCGCGCGGCGCTGCACCAGCGGCACGTGCTGCATGCCAGGGTCCACGTCATCGACGACCTCTCCTGACCGCCGCCGACCTGGGGGACGCACCGTGCACCGACGACACCTCACGACCGCCGCCACCCTGGTGGTGCTGCTGCTCGTGCTCGCGGGCATGGCCGTGTTCGGCGTGCGCGCGGCGACCGCGCCGTTCCCCAGCAGCGGCGGCGCCGACGCCGGCTGCACCGAGGCCGAGAAGCAGGTGCAGGAGTTCATCACCCGACGCGACGTCCAGGTGAGCGTCTACAACGCGGGGTCGAAGTCCGGGTTGGCGGGCACCACGCTGCAGAAGCTCGAGGACGCAGGCTTCCGGGGCGGCAACGCCGGCAACGCGCCCGACGACGCGACCGTGCCGCGAGCGATCGTGTGGACCACGGAGGCGCAGGACCCGGCCGCCCAGCTCGTCGCCTCGGCGCTCGGCCCGCGCACCCGCGTGCGGCTCGTGCCCGAGGACCTCGGCCCGGGCGTCGACGTCGTCGTCGGCGACCGGTTCGACCGGGTGGACCCGAAGGCGCCGCGCCGGATCAAGCTCGACCAGCCGGTCGAGAAGTGCATCGACGTCGGCTGAGAGGGCTTCCCCCCGGTCTCAGGCCGGTGGCCGTGTGCCCAGCCACTGGGCCAGCCGGCCCCCGACCGACACCGCCCGCAACCGCTTCTCGGTCGCCTCGCGCAGCGCCCGGGGGGTGACGACCAGGACGTCGTCGCCGTGCCGCAGCACCGTACGACGCTCCGGCACGATCGTCTGGCCGTCGCGCACGACGAGCGCGACCGAGGAGCCCGGAGGCAGCCGCAGCTCACCGACCTCGACGCCGTGCATCAGCGACTGCGGCGAGATGGTGACCTGGAGCAGGTCGGCGGCGATCCGCTCCAGCGGGGCCGCCTCCACCTCGAGGTCGCGCGGCTCGCTGCGCCGGGCCAGCCGCAGCGCCCGGGCGACCCCGGGCAGCGTGGGTCCGGTCACCAGGGTGTCGAGCAGCACCACCACGAAGACGATGTCGAACAGCTGGGTGGAGCCGTCGACGGCGTCGGCGAGCGGGATCGTCGTCAGCACGATCGGGACCGCGCCCCGCAGTCCGGCCCACGACAGGAACGTCGCCTCGCGCAGCCCCACCGGCTGCACCAGCGAGGCGACCCCCACCGACAGCGGCCGAGCGAGGAGCGTCAGGGCCAGCAGCGCCACCACCGCGATCGTCACCGTCTCCAGGGTGATCCGACCCGGAGCCGCAAGCAGGCCGAGCATCACGAACAGGCCGATCTGCGCCAGCCACGCCACCCCCTCGGAGAACGACCGCGTCGCCGCCCGGTGGGGCAGCTCGGCGTTGCCGAGGACGAGCGCCGCGACGTAGACCGCGGCGAAGCCGGAGCCGTGGAGGGTCGCCGTCCCGGCGTACGCCAGGACGGTGAAGGACAGCACCGCGAGCGGGTAGAGGCCCGAGGCCGGGAGTGCGGAGCGGCGCAGCAGCCAGGCGCCGCTGAACCCGACGACCGCGCCGCCGAGGACGCCGAGCCCCAGCTCGAAGGCGATCTCCCCGGCGAACCCGAGGACGCTGTGGCGCTCGCCCCCGCCCGCGCTGGCGGCACTGATCAGCGTGACCAGCACGACGGTGGGGGCGTCGTTGAGGCCCGACTCGGCCTCGAGCGCACCGGTCAACCGGCGCGGCAGCGGCAGCCGCCGCAGCACCGAGAACACCGCCGCGGCGTCGGTCGGCGCGGTCACCGCGCCCAGCAGCACGGCCAGCTCCCAGGTCAGCCCCAGCAGGTAGTGACCGACCAGGGCCATCGTCAGCACGCTGACCGCCACCCCGATGGTGGCGAGCGAGACCCCCAGCCGCATCACCGGCCGGATCTCCGGCCAGGGCGTGGTGAGACCGCCCTCGGCCAGGATCAGCACCAGGGCGGCGAACCCCAGGGCGTGGGCGACCTCGGCGTCGTCGAAGCGGATCCCGAGCCCGGACTCGCCCATCGCCACGCCCATGGCGAGGTAGACCAGGAGGCTCGGCAGCCCGGCCCGCACGCTCAGCCGCACGGCGAGGATCGCCAGCAGCAGCACGCCCGCCCCGACCAGCAGCAGGCGGTCGAGCTCGTGGACGTCGAGTGTCACGGGGGCACCTCGGCGGTCGTCGGGTCGGGGGCCCAGTCTAGGGCCGCGACGGCCCCGCCCCTGACGCCTCCGAGGGGTCCCGGGCCCTCCCGGACGCCGACCCGGCGCTGCGCGCGGGGACGGGAGGCCGGTCGGGCAGCGGCTCCGGCCTCAGGCGGCGCCGAGGGCCAGGCACGCCTCGGCGACGTCGGCCTGACCGGCCACCGCGTCGGCCCCGGCGCGCAGCATCATCGCCGGGTTGGAGGTGTCGATCGCCCCGGAGGAGACCTTCTCCTTCAGGTCCTCCAGACCGGTCGCGACCGTGGTGTACGCCGCCTTCAGGTCGGCGTCCTGGGCCTGGCCGGCGAGGGCGGTGGTGTCCTCGACCGCCTGGTCCAGCGTCGCGTCGTACGCCGCCTGGTCGGACGGGTCGGCCCGGGCCACGTCGCGCAGCCCGAGCTGCCACTCGCTCGTGGGCTTGCCGCACAGCTCCTTGTCGCCGCCGCCGGACCCGGCGTCGGCCGACGGGCTCTCGCCACCGCCGCTGGAGCCGGCCCCGCCGGACCCGCCGGCGTCGTCGCCGCCGCCGCAACCGGCGAGGACGAGGGCGGCCAGGGCGAGGCCGAGGGTGGCGGAGGGGCGCAGGCGCATGGGGGCTCCCGAGGTGGAGGACGGCTGGGCGAGCAGTGTGGCCCATCGCGGGACGCGCCGTGACGGAATCGGCGCACCGGCCGGCGAGGCCGTCGTCGCGAAACCCGGTTGGCCACCGCGGTGGGCGTCCGCTGTGATGGACCCATGAGCCCCGACCCGACCGTCTCCCCCGCAGCACCCGGCGTCGTGCCGCCCGCCCCGCACCTGGCCGAGCCGTCGATGGACCACGTCACGGCGGCGTCGTTCGAGGACTGGATGAAGGCGGTCGCGCGGGGCTTCCAGGAGGAGCACCACCCCGAGACCCTCGCGCTCGACCGCGAGGTGTTCGAGGACGACCGCTCGTTCGGCTTCCGGGTCGGCGACCGGTGGGTCTCCACGTGCGGGGCCCTGACCCGCGAGCTCGGCGTCCCGGGCGGCTTCTCCGTGCCGACGGCCGCGGTGACGGTGGTGACGGTGCACCCGCCGTACCGCCGCCGCGGGCTGCTCAGCGCGATGATGCGCCACCAGCTCGAGGACGTCGCCCGGCGCGGCGAGCCGCTGGCCGCGCTGTGGGCCTCGGAGTCGCTGATCTACGGCCGGTTCGGCTACGGGCCGGCGGTGTCGCGGCTGCAGCTGCGCGGCCGCACCCGGTCGCTGGACTTCCTGCCCGGCGTGCGGACCGGCGGGTCGGTCGACGAGCTCACCCGCGAGCAGTTCCTGACCGTCGTACGCCCCCTGCACGAGCGGCTGCGCCGCGACCGCCCGGGCACGATGGCGCGTCCCGCCGACCACTCGTGGGAGTTCGCCCTCTTCGACCAGCCGTTCGCCCGCGACGGCGCCACCGAGCTGCGGCACGTCGTGCACTGGAGCGAGGCGGGCGAGGTCGACGGCTTCGCGACGTACCGCTTCAAGGAGGACCAGACGGCCACCGAGCCCGACAGCGAGGTGCGGATCAACGAGCTGTGGGCCGAGGACCCCGTGGCCCACGCGACGCTGTGGCGCTACCTGCTCGACCTCGACCTGGCCCGGCGCTTCCGCGCCCGCAACGCGCCGTCCGACGAGCTGCTGCGGCTGCTGGTCCACGACGCCCGCGCGGTCGGCACCGAGGTCCTGGACGCGCTCTACGTCCGCGTCGTCGACGTGGCCGCCGCGCTCCGCGCCCGGTCGTACGCCGCTCCGCTCGACGTCGTGATCGAGGTCGCCGACGACCTGCTCCCCGCCAACGCCGGCCGCTGGCGCGTGCGGACCGACGGCCCGGCGGAGAGCACCACCGTCGAGCGCACCGACGACCCGGCCGACGTCGCGCTGGGGGTGCTGGAGCTGGGGACGGTCTACCTCGGCGGCGTACGCCTCGCGGACCTGCACCGCGTCGGCCGCGTCACCGAGCACACCCCCGGCGCCGTCGCCGCCGCCGGCACGGCGTTCTCCTGGCACCGCGCCCCGTGGTGCCCCGACTTCTTCTAGCCTCCGCGCTCCTACGATCGGGTGGTGAGCACGCCGTCGCACGCCCGCCTCCAGGTCGCCTCGCGGGCGAACGTCCCGCCCTTCCACGTGATGGACCTCCTGGCCGCCGCACAACGGCGCCAGCTCTCCCACGGCGACCTCGTCAACTGCGTGGCGGGCCAGCCCTCCACCGGCGCGCCGCGGGCGGTGCGCGAGGAGGCCAAGCGGCTGCTCGACGCCGAGGTGCTCGGCTACACGGTGTCGACCGGGATCCCCGGGCTGCGCCAGGCCGTGGCCGACCACCACCGCCGCACCAGCGGCATCGACGTCGACCTCGACGACGTGGTGATCACGACCGGGTCCTCGGGCGGTTTCCTGCTGGCGTTCCTCGCCTCCTTCGAGCCGGGCGACCGCGTCGTGATGGCCCGGCCCGGCTACGCCTGCTACCGCAACGTGCTGCGGGCGCTGGGGTGCGAGGTGGTCGAGGTCGACTGCGGCCCGGAGACCCGGTTCCAGCCGACCGTCGAGCTGCTCGAGGCCGTCGAGGGTCCGGTCGCCGGTCTCGTCGTGGCCTCGCCCGCCAACCCGACCGGCACCATGATCGAGCCCGCGGAGCTGGCCGCGATCGCGCGGTGGTGCGAGGAGCGCGGCGTACGCCTGGTCAGCGACGAGATCTACCACGGCATCACCTACGACACGGGCGGGGTCGCCACGAGCTCGGCGTGGCAGACCTCGCGCACGGGCGTGGTGTTCGGGTCGTTCAGCAAGTACTTCTCGATGACCGGCTGGCGCCTGGGCTGGATGCTGGTGCCGGAGGACCTGCGCCGTCCCGTCGAGGTGCTCACCGGCAACTTCACCATCTGCCCGCCGGCCCTCGGCCAGTACGCCGCCCTCGCCGCCTTCACCCCGGAGTCGTACGCCGAGCTCGACGGCCACGTCGCCCGCTACGCCACCAACCGCGCGCTCCTGCTCGACCGGCTCCCCCGGCTGGGCATCGACCGGCTGGCCCCGGCGGACGGGGCGTTCTACGTCTACGCCGACATCTCCCACCTCACCGACGACTCCTACGCCTGGTGCCTGCGACTGCTCGACGAGACCGGCGTGGCCACCGCCCCGGGCCTCGACTTCGACACCGTGCGGGGCGACCGGTTCGTCCGGCTCTCCTTCGCCGGCGGCACCGAGGAGATCGCGACCGGGCTCGACCGGATCGCCGCCTGGCTCCCCTGAGCCCCACTGGGCCAGGACGCGGTAGACCAGTTCGTCATTTCCGCCCGGTTTGTCGCGTCCCTCCCCTAGCGTCGTTGATCGTCCGTATCCCCCCCCACGCGGACCTCGGGAGCTGTGCTGTGTCCTCGTCTCGTCGTGCCCCCCTCGCCGCGTCCGCGCTGGCCGCCCTGCTCGCCGCGCTGGTCAGCGTGCTCGTGCCGTCCGCCGCCCACGCGGCCTCGAGCACCGGCTCCGACAGCCGCAGCGACGTCGTCGTCCAGGGCGGCGGCGCGCCCGGCCGGGTCGACGCCGGCCGCGTCAGCGGCGACGTCACCTCCAGCCGCGTGGTCCACGGCCGCCGGACCGTCACCCTCGAGCTGCGGTTCGCCGCGCTGCGGGCGGGCGGGAGCTGGCACCGCCACTGGTTCCGGATGGTGACCGACGAGGGCGTGCGCCGCGAGCTCGCCGTCACCGCGGGCCCCGGCGCCTGGCAGGGCCGGGCGCAGCTGACCGGGGTCGACCGGCGCCCCGAGGGCTGCGTGCTGCGCAGCAGCATCAGCTACGGACACGACGCCACCGTCCGCGTCGTGGTGCCCCGCGCGTGCCTGAGCGCCCCCGCCTGGGTGCGCGTCGCCGCGGGCACCGTCACCGCCTCGGGCACCCGCGTGTGGGCCGACGACTCGCGCACCCGCGGGCGGCTCTACGACGCCCCCGTCTTCGGCCCGCGCGTGCACCGCGGCTGAGCGTCGCCGGGCAGGGCCCCATGGACGCTGTCGGTGCGAGTGACTAGCGTCACAGGCCTACTCGGAGGAGACACCATGACGGACACCCAGACCAACGCCGCTGCACTGAGCCGCCGCGCCCTGCTGCTCGGCACCGGCTCGGCCGGACTGGCGATCGGGCTCTCGGGCCGCGCCGACGCGCTCTACACCGCGATGCCGGACGCCGGCCGCCGCGGCCCCACCAAGGGCTACGGCCCGCTGGTGCGCGACCCGCGGGGCGTCCTCGACCTCCCCCGCGGCTTCTCCTACCGGATCCTGTCCCGCGAGGGCCGGCCGATGCGCTCGGGCGGCGGTCCGGTGCCCAGCAACCACGACGGGATGGGCAGCTTCGCCAACCGGCGGGGCGGCGGCTTCCGGCTGGTGCGCAACCACGAGGTCTACCCCGACGCCGAGTTCCGCGTGCCGACGGCGGGCCTGGAGACGACGTACGACCCGGGCGCCGGCGGCGGCACCACCAACCTCGTGCTCGGCAGCGACCTGAAGCTGCGCGAGGAGTACGTCAGCCTCGGCGGCACCGCCATCAACTGCTCCGGCGGCATCACCCCGTGGGGCACGTGGCTGACCTGCGAGGAGACCGAGGACCGCACCGGCACCAACGGCTACACCAAGGACCACGGCTGGATCTTCGAGGTCGACCCCTACGACAACCGCCGCAACGCCGACCCCGTGCCGCTGACCGACATGGGCCGCTTCATGCACGAGGCCGTGGCCATCGACCCGAGCACCGGCATCGCCTACGAGACCGAGGACGCCTTCTCGGGCGCCCCGCTCGGCAGCTACTACCGCTTCCTGCCCCACAAGCCCCGGGGCGGCTACGGCTCGCTGCGCGCCGGCGGCACGCTCCAGGCCCTGCACGTGCCGGGGCTGGAGGACCTCAGCACCGTCCGCAAGGCGGGCACCACCTTCCGCGGCATCGAGTGGCTCGACGTGCCCGACCCGACGGCGGCCACCACGCCGACCCGCGCGCAGGACTACCCCAAGCCGATCACCCGCGGGCAGAAGCTCGAGGGCGCCTGGTGGGGGCGGGCCGACAGCTCGTCCTACTTCGTCTCCAGCTTCGCCCGCCCCGAGGACGGCTCGACCGCGAGCCACGACGGCCAGGTGTGGCGCTACGACACCCGGCGCAACACCCTGACCCTGGAGCTGATCTTCGTCGGCACCGACGCGGACGACGTCTACGAGTGCCCCGACAACATCTGCGTCTCGCCGTACGGCGGGCTGATGATCTGCGAGGACTCCGACGGCGAGAACTACATGCTCGGCACCACCGCCGCGGGCGAGCCGTTCGTCTTCGCCCGCAACCGCCAGGCCACCACGCCCGGCAACACCGGCGAGCTGTCCGGCGTCTCGTTCTCCCCCGACGGCCGGGTGATGTTCTTCAACGTCTACGACCCCGGCACCACCTTCGCCGTCACCGGCCCCTGGCGCCGCCGCGGCGGTCGTCGTCGGGGCGGCCGCTGAGGCGGGCTGCCGGGGGCGCGGGCCCGCAGGCGGTGGCCGGCGGCGGCGGTGAGCAGCGGCGGCGGCCCCATGTAACGCGGGGTTATTGCATGTGGACAAGGGCCGTACGCCGCACCGGGAGCAACAGCACCGCACCAGGTGGCGCGACCGGCTACCTCGTACGGCGCTCGAGGAACGCGGCCATCGCCTCACGGGCACCCTCGGAGCCGAACAGTCGGGTGCTGAGGGTTGCCATCTCCTCGGCCTGGGCGTCGATGCGCCGCAGCAGGTCGCCGGCGAGCAGCGCCTTGGTCTCGCGCAGGCCCTGGGGGTGGGCCTGACGCAGGTCCTCGCAGGCCTGCTCGACGGCGGCGTCGAGCTGGTCGACGGGCACGGCGCGCGTGACCAGGCCTATCGCCGCGGCCTCGGCGGCGGCGAAGGTGCGCCCGGTCAGGGAGGTGTCGGCGGCCGCCCGGCTGGTCAGCCGCGGCACCACGGTCAGCGAGATGACCGCGGGCGCCAGGCCGAGGCGGCTCTCGGTGAACGCGAACGTGACGTCGTCGCTGCACAGCACCACGTCGCTGGCGGCCACGATGCCCAGCCCGCCCGCGCGCACCGGCCCGGCGAGGCGGGTCACCACCGGCTTGGGGTGCGCGACGATCGTGCGCTGCAGCGCCACCAGCGCCCGGGCACCCTGCTGCATCCCGCCGGCGCCGGCCTCCTTGAGGTCGGCGCCGCTGCAGAAGACCCGGTCCGCGGAGCGCAGCAGCACGATCCGCGCCTCGTCGTCGGCCGCCGCACGGTCGAGCGCGTCGAGCAGCTGGGTCACCAGCAGCGCCGACAGCGCGTTGCGGTTGTGCGGCGAGTCCAGCGTGATGGTCGCGACGGCCTGATGCACGTCGTACGTCACGAGGGTGGTGGTCTCGGTCATCGGTGCTCCTCGGTGGTGTGGTGCTCGGTACCCATCGCTGGACCCATGTGGTGCGGTGCTGTGCACGAGAACGGCCCGGACCGGCCTTGTCCACATGCAATAACCCCGCGTTACATGAGCCCCCGCCGGCCTCAGTAGGACTTCGGGAGGCCCAGGGAGTGCATGCCGATGTAGTTGAGGATCATCTCGCGGCTGACGGGGGCAATCCGGCCGGCGCGGGCGGCGACGAGGAGGCCGGCGACGCCGTACTCCTGGGTGATGCCGTTGCCGCCGTGGGCCTGGACGGCGCGGTCGGCGGCGTCGCAGGCGGCCTCGGCAGCGGCGTACTTGGCCATGTTGGCCGCCTCGCCCGCCTCCGAGTCCAGCCCGGCGTCGTAGAGGGCGGCGGCCTTCTGCGTCATCAGCCGGGCCAGCTCGATCTCGATCTTGGACTGCGCCAGCGGGTGGGCGAGGCCCTGGTGGGAGCCGATGGGGACGCCCCAGACCTCGCGCTCCTTGACGTACGCCGTGGCCTTGTCGAGGGCGAAGCGCGCGAGGCCGGTCGAGAACGACGCCGCCATGATGCGCTCGGGGTTGAGCCCGGCGAAGAGCTGGTCGAGGCCGCCGTCCTCGTTGCCGACCACCGCGTCGGCGGGGAGCCGGACGTCGTCGAGGAAGACCTGGAACTGCCGCTCGGGGCTGACGATCTCCATCGGGATCGGGTGCGCCTCGAAGCCGGGCGCGTCGGTGGGCACCACGAACAGCACCGGCTTGACCCGGCCGCTGCCGTCGTCGGTCACCCGGGCCACGACCAGGACGTGGTCGGCCTCGTCGATGCCGGAGATCCAGACCTTGCGACCGTTGAGCACCCACTCGTCGCCGTCCTTGCGGCCGGTGGTGGTGATCTTGTGGGTGTTGGTGCCGGCGTCGGGTTCGGTGATGGCGAAGGCCATGGTGCCGGTGCCGTCGCAGATGCCGGGCAGCCACTTCTGCTTCTGGGCCTCGGTGCCGTAGCGGCCGATGATCGTGCCGCAGATGGCGGGGCTGACGACCATGAGCAGCAGCGGGCAGCCCTGCGCGGCGAGCTCCTCGCAGACCGCGGCGGTGTCGCCGATGCCGCCGCCTCCGCCGCCGTACTCCTCGGGCAGGTTGGTGCCGAGGAAGCCCTGCTTGCCGATCTCCAGCCACAGCTCGGTCGTCTTCTCGCCGGAGCGGGCCTTCTCGGTGAAGTACTCCCGGCCGTACGCCGACGCGAGCGACCTCACCGCCTTGCGCAGCTCCAGCCGCTCGTCGGACTCGGTGTAGGTGCTCATGCGGGTTCTCCTTCGTCGTGGTGGGTCGTGCCGTCATCGCTGGTCGAGCTCGTCGAGACCACCGCGAGCACGTCGCCCGCGGCCACCTGCTGGCCCGCGGCGACGAGGTCGGTGACGACGCCGTCGACGGGGGCCTTGATCGTGTGCTGCATCTTCATGGCCTCGAGGACCACGACGGGGTCGCCGGCGGCGACCTGCGCGCCCTCGGCGACCGGGACGCCCACCACGGTGCCGGGCATGGGCGCCAGCAGCGACCCCTCGGCGAGCACGTCGGCGGGGTCCACGAAGCGCGGGAGCGCGACGAGCGCCAGGTGGCCGACCGCCGCGTCGACGTCGACCGCGTGGGGGACGAGGTCGCCGTGGAGCGTCACCTCGACGGGGTGGCTCACCCCGCCGTGCTCGACCACGACCTGCCACCGCTCCGGGCCGCCGGTGACCGACACCGCCCGGGCGCCGTGGACCTCGCCGTAGGTGTCGACGAACCGGTAGCCGCCCCGCCCGCCGAGCCAGCCCACGTCGACCCGCGTCCCGCGCACCTCCAGCGGCGTCACCTGCGGGGCCGAGACCACGTTGCGCCACCCCGACGGGATGCCGCGCTGCACCGGGCGCCGAGCGACGTCCCGCTCGGTCAGCGCCACCGCCGCCGCGAAGCAGAGCAGGCCCTGGTCGGTCGCGGTGCCGGGCAGCGCGTCGTCCTCGATGCTGGCGAACGCGTGGTCGTGCAGGAAGTCGGTGGACAGGTCTCCGGCCAGGAAGGCCTCGTGGCCGAGCACCTCGACGAGCAGGTCCCGGTTGGTGCGTACGCCGTGCAGCCGGGCCCGGCGCAGCGCACCGGCCAGCCGCCGCGCGGCCTGCCCACGGGTCGGGGCCCAGGCGACGACCTTGGCCAGCATCGCGTCGTAGTGGGTGCCCACCTCGTCGCCGCTCGCGAAGCCGGAGTCGAGCCGCAGCCCGGGGCCGGCCAGCGGCCCGAACTCCACGTCGACGTCGGGCACCTCGAAGCGGCCGAGCCGCCCGCTCTGCGGCCGGTAGTCGGCCGCCGGGTCCTCGGCGTACAGGCGGACCTCGATGGCGTGGCCGACCGGCCCGAGCCCGACGGGGTCGTGTGCCCCGGGACGCGCTCCGGCGCGTCGTGGGGCACACGACCCGCCCTCGGCGACCTGCAGCTGCAGCTCGACCAGGTCGACCCCGAAGACGGCCTCGGTGACGGGGTGCTCGACCTGGAGGCGGGTGTTCATCTCCAGGAAGGCGACCCTGTCGCCCGCGACCATGAACTCCACCGTGCCGGCGCCGACGTAGTCGATCGCGGCGGCCGCGTCGCGGGCGGCGTCGTGGAGCGTGCGGCGCACGTCGTCGGACAGGCCGGGGGCGGGTGCCTCCTCGACCACCTTCTGGTGGCGGCGCTGCACCGAGCAGTCGCGCTCGCCCAGCACCAGCACCTCGCCACGGCCGTCGCCGACGACCTGCACCTCGACGTGCCGGCCGTGCTCGAGGTAGCTCTCGACGAACACGGTGCCGTCACCGAAGGCCGACTCGGCCTCGGCGCGCGCCGAGCGGACCGCGTCGGGCAGGGCGTCGAGCCGCCGCACGACCCGCATGCCGCGACCGCCGCCGCCGGCCGAGGCCTTGACCAGCACCGGCAGGTCGGCCTCGGTGACGGCGTCGGGGTCGAGGTCGCCCAGGACGGGCACGCCGGCGGCCTGCATCAGCTTCTTGGCCTCGATCTTGGAGCCCATCGCCTCGATCGAGGCGGGCGCGGGACCGACCCAGGTGAGCCCGGCGTCCAGCACGGCCCGGGCGAAGCCGGCGTTCTCGGACAGGAAGCCGTAGCCGGGGTGGATCGCGTCGGCGCCCGTGCGGCGGGCGGCGTCGAGCACGAGGTCCGCCCGCAGGTAGGTGTCCGCGGGCGCGTCGCCGGGGAGCCGCACCGCGAGGTCGGCCTCCCGGACGAACGGCAGGCCCGCGTCGGCGTCGGAGTGCACCGCCACGGTCTCGATGCCGAGGCGGCGGCAGGTCGCGAACACGCGGCGCGCGATCTCGCCGCGGTTGGCGACGAGCAGTCGGGTGATGGTCATGTCGTTCCCCTACATCCGGAAGACGCCGAAGCGGCTGGTGCCCTCGACGGGGTGGTGGGAGGTGATCACGGACAGGCAGATGCCCAGCACCGTCCGGGTGTCGCGGGGATCGATCACGCCGTCGTCGTACAGCATCCCGGACAGGAAGTACGGCAGGCTCTGCTCCTCGATCTGGGCCTCCACGAGCTCCTTGATGCCGGCGAACCCCTCGGCGTCGAAGGTCTGCCCTCGCGACTCCGCCGACTGCCGCGCGACGATCTCCATCACCCCGGCGAGCTGCGCCGGCCCCATCACCGCCGACTTGGCGCTGGGCCAGGTGAACAGGAACCTCGGGTCGTAGGCCCGGCCGTTCATGCCGTAGTTCCCCGCGCCGTACGACGCCCCGAGGATCACCGTCAGGTGCGGCACCGTGCTGTTGCTGACCGCGTTGAGCATCTGGGCGCCGTGCTTGATGATGCCGCCCTGCTCGTACTCCGCCCCGACCATGTAGCCGGTCGTGTTGTGCAGGAACAGCAGCGGGCAGTCGACCTGGTTGGCGAGCTGGATGAACTGCGTCGCCTTCTGCGCCTCCTCGCTGAACAGCACGCCCTGCGCGTTGGCGAGGATCCCGACCTGGCGACCGTGGATGCGCGCCCACCCGGTCACCAGCGAGGGCCCGTAGAGCGGCTTGAACTCGTCGAGGACCTGCCCGTTGGTCGGCGAGACCCCGTCGGCCAGGTGCGCGATCACCTCGCGCGGGTCGAACGGCTCCTTGAGATCGGTCGGGACGAGGTCGAGCAGGTCCTCGGGGTCCAGCGCCGGCTCGGCGTACGCCGGCCCGGTCCGGCCCGTCGGGACCCCGCGGTCGGCGTTGAGCCGCGCCACGATCCGCCGGCCGATCCGGATCGCGTCGTGCTCGTCGACCGCGAGGTAGTCCGCGAGCCCGGAGGTGCGCGCGTGCATCTCCGCGCCGCCCAGCGACTCGTCGTCCGCATCCTCGCCGGTGGCCATCTTGACCAGCGGCGGACCGCCGAGGAAGACCTTGGCCTGGCCCTTGACCATGACCGTGTAGTCGCTCATCCCGGGGACGTAGGCGCCGCCGGCGGTGGAGTTGCCGAAGACCAGGGCGATGGTCGGTTGCTTGCGGGCGCTGGAGCGGGTGAGGTCGCGGAAGACCTTGCCGCCGGGGATGAAGATCTCCTTCTGCGTGGGCAGGTCGGCGCCGCCGGACTCCACCAGCGAGATCGTCGGCAGGCCGTTCTCCTCGGCGATCTGGGCGGCCCGGAAGCCCTTCTTGACCGTCCACGGGTTGCTCGCCCCGCCCTTGACCGTCGGGTCGTTGGCGGTGATGAGGCACTCCACGCCCTCGACGACGCCGATGCCGGTCACGAGGCTGGCACCGACGGCGAAGTCCGAGCCCCAGCCCGCGAGCGGGCTCAGCTCGAGGAAGGCGCTGCCCGGGTCGACCAGCAGCTCGATCCGCTCCCGGGGCAGCAGCTTGCCGCGGGCGTGGTGGCGCTCGACGTACTTCTCACCGCCCCCGGCCACCGCCTTGGCCTGCTCGGTCTCGAGTCCGGCGACCTTGGCGAGCATCGCCTCGCGCCGGCTCACCTCGGCGCTCATCCGGCGTACCCCAGCAGGCGGGCGGTCAGGTCGGTCAGCACCTCGGTGGCTCCTCCTCCGATGGCCAGGATCCGGGAGTCGCGGTAGTGCCGCTCCACCTCGGTCCCGTGCATGTAGCCCGCGCCGCCGTGCAGCTGCACGGCACGGTCCACCACGTGGTCACAGGCCTCGACGGCCGTCTGCTTGGCCAGGCACGCCTGCGCGACGACGTCCTCGCCCGCGACGTGCAGCGCGGCGACGTGGCGGGTGTAGACGCGGGCCGTCTCCACCAGCCGGTGCATCTCGACGAGCTGGTGCTGCACGACCTGCCGCGAGGCGAGCGGCCGGCCGAAGGTGTCGCGCTCCTGCGCGTACGCCGCGGCCAGGGCCAGCGACCGCGCCGCGATGCCGTAGGCGTGCACCGCGAGCGCGATCCGCTCGACCACGAACTGCTCGGCGATCTGGTAGAAGCCGCTGTCCTGCTCGCCGACGAGGTTCGCGACCGGGACCCGCACGTCGACGTAGGACAGCTCGGCGGTGTCGGAGCAGTGCCAGCCCATCTTGGTCAGCGCGCGGTCGACGGTGAAGCCGGGCGTGCCCCTCTCCACCACCAGCAGGCTGATGCCGCCGTGGCCGGGGCCGCCGGTGCGCACCGCGGTGGTGACGAAGTCGGCCCGCACCCCGCTGGTGATGTAGGTCTTGGCGCCGTTGACGACGAAGTGGTCGCCGTCTCGCACGGCGGTGGTGCGGATGCCGGCGACGTCGGAGCCGCCGCCCGGCTCGGTGACCGCCAGCGAGCCGATCTTCTCGCCGGCCAGGGTCGGGCGGACCCAGGCGTCGACCTGGTCGGGGGTGCCGTGGGCGGCGAGGTGCGGGAGCGCGATGCCGCCGGTGAACAGCCCGGCGGCCAGACCGGACGACCCGCCGGCGGCGAAGAACGCCTCCTGCAGCGCCACGGAGTCGAGCAGCGTGCCGCCCTGGCCGCCGACGGACTCGGGGAGGCCCACCCCCAGCAGCCCGGCCTCGGCCGCGGTGAGGTGGAGCTCGCGCGGGATCGACCCGGCGTCCTCCCAGTGCTGCAGGTGGGGGGTCACCTCCCGGCGCACGAAGTCGGTGGTGGCGTCCTGCAGCGCGCGCTGCTCGGGGGTCCAGCCGTCTCGGGTCGGGTGGCTCACAGCAGCTCCTCGGGGATCTCGACGTGCCGGGCGCGGATCCACTCGCCGACGGCCTTGGCCTGGGGGTCGAACCGGGCGGAGGCGGCCACGCCCTCGCCCAGCAGCCCGCGCAGCAGCACGTTGGCGCCGTGCAGGTTGGGCAGCGGGTGGACCTCGACGTCGAGGTCGGCGGCCTCGGGCAGGAGCCTGCGGACCAGCTCGGGGGTCAGCGTCGCGAGCAGCCACGCCGCGCGTTCGGCCTGCTTCTCGCCGGCGCGCACCCACAGCCCCACGTTGGCGTCCCCGCCCTTGTCGCCGGAGCGGGCGTGGACGAAGGTGCCGAGCGGGACGCGTCGGGTGGGGCGGGCGGCGGGGTGCGGGACAGTCCCTGACGTTCTCGCCCCCACCTGTCCGACATCGGGGGCCAGGACGTCCGGGACCACCCGCTCCGCCGGATCCGCCACCACCTCCGCCGACCCGTCGGGCAGGTGGACGGTGTGCTGCACGGCCGAGCGGTCGACGTACGCCGCCCGGTAGACGCCGTAGGGCGAGGCGGGGCCGGGTGGGGCGGTCAGCGTGAAGCCGGGGTACGACGCGAGCGCGAGCTCGACGCCGGGAGCGGTGAACGCCTTGCCGACCACGTCCTTCTCGGGGTCGCGCACGGTGACCCGCAGCCGCAGCGAGGCGCCCTCCTCGGTGTCGGCGTCGGCGACCGGCGAGCCGGAGCGCGACCAGGTGACCGAGGCGGCGCGCAGCGAGGGCTCGAGCTGGGCCCGGACCCAGGCCTCCTTCTCCTCCAGGTCGAGGTCGGTCAGCACCAGCTCGAGGGAGTTGCGCCACCCGCCGAGCGCGTTGACGCAGACCTTGAGCTGCTCGGGCGGGGGCAGTCCGCGCACGCCGGAGACCCGGACCCGGTCGGGGCCCTCCTGGTCGAGCGCGACGGAGGCGAGGTCGACGGACACGTCGGGGCCGAGGTAGTGCGTCGACTGCACCTCGTAGAGCAGCTGTGCGGTCACGGTGTCGACGGTGACGGCCCCGCCGGTGCCGGCGTGCTTGGTGACCACGGCCGAGCCGTCGGCCGCGACCTCGGCGAGCGGGAAGCCGAGCGGCCGGGCGTCACGGGGCAGGTCGAGGAAGCCCGAGAAGTTGCCGCCGGTCGCCTGGGTGCCGCACTCGAGCACGTGGCCCGCCACCATCGCGCCCGCGAGCGCGTCGAGGTCGCCGGGGCTCCAGCCGTGGTGCCAGGCCGCGGGGCCCACCACCACCGAGGCGTCGGTGACCCGGCCGGTGACCACGACGTCGGCGCCGGCCGCCAGCGCCCGGGCGATGCCCCAGCCGCCGAGGTAGGCGTTGGCGGTCAGGGCGTCGTCCCAGCCGTGCGCCGCGGCCTGCGGGGCGAGGTCGTCGCCGTCGACCCACGCGATCCGGGGGGCGAGGCCATGGGCCTCGGCGACCTCGCGCAGTCGCGCGGCCAGGCCGGCGGGGTTGAGGCCGCCGGCGTTGGCCACGATCCGCACCCCGCCCTCCAGGGCGAGCCCGAGGCAGTCCTCGGCCTGGCGCACGAAGGTGCGGGCGTACCCCAGGCCGGCGTCCCGCATCCGGTCGCGGCCCAGGATGAGCATCGTCAGCTCGGCGAGGTAGTCGCCGGTGACGACGTCCACCTCGCCCCCCTCCAGCACCTCGCGCATCGCCGAGAGCCGGTCGCCGTAGAACCCGCTGCAGTTCGCGATCCGCAGCACGCCGCTCACGGGTGGTCCTGCAGGCCGGTGTCGCCGGGCGGGCGACCCGGTCCGGGCGGGCCGGCGAAGGCCTGGGCGAGGTCGAGCCAGCGGTCGGCGTCGGGCCCGACCGCGTGGAGGTCGAGGTCGGCGCGGTGGCGGCGCTGGGTGACCCGCAGGCAGAAGTCGTACGCCGACCCGGTCACCCGCTGCTCGGCGTCCTCGGCCCCCCAGGCCCAGGTCTCGCCCGACGGGGCGACCAGCTCGACGCGCACCTCGGCGGTGGCCGGCTCGAGCCCGTTCGCGGCGTACGCGAAGCCGCGGGTGCGCACCCCGAGGTGGGCGACGTGGCGGATCCGGTCGGTCGGCAGGGGTACGACGCCCAGCGCGTCGGCGACGTCGAGGGAGTGCGCCCACGTCTCCATGAACCGCGCGGTCGCCATCGAGGTGGGCGACATCGGCGGGCCGAACCACGGCAGCTTCTCCCCCGCCGGGACCTGCCGCAGCGCGGCGGCCAGCGCGCTCCTGCCCGCCCGCCAGCGGGCGAGCAGCTCCTCGGCGGCCGCGCGACCACCGGCCAGCGCGACGGCGTCGACGAACCCCTCGGGGTCGCCGATCGCGTCCGTCACCACCGCGTCCCAGGCGGCCTTGTCGGTCGCCGCGGCCACCGCGACCTCGTCGGTCCAGGCGAGGTGGGCGACCTGGGTGGCGACGTCCCAGCCGGCGGCGGGGGTGGGGGTGCGCCACCCGGCGTCGTCGAGCGGGGCGACCAGCTCCTCCAGCGCCGCCCCCTCGGCGGCGAGGTCGGCGAGCACCTGGTCGAGCACGTCCTGGCTGGTCACGGGGCCTCCGGTGCGGCGTCGGGGTCCAGTGCGGCGTCGAGGGTGCGCGCCCACCGGTCGAGGATCCGGCGGCGCCGGGCGGCGTCGTCGCTGATCGTGTTGGCGAGGCCGAGGCCGCGCACCAGGTCGAGCGTGGCCTGCACCAGCTCGCGGACGCCCGGGTGCGACTCGTCGGCGCCGAGGGCGTCGAGCGCGATCCGGTGGGCCTCGCGCCCGACCCGCTGCTCCAGCGGCCCGACCGCGGCGCGCAGCTCGGCGTCGGTGCGGGCCGCGACCCACAGCTCGAGCGCGGCGGCGAAGACCGGCGAGGTGAAGTGCTCGGCGAACATCTCCAGGACCGCGCGCGTGCGCCGCGCCCCGGACGGCAGCGACGCGGCCGCCACCCGCAGCTCCTCGCCCCGCACCTCGCTGAGGTGGGCGACGGCGGCCAGCACCAGGTCGCTCTTGGTGGGGAAGTGGTGGAGCTGGGCGCCGCGGCTGACCCCGGCGCGCTGGGAGACCAGCGTCGTCGACGTGCCGCTCCAGCCGTGCTCGACCAGGCACTCCACGGTGGCCTCGAGCAGCCGTTGCCGCATGACGCGGCTCCGCTCGCCCTGGGGCACCCGCGTCGTGGTCACATCGGCGATCCTCGCCCGGGCAGCAACAAACAGTCAAGCCTGTCTGTTTTGTTCAGCGCCACGCCGTCGCGTAGTGGGCCTGGATCCGCTCCACCGCGAGCGCGGTGCCGTAGACGGCGACCTCGTCGACCATCCCGGCCAGCGCGCCGGCCCCGGCCGGGGCGTTGGGGTAGCCGGTCAGGCTGCCCCCACCCACGCGCCAGTGCCCGTTGTTGAGGGCGGGCTTGCCCTTGAGGCCCGGCCCCTGGGACTGGCCGTCGACGTAGAGCGTCGCGTCGAGGTTGCCGTTGCCGTCGAGCACGCCCGCGACGTGGTGCCACCTCCCGTCGTTGAGCGGTGCCCGGCTGGAGGCGAGGACCCTGCCGTCGACGCCGAGACGCAGCCGGCCGTCCGGCGAGAGGAAGAGCACGCGGTCGACGGTCGTCGGGGCGGTGGCGCCGCCCGTGTTGCCGAGACCGACGACCAGGCCCCCGGCGGTCGAGATGGTCCTGATCCAGGCCTCGACGGTGAACCGCGCCGTCTGGGCCGAGGTCGGATTGTCCTCCACGAGGGTCGCCGCGGCGAACGTCGTCGAGCGGGACGAGGGCTCCGAGGGCAGGCCGCTCTCGGAGCCGCGGGTGAAGGACCCCCGCAGCGTGCCCGGGTCGGCGGCCCCCGTCGCGGCGTCGGCCACGGTCGCGCCGGACGGCTCGTCCATCCGCCAGTACAGGAGCGGGCCGTCCGCCCGTACGGCGTCCGGGTAGGCGCCGGCGTCGAAGAGGGCGGCGGCAGCGAAGCTGGTGGTGGGGTTGGACGCGGTCGACGACAGCGCGGCGTAGGTCGCCTGGGTGGTGAGCCCCGTCGCCAGGAGCGCGCCCAGGGCCGCCCCGGCGAGACCGAGGAGACGCGGGCGGCGTACGACGACGGCACGGGCCGAGCGGGTGACGACGCGTCCGCCGCGTCGTGGCGCCCGCGCCCGCAGGTCCGCGCGGCGGCGCTCGGCGTCGGCGCCGAGGATCCCGAGCCCGGCGTCCCGGTCGTCGGGAGCGTCGTCGGTCGTGTCCTCGTCAGGGGCGTCATCCTCGTCATCGGGGTCGGCGAACCGCAGCGGCGTGGTGGCGGCGAGGCCGAGCAGCAGCAGCACCGTGACGGTGATGCCGACGGGGGCGAGCTGCCCCTGGGCCATCCACGTGACCGGGAGCCCGACGTAGGGCACGCGCAGCGCCGCGAGACCCAGGACGTCGTCGGGGTCGACCGGCGTCGAGTCCGGGGCGTCGTTGGCGTCACCCTGCGTGACCAGCCTCCCCGCCTCGTCGAGACGCAGGAAGCGGTGCGTCCGGGTCTTCTCGGGGTGGTCGGGGTCGGTGACGGTGACGATCCGTCCCTCGGTGAGCACGCTCGGGTCGACCTGACGGTCGACGACGACGTCGCCGACGTGGATCCGGGGCATCATCGAGCCGGACATGATCACCCGGGGCGACCAGCCCAGGGCGGCCGGCAGGACCGACCAGACCACCAGCGAGAGCACCACCGCCAGGGCGGCTCGCGAGCCGGCGACCAGCAGCACCCGGGACCAGGCCGGGTCCCCGGCCGGCGCCGCGTCAGCGGACGCCGGGCCGGGGGCCGGACGCTGGAGGGGGAGGTGGATCGTGCTCATCGTTCGCTTCCTGGAGACCCGAGATCGGTGGCGGTCAGATCAGCCGGGGCTCAGCTGTTCTGGGCCTCCCAGGTGAGCCCGATCGAGGCGGTGCCGCCCTGGTAGTTGTTGTCGGCGCCGGCGCTGACGGTGTAGGTCACCCGGTAGCTCTTCGCCTCGCTGACGGGGGCGGTGCCGCCGGCGGGGGCCCAGGTGCCGACCCCGTTGGCGAAGCTGGTCCTGCCCGAGAACGCGGTGAGCGTGCCGGTGAAGATGGTGGCGGCCGGGGCCGTGTCGGCCACGAAGCCGGCGCAGCCGGCGTTGGTGGCGCCGGTGCCCTCCTGGACCTGCAGGTTGATGACGTCGCCCAGGGCCTTGGTCTGGGTGAAGCCGGTGCCGTAGAGCTTCACGGTCGAGGCGAGCGTGCCGCTCGAGGTGACCGTGATGCAGCGGGCGGCGGTGGAGCCGGGCTTGAGGTTGCCGGCGGTGAAGAGGGCGGTGTCGGCGTCGTTGTCGGCGAGCTTGACGGTGCCGGTCGACCAGTTGTTGGTCGGGCTCGTGGTGGTGTCGGAGAACGCGGCGTACGTCGACTGCCAGACCAGCGCGCCGGAGGCGATCACGGCGACCGGGACGGACGCGGCGGCGACGAGACGCTTGTGGCGGAAAGCGGAGCGAACAGACATGGGATTCCCCCTCCAGGAAGTGGCCCACGGTGGTGCGGACCAGCACGAGAAGAGTGACGGGTCAACGATCGACATCTCTACTCGAAATGGTGCATCGGGGCTATAGCGACCGGAAGTGTCTATATGGGACTAGACCGGCAGATGGTTTATCCGGCAACTTCCCGACAGATCTGCACGAAGACCTGAACAACGAGCGCAGCTCTGGTTCACTGATCGGCTCTCCTGCGCCGGGACACCACCAGCACGACCACCGCGCCCAGCCAGGACAGGCCCGCGGAGACCAGGACCGCGACCGTCCAGCCGGCCACCAGCCCGGCCGACGTCGCCGCCCCGCCGGCGTGCTGGGCCAGGACCGTGAACAACGTGATGCCGGAGGCGGCCCCCAGGTAGCGGGCGGTGTTGTTGGTCCCGCTGCCCATCGCCGCCCGGTCGCGCGGGACCGACGCCACCGCCTCGCGGCCCAGCACGGCGTTGAGCACCCCGCTCGCGAGGCCGGCGACGACCATCGAGGGCAGCAGCCGCCACGGCGAGGAGTCGACCCCCAGCCCGAGACCCAGGAGCTGGCCCGCCCCGACGACGCCCAGGCCGGCGGCGACGGTCGGACCGCCCGCGAGCGGGCGCCGCCAGCGCCGCAGCAGCAGCGAGGAGGCGACGCTGGTCGCGGACCAGGTCACCACCAGCCAGGTCGCCACCCACAGGCTCCCGCCCAGCCCCACCTGCACCACCAGCGGCACGTTGGAGGTCATGCCGATGATCCCCAGCCCCACCGCCAGCGCGCCCACGGTGGCCCCGAGGAACCCCGGCTGCCGCAGCAGCGACAGCTCGACCATGGGCTCGCGCACCCGGCCCTCCACCACCACGAACGACACCAGGGAGACGACCGCGGCCACCAGGAGCACGACCACGACGCCGGACACGCCGCCCCGCACCTGGGTCAGCCCCGCGACGAGCAGGGTGAGTCCCAGGCCGAGGAGGGTGGCGCCGGCGACGTCGAGCCGCCGCGGCCGCTGGGCGGCCGACTCGGCGATGCCCCGGGCGCTCGGCAGCGCCAGGGCCAGGGCCGCCGCGCCGGTGAGGGCGTAGGTCTCCCGCCACCCGGAGCCGACCTCCAGGCCCGCGGCCAGGAGCGCGCCGGCCGTGATGCCGAGCCCCACGCTCGCCCCCCAGACCCCCGTGGCGCGGACGCGCGCCGCCGGCTCGGGGAAGACGTGGGCCAGCACCGCGAGGCCGCAGGAGAGGACGGCTGCGCCCCCCAGGCCCTGCACCACGCGCGCCGCGACGAGGACCACGCCCGTCGGGGCGGCGGCGCACGCCAGCGCCCCGAGACCCAGGGCGACCAGCCCGGCGACGTACACCCGACGGCGGCCCCGGGCGTCGCCGAGCGCGCCGGTGGTCAGCAGCCCGGCGGCCAGGCCGACGCTCATCGAGCTCAGCACCCAGGCCCGGGTGCCCGCACCGAGGTCGAGGTCGGCGGCGGTCAGCGGGACGGTCGCCATGGGGGTCACGTAGGTGACGAGCACCAGGGCCGTCCCGAGCGCGACGAGCAGCAGGGTGCGGTCGGGGCGGGTGCCGCGCAGCTCGGTCGGGTCGGTCAGTTTGACTTTCGAACTCACCGGGCCGAACCTAGCCTCGAACCCCTCTCCACCGCCACCCCGACCGGAGGCACCGTGACCACCGTCCCGCTCGCGCAGCTGCCCGGTCGCCCCTGCCCCGTCGCCGCGACCCTCGAGCTGGTCGGCGAGCGGTGGTCGCTGCTGGTGGTGCGCGAGGTCGCCCTCGGTGCGCACCGCTTCGGCGACATCGTCACCGGCACGGGCGCCCCGCGCGACCGCGTCGCCGCACGGCTGCGGTCGCTGACCGGGGCGGGCGTGCTCGAGCGCCGGCAGTACCAGTCCGGCCCGGACCGGTTCGACTACCACCTCACCGGGTCGGGCCGCGACCTGCTGCCCGTGCTCACGGCCCTGCTGGTCTGGGGCCGCGACCACGCGGTGAGCCCCGACGACCCCGACCGGGACCGCCACCGCGAGACCCTCCGTCTGCTGCGCGACCGCAGCGCGATCCCCGACCCCACCCCCGAGGAGCCCCGATGACCGAACCGATCACCGAGCCGACCCCCGCTGCGTCCAACCAGGACTGGGGCGATCCGCGCTCGCGCACCGTCACCTGGCACGACCCGCTGCGCTCGGCGAGCGCCGGGCTGGCGCTGCCGGGTCTGGACTACCTGCAGGCGATGGTCGAGGGCCGGATCGCACCGCCGCCGATCTCGAGCCTGGTGCAGATGGAGCTGGTCAGCGCCGAGCACGGCCGGGTCGAGTTCGCGTGCACGCCGGACGAGTCGGCGTACAACCCCATCGGAGCCGTGCACGGCGGGCTCGTGTGCACGCTGCTCGACTCCGTCGCGGGGTGCGCGCTGCACAGCACGCTCCCGGCGGGCAAGGGCTACACCTCGGTCGAGATCAAGGTCAGCTACCTCAAGGCCGTCCGCGCCAGCAGCGGCCGGCTCACCGCCGTCGGCACGGTCGTCAAGGCGGGGTCGCGGGTCGGCTTCACCGAGGGCGTGGTCACCGACGCGTCGGGCGCCGTGGTGGCGACCTGCTCCAGCACACTGCTGGTCTTCGACCTGCCGCAGGGCTGAACCCCACCCGCCTGGGCACGGGGACGTCGTGAGTGAGTCCGACGACGCCCGCGCGCACCCCGAGACCTACCGCGTCGCCCGGGGTGAGCAGGGCGTGCTGACGGTGCAGCCCTACAAGGGCGAGCTGCTCCCGCTGTGGCGCTTCGCCACGCCCGACAAGGCCCGGGAGAGCGCGGCGGCCATCACCGAGCGCTTCCACGCCTACCTCGAGGCCGGCGACGTCGTCGGCGCCGACATGGCGCGGAAGTACCTCCAGATGGGGTTCACCCGGTCGCGGCGCTACGCCAACCACCCCGGCGGCAAGAAGTACGACGGGCCGGTGCCGGACGACCGGAAGGGGCAGAGCGGCTCCCACGGCCGGGCCGAGCTGCCCCGCGGGCCCGAGGACCCCGTCAAGGCCGAGTGCGCCCGCATCTTCAAGGCCGCCTGGGACGCCGTCGAGCAGGTCGAGGACTACACGCGGGCCCGCGAGGAGCACCGCCGCCGATTCGGCTGAGCGCGAACGTCGCCGCGACCACCCCCGGGCTGTCGGCCCCCGCCGGTAGATTCGACGAGGTGACGATCCTCGACGACGCCCGCGAGGGCATGGACCCCGACATCCGCGTGCAGGACGACCTGTTCGGCCACGTCAACGGCCGGTGGCTCGACTCCGCGACCATCCCCGACGACCGCTCCTCGTGGGGCCCGTTCGTGATGCTCGCCGACCAGGCCGAGGAGCACGTCCGCGAGATCGTCGAGGCCTGCGCCCAGGGCCGCATCGAGGGCGAGGAGGCGCGCAAGATCGGCGACCTCTACGCCAGCTTCATGGACGAGGAGCGCGTGGACGAGCTGGGCTACAGCCCGATCGTGCCGCTGCTGGAGCAGGTCGACGCGATCTCCGACCTGGCCTCGCTGGCGCAGTTCCTCGGGGCCTTCGAGCGGCGCGGCGGCGGTGGGCTGTTCGGCTCCTTCGTCGACACCGACGACCGTGACTCCGACCGCTACCTCGTCCAGGTCGGCCAGGGCGGCATCGGCCTGCCCGACGAGAGCTACTACCGCGAGGACAAGCACGCCGAGGTGCGGGAGAAGTACGTCGCCTACCTCCGTCGGCTGCTGACCCTGGCCGAGCGGCCCGACGCCGAGGCCACCGCCGCGCGCGTGCTGGCCCTGGAGACCCGCATCGCCGCGGGCCACTGGGAGCGCGCGGCCACCCGCGACGTCATCAAGACCTACAACCTGCGCACCCTGGCCGAGCTCGAGGCGACCGTGCCCAGCTTCGACTTCACCGCGTGGATCGCCGCGCTCGGCGGCGACCGGGCCACCATCGCCGAGACGATCGTGCGGCAGCCCTCGTTCTTCGAGCACCTCGAGGTCGTGCTCGGCGAGGCCTCGATCGAGGACTGGAAGGCGTTCCTGACCGTGCGCGCGCTGCGCACCGCCGCGGCCTACCTCTCGGGCGACTTCGTGGAGACCAACTTCGACTTCTACGGCCGCACCCTGTCCGGCACGCCCGAACTGCGGGCGCGCTGGAAGCGCGGCGTCGCGCTGGTGCAGGGCGCGCTGGGCGAGGCGGTCGGCCGGGAGTACGTCTCGCGTCACTTCCCGCCGCGCTCCAAGGAGCTGATGGACGGTCTCGTGGCCAACCTCCTCGAGGCCTACCGACAGTCGATCTCCGGCCTGGACTGGATGACCGAGGAGACCAAGCAGCGGGCCTACGACAAGCTCGACACCTTCGTGCCCAAGATCGGCTACCCCGAGAAGTGGCGCGACTACTCCGACCTGGCCATCTCCTCCGACGACCTGCTCGGCAACGTGCTCGCCTCCACGGCCTACGAGACCGACCGCGAGCTGCGCAAGATCGGCGCCCCCGTCGACCGCGACGAGTGGTTCATGCTCCCGCAGACCGTCAACGCCTACTACAACCCCGGCACCAACGAGATCTGCTTCCCGGCCGGCATCCTGCAGAAGCCGTTCTTCGACGCCGAGGCCGACCCGGCCGAGAACTACGGCGGCATCGGCGCGGTCATCGGCCACGAGATCGGGCACGGCTTCGACGACCAGGGCGCGCAGTACGACGGCCACGGCAACCTCAACGACTGGTGGACCCCGGCCGACAAGGCCGCCTTCGAGGTGAAGTCCAAGGCGCTGATCAGCCAGTACGACGGCTACGAGCCGCGCGACCTCCCCGGCGAGCACGTCAACGGCGCCCTGACCGTCGGGGAGAACATCGGCGACCTCGGCGGCCTGACCATCGCGCTCAAGGCCTACCGGATCTTCCTCGGCGAGGAGCCCGTGCCCGAGCGCGACGGCCTGACCGGCGTGCAGCGGCTGTTCCTCAACTGGGCCTACGTCTGGCGCACCAAGCGCCGCGAAGAGCTGGCCACGACCTTCCTGGCCACCGACCCCCACTCCCCGCCGGAGTTCCGCGCCAACATCGCCCGCAACCTCGAGGAGTTCCACGAGGCGTTCGAGGTGAAGCCCGGCGACGGCCTCTGGCTCGACGAGGCCGACCGCGTCCGCATCTGGTAGCCCCGCCGACCGGGCAGTTCTGCTCAGCTGTTGGACGCCGACCGGGCAGTTCTGCTCGGCCATGGGGCGCCGAGCGGGCAGTTCTGCTCAGCGCACCCAGGTCTCCGGTGCCGTCCGAAGCGGTCACGGGAGGGGCAACAGGCCCGGGAGTTCTCCCAGGTAGGCGTTGTCCTCGTCCCACAGGACCTCGGCGGGATCGTCCCAGCCGAACCGGATGACCCGGGGCGGGCGGACACCGCTGACCGGCACGAACACGACGTCGACGACGGGCACGACCTCCGTGACGTGGGCTGCGTACGCCCAGGGTTGTATGGCGCCACGGACCAGGTGCCGAGGACTTCGCCGCGCGCCCTTCCGCCGCTGTCCTCCCACTCCCGCTGCACCAGCTGGAAGCCCGCCTCCTCCGCGTCGGGCTCCAGCCACACCGGCAGGTCCGCACCCACCGCGGCTCCGGGCATCCGCTCGGCCATCACCTCGACGAGTTCCTGGCGCCACACACTGGGGTGACCCACCACGGCAACGGTGGGCGCAACCAGGTCGAGCCGGGCGACCATGTCACCGACGCGGCGCAGGTCAGCGGTCCGTACGGGCACGGGCGGACCCCGGGCCCGCCGTCCGTGCGGGCGCACTCGAGATCCCGCGGCCGGTTCGGGTCTCCCGCACCCAGCACAACCGCCCGGTCGGCGCGTCCGGGCTCAGCACAACCGCCCGGTCGGCGTCTCCGGACCGCGCACAACTGCCCGCTCGGCGCTCCCACAGCAACCACAACTGCCCGGTCGGCGCGTCCGGGCTCAGCACAACTGCCCGGTCAGGGGAGCTCGGAGAGGAGCCCCTGACGCCAGGCCTCGGTCTCGGCGACCTGGTTGAAGGTGAAGACGTGGAGGCCCTCGATGCCGGCGGTCGGCTGGGCGGCGACGGTGGCGCAGTCGCGCAGGAAGCGCTCGCCGGTGAAGCCGCCGGGGGCGGCGAGGCGGGCGAAGGTGCCCTTGTGCTTGGCCAGGAAGCGGGTCGACTCCCCCACGCCGATCTTGGTCGCCATCGTCAGCAGCTTGGCGCGGTCGATGGGGCCGGGCATGCCGAGCAGCAACGGCATCGTGATCCCCCGCAGCCGCATCCGGCCGACCCAGTCGCGGATCGTCGCGGCGTCGAAGGTCAGGTTGCTCACCACGTGGGTGGCGTGGCGGCGCTTGTCCCACATCGCCTGCACGGTCAGGTCGTCGGCGATGGTGGGATGGCTCTCGGGGTAGCCCGCGATCCCGACGTGGGTGAACGGGTCGGCCAGCGTCGCGAGGTCCTCGAGCAGGCTGAAGGCGTCGGTGTAGTCGCCGGCCGGCTCGGCGTCGCCGCCCGGTACGAACACCGCGGAGATGCCGGCGGCGCGCAACCGGGCCCGGATGTCGACCAGCTCCGCGTGGTCGCGGACCATGCGGGCGGCGAGGTGGGGCACGACGGCGTACCCGTGGCCGGCGAGGGTCTCGCTGAGCGTCAGCGTCGCCTCCAGGCCCTTGCCCGGCGACGCGGTCACGGTCACCGCGACGTCGGTCGGCACGGCGGCCAGGACCTTGTCCTCGGTGGTGGCGGTCGGGAGCACCTCGTAGCGGGTGTGCTCCAGCAGCCGGCGCATCGCCTGCTCGCGGGTGGCGCGCTGGGCGCGGGGGCCGCGCTGGCTGCGGCGTACGCCGGTGGGGATCTTCATGGTGGACACAGGGACTCCTCGGGGAGCAGCGACCGCAGGGCCAGCATCAGCCCGTCGGTGCCGGTGGGCACGACCTGCAGCGGCAGCCCGAGGCGGTCCGCGGCATCCTGGGCGAGCGGCCGCAGCTCGGCCAGCTCGGTCGCGTCGTCGCTCTGGGCCAGCCACACGACGCGGGTGTAGTGGCCGAAGTAGGCGTCCAGCAGCTCGGGGAAGCGGTCCAGGCCGAGCTCCTGCTCGACGGTCCGCGCGAACGAGCGCGCCAGGAAGTCGGTCAGCAGGTAGGTGCCCGGCTGGTCCTCGAGCAGCTCCTCGACGCGGGTTGCTCCGGCGAAGACGTCGTAGCAGTGCAGCCCGGACAGGCGGCGTACGCCGAGCCGCTCGCACACCGCGTCGAGCGCGCCGTAGGTGCCGCAGTCGGCGTATCCCACCACCACCGCGTCGTACGCCGGCCGCACCCGCGTGACCAGCGACTCCACCTCGCCGGCGATCCGGTCGGGCCGGTTGTGCAGCAGCGGCGGCAGCGGGTGGACGTCGACCGGCCACCCCTGCGCCGCGACGATCCGCGCGGCGGGCTGGGCGATCGCCCCGCAGGCGACCAGCGCGGTGCGGCCGGACCCCTCACCCCGGGAAGGAGAGCTGGTCGACGAACCGGTCGTTGAACTCGGGACGGTCCGAGAGCTCGACATACTCCACCTCCTCCAGGAGCGTGGTGGCGCCGGCGCGCTCGCGCAGCGAGAGCAGCGCCATCTTGGCGCCCTCGCCCGCGACGTTGCCGGCCGAGACGATGCGCAGCACCGGGATCTTGGGCACCAGCCCGATCCGGATCGCGGAGGCGGGCGAGAGGTAGGAGCCGAAGGAGCCGGCGAGCAGCACCTGCTGCACGTCGCCCTGCTCGAGCCCCAGCTGCTCCAGCAGCAGCGCCCAGCCCGTGGCGATGGCGGCCTTGGCGAACTGCAGCTCGCGGACGTCGCGCTGGGAGAGGTAGACGCACTCGGCGACGTCGGTGTCGGGCGCGGGCCGGTGGAGCACGAAGACCCGCTCCTCCCCCACCTTGGTCAGCCGGTCGGCGAGCAGCGGCAGCGTGGCGGCGGCCTGCTCCTCGGGCACGAACCGGCCCGACGCATCGAGCAGCCCGACCCGGACCAGCTCGGAGACCGCGTCGACCAGGCCGGAGCCGCACAGCCCGCGCGGCTCGACGTCGCCGATCACGCCGAGCGTGACGGTCCCCTCGCCCACGTCGACCGTGACCACCTCGATCGCGCCGTCGGCGGCCCGCATGCCGCAGCGGATGGCGCCGCCCTCGAAGGCGGGCCCGGCCGGGGCCGCGGTCGAGACGAGGGTGTCGCCGTCGCTGAGCACGATCTCGCAGTTGGTGCCGACGTCGACGAAGAGCCGGGTGCGCTTGTCGCGGTCCATGCCGGTGGCGAGCATGCCGGCCACGATGTCGCCGCCGACGTAGGCACCGAGCGCCGGGAACAGCGCGAGCCGCGCCCGCGGGTGCAGCCGCAGACCGACCTCGGCCGCCAGCACGACCGGCGGGTGGGCCGTCGGCATCACGAACGGCGCCACCCCGAGCGGCTCCGGGTCGATGCCGAGCAGCAGCGAGGTCATCGTGGCGTTGCCGGCCACGGCGCACTCGTAGACCTGCGCCGGGTCGATGCCGCCCTCGACGCAGACCTGCTGGGCCAGCTCGTCGAGCGTGGCCGCGGCCAGCCCCTGGAGCCGGTCGAGCGCGTCGGGGTCGAGCATCACCGCGCTGATCCGGGTGATGACGTCGCCACCGAAGGGCTGCTGGGCGTTGAGTCGCGAGGCCACCGCGACCGGCGTGCCGGTGGTGAGGTCGAGCAGCGTCGCCACGACGGTGGTGGTGCCGAGGTCGAAGGCGATGCCGTACGCCGAGCCGGTGGTGTCGCCGGGCTCGACGTCGACCAGCGCCTCGTCGACGACCACCGCGGTGACCTTCCAGTCGGCCTCGCGCAGCACCCGGCCCAGCCGCCGCAGCACCGGCAGGTCGACGGTGACCTCGAGGTCGTCGACGGCGTCGGTGAGCCGCACCAGGTCGGTGCGCTGGTCGGCGAGCGTGGGCTCGGTCAGCTCGACGTAGCGCTTCTGCACGGCGGGCCGCAGGATCACCTGGCGCCCGACGCCGACCGTGGCCGCCTTGGGACGGGTGGTCAGCGGCGGCACCTCGACGGCGAGGTCGCGCGTCGCGGTGGCCAGGCAGGCCAGCCGCCAGCCCTGGTCGAGCTCGCCGTCGGAGAAGGTGCGCCGGTCGTGGCGCGTCACCGGGGTGCCGACGTCGAGCCGGACCTTGCACTTGTGGCAGGTGCCGTGGCCGCCGCAGGTCGAGTCGATCGCGATGCCGTTCCACGACGCGGAGTCGAAGACGGTCACCCCGGTCGGGACGCGCACGGTGCGGTCCTGCCCGTCGATCACGGTGAAGGACAGCTGCACCCGCCCGCTGCCGTCGTGGATCGGCTGGTCGGCCCCGGGGGGCGCGATCAGCCCCTCGCGGCGCAGCTCGGCCACGGCGACGTCGGGGGGCACCGGACCACTCACGTGGCGGCGGGCTCGGCGGTCGCGGCCAGGGCGGCCTCGGCGGCCGCCTTCTCAGCCGCCTTCTGGGCGGCCTGGGCCGCGCGGGCGCGCGAGATCCACGCCATGCCCCACTCGTCGTGGCCCAGGAGCAGGTCCGCGGCGCGGACCGCCGACACGACGCTCGGCGTGCGGGCGTCCATGATCGCGCTGGAGAGCCCGGCGGTCATGGCCATCGCGAGCCACGCGCCGTTGAGCTCGTGGCGCCCGGGCATGCCGAAGGAGACGTTGGAGGCGCCACAGGTCATGTTCATGCCCCAGCGCTCCCGGATGCCGCGCATCGTCTCCAGCGTCGAGAGGCCGGTGGCCTGGTCGGCGCCGATGGGCATCGCCAGCGGGTCGATCACGATGTCCTCGATGGCGATGCCGTACTCCTGCGTCGCGACGCGGACGATCTTCTCCACCAGCAGGAGGCGCTTCTCGGCCTCCATCGGGATCTCGTCGACGTCGTTGGGCAGCGCGACGACCGCGGCGTCGTACTTCTTCACCAGCGGCAGCACCTGCTCGAGACGCTCGTCCTCGGCGGTGATCGAGTTGACCAGCGCCCGGCCCTGGTAGACCGACAGGCCCGCCTCGAGCGCCTCGACGACCGAGGAGTCGATGCAGATCGGCAGGTCGGTCAGGCCCTGGACCATCGTGATGACCTTCGCCAGCAGCTCGGCCTCGTCGACCAACGGCACCCCCATGTTGATGTCGAGCACGTCGGCGCCCCCCTCGACCTGGGCCTTGACGTCACGCCCGACCGCGGAGAGGTCGCCGGCCTTGATCTGGTCCTGGAAGATCCGGCGCCCCGTGGGGTTCAGGCGCTCACCGATGATGCAGAACGGCCGGTCGCTGCCGATCACGAGCTCACGCGTGGCCGAACGGATGGTGGTGTGCAGCGGGGCTGCCATCTCGCCCGACATCAGGCGAGCACCTTCGCGCGCTTCTCCTGCAGCAGGGCCTTGGCCTTGCGCACGCAGCCCGAGGCGTCCGCGGCGTAGCCGTCGGCACCGACCGCGTCGGCGTACTCCTGGGTGACCGGCGCGCCGCCCACCATCACGATGACGTCGTCGCGCATGCCGGCCTTCTGGAGCGCGTTGATGTTGGCCTTGAACATCGGCATCGTCGTGGTGAGGAAGGCCGAGAAGCCGACGATGTCGGGCTGGTGCTCCTGGATCTTGGCGATGAACGTCTCCGGGGCCACCTGCACGCCGAGGTCGATCACCTCGAATCCGGCGCCCTCGAGCATGATGTTGACGAGGTTCTTGCCGATGTCGTGGACGTCGCCCTTGACGGTGCCCATCAGGAACTTGCCGACGGTCTCGACGCCGGTCTCGGCGAGCAGCGGTCGCAGCACCTCCATCGCGCCGGCCATGGCGCGGCCGGCGACGAGCATCTCCGGCACGAAGTAGTCGCCCCGCTCGAAGCGGGCACCGACCTCCTCCAGGGACGGGATCAGGGCGTCGAAGAGCAGCGACTGCGGCTCCATCTCCATCCCCAGGGCCTCGTGGGTCAGCTCGAGGACCCGCGGGCCGTTGCCGAGCAGGGTCTCGTCGTAGAGCCCCTTGAGGATCTCGTCGGGTGTCATGTCGCGCCTTCCGTGGGGGTGCCGGGCTGGAGCCGCCTCGAGAGCGTCCGGGCGTGGTGGACCAGGAGCTGCCCGATCTCCTCGGCGCGCTGCTCCAGCCGCGCCGTGGGACCGGACACACCGACCGCGGCGACCACGTCGTCGTCGGGGCCGAAGACAGGGGCGGCGACGCCGGACAGCCCGATCTCGAGCTCGTCGTGGGTGACGGCGTAGCCGTGCTCGCGCACCCACTCGAGGTCCTCCTCGAGGTCGGTGCGCAGCGTGATCGTCTGGTCGGTCGGGGCCGCCAGACGCCCGTCGGGCAGCTCGAGGCGCTTCCACGCCAGCAGCACCTTGCCCAGCGCCGAGCAGTGCACCGGCACCTCGACGTCGTTCCAGTCGCTGGCGCCGAGGAGGTAGGTGCCGTCGACCTGGGCGACGTGCTCGACCCAGCCGCCGTTGGCGACCGCGAGGTGCACCGTCTCGCGGGTCACCTCACCGACGGCCTCCAGGATCGGTGTCGCGAGCCGGGCCAGCTGCTGGGTGCGGTCGTGGCGGGCGGCGTACAGCACGAAGAGGGGTCCGCCGCGGTACTCCCCCGGGGCGGTGCGCTCGAGCAGCCGTCCACGCTCCAGCGCGTTGAGCAGCCGCGAGGTGGTCGAGCGGGCCAGCCCGAGCTCCTCGGTCAGCTCGGCGAAGGTGACGGGGCGGTCGGCCTCGACGATGCGGGTCAGCAGCGCCGCAGCACGGTCGACCGCCTGCGTCCCGCTGGTGCTCTCGCCACTCCGGTCGCCCGTCACGCTTGACCGCCCTCCCGGCGCAGGTCCAAGGTTGTCCCGCACGGGATTCCCATGATGTGGATCACGTTGACCACATGGTGAGGCTAGGTTTCCCGCGTCGCCACGGTCAAGCACCCACCCCGCGTCGGTTTCGGCGCCGTCCGCCCGCCAGCTCACGAGGAGCCGCATGTTCCGCAACCGGATGCCCCACTACGAGGTCCTCTCCGCCGACGCCATGGCCACGCTGGACAAGGGCTGGCGGCGGCTGGTGAGCGAGCTGGGCGTGGAGTTCATGAGCCAGCGCGCCCTGGACCTGCTCGCGGCCGAGGGCCAGAAAGTCGAGGGCGACAACGTCAAGTTCGACCCCGACTGGATCCTCGCGCAGGTGGCGAAGGCGCCGCGCGAGTTCGACCTGCAGGCCCGCAACCCCGAGCACTCCGTGCACGTCGGCGGCGACGCGATGGCCTTCGGCGCGGTCTACGGCCCGCCGTTCGTGCGCCAGGGCGACGTACGCCGTGACGCGACCATGGAGGACTTCCGCAACTTCACCAAGCTGGCCCAGTCGTTCCCGGTCCTGGACTCCGCCGGCGGCGTGATCTGCGAGCCCAACGACACCCCGCTCGACAGCCGCCACCTCGACATGACCTACGCGCTGGCGACGCTCACCGACAAGCCGTTCATGGGCAACGTGGTCTCGGGCCCCAACGCCCGCGACACCATCGAGCTGACCTCGATCCTGCTCGGCGGGTCGGCGGGGCGCGAGGCCGGCCGGGCCAGCATGGAGCAGACGCCGGCGCTGATCTCGCTGATCAACTGCAACTCCCCGCTGCGGTGGGACGACCGGATGCTCGACTCGCTCTTCGAGTACGCCGAGGCCAACCAGGCCGTCGTGCTCACGCCCTTCATCCTCATGGGCGCCATGAGCCCGGTGACGATCCCGGCGGCGCTGGTGCAGCAGATCGCCGAGGCGCTGACCGGCATCGCGCTGGCGCAGACCATCCGGCCGGGCTGCCCGGTCGTGTTCGGGTCGTTCCTGTCCAACATCGACATGCAGTCGGGCTCGCCCACCTTCGGCACCCCCGAGTCGGGCATGGGCCTGCTCTGCACCGGCCAGATCGCCCGTCACTTCGGGCTGCCGTTCCGCTCCGGCGGCACCCTCACCTCCTCGCAGGTCCCGGACGCGCAGGCCGGCTACGAGGCCCTGATGACGCTGCTGCCGACCTTCCTGGCCGGCACCAACTGGGTGATGCACTCCGCCGGCTGGCTCGAGGGTGGCCTGGTCGCGGGCTACGAGAAGTTCATCGTCGACGTCGAGCTGCTCCAGATGATGCGCGCCGAGTTCACCCCGCTCGAGATCGACGAGGCCTCGCTGGCGTTCGGTGCCCACGAGGAGGTCGGCGCCGGAGGCCACTTCCTGGGCGCGATGCACACCATGGAGCGGTTCCGGACCTGCTTCTACCGGCCGCTGCTGTCCTCCTCGGACAACTACGAGAAGTGGTCGCGCAACGGCGGTCTCGACGCCGCGGCCCGCGCCTCGAAGATCTACGCCGACCGGTTGGAGTCCTACGAGCAGCCACCCCTCGACGAGGCGATCCGGCAGGAGATGGAAGAGTTCGTCGTCCGCCGTCGCAAGGAGCTCGGGGACTGATGGTCACACCTGCGTCCACCAACGCCGGACCACCGTCCGGCGACTTCGTGCTCGCACTGGACTGCCCCGACCGGCCCGGCATCGTGCACGCGGTGACCGGGTTCCTGGTCCGCCACGGCGGCAACATCGTGGAGAGCCAGCAGTTCGGCGACCGGCTCAACGGGCGCTTCTTCATGCGCATCGACTTCGCGATGACGGCGCCGCCAAAGGACCGGCCGTCGGTCGAGCAGCTGCGCGAGGAGTTCGCGGGGACGGCCGCCGATTTCGAGATGACCTTCGAGCTGTGGGACGCGGTCACGCCGTACCGCACCCTGATCATGGTCAGCAAGCACCTGCACTGCCTCAACGACCTGCTGTTCCGACACTCCACCGGGTCGTTGCACGTCGACATCCCGGTCGTGGTCTCCAACCACCGCGACGCCGAGCCGCTGGTGCGCTCCCACGGGCTGGAGTTCCGCCACATCCCGGTCACGGCCGCGACCAAGGACGACGCCGAGGCCGAGCTGATGGCGCTGCACGAGGAGCTCGGCATCCACCTCGTCGTGCTCGCGCGCTACATGCAGGTGCTCTCCGACGACGTCTGCCGACGACTCTCGGGCCAGGCGATCAACATCCACCACTCGTTCCTGCCCAGCTTCAAGGGCGCCAAGCCCTACCACCAGGCCTTCGACCGGGGCGTGAAGCTGATCGGCGCGACCGCGCACTACGTCACCGCCGACCTCGACGAGGGCCCGATCATCGAGCAGGACGTGATCCGCGTCGACCACAACCACGACCAGGCCCAGCTGGTCGCGGCCGGCCGCGACGTCGAGGCGGCCGTGCTGTCGCGCGCCGTGCGCTGGCACAGCGAGTCGCGGGTGCGCCTCGACGGCCACCGCACGGTGGTCTTTCGCTAGCCGACCGGTGGACTAGCGCAACTGTCCTATTCGAGGCTTTGGACCCGTTTCGGGCGGCAATAAGTGGGAAACTGCCAGCATGCCGTCGTCGCGCCCGCGGGCGAGCCCGGGACCCGACCGGGTCGTGCTGCGGCTCGGTGCGGTCGTCATCGTCTCGCTGCTGGTGCTCGCCTGCGTCGTCGTGCTCGGCGGGCACGCCTGGGGCCCGGTGACCAGCGACTCCGTCGGCGTGGTGGCCGCCGCCCTCGCCACGCTGTGCGCGCTGCACGCCGGGCTGCGCAACACCGGCCCGATGCGACTGTCCTGGCTGCTGTTCGCGGTGATGATCCTGCTCAACGCCGTCGGAGCGACGTACTGGCTGGCCGACGGAGGGTCCGACGGCGACCGCTCGCTGTCCTGGTCCGACGCGCTCTACCTCGCCGCCGTGGTCCCCGCCGGCATCGCGCTGCTGCGTTACCCGATGACCAGCGGCCTGCGGCGCGCCTGGCGACCGGCGCTGCTCGACGGGCTGGTGATGGCCTCCTCGATGCTGCTCCTCAGCATGGTGCTCGGGCTGTCCGAGGTGGCGCACACCCTGGCGGGCACCCGCGCCTTCGTGTTCCTGGTCTACCCCGTGATGGACGTCGTCATCCTGTCGCTGCTGGTGGTGCTGCTGCTGCGCACCGCCGGCCGGCTGCGCGTCGACGTCGTGCTGATCGCCTCCACCTTCGCGGCGTTCGCGGTCGCCGACCTGGGCTTCGCGCTGAGCAGCGTGCGCGGCGAGCAGCTCGGCGACGTCTACCTGCTCGGCTACGTCGTGGCCGCGCTGCTGCTCGCGAGCGCGGCGCTGGCGGCCGCGACGCTCGAGACCCGCGTACGACGGCTGCTGCCCCACCTCGCCGGCCCGATCGCGCCCCTGCTGCCCGACCTCGCCGCCTTCGCCGCGCTGGCCGTCGCGGTCGTCGTCGGCGTCAGCGACACCGCGCAGGCGGTCCTGGTCACCCTCGTCCTGGTGGTCACCGGCCTGCGCCAGGTGCTGCTCACGACCACGAACCTGCGGCTTCGGGACGACCTGGAGCGACGGGTCGCCGACCGCACCCAGGAGCTGCGGGACCTCACCGCCGAGCACCAGCGGCTCGACGCCATGAAGCGGGAGTTCGTCTCCGCCGTGAGCCACGAGCTGCGGACCCCGCTCACCGCGATCCGCGGGTCGTTGGAGCTGCTCGCCGACGGCGACGCCGGCGAGCTGCCGGCGCCCGCCCGCCCCGTGGTGGAGATGGCGACCCGCGGCAGCGAGCGGCTCTCCCGGCTGGTCGACGACATCATCGACCTCGAACGCCTGGAGAGCGGCGAGTTCGGGTTCCGCCCCGCCCCGCACGACCTGTTGCCCCTGCTCGCGGACGCCGTCGGGTCGCTGGACGCGCTCGCGCGCGAGGCCGGCGTCGAGGTGCGGATCGCCGCCTGCCCCGCCCGGGTGGTCTGCGACGGCGACCGGGTCACCCAGGCCCTGGTCAACCTGGTCGGAAACGCCCTCAAGTTCACGCCACCCGGCGGCACCGTCACCATCGACGCCCGCCGCACCGAGGAGGGCCTGCGCGTCTCGGTGAGCGACACCGGCCGCGGCATCCCCCCGGGTGAGCTCGAGGCCGTCTTCGACCGCTTCCACCAGGTCGAGCCGGACGACGCCCGGCAGCAGTCGGGCACCGGCCTGGGCCTGTCCATCACCCGACGCATCGTCGAGGCCAACGGCGGCCGGGTCTGGGCCGAGAGCGAGGTGGGCGTCGGATCGACCTTCTACTTCACGCTGCCGCTCGAGGACGACGGCCCGGCCGCCGGGTCGGTCGCGGGTCCCGTCCCCCATCCCGTCGCCACCTGCGCCCCGGGGCCGCTGCTGCGGGTCCCGCTCGGGCTCGTCCACCCCTGAGCCGCGGCGACGCGGGACGTGCTCAGCCGGCCTGGTGGCTCGCCTCGACGGCGAGCCGGTCGACGAGGTCGTTCATCGGGTGGCCGGAGTGGCCCTTGACCCAGCGGAACGACACGTCGCCGCGCTCCTCGACCAAGTCGATCAGCGGCTCCCACAGGTCGCGGTTGGCCACCGGCTTCTTGGCCGAGTTGACCCAGCCGCGCGAGCGCCAGCCGACCCACCAGCCGTTCTTGAAGCAGTTCACGACGTACGTCGAGTCGCTGACCACCACCAGCGGCCCGGGCAGCGCGACGATCGCCTCGTAGGCCGCCCGCACCTCCATCCGCTGGTTGGTCGTCGCCGGGTCGTGGCCCGAGCCCTGCGGCCCGTCCTGCACCGCCCACGCCCAGCCGCCCGGTCCGGGGTTGCCCCGGCAGGCCCCGTCGGTGAACGCGACCGTCGTGCCGGCCGGCACCGGCTCGTCGGCCGTCTGCACCATCGGGACCCGCTTCGCGGTCCGCTTCGCGGCCTTCTTCGCCGGGGCCTTGGCAGGAGCGTCCCCGTCCGAGGGGGGCGCTCCCGCGCAGGCGGCGTGGACCCAGGCGGACCCGTCGGCGGAGCGCACGATCTCCTCGCCGGGCGCGATCCGGGTCGGGCAGGCGGCGCACCGGGTGGCGTACTTGGCGAGCATGGGCGCCATTGTGTCGCCCCGGCGCCCCACCCACGCACCCACCTGGCGGAGTTGCGCGATGAGGTCTAGGTTCGCGCCATGAGCAACACGGCCGCGGCGGAGCGGGAGCTGGTGCCCGCCGCGACGGGCGGCGTGCAGTCGGTCGACCGGGCGCTGCGCATCCTCGAGATCCTGGCACGCTCGGGCGAGTCGGGCGTGACCGAGGTGGCCGCCGCACTCGAGGTGCACAAGAGCACGGCCTTCCGGCTGGTGGCGACGCTGGAGCAGCACGGGCTGGTCGAGCAGGTCGAGGGTCGTGGCAAGTACCGCCTCGGCGTCGGCCTGCTCCGCCTCGCCGGGGCCACCAGCGCCCGGCTCGACGTGGTGCAGGAGGCCCGACCGCTGTGCAAGCAGCTGGCCACCGCCACCGGCGAGACGGTCAACCTGGCCACCCTCAGCGGCGGGTCGGCGCTCTACCTCGACCAGGTGGCCGGGCCGAGCGCGCTGCAGCCGCACAACTGGGTGGGCCAGCACATCCCGCTGCACGCGACGAGCAACGGCAAGGTGCTGATGGCCTGGCTGGAGGACGACGAGCTCAAGCAGCTGCTGGGCCGGCTGCCGTCGTACACCGGGCTGACCATCACCTCGCGGGCCGCGCTGCGCAAGGAGCTGGAGCTGGTCCGCGAGCAGGGGTACGCCCTGGCCGTCGACGAGCTGGAGGTCGGCCTCGCCGCCGCCGCGGCGCCGGTGCGCAACGCCCACGGCGACGTGGTCTGCTCCGTCAGCGTCTCCGGGCCGACCTTCCGGCTGACCGACGAGCGGATGCAGCGGGTGCTCCCCCTGCTGGTCGAGGCGTCCGACGAGCTCTCCCACCGGCTGGGCTGGGGCGCCCGGTGAGTCGCCGGCGACCGCGGCGGTCACGGCGGCGACGCGGTCTGCACCGGTCCGACGTCGAACCTTGACGGGACTCCGCCGTCGCCCCAGTGTGTTTCGGATGACGCCGGTTGGTTGCGTGACGCGCAACGCCGGCAAGGACGGATGAGCAGATGCCCGAGAACTTCATCGCCGGATCCTGGAGCTCGGCGCGCGCCGGGGGCCGTCGCGAGATCCGCTGCCCCGCCGACGGCACGCTGGTGGCCGAGGTCGACGAGTCGACGCAGGTCGACACCGAGGCCGCCGTCGCCGCGGCCCGCACCGCGTTCGACGAGGGCACCTGGCCGGGCACCAGCGCCCGCGAGCGGGGCGACCTGCTGCTCCGCGTGGCCGACCTGCTGCAGCGCGACCGGGCCGAGCTGGCGCGGGCCGAGTCGCTCGACACCGGCAAGCGGCTCGCCGAGAGCGAGCTCGACATCGACGACGTCACCAGCGTCTTCCGGCACTTCGGCCACGTCGCCGACGCGGGTGCCGGCCGGGTCGTCGACACCGGCAACCCCGGCGTCGTCAGCCGCGTGGTCACCGAGCCGGTGGGCGTCTGCGGCCTGATCACCCCGTGGAACTACCCGCTGCTCCAGGTGTCGTGGAAGGTCGCCCCCGCGCTGGCCGCCGGTTGCACCTTCGTGCTCAAGCCCAGCGAGCTCTCGCCCAGCACGGCGGTCCACCTGCTGCGGCTGCTCGACGAGGCCGGGCTGCCGCCGGGCGTCGGCAACCTCGTCCTCGGCGACGGGCCCCACGCCGGCGCGCTGCTGAGCGAGGACCCCCGCGTCGACCTCGTCTCCTTCACCGGCGGCCTGGAGACCGGCAAGCGGATCATGGCCGCGGCGTCGCGGACGGTGAAGAAGGTCGCGCTCGAGCTCGGCGGCAAGAACCCCAACATCGTCTTCGCCGACGCCGACCTCGAGGTCGCGCTCGACATGGCGCTGACCGCGGTGTTCCTGCACTCCGGCCAGGTCTGCTCGGCGGGCGCCCGGCTGCTGGTCGAGGACGCGGTCGCCCAGGACTTCACCGCCGAGCTCGTACGCCGCGCCGCCGCCATCCGGCTCGGCGGCCCCTTCGACGAGCAGGCCGAGACCGGCGCCCTGATCTCGCAGGCCCACCTCGACAAGGTCACGGCGTACGTCGAGGCCGGGGTCGCCGAGGGAGCCACCGTCCTCGTCGGCGGCCACCGGGTCACCGACGGCGACCTGGCGCAGGGCTACTTCTTCGCCCCCACCGTGCTGGGCGACGTGCACTCCTCGATGAGCGTGGCGCAGGACGAGTCGTTCGGCCCGGTGCTGACGGTGGAGACGTTCACCGGCGAGGACGAGGCGGTGCGGATCGCCAACGACTCGATCTACGGCCTCGCGGGGGCCGTGTGGACCCGCGACGCGGGCCGGGGCCAGCGGATCGCCGCCCGGCTGCGGATGGGCACGGTCTGGATCAACGACTACCACCCCTACGTCGCCCAGGCGGAGTGGGGCGGCTACAAGCAGTCGGGCATCGGCCGCGAGCTCGGCGAGCACGGGCTGGCGGAGTACCAGGAGGTCAAGCACGTCTGGCACAACATCGCCCCGGCGCGCTCCGACTGGTTCTCGGGCGGCGCGTCGTGAGCCGCCGCGACCGCTACGACTTCGTCATCGTCGGCGGCGGGTCGGCCGGGTGCGCCCTGGCCAACCGCCTCAGCGCCGACCCCGCGACCACCGTGCTCGTGCTGGAGGCGGGGCGCACCGACCGGTGGGACCCGCTCGTGCACGCGCCGGCGGCGCTGCCGTTCCCGATCGGCAACCCGCTCTACGACTGGCGCTACGAGTCCGAGCCGGAGCCGGGCATGGGCGGCCGGCGGGTCTACCACGCCCGCGGCAAGGTCCTCGGGGGCTCGAGCTCGATCAACGGGATGATCTTCCAGCGCGGCAACCCGATGGACTACGAGCGCTGGGCCGCCGACCCCGGGCTGGAGCGCTGGGACTACCGCCACTGCCTGCCCTACTTCCGACGCATGGAGTCGCTCGTCCTGCCCGACGGCCAGGTCGGCGCCGACGCCTGGCGCGGCGGCTCCGGCCCGCTCGTCCTCGAGCGCAGCCCCGCGACCAACCCGCTGTTCAGCGCCTTCTTCGAGGCCGCGGAGCAGGCGGGCTACCCGCGCTCCGACGACGTCAACGGCTACCGCCAGGAGGGGTTCGGACGCTTCGACCGCAACATCGTCAAGGGCGTGCGGATGTCGGCCGCCCGGGCCTACCTCCACCCGGTGATGCACCGGCCCAACCTCACCGTCGAGACCTTCGCCCAGGCCACCCGGGTGCGCTTCGAGGGCACGCGCGCCGTCGGCGTGGACTACCTGCGCGGCGGCCGCGTCCGGCGCCACGCCGCCGCGGGCGAGGTCCTGCTGTGCGGCGGCGCCATCGGCACGCCGCAGCTGCTCCAGCTCTCCGGCGTCGGCGATCCCGACCACCTGCGGCCCCTGGGGGTCGAGGTGGTCCACGACCTGCCCGGCGTCGGCGAGAACCTCCAGGACCACCTCGAGGTCTACATCCAGCACTCCTCGCTGCAGCCGGTCTCCATCGTGGAGGGCCTGAAGTGGCGCAACCGGCCGCTCGTCGGCCTGGAGTGGCTGCTCAAGCGCACCGGCACCGCCGCGTCCAACCACTTCGAGGGCGGGGGCTTCGCCCGCAGCAACGACGACGTCGACTGGCCCAACCTGATGTTCCACTTCCTGCCCATCGCGATCCGCTACGACGGGTCGCCGCCGGCCGGCCAGGACCGCTACGCCCACGGCTACCAGGTGCACGTCGGCCCGATGTACGCCGACACCCGCGGCTGGGTCCGCATCGACAGCACCGACCCGCGGCGCAAGCCGAAGCTGCTCTTCAACTACCTCACCACGCCCAACGACCGCCGCGAGTGGGTCGAGGCGGTCCGGGTCGCGCGCGAGATCCTCGGCCAGCCGGCGTTCGCGCCCTTCAGCGGCGGCGAGCTGTCCCCCGGGGCGGACGTGGAGACCGACGAGGAGATCCTCGACTGGGTGCGCCGCGACGCCGAGACGGCGCTGCACCCGTCGTGCACCGCCAAGATGGGCCTGGACGCCGCCTCGGTCACCCACCCCGACTCGCTGCGGGTCCACGGGGTCGACGGGCTGCGGGTGGTGGACGCCAGCGTCTTCCCCTACGTCACCAACGGCAACATCTACGCGCCGGTGATGATGGTGGCCGAGAAGGCGGCCGACCTGGTCCTCGGCAACACCCCGCTCGCACCTGCGCAGACGCCGTACTACCGCCACCGCGGCGGCTCCCCGCTCTACCCTCCCGGTGACCCCCGCAACAGCGACCCGGTGCCGCCGCGCGTCGCCGCGGCGTACGGCCCCTCGATCCACCCGCACCACCACCCCGGCGCCGCCCGCCAGGACGACCTGGCGCCCATCCCCGCGACAGGTGAGGACACGCCATGACCGCCACCGATGCCCGGACCACCCCCGACGCCACCGGCCGCGCCGGCGGAGCGGGGCTCGAGGTCCGCGACCTGTGGAAGATCTTCGGCCCCAGGGCCGACAAGATCATCGGTACGCCGGACGCCGAGCTCTCCCGTGCCGACCTCAAGGCCAAGACCGGCTGCGTGGTGGGCGTCAAGGACGTCTCCTTCGACGTGGCCCCCGGTGAGGTGTTCGTCGTGATGGGCCTCTCCGGCTCGGGCAAGTCCACCCTGGTGCGCTGCCTGACCCGGCTGATCGAGCCCACGCACGGCACCGTGCGGATCGGCGACGACGAGGTGACCAGCTGCTCGGAGTCCCAGCTGCGCGAGCTGCGCCGCCACCAGGTCTCGATGGTCTTCCAGCACTTCGGGCTGCTGCCCCACAAGCAGGTCATCGACAACGTCGCCTACGGCCTCGAGGTCCGCGGCATGAGCAAGAAGGAGCGGCGGGCCAAGGCCGGCGAGGTCGTCGACCTGGTCGGGCTCTCGGGCTACGAGACCAGCTATCCCGACCAGCTCTCCGGCGGCATGCAGCAGCGCGTCGGCCTGGCCCGCGCCCTGGCCGGCGACCCGTCGATGCTGCTCTTCGACGAGCCGTTCTCGGCGCTGGACCCCCTGATCCGCCGCGACATGCAGAACGAGGTCATCCGGCTGCACCGCGAGGTCGGCAAGACGATGGTCTTCATCACCCACGACCTCGCCGAGGCGCTCAAGCTGGGCGACCGGATCATGATCCTGCGCGACGGCGAGGTGGTGCAGATCGGCACGCCCGACGAGGTGGTGGGCGCCCCGGCCGACGACTACGTCGCGGACTTCACCTCCGACGTCCCGCGCTCCCACGTGCTGACGCTGAAGTGGGTGATGCGGCCCCCGCGCCCCGACGACTCCTCCGAGGGCCCGGTGATGAGCTCCTCCACGATCGTGCGCGAGGCCGCCCAGGCGGCGCTGGCCTCCGACCACCCCGTCCGGGTCGTCGACGACGGCGAGCTCGTCGGCATCGTCGACGACGACGCGATCCTGCGGGTCGTGGTGGCCGAGCAGGCGCCGCCGGGGACCGGCCCGGGAGCGGGTGGTCACCGGTGAGCACGACCGCGGGCACCGCCGTACGCGCCCAGGAGCGGGAGGACCGGGCCGCGGCCGACTCCGGCTCCGGCGGCGGGGTCCCGCGCTGGGTGCTCGTGATCGGCATCGTGGTCGCCTGGGTGGTGCTGTGGTCGGTCCTCCGCGGCCAGGACACGCTGGTCCTGCGCGGCCGCGACTCCACGCCGCTGCACGACGACCTCACCGCGTTCCGCGACGGCGTGCTGGCCAGCCGCGACACCAACCCCGTGATCGGGCTGACCACCGCCATCGCCGAGGGCTTTCGCGCCGTGTTCGACTTCCTGCAGCGGCTGGTCTCGGTGCCGGCCTTCCCGCGGCCGGTCCCGCAGGTCGGCTGGCTCGGCGTGACGGCGCTGGCCGCGTGGGTGGCCCTGGCGGTGGCCAGCTGGCGGATCTCGCTGCTGGTGACCGGCACCTTCCTGGCCTACGGCCTGCTCGGCTTCTGGTCCGACTCCCTCGACCTGCTGCTCGTCACCGGCCTCGCGGTGGTCATGACCGTGCTGATCGGCATGCCCCTGGCTGTCGCGGTCGGCACCAGCCGCCGCGCCAAGGCGGTGATCACGCCGGTGCTCGACGCGATGCAGACCATGCCGACGTTCGTCTACCTGATCCCCGTCGTGCTGTTCTTCGGGATCGGCGTCGCCGGCGCGGTGGCCTGCACCCTGATCTACGCCCTCCCGCCGCTGATCCGGATCGGCGGCTACGGCATCAGCGCGGTCTCGACCGCCACGCTCGAGGCCACCGACTCCTTCGGGCAGACCCGGTGGCAGCGGCTGCGCAAGGTGCAGCTGCCGATGGCACGCAAGACGATCATCGTCGGCCTCAACCAGACCACGATGGCCGCGCTGTCGATGGCGATCATCGCCTCCTACGTCAACGGCCCCGGGCTGGGCAAGCCGGTCCTCCAGGGCCTGATCCGCAACGACGTCGGGTCCTCGCTGGTGCCCGGGCTGCTCATCGTGCTGACCGCGATCATGCTCGACCGCACCACCACGGCGGCCAGCGAGCGGGCCGACCTCGCCGCCCGCGGCCGCGGCCTGGTGGGCCGTCCCCGACAGCTGCTGCTGGGCGTCGGCGCGGTCGTCGCCCTGGCCTGCGTCTACCTCTCCCGCACCGTGCTCGACCTCGCGACCTTCCCGGAGACCGGGTGGGGCCGGAGCCTGGCCGACGGCCTCGACTCGGTCGTCGGGTCGGTCGTGGGGGCGCTCGACGGGCCCGGCGAGGTGTTCAAGAACGCCGTGACCTACGGCCTGCTCAACCCGATGCAGTCGCTGCTGGCGGAGTCGCCGTGGTGGCTGGCCGCCGTGGCCATCGCCGGCATCGCCGCAGCCCTGGGCGGCGTACGCGCGCTGCTGCCGGCGGTGGTGTGCCTGGCCGGCATCTGGTTCTTCGACCTGTGGAACGACACCATGGTCACCCTCAACATGGTGCTCGTCGCCACCATCCTGGTGATGGTCGTCGCCACCGTCTTCGGCGTCCTGATGGCCCGCAGCCGCCGGATCGACGTCACGCTGCGACCGCTGCTCGACGCCGGCCAGACCATCCCGGCCTTCGTCTACCTGATCCCCGTGCTGGCCCTGTTCGGGTCGACGCGGTTCACCGCCATCGTCGCCGCCCTGGTGTACGCCGCCCCCGCGGCCATCAAGCTCGTGGCCGACGGCGTCAAGGCGGTGCCCGAGACCACCCTCGAGGCCTCCCGGTCGACGGGCACGACGTCGTGGCAGGAGATCACCCAGGTGCAGCTGCCGATGGCGCGCGGCTCGCTGGTGCTGGCCGCCAACCAGGGGCTGCTCTACGTGCTCGCCATGGTCGTGATCGGCGGCCTGGTCGGCGCCGGCGCCCTCGGCTACGACGTCGTGCTCGGCTTCTCGCGCAGCGAGGAGTGGGGCAAGGGCGCGGCGGCGGGCATCACCATCGTCCTGCTCGGCATCATGCTCGACCGGATCGGCCAACGGGCCGCGGCCCGGACGGGCGAGGGCGTCAAGGTCCCGCTCAGGCGCGGCACGTCGGGCGCGGCCGCGCGATGACCAGCTACTCGGGCGCGGCGCCCCTCGCCGCACAGTCGCACCACACCAGTCGGTCGAGACGACCAGAGACGGAGAACCGATGAGGACCTACCGGAGGACGGGGCGCCTGGCTGCCCTGGCGGCGTGCGCCGCACTGGCGCTGGCGGGCTGCGGCAGCGGGGGCTCGATCGACGAGCAGACCCAGGCCAACGAGGAGAACGCCGCCGAGAGCGGCGACTGCGGCGAGCTCAACATGGCCGTCAACCCGTGGGTCGGCTACCAGGCCGACGCCTACGTCGTCGGCGAGCTGGCCAAGGAGAGGTTCGGCTGCACGGTCAACTACAAGGACCTCAAGGAGGACGTCTCCTGGCAGGGCTTCGGCACCGGCGACGTCGACGTGGTGATCGAGGACTGGGGCCACCCCGACCTGGAGAAGAAGTTCTTCGAGGGCGAGGGCGACGGCAGCGCCCAGGACATGGGCCCGACCGGCAACGAGGGCATCATCGGGTGGTACGTCCCGCCGTGGCTGGCCGAGAAGTACCCCGACATCCTGGACCACGAGAACCTCAACAAGTACGCCGAGCAGTTCAAGACCTCGGAGTCCGGCGGCAAGGGCCAGTTCCTCGGCGCCGACCCGTCCTACGTCCAGTTCGACGAGGCGATCGTCAGCAACCTGGACCTGAACTTCAAGGTCGTCTTCTCCGGCTCCGAGGCCGCCAGCATCCAGGCGTTCGAGAAGGCCGAGAAGAACAAGGAGTTCCTGATCGGCTACTTCTACGAGCCGCAGTGGCTCTTCGCCGAGGTCCCGCTGGCCAAGGTCGAGCTCCCCGAGTTCGAGGACGGCTGCCAGGACGACCCGGCCGAGGTCGCCTGCGACTACCCCGTCACGACCCTGAAGAAGATCGTCTCGACGTCCTGGGCCGAGGAGGGCGGCCCCGCCGTCGACCTGGTCAAGAACTTCGAGTGGACCAACGACGACCAGAACGAGGTCGCCAAGATGATCGCCAAGGACGGCATGGACCCCGACGCCGCCGCCCAGCAGTGGATCGAGGACAACCCCGACAAGGTCGACGCCTGGCTCGGCTGACCCGACGTCGTAGGACCGACGGCCCACCTCGCACCGCGGGGTGGGCCGTCGGCGTCTCCGGGTGCACGCCCGGGCCGGTGGGACACCCGCCCCGCCTCCTTGACACCCCCGAACCGCCGGGTGACGATGGGAGTGCGTTCCGCATAGCGCAATGCGTTGCACATGACGCAACACCAGCGAACTCCCGGGAGGGCCCGTGGCCACCGTCCCCAGCACCGCCAACGTCGTCGTGATCGGCGCCGGCATCGTCGGCAACAGCCTGGTCCACCACCTCACCCGACTGGGGTGGAAGGACGTCGTCCAGCTCGACAAGGGAGCGCTGCCCAACCCGGGCGGCTCGACCGGTCACGCCTCCAACTTCATCTTCCCGGTGGACCACTCCCGGGAGATCACGGACCTGACGATGGACTCGGTCCGGCAGTACCAGGAGATGGGCGTCTTCACCCAGTCCGGCGGCTTCGAGGTGGCCCGCACCGAGGAGCGGATGGAGGAGCTGCGGCGGCGCATGTCCAGTGCCAAGGCGTGGGGCATCGACTCCGAGCTGGTCACCCCGGCCCAGGTCGTCGAGAAGGTGCCGTTCCTGGACCCCGACCAGATCATCGGCGCGTTCTGGACCCCCACCGTCGGCGTCGTCGACTCCCTGCGCGCGGGCACGATCATGCGCGAGCAGGCGCTGGCCACCGGCGAGCTGACCGTCGTCGCGGGCGCCGAGGTCGAGGACCTCGTCGTCGAGGAGGGCGAGCACGGGCGGCGCATCCGCAGCGTCGTCACCGACCAGGGCACCATCGAGGCGTCGTACGTCGTGATCGCCGCCGGCGTCTGGAGCCCCAAGCTCGGCGACATGGCGGGCATCCGGATCGCGCTGACCCCGGCGGTGCACCAGATGATCTCGGTCGGTCCGTGCCCGCAGCTGGCCGAGAAGGAGGGCGAGATCTCCTTCCCGATCATCCGCGACATGGACACCTTCTGCTACGAGCGCCAGCACGGCGCCGACATGGAGGTCGGCTCCTACGCCCACCGGCCGATCCTGCACGAGCCCGAGGAGATCCCCTCGATCGAGCAGGCGCGGCTGTCCCCCACCGAGATGCCGTTCACCGAGGACGACTTCGACCAGCAGCTCGAGGAGGCCCTGGAGCTGATGCCGGAGCTGCTCGGCGCCGAGGGGGCGGAGATCCGCTACGCCATCAACGGTCTGCTCTCGCTGACCGCCGACGGCAACCCGATCCTGGGCGAGAGCGAGGTCGAGGGCCTGTGGGTCTCGGCCGCGGTCTGGATCAAGGAGGGTCCGGGCGTCGGACGCGCGGTGGCGGAGTGGATGACCCACGGCCACTCCGAGATCGACCTGCACCACAGCGACATCGCGCGCTTCCACCCCCACGAGACCACCCGCGAGCACGTCCGGGCGCGCACCAGCGAGGCGTTCAACAAGACCTACGGCATCGTCCACCCCGGCGAGCAGTGGGGCTCGGACCGCGACATCCGGTTCTCGCCCATGGCCGACTCGCAGAAGGCGCTCGGCGCGGTCTTCCACGAGACCGTCGGCTGGGAGCGGCCGTGGTGGTACGAGTCCAACGCCGACCTGCTGGAGACCTACGGCGAGGCCGTGATGCCCCGCGAGCACGAGTGGGACAGCCGCTGGTGGAGCCCGATCATCAACGCCGAGCACCTCGCGATGCGCGAGCACGCCGGCGTCGTCGACCTCACCGCGTTCCAGGTGCTCGACATCACCGGGCCCGGTGCGCTCGCCTCGGTGCAGCGGACCTGCGTCGCGCAGTGCGACGTGGCGGTCGGCAAGGTCGTCTACACGCCCGTGCTCGACGCCAAGGGCGGGTTCCTCTCCGACCTGACCGTGATGCGGCTGGGCGAGGACCGCTTCCGGGTCGTCACCGGCGGCGCCCACGGCATGGCCGACCGCAAGCACTTCACCGACCGGCTGGTCGACGGGGCCGAGCTGGCCGACGTCACCGAGGAGGTCTCGACGATCGGCATCTGGGGCCCGAAGGCCCGCGAGGTGCTCGCCTCGCTCTCCTCCGACGACCTCAGCGACGGCGGCTTCGGCTTCCTGACCTCCCGCGAGATCGACGTCAAGGGCGTGGACGCCCCGGTCCTGGCCTCGCGGATCTCCTACGTCGGCGACCTGGGCTGGGAGCTCTACGTGCCGTTCTCGGCGGCCGCGTCACTGTGGGACGCGCTGCTCACGGCCGGCAAGGAGCACGGCGTACGACCGGTGGGCATCGGGGTCTACGGCACCACCGGCCGCATCGAGAAGGGCTACCGCGCCTTCGGCGCCGAGCTCGACGCCGAGCGGACCATCGTGGAGACCGGGATGCAGCGGCCCAAGGTCAAGGCGGCCGACTTCCTCGGCAAGGAGGCCTACCTCGCCCAGCGGGAGGGGGCGCCGGCGACGGTGCTGTGCACGCTGACCGTCGACGACCACACCTCGGCCAGCGGCGTGAAGCGCTACATGCTCGGCGGCGAGCCGATCCTGAGCGCCGACGGTGGGCTGCTGACCGACGGCCACGGCCACCATCCCTACGTCACCAGCGCCGGCTCGGCGCCCTCGCTCGGCACGCACGTGCTGCTGGCGTTCCTGCCGCCCGAGGAGGCCACGATCGGCAACCGTCTCGCCGTGTCCTACATGGAGGAGCTCTACCCGGTCACGGTCGGCTCGGTCGACGCGACGCCGCTGCTCGACCCCGAGAACGAGCGGCTCCGCTGATGGCCGACGTGCTGGTCTGCGTCAAGCGCGTCCCGGACTTCTCCGGCGAGGTGCTGCTCAGCGACGACGCACAGTCCGCCGACGCCCGCTACGTCGGCCACACCCTGTCCAACCACGACCTGTGCGCCGTCGAGACGGCCGTGCAGCTCGCGGCGGCGACCGGCGGGTCGGCGACGGTGCTGACCGTCGGCTCGGCCGACGCGGTCGAGCAGCTGCGCACGGCGCTCGGCGTCGGGTGCACGGCGGCGGTGCTCGTCGAGGCCGACCCGGTCACGCTCGGCCCGGCCGACGTCGCTCGGGAGGTCGCCGCGGTGGTGGCCGACCACGAGGCGTCGCGCGGGGCGGCGTACGACCTGGTGCTGCTGGGCAACGACGCCGCCGACTCCGGCGACTTCCAGGTCGGCATCCGGCTGGCCAGGCTGCTCGACCGGCCGGTCGTGACGGGGGTGCAGACGGTCACGCTCGACGGCGACCGGGTGACGCTGGTCAGCGACGTGGCCGAGGGACGCGAGACCTACCGCCTCCCCACGCCCGCGGTGGTGACGGTCCTGGAGGGCGGCGTCGAGCCGCGCTACCCCACCATCACCGGCCGCATGAAGGCCAAGAAGATCCCCGTCGAGGAGCGCGCGCTCAGCGCCGAGCCGGTGGGGAGCGGCCGGGTGCGGCTGCGCGTGCCCGCCCCGCAGTCGTCGACCTCGACGCTGCTCGGCGAGGGACCCGAGGCGGCGCCCGCCGTCGTCGACCTGCTGCAGCAGCTGGGGGTGGCCCGATGATCGTGGTGTACGTCGAGACGGTGGGTGGCGTCGTCGCCGAGGTGTCCCTGGAGGCGGTCGCCTTCGCCCGCACCCTGGCCGCCGCCGGAGGCGGCATCCCCGTCGACGCCGTGGTCTGCGGACCGCTGGGCGACGCCGGGCCCAAGGAGCTCGCCGAGGCCGGCGTGCGCACCGTGCTGCACGCCGACGCGGGCGAGTTCGACGTCTTCTCCGGCGCCGCCCACGCCCGCGCCGTGCTCGCGGCGCGCGAGCAGACCCGGGCGGTGGTGCTGATGGGCGGCGGCACCAACCGCGGCAACGACGTGATGGCGCGGGTCGCCACCGAGCTCGACGTCGCGATGGCCGCCAACGTCGTCGCCTTCGAGGGCCTCTCCCCCTTCACCGTCACCCGCCAGGTCGTCGGCGGCGCGGCGCTGGAGGAGGTGCGGCTCGGCTCGCGGCCGGCCGTGTTCAGCGTCGCCGGCCACGCCGTCGAGGCCACGCCCGCCGAGACCGCCGGTCCGGCCACGCTCACCCCGCTCGCCGTCACCCTCGAGCCCGGCGACCTCACGGTCCGGGCCGTCTCGGTCGAGGCCGTCGACACCGAGGCGGCCGGCAACCTGAAGTCGGCCCGCGTCGTCGTCGGCGCCGGTCGCGGCGCCGGCGGACCCGAGGGGTTCGGCGACGCGCTCGAGCTCGCGGAGCTGCTCGGCGGCCAGCTCGGGGTCTCCCGCGTGGTGACCTCGCTCGGCTGGCGGCCGCACCACGAGCAGGTGGGCCAGACCGGCAGCCGGATCTCGCCCGAGGTCTACATCCCCTGCGGCATCTCCGGCGCGATCCAGCACTGGGCCGGCTGCGCCAGCTCCAAGGTGATCCTCGCGGTCAACACCGACGCCGACGCGCCGATGATGACCAAGGCGACGTACGCCGTGGTGGGCGACATGCACGAGGTCGTCCCCGCCGTCAACGAGGAGATCCGGCGGCGCCGGGGGTGAGCGGCGGCGGCGGATTCCCAAGGTCGCCGGGGAAACCGCCACCGGTCCGGAGGAACAACCCCGGCACAGCGACCAGCGCTCCGGCGCAGTAGCCCACCGAACCGGTCGGTCCTGCTGCCCGGGGCTGCTCTCCCGCCTACGCTGACCGGCGTGCGCGGGAGATGGCTGGTGGTGGCGCTCGTCGTCGCGGTCCTCGCGGCGGGGGCCGGCACCTGGCTGACCCGGCGCGAGGCCGCTCCCGGCTGCGGCGCCGAGGTCACGTCGTACGCCGCGGCCGACTCCGCCAGCCCGTTCCTCGACGCCGACGCCCGCGCGGCCGACCCCGACGAGCGGCGCGACCGGCTGGTCGAGGTGCTCCAGGACGACGGCGGGCCGCTCGGCGAGGTGCTCGGGGCGGTCGGCTACGACTACCAGCAGTGGGCGCAGGTCGGGGGCTACGCGCAGGGGATCGGCGTCCGCACCCGCGACGACCCCGACTTCACGATGCTCGACGACGAGACGCTGGAGCCCCGGTGGAGCGTCGCGGTCGGCACCCAGCGCTCGACGTACGACGCGGACCACTCCCGCTACGTCGTGCTCACCCTGCCCGCGGACCGCGCCCCCGACGTCGTCGCCCTCGACGCCGACAGCGGCCGGCAGCGGTGGTGCGCCCGGCTCGACGGCGGTCCCCTGTCGCGCGAGTCGGTGGTCTCCACGCAGCTCCTCGACGAGGGGATCGTGGTGCTGGCCGACGACCGGCTGAGCCGGCTGGGTCCCGACGGCCCGGGCTGGGAGCGCGACGCCACGCTGACCGGCACCGACTTCCTCGGCTCCTTCGACGGTGGCCTGCTGGTCGGCGGCAGCCCGCTGACCGACCTGCTCGACCCGTCGGCGCTCGAGCGCCGCGAGGCCGGACCCGCGCTGGCACTGCTGGACGCGGACACCGGCCGGGCCCGGTGGACCGACGACCTGCCCGCCGGCGCGGGCGTCTCGGTGGTGGGCACCACCGAGGACCGGGCGGTGCTGACGCGGTGGGACGCCGGGGACGCCGAGGGGCGGCTGGTCGCGCTCGACGCCGACGGGCGCGAGGCGTGGTCGGTGGTGCCCGCGCGCGGGACGGCGTACGACGCGACGGTGCGCGCCGGGCGGGTGCTGGTCCGGGCGGGCACCCGCTGGTCGGCGTACGACGCGACGGACGGGCGGCGGCTGTGGGCCTTCACCGTGCCCGCGACCCCGCAGTTCCTGCCCTACGGCTCGGAGCTGGCCGCGGTGCCGCTGCTCGACGAGGACCACGTGCTGGTGGCCGGCACCGACGCCCTGCACGTGCTCGACCTGCGCACCGGGCGGCGTACGTCGACCCCGCTGCCCACCGACGGCGTCAGCACCACCTTCTGGCCGTACGCCGTGGTGCTCTCCCCCTCGCTGGTCGCGCTGGCCACCAACACCGCGGCCGTCGTGGCCCGCCGGGCGGACCTGGCCGACGCCTCCTAGGAGGGCTCGCGGGCACCCCTGTGGACGCCGCCGGGCGGCTGTCGGACCCGGTTGACACACTCAGGGGCATGGACACCCGCGACGAGGCCGAACGTCACCTGCGCGCCCTCGTCGGCTCCGACGACGCGACGCTCCACGACGACCAGTGGGCGGCGATCGAGGCGCTCGTGGTCCACCAGCGGCGCTCCCTGGTGGTGCAGCGCACCGGCTGGGGCAAGTCCGCGGTCTACTTCGTCGCCACCGCGCTGCTGCGCGAGCTCGGGGCCGGCCCGACGGTGATCATCTCGCCCCTGCTGGCCCTGATGCGCAACCAGATCGAGGCCGCCCAGCGCGCCGGCATCCGCGCGGCGACGATCAACTCGACCAACCTCGAGGACTGGGAGTCGGTGCGCGCCCGCGTCGACGCCGGCGAGGTCGACGTGCTCCTGGTCAGCCCCGAGCGGCTCAACAACCCGTCCTTCCGCGAGCAGGTGCTGCCCCAGCTGACCGAGACCGTCGGCCTGCTGGTCGTGGACGAGGCGCACTGCATCTCCGACTGGGGCCACGACTTCCGGCCCGACTACCGCCGGATCCGCCAGATGCTGGCGACGCTGCCCGAGGGCATCCCGGTGCTGGCCACGACCGCGACCGCCAACAGCCGGGTCACCCACGACGTCGCCGAGCAGCTCGGGCAGGACGTCCTCGTGCTCCGCGGCACCCTCGACCGCGAGTCGCTCCACCTCGGCGTCGTCGAGCTCGAGCGGCCCGAGCACCGGCTGGCGTGGCTGGCCGACCACCTCGACGAGCTGCCGGGCTCCGGCATCGTCTACACGCTCACGGTCGCCGCCACCCAGGAGATCGCCGAGCACCTCCGCTCACGCGGCCACGCCGTCGCGGCGTACTCCGGGCAGACCGAGGCCACCGAGCGCCTCGCCCTCGAGCAGGACCTGCTGGCGGGCCGGCTCAAGTGCCTGGTCGCGACGAGCGCGCTCGGGATGGGCTTCGACGCGCGGCTGGGCTTCGTGGTCAACGTCGGCGCGCCGTCGTCGCCGGTGGCCTACTACCAGCAGGTCGGCCGCGCCGGCCGCGGCACCGACGACGCCACCGTGGTGCTGCTGCCCGCCTTCGAGGACCGCGAGATCTGGCGCTACTTCGCCTCGCTGGCCTTCCCGCCCGAGCTGCACGTCCGCAGCACGCTGCGCGCCCTCACCGACGCCGGCACGCCACTGTCGACCGCCGCGCTGGAGACCCACGTCGACCTCAGCCGCACCCGCCTGGAGACCATGCTCAAGGTGCTCGACGTCGACGGCGCGGTCGACCGGGTGCGTGGCGGCTGGACCGCGACCGGGCAGGAGTGGGCCTACGACCAGGAGCGCTTCGACCGGGTCGCCGAGGCGCGCCGCCAGGAGCAGGACGCGATGCTGGCCTACGTCGCGACCACCGGCTGCCGGATGCGCTACCTGCGCGAGCAGCTCGACGACCCCGACGCCACCGACTGCGGGCGCTGCGACAACTGCGGCGGGCTCAGCCTGGCCGGCTCGGTCAGCGACGCCGCCGTCGAGGCCGCGGGCGAGCAGCTGCGCCGCCCGGGCGTCACGGTCGCGCCGCGCAAGATGTGGCCGACCGCGCTCGCGGGCATGGGCATCGACCTGACCGGCAAGCTCAAGGAGCCCGCCGAGCCCGGTCGGGCGGTGGCCCGGCTGACCGACCTCGGCTACGGCCAGCAGCTCCGCGCCCTGCTCGCCGAGGGCGCCCCCGACGGCCCCGTGCCCCCGCAGCTGGTCGACGCCGTGATGGCGGTGATGCGCGAGTGGGCACCCGACTGGCCCGCCCGGCCGACCGGCGTGGTCCAGGTCGGCTCGGCACGACGACCCCAGCTGGTCGCCGACCTCACCCAGGGCATCGCCCGCACCATGCGGATCCCCGTGGTCGCCACCTGGGCCGTGGCCGACGACTCCGTCCCGCCGCTGGCCGGGTCGTCCAACTCGGCGCAGCGCGTGGCCGCCGTACGCCGCCGCCACGCCCTCGAGGTGACCGGCGACCTCGACGGCGGGCCGGTCCTGCTGGTCGACGACCTCGTCGCCACCGGGTGGTCGCTCACGCTGGCCGCCCAGGCGCTCCGGGCCGCCGGGTCCGGCCCGGTGCTACCGCTGGCGCTGGCCACCCAGTCGTGACCGGTCCGCGGCCGGTGCCCGTGGGGCTCCTGGTCGCGGCCGTGGCGGGGACGGTGCACGCCGCGGTCAGCGCCTACTGGGGCCTCGGCGGCGACGCGCTGCTGGAGACCCTCGGCGAGCGCATCGTCGAGCAGTTCCGCGACGCCCGGTGGCTGCTGCTCGTGGTCGCCGCGGTGAAGCTCGGCGGTGCCCTGGTGCCCGTCCTCCTCGCCCGGGGCGGCGGACTCGGTCGAGGCTGGCGGTCCCTGTGCTGGCTGGGGGCCGCCGTGCTGGTGCTCTGGGGCGGGCTCAACACCGTGGTCGGCGGGCTCGTGCTCACCGGTGTCGTCGTCCCGGAGGACGGCTACGACCGAGCGGCGATGATCGGTCACGCCCTGCTCTGGGACCCGCTGTTCCTGGTGTGGGGCCTCGCCCTCGCGCTCGGGTTGCGTGCCTACGGGCGGTCGACTCGCTGAGCGTTGCCGGGTGCAGCCCGGTCGACGGTGCTCGACAGGCACCTGTGGCGCCCGGGCCCGCTCGGACTCCCCCCGGGCTCGACAGCGACATCCGCACGTCGAGGGAGCGGGGGCCGGCGTACGCCCCCCTCGTCAACCCGCGAGCCCCCGGACGTCATACGACCCGGTGGCCCCGACGACCAGCACGTATGACGTCCCGGGCCCGAGCACGCGACGTCATACGACCCCGTCGCCCCGACGACCAGCACGTATGACGCCCCCCTGCCGAGGACGGGCGGCGGCGCCTCAGTGACCGACGAGGACCGGGGCCTGCTCGCCGGCGGGGTGCTCGACCTTGCGCCGCGGCAGGAACGCCGCCGGGACGAGGCAGAGCGCGACCAGGCCGGTGGCGACCCAGAAGACGAAGCCGAAGGTGTCGGCCATCTCCGCGACCACGCGGCCCTGGAGGCCGGCGAGGTCGGAGGGGTCCAGGCCCTGCTGCTCCAGGAAGGCGGCGAGCCGCTGCGGGGAGTCCTGCAGCGCCTGCACGGCTGTGCCGAGCGCGACGGTCGGGCTGTCCTTGAAGCCGTTGGTCAGCAGCACCGAGAACAGCGCCGTCCCAATCGAGGCGGCGACCTGCTGGGTGATGTTGAGGAAGGTCGAGCCACGGGCGACGTTGCGCGGCGACAGCGTCGCGAGCGCGGCGGTCATGATCGGCATCATCGTGCCGCCCATGCCGAGACCCATCACGAACAGCGCGACGATCAGGGCGACGTAGCCCGAGCCCTCGCCGACGAACATCGCGAACATGCCCATGCCGGCGGTGATCACGGCGATGCCGACGAGCACGATCTTGCCGGGCCCGATCCTGTCGGCCAGCATGCCGGCGATCGGCATCGTGATCATCGCGCCGATGCCCTGGGGAGCGAGCAGCAGCCCGGAGCTGAGCGCCGACTCGCCGCGGACCTGCTGGAAGTAGAGCGGGAAGAGCAGGCTGGCCCCGAAGAACGCGATCGCGAACAGCATCATCGCCAGCACGGCGACGGTCATGTTCTTGTTCTGCAGCAGCCGCAGCTCGATCAGCGGGTGCACGTTGGCCTCGCGCAGCGCCCACGGCACGAACGCCGCGATCAGGGCCAGGCCGAGGAGGGTCCACACCAGCACCCGGGCGGAGAAGAAGGTGCCGGTCTCGGGGATCGAGGAGACGCCGTACAGGAACGCGGCCAGGCCGGGCGAGAGCAGCAGCATCCCGACGAAGTCGAAGGACTCCGAGGGCTCGACGGCGTCGCGGGGCAGCACGATCCAGGCGTACGCCAGGGCGGCGGCGCCGATCGGCAGGTTGATCAGGAAGATCCAGTGCCACGAGAACGCGTCGATCATCCAGCCGCCGAGGATGGGGCCGAAGATGGGGCCGAGCAGCATCGGTACGCCGAGCACGGCCATCACGCGACCGATCCGCTCGGGGCCCGCCGCGCGGGTCAGGATGGTCATGCCGAGCGGCATCAGCATGCCGCCGCCGAGGCCCTGGAGCACCCGGAAGGCGACCAGCGTCTCGAGCGTGTTCGCCGCCGCGCAGAGCACCGAGCCGGCGGTGAACAGCGTGACCGCGAGCAGGTAGAGCCGCTTGGTGCCGAAGCGGTCGGCGGCCCAGCCGGTCAGCGGGATGACGCTGGCCAGGGCGAGGGTGTAGCCCGTCATCGTCCAGGCGACCTGCGCCGCGGTGGCGTCGAACTCCTCCTGGAAGGTGCGCAGCGCGACCGAGACGACGGTGATGTCCAGGATCGACATGATCGCGCCGAGCACGACAACCCCGGCCACCATCAGCACGTCCCGGTCGAGCTTGTCGGTGCCGGAGGGGCCGGAGGGGCCGGTCGGGCCGGTGGGCTGCGGGGGTGTCTCGAGGTCCTGGCTCACCGCACCAGGTTAGTTGCGCACGGCACCTGTGTCGCACCGGTTTCCTGGTGGTCTGGGTCACCGTCATGATCAGCCGGGTGACCTCACGCCGACCGCTGCTCGCCCGCGTCGAGGACGACCGGATGCACCTCGTGCTGATGCTCGTCCTCACCTTCGGCACCGGCCTGGTCGACGCCGTGGGCTACCTCGGCCTCGACCGGGTCTTCACCGGCAACATGACCGGCAACGTCGTCATCCTCGGCATGGCGCTGGTCGGCGGCAACGGGCTGCCGGTGGTCGGCCCCGTCGTGGCGCTGGGCGGGTTCGTGCTCGGCGCGGCACTGGGCGGGAGGGTGCTCAGGGGCGCCGAGCACGCCTGGACCGGCCGTACGACGCTCCTGCTGGCGCTCGTCGGCCTGCTGGTGCTCGCCCTGGCGGTGCTGCTGCTGGTGCTGCCCGACCCGGGCGAGCCGGCGCTGCTGACCGTGACCGGGGTGCTGGGCGGGGCGATGGGCGTGCAGGCCGCGACCGCGCGGTTCGTGGCCGTCAAGGACGTCACGACCGTCGTGGTCACCTCGACCCTGACCGGCCTCGCGGCCGACTCGGTGCTGGGCAGCGGCAAGGGCGGTGGCACCGGCCGGCGACTGGCCGCCGTCGTGCTGATCCTGCTCGGCGCGGCCGCCGGCGCTGCGCTGCTGCGCTGGGACGGCGGCCTGGGCCTGGCGCCGGGCCTGCTCGTCGAGGCCGCGCTGGTGCTGCTCGTGACGCTGGTCGGCGCGCTGCACGCCCGCGCCCGTCGTGCCACCACGACTTAGGGCCACCTAACCTGGCGTGGTGTCCGCTGCCGCTCCCGTCCCCGCCTCCCCGCTGCGCGAGCTCTCCCGGAGGTACGCCGGCTACCGCGCCCGCCTGGTCGCCGCGGTCGTCCTCTCGACGGTCAACAAGGTCGCCGACGTGGTGCCCGAGCTGCTCATCGGCGCCGCCGTCGACGTGGTCGTGCGCGGCGACCGCTCCTTCGTGGCGGACGTCGTCGGCGCGGACTCGCGCTACGAGCAGCTGGTCTGGCTGGCGGTCGTCAACGCCCTGGTGTGGGTCGTGGAGTCGGTCAGCGAGTACCTCGCCGCCCTGACCTGGCGCCGGCTCGCCCAGACCATCGAGCACGACCTGCGCGTCGAGGCCTACGCCCACGTGCAGCAGCTCGACGTCGCCTGGCACGAGACCCGCCCGGCCGGGACGACGCTGGCCACCCTCAACGACGACGTCAACCAGCTCGAGCGCTTCCTCGACGTCGGTGCCGCGGCGATCCTGCAGACCGTGCTCAACGTGGTCCTGGTCGGCCTCGTCTTCGCGGCCGCCTCGCCCACCCTGCTGGTGCTGGCCTTCGCCCCCATCCCGGTCATCGTGGCCGGCAGCCTGGTCTTCCAGCGTCGCCTCGACCCGCTCTACGCCCGGGTGCGCGAGACCGTCGCCGACCTCTCGGGGACGCTGTCGGCCAACCTCGGCGGCATCACCACCATCAAGGCGTTCACCGCGGAGGGCCGCGAGCGCGACCGGGTGGCGTCGGCCTCGCTGGCCTACCGCGAGGCCAACGAGGCGGCGATCCGCAGCTCCGCGGCGTTCGTGCCGCTGGTCCGGATCGCGATCCTCGTCGGCTTCACCTGCACCCTGCTCATCGGCGGCTTCCAGGTGCTCGACGGCACGCTCGAGGTCGGCCTCTACTCCGTGCTGGTGTTCATGACCCAGCGGCTGCTGTGGCCGCTGACCGCGGTCGCCGAGGTGCTCGACCTCTACCAGCGCGGACGCGCGTCGGCCGGTCGCATCCTCGGCCTGCTGGCGGTGCCGGTGACGGTCCAGCCGGGCGAGGTGCTGCTGGCCGAGCCCGCCGGGCGCATCGAGCTCCGCGGCGTACGGGCGGGGTACGCCGACGGCCCCGACGTCATCCACGACCTCGACCTCGTCGTCCCCGCGGGCGAGACCCACGCCGTGGTCGGGCCGACCGGGTCGGGCAAGTCGACGCTGCTGCGGCTGGTGCTGCGCTTCGAGGACCCGCGCGCCGGCACGGTGCTGCTCGACGACGTCGACGCCCGCGACCTGGAGTGGGCCACGGTGCGCGGCGCGATGGGCTACGTCTCCCAGGACGTCTACCTCTTCTCGGGCACGGTCGCCGACAACATCGCCTACGGCCGGCCCGAAGCCACCCGCGAGGAGGTCGAGCGGGCGGCCCGCGCGGCGGAGGCCTCGGCCTTCGTCGAGGCGATGCCGCAGGGGTACGACACCCCGGTCGGCGAGCGCGGCGTGACGCTCTCGGGGGGCCAGCGGCAGCGGCTCGCCCTGGCCCGCGCCCTGCTGCGCGACCCCGCCGTGCTCGTGCTCGACGAGGCGACCTCGGCGGTCGACAACGAGACCGAGGCCGCGATCCAGCGCTCGCTGGGCCTGGTCACCGCCGAGCGGACCGCCCTGGTGGTGGCCCACCGTCTCTCCACCGTGCGGCACGCCGACCGGATCTGGGTGCTCGACGCCGGCCGGATCGCCGAGTCCGGCACCCACGACGAGCTGGTCGCCGCCGGTGGCGCCTACGCCCAGCTGTGGGCCGTGCAGACCGGCGACCTCGGCGTGCGCTCCACCCCGGCCTGACCGGACCCACCGGTCGGGAGCCCCGCCTCTCGTGCCCGCCTCTCTAGCCCGCCGGTCGAGCCCACCGGGACCCTTGTGTTCGTAGTGTTCTCGGCGTGACGCACCTCACGACTCGCGGGTAACCACCCCCGGCGGGCAGGATGCGACCCATGGTTGACAAGAAGCGCAGAGCGGCGACGAGCGGGTCCTACAGCATCACGGTGCGACTCTTCACCGAGGTCGACCCGGCGATCGTGGGCCAGGTCGCCACCGCCATCGCCGCCGAGGGCGGCATCGTGACCGCGCTCGACGTCGCGGAGTCGCGCCACGACCGGATCGTCTACGACGTGACCTGCTCGGCCACCGACTCCGAGCACGCCGCCGAGATCGTCGACCACCTGCGCAACCTGCAGGGCATCACGGTGCACAAGGTCTCCGACCGGACCTTCCTGCTCCACATCGGCGGCAAGATCGAGGTCTCCTCCAAGGTCCCGCTGCGCACCCGCGACGACCTGTCGATGGCCTACACGCCGGGCGTGGGCCGCGTCAGCCTGGCACTGGCCGAGAACCCGGGCGACGTGCCCCGCCTGACCATCAAGGGCAACAGCGTCGCGGTCGTGACCGACGGGTCGGCCGTGCTCGGGCTGGGCAACATCGGCCCGGGCGCCGCGCTGCCGGTGATGGAGGGCAAGGCCGCGCTGTTCAAGCGGTTCGCCGACATCGACGCCTGGCCGATCTGCCTCGACACCCAGGACACCGACCGCATCGTCGACGTCGTCGCCGCGATCGCTCCCGGCTTCGGCGGCATCAACCTCGAGGACATCGCCGCACCGCGGTGCTTCGAGATCGAGCGCCGGCTGCGCGAGCGCCTCGACATCCCCGTCTTCCACGACGACCAGCACGGCACCGCGATCGTGGTGCTCGCCGCGCTCACCAACGCGCTGCGCTGCGTCGACAAGGACCTCGCCTCGATCCGCGTCGTCGTCGCGGGCGCCGGCGCCGCCGGCACCGCCATCGTGACCCTGCTGCTGGCCGCCGGTGCCGCCGACGTCGTGGTCTGCGACAAGGACGGCGCGCTGGCCGAGGGCGACGAGTCGCTCTCGCCCGCCATGGCCGACCTCGCCTCGCGCACCAACCCGCGCCGCGTCCGCGGCGACCTCCGGACGGCGCTCGAGGGCGCCGACGTCTTCATCGGCGTCAGCGCGCCGGGCGTGCTCCAGGCCGAGTGGATCCCCGGCATGGCCGCGAAGCCGATCGTGTTCGCGCTGGCCAACCCGGACCCCGAGATCGACCCCGCCGAGGCCGCGCCGTACGCCGCCGTGGTCGCCAGCGGCCGCAGCGACTACCCCAACCAGATCAACAACGTGCTGGCCTTCCCGGGTGTCTTCCGCGGGCTGCTCGACGCCCGTGCCAGCGACGTCACCGTCGAGATGCTGCTCAGCGCGGCCACCGCGATCGCCGACTGCGTCAGCGCCGAGGAGCTCAACGCCAGCTACATCATCCCCAGCGTCTTCGACTCCAAGGTGCCCAAGGCCGTCGCCCGGGCGATCCAGGGCCTCGACTGACCGGGCCCGGGCGATAGTCCGAGACGTTCGGCACCCCTCTTGCGCCCTTGGCGCGTGCCAAACGTCTCGGACTACCCCTCACGGGGGGTCGCAGGTCCCGGGGGCTGTCGATGAGCCGGGCTAGGTTCCTCCGGTGAGCTTCGTGCCGTTGCAGGGTCAGGCGACCTGGGTGCCGCAGCAGCCGGCGCGGCTGAGCGAGGTCGAGTTCTCCGGGCCGCGACGCACCGTCCGGATGCCGCTCAAGGGCGCCATCCCGGTGCTCACCCGCGCCGTCCGCGTCGAGGACGCCCACCCCTCGGTCGGTCTGCTGAGCGGCGCGACCCTGCTGGCGATGCGACTGGTCGCCGCCGGTCGCGTACGCCGCACCGAGGCCGGCGACGCGTGGCGCATCGGCCCCCTCCAGCCCGACGACGACGACCGGGTCCGGGCGCTGGCCGGCTCCCGCGCCCACGCCGGCACCACCGTCGACGACGCCGAGCAGCTGATCCGCGAGCTGCTCGACGCCGTGGCCGACACCATGGTCAAGCCGCCGGGCACCGCCCTCCCGCCGGCCGAGGACACCACCGGCACCACCCGACGGGTGCACTGGTCCGAGCGGCTCGCCGCCCGGGAGGCGCCGGTCGAGCCCGAGCCCGAGCCCGACGGCCTGCCCGACCGGGTCCGCATCGCGCTGCGCGTCGAGGCGCCCGAGGAGGTGCTGGCCGGCGGCGGGGTCGTGGTCGTGCCCCAGGCCCACGACCTCGACGACGAGACCGTCTTCGTCGACGTCGCCCGCCTCTGGCACGAGGCGCCCGAGACGCACGGCTTCTCGGCCCGGGCGCGGCTCTCGGCCAGCGTGGCCCTGGGCGAGGCCGCCGAGGCCTGGGAGCCGCTCGGCCGGCTGCTGCGCGAGCGGGTGCCCGAGCAGATGGTGCTCGACGCCGAGGAGCTGACCGGGCTGCTCGACCACGGCCTCGAGGCGCTCGACGCGGTCGGCGTCGACGTCTTCTGGCCGCGCGGGCTGCGCGGCGAGCTGGTCCCGCAGGGCCGGGTCGAGGTCTCCGGCCCGCGCGAGGGACCGCTCCACGAGGGCCTGTTCAGCCCCGACTCGCTGTTCGGCTTCGACTGGCGGCTCGCGATGGCCGGGCAGCAGCTCAGCGACGAGGAGATGGTGGCGCTCGCCGAGGCCACCACCCCGGTGATCCGGCTGCGCGACAACTGGGTCGTCATCGACCCCCGGGTCGCCCGCCGCGCCCGCAAGCGGGTCAAGGCCGGGCTCGACCAGGCCGACCGGGTGATCGCCCCGGCGGCCGCGCTGCAGGCCGCCCTGACCGGCACGCTCTACCTCGACGGCGGAGCGATGCAGGTGCACCCCGGCGCCACGCTCGAGCAGGTCCGGAGGCGCATCGTCGACGCCGCGACCGTCTCCCCGCTGCCCGACCCGCCGGGGCTGCAGGCCACGCTGCGCGACTACCAGCGTCACGGCGTCACCTGGCTGGCCGAGCTGACCGGCGCCGGGCTGGGCGCGTGCCTGGCCGACGACATGGGCCTGGGCAAGACCGTCACGCTGATCGCGCTCCACCTGCATCGCCGCGCGCGCGGGCTGCTCGTCGGGCCGACGCTGGTGGTCTGCCCGGCCAGCCTGATGGGCAACTGGGAGACCGAGGTCCGCCGCTTCGCCCCCGGGGTCGACGTACGCCGCTTCCACGGCAGCTCCCGCTCGCTGGCCGACCTCGGCGAGGGGTTCGTGCTCACGACGTACGGCACGATGCGCGCCGACACCACCGCCGAGTCCGGCGGCGACCTGGCCGCGGTGTCCTGGGACCTCGTGGTCGCCGACGAGGCGCAGCACATCAAGAACGCCCGCTCGACCACCGCCAAGAACCTCCGCACGCTGCGCTCGCGCTGCCGCGTCGCGCTCACCGGCACCCCGGTCGAGAACGACCTGACCGAGCTGTGGGCGATCCTCGACTGGGCCACGCCCGGCCTCCTGGGCTCGCGCAACGCCTTCCGCAAGGTGTGGGCCGCCCCCATCGAGAGCGGCGTCGACCCGTCGGTGGCGCGCCGGTTCGCGCAGCTGGTCGAGCCGTTCCTGCTGCGCCGCCGCAAGACCGACCCCGGCATCGCGCCGGAGCTGCCCGCCAAGACCGAGACCGACCACGTCGTCGGGCTGACTCGCGAGCAGGTCGTGCTCTACGAGACGCTCGTGCGCGAGTCGATGCGCCGCATCGAGGAGGCCGACGAGGACACCCGCCGCGGGCTGGTGCTGGCGCTGCTGACCGGGCTGAAGCAGATCTGCAACCACCCCGCCCACTACCTCCGCCAGCCCGGCGGGCGGCTGCGCGGGCGCTCCCGCAAGCTCGAGCTGCTCGACGAGCTGCTGGCCACGATCCTGGCCGAGGGCGGGCAGGTGCTGCTGTTCACCCAGTACGTCGAGATGGCCCGCCTGCTCGAGCGCCACCTCGCCGCTGCCGGCACCCCCACGCTGTTCCTCCACGGCGGCACCCCCGTCGCTGCCCGCGAGCGGATGGTGCGCGACTTCCAGGACGGGCAGGCACCGGTGTTCCTGCTCTCGCTGAAGGCCGGCGGCACCGGCCTCAACCTGACCCGCGCGGACCACGTCGTCCACGTCGACCGCTGGTGGAACCCCGCCGTCGAGGACCAGGCCACCGACCGCGCGCACCGGATCGGCCAGACCCGGCCGGTCCAGGTGCACCGGCTGGTCACCGAGGGCACCATCGAGGAGCGCATCGCCGAGCTGCTGCAGCGCAAGCGCAGCCTCGCCGACGCCGTGCTCGGACGCGGCGAGGCGGCGCTCACCGAGCTCTCGGACGCCGAGCTGCGCGACCTCGTCGCGCTGCGCCGGACCGGTCAGCACCCCGATGCCTGACCCCCTGGTCCTGCCCCGCAGCCCCCGCCGTCGCGGCGCGGTGGCCCGCAGCGACACCTGGTGGGGCCGGGCGTTCGTCCGCTCCTTCGAGGAGCTGGCCCTCGACGTGGGCGACCTCGTCGCCGCCCGCTCGCTGGCCCGCTCGGGCCGGTTCGGCGCGATCGTGGTGCTGGAGGCGATGGCCTCGGCCGTGGTCGACCCCGGCAGCGAGCAGCCGCTGATGAGCCAGCTCAAGGTGGAGCGGCTCGACGCGGCCGACTGGACGACCTTCGCCCGGGAGGCCGCCCGCGAGAGCGGCTTCACCGCCGCGCTCGAGGTGGGCACGCTCCCGGTCGACCTCGTCGAGCACGCCGACGAGGCCGGTGTCGAGGTGCTGCCCGGCACGCCCGACCTCGACAGCGCCTGCGAGTGCGACGCGTGGGCGCAGCCGTGCGTCCACGCCCTGGCGCTGCTCTACCTCCTCGCCTGGCACGTCGACCGCGACCCCTACGTCCTGCTCCTGCTCCGGGGGCGCACCCGCGAGGCGCTCCTGGGCGAGGTCCACGCCCTCGCCGCCGCCGAGGCCGACGACACCGGCGCGGCCGAGCGCGAGGCCGCCCGCGTCCGCGCCGCCCAGGTCCTGGCGCTGGCCGCCGACGCGCCCACCGGTCACGGCCTCGCCGACGCGACCGTGGCGGCGTACGACGAAGCGGTCACCCGCCTCCTCTAACGCCGACCGGGCAGCTCTGCTCGACCCAGCAGCGCCGAGCGGGCAGCTCTGCTCGACCCAGCCGCGCCGAGCGGGCAGTTCTGCAGGCGCACAGCGCCACAACCGCCCGGTCGACGGCCTCGGCGTACGCACAACTGCCCGGTCGGCGGCCGCCGGGTGCTCGACCGCTCGCGCGACTAGGCGGGGAGGAGGGCTCGCGCGGCCATGTCCGAGAGCAGGCGGTGCATCTCCGCGCGGTCGAGGAAGGCGCTGTGGGGGGTGGAGTTGAGCAGGCCGAAGCCGGCGTGGACCTGGGCACGGGCCTGCTGGCGCGTCAGCCCGGCGTCGAGGGCGAGCAGCTGGTCGGCCCAGACGTCGACGTAGGCGCGCTGGGTCTCGCGGACCTTCTCGCGCGCCTCGAGCGGGAGCGCCGACCAGTCGCGGTCCTGCACCACGATCAGCGCCTTGTGCTCGAGCGCGAAGGCGACGTGCCAGTCGATGAGGCCCTCGAGGGCCTGCTGCGGCGAGGTGGCGGCGTCGACGCGGCGGCGCCCCTCGGCCAGCAGCTCGTCGCTGATGTTGACCAGCATCGCGGCCAGGACGGCGTCCTTGGAGCGGAAGTGGCGATAGAGCGCCGGGCCCGAGAAGCCGCACGCGGCGCCGAGCTCGGCGATCGACACGCCGTGGAAGCCCTTCTCGGCGAACAGCTCCGCCGCGACGGCCAGGATCTGCTGCCGGCGCTCGCTCACCCGACCGAGGTTATCGCCCGCTCAGGCTCGATCGTGCGACGCCCGGCGTACTCCGAGACGTTCGGCACCCTCGGAGAGGCCCGTGGTGGTGCCGTCCGTCTCGGACTACCCGGCGCTGGCGCCACCTGTTAACGATCGCTAACCTGATCCGGTGACATCCTCCCCCGGTGGCCTGCGGTCCCTCGTCGACGACCTGCGCGAGCGCACCGAGGCCGTACGCCGCGGCGGCTCCGAGGCCGCGCGCCGCAAGCACACCGACCGCGGCAAGCTGCTGGTCCGCAACCGCGTCGACGCCCTGCTCGACCCGGGCAGCCCGTTCCTGGAGCTGAGCGCGCTGGCGGCGTACGGCATGTACGGCACCGGCGAGGACGACCTCCTCGCCGTCCCCAGCGCCAGCATCGTCACCGGCATCGGCACCATCGAGGGCCGGCTGTGCGTGCTGGTGGCCAACGACGCCACCGTCAAGGGCGGCACCTACTACCCGATGACGGTCAAGAAGCACCTCCGCGCCCAGGAGGTCGCCCGCGCCAACCGGCTCCCCTGCGTCTACCTCGTCGACTCCGGCGGCGCGTTCCTGCCGATGCAGGACGACGTCTTCCCCGACCGTGAGCACTTCGGCCGGATCTTCTTCAACCAGGCCAACCTCTCCCGCGACGGCATCGCCCAGGTGGCCGCGGTGATGGGATCGTGCACCGCCGGCGGCGCCTACGTCCCGGCGATGTCGGACGAGTCGGTCATCGTCAGGGACCAGGGCACGATCTTCCTCGGCGGTCCGCCGCTGGTGAAGGCCGCGACCGGCGAGGAGGTCACCGCGGAGGAGCTCGGCGGCGGCGAGGTACACGCCCGGCTCTCCGGGGTCGTCGACCACCTCGCCGAGGACGACGCCCACGCGCTCGCGATCGTGCGCTCGATCGTGGCGACCCTGCCGGTGCCCGGGCTGCCGGAGACCGCGCCCGTCGAGGAGCCGGCGCTGGACCCCGAGGGCCTCTACGACGTGGTGCCGGCCGACACCCGCACGCCGTACGACGTGCGCGAGGTCATCACCCGGATCGTCGACGGCAGCCGGTTCGCGGAGTTCAAGCAGCTGTACGCCGAGACCCTGGTCTGCGGCTTCGCGAAGGTCTGGGGCCACGACGTCGGCATCGTGGCCAACAACGGCATCCTGTTCGCCGAGTCGGCCCGCAAGGGCGCCCACTTCATCGAGCTGTGCAACCAGCGCCGGATCCCGCTGGTCTTCCTGCAGAACATCAGCGGGTTCATGGTGGGCAAGGAGTACGAGAACGGCGGCATCGCCCGCGACGGCGCCAAGCTCGTCACCGCGGTCGCCTGCTCGGTGGTCCCGAAGTTCACGGTCGTCATCGGCGGCTCGTTCGGTGCCGGCAACTACGGCATGTGCGGCCGCGCCTACGACCCGCGCTTCCTGTGGATGTGGCCCAACGCGCGGATCTCGGTGATGGGGGGTGAGCAGGCCGCGAGCGTGCTGGCGACGGTGCGCCGCGACGGCCTCGAGCGCCGCGGCGAGGAGTGGTCGGCGCAGGACGAGGAGTCGTTCAAGGAGCCGGTACGCGCGCAGTACGAGCACCAGGGCTCGCCCTACTACTCCACCGCCCGGCTCTGGGACGACGGCGTCATCGACCCCGTCGACACCCGCCGGGTGCTCGGCATGGGCCTCGAGGCGGCGGCGCACGCGCCGGTCCCCGAGCCCTCCTACGGCATCTTCCGGATGTGAGCGACGTGACCCGCATGTTCGACACCGTCCTGGTCGCCAACCGCGGCGAGATCGCGCTGCGCGTGATCCGCACCTGCGACCGGCTGGGGATCCGCTCGGTCGCGATCCACACCGACCTCGACGCCACCGCGCCGCACGTCCGTGCCGCCACCCGGGCCGTCCGCGTCGGGTCCTACCTCGACGTCGACGAGGTCGTCGCCGCGGCGCGGACGTCCGGTGCGCAGGCGGTCCACCCCGGCTACGGCTTCCTCTCCGAGCGCTCGGCCTTCGCGCAGGCCCTCGAGGACGCCGGCATCGCGCTGGTCGGCCCGACGGCCGCGGTGATGGAGCAGATGGGCCGCAAGGACCACGCCCGCGAGGTCGCCGTCGCGGCCGGCGTGCCCGTGGTCCCGTCGTACGCCGTGACCGACGACCCCGCCGGGTTCGCACTGCCCGTGCTGGTCAAGGCCGCGGCCGGAGGCGGCGGCAAGGGGATGCGCGTGGTCCGCACCGTCGGGGAGTACGCCGACGCCGTGGCCGCCGCCCGACGCGAGGCGCAGTCGTCCTTCGGCGACGACACCCTGCTGGTGGAGAAGTACGTCGAGCGCGGTCGCCACGTCGAGGTGCAGGTGCTCGCCGACCACCACGGCCACGTCGTCCACCTCTTCGAGCGCGACTGCTCCACGCAGCGCCGCCACCAGAAGGTGCTGGAGGAGGCGCCCGCGCCGACCATCGACGAGGCCGTCCGCGAGCAGATCACCACCGCGGCCGTCGACCTCGCCCGTGAGGTCGGCTACCGCAACGCCGGGACGGTGGAGTTCCTGCTCGACGTCGACACCGGCGAGGCCTACTTCCTGGAGATGAACACCCGCCTCCAGGTCGAGCACCCGGTCACCGAGGCGGTGGTCTCGACGGGCTCGACCGGCGAGCGGATCGACCTCGTCGAGCACATGCTGCGCGTGGCGGCGGGCGAGGAGCTGGCGCTGCGGCAGGAGGACCTCCACCTGCGCGGGCACGCCATCGAGGCCCGGGTCTACGCCGAGGACTCCTTCCACGGCTTCCTGCCCCAGGCCGGCCGGGCGACCCTGGTCCGCTGGCCCCAGGACGTCCGGGTCGACCACGCCCTGGAGAGCGGCCAGGAGGTGAGCACCTCCTACGACCCGATGCTGGGCAAGGTCGTCGCCCACGGACCGACCCGCGAGGCGGCCCGGTCGGCGCTGCTCGCCGCGCTCGACGACACCGCGATCCTCGGCCTGACCACCAACGCCGGCTTCCTGCGGGCGCTGGTGGCGAGCGAGGAGTTCCGCGACGCCACCATCGACACCGCCTGGCTCGACACCGCCGAGGTGCCCGAGCCGGAGCCGGACGTCGCCCGGGTGCTCGCCGCCTGGACCGACGCGATGCTGGCCGCCGACCACGGCCGCACGGGTCCGTTCCGGGCCGACGGCTTCCGGCTGTCCGGGGCGTCGGCGCCCTTCCTGGTCCACCTCGACCGGACCGTCCGGGTGCACCGCGACCCCGGTGGGGCGAGCGGCACCGTCGACGGCACGCCCGTGCGCCAGCTGCGCGCCGAGCACCACGTCGTGCGTCTCGACCTCGACGGTCGGCGCCACCAGGCCGTCGTGGACGCCGACCGCCACGGCGTCGAGGTGGTCCACCGCGGCCAGCGGTTCGTCTTCGAGCGGCCCGACGTGACGCTCCAGCACGGCCCGGCCGCCGGTGCCGGCACGCTCACCGCTCCGATGCCCGGCACCGTGCTCGCCGTCGACGTCGCCGAGGGCGACCGCGTCGAGGAGGGCGCCCGCCTGGGCGTGCTGGAGGCGATGAAGATGGAGGTCGCGCTGGCCGCGCCGTTCGCCGGCACGGTGACGACCGTCGGCGCCCCGGTCGGCAGCCGCGTGGCGCTGGGCGAGGTGCTCTTCGAGGTGGAGGCCGACGATGCCTGACGCACTGCCGGACCGGGTCACGATCTACGAGGTCGGCCCGCGCGACGGGCTGCAGAACGAGTCGGCGCTGGTGCCGACGCCGACCAAGGCCGAGTTCGTACGCCGCCTGCTCGCCGCCGGCCTGCCGGTCGTCGAGGCCACCAGCTTCGTCCACCCGCGCTGGGTGCCGCAGCTGGCCGACGCCGCCGAGCTGCTGGGCGAGCTGGGGGAGGCCGGTCGCGACCTGCCGGTGCTGGTGCCCAACGAGCGCGGCCTCGACCGCGCCCTGGAGCTGGGCTGCCGCCACGTGGCGATCTTCGGCAGCGCCACCGAGACCTTCGCGCAGCGCAACCTCAACCGCAGCCTCGACGAGCAGTTCGCGATGTTCGAGCCGACCGTGGCCCGGGCGCGCGAGCACGGGCTCGACGTCCGGGCCTACGTCAGCATGTGCTTCGGCGACCCCTGGGAGGGCGACGTCGCCATCGACCAGGTCGTCGACGTGGGCCGGCGCCTGGTCGACCTCGGCGCCAGCCAGCTCTCGCTGGGCGACACCATCGGTGTCGGCACCGCCGGGCACGTGCGCCGCCTGCTCACCGCCTTCAACGAGGCGGGCCTGCCCGACGACGTGCTCGCGGTCCACTTCCACGACACCTACGGCCAGGCCCTCACCAACGCCCACGCCGCGCTCGAGCACGGCGTCACGACCTTCGACGCCAGCGCCGGCGGCCTGGGTGGCTGCCCGTACGCCGAGAGCGCCACCGGCAACCTCGCCACCGAGGACCTCGTCTGGCTGCTCCAGGGGCTCGGCGTCGAGACCGGGGTCGACCTCGCGGCGCTCGTGGAGACCAGCCGCTGGATGGCGGGCGTGCTCGGCCGCCCCAGCCCCTCGCGCGTCGTGCAGGCCCTCTCCCCCGCCTGACCCCGGCCCCGGCATGATGACCCCCATGTCGCGCCGCCGGGTCCTCCTCCACGTGGGGACGCCCAAGAGCGGCACCAGCTATCTCCAGGACCGGCTGGCCCGCAACCGCGAGCGGCTCGAGGCCGACGGGCTGGACTACGTCGCCACCCGGTCCGGCGACCACTTCGAGGCCGCCCTCGACGTGCTCGGCACCCGGTGGGCCGGGGCCGAGGAGCAGGCACGCGGCCAGTGGGACGAGCTGGTCGCCACGGCCCGCACCAGCCGCGGCGACGTGCTGGTCAGCCACGAGATCCTGGCCGGCGCCGGTCCCGAGGTGGTCGAGCGCGTGCGCGGCTCCTTCCCCGACCACGAGGTCCACGTCGTGCTGACCGCCCGCGACCTGGGTCGCCAGATCCCGGCGGAGTGGCAGGAGCGGGTCAAGCACCGCGGCCGCAAGGACTACGCGTCGTACCTCCGGACGCTGCAGCGCAACTACGGCGACAAGCCCACCCCGTTCTGGCGGGTGCAGCACCTCCCGCGCATCCTCGCCACCTGGGGCCACGACCTCCCGCCCGAGCGGGTCCACCTCGTCACGGTGCCGCCCGCCGACGCGCCGCGCGACCTGCTGTGGCGGCGCTTCAGCGACGTGCTGGGGCTGGCCGACCCCGCGTCGTACGCCGCGAGCGACCGCACCAACGCCTCCCTCGGCGGCGTCGAGGTGACCGCGCTGCGGCTGATCAACCTGGCCACCAAGGAGCGCGAGCTGCCGCGCGACCCCTACGTCCGGTGGGTCCGCGAGGGGCTGGTCAAGGAGGTGCTCGCGGCCCGGTCGACCTCGCCTCCGGCGACGGTGCCGCCCACCGCGCGCGCCCGGGTCGACGCCGTCGTGGAGGAGTGGCTCGCCGACCTGCGGCAGACCTGCACCCACGTCGTCGGCGACCTCGAGGACCTCCGTCCGGTCTGGCCCGACGAGTCGACGACGCCGTGGTCCGACCCCGACTCCGCCGACCCCCAGCTGGTCGCCCAGCGGGTGGCCGAGGCCGCCGCCTGGCTCGCCGAGCAGGCCGAGCGCCCCCACGAGGTGCCGGCACCCGCGCTGCCCGTGCCGCCGCGGATGACGCGGCTGGCGCGCCGGTGGCTCGGATGAGCTACGACGCCGCCGCGCACGCCTGGGCCGCGCACCTCCGCGCCGGTGGCACCACCCCGTGGGACGCCGGCCGCTGGTCGCTCGCCGTCGACCCCGGACGCGCGGCGCCGGCCGCCCCCAGCGCGGTCCACCTCGAGCTGCTGCGTCGCCTCAACCTGGCCGGTCACGGCCCCGCACCCGCCGGCCTGGCCGAGGTGCTCCTGGGCACGCCCCGCCCCGGCCGCGGCCCCGTCGACCCGCCGCTGCCCTGGCCCGACGCGCGGCCCTTCGGGTCGCCGGCCGTCGACCCCACCACCGTCCCGCCCGAGCTGCTGGTGCGGCTGGCCGCCGGTGTCGTGGTGCGGCTGCTCGGCCAGGCCCCCGACCCCGTCCCCGCGCCGGCGCCGCCGGCCCGGCGCGCCTGGCCCTGGCGCACCGGCTTCCGGCTGCACGGCACCCGCACCCGCACCGCCGCGGTGCGGGAGCGGCTGCTCGCCGCGGGAGCGGTGGAGGGCGGCCGGCGGCCCGTCCACCTCGTGCTCGGGCTCCCGCTCGAGCTCGGCATGGCCGAGCACTGGGCCGGCCGGGTCGCCGGCGGCGGCAGCCTGACCTGGCGCGCGGTCTGGCGCCGGGCGGCCTCCGCGGACCGGCTGCCCGACCCCGTCGACGTCGACCGGCTCGCCGAGCGGCTCGCCGCCGAGCACCCCGGCCGGGTGCACGTCGTGGTCGCGGGCGACCCCGCCACGCTGGAGGACGGTGCGCTCGAGGTCCTGGGTCGCGGCGGGGCCGGCGACGGGGCCGGGCGTCCCGGCGTACGACCGCTGCAGCTGGCGCGCTGGGACCTCCAGCGCCGGGTCAACCGGCTCGCGCCGCTCGCCCGCGGCCCGGTGACCGGCGAGCGTCTCGCGCGCCGCCTGGTGCCCGTCCTGGACGGCCTGGCCGCCGACCGCCCGGACGCCGGGGCCGACGCCGGGGCCGCCGCCGGGGCCGAGGCCGCGGCCGTGCCGGAGCCCCACCTCGACTGGGCCAGGCGGGCGGCCGCCGACCTCGCCGCCCGCGTGGACGAGGCTGGTTACCCTGTCCACGGCGATCCGGGGGTGCTCGCGCACCCGACCCCCCGCACGGGCCGGCCGCGGCGCGGCACCTTCGACCGCTCCCAGACGCTCGACCTCACCCTCGCGGCCTGCCTGCGACTCGTGCGCCACCAGGAAGGACCTCGTCGTTGACCCAGCACCCGCTCCAGGACCCCCTCCCTCGGCCGTGTCGCCCCACGGGGCGTGGGCTCCGCGTGGACGTGACCCCGTGACGCGCCGGGTGCTGCTGCACGTCGGGACGCCCAAGACCGGCACCTCGTTCGTGCAGGACATCCTGTTCACCCACGGCGACGCCCTGCGCGAGCGCGGCCTGCTCTACGCCGCCGAGCGTCCCGACGCCCACTTCATGGCGGCGCTGGACCTGATGCAGCTGCCGTGGGGCGGGCTCGAGCGGGAGGCCGCCGGCGCCTGGGACGCCCTCGCCGCCGAGGTGCGCGCCTGGCCCGGGGACGCCGTGGTCAGCCACGAGATCCTCGGCACCGCCTCGCGCGTCCAGGCCGAGCAGGCCATCGCCGACCTGTCCGGCCCCGGCACCGAGGTGCACCTGGTGGTCTCGGCCCGCGACCTGGTGCGCCAGGTGCCCGCGGAGTGGCAGGAGAACGTCAAGCACCGGCGCTCCAAGACCTACGGCCGGTTCCTCGCCGAGCTGCGCGACCCGACCCGACCCTCCGAGGTGGCGCAGTGGTTCTGGGGTGTCCAGGAGGTGCCCGACGTGCTCGCCCGCTGGGGTGCCACGCTGCCGCCCGCGCAGGTCCACGTCGTCACGGTGCCCCGGCCCGGGGCCGCCCCGACGCTGCTGTGGGAGCGCTTCGCCGGTCTGTTCGGCATCGACCCGGAGGAGTTCACCCCCGGCGCCAAGGCCAACGCCTCCCTCGGCGTGCCCGAGTCGGCGATGCTGCGCCGGCTCAACGAGCGCCTCAACGACGTGCTGCCCAACCGGCACTACCGCTCGCTGGTGCGCGAGATGGTCGTGCACCGCAACCTCGCCGGCCGGCCCGGCACCGCCCGGCTGGGGCTGCCGCCCGACGCGCACGCCTGGGCCGCGCAGCTCGCCGCCGACTGGGTCGCGGAGCTGCGCCGCCGGGACTACGACGTGGTGGGCGACCTGGCCGACCTGCTGCCCGACGGGCCCCGGCCGTTCGCGGACCCCGACGCCCCCGACGAGCACGCGGTGGCCGACGCGGCCCTCGACGCGCTGGCCATCATGACCGGCGAGGCCGCCAAGCTGCGCGACGTCGAGGTCGAGCTCCACGAGGTGATCCAGGACCTCATGGGCCAGATCGACGCCCTGCACGCCACGCCCACCTACCGGGCCAAGGAGAAGCTGGTCGCGCTGGCGCGGCACAACGCCGTGGCACGGGTGGGGTACGCCGGCTACCGGCGCCTGCGCGGCAGCAGCTCGCGGTCGACGTAGCGACCGATCCGCCAGGTCGCGTAGCCGTCGGTGCCCGCTCCGACGAGGCCGCCCACGACCGGCACCCGGCGGCCGACCGTGCTGGCCAGCCGCTTGCCGGCGACCCGCGTCATCAGCTCCGAGGCCACCTCGTTGGCGACCAGGACGTCGAGGTGCGGGTCGTGCACGGGAGCGGTGGCCAGCGCCATCGGGGTGCCGGGCAGCTTGCGCTGGGTGACCAGCGAGAGCAGCTTCTCCTCGCCCACCAGCGTGGCCAGCACGGCGTTGCGGGTGCGGGGGTCGGCGAGGTCGTAGCCGCGCAGGTGCGCGACGGCCGCGACCAGCCGGCACTGGACCAGCGCCAGCCCGGCGATGTTGGCCGGCACCGCCACCGTCATCGTGACCAGGCCCCCGATGTTGGTCACGAACCCCTGGGCGCCGGCGAGGCGCACGTGGTCCTCGATCAGCTGGGAGACCGCCCCGTCCGGGTCGTCGCGGTGGGCGTCGAGCGCCTTCTCGGCCGCCATCGCGGCGCCGTCGAGCGGGCCCGCGCCCCGGATCGCCCGGTCCAGCGCCTGCTGCACGAAGCCCGACGCCAGCTGCGGGGCGCGCTCGGACAGGCGCGGCCCGAGCTGCTGGTCGAGCTGGCGGCCGAGACGACTGGCGAAGCTCATGCCCGCCAGCGTACGGCGGCCCGCGCAGCCGTTTGCGACGATGGGGCCGTGCCCCTCGAACCCCCCAGCACGCCGTGGGCGTTCCCCTCACCGGTCTCGGCGGAGAGCGACCTGGTCGCGGTCGGGGCCGACCTGGAGCCCGGCACGCTGCTCAGCGCCTACCGCCACGGGCTGTTCCCGATGGCCGTCGACGAGCTGCCCGACCAGATGGCGTGGTGGTCGCCGGTCGACCGCGGCGTGCTGCCCCTCGACGGCCTGCGCGTCAGCCGGTCGCTGCGGCAGTCGGCGGCCCACCTCGAGGTGCGGGTCGACACCAGCTTCGCCGAGGTGCTCGCGGGCTGCGCCGACCCGTCGCGCCCAGGAGGCTGGATCGACGAGGCCATCGCCTCGGCGTACACCCGGCTGTTCGAGCTCGGCTGGGCCCACTCCGTGGAGACCTGGCGCGACGGCGAGCTGGTGGGCGGGCTGTACGGCGTCGCCGTCGGCGGCCTGTTCGCCGGCGAGTCGATGTTCTCCCGCGCCCGCGACGCCTCCAAGGTGGCGCTGATGGGCCTGGTCGACCTGCTGCGCGACGAGTACGCCGACCGCCGCCTGCTCGACACGCAGTGGCAGACCGACCACCTCGCCACCCTCGGCGTCGTCGAGGTCGACCGCCGGGTCTACCTCAAGCGGCTCGAGCGCGCGCTGGCGCTCCCGCTCCCGGTGGCCTTCGCGGGCTGAGGCCCGGGCTCAGACGACCGCGGGGTCCTGGCCGGTCTCGGCCACCATCGGTCGGCCGGCGTCGGCCCAGTCGAGCATGCCGCCGGCGAGGTTGACCGCCTCGAAGCCCTTCTCGCGCAGGAAGGCCGTGGCCTGGGCCGAGCGGCCGCCGACCTTGCAGACCACCAGCAGCTGCTGGTCGACGGGCAGCTCCTCGAGCCGGTCCGGCACCTGGGTGAGCGGGACGTGGAGCGCGCCGTCGATGTGGCCGTGCTGCCACTCGACGGGCTCGCGGACGTCGAGGACGGTGACGCCCGCGGGCAGCGGGTCGGGCACCTGCGGGACCTCGATGGTCGGGACCTCGGTCATCAGCTGGCTCTCTCTGGTCGTGGGCGCCGACGACGCCGCCGGTCAGCCTAGGCGAGGGGGGTCGGCGGGCGGTTTCCCAGGCCTCCCCCTCCGCGGAATACACCCCCCGGGGGTATGCGTTCGCGATGACATGAGCACCTCCCACACCTCCGAGCCAGACGTCCACGCGCACGGCCACGCACACGGCCGCGCCCAGGGGAACGGCCGGGCCATGGCCGCCAGCGCGACCCTGCACTGCCTCACGGGCTGCGCGATCGGCGAGGTGACCGGGCTGCTGGTCGGCACCGCGGTCGGCCTGGGCACCGGCCAGACGCTGCTGCTCGCGGTCGCCCTGGCGTTCGTCTTCGGCTACACCCTCTCCACGCTGCCGCTGCTCCGCGCCGGTCTGGGCCTCGGCGCCGCCCTGGGCGTCGTCCTCGCCGCCGACACCCTGTCGATCGCGACCATGGAGGTCGTCGACAACCTGGTGATGGCGCTGATCCCGGGGGCGATGGACGCCGGTCTGGTCAACGTCGTCTTCTGGGTCTCGATGCCGGTCGCGCTGGCCGTGGCGTTCGCCGCGGCGTACCCCGTGAACGCCTTCCTGCTCGCCCGCGGCCGCGGACACGCCCTGACCCACCGCTTCCACGACGCCCCCGCCCCGACGGGCTGGCGCCGCCTGGTCCCCGCCCCGGCGACCGGCACCCTCGTCGCGGTGATCGCCGCCTTCATGGTCGGCGGCCTGGTCGTCTCGGCCGCCGCGTCGCTGGGTTGAGGTCGAGGGCACCGAACGAACGATCAGTTCGCGCGGCTCGTGCCCCTCGTCCCGCGTGGACCGCGGGTGCGGCCGACGAGCTGATCGTCGGTTCGGCGTACGACGTACCAGGTAAGGGCCCCTACTTCAGCAGCCGCGACATCCGGCGGTCGGCGAGCGGCTTGCCGCCGGTCTGGCACGTGGCGCAGTACTCCAGGCTGGAGTCGGCGAAGCTGACCGAGCGGACCGTGTCGCCGCAGACCGGGCACGCCTCACCGGCGCGACCGTGGACCCGCAGGTTGGTCTTCTTCTCGCCCTTGAGCTTGCTGGCCTCCAGACCGGTGGAGCGCTCGACCGCGTCCCCCAGCGAGGAGCGGATCGCGGCGAGGAGCACCTCCAGCTCCTCGTCGTCGAGGCTGCTGGCGGGCTTGAACGGCGACATCCGAGCGACGTGGAGGATCTCGTCGGAGTAGGCGTTGCCGATGCCGGCGATGTTGCTCTGCTGGCGCAGGACGCCCTTGATCTGCGCCCGGCCGGCCCGCTGCAGGATCTCGCGCAACGTGTCGAGGCCGAAGTCGCCGACCAGCGGGTCGGGTCCCAGTCGGGCGATCCCCTCGACCTCGGCGGGGTCGCGGACGACGTACAGCGCCAGGCTCTTGCGGGTGCCGGCCTCGGTCAGGTCGAGCGCGGCCTCCTCGCCCCCGTCGGGACCGGGGCTGAGCACGACGCGCGCCGCCAGCGTCGACTTGGTGCTGGGTCGCGGCGGCGTCGCCGGGACCTCGTCGCGCCAGCGGACCCAGCCGGCCTTGGCGAGGTGCAGCACGAGGTGGGTGCCGGAGACGTCGAGGTCGAGGAACTTGCCGTGGCGACGCACCCCGTCGACCATCCCGCCCGCCAACGCGGTCACCGGTGGGTCGTAGGTCTTCAGGCAGCTGAAGGCGACGATGTCGACACGGACCACGGCGCGGCCCGCCAGGCGACGCGACAGGTCACCGGCGAGGGCTTCGACCTCGGGCAGCTCGGGCACGCGGCAACTCTACGCAGCACCGCCGCCGTCCGTGAGGTCATCGCGGCGACGAAAGGGCTGGTCAAGGCTGCTCCCGGCCGGGAGTGCACGGCCACCTTCCGGCTCGACGCCCACCAGGTGCCCGCCCTCGTCGCCACGCTCCAGGCCGGCCTCGACGCGGCGTACGACGTGCAGCAGCGCGCCTGACCCACGACGGGTCGATCGGGGCGCGAACGTCAGGGACAATCGCGACGACCCGACACGCCTACTGCCCGCTACCGATGTCTACGGAAATCACTAGACGCACCGATACCGTCGCAGCATGGACCCCGTGCGCAACCCCTACGCCCCCGGCGCCGGCCAGCGGCCGCCCGAGCTGGCCGGTCGCGACCGCGAGCTGCGGCAGTTCGAGGTGGTGCTCGAGCGGGTGGCCTCCGGCCGGCCCGACCGCAGCCTGGTGCTCTCCGGCCTGCGCGGCGTCGGCAAGACGGTGCTGCTGAACGCGTTGCGCAGCCTGGCCGTCAAGCGCGCCTGGGGCACCGGCAAGATCGAGGCCCGGCCCGACCAGTCGCTGCGACTGCCGCTGGCCCAGGCCGTCCACGCCGCGGTCCGTGAGGTCGCGCACCGCCACCGCGACCCCGAGCGGGTCGACGAGGTCGCCGGGGTGCTCAAGGCGTTCGCCCTGCGCACCGAGCTCAAGGACCGCAAGGCCGCCGGCGCCGGGCGCTGGCAGCCGCCGACCGACGTCGTCGCCGCCCGCGGCCGCGCCGACTCCGGCGACCTCGAGCTCGACCTGGTCGAGCTGTTCACCGACGTCGCCTCGCTGGCCCGCGACCTCGGCGTCGGCATCGCGCTTTTCGTCGACGAGATGCAGGACATCGCCGTGCCCGAGCTCGCCGCGCTGTGCGGCGCGTGCCACGAGATCAGCCAGCAGGGCGCCCCGCTCGTCGTGGTCGGCGCGGGCCTGCCCCACCTGCCGGCGGCGCTCGCCGCCTCCAAGTCCTACGCCGAGCGGCTGTTCCGCTACGTCGCCGTCGACCGGCTCCCCCGCGACATGGCCGAGCGGGCCTGGACGCTGCCCGCGGCGACCGAGGACGCGACGTACGAACCGCAGGCCCTGGCCGAGCTCTACCGCCTCACCGACGGCTACCCCTACTTCGTGCAGGCCTACGGCAAGGTCACCTGGGACGTCGCGGTCGACTCCCCGATCACCTGGAGCGACGTGATGCAGGCCGCCCCCGAGGCCGAGGCCGAGCTGGCCGTCGGGTTCTTCGGCGCCCGCTACGACCGCGCCACCCCGGCCGAGCGCGACTACATGGTCGCCATGGCCGACCTCGGCGAGGGCACCGGCGACGCGGCCGTGACGACCGCCGACGTCGCCCGGCTGCTCGAGCGCAAGCCGCAGTCGCTCTCCCCCGCCCGCGACGGCCTGATCAAGAAGGGCTTGGTCTTCTCCGCCGAACGCGGCACCGTGGCCTTCACCGTGCCGCACTTCGGCAAGTTCCTGCGCGCCCAGCGCTGACCGGCCCGGGCCCACGTACGTCGGGGTCACGGACGCTCCACACGGGTCCTGCCGGCGCAAGACCGTCCACGGACCTCGTCGAGATCCCCAGGAGGAGACCCGATGCCGCTCACCTGGGAGGACCTGGCCGGACGGGCGCTGGCCCGGCAGTTCCCGGCAGTCGAGGGACGTGAGGCCGCCGCGGTGGCCGACACCCTCGCCCGGGTCGGGCCGGTGCAGTCGCAGACCGCCAGGTCGCCCTTCCTCGGCCTGGCCGCCCGGCTGCCCGGGGTCGAGCACGGCGCGATCGCCGCGGCGTACGACGCCCACCTGGTCGTCCGCGGCTCCAACCTGCGCGGCACCGTGCACACCTCGACCGCCGCCGACCACGCCCTGCTCGAGGTCGCCACCCGCACCGGCCAGCGGCCGCTGTGGGCTCGCACCCTGAGGCTGGAGGCGACCTCGCTGGAGCAGGTGTGGGCCGCGCTGGAGGACCACGCCCGCGAGGAGTGGCGGACGCCGGCCGAGCTCGGCGAGCACCTGCGCGCCTGGATCGCCCGGCACGACCCCGGCGCCACCCCGCGGCTCGAGGACACCCTCGGGCGCTACCTCGCGTTCGGTCACGGCGGTCTCGTACGCCGCCCGCTCACCGGCGGCTGGGAGGGCCAGGGCAAGCCGGTCTACCGCACCGCGACGGCGCTGCTGGGGCCGCGCGACGACGCGCTCGGCGACCCCGGGACCACCCTGGCCGAGCTCGTGCGCCGCCACCTCGCCCGCCACGGCCCGGCCAGCCGCCAGGACCTCGCCTGGTGGGCCGGGGTGGGGCTGCGGGGCGTGGACGCCTGCCTGGCCCGGCTCGGCGAGGCCGGCGCGACCGAGCAGGCGCAGGGGCCGGACGGTCGGACCTACCACGACCTCACCGACGCCCCGGGGCCCGTCGAGCTGCCCGGCGTACGCCTGCTGCCGGAGTTCGACGCGCTGATGTGTGGCTACGAGCCGTCGGCCCGGGTGCGGTTCGCCACCCCCGAGCACCTCGCCCGGCTCTGGCACCAGGCCAACGGCCTCGTCGACGCGCCGCTGCTCCTCGACGGCCGGCTCACCGGCGCGTGGCGGCTCGCGGGCAGCGGCCGGGCGCGGCGGTGCGAGGTGCGGTGGTTCGCGGGCACCCGCCGGCCGCGTCGCGCCGAGGTGGAGGAGCAGCTGGAGCACCTGCAGCGGGCCTACCCCGTGGAGGTCACGGCCCTCGACGTGACCCGCGAGCAGGGCTGAGCGCACCGTTCGTCGGTCGTCGGTTCCCCACCGGGACCGGCGCGTCCGGGTCCCCCTGACCGACAGCGGCCACCGCTCCGGTGCAGGATGGAGCCATGCTCCGCTCCCGGCCGCAGGTGGTCGCGCACCGTGGCGCCAGCGACGTCAAGGCCGAGCACACCCTGGGGGCCTACGTCGCGGCGCTCGACGCCGGTGCGGAGGCGCTGGAGTGCGACGTCCGGCTGACCGCCGACGGCCACCTCGTGTGCGTCCACGACCGCGACCTGCGCCGCATCTCCCACGACCCCTCGGTCGTCTCCGCGACCGAGCTGGCCGACCTGGAGGCGCTCGACGTGGCCTCGTGGAAGGAGGCGTGGGCCGACCTCGACGACGAGGCCCCGATGGGCGACCCCGCGCTGGGCAAGGTGCTGACCCTGCGGCGACTGCTCGAGACGGTGGCCGACTACGACCGTCCGGTCTCGCTGGCCATCGAGACCAAGCACCCCACGCGCTACGCGGGCCTGGTCGAGCAGCGGCTGGTGGAGCTGCTCGACGAGTTCGGCTGGACCGGCGCCGACGCCCCGGTGCGGGTGATGTCGTTCTCCTGGCTGGCGCTGCGACGTGTGCGTCGCCTCGCGCCCGACCTCGACGTGGTGATGCTCGTGGAGACCCGCCAGCAGTGGTACCGCGTGAAGCCCTTCATCGACGGTGACTGGATCGTCGGTCCCGGCATGGACATGGTGCGCGAGCACCCTGACGTCGTACGCCGCATGGTCGACGTGCACGGCCGCCGCGTGCACGTGTGGGTCGTCAACGACCTCGCGGACGTCGACCGCTGCGCCGACCTCGGCATCCAGGCCGTGATCACCGACCGCCCGGGCGCGGTCGTGACCCACCTGACGAAGAGCTGAGTTTCGCGCCGGTCCCGCGAGGGCACGATCACCCTCGACACGCGTCCGCGACGCGACCACCCCCGACGCGGAGGACGACATGACCACCCTCTCCCCCCAGCCCCCGGCCTCCGAACCGGTGACGCTGGCGCTTCCCTTCAGCGCCGAGAGCGCCGCCGTCGCCCGTCACCGGCTGCGCGACTGGCTGCACGGTCACGGTGCCGGCGGCGACCACCTTGACGACGCCCGGCTGGTCCTGAGCGAGCTCGTCGGCAACGCCGTGCGCCACGCCCGGCCGCTGTCCGACGACACCCTGCGGGTGGAGTGGGACCACCACGACGCCGGCCTCGACATCGCCGTCACCGACGGCGGCTCGGTGAGCAGCCCCGAGCGCCTCGACGCCGCCGTCTCCGACCTCGCGGGCCGCGGCCTGGCCATCGTCGACACCCTGGCCTCGCGCTGGTGGGTCGAGGCCACCCGGTCGCGCACCACCGTGCACGCCCTCGTCGAGCTGTCCTGACACCGACCCCCGGAGCGGGCCGGCAGGCCCTGTCCAGGGTGGCCCCCGGCCGGGCGCGGCGGACGTCGCGACCACCTAGGCTGCGGGGATGGGCAAGAAGTCACGTCAGCGTCAGCGCTCCGAGGACCCGGGTCCCGCCGCTGACGGACCGGGCGCCCGGCAGCCGTGTCCCTGCGGTTCCGGTCGTCGCTACAAGGCCTGCCACGGCAGCAGGGACTCGTCCTCGCCCTACGTCGCCCGGCCCTTCGAGGGCCTGCCCGCCGAGGCCGACCTGGTGGCGCTGCGCGAGTTCGTGCCGGCCGCCACGGCGCCGGTCGAGCTCGCCCCCTCGGTGGAGAACCCCGAGGGCCGCAGCGTGCAGCTGTGCTCGCTGCTCCCCGGCGCCACCCCGGCGATGGTCCGCCAGGACGGCAGCATCTGGCTCGGGCTGCAGGTGCAGCACGGGTACGGCGACCCCAGCCGCGACCTCGGTGCCGTGCTCGAGGAGGCGCTGAAGGCCGACCCGGGCAGCCTCGTCGGACTGTCCGCCCCTCCCGGTGACGGCGCCCGGCTGCAGGACCTGCTGGCCGACGCCCCGGTCACGGTGACCGTGCACGAGGGCTTCGACTACTGGGTCGCCGACGTCGACGACGCGGACGGCAGCATGGCCGGGGCGCTCGAGGCGGCCAACGAGGCGGCCGCGCCGACGGTGCGCATCACGGCCGTGCCGGCGGCGTACTGGACCTCGATGGGCGACCGCGAGTACCTCCGCTGGGTGCTGCCGCACTCCGAGGACCGCGTGCTCGACGCGCTCGCGCGCCTGCGCGTGCTGGGCGACGTCTCGCTCGTCGAGGGCGACCGGTTGATCGGGATGTTCCGCACCCACGGCCTCGTCGTCCCCGTCTGGGACCTTCCCGTGGGCACCGGCGCCGAGGCGCTGGAGGAGCCGCTCGACGCCTTCTCGGCCCGCTTCGAGGAGGCCCTGGGCCGCGACGACGCGCTGACCAGCGACGAACGGGCCTCCCGCGCGGGTCTGGCCAGCCGCCAGCTGACGATCCGTTAGACCACGATCCCGACCGCCTCCTAGACCATTGCGGCGGCGGATCGCGGGATCGCGGGTCTCGGTTGTGACCACCAATCCGATGCCGTACATTCGAGTTGCCCGGCCGATGTTGTCCCCCCCGTCAACACCGGCCGGGTTTCTCATGCCCCGACCCGGCAACGAGCCGTCGGGCGGTCGATGCCCTGCTACTGGGGCGTCGGCGGCTCCGAGGCACGGCCGATGCCGGCGATGGCGAGCACGATGAGCAGCGAGCCGACCACCCCGGCTGCGGTGAGGTGCTCCCCGAGCAGCAGGACCGCGATCAGCACGGCGGTCACCGGCTCCAGCAGCGTGGCGACCACGGCCGCCCCGCTCGGGGTGGTCCGCAGGCCGGTGAACAGCAGCGCGTAGGCGATCGCCAGGGTGAACACCCCGAGGTAGGCGATCAGCCACCACGACGTCGCGTCCGAGGTCGTGAACGGGTCGCCGCGCACGGCCGTCGCCACCAGTCCGAGCGGGACCAGGACCGCGGCGGCCACCCCGACCGTGGCCGTGGTGATGGTGAGGGTGTCCAGGTCCTGCGACAGCGGTGCCGCGACGTCGGTCGACAACGCGTACGCCGCTCCCGCCGCGAGCGCGAGCAGGATCCCCGGCCCCGGCCCGGGCGCGTTCTCCCCCGCGCCTCCGGCGAACGTGACGAGCAGCAGCCCCACCACCGCGACCACCACCGACACGGCGCGACCCCCGCTGGGCAGGCGGCGGTCGCGGACACCGTCGACGGCCAGCAGCAGCACCGGCGCGAAGCCCAGGCACACGACCGTGACGACGCAGACGCCGGCGAGCGCCACCGCGACGAAGAACAGCGCCTGGAAGGCCGCCGTCAGCACCCCGACCACGACCACGCGACCCCACTCGGCCCGCGCCGCCCGCACCACCGTCGCGAGGCGCCCCGTCAGCCCGACGACCAGACCGAGTACCGCGACGGCGGCGACCGCCCGGTAGGCCGTGACCGTCAGCGAGCCCAGCCCGGAGCGGTCGTGGAGCACCTGCGCGCCGGGTCCGATCGTGCCCCACACGACACCCGCCAGCGAGACGAGCGCGAGCCCGCGCCACAGCGACCCTGACCCCGGGACCTCGCGCGTCGACACCGCCGCAGTATCCCGTCACCGGGAGCTCGACCAGCGCTCGGCCTCAGAGCACCCCGAGCAGGAACAGCAGACCGACCACGATGCCGGACAGAACGAGCAGCGCGATGGTCGCGAGGCCGACGTACAGCCCGATCTTCTCCTCGGTGCCGCGCTTCTCGGTCCAGCCGAGCTCGCGGGCCGGTCCTCGGATGAGGTCGCGACCCTCGGAGCTCGAGAACGAGTAGTCCACGACCTTGCCCGGCTGACCCGAGCTGTCGATGCCAAAGGTCTTCTGGAAGCTCTTCTGCTCGATCCGCCCGAGGTCCCGCGAGAGCGACGCCCCGAGGACGGGCACCGGGATCCCGTCGCGCATCTCCGCCCCACGCCGCCACGTGACCTCACGGAGGTCGTCGGTGATGGCGATCGTGTGGTTCGCCTCGTCCACGACCACGTGGTAGGTGAACGACTTGGACAGGTGCTTCTGGTGCATCAGCGCGAACCAGGTGGCATCCGCGACGTCGATCGTCACGTCGAAGCCCTTCGCCGTCTCGGTGACGGCGTAGGGCGTGTCCTCGGTGTTCGCCCGCACGGCGGCCAGGAGCTTCTCGGCATCGGTCATGGGACTCAACCTAGACGTGGACGGGCACCGGGTCGCGCTGCACCGGGCACGACATGCAGCGCGGACCACCCCGTCCCGATCCCAGCTCGGAGCCGGAGATCGCGATGACCTCGATGCCGGCCTCCTCGAGGCGGGCGTTGGTCTCGACGTTGCGCTCGTAGGCCACGGCCACCCGGGGTGCGACGGCGAGGGTGTTGTTGCCGTCGTCCCACTGCTCGCGCTCGGCGGTGACGGCGTCGAGACCGGTGTCGATCTGGTGCAGCGTGTCGATCTGCATCGCCTTGGCCGCGGCCACCAGGAACGGCTCGGACTCGCTGACCTCGAGGGGTCCCTCCTGACCGGCGGTGACGGTGTGGGCGGTGAGGTGGTCGGCGACGTTGGGGTACATCACGATCTTGTCGACGTCGACCATCGTGCAGACGGTGTCGAGGTGCATCGTGGCCCGCTCCTGGGCGATCGGGACCGCCAGCACGGTGTGGGCGCTCCCGTCGGCGAACAGCTGGCGGGCCAGGCGCTCGACCCCGGCCGGGGTGGTGCGCTCGCCCACGCCGACGGCGACCACGCCCGGCGAGAGCAGCAGCACGTCGCCGCCCTCGACGTGCTCGCGGTGCCAGCCGTGGATGGTCTCGATGCCCTCGAAGCGCGGGTGCAGGGTGTAGATCAGCTCGGTCAGCTGGGTCTCGCGGTCACGGGCCGGCATCGCCAGCGAGGTCACCGCCACCTTGTCGCGGATCCAGACGCTGGAGTCGCGGGTGAACAGCAGGTTGGGCAGCGGGTCGATGAGGAAGTCGTCGTGGGCGAGCAGGCTGGTGACCAGCCCGAACCCGCCGCGCACCTCGTCGTTGCGCAGCCCGGCGGTCAGCACGTCCTTGAGCTCCTCGGGCGCGAGCCCGGCCAGCCAGCCCCGCAGGTGGTCGCGGAGCGTGTCGCCGAGCCGCAACGACCGGGTCACGCCCTCCACGGCGCGCGCCCGCGCCTGCTCGCTGGCGAGCGTCTCGACCAGCAGCTCGGTCAGGTAGAGCACCTCGACGTCCCGCGCGCGCAGCGCGTCGGCGAACGCGTCGTGCTCCTCCTGCGCCCGGCTGACCCACGGGATGCCGTCGAAGAGCAGCTGGTCGTTGTTGCGCGGGGTCAGCCGCTGCAGCTCGGGCCCGGGCCGGTGCAGCATCACCGTGCGCAGCCGTCCGACCTCGGTGGAGACGCCGGGGGTCCGGGTCGCGGTCGGGGAGGAGGAGTCGCTCATGGCGGCAGCCTAGGACCTCTCCGGGATGGGTGGTCCCTGACGTTCTCGACCTTCGCAGCGCCTGGGAGGGGCCAGATCGTCAGGGACTACCGGCCGGGGGCCGCGGGACATCCCCACCGGCCCCCGCGGCGAGGGCGACCGCCTCGGCCATCACGTGGGTCGCGGGGCGGCCGAGCGCCCGGGCAGCGGCGGCGACGTCCTCGAACTCCGGCTGGGCGTTGAGCACCTCGCCGTCGAGCCGGGCGACCTTGACCGCGATCCGCTCGCCGTCGACCACGACCTCGCCCATCGACCGGTCGAGCGCGTGCTTGCCGACCCGCTGCTGACGCAGCCCGATGGTCGAGGTGTGGCGGTAGACCTCGCGCCGCACCCCCTCGAGCAGCGGCGCCGGCACCAGCACCGCGAGGGTGTGGGCGGGCCGGCCCTTCTTCATCAGGATCGGCGTCAGCCAGGCGTCGCTGGCCCCGGCCTCGAGCAGCGCGGTGATCACCCCGGGCCACAGCCGCGGGTCGAGGTCGTCGACGTTGGTCTCGAGGAGGTACGGCGCGCTGCTCCCGGCGTCCGCGCCGGTCGAGCTCGTCGGGACCCCGTGGCCGGTCAGCACCCGCAGCACGTTGGCGTGCCCCTCGGGATCGCGGCCGCCGGCCCCGACGCCGACACGGTCCACGGCCATCGCGGGCTGCGGTCCCCAGGCGTCGGCGAGCGTGGTGAGCAGGGCGGCGCCGGTCGGGGTGCACAGCTCGAGGTCGACCGGCCCGCCGTACGACGGGACGCCGCGGAGCAGCTCGACGACCGCCGGCGGCGGGACACCGAGGGTGCCGTGAGCGCTGCGGACGGTGCCCCCGCCGAGCGCGACCGCGGAGACGACCACCCGGGGCAGGCCGTCGTGCCCGCCGAGGTGGACGACGCCGGCGCAGACCCCGACGACGTCGGCGATGGCGTCGAGCGCCCCGACCTCGTGGAAGTGGACCTCGGCGGGGTCGCAGCCGTGGACCGCGCCCTCGGCCTCGGCGAGCCGGGAGAACACGTCGTGGGCCAGCGCCCGGACGTCCTCGTGCAGGCCTGCCCCGGCGAGCAGCCGCTCGACGTCGCGCCAGGTCCGGTGGGGCTGGTCGTCGGCGACCTCGACGTGGCAGCGGGTGGCGGCGAAGCCGGCGCGGCGTACGTCCTCGGCGTGCAGCTCGACCTGGCCCGGCGCGACCTTGTCGACGGCCTCGGCCATCACCCCGACGGGGACGCCCAGGCCGGCCAGGGCACCGAGCAGCATGTCGCCGCTCGCGCCCGAGGAGGCGTCGACCCAGAGCACCGGCGCCCCGCTCATCGGTCGCGCCCGCGGGCCACGCGCGCGGCGAAGACCCCGGCGCCGTAGCCGTTGTCGATGTTGACCACCGTCACCCCCGGCGCGCAGGAGTTCAGCATCCCGAGCAGCGCGGCCAGACCGCCGAACGAGGCGCCGTAGCCGACGCTGGTCGGTACCGCCACGAGGGGCACTCCGGTCAGCCCGCCGACGACGCTGGGCAGGGCGCCCTCCATGCCGGCCACCACGACCAGGCAGTCGGCCTCGTCCAGCCGGTCACGGACGGCGAGCAGCCGGTGCAGCCCGGCGACCCCGACGTCCTCGACCTGCTCGACGCCGGCGCCGTGCACGCGGGCGGTGGTGACCACCTCGGCGGCGACGGGGGCGTCGGACGTGCCGGCGCTGACCACCAGCACCCGGCCGCGCGGCTCGGGCAGCGGCCCGAGCACGGCGGTGCGGGCCACGGGGTCGAGCACGGCGTCCGGCAGGTCGCGCCCGAGCAGCTCGGTGGTCGCCCCGGTGAGCCGGGTCGCGAGCACCGCCCGGTCGGGGTGGCGCTCGTGCAGCGTGCGCAGGATCCCGAGCACCTGCGCGGGCGTCTTGCCGGCGCCGTAGACGACCTCGGGGTCACCGGTGCGCGCGGCCCGGTCGAGGTCGACCCGGGCGTAGCCGAGGTCGGCCACGCTGGCGGGACGCTCGGGCTCCGGGCGCTCGGGGTCGGTCACGCGGGCCACGCTATCGCCGCCGGCCAGCAGGGGCGGCGCGAGGCCGGGGGGCGAACCGGGACGGATCAGCCGGCTCGGAACGCGTCGGCGGGATAGACGCCGAGCACCTTCACCTCGGTGGTGAAGAACGCGAGCTCCTCGAGCGCTCGGGCCACGGGCAGGTCGAGCGGGTGGCCGTCGACCTCGGCGAGGAACTGGGTCGCGGTGAAGTGGCCGCCGACCATGTAGCTCTCCAGCTTGGTCATGTTGACGCCGTTGGTCGCGAACCCGCCCAGGGCCTTGTAGAGCGCGGCCGGGAGGTTGCGCACGTTGAAGATGAAGCTGGTCACGACCGGCCCGGACCCGCGCTCGGCCTCGACGTAGTCGCGCGAGAGCACCACGAACCGGGTGGTGTTGTGGTCCTCGTCCTCGACGTCGGCCGCCAGGACCTCCAGGCCGTAGGTCTCCGCGGCCAGCGGCGGCGAGATCGCGGCCATGGTCAGGTCGCCCGACTCCGCCACCTCGCGCGCCGCCCCCGCGGTGTCGCCGGAGATGACGGGCGTGAGCCCGAGCCGCCGGATCACCTTGCGGCACTGGCCGAGGGCGTGGACGTGGCTGTGGACGGTGCGCAGCGACGCGGCCGTGGCGCCGGGCAGCGCCATCAACGAGAACTGGATGCGCAGGAAGTGCTCGGCCACGATGTGCAGCGAGGACCCGGGCAGGAAGTGGTGGATGTCGGCGACCCGGCCCGCGAGCGAGTTGTCGATCGGGATCATCGCCAGGTCGGCGTCCCCGCCCTCGACCGCGGCGAACACGTCCTCGAACGACGCGCACGGCACCGACTCCCACTCGGGGTAGTGCTGCCTGCAGACGATGTGGGAGTTGGCCCCGGGCTCGCCCTGGTAGGCGATCCGGCCGCGGGTGGGGAGGCTCACGCGGCGTAGTTTCCCACGGCGGTACGCCGGGCCAGCGCGTCGTCCACAGGCGCCCCCGGCGGCCTGCCTAGGCTTCGGGCGTGCCCACCGTCCTCGCCGTGCTCGCCCTGCTCGTCGCCCTCGCCGCCCTGGCCGTGGCGGTGTCCGGGCGTCGTGCGCCGCAGGGCCGCACCCGCGACACCGACCCCGGCGAGCTCCCGCAGGACGCCCGCGCGCTGCGCCAGGAGGTCGCCGCGCTCAAGGCCGAGAGCAGCCAGGCCCTGCGCCACCTCGCCGTCGTGCGCTACGACGCCTTCACCGACACCGGCGGCCAGCTCTCCTGGTCCCTCGCCCTCCTCGACGACAGCGGCAGCGGCGTCGTGGTCACCTCGATCCAGGGCCGCGCCGAGTCGCGCACCTACGCCAAGTCCGTCACCGACTGGACCTCCGACGCCCAGCTCTCCCCCGAGGAGGAGGACGCGATCTCCCACGCACGGGGGTGAGGGGTCGGGGCACGGGCAGGGGCTGGGGCACGGGCTGGGGCAGTTTCACCGGCTAGCCGGTGAAACTGCCCGCGGAACCAGACATAGCGGGCGCGCGCGGGCAGTTTCGCCCGACCAACCGCCCGAGTTGTCCGTGTGGGCGTCTGCCGGGGTCGTACGCCGCGGCGTACGACCGATCGGTTCCCAGGTGTGCCTGGGAAACCATGGACCCCGGACACCCGGACCCTCCCGTACGCCGTGTCGCGTGGCCGCACGTCCGGAAGCCGAGGTTCCCCAGGGGACCTCGTGGAACCGCAGCCGGCCGGACCCCTACCGCGGCACCCGGACCAGCAACCGCCCGTGCACGCACCGGGCGCGGAGCTCCTTGCCGGCGGCGATGAGGTCGCCGTCGAGCTGGCGGGGCGCGTCGCTGCTGGCACGTACGACGACCTCGGTGCCCGTCATCCGGGTGATCAGCTCGTCGGTGCGCCCGCTCTTGGTCAGCACCCGCGCCGCGAGCGGGACCCACGAGAGGAAGCGCCGGGGGTAGAGCAGCACCACGTCGAGCTGCCCGTCGTCGATGGCGGCGTCGGGGATGAGGGGCATGCCGCCCTGCAGCTGGCCGACGTTGCCGATCACCAGCGTGCGCGCCCGGTGCCTGGTGAACTCACCGCCGTCGACGGAGACCTCGACGCGGATGGCGGGGAACATCAGCGACTTCAGCGCCGACCAGACGTAGGCCAGCCAGCCCACCTTGGCCTTGATGTCCTCGTTGACGCCCTCCATGATCGCGGCGTCGAACCCCATGCCGGCCATCACCAGGAAGGTCGCGTCCTCCATCTTGTCGCCGCTGACCTCCACCATGTCGACGGCACGGTCCTGGCCGTTGAGCCCGACGTCGACGGCCGAGCGCAGGTAGAGCGGGATGTCGAGGTTGCGGGCCAGCAGGTTGCCGGTGCCGGCGGGCACGATGCCGACGGGGATGCCGGTGCCGGCCAGCTCCTCGCACACCGCGCGGATGGTGCCGTCGCCGCCGACGGCGAGCACGACGTCGCTGCCGCTGACCGCCGCCTCGTGCGCCATCCCGTAGCCGGTGTCCTCCACCGTGGTCTGCCACCACCGCACCGCCGAGAAGCCGGACCCCTCGGCGAGGGACTCCACGAGCGCCTCGAAGGCCCCGACGTCGTCGACCTTGACCGGGTTGAGGATCACCGCCAGCCGGCGCTTCTCCACCGGCACCGCGTCGGGCAGCACGGTCACGGCCGCGCCCTGGTGGATCATCCGCGGCGCCGGGTCGAAGGCCGCCAGCCAGGCCAGCACGATCCCGGCGGAGAGCAGGCAGCCGGCCAGCACGTCGGAGAGGTTGTGCACGCCGAGGAAGACCCGGTCGGCGCAGACCAGCAGGGTCACGCCCACGGCGACGAGGGTCGCGATCCGGCGTACGCCGCCCCGGCGCACCAGCAGGTGCACCAGCACGATCGCCACCCCGGCCGCCCCGGCGGTGCCCGTGGCGTGGCCCGAGGGGAAGGAGTAGCTCGACAGCGCCAGGATCGGCTCGTCCCAGACCGGGCGCTCCCGACCGACCAGGTTCTTCAGCAGCCAGGTCGCGAGCGAGACCGTGCCCATCACGCCGAGGGTCCACAGCGCGGCGCGGTGGTAGGACTTCCACGCCAGCAGCGCGGCCGTCACCAGGGTCGCGACGGCCAGCGGCAGCGTGCCGAAGGCGGCGCTGACGGCCTTCCAGAACGCCTCGACCGAGGCGTGATCCCGGGTGAAGGACTCGGGCCACTGGCCGAAGTCGGTGTCCAGCTCGGGCAGCGGCGACCAGGGGGTGGAGACCAGCACGGCCAGCACCGCGAAGAGGGCGAAGCAGCCGGCGGCGTACAGGATCCGGCTGGTGCGCAGCTGGGCGTGCTCGGTCACGTGGTGGTCGTCCGTCCGTCGTCTCCGGGACCTGGCGGGCCCCTCGTGGCAGCCGCCAGTATGACGTCCCCGGTGCCCACGCCCGGGCCCGCTACGCCCCTAGGTCGCGTCGGGGTGCCGCTCGAGCCGGACCAGGGCGGTCGCCCCGGGAGCCGGTCCCGCCCCGTCACCGAGCAGCTCGGCCACCACGTCGGTCAGGGCGACCACGCCGCCGCGCGACAGTGCGGTGTCGACCACCTGGAGGTCGTCGACCCGTGCCGAGCCGTCGAGGGCCACGACGTCGAGCACCTCCTCCTCGGCGATGCCGAGCGTCTCGCGGTCCACGCCCTCCACCAGCAGCACCCGACGGCCCGGCCCCGTCGGGGTGAGGCGACCGCGCACGTCGTGACGGGACGCCCGCCGCAGCGCGTGGTGGCTGCGCAGCCCGCGCAGCACGAGCCTGCCGGCGGGCGGCGGGTCGAGGTCGACCGGCCGCTCCGGGAAGGCGTACGCCGGCGCCGGGTGACCGCGCAGCAGCAGCAGGCCGGTCAGCTCCTCCACGGCCGCCACCGGGTCGGGCTGACCGGTCAGGCCGCGCCCCCAGTGGGCGTGCACCAGCCGGGCACCGCGGTAGCGCCGGGCCAGCCCCTCGACCTGCTCGCGCCCCACCCCGGACCGGCGGAGCAGCGCCGCGGGGTCGAGGGCCTCCAGCCGGCGCCGGAACCCCTCCACCCCGGTCGTACGACGCGCCACGGACAGCTCGTCGACGGCGCCGGCCTCCACCACCGACCGGGAGAGCAGCGCCAGCAGGGCCTGGTCGCCCCCGGGCGCGACCTGCACCAGCTCGTCGGCCCAGCGCGGGGGCCGCGGCCGCAGCGACCCGGACGCCGCCAGCGGGTCGAGCGCCACGACGTGGGCCCCCGCGCGGCGGGCCGCGCGCAGCTCCGCCAGCAGCCCGCGACGCGCGTCGACCTCGACCCCGGCGACCAGCACCAGGCCGGGCCGGTCCGGCAGGTCCGGCCGGTCGGACGGCTCTCCGGCGGGCGCGGGGGTGGGGGGCACCGCCCCATCCAACCCGATCACCAGCGCGTACGCCGCTCCCGTCGCCCCGGTGGTCGGCCGGGAGCCCGGTCGACAGCCCGGTCCACAGCCCGGCCGCCGCGCCGGGCCCCGCGTCGTGCGCGGCCGATATCGTGCACCACGTGATCGACCCACGCCTGCTCCGCGACCACCCCGACCGGATCCGAGCCGCCCAGGACAAGCGCGGCCTGTCCGGCGACGTCGTCGACCGGGCGCTGGCCGCCGACGCCGCGCGCCGCGCCGCGATCGCCGACTACGAGCAGCTGCGCGCCGAGCAGAAGCAGCTCGGCAAGCTGATCCCGAAGGCACAGGGCGAGGAGAAGGCCGACCTGCTGGCCCGCACCAAGCGGCTGGCCGTCGACGTCAAGAGCGCCGAGGCCGACCAGGCCAGCGCCGAGGAGGAGTGGCGCGAGTCGCTGCTCGCGATCCCCAACCCCGCGGCCGACGCCTCCCCCGCCGGCGGCGAGGACGACTTCGTGCTGCTCTCCGAGCACGGCACCAAGCGCGACTTCGAGGCCGAGGGCTTCGCCCCGCGCGACCACGTCGAGCTCGGCAAGATCCTCGGCGCCATCGACATCGAGCGCGGCGCCAAGGTCTCGGGCTCGCGGTTCTACTACCTCACCGGCGTCGGCGCCGACCTCGAGTTCGCGCTGGTCAACATGGCGATGGACCAGGCCCGCGCGGCCGGCTTCACCCCGATGATCCCGCCCGCGCTGGTGCGCCCGCGCGCCATGGAGGGCACCGGCTTCCTCGGCCAGGCCGCCGACGACGTCTACCGCATCGAGGGCCAGGACACCTACCTCGTCGGCACCTCCGAGGTGCCGCTCGCGGCCTACCACTCCGACGAGATCCTCGACGCCGAGACGCTGCCCCGCCGCTACGTCGCCTTCAGCCCCTGCTTCCGCAAGGAGGCCGGCTCCCACGGCAAGGACACCCGCGGCATCTTCCGGGTGCACTGGTTCGACAAGGTCGAGATGTTCACCTACACCACGCTCGAGGAGTCCGAGGCCGAGCACGAGCGGCTGCTCGGCTGGGAGAAGGAGTGGCTCGACAAGCTCGAGCTGGCCTACCGCGTGATCGACGTCGCGGCCGGCGACCTCGGCCTGTCGGCGCAGCGCAAGTTCGACTGCGAGGCGTGGATCCCCACCCAGGGCCGCTACCGCGAGCTGACCTCGACGTCGAACTGCACCGACTTCCAGACCCGCCGGCTCGACATCCGCGGCCGGTTCCCCGCGGGCGACGGCGAGGGCGGCACCCAGGTCGCCCCGATCGCCACGCTCAACGGCACGCTCACCGCGATCCCGCGGACCATCGTGGCGCTGCTCGAGACCCACCAGCAGGCCGACGGCTCGGTGCGGGTGCCGGCGGCGCTGCAGCCCTACCTCCAGGGCCGCGAGGTGCTCACGCCCGTGCACCCGGTCGACGCGTGAGCGCCACCCTGGGGCCCCCCGCCGACGACTGGGTCCCCGGCCTGGTCGCGCTCGACATCGACGGCACCCTCCTGAAGTGGGTCGAGGGCACGGGGCAGCACTACGAGCAGGTCTCCGCCGAGGTCTACGACGCCGTCGCCGCCGTCCTCGCCGCCGGCTCCCACGTCGTGCTCGCCTCCGGACGCTCGCCGCACGGCATGACGCTGATCGCCGACCTGCTCGACCTGCCCCGCGAGGGCAGCGACCGCGCCTGGGTGGTGGCCTCCAACGGCGCGGTGCTGTTCCGCTACCCCCCGCTCGACATCGTCCACGAGGAGACCTTCGACGCCAGCGACGCCGTCGCCGCCGTGCTCCGCGAGCACCCCGAGGCGCTGGTCGCCGTGGAGGAGCGCGGTGTCGGCTACAAGGTCAACCGGCCCTTCCCCGAGGGGGAGCTCTCGGGCGAGATGATCGAGGCCCCGATCGACGACATCGTCGGCGAGCCGGTCAGCCGCGTCATCATCCGGGACCCCTCCGCCTCGGTCGAGGACTTCGTCGCGCTCGGCGCCCGCCTGGGCCTGCACGGCACCGACTACGTCGTCGGGTGGACCGCCTGGCTCGACCTGTGCCCGGTCGGCGTCTCCAAGGCCTCGGGCCTCGACCACGTCTGCCGCCACCTCGGGCTCACCGCCGACGACGTGCTGGCCATCGGCGACGGCCGCAACGACCTCGAGATGCTGCGCTGGGCCCGCCGCGGGGTGGCCATGGGGCAGGCCGTGGACGAGGTCCACGAGGCCGCCGACGCCACCACCGCCTCGGTCTACGACGAGGGCGCCGCCGTCGAGATCCGCCGCTGGTTCCCGGCATGACCGAGCCGCCGGGCACCCTCCCCGACACCCTCACCACCGCTCGCCTGCGACTGCCGTTGATCTCCGCCGAGGACGCCGCCGGCATGCTCGCCGGCAAGCGGCGGCTCTCCTGGCACCGCGACTACCCCACGCCGCGCGACCAGGACGCCGTCGCGATGGTCAAGGCCGACGACCCGGCGGCCTCGTGGGGGCCGCGCCACCTGGTCCGCGCCGGCGACGGCACCACCATCGGCTCGGTCGGCTTCTACGGCGCGCCCAGCGCGGCCGACGACGAGGTGCTCGAGGCCGAGGTCGGCTTCGGCCTGGTCGCCGACGCCCGCGGGTTCGGTGCCGCCTCGGAGGCGCTCGTCGTGGTGCTGGCCGAGACCGACCGGTTGGGGGTGCGGGTGCGGGCCGGCGTACGCCCCGAGAACTCCGCCGCCCTCAAGGTCCTCGCCCGCTGCGGCTTCACCCAGCTGCGCGGCGCCGGCGAGGACGGCACGCTCGTCATGATCAGGCCGCTCGCGTGAGCGACCCCCGACTCGCGCCCGCGGGGGTGCGGCTGGTCGCCACCGACCTCGACGGCACCCTGCTGCGCAGCGACGGCACGCTCTCGCCGCGCACCGTCACCGCCCTGGCCGACGCCCGCGCGGCCGGCCTCGACGTGGTCTTCGTGACCGGACGGCCGCTGCGGTGGGCAGCACAGCTCTTCGACCACGTCGGCGGCCACGGCCTGGCCATCGCCGCCAACGGCGCCCTGCTCTGGGACGTCGACGCCGACCGGGCCCGCCTCGTCCGCGCGATCGAGCGCGACGCCGCGCTGCAGGTCGGCCGCTCGGTCCGCGCCGCGGTGCCCGGCACGATGCTGGCGGTCGAGACGGTCGACGGGTTCGGCCTCGAGCCCGACTACCTGCCCGGACACCCGCTGACCGAGGGCGCCCGGCGCGGGGCGTTCGAGGAGCTGGTCGACGCCCCCGTCCTCAAGCTGCTCGTACGCCGCGAGGGCGCCGTCGCCGACGACTACGCCGCCGACGTCGTGGCTGCCACCGACGGGCTGGCCACCGTCACCTGGTCGAGCACCGGCTCGCTGCTGGAGCTCAGCGCCCCCGGCGTCACCAAGGCCTCGACCCTCGAGCTGCTGTGCGCCGACCTGGGCGTCGACCGCAGCGAGGTGGTGGCCTTCGGCGACATGCCGAACGACCTCGCGATGCTGCGGTGGGCCGGCACGTCGTACGCCATGGCCAACGCCCACGTGGCCGCTCTCGAGGCGGCCGACCGGGTCGCGCTGACCAACGACGAGGACGGCGTCGCGACCGTGATCGAGCAGCTGCTGGCCGGCGACGTCGCGGTCGGCTGACTAGATGTGATGACCAGGCACGTTGGTCAAGGACGTGTGAGGACACGGTCTGATGTCGTGGATGAGTGAAGACCTCCCGGTGTGGAGTGGAGCTACCTAGGAACCGCTCCACGACCAGGAGGTCTTCGTGTCTCACGCTACCCATGCCAATGCTGCTCTGACGCCACGTGCCCGGCTGCGATTGGCGCGTCTGATCGTCGAGCACGGTTGGCCGCCGGCGCGGGCAGCCGAGCGGTACGACGTGTCGTGGAAGACCGCGAGGAAGTGGGCTGAGCGCTATCGGGCCGAAGGGCCGGCCGGGATGAGCGATCGGTCCTCGGCCCCGCATCGTCAGCCAAACCGGACCCCGGCACCGGTGGTGCGCAAGATCGTGCACCTTCGGTGGAAGCAGCGGCTCGGGCCGGTCGAGATCGGTGACCGGCTCGCGATGCCGTCCTCGACGGTTCACGCGGTCCTGGTGCGGTGCCGGATCAACCGGCTCACCCACATCGACCGCGCCACCGGTGAGCCGATCCGACGCTACGAGCACGAGCGACCAGGCGACCTGCTGCACGTTGACGTCAAGAAGCTCGGCAAGGTCCCCGACGGCGGCGGCTGGCGCTACGTCGGACGTCAGCAGGGCGAGAAGAACCGCGCTGCGACGCCTGGGAAGCCGCGCAACAAGTACCGCGGCCCGCTGATCGGGACCTGCTACCTGCATACGGTGATCGATGACCACTCCCGCGTCGCCTACGTCGAGGCCCACGACGATGAGACCAAGGAAACGGCCACCCAAGTGCTGCGCAACGCAGTCGCCTGGTTCGCCGAACGCGGTGTCATCGTGCAACGGGTCCTCAGCGACAACGGCAGCTGCTACAAGTCCCACCTGTGGCGCGACACCTGCGCCGAGCTGGGGATCACGCCGAAGAAGACCCGGCCTTACCGGCCCCAGACCAACGGCAAGATAGAGCGCTTCCACCGCACCCTGGCCGAAGGGTGGGCGTTCAAGAAGTTCTACAACTCAGAATCCGCCAGACTCGCCGCCCTGCCAGGCTGGGTCCACGAGTACAACCACCACAGGCCCCACTCGGCCATCGGGAAACGCTCACCCATCAGCAGGTTGGACAACCTGGCTGGGCATCACAACTAGAGGTACATCCCCCCGCGGCCGTGCTCCTCGTCCGGAGCACCCGGCGGCCCGGGCTGACCCGGCTGGCCGGGCATGCCCTGCGCGACCGACCCGGGCGGCAGCTGGCGACGCATCTGCTCCAGCTGGCCGCGCGCGGCCATCTGCTGGGCGTAGATCGCGGTCTGGATGCCGTGGAACAGACCCTCGAGCCACCCCACCAGCTGCGCCTGCGCGATGCGCAGCTCGGACTCGCTGGGGGTGTCGCCCTCGAAGGGCTGGATCAGCCGGTCGAGCTCGGCGTCGAGCTCCGGGGCGAGACCGTCCTTGAGCTCGGCGATCGAGGTGTGCACGACCTGCGCGAGGCGCTTGCGGCCCGGCTCGTCGACCGGCGCGGCCTTCACCTCCTCGAGCAGCTGCTGCACCATGCGACCGATCCGCATCACCTTGGCGGGCTGCTCGACCAGGTCGGTCAGGTTGCGCTCCCCGGCGTCGTCCCGGTCGTCGCCGTCGTGCCGGGCCTCGCCGTCGTGCCCCGGCTCGCCGAGCTCGGTCAGCGCGGAGGCCGGCACCGCGACCGGCTGCCCGTCCGGACCGATGACCATCACGTGCTCGGAGTCCTGTGTCGACATGCGCTCGAGCGTACCGAGGGGGTCCGACAGGCCGCCCGGGTGCGCTGGCAGACGTCTGCTGGTGTCTCCTGGTGCCTGCTGGTGCCTGCTGGTGGGTCGCCGCCGCCTGGTGCGTCATACGTCCTCGTCGTCGGGGCGACCAGCTCGTATGACGTCCCGGGTCCCGTCATACGTCCTCGTCGTCGGGGCGACCAGCTCGTATGACGTCCCGGGTCCCGTCATACGTCCTCGTCGTCGGGGCGACCACGTCGTACGACGCAGCCCGCGTCCCGACGACCAGCTCGTATGACGCAGCCCGCCGGCGCACGCGGGCGTGCCCCCGACGCCGCCACCAGACCGCAACCCCGCCATGTAACGCGGTGTTGCACCAGCCGTACACCCGTTCCGTGGGTCCCTCACATGCAATAACCCCGCGTTACATGCACCTCAGCCCGCGGCCGCGGCCGCGGCCGCCCACGCCCACGTCGCGCCCGGCCGGCCCGCCCCTCACGAGCCGATCTGCAGCACGATCTTGCCGGTGTGGGAGCCGGAGCCCATCAGCTCGTGGGCGCGGGCGACCTCGTCGAGGGGGACGGTCTCGTGGACGGTGGTGCGCACCTTGCCCTCGCTGACCAGGGGCCAGACGTGCTCGACGACGGCGGCGCAGATCGCGGCCTTCTCCTCGGTCGGGCGGGCGCGCAGCGAGGTGGCGATGACGGCGCCGCGCTTGGAGAGCAGCTTGCCGAGGTCGAGCTCGCCCTTGCTGCCGCCCTGCATGCCGATCACCACGAGCCGGCCCTCGGTGGCCAGCGCGGAGACGTTGCGGTCGAGGTAGGAGGCCCCCATGTTGTCGAGGATGACGTCGACGCCGCCCTCCTCCTTGGCGACCGCCACGAAGTCCTCCTCGTGGTAGTCGATCGCCCGGTCCGCGCCGATCGACTCGCAGAACGCCCGCTTCTCGGCCGTGCCCGCGGTGGTGAGCACCCGGGCGCCCAGCGCCTTGGCCAGCTGGATCGCGACGTTGCCGATGCCGCCCGCGCCGCCGTGGACGAGCAGCGTCTCGTCGGGGCCGAGGTGGGCGACCATGAAGACGTTGGACCACACCGTGCACGCCACCTCGGGGATGGCGGCGGCGGTCACGAGGTCGATCCCGCTCGGCACGGGCATCACCTGACCGGCGGGGACGGCGACCTTCTCGGCGTACCCCCCGCCCGCGAGCAGCGCGCACACCTCGTCGCCGACGGCGAACCCCTCGACCCCGGCGCCGACCTCGCTGATGCGGCCCGAGCACTCCAGGCCCAGCACGTCGGAGGCCCCCTTCGGCGGCGGGTAGAACCCCTGCCGCTGCAACGTGTCCGCGCGGTTGACCGCGGTGGCGACGACGTCGATGACGACCTCGCCGGGACCGGCCGTCGGGTCGGGGTGCTCGGAGACGACGAGGGCGTCGGGCCCTCCGGGCTCGGGGGCGGTGACTGCGCGCATGGATCGAGCCTAGGCGTCGAGCCCCGGCCGTCCGCCCGCTCGGTCGGCTCGCTAGCCGTCGAGCCCGTCGAGCCCGTCGAGGTCGGGCCACTCGTCGACGTCGTGCGCCTCACCGCCCTCGGCCGGCAGCTCGACGAGCGCCAGGGGGGCCAGCAGCCGGCGCACCGGCAGCCCGTGCCGCTCGCCCGACGGCGGCGCGGCGGCCCGGAGCGCGGCGACGCGGTAGACGCCGCAGAGGTACTGCGCCCGTCCGTCGGCGTCGACCAGCAGCGCCCCGTCCCCGCCCTCGCGCTCGTACGCCGCCCGCAGCCGCGCCACCGTCGTGGCCGTCACCAGCGGCATGTCCACGGCGAGCACCACCACCGACGCCACGTCGGGCCCGAGCGCGTCGAGCCCCGCCAGCAGCCCGGCCGCCGGCCCACCGCCGGGAGGCGACTCGCGGACGGTCCGGACCGCCTCGACCGGGTCGCCGACGACCACGACCTGCAGCCCCGCGACGGCCTCGAGCGCGCGGGAGAGGAAGCTGCGACCGCCCAGGGCCAGACCGGCCTTGTCGGCCCCGCCCAGGCGCCCGCCCGTGCCGCCGGTCAGCACGACCGCGGCGGTGGCCGTGGCGGCGGCGCCGGTGGAGGCGGCGGCGGGGGGTCGCGGCGCAGGCACCCGCGCAGTCTGCCTCGCCGACGACGGCGGGGGCTGGCAGGGTGGGAGCCATGAGCACCGGAGAGACGCTGCGGGTCCGGCTCGTGCAGCGCGCCTCGGCCCTGGAGCCGGCCGACAACCTGACCACCCTCCACGACGTCGTACGCCGCGCCGCCGACTCCGACCCCCGCCCCGACCTCGTCGTGCTGCCCGAGGCGTTCGCCCGCGACTTCGGCGAGGCAGGCTCCGCCCTGGGCCCGTACGCCGAGCCGCTGACCGGCCCCTTCGCGAGCGCGGTCGCCGACCTGGCCGGGTCGGGCACCGCCGTGCTGGCCGGCATGTTCGAGGCGGCCGACGACCCGGAGCGTCCGCTCAACACGCTGGTGCTCAGCGGCGCGGTCGCGGACGCCGAGGTGACGGCGTACCGCAAGATCCACCTCTACGACTCCTTCGGCTACACCGAGTCACGCACCATCTCGCCGGGCCCGGTCGAGCCCGCGGTGACCGACGTCGCGGGGTTCCCGGTGGGGCTGATGACCTGCTACGACCTGCGGTTCCCCGAGCTGGCGCGCACCCTGGCCCAGCGCGGCGCCGAGGCGCTGCTCGTGCCGGCGGCCTGGGTCGCCGGCGAGCGCAAGGTCGAGCACTGGCGCACCCTGCTGCGCGCCCGCGCCATCGAGAACACCGTCTGGGTCGTCGGCGTTGGCCAGCCCGGGCCGCGCTACTCCGGCCACTCCCTTGTCGTCGCGCCGACCGGCGACGTGGTGGTCGAGGCGGGCGAGGAGGAGCACACCGAGCTCGACGCGGTGCTCACGCGCGAGGCCGTCGCCGACGTACGCCGGACCAACCCCTCGCTCGCCAACCGCCGGATGTGAGCGGGCGCCGGGCCGCATAGGATCGCCGCGCGGTCCCCGGGACCGCGGAGGGGTGCCGGAGTGGCCTATCGGAACCGCCTTGAAAGCGGTCGTAGGGAGACCTACCGCGGGTTCGAATCCCGCCCCCTCTGCCAGCAGCAGCCGGAACGACCGGCGCTACTCCGACCCGCCCAGGTCGAGCGAGACCGAGTCGTAGACCAGGTCGTGGTCGCGCTGGAGCAGGTGCTCGAGGTCGCGCAGCAGACGCCGCACCTCGCGCTCGATCGTGGCGGCGTCGAGCCGGTCGAGGACGCCCGAGGCGACCACGCCCACGCGGGCGCGCAGCTGCACGGTCCGGCGGTCGGCGCCCTCGACGCGTGGGGAGAGCCAGGCGTCGGAGTCGGCGCAGGCGGCCGGTGAGGAGGGCGAGGGGGGTGCGGGCGGGGCCAGCGGCGCCAGCGCCTGCTGCACCGACTGCAGCCGCACCCGCACGTGCCAGCGCCACTCGGGCGACGACGGGTCGGAGGCGAGGATCTGCCGCAGCTCTCGCACGGCGTTGTCCAGGGGGGCCATCGCGCACGTCCTTCCGCGAGCCGGGCCCCTCGGGCGGTGGGGCCGGGTGCCGAGTGTCCCTCCGCGGCGCCGCGCTCGACAAGGGTGGATTCGACGTGGACACCCGTGCCGGGTTCAATCATCGGGTGTCGTCCGACCAGCCCGCCCCCGTCACCGCCCCCGACCACCCGGTCACCCGCGCCCTCGCGCCCGCGCTGCGGGCCCGGCTGCTCGGGTCCGGGCTGCTGGCGACCGGGCTCGTGGTCGTGGTGCTGCTCGTCCTGGCCGGCGTCGTCGGGCTCCCGGCCGCCGTGGTCACCGGGGTGGTCGCGCTCGCCACGACCGGCGTCGTGGTGCTGCTCCTCCTCCTCGGCCCGCGCCACTGGGTGGTGCGGCTCGACGCCGACGGCTACCGCGTCCGCGCGCTGCGCAGCGCCCGCACCCGCTCGGCCCGCTGGACCGACGTCCTCGACCTGCGCACCACCACGCTCGACGGGGTGCGGTGCCTCGTCGTACGCCTGCGCGACGGGGGTACGACGACGCTGCCGGTCGACGTCGTCGAGGGCGATCCCGAGGAGCTGACCGCGCTGTTCTCGGCCTGCCTGGACCGCAGCCACGGCTACCGCCGGCTGCGCTGAGCCCGCCCGGCAGCACCCCGCGGCCCCCTCGTCCGGCCCGATTCGCCGCGCGCCCGACCGCATGGGTAGCCTGTGCCCTGCTGTCGGGAGGTGTCGCCTAGTGGCCTATGGCGCCCGCCTGCTAAGCGGGTTGAGGGTTGAACCCTCTCGCGGGTTCAAATCCCGCCACCTCCGCCGGCTCACCGCCCCGGACCCTTGCGGGTCCGGGGCGGTCCTGCTTCTGTGGACGTCCGGACGCCCCGTCGCACGGGGCCGAACTTCTGCACGATCGTGCAATGCACACTCATGCGGTTCTGCAGACTGTTGGGACGACCCGGTTCGGGGCAGGCTCACCATGCCCCGAGACGAAGGAAGTCAGCTCATGAACCTCTCCAGGATCGCCAAGCCCCTCGCCGCCGCGCTGCTCACCCTCGGTGTCGTCACCGTCGGTGTCGCCCCCGCGCAGGCCGCACCCCAGTCCGCCGCCGCGTCGCAGCTCTCGGACACCGCCTGGGAGTGACCTCCCCCTGACACGTCCCGTCGGCCCTCGGGGGCCGGCGGGTCGAGCAGGTCATGAGCCGGTCACGCCTCGGGGGCCGACTCCGGATCCTGCTCACGTCCCATCGCCAAGCCGAGCTGGAAGCGGGTCTGCACCCCGTACTCCTGCTTCAGCGTGGCGACGTACGACGCATAGGTGCGCGTGCTGACCCCCACCCGCTTGGCGCTGGCCGAGTCGGAGTGGCCCTCGGTCAGCATGCGCACCGTCATCTGTCGCACCTCCGAGGCGATCTGGGTCTCGGTGACGCTGCTGGTCACGACGTAGTCGCGGCCGCGCTCCCAGGAGCGCTCGAAGATGTCGGCCAGGTAGGACACCAGGTGCGGGTCGTGGACCACCACGGCCGAGTCAGGCGTCGCGCCCGGCACCATCGCCATCCGACGGTCGATGACGATCAGCCGGTTGAAGAACTCGTCGAGGGTCCGGATCTCCGCGCCGTTGGCGCGCATCACGTCGACGTACTCCCGCGTGAT